>NZ_CANMEU010000054.1 GCF_947497045.1 uncultured Tateyamaria sp. | reverse complement strand
CTGATCAAGCAGGCACGCAAACTGCCCAAAGAGCTGTATCGGTCGCTGACCTGGGACCGAGGATCTGAGATGGCAGGACATGCGAAGTTCACAATGGCCACAAAGATCGACGTCTTCTTTTGTGATCCGCAATCACCGTGGCAACGCGGTAGCAACGAGAACACCAACCGGCTGCTTCGCCAATACTTCCCCAAAGGCACTGACATATCAGGC
>NZ_CANMEU010000053.1 GCF_947497045.1 uncultured Tateyamaria sp. | reverse complement strand
TTCATGGTTTTTCTTTTCGTCCTTTCTCGTTCGAACAGTATCGTTTTGCCGCGTCCCGTGTAGACGTCGGCGGGTGTGACGTTGTTCAGGCTCTCATGATAGCGCTGATGGTTGTAGTGACCGACGAAGGCGGCAATCTGCGCTTCGAGATCGCCAGGCAGGAAGTAGTTCTCCAATAGAATGCGGTTCTTGAGGGTCTGATGCCAACGCTCAATCTTGCCTTGGGTTTGCGGATGAT
>NZ_CANMEU010000052.1 GCF_947497045.1 uncultured Tateyamaria sp. | reverse complement strand
GGCGCGCGTCGGCGGGCAGGGGAGCCAGACCCTGGATCAGTGCCTCCATGATGGGCTTGGACTGGCGATCCTCGTTATGCATCACCACGGCGAAACGGCTGACGCGTTCGACCAGAGACGTGACGTTCACCTTTCCATGCTCCTTGCGGAACATCGTCAGATCGCACTCCCAGTGGCCAAACTCCACACGTTCAGAGATATGATCGGGCCTGTGAGACAGGCTTTGAACGTCGAAGATATGGGTCCGGCTGTGCCTGCGGTAGCCGCGTGGCCTGCGGC
>NZ_CANMEU010000051.1 GCF_947497045.1 uncultured Tateyamaria sp. | reverse complement strand
TGGCATGGCGCGAGCGCCTGATTGACCTTGTCGCCCGCAAATGTGCCTGCAATTCCTTCTTGAGAACGCCCCGCGTCTGGATGAACAGGCTTCGGTAGATCGTCTCATGCGAGATACGCTTTTGGTCGTCGTTGGGATGTTCTCGCATCAGCCGGCCTGCAATTTGTTGCGGGGACCACTTGCGGTGCATCTTGGCGGATATCGTCCGGCAGAGATAGTCGTTGCCCAAGAGCTTGCAGGGCTTGGGGCGATGCGCGCGATCCCAGGCCGCCGCGTCAGACATGGCCGCACGGTATCGCCGGACACCGCCGTTGCGTCT
>NZ_CANMEU010000050.1 GCF_947497045.1 uncultured Tateyamaria sp. | reverse complement strand
CAAGGGTTACGATGAGCGAAAGACACTCCCTTAGCAAAACAATGCTGTCTGTCTCAAAGGCCGTGACGGGTTACATGCTGAATTGCTAGCCACCGCCAATTCGGCGTCAGACTACATCGGAGCACCGTTCGAATTGCACGTGAATACTCTTTGGATGTTCAAACGGCTTTCGGAAGACGAGCGGTACATAGGACGATCATGTGTAACACAGCTTTTCACATTTTAGAACTCAAAACCAACACCCTAACTCCATACCATCACTCCGATAGCACCATAAGCACGCGAAGAAGCGTTGCTACGGTAATCCCCCCGAAATTTAGGGGTGTGCTGAAGTAGAATTTTCTCGAATGATGAAAGAGGAGATTCTGATGAAGAA
>NZ_CANMEU010000049.1 GCF_947497045.1 uncultured Tateyamaria sp. | reverse complement strand
GAAGTAGTTCTCCAATAGAATGCGGTTCTTGAGGGTCTGATGCCAACGCTCAATCTTGCCTTGGGTTTGCGGATGATAAGGTGCGCCGCGTGTGTGCGGCATGCCTTTGTCTTCCAAGTATTCGGCCAGTTCGCCGGAGATATAGCAGGGGCCGTTGTCTGACAGCAGACGTGGACGATGAACGACATTAGCCTGATCAAGCCCGGTTTCTTCCAGCGCCTGATTTAACGTGTCCTGCACATCAGATGCGGCCATGCCGGTACAAAGCTTCCAGGTGATGATATACCGACTGTAGTCATCCAGAACGGTCGACAAATAGAACCAACCCCAACCAATAACCTTGAGATACGTGAAGTCAGTCTGCCAAAGCTGGTTGGGTGCCGTCGTCTTATCACGGAACT
>NZ_CANMEU010000048.1 GCF_947497045.1 uncultured Tateyamaria sp. | reverse complement strand
TGACCCACGTTGCCACGGCGAATGTGGTTCGCAGAGGAAGACGTCGATATCAGTCGCTAATGTGAACGTGCGATGGCCGGACATCTCAGTGCCTCGATCCCGTGTCAAAGATCGATAGAGTTCCTTGGGCAATTTGCGCGATTGTTTGATCAGTGCCTGAATGACGCTGCGGCTGTCTTTGTTGCTGACCTTTGCCAGCATCACAAAACAGGTGTGACGTTCAACCAGTGTCGCGATGAAGCTGTTGCCGGAGCCTGCAATCAGATCGCCTTCCCAATGCCCGGCACGGCGCGGTCTTCGACCTCGGCAGGTCTCTCGCGGATAGAAACAGCATCGTTGAACTTGTCCAACCCGCTGCGCTTCAATGTGGCATGGCGCGAGCGCCTGATTGACCTTGTCGCCCGCAAATGTGCCTGCAATTCCTTCTTGAGAACGCCCCGCGTC
>NZ_CANMEU010000047.1 GCF_947497045.1 uncultured Tateyamaria sp. | reverse complement strand
AGCGAAGTTACTGATCTGAAACGTGAAGCCCATGATCTTAAAGAGGTCGTGGCAGAGCAGACGCTTGAGTTGCGGCTTCTCAAAAAAAGCATGCTTGCGGATGGGGACGACCCAGAATGAGGTATCCTGCATCAGAAAAGCTGGAGATCATCAGGCTGGTCGAGGGATCGCATCTGCCGGTCAAACTTACGTTGGAAAAGTTGGGCGTGTCGCGCCCGACTTTCTACCGCTGGTATGATCGGTACCTGCAGCGTGGTGAGGCCGGACTCGAGGATCGCAAGCCACACCCTGGTCGTGTCTGGAACCGCATTCCTGACGAAGTTCGCCAAGCCATGTTGGAAATGGCCTTGGCGCGGCCAGAACTAAGCCCACGAGAACTGGCGGTCACGTTCACTGACGAGCGCAGCTACTTTGTCTCAGAATCCAGTGTTTACAGGCTTCTTCGCTCACATGATCTCATCACCAGCCCGAACTTCATTGTCATGAAAGCAGCTGAC
>NZ_CANMEU010000046.1 GCF_947497045.1 uncultured Tateyamaria sp. | reverse complement strand
TGTGGTTCCATTTGAACCCCTTCACGTTCCGCAGATGCAGAAAGCACAGGCCGAAGCCCCAGGTCTGCTTGGCATTCGTCAACGCGACCAGCCAATCGGCAATCAACTCATTCTCATCGCTGAGCTTTGGCTGATATCGATAGCATGTCTCACTGATCGAGAACGCCCTGCATGCCAAAGCGATGCTGGCGGAACGGTAGCGCACCGCCCATTCGGCCATCTCGCGCCTTTGAGACGGCCTCACCACTTTTTTCCAAGGGCTTCCTTCAGCAGATCGTTCTGCATGCTCTTCTCGGCATACATCTTCTTGAGCCGTTTGTTCTCTTCGTCGAGCTCTTTCATCCGCGCCATCAGGCTGGCGTCCATGCCACCGTATTTGGAGCGCCATTTGTAGAAGCTTGCGCTACTCATCCCATGCTCGCGGCACAGATCAGAGACAGGCACACCATTTTCGGCCTGCTTCAGGATCGCCATGATCTGGGCGTCGCTGTATTTCGATTTCTTCATCAGAATCTCCTCTTTCATCATTCGAGAAAATTCTACTTCAGCACACCCCTAAATTTCGGGGGGATTACC
>NZ_CANMEU010000045.1 GCF_947497045.1 uncultured Tateyamaria sp. | reverse complement strand
CTTAACTAAGCCCAGATGAGCGACGACTCCTCAAAGTCAAACCGCCATCTGTCTCAAACCATTTGATGACGGACAGGATGCCAAAACTGGACGTCGATACCTGTCCACTTCTTCATTACCGTTGCGAAGCACCTCTTCATGGTCTGTGGTTTAGCGACGAAAACAACTGAGACCGAATTACCCAGGATACGCTTAGAAAAATCGATGTTTTCACCGATGTTTGTCGCATCCTTCTCTAGGAAAACGTCGTCACTCTGTACTCCTTCAGCAACTGCGATTGCTGCAAAGGTTTCTGCCTCAGTATTGTCAAAAGTCCCTCTGGTCCAATTTCCGAAGTGCCCAGTGAAGAGGATCTTTTCGACAGTCCCTTGTAAACGCAATTTAGCGGCCTCTGTTGCGACAGTTGTATCATACGAGCCAAGCGCAACAGCCCAGTCGGCAGGGCCAAGCTCACTTCGAATCCGATGGAAGTCCCAAAGAACCATCGCTGCGTGCGTAACCAGTCTATTGCTACATGTCCCCATGGTTGCTCCGCTTTTTGTAACCCGTCACGGCCTTTGAGACAGACAGCATTGTTTTGCTAAGGGAGTGTCTTTCGCTCATCGTAACCCTT
>NZ_CANMEU010000044.1 GCF_947497045.1 uncultured Tateyamaria sp. | reverse complement strand
TGATCAGGGCCGCGACAACACTCTGGGTGTCCTTGTTCTCGACTTTGGCCAGCATCACAAATCGGGAATGGCGCTCCACGAGTGTGGCGATGTAGCTGTTGTTGGAGCCAACGATCAGGTCGCCTTCCCAGTGTCCCGGCACGGCCCGGTCCTCGACCTCAGGAGGGCGTTCACTGATCGGGATCGCATCCTTGATCTTGCGCAGCTTCAACCCTTTCTGGGTCGCGTGCCGTGACCGCCTGATGGCACGCGGGCTGCGCAAACACTCCTGCAGTTCTTTCTTCAAGACCCCACGGGTCTGCACATAAAGGCTGCGGTAGATCGTTTCGTGGGACACGCGATGCTGCTCCTCGTCGGGGTGTTTGCGCTTGAGCCAACCGGCGATCTGCTGCGGTGACCATTTCCGACGCAACTTGCGTGCGATCAGTTGGCACAATGGATCGTTGAATGCCAGCTTACATGGTTTTGGTCGCATTGCGCTGTCCCATGCACGCTGGTCTGAACGCGCGGCGCGATAGGCCTGACGCCCGCCATTTCTGCGGACCTCTCGGCTGATCGTCGAAGGCGCGCGGTTCAGGCTTTTGGCGATCAAACGCAGGGACTGATTTGCGACCAGGCCGCGCGATATCTCCTCTCGCTCTGGCAAGCTCAAAGCAAAACGCGATCTCTTACGGGCAGGTGGCCGGATCCCGCCGAACTGCGCCAAATGCGGGAAGATTGAAGATGACGCACGATTGAAATGCCGCCCAATCGAACTCATCGACTCCCCGCGTTGCCAGCGATCCCACATCTCGGACTTCTGTTTGTCCGTGTAAAACGTCCGCCTACGATACTTCATCTCTCACACTCCATCTTTCCAAAAAGAGTAAAGTGTTGCGCTCACCCGTTGAAACCGCC
>NZ_CANMEU010000043.1 GCF_947497045.1 uncultured Tateyamaria sp. | reverse complement strand
TATGCACCATCATCTCGCAGGTCTTGCTAACTCGTTGTTCCTTTTTTCCTCAAGCGGTGTGCGGGTTGTAAGGTTCGTTGCGAGTGAGAACGGCCCAAACGATCCGTGCGGTTTTGTTGGCCATGGCGACGGTGGCGACGCGAGCTGGTTTGCGTTCCAACAGCGACGTGAGCCACTTGCTCGCACGCTCCGGGTGAGATCGTGTTTGTCGGACAAGCGATGTCATGCCAACAACTAATAGCGACCGTAAGTACTGATCACCCATCTTCGTTATCCGTCCCAGTTTCTCTTTCCCTCCGCTGGATTTGTTTGAGGGCGTTAGACCCAACCATGCTGCAAACGCGCGACCATTTTCAAACTGGTGGCCGTCACCAATGCTGGCGATGATTGCTGAGGCGGTCACAGCACCAACGCCTGGGATGGTACGCAACAACCGCACCCCTGCGTCTTCCTTGGCGACCTGTTTCAAACGGTTCTCGTACCAGCGAATATGTGCATGCAGTGCCATAAGCTGTTCGCACATATTGTGGATTACCTCGTTCGCGATATCCGGCAAATCCAAGACCTCACCTGCCAAAATACTCTCAGCAAAGTCGATGATGCGAGCGATGCCTCTGGCCACATAGACACCGAACTCAGCAACCATGCCGCGCAACCCATTGATGAGCTGAGTTCTTTGGCGAACCAGCAAATCCCGCGCACGATGAAGCGATAACAAGGATTGTTGTTCTACGGTTTTAATTGCGACAAAACGCATCGTTGGGCGCGTGACCGCCTCGCATATCGCTTCGGCGTCAATGGCATCGGACTTACCGCGTTTGACATAAGGCTTCACATAAATCGGTGGGATAAGCCGGACATCGTGACCGAGCTCAGTCAGCTCACGTCCCCAATGGTGTGCGCTGCTACAGGCCTCCATACCAATCAGGCAGGGCTCAAGTTTAGAGAAAAAAGACAACAACTGCGCCCGTCTCAAAGGCCGATTGAATGCGACCTCGTCGTCCTGAGTAATACCATGCACTTGAAAAACGTTCTTGGCCAGATCAAGGCCGATTGTGGTAACTTGCATTGGGTGGCTCCTCTCAAAAGCAGATGTGGACATCTGCAGTATGGCGCATTGCGACGCCGGTTGGAGCAGGAGCCATCCACCCCATCA
>NZ_CANMEU010000042.1 GCF_947497045.1 uncultured Tateyamaria sp. | reverse complement strand
AAGCGTATCATGGTCGAAGCTGACAGCGCGGCCAAGATCGTTGGTGCCCAAGCCGAAGCCAAGCGTATCCGCGCGGTCGAACAGGCCGCTGCCGATATGGAAAGGGCCCGTATGAACGCCGTCGCATCGGTTCCTCCTGCGGTCATGTTCGCCCTTGCCGCGCAGGAGTTTGCGAGCAAACTGGAGAAGATTGACAGCTTGACCGTCAGCCCTGACATGCTGTCCGGGATCGTTCAGCAGGCCAAAGCATTGATGGCCCCAAAGTGATGGAGAAATAGGATGAGCAGCCTGAACCCGCGTGTTGTGCTTGTGTCCAGAGAGACCGAATATGCCTCCCTGTTGGCCAAGCACGGCACGCGGGGCCAGGCCGAATTCTTTCTGTCCACCCGTGGTCAGAAGCTGGCCGAATTGGAGGTGCGGGATGCGTTGCAATCCCGCGCCCTGAGTGCCGCCAAAGAAGCCGTGCCCGCTGATTGGTCCTTTGTTCATGTGATCCGCGAGGATTTGAACCGCTTTCTGTTTAGGCCGGAGGACATTATCGTGCCCATCGGCCAAGACGGGCTTGTCGCGAATATTGCCAAGTATCTGGATGGTCAGCCAGTGATCGGGATCTCCCCTGATCTGGCCTCCTCCGAGGGCGTGTTGACCCGTCACGGTGTTGATCGTTTGCCGGGATTGCTGAAATCCGCCGCGCAGGCCGACGTCGACATCCAGGCCCGTGTGATGGTGGAGGCCAAAGCAGGCGAAGGTCTGTCACTGCTGGCCCTGAATGAACTGTTCATCGGCCATCGCTCCCACCAGTCCGCGCGCTATATCGTGCAATCGGGCGGCGCAGAAGAGTTTCAATCGTCAAGCGGCATGATCGTTGCCACCGGCACCGGGCTGACCGGTTGGGCCAAGTCGATCATGGCTGCCACTCACCGCCCGTTTGAAATAGACCCTGAAGATAACTGCGCGGCGTTCTTTGCCCGCGAACCATGGCCAAGCCGGACGAGCGGATGTGAGATCGCGGCAGGGGAAATCAACGGCGACGCGCACCTATCAGTGCTGTCGCGCATCAACGATGGCGGAGTGATATTTGCCGATGGGATCGAACAGGATTTTCTACCTTTCGATTGGGGTGTCCAGGCCCGGATCAGAATGGCGGAAAACCGACTGTCATTGGTGGTTTGAAACGGCGCG
>NZ_CANMEU010000041.1 GCF_947497045.1 uncultured Tateyamaria sp. | reverse complement strand
ATGTTTTGCTGGTCAATCGTCCCGAAGATGACGTTGCGGGTTGGGCGATGCCGGGTGGTTTCGTTCACATTGATGAAGCACCGGAAGACAGCGTAGAACGTGTGTTGGGCGAAAAGGTTGACATCAAAGCAGTTCATTTTGAACAGCTTGCCACTTATGGGGCGCTCGGGCGTGACCCGCGTGGCCGCGTGATCAGCATCGTATATCTTGCGCTTTGCCCATCTGAAGTACTGCTCGATGCGGATCTCGCCCACATCATTGTCGATTGGGAGGGCGAGACCGGCGGCCCAGTGGCTGCGCAGATGAATGGCGTGCGCCTGCCGCTTGCCTTTGATCACGCCGCCATCCTTGGGGATGTGGTCAAGCGGTTGCGCGGCAAACTGGATTATTCGCCCATCGGCTTTGCCCTGCTGCCTGATCGCTTCACTCTGCGTGAAGTTCAGGAAGTCCACGAAGCTATTCTGGGCAGACCCCTGAAAAAACCCCCGTTCCGGCGTAAATTGCTGGATCGCGGAATGATCGTCCCGACAGGCGAGTTTGAGACCGGCGGCGCATATCGCCCCGCTGAACTGTATGAAGTCAGGTCAAAGGAGTAAGGACTATGGCACAGATCAAACGCTATGTTTTCGCCAACCAGTTGCGCGCAGAGGCATCGCAGCACATTCAGTATTTCCGCAAGGGGGCACTCAGGAAATCTGGCAAAGGTCTTTCGTTCTGGTTTGACCCCAATGGGGCCTCTTTGACTGAAATCCCGATGAACGACCGCGAGCTGATCTTTATGATCAAAGGCCAATCGTCGGACTATCAGGATTTGGCCGTCCAGGGCTCTGTCAACTGGCGGGTTGGGGATGCTGACAGGATCGCGTCGCGTGTGGATTTTGGCATCGACATTAACAAGGGCGGTCGCTTGGGCAAGCCAGAGGAACAGATCAAGTCGGTTCTGACTGGGTTGGTCCGTGAATTTGCCGATGCTTACCTGAAAGACAAGGGTGTGCTTGATTTGCTCGAGGCCGGATTGTCCCCAATCCAGGCTGCGATTGCTGCGGGGTTTCAGGCCGATCCGACCCTGGATGCGATGGGCCTGGAGGTGGTGAGCATCCGTGTTTCTGCCTTGTCCCCAAGTTCAGAACTGTACCGCGCCTTGCAGGCCCCGACTTTTGAAAGCTTGCAGCAAAAGGCGGATGAGGCGACTTTCTCGCGTCGTGCGTTGGCTGTGGACAAGGAAAGGGCGATTGCCGAGAATGAGTTGCAAAACCAGATTGAGCTGGCATCCCGGCGCAAGGATCTGATTGCGCGCGAAGACGCAAACGCACGCTCCGAAGCCGAAGCGAAAGCCGGTGC
>NZ_CANMEU010000040.1 GCF_947497045.1 uncultured Tateyamaria sp. | reverse complement strand
TACCTGATCACATTCGAGCCAAATGGTAGCACAGTCGGCCTGACTGATCGGGCAGGAAAGACGCTCAATGGAGAGCCCCAACTGTTCTTTATCGCCCGGCCCGACCTTGGATACACGGTCCATTGCGGCACATGCCATTCGCAAGCCGTCCAGCGTCAGTGCTGGGCGGCTTGGAATGAAGAATTGCAGACGTGGGAGGTGGATCAGTTTGACGACAAGATATTTTGCAACGGTTGCGACAGTGAAACAGACCTCATGTCTCGCCCATTCCGTGACTTCGGGGCAGCGTGCGACAGCAACGCCGGTGACACCACACATGGCGCGGACGCAGCTGCAAACGGTGGGGACAGGAAAGTGGAAAGCAAGCTTTCGGAAGGGGGACCCCAGGAGGGGTTTGAAAAGCAACGCGGCAACACTGGCATCAGGTCAGGCACCGCACAACTCAAAGGATAAGACCCATGTTCGCAGGAACCCTCACCAAAAGCACCGACACCGAAACCACAGCCTTCACAGGCACCATCCACAACAAGAAGTTCGACATCGCAATCCAGCTGGAAACACGCTCGAAAATGTCAGAGCGCAGCCCGGACTATGACGTTACAGCCGTCAACACATCCGGTCGCAAGGTTCGCATCGGCTCGGCCTGGAACGAAGTCGGCACGAACACCGGCAACGCCTACCTCTCGATGCAGATCGACGTGGGCCTTGGGCCGTTCCGCGTCAACGCGGTTCAGAATGAAGACGCGCGCAAGAGCAAGAGCGGCGCATTCGAAATCATCCCGTTCGTCTCAACCGGCACCATGAAATCCGGCTCCATCTCGGGCGAGTTGACTGCAATGGATGCCGACAACGCATTCGCTGGCTACGTCGTAAACATGATGTTCGATCTCGACTTCATGCTGATCGAGAACGACTACAAGGTCGAGCAAACCCACCCGGACTACCGCATCGAAGTCAGCTCACCCAAAGGCAAACCAATCCGCGTTGGTTCAGCCTGGATGACAAAAAGCGTGCGCAGCGGCAATGAATACCTCTCGCTGCTGATCAACACGCCCGATGGTGATCTCCGCGTCAACGCGGTTCAGAACGAAGATCAACGCGGCGGTGACACCTTCTCGATCATCCCATTCGTGGACAGCGACACGCTGGACGACCGCGCGAACGACGGTCTGGCCCTGGTCGGCTGATCCAGCTGCATCTCATCGAAAGGAGGTGATCAGATCTCTCACCCGAAGGGGTGCATCATCAGGGCGTTCCGGGCAACCGGAGCGCCTTGACGTCGTGCAGGTCTGTACCTCCTCCCAAGCACAGACCTCACGGATCGCAGGTCGGGTATCTCCAGACGGGCCTGCGGTCCGGCATCAGAGGCAGGACGAGAGAGGGGAACCGCCCAACAGCGGTTCCCCTCTTTTTGCGTTTGCTCCGATTGAGAGAAATGAGGTCTGCTCTGCGG
>NZ_CANMEU010000039.1 GCF_947497045.1 uncultured Tateyamaria sp. | reverse complement strand
CAAGGGTTACGATGAGCGAAAGACACTCCCTTAGCAAAACAATGCTGTCTGTCTCAAAGGCCGTGACGGGTTACAAATGGGTTGGCGTTAATAACTGCGGTTCCTTTCAGGGAAATGGAGTTATCATCGCCTCCAAAGCGAATTCCAACAGAAGCGCCGCCAGTAATTTGTCCGGTATCTGTTCCGAAAACTCTTCCGATACTTATTTCGGTATTTCCCACCTTACGATCTCCATTCTTCTATGATTTTCTCGAAATTATCTTCGATCTGGTACTTAACTATTTCCCAACTATCATTGACCTTTATTGCATCCCAGCCCAGAAAGATTACTCTTTCTTGGGAGTCTATAAATATCACAATCTCGGAGATAAATCGTTCCGAAACCATTTTTGACATTATTGTTGAGCAGGTTTGAAATCCACCTGGGAAGGCGCGAGACAATATACCTTCTGGTGTATTGTCCGATGCTTCAGGATTTGTATCAATATTGGCTATGCGGTTTGCGAAACCGAAGAAGGAGTTATACTGTCCAAGTGTTAAAATTTCTTTTGCATCTTCCAAAACTTCAATAGAGCCTGGGAGGCTCTCGCAGACCGTCTTTGCTACAGAAAAAGTCGGTACAAGAATGGCGGAAACGACGCATGTCATTTGTAGCAGTTTTAACGCCTTTGACTGCCTAAGTGTTCTTAACATAACTTCCTCCGATGAACTGATAGCCGATGCGCTTTGCCAGCTTGTGTGCTTGCGCAAGACTTACATCAGACGTGACATGGAACAGGATTTCTTTTGCGCCTCTGGCCTTTGACCAGGTCTCGACCCCACGAAACAGGCCAAGGGCGATTTTGCCGCCGGACAGGGACGATCTAACGCTGTGGGCAACATTCATGTTATGGATGGTGGTCAAAAGAACATTTGAACCAATATGGTACTCGCCAACTGAACAGTAGACGAAGCCAACGGCCTGATCGTGCTTCTCGGCAATCATGACGGCATGGCGTTTTTGGTCTTTGAACGCGGCTCTTGCGATCTTACGAACCTTATCAGGGTTGAACGGCATATAGCCGAACCTGCTTTCGTTGTGTGCATCTTGTGCAAGTCGCACGATGGCTGGCAGATCAGAACCAGAAGAGGCTAGTCGAAATGATGTTCCTGAATTAGCTTTGTTGACAGCAACGCTCTCATCCTGTTGATTCGGTTGTAAAACCTTAAGCATTCATGTTCCAATGGGTATATCGCCAAATCGATTGGCTTTTTGTATCCGTAAACGGTGTTTTTTGTCACGTACAATCTGAGCGAGAGCGGTCAAAGGCTTAGACGTTACATAAACCCGTGATACAACGTTTGGAGTTTTGGAGGGTTTTTGTCATCATGGAGCATGATCATCGGATATGCTCACGTTTCAACCACAGACCAAAATCCTGGCGCTCGAACCGACACGCTGACGGCGGCGGGTGCGGATCGCCTATTCTCTGAGAGAGTAAGCGGAGCTGTCCGTCATCAAATGGTTTGAGACAGATGGCGGTTTGACTTTGAGGAGTCGTCGCTCATCTGGGCTTAGTTA
>NZ_CANMEU010000038.1 GCF_947497045.1 uncultured Tateyamaria sp. | reverse complement strand
GTGGCAACGCGGTAGCAACGAGAACACCAACCGGCTGCTTCGCCAATACTTCCCCAAAGGCACTGACATATCAGGCTTTAGCCAAGCCAAACTCAGCGCCGTCGCTCGCCAGCTCAACGAGAGACCTCGAAAAACCTTGCAATACCAAACCCCAGCAGAGAAATTTGAAGCCTGTGTTGCGGCGATCAGTTGAAACCACACCGCTTTGCGGTCATTCGCTGCAAGCGCGAACTCCTGGCTTCGTCGAACTCACACATCGCGGGACAAATTGCACTTTCGCTGCGTCTGCGCGAATGGCTGCTTAAGGTCGTCTTCTAGGGTCAGGCCAAGGTGTACTTCTTACAGATCGCACCGGGCTTGGTTTGGTATGTCTGAAAGCCAATCGCATCGTAGAAAGCGAGACCGGACACATTACTCGCTCCAATCGTGGCATCTATTTCAGTTAACCTCGCTTCCCGCGCAGCATCCAGCGACGAGGCAAACAATGCTTTGCCTACGCCACGACCTGCCGCTTTGGCGTCTACGTACGTTCCGATGATGCCCCATCCTTCAGGGAGGCCATAAGCGTTGCCTGCTATTGCCCGCTTCAAAGACTGGAAACCAAGGATTTCACCGTCGTCATCGACTGCAACTGAGCAACGCTGGCGATCTGGGTGATTTACGTAGTGGGCTGATACATGCGCTACGCCGCTAGGTCTCTCACTTTTCCAAGCTATCAGGATATCTCGCAGGATTTGGCTCATCACGGCATCATCATCTGCCATCGCCTCTCTGACCGTCACCTGTGTCATGCGAGTTCTACGTGTGCTTTTAGGTAATCCGGAAGTTGTTCCAGAGGGTTTTGAGACCTTCCAAGCATGGTTTCCGTCCAAGCTTTGACCTCATCTCGAACGATATTCATTTCCCAGATGCAGCCCACAATTTCATCCACACCATCTTTGAAGACTGTGGGTTCGTCCCAATACGCCTTGATCTGAAACGGCTGCGCCAACACGCTACCCCACTGCCAATAGAAAACGGGGGAGACCACTGCCGTTTCCGCGAAGTGTATTATCTGAAATCCGATTCCGTGGTTCCCCGCCGCATCGGTCAAGGAGCCAGCTTCCGGGAGGCGTTTCAGCGACTCATCTGTCGCCGCTGCCGCCACTTCCGTGTCAAAAGCTCTACCGTCTGCAAGGATCGCATATCGCTTCAATTGCCAACCCGCGGTATTGGCAGATTCCAGGCGCAAGACTTCACGCTCTTTGAACGGTTTGAGGTGTTCCAAGTTCAATCTCCAAGACTGCAGCATCAATCCTACTGACCTGATTAAAATTCAACAGGGCAAAAGTGCAAAAGCCGACTTTAGCCGCAGTGCATCATCTCGGGTGGTCTGGGCTCTGTTGCTGCCATCGGAGCGACCGCAGCATCCGTTGCGCTATTTCGGATCACGTCGAAGAGGACGGCCCATAAGAGACATTCACTCACTGCTCGGCATGCTGCGGTGCGGCCCGTCAGAGCGGCCATTCGCTGCAGCAGCAAAATCCCAAACTAGCGGAACTCACAGTCTGCTGAACTTTACATCAATTCGCTGCTAAGGCCCTGCATTTGAAGTTCACTGCAGACATTGAAAAAAAGAACTGCAACGCGCCGTTTCAAACCACCAATGACAGTCGGTTTTCCGCCATTCTGATCCGGGCCTGGACACCCCAATCGAAAGGTA
>NZ_CANMEU010000037.1 GCF_947497045.1 uncultured Tateyamaria sp. | reverse complement strand
ACGCGCTGTGGCAGATATCCGATGAACGTACCCAATGCGTCAGGATGATATTGATCAAGGGCCGCGGCATCCAAACGGATCGAGCCACTGGCCGGTGCCCAGACCCCCGTCAGACATCGCGCGAGCGTTGATTTTCCAGATCCAGACGCGCCAATCACACCCATTGCTTGCCCAGGCGGCAGCTCAAATCCCACATTGCCAAGGGCCGGTTTTCTCCCTCCCGGCGGCACTGCCGTGAGCGATTGCACCACCAGTTTGGCCTTTGGTTTTGGCAGATCGGTATGCTCGCGCTCTGCAGGAACGGCACTAAGCAATGCCGCCAGCGCGTGCCAACCCGATTGGGCACGCTGCACCAATTGCCACTGCCCAAGCATGAGTTCGATCGGGGCCAAAGCCCGTCCAAGCATTATCGATCCTGCGATCATAGCCCCTGCCGTCATCTCGTTTTGCAAGACGAGATACGCGCCCAGCCCCAGCATCGCACTTTGCAGAAACAGGCGGACCGTTTTGGTCAGCGAGGAGAAACCACCCCCGATATCTGTGGTTTTGATCTGCTCGACCAGTGATGCCTGCCGCGCGTTGCGCCATCGCAGCAGCGCGGCCGTTTTCATACCCATCGCCTGAACCATCTCGGCATCCACCCGGAACTGATCAGATACACGTGTCGCAGCCTGTCCTGCCTGTCCTGCTCTCAGTTGAGGGCGTTTGGAGAGAAGTTGATTGACGAGCGCGATGCCGATCAGAAAAACCCCACCTGCGACCGCCAACCACCCCAACAGCGGGTGAAAAAGAAAAATTCCCGCGATGAAAATTGGAGTCCAAGGCAGATCAAAGAACGCCATCAACACAGGTGACGTCAGCAGCCGTTGAATGGCTTCCAGATCCATCAGACCGGACTGGGTGCGGGCATCCGGCGCAGTGGCAGATTTACGCAGAACCACATCAAAGACACGCTCATCCAGAGCGGATTGAAACCGAGCACCCACACGCGCCATGACGCGACCACGGGTGTAGTCCAGTATCCCCATGACGCCATATAGAAAGATCACCAATATCGACAAAGCGACGAGGGTCTCTTCACTGCCACTTCCAAGAACCCGGTCGTAGACCTGCAGCATGTACAGTGGTCCGGTGAGCATCAATATATTGGTAAACGCGCTGAAGATGCCGACGGACCAATACAATTTGCGCGATGCCCGTCTTGCGACGCGAAGCTCATGGTAACCTGTCATTGAATAACCAACGGAATTAAGACCTGAAGTCGACGACCATTTCGGCTCTCAGCTTGATCCATCCAATCGCTACCTTGTTAACTCTCGACTTACACTTGGTTGGGCGTGATAGCAAAGCCAGTTGGCCATTGATGCTATCATAGTTCGAGCAATTTGGTTGAGTACGGCTCAGCCTCTCAGAGCGGGCATATATGTCTATATACAGCTTAGGCTTAAGCAAATATGAAGTCGTCTGCGCCTAAGTTTTGGATATCGTCCGAACCCAGACCATCCAGCCAGATGCCTTCTGCGCCATACTCGATAAGCAGCCGCCCTTGCGGGGTTCCGGACCCGCTCACCGGTTCGTTAATGCTCAACTCAGACAGTTGCGTTGCGCCCCACGCACTGAAGTCCAGCCGATCTTGCCCCAGCTCGAAGTCTTGCACACGGTCTCGCGTCCCATCACCTGCAATAAACCGGAACGTATCTGCGCCTGCACCGCCCAAGAGAAATTGGAAACCGGCTCCATCTTGCAAAATATCATCGCCACCGTTGCCGAAAACCCTTTGAGCATCCGCAATTATGACGTCATCGAAATCCGAGCCCCGCACGTATTCGATATTCGCAAATGTGTCTCCGGCAGCAATGCCAGTGCTGTTCGTGCTGTCGGTCATATCGATCGTCAGACCGCTGGTGGACCTTGTGTAGTAAACTTCATCGACACCGGCCCCACCATCATAGCTGTCCGCGCCATCTCCAGCGTACAACCTGTCACGGCCAGCGCCGCCTTCAACGGTGTCATCACCAGCTCCGTCATAGATCGCGTCATCGCCGTCACCGGCCAGAATTGACTGGCCTTGGTCGGAAATGAAGTTCCCGTCTGCGTCCACAAAGTTTGCGTTGATGTTGTCATTGGACGAAGTGCCGTCAACAATCTGACCGCCATCAGGATCCACCACTGGCGGTGTCGCGAACATGAAGTGGTCTGACGTAAGTTCGGCGATATCATTCGAACCCAGACCATCCAGCCAGATGCCTTCTGCGCCATACTCGATAAGCAGCCGCCCTTGCGGGGTTCCGGACCCGCTCACCGGTTCGTTAATGCTCAACTCAGACAGTTGCGTTGCGCCCCACGCACTGAAGTCCAGCCGATCTTGCCCCAGCTCGAAGTCTTGCACACGGTCCCGCGTCACATCACCTGCAATAAACCGGAACGTATCTGCGCCTGCACCGCCCAAGAGAAACTGGAAACCGGCTCCATCTTGCAAAATATCATCGCCACCGTTGCCGAAAACCCTTTGAGCGTCCGCGATTATGACGTCATCGAAATCCGAGCCTCGCACGTATTCGATATTCGCAAATGTGTCTCCGGCAGCAATGCCAGTGCTGTTCGTGCTATCGGTCATATCGATCGTCAGACCGCTGGTGGACCTTGTATAGTAAACTTCATCGACACCGGCCCCACCATCATAGCTGTCCGCGCCATCTCCAGCGTACAACCTGTCACGACCGGCGCCGCCTTCAACGGTGTCATCACCAGCTCCGTCATAGATCGCGTCATCGCCGTCACCCGCCAGAAT
>NZ_CANMEU010000036.1 GCF_947497045.1 uncultured Tateyamaria sp. | reverse complement strand
TCTTCATCAGAATCTCCTCTTTCATCATTCGAGAAAATTCTACTTCAGCACACCCCTAAATTTCGGGGGGATTACCCAATCAGGTGAGCCTAATATTGTGCATGATCCACGCCCTGCGCTGCACAAATGCGTGCGAGCCTGTCTTGGTCGCGCCAGAAAATCGGCAGGCGCAGGGTCTTTGGATTGTTATCCGCTGCGTCCATTGCGGATGAGCGCAAGTCTCACCTCAACCAAAGTTGTTGTCGTAGTACGGTCACCCCTACTACGGCATAGATTTTCTGAAGTGTGAAAATTGAGCTAGTGTTCAGCTCCAGCGTGCAAAACCTATGCAGGTTGGAACCAGACTAGGACGCAGGACATCACAGCTACCGCCTATAATCTATTACGCAACTTAGGCTCTCTTTCTTGGTGAGATCGGTAGTTGAAGCCTCGAATTCACAAAGAATAACTCCATTTCTGTTTCAGACAGACCGCTACGCTCCAACATCTTATCATATTCCGAAGAACTGTAATCCCACAGCCCTACACCAATAATGTTCTCACGCCCTTCAGACCAACCGATTACTGTTGGTCTTGAACCCAGCCGGCGGTAGATCGGAAGCATCTTCTGATCGAACACGCCAACAAAACTGCGCAGGCCTAATTCTTTCATAATTTTGCCGCCTGCTGCAAGAAGTTTGATCGCCGCGCTTCCTTTTGCAGATGGCGATATGCAGAACCTAGTGCACTCCCAGATAAGAGGACTCTCAACCTTCACTCCATTCATAATCTGAATAAAGTGCTCGTTAACCATTGTACGCCCAACAGTAGGTAGCAGTCTCATCGATGCTTGGTGCCTATTTTTTTCATCGGCTACAACTACATATAATGGATTGAGTTGGTCATATTCGTCTCGCTCTTCTCCCACAGCATTTACATTTACGTCCCACCCCAATCTGTGATGAAATTGCTCAGCGCGGTCGATGAACATAGATCGCGCCAAGCCTGACTTACGTGTCAACGTGTTCCCAAATTCAAAGTGTACCATATTCTTTCCTCTCTTGTGAGAAGAGGCACTCTGAAATGGTATGGTTAACGGTCTCTTTGCCATGCGAGCGGTGAGCAAGCGGGTCACGCAACACTTGATACAATATTGCGTTAAGGTAAAGCCAAGGCGTCAAAAATGTATATCGGCTCGCAGCGGTGACGCTACAAATTTCACAATTTCAACGGGCGTTCAAGAACTCAATTTCCGTGTGAGCTCATTTCAACGAACTATTATCATATTTATAACAAACTAAAAAGAAAATAACTTACATAATTATTCTAAAAATGTAGGTATCTGATGAAATACAAAAAGAAATACTTGCTATTACATAGCCAGTAGGCTGAATGAATGGTATCGAGGGCTAGAAATCGATACCATTCTAATATTTATTTTAAGTTTTTCTTTGATGAGTTTAGTGACTGCTCAAATTTGGTGTATTTTTTCTAGGTTTCTAAATTGTTAAGATCGGCACTGAACTCGGTAGAAAACAAAAAATACTTTGCTGGAAACAACCAGCCGGACCTCGGACCCGACTTTATTTCAACCCTAGGGAGATTCAATTGGTGATTGTTGATCCTAAAGATCTATTCAGTGGTAGCGTATTCCGCTGCTTCAAAGTTGCGCCGTGGGCCGCGTCTGTGAATAAGTTCAGTTTTAAACAGGTCGTTGATCTTCTCAGCCCAAACACTGTCATAGGTATCCCCGACGCCGCCCACAGAAGGTGCAATCATCGCCTCTGCCAACCGTTGGGTGTACCTAATCTACAGATACTGCGACCCGCCGTCCGAGTGATGCAACGGTTGGTGCTGTGCTGGCCTGCGTTGATAATAGGCCTGCTTAAGAGCGTCGAGGACCATGCTAACATGTGCCGTGCGCCTTGCCCGCGGACCAACGATCCTTTGGGCAAACACGTCGATGACGAAAGCCACATAGACAAACAGTTGCCACGTTACGACATCGGTGTAATTCTTGACCGATGGCAGGTTGGGTGCAGGCGTAAGGAACCCTGCGGTTCACCCTCTCCACTGGAAGAGGTAATTCCCTGTCAATGATGGTCGTTCTAAGCTTCTTTGCCGCGGATGACGCCTGAGATCCCTAGGTCCTTTAACAAGCGGGCCACCATACAGCGTGAATTGTCAGAGCTTTCCCTATGCAATTGATGCCAGATTTAAGGCACGCCGAAGACCTTCGGGTTCTCAACAAAGACCCGCTCAATCTCAGGCTTCCGTTCTTCGTCTCGCTTTACGGGGACCGAACGGCGCGAAGGACCAGCCTGCTCGGCCAAATGATCATAGAAAGTGGCTGGAGCAATCGGCAGAACCTTGCAAATCGGCTCTACCACCATGATCAGCGGGGTGATCCTCAAGGAACTAGATCATTCTTTAAGCGGGCGGTCGAGCTTAGTCTAAGCAAGATATGCAGACGCTTTGCGAAGAATCTCTTTGGCCCGCTTGAGCTCACAGACTTCGCGTTCCAGCGCCTTCATCGTCTCAGCTTGCTCGGTGGTGACCTCGCCGCTCTGACCCGTATCGATTTCGACGTTCTTCACTCATTCGTTTAGTGTCTAAGACGCACAACCGATCTTCGCTGAAATCGACAGGAGAGCAGACCAGCGGCTGCCATGCTGCTCTCAATTGTCCAAAACCATCCGCACCGCACGTTCATGTGCGCCCGGCGAACACTTGTTGGTTGTCCTCTTCATAATGCTTCATACTATTCATGAGTTGGAGCCTCCGGCAAACCCGGCGCGGTTCAGACCGCCTCTTCTCGCTCACCGATGAATTACGCGACTTTCCGCCGGGCATCGGTGGAAGACCGCTGATGTTCATTTATGGTCGATGCGCGTTAACCCGTCGTTAAGACTCTTAGCGCCCTCTGTTGTTCATTCAGTTTATATTAAGGAAATGCAAAATGACGACAACAGAGCTACTACATAGAACCATTTACGCAGCTTCGTTAGCGAGACTAGAAGGTTTCGAGAATACCTATTTTTCCTTGATCAAGATTGCTGAGTCACTGACAGATCAGCAGGTTGACTTGGAGGAAATTGTAGCTGCACAGGCAGTAGCGCCTCACTTGGAGAATAGTAGTTTAAAAGTCATTTAGTCTTGCAACAGATCTTGTTGCACAAATCGGCTGAAGAATTCATCTTTTAAATTCAGCTTAATAGCTGGTGACCTGCTCCAACGTGAGTCCGCGACTATGAGCTAGCTCTGTTCAGTTTCGATGTGCCAACGTGTCCGTCATCAAATGGTTTGAGACAGATGGCGGTTTGACTTTGAGGAGTCGTCGCTCATCTGGGCTTAGTTAA
>NZ_CANMEU010000035.1 GCF_947497045.1 uncultured Tateyamaria sp. | reverse complement strand
TAACTAAGCCCAGATGAGCGACGACTCCTCAAAGTCAAACCGCCATCTGTCTCAAACCATTTGATGACGGACACTCCTTCGAGCATTGCCGCATGTGAAGGTGTGATCTTCGCTACATCAATTCCGTGTTTGGCAATATAGTTTGTGACGACCTGTGCGTCTCTAGCATCTCTTCTTCTCAACAGGTGAAGTGTTCCGCCGAACACCAGTGGAGGGAACAATACTGTGTTTCCGAGGTCAGCGCTAAGCGTCGTTGCGTGAAGAAATGTGAATTCAGAACTCAAGTTCAGCCGCTCTTGGATCGAGTTCAAGTAACAAACCAGCCCTTCGGCTGTGACCATGACACCTTTAGGCTTACCTGTTGAGCCAGACGTAAAAATTATGTAGGGCACGTCGTCGGTGCGTTTGGGAGCTGCTGATGGCTCTTTCGCAACCAATGAATCGACCAAGACTAGCTCGCTCCCGCCTATCGAAAGGCCTTCTAGAGAAACGCTGCTAGTAGAAATTATGGTTTTTGCCCGGCTGGCCGCAACAATTTGGTTCAGGCGTTCCACAGGATCGTCGCATTCCAGCGGTACATAAGGAGCGCCGACCTTTAAACAGGCCAAAATCGATGCTACAAAGTCAATTGATGGCGGGAGCAGGATTGCTACATTGGAGCTATTAGCTAAGTTGCTGGCTATGACTGACGCACGTTCATAGAGTTCATATCTTGTGAGAATAGCATCTTCAAATACCACCGCGCTTTGATTGGGATGCTTCTCGACCGTCTCCGAGAACAGTTTCCAGAGTGTATTTGGAGTGCTGTCGGCATCAGCCACGTTACTTCTATCTGACTGGGAGTGTGTCATTTGCCATCTCAGCGTATGAGTTTGTTTTTAGGCCAGTAAAGTCGTGGTGATCTTCATTTGCCACCCAGAAGACTGATGAGGGCGAGCCATTCTTCATAGCATGCAAGACAAGCGCTTTGGCCGTGTCGAGAGGCATGAATGGATCCTGTAAAGTTATCCCGATGACGACAGGAGGCCCGTTGACGTTCTGAGAGTGTTTGGTCAATCGGTCGAAGTTCTGTGGGCTGGTTTTGTAGTCTATGCTGAGAACCCAGTCGAATAGTGCAATGCTGCCCAAAACGAAGTCAGATACGTCATGGGTTGAAAGGATAAGTCGCGCCTCTCTAGGGAGCCTTTCCCGCAGCAGTCGGCTAAGTTCAGGGAGGTAGTAAACAGTCTCCTTGTTGGGTTCATCCACGGTGAAGTGATGTAGGTCCCTGTCACCCATAAAGTCTATGCTGAGCCCATCCAACTTCCAGTCCACAACCACTTGGACCAGTCGGTCTGCCAGCATTTCTACGTCATTGACCGATGACCAAGAATTACCACCCCAACCGCCAATAGACAGTATGACCTCAGTATCTTGTTCCTGGAGTTCTCTAATTTGGGTTTGCAAACTGTCCCGATCCCAGTGTTTCCAGCATAAGAAATCAAGAGAAACTACATTCTCAGGACGAACTAGTCCGAAAGCCAAATAAACGACATCATAGTGTTTGCCCAACTCCCGTGGCTCTATTGTTTTCTGCCCGCGCGGTGTCTCCGTGCGTTCTCCGAGCCAGTAGGTGTGCATCCTCGGGGCTAGATTCCCTTGGTTTTGCATAGCTCAACCTGTTCAACCGGCTTAGTCGTATCGGGCAAAACATCATGCCGACTTTGCAGTCGCTCGGCTTTCTCCACCCAGATTTTTTTCGACCACCGTCTCACGTGCAAGTATCCCCTTACACCTTCGTCAACACTCTTCCCAACCCATACACCGACCACGCCAGCTTGCAGCACAAGGCCGCAAAACAGCATTGCCGGAAGCCCGACGAGCCACATCACGAGGAAGCCCATTACTGCCGAGTATCGGGAGTCGGTGGTTGTTCTTAAAGCCATGCCACACACTAGGTTTGCGGCCACGCCGATCTGAACCACAAGGCTGATGAGCAGTAGTGTTGATGCAATTTCAATAACCTCTCTATCCGTTGTGAGAACGGAAACTATGGGCTCGGCGAAATACCATAGCGAAAGGCCTGCAAGAAAACCGATAATCAGCACCAATTTAAAGTACGAAATCGCAACGGAGTATGCTTCGTTGAAGTTCTTAGAACCGATTGCATGAGATACAATTATCTGCGTTGCCAACGCTAGCGAAGTCGAGATGACGACAACGAGCAGTGATATGTTGAATGCGTATGTATGAGCTACCAAGGCTGCGTCACCAAAGGTCGCGATAATCACGATTTGCGCAATGAACAAGAACTCTGTTGAAACTGGCTCGACGGTCGAAGGCATGGCTACGGCAAGCATGGATCGAGCGATTTCGTGGGTTGGCTGCTTATTTCGCTGAAGTGATTTGTCTCTAAAGGCTGCCAGTGAATGAACCTTTACTACCACCACCAGTAATCCGAGCATCTGCGCCAATATCGTGGCAATTGCTACTTTCTCCACACCGTTAAAGCTGGCAAGAAAACCGCTGTCAGACAAAAAGAGAGCGTTGAGCACCACGTTTAGACCGGCGGTCATAAACGATGCAGTCATTGGCCATGCCGGTAGACCTCTAAAGGACAATATGGCACCATAGCCAATTCGCAAAAACTGAATGAACAGAAAAGGACCAAGTAATAACAAGTAATTGGATGTGTGGCCTGATGCAATGTCACTTAACCCTAGGGCCGGCCCAACAAAATCGGCCAGAAGGTAGAACAAGACACTAAAAACAAGCCCCGCTGTAGCGGACATGAATATGAGTACGTAGCAAGATCGTGTAGCGAGTGCGTTGCTTCCCGCACTCAGGAACTGCGCCGCAACACTTGAAGCACTTTGGGCGAACGCTTGATATCCAAAAACGACCAACCCGAGTACCGGGACCAGCGCTCCAACTGCGCCAGCCGCGATATCAGATACCTGGCTCAAGAAAAACGTGTCCGTAATGTAGAGGACCAGATTAACCGCTGTTTCAAAGAACAGTGGTATTGCGAGAGCAAAGATGTTTAGTTGCTTTTTGGATTTCATTTCATTCGCCTGCTTTGGGCATATTTACAAGTTCCCAACCCTTGATAATCCGCTCGTGAATGATTGGGTCGCCGAATTTCCTATAGATGTATTCGAGATTTCTTATCCCAGACGCCTCGTTGGTTTCCTCATCTTTGGAGTGGGGCAGGTGTATTGATCCTGCTGACCGCGACAGACGAAACGATACGCCGTTTTGCTGAAGTCTGTAAGCCAAATCATCGTCTTCGCCGCCCCAGCTTTGGAACCAATTGTCGTAACAGCCTACCTTCATTAGAACGTTTCGTTTTGTAACCCGTCACGGCCTTTGAGACAGACAGCATTGTTTTGCTAAGGGAGTGTCTTTCGCTCATCGTAACCCTTGG
>NZ_CANMEU010000034.1 GCF_947497045.1 uncultured Tateyamaria sp. | reverse complement strand
TCACGACCGGCGCCGCCTTCAACGGTGTCATCACCAGCTCCGTCATAGATCGCGTCATCGCCGTCACCCGCCAGAATAAGCTGGCCTTGGTCGGAAATGTCATCGCCATCTGCATCGACAAAATTTTGATCAATAGTGTCTCCTGACATGGTCCCATCGACGATCCGGTCTTTGATTTGGCTTGAACCAAAATCGAAGGAGTTGCTGAACGCCACCTCAATGGAGTCTACTGGGTCAATTAGATAAGCAATCCCATCACTTTCTGGGTTTGTACCATCACTCGAACGTGTGTATCCAAATGTCGAGAGCGTAAAGAAGACATTGCCGTTGTCAATTAGCGCAGCCGGGAATGCCCCGGCGTTCACTTCCGCAATCCACTCCGCTTGGCTAATTTCTCCTACGAGTTCATCAGGAAGCTGCGACCAATTGTCATCACGGTAGTAGACTTCAGCCCTCTTGTAGGACAGCCCTTCATCATAAACGACAACGACAAAATTCTCACCATAAATATTTATTTGGTCGGTAGTGGGAAAGCCTTCAATAACCGAACTATATGTAGGCAAGTTTACTTCCGAGACAATCTCATCTGGAGCCTCACCCGCCTTAACGAAACGCGCAGTAAACGTGTCGCGTGGTGGGAGTATTGTTGAATTTATGATAAAAACTTCTGAGAATGAAGTGAGTGCATCCATTCCAGCTCCTAGTATTTCAGCGGCCTTTTGAGCAGTCTCTAACTTTGATTCGCCTGTAATCCTAGTTATATCATTTACGAAGTCCGAATTTATCTGAGTTCTGCTGTAGCTAGCCTCTCGTCCAGCAATCGAAAGTGAAACATTTTCACCACTAAAACTGACTCCACCTAGTGTAATTCCAATATCTTCTAACTCTGTTTCGACAGCACCAGAAATCGACAAAACGCTGTCGAAATTTCTGCCCTGAGGGCCAAATCGCAGCGTCATAGTAAAACTGCCAGCCGTTGGTAAAGAGGTGCCAATGTCGATCTCATAGACATCACCTAACCCCGAGCGCACACGGCCTGAAACAGAGAAAATTCCAACATTTCCCTCCAAGACCCCAAAATCTGTGTATCTTCCACCGCTCATTTCAGTCACTCCCTAAATTCTCTGACCACTCGGAATCCCGCCATCTTGGACCGGCTATTTTCAGACTGACTACCCCGATTGGCTGGCCGTGCATATTCAGCATCGCTCGCAAAGTCGCCCCCCTTACTAACTCGTCGACAACTAGAAATGCGTTGAGCCTCCGCCAAATATGCGCTTGAAGTCGCTAGAGACAAATGCCGTTCACTCCAACATGACAATGTGTGCTCTGAAAGGTTACCAGCCATATGCCGGAGGCCCCATGCATTTGCAGCATCCAATTGGTCGACGCGTACAGGCATTCTTCTGTTATCAGGAACAGATTTGTACCGCTCACCTACCCATTCGAAAATCGTGGTGTTTGCTTGATATCTTGTAAGAACATCCCCTTGACCAAACTTTGTAGTAGAGCCTGCTCGTGCCGCGTATTCCCACTCCGCTTCGGTTGGTAGACGATATACATCCAGACCCGTACGCTTGTTCAGCCAAGCAATGTATTCAAGTGCATCAATATATGAAACGTTCAAAATAGGATGTAGAGCGTGATCAACAACAAAGTACCCACCACCAAATTTTAGATGTTTTGTTGCGGGTATATGGCTACAACCATTGTCGACAACGCACGCCGTCCATTCTGCGCGAGTTACCTCATTTCGCCCCATAGCAATCGGTAAGTCGATACGTACTTTGTGCTCCGGGCCTTCATGTTCAAACCCAACTCTTTGCCCTGGCTCCGGCTTATTCCACAGTCTATAGACGTACTCGGACTGCGCAAGAGGTGCACCCATTACGAAGTTACCTAGTGGCAGCATGATCATCTCAGGGCAGTGCGTACATTCCTTAAACCTCTCCAATGCGACTACTTCCCTGCCTCCTGAAAGTTTGTAGTGCTTAGCTACGTCTGCTGACGCTAGGTCTGCGACTTGAATGCAAAAAACGGAAGATAGGATTGCAGAAGACAGAACGCTCAGCATTAGATACTTATTAGCCCAAGAGCCATTCATTCAAAAACCACTATTGCAAAAAAAACTGTTTCAACTGATCAAAGCAGTGCATCAGCTTAGGCAGTTCTATAGGCTACTGTTAGGATATTGATGTCATGTCGATTTGATGATTGCAACACCCGCATTCCGGGTGGTAGTTTCAGGAGCCATTAATCGGCTTGAAACTGTCTGACGTGAGCGCCTACGGGACCATTTAGGGAGATTTGCTAAGAGAGGTTTTGTTGCTCATCGTAACCACTGAGGAGTGGACGATGAGAAAGACAACGACGAGCCCTGCCGAGAAGATCGTCAAAGACATCAAGCGCGCCACGCGCAAGCAGAATTCTAGACTCAGGACTCATGACCAGAATATGACGGTTGCGGCGAGAGCGATTGCTGACAAGAAGACCTTGGGGCATCGGTAATAGCGGGCTGAGACACGTCGCCAATCTTTGAGCCTGCCGAACATCCGTTCGATACGATTGTGTCGTCTGTAGCGGCGCTTGTCGTATCTGACGACCTTACAGCGGGACTTGCGGCCTGGGATGCAGGAGGGCGTTCCCCTGTCTGCCAAGGCTTCTCGGAACCAATCAGCATCATAACCCCGATCAGCAAATAGCCAACCAGCATAGGGTAGACCGCTGGTAATCCCCCCATTTTTAGAGGGGCGCATCAGTAGAATCTAAGCCGCCTTCAATTTCTGTATCGGGGTAATTCCCCCGATCCCCATATTTGGCCTTTCATTGTTGTAAGTCCAGAGCCAGCGGGTGGCATGCTCTTGGACCTCTTCGATGCTCTGGAAGTGATATCGCCCCAGCCATTCCGTGCGGACAGTCCGGTTGTATCGTTCGACATAGGCATTCTGCTGAGGCTTGCCTGGCTGGATGTAGATCAAGCCGATCCCAGCCTTCTCTGCCCAGTTCTGGAGCCTGGCACTGACGTATTCAGGGCCATTGTCGACCCTGATCGCAAGAGGCTTCCCTCGCCACGCAATGATCTGGTTCAATGTCCGGACGACGCGTCCTGACGGCAGCGAGAAGTCGACCTCAATGGCCAGACCTTCGCGATTGAAGTTGTCCAACACGTTCAACGTTCGGAATGATCTGCCATCCGCCAACTGATCAGCCATGAAGTCCATCGACCAGACTTCATTCGGCGCTTCCGGCACGGCCAGTGGCTCAGGCTTCTCCCGTTGCAGCCGTTTACGGGGCTTGATCCGCATGTTCAGCTCCAGCTCGCGATAGATGCGATAGACGCGCTTGTGGTTCCATTTGAACCCCTTCACGTTCCGCAGATGCAGAAAGCACAGGCCGAAGCCCCAGGTCTGCTTGGCATTC
>NZ_CANMEU010000033.1 GCF_947497045.1 uncultured Tateyamaria sp. | reverse complement strand
GAATGCCAAGCAGACCTGGGGCTTCGGCCTGTGCTTTCTGCATCTGCGGAACGTGAAGGGGTTCAAATGGAACCACACGCCCCGAGCGACGCCATCAAATCGCTTACTTTTGCTCAGCCTCATCGCCAGGATGTTAGGCCGCTGTTAATACAATCGGAACCGCGAATAGTTCTTTCGTACGCAAGCTTCGTTGAGCTCCCACATTCATGTGTCAAAAACCTACCGCCTAAATCAAAGTTTAGTTAGTCGCCAGAAGATTGTCATGGTTCCTGACGCAAGTCGCCCCATTGCTAATGGATTTCTTTCCAAGGTTTCGAAAAGGAAAGAACTGATGCTGTCGTATACTATTGTCGAGAATGAGCAGTTTGCAGATCAAATTGTGACCCCCGGTCTTCTGGGGGCAAATTTCGTCACGAGTTTTGACTTTGAGCTAGCAGATAGCACGGCATTGCTTGATACACTGCAGTCCATGAGCATTTCAACCCTACGTTTTCCTGGGGGCAGCGTCACAGAGGATTCATTCGCCGAAGCATCGTTTCTGACTGGGAACTGGGATGCAACATCCCACTTCGATGGCAGGCAGACGCAAACCCTTACGCCACTCAACTCATTTTTTGAAGCTGCCGGATACATCGGTGCTGACGTACAACTCGTGATTCCGACCAGAGTTGCTTTCACGCAGTCCGCCGGTGAGGCGTTACAGGCCGGAGAGTTTGGCACCCGTACAGAGCTCAGATCCGATTACCTTGATATGGTTGATCGATATATGTCGGAAGCGATGGCACTTGCCGCTGAGGCGGGCACTCAGATCACGCATGTGGAAATTGGTAATGAGTTCTGGGGTAGTGGAGAAATGTCATCTGCTGAGTACGGGCTACTTGCTGGCATCCTAACGGCTCACCTCTCGACAGAATATCCAGATATCGAAGTCTTTATACAAATCGTCTCAAGCTCCAATACGTTTACGCCAAATCTTGATGAAGTGGCTTATTTAGAATCAGACGGCAATGGCGATTTTAATATTTATCCTGACCGACACATAAGTGACCCACCGGAAGACCATTGGGTTGAGGTAACAATTTCTGGTATCGGTAATTCTCACTCCAGTAACCAAATAATTGCTGAAAATTTCGCCAGTGTGCCCGGCGCGGTAAGCAATCTCAGTGGGGTAATCAATCACGTTTATTTTGGACATGGTTTTGACGGGATTGATGGTGAGAGGGATTTCGCGTTACAGACTGCCTTTGATTGGTTTATCGACGCTTTGGGTGCTCCCGTTGAATTAGATTATCTAATTTCAGAGTGGAGCCCAAGGGGCCCAAATAGCAACGGTCTTCAATACGCGCACACGGTGATTGAAAGCTTTTTTGAACTCGTATCCAATGGTATAGATTACGCCAATTTTTGGCCCACTACATTTGCAAATCCGTCAACCCTTGCCCGATCCCTTATTGATAGCGTCGAAGGCGATCTCACGTTTGGTGGCGTCGCTTTTCAATTCTTGTCGCAAGCGGAAGGCATGCGACCCATGTTTGACTTTGAAGTAGATGATGTTGTCGACTTGCATGGGTACGCTGGTGAGGATGGAATGACTATCTATGCGGCCGAACGAAGCGGAGTAGCCTCGACCACACCGATTGAACTAAGTCTGGCTAACTTCACCGTCTCTGATAATTACTTTGTCACCTATACGCATTTGACATCTGATGATGGTCAAGCAACCGCTAATAGTTCCAACCCAACAGTGACGGTCTCATCGGGCTTTATGCTGGAGGGTGATTTGTTATCGCTCGACCTTCAACCCTTCGAAGTTCTGATGATTGGGCTTCAGGACGTTACAGATGCTGGCGATCAAATCAACGGCTCGGTTAGTAATGACTTGATAACCGGAGACGGGGGAAATGACACAATTTTTGGCGGTGATGGGCATGATACTCTAAACGGACAGCTCGATGATGATCTGTTATTTGGAGAAGAAGGGGACGATGCTCTCAGAGGTGGTTGGGGCAACGACACTCTTGATGGTGGTCAGGGGGCTGACACGCTCTTTGGGCACTTTGGCGACGATAGAATGTTAGGCCAAGCTGGCGACGACGTACTTTTTGGGCACGACGGCGATGATGTGCTGCTAGGACAGATGGGCGCTGATCATCTTAGCGGAGATGATGGAAGCGATTTGGTTGATGGTGGTGCTGGTACGGACAGTATAGATGGTGGCAGCGGCACGGACACACTCTTGGGAGGCGAAGGGGACGATACACTAAATGGGGGTGACGGAAACGATATCCTGTGGGGCGGAGCCGGTGCGGATCATCTTGATGGTGGCGATGGAATTGATTTTGCACAATATTATGCGACAGACGCGGATCTAATTGCAGATCTTCAAAAGAGCCAAAACAACGCTGGTGCAGCGGCTGGAGATACCTATTCAAACATCGAGAATCTACACGGCGGTACTGGAAACGATGACCTTCGAGGCGATGCTAGCAAAAACACTATCTTGGGAGGTTCAGGCAATGATCAAATCCATGGTCGCTTTGGGAACGATACCCTAAGTGGCGGCAGTGGAAATGATAGTCTTTGGGGCGGCGTTGGTTCGGACCACCTCGACGGTGGTGATGGATTCGACTTTGCGCATTACTACAGTACTGATGGCAATCTAATTGCTGACTTGCAGTTCGCTCATGTCAATACAGGTGCAGCCGCGGGTGACACGTACTCGGATATCGAAAACTTGCACGGTGGGGGTGGCAACGACAATCTGCGTGGAGATGCCGGTGACAACATCATTGTTGGCGGCGGTGGGAATGACCACCTCCATGGTCGTTTAGGCAACGATGTGTTTATTGGTGGAGAAGGCGCAGACTACTTCAACTTCAACCACAACTGGGGTCAGGAACAAATCAATGATTTTGAAAACGATGTCGATGTGATCGTTTTCCGCGATTTCGGATTTACAGATGCAAACGATGCTTTGCATCATGCGACACAAATCGACGATGATGTTTTATTCGACTTTGGAGGTGGAGATAGCTTGTTGGTCCTTAACACCGAGGTATCGCAGTTGTTCGACGATATGATTTTTGTATGATGAACCGCGCCGGGTTTGCCGGAGGCTCCAACTCATGAGTAGGATGGAGCATCATGACAAAGACAACAAGCAAGTATTCACCAGAAGTCCGCGAACGTGCTGTGCGGATGGTATTGGATGGCGCAGGGCAGCATGAAGCCGTTGGGCGGCGATTGTGTCGATTGCGTCGAAGATTGGCTGCGCGCCGCAAACGCTGAACGATTGGGTCAAGAAGGTCGAGGTTGATACCGGCCAACGTGGCGGCATCACGACCGAGCAGGCCGAGAAGATGAAAGCGCTTGAGCGTGAGGTGCGCGAGTTGAAGCAGGCCAATGAGATCCTGCGCAAAGCGTCCGCATATTTTGCCCAGGCGGAGCTCGACCGCCCACTGAAACGATGATCCAGTTCATTGAAGATCACCGGGCTATACATGGAGTCGAGCCAATCTGCCGTGTGCTGCCGATTGCCCCAGCCACGTTCTATGACCATTTGGCCAAGCGTGCTGACAAGCGATATTCTCAATGTAGTCAAAGTCGCTCAGGAATGTGTTCGGACCCCGATGGACATAAGGCCGAGTTTCGGTAATCCCCCCATTTTTAGAGGGGCGCATCAGTAGAATCTAAGCCGCCTTCAATTTCTGTATCGGGGTAATTCCCC
>NZ_CANMEU010000032.1 GCF_947497045.1 uncultured Tateyamaria sp. | reverse complement strand
CTTAACTAAGCCCAGATGAGCGACGACTCCTCAAAGTCAAACCGCCATCTGTCTCAAACCATTTGATGACGGACAGACCAATGTTGAGCCTCATTTGTGAGATACTCTGCGGAACTGAGGGGGTAAAATCCTTCTGGTTTGGCGCTAAGCCATTTTGGAGAGGCATAATGAGGGTGATACGAAATCCTGATGGCCAAGCGGTCGCGGCGCTCAATCGTTTCATGATGATCGCTGCTGGCCTTTGCTTGATCTTAGTGAGTGTAATGACGCTCCCATCACTCTTAATTCGCCAGACCGAAGTTGTAACAATTACTAGAGTAGACGCAGCACGCGAATGCAGGAGCCGAAGGACCTTTAAAATATGGCCAAAATATAGGTCTAACAGACCACAAAGCTCTTTTAGCTACTGTGGCTTGGTCATGTCAGACCATGGTAGTTTCGACCTCCCAGAAACAACTTGGCTCCATCTTTTTGGATCATCTCGGGAGGCTCTCCATGACGGACTAGTTGTAGGCTGCAGCTACAGAATTGTAGTAGCTGGTTCTGGCCTTAAATTGGAAAAGGGTAGCCCAATGTCTAACCGAAATCGAACGCTACAAAGTGCCGTGCCCTTGGGGGATTGCGCGACCCTTGGTCGAGCTTAACCTCCATTTAAGGGGTAACTAAGTCCGCAGAGTGGTCATCTGATGGAAAAAATCGCCTGTTGCATCGCCGCAAGGCAGTTATGAGCCCATACCTACCAAACGCAGCAAGCTCCTGCTAATCCACACGAACTGCAAAACCTAAGCACCGAAATCTTGAGAGTGGGAAATGTCAGAAACGGTAGAGATTTACGTCTATTTGGAAGATGAGGGCGTCGATGTTTGGCGCCCAACCACAGCCAAATCGTTGGGCGAGGGTAGATATCTGCTTCAGGCAACACCCGACTACGATCCAGATTTGGAACAGTGGGAGTTTGTTCCAGGAACCGTAGTGTCTAGTCGAATGAGAAGATTTGAAGGAGGGCCGGAGCAAAAGCGAGTAGCTGTGCCAGTTAATTGACCAAAGTCGTGTGTGGATGGCTCCTGCATAGCAAGACATATTTGATCAGATTTGCGCATTTGTCAGAAGCAGTCATGTGTCCGGCCTGTTTGCGCGGTTTTGACCGCTGGCCCTGATGGGTTCCGCAAACCAAGTCCCTTACAGCTTTGCGGGCAATTGCGCCCGGGACTTTCGACGGGTTGTCTTGGTTTTGGCGGCAGACTTATGCACCATCATCTCGCAGGTCTTGCTAACTCGTTGTTCCTTTTTTCCTCAAGCGGTGTGCGGGTTGTAAGGTTCGGCTGCGCAGCAGCCGTCCTTCTGTGTCATGCGCGACGCGGTCCGTGGCACACGGACAGGGCCGCCCTGGAGGGCGGCCCATCCTCGTGAGAGGATTTACTCTTGGGGGTCTTTGGCGCTTGGGGGGAACATGACCAGTTCGTCAACGGCGACGGGGAAGTCGAGCTTGAGGCTGAAGACTTCGGAGCCGTCCTGGCGGGTGTTGCGGAACATGACGCCGACGCGTTGGAAGCGGGTGCGGTCCTGGCCGTTGTCGTTGAACTTGACGGGGACTGTTGCGACGTAGTGGTTAGACATTTGGGTATCTCCTTTTTGCGATGAGGATCTCCCAGCACGGGGGTGTCAGGGCTGCCCCAAGACCAAGGGGAATCATCGTGAGGCATGAGCACCCTTCAGGGTGGCCCGAATGATCGCTTCGCTTATGATCGACGTTTACGTCGTCTGGCGCACAGGGTGCGCTGCAAAAGGGATCGTGACCCGCAGGGCGGAAACGGAGTGATGCGGGCGACCATGTGGCCGTGCTGACAATCTGGCTCGGGACGAGACGGGTTTCAGCGCGTGGGCCGCAGGGAGACGGCATTGCTCTGGTTCCGTTCAGAGGGCGGCGCAGCCGGCCGGCGAATAGAGCCCGGTCGCGTGCTGGAGGCACGTGATTTGCCTTTGGTCTTCACAGCTAGCTGAAAAAATAGGAAAGCCCCACGTGCGTCAACACGTGAAGCTTTCAAGAAGTGTCGATTTCAACCACCGATGCTTCGAGTTTCTGCCCGAGGTTCAGTGCGACGCCATTGCCCCCGAAGAGAACGACGCCGGTTGCGGCGAACTTATCGTCCAGCATTTCGTCATTGCACTTGAAGGGTGCGGAGCGTCCGTGTGCGGACCAGCGCGGATCGAACCGCGCCTGGCTTACGCCGCGCGCGCGCGCCCATTTCGCCGCAATCATCTCTGCACCGTTCTTGCCGCCTTTGTGGCAGAGGAAGATATCCTGATTGCGGTTTTGCTTGATGCGGGCCCGAACTTTATCGAGCGTTGAGAAGATCCTGTCGATGTCTGTCCAGTCGGTACCACCTGAGACGATCAGGGGCACGCCATCGACCTTGGACTTTTCCGCGGTTCGGCGGCGAATGCCTCGGACAAGCCCGGCGGTCGCGCTTGCGGCACCTCCGTTTGACGTCGTTCAAAAGTCTTTTCGATGCTGGCCTGCAAACTGTCCAAATTGAGGTCCACTGCCTTCGGCAGTGCCCAAAGGTCATAGTAATCCTTCATCCGACCATTGATGATACCAAGCGCGACAACGGCCTGGAACTTCTCGGCGATGACCGTTTCCGGGGAATAGGCGCGCACCGACGCGGACGGAAAGCCGAGCAGTGAGCCGTAGTCGAGCGTGTAGTCGGGCTCTCCAAGCGCGTCTCCGAAGCCGACATCGATCGTGATCGGAATCCGCGTTTTCTCGAGATAAGCATTCGTCTTTAGGCGCATGCCGCCGTAGACCTGATCGTCCCTGATCGGTACTGCCGTAAGGTTGGCGCTGTCAAAGACTAAGCCGTCATCTGCGTCGATTGCGAGAATCTCGGCGATGACCGACTTCAGAGTTTCCTCGTCCTCAGTACCGAACGACAGGAAATCGACGTCCCGGGTAAATCGGCCTGTATCCTTGGTCCAAAGTGTTACAAGCATGCCGCCTTTCAAGACGAAGCGCTCGCGATGTGCTGATATGGACAGGCGGTAGATAAGCCGCTCTAGGCCAAAGGCCACCAGCACGACGTCAAAGGCTTGCTCTTCCGTTCGTGCAAGGTTCAGAAGTCGTTGGCGCATCGATGCCGCGATGTTCTTTGGTGTGTTAGCCATTCGATGTCACAGCCTCGAGATAGGGGCGCATCTGGTTCCAGGCACCATAGGTCCGCGCGGCCTCGGCAATTGCTGATGGTGTCGCCTTACGCTGTTCGATTGCGGCTTTGAGGGCCTCGATAGCGACGGATCGATCGACAAGGCGCTGGTTCCGGAATGCGTCTGCAAGCGTCTTGGGAACCGTATACATCCTGAGCGTTGTTCCACCTATTTGATGGTGCTCGACGCCGCTCGAGAAATAGGGTTCGCGAAACCGTACGTTTCGGATCTTCGGATATGTGATCTTCGGCTCCCAGTTTTTGGCGCCAATCGCGATCCAGACGCGTCGGGGCATTTGATCGGTCAGGCCGTGGAACGCCAGCGCCGACGTCAGGCAGATGACGGCCTTTGGTGCCCGCTTGGCGACTTCGATGAGAGTCTCATGCGTATCGGGCGCGCTGTCCGGCAGGCCGTAGAGCCCTCGGCCAAGCCGAAGGATGTCTCCGGACTGCACCGAACGCGAGATCGCTGCCGCTGAGACACCAATACCCTCGATATCCCGTGCGCGTGCTGGCGCATGGGATTGCAGGTATTCAAGGAGGCGTTGCCTCTGTGTCAGATCATGGACCACTGATAGGGAACCTCGGACATTTTTGCATTTCGTCCGAGGTTTTGTAACATAACTTGGCGGCTGTTGCAAGGACTGCAGAACGTCAATCAAACAGTCACCTTTCTGCAGGGAGGGCGCAAAGGTGATGGGGTGGATGGCTCCTGCTCCAACCGGCGTCGCAATGCGCCATACTGCAGATGTCCACATCTGCT
>NZ_CANMEU010000031.1 GCF_947497045.1 uncultured Tateyamaria sp. | reverse complement strand
ACTGCTTCTGACAAATGCGCAAATCTGATCAAATATGTCTTGCTATGCAGGAGCCATCCACACATGACATTCGCTGCAATGGCAAAACAATTAGGTACGGCTAATGTGAAGCGGTCATTGAACCAGCCGGCGGACATCTTATTCTGCTGCCAAGGCGTTGCCCAACCGGCGCGTAGCCCGCCCGGATCGTGCACTGAAGCCCTCGTATAAACTAATTAGCTGCTCACTTTACTGCCTAAAAAAAGTCGCCTAAAATAGGGCCGTATATTCGGCAATTTTTAAAATTTTGGAGACTTCTGATGCTTCGTGCTATTTTTCTCTGCACAACATTGAACGCTTTGCCATCTCTTGTGGAAGCGGGCACTTTTTATCCGGACGCAGATGGTTACCCTGTTCTAAGTCAAAATGCCGTGCCTTGTCCCACAGAATGGTTTGACGAATATGCGACATGCCGGACCTTAGTTAAGGAATTTGGCTACTATGACAATATACAGGGCCTCGGGTTTGCAGCTCCGAAAGACACCATCACTGATGGTGCATCTATACCAGAATTTCTCATTCCGGTGATTGGAGAGCGCTATCGCAAAGAATTTTCACGCGCCGCCACGATCCACGACTGGTATGTGCACAGGGTCGGACTGAACAATGGGGAATATTCGTATTTCAAGATCCAACGCATGTTCTATCATGCACTGCTCGACTCAAACGTCGATCCTTTTAAAGCCAAAGCGATGTATCTTGCGGTTTTGGTCGGAGCAAACAAGTACACGCTCCGCATTGATACCCCGCCTCAGCAATGTGAGGTCGTGGAAGCAAATTGCCTGCGCAACTACGATGATGTCCTTGAGACGAAGGATAAAATCGGGCTTCCGAACAGTTATCAGGAAGAAGGTGTTGGGGGAAAAATTGCTGCTTCGGTTCAAAGCACATTCTTTAAAGAGATCAACCCACTCGATCTCGAAGGGATCGAAGAATATGCGCAGCGTTTGCGAGATGAACTCGGTCTGCCTGACTTCGATTTTATCGAAGTTGTTGGCAAAGAGTAGGCGCTATGGCATGAGTTTTTGGCGGCCCCTGCTCGCAATGATGCTACTGGCATTACCCGCCTTGGCTGAATTGCAAGAAGACGGGATGCCGAGTGGTCTCGACCTTTCAGGACACACCAGTCTTGGTCAAAAAATCGAAACCTTCCAGCGCCAACTTAGGCTTGGGCACACGGACTCAGACTTGTTTGGCGACACTTCTTTTGGAACAAGTAACGGCGCTCATGGAATTCGTCTTCCGCTGGCGGGAAACTTGATTACAACAACTTTACCCGAGCAAACCGGGGATTTGAGAACTCTCCCGAGTTTCCAAACGGAAGGCCAGTATTACCAAGAACACGTTAATCAAATTGAGTATTTCACAGGAGACCATAAACTCAGTTTTTTGGGCGACGACGAGGTGCTTTTCAAAGAACTGACCCCTCACGTACCTTGCCCATATTGTGTCTTTCTTGGACAGGAGCCGTCCGCGCTTGAGGCTGCCGCTGTTTTGACATCTGCTTCATTGGCATCAGCGCCCATTGGGGTTGTCGCGCAAAAAGTGAATGGCTGTCCTCAGGATATTTATTCGTCGAATTTTGCGCTTCGACCTCTCGATACGTGCTTATTGCCCGTCGTGGCACTGACCGTCTCAAGTAACAATGGCAAAGATAACAAGATGGTTTGTTCTGGAACGATTGTTGGTCCGAAGCACGTCTTGACGGCTGCGCATTGTGCGTGCCGCGGTATCACGGATGTTTATTTCGGCACCGCTGTTCCCCAGTTCAGTGTGGGTCTCGATTGGCGCGTTGCATCGGACGATAATGGCTTCGACCAATTCTTCGACGACGGTCGACAGATGACTCTGTTTGCCACGCGAAGATCGGTGCAAGGGGCTCCCATTTTTTTTGGTGACGAGAAACAGCTCTGCGATGTGTTCGCCAAAAGCAATGCAATCCCGCCCGAGCTTGTGCCCTATGACATTGCTCTACTGCCTTTGCCTTCACCGTCATTTGCGATCGAAAAACAAAGCCATTTCTCACGCACTGCGGTGGCCAAGTTACAAACATTTACGTCATTCTTGCTCGAACAATCGGATGTTGTAATTGCCGGGTTTGGGCCAGATGGCAACAAATACCGCACGCGGCAGGTGGTAAAGCGCTATGCACGTTCCAAGGTTCGCAACATAAGCGCGGATAACATCAGTGTCGGAGCAAAAGGTCGACATGTGAGCACATGCAGTGGCGACAGCGGCTCTGGTGTTTATACGGTTGTTGACGGAGCATTGGTTGTCCATGGAGTGTTGAGCAACGGCATGACAGATTGCACATCCGAAAGCCCCGTGTCCAATTTTGCGAGTATCGGGGTCGGCTCTGATGCGCAAAATTGGCTCCGGAACGAACTGTCGCGCTAGTTCTGAGAGGATGTTGCTCAATATGGCAACCAATGTATCGCCCGGTTTTGCTCGACTGAATCGAAGTAATCGACCGTCGAACTTGATCCCTCTACCGTACCGTTTGGGTGTGTTCTTGTCGTTGATTGCTTGTCTGCTCGGTGCGCCAGACGATTCACAGGCGTCCGAAGTTCAAAGTACTTTTTTGGGCACCACGACTATAGTGTTCAAAGACCAAACGAACAGCATTTTGATTGATGGCTTTTGCTCTCGACCTTCCTTTGCGACGCTTTTGACATCGAAGGTTACCAGTGACTGTGAGCGGGTCGAGGATTGCTTGTATCGCGCAAGAGTCAAAAACCTTTCAGGCGTTTTTGTTGCGCACACACATTACGATCACGTGATGGATGCACCATTCATTGCCAAACATACCGGCGCAAGGATCTACGGCTCCCGCTCAACCTTGGCAGTTGCACGCGGTGAAGGCGTTACCGACGACAAACTCCAAAACATCAAACATGGGCAAAGATTTAGCGAGGGGGAGTTTGAGGTCCAAATTTTTGAAACCCCTCATGTCTATTGCATTTCAACCATTGGGTGAAAAGGGGAATTATTATCTTGATGTCACGGATCCTTTCGCGCCTGTGCCAAATTTCAGTGCTGGCCGCCATGTTGCTTGGTGCCCAGGCCGCTCATTCAGAAGTCAACTGCGATGAACACGAACGCTATGCCCCGAAAGGCAAGCTTGTTGAGGTTCAAAATCGACAGTTTTTGTTGTGCGACAATTATGACCGTAGAGTTCGAGGCTCGGAAGATATTGACTTTCTAAGGTTCCCATTTGATAGCTCGCATGTGCGTGAGATTCTGCAACAGTTTGATCAACTGGCGTTTTTGTGGGGAGAGTTAAGAGTGAAGGACCAAGATTTTTCTTTCCCCAGCACAAGAGGTTTTATATTTCTCGATACTTTATCTGGGTCGATAACCTTGTCAGGATCTGAATATGATATTTTCACCAATGGCGCGTTATCAGAAGAGAGAATGAGCAACCTTCAGGCGGGTAAATTTTTATCTGATATATTGGTGTATAAACCGGGCTCTACACGCAAACTGCCACGGCATTTCTTGTATTGTTCAGGCGATCTGAAAGGTTCTCCCAGAGAGGAATATGACTGCTTCTTGTATGTTGACTTTGACCAAGCTAACGACCTGATCGCCTACACTCGTTTTCTTTGGATCCCTAGTCTGAGTCCCGCGCCACCATTTGACTTTGATAACCTCCATGTTCTGGTTGAGGCTCTGGTGCAGCTTTTTGAGAATGCTGAAGTTCCATAGTCTCTTATCTCATTTGAAAGAGCGCCATCAGTAGCCTAGGGTCAGCGAACTCACCAATCTAAAAGTCTGCGACGTTTCGCCGGACGGCGGCCAGATCCTCGTAAACGGCAAAGGCGGCAAGGAACGGATCGTCTTTGTACCGAACTGGCAGCTGCAAAAGGACTTTCGACGCTTCTGTCAGATACGTTCCGAATACGGCTCCATTGTCCGTCATCAAATGGTTTGAGACAGATGGCGGTTTGACTTTGAGGAGTCGTCGCTCATCTGGGCTTAGTTAAG
>NZ_CANMEU010000030.1 GCF_947497045.1 uncultured Tateyamaria sp. | reverse complement strand
CTGGCCTTGGTCGGAAATGAAGTTCCCGTCTGCGTCCACAAAGTTTGCGTTGATGTTGTCATTGGACGAAGTGCCGTTGACTACACTTGGAGATGGACCGTTCTGCCATTCTAACAAGTCAACACTCTGTAGGGTGATTTCGTTTGTCCGGTTGTCGTCGAACGCAAATGAGCCATAGGCAATTTTAAGATCAGCGCCAGCCTGCGACACAGTCACGCCGATTGGGTCGGACGGATCAAACACTCGTCCGTTGATCAGCAACTGATCGGTGTTTGTGTCAAAATCCGTGACGAGGTCAATACCATCGCCCCCGTAAAATATATATGTATCATTACCATCGCCACCGGTGAGCACATCGTCGTCTGCACCGCCATTTAGCGTGTCATCGCCAAGTCCGCCCGCGAGCAAATCTGAGCCACCTAAGCCGTTCAGATCATTCGCCTCCGCGCTGCCCGTCACCGCGTCATCAAATTCCGAACCTGTGATACCTTGTATGTCGACATAGGTGTCAATCTCAAACGTGATATCGGCATCGATTGATCCGGTTCCCTGAGCAAGATCTACCGACACGGCTCCCGCAATTGCGTAACTCACATGGTTCGTTCCTCCACCGCCTGAATATGCATTGGAGCCCCCGGCGTAGGCGATCCGGTCGTCACCAGCCCCACCAACCAAGTTGTCGTCGCCGTTAGTCATGAATGTCACATTGAGCGTAGTGACAATCGACGAGCCGTCCAAATTTCCCCCAAAAATTGTAAAGTCGGGAGACGGCGTCAACTCATAATTTCCGGGATCATTTTTATCATCTCCGAAAAATCCATATCCACTTGTTGTGATGTCTTCGCTGACTATATTTCCGCCCGAAAGCTCTTCTTCAAATGAATAACTGTGCCCATCAAGTCGTGTCTCAAAAAAGTCATCGAAAAAATAGGAGTGTTCTGGATCACCTGATATTGGGGCTAAACTGGGACCTTGACCGCCAAAGCCCAAAAATATGTCTTCAGCATCAGGATTTATAACAATTGCTGAAATTTCAGACCATTCAACCTGTAGACCGGTCGCCCGCAAATCTTCCATCGTCAGATCTAAAATACTTTCTTCCGTAACGTTGGCATTAACTACCAGAGCGTTACGCCCAACAAAATAGGCATCAGCATCACCGCCTCCCATCAGTATTGCCGGACCTCGAGAGCCAAACGGGCCGGGACTCACAATGAACTCGTCGTCGCCGATACCACCGACCATAATGACCAACTCATCGCTGCCTGACGTACCCGAGATCGTATCATCGCCTGAGCCGCCCAGGAAAACCTCAACCTCGGCAGTTGCTAAGTCAAACTCAATGCCAACGTCGTCTAGAATAACAACGGTATCGCGACCTGTGCCCCCGTTAAACGAATGGTCAGCGGCATCAGCGCGGATGAGATCGTCCCCCCCACCGCCCACTAGCCTATCGCTTCCGACTCCACCATCGATAATGTTTGCACCATCAGAACCGATGATAACGTCGTCTGCGCTTCCTCCAATTACGTTTTCAAAATTAGTTACCACCAATTCATAGGCGGCAGACATAAATGAGGCTGTACCATTAGCCAACGAAACAAAAACCCCGCCTGTGCCCAAGGCGGAGAGCGAAAAATCTATAACGTCTCCCTCATCGGTGTTGGAACCTCCTGAAACACTCTGAAGTGAAGTTGTCGACGAAGTTAAGTCTTCAATCACTAACCGATCATCGCCAGAGCCCAAAATCAGTTCTTCGACATTAAAAATCGTAGTGTTGATGTCCACCCCAGGTAACGGACCGTTTCCCGAAACGATTGCCGAAAAATCTGCGGCTGACGAAACATCTTGAATAGAAACCATCAAGTTGCTGGACACTAGGTCTGCAACCTGCTCGAAGGTTGCACTATCAGTTCCTACTCCACCATCAAGAATATCGTATCCAAGTGATCCCAAAAGGGTATCGTCACCGCCTCCGCCGTGCATGAAAGTACTAAGTGTGAGGTTGCTATCCGCAGTCAGTGTATCATCTGCTGAATTGGACCCGACAACTACCTCACTAGTTCCGAGCGAAACAGCCAAACTAGACCCATCGGAGCCGTACGCATCTGATAAGAAATCAAACGCAGCGCTTATTGCTACAGAAATTTCTGCACGATTTGCAAAAAGTGCGAGAGGGGAGGACATCCCAGCAGAAAAAAGACTGCCGTATCCAGCTGTTTGTGTTGAATAGGCCGCCACGAACAGATCATAGGTCTCTCCTGCGTTAGTCAACAAATTATCAATGAAGAAACTTGCATCGCCCAAGCCGGGAAACAATAAGTTGCCTGACCAGATCGCGATATCCGTTGGCAAACCAAACTCAGCTAGGGCGTCGAATGTCCCTGTAACATCTCGCTCTCCTATGTCCGAAATCGATGGAAGCAGACGACCATTGTCCCGTATATCTGCAAGAACGTCTTCCGCTATCCGATCAGACGCCGCTTGTAATTGCGCATCTGTGATTGCCTGCCCCGATCTAGTGTCAATTTGCGCGGCTGTGTAGTCACGGATGAAGTTCGAGCCAGCGGTATCGCCGCGGTTTACCCCAGCAGCACCGACCAACCAGGCTATCGTATTGCTATCAGCGGCGCTTCCATTCTGCTCCGCAAGCTTAGCTGCCAAGGCGTAGAAGGTCGCCCAAGGCTTATCTGCGTTCTCAGCTACCAATGTTCCAAGCACAGCATCTGGTGGTAACGAACCGGGAACGGCGGGGTCATACTCAGTGAACAACTCCAGGGTGGCTTCGTACTCGGCAGAGCCGCTAATCAGAAGACCCTCGGAGGCGGCCACTAAAGCATCAACCTCGGCAGCTGAAAATCTGTACATTTCAATTTTCCCCATTGCGCAGCTGTAGATATACCTGTCTATTGCATTTCAACCATTGGGTGAAAAGGGGAATTATTATCTTGATGTCACGGATCCTTTCGCGCCTGTGCCAAATTTCAGTGCTGGCCGCCATGTTGCTTGGTGCCCAGGCCGCTCATTCAGAAGTCAACTGTGATGAACACGAACGCTATGCCCCGAAAGGCAAGCTTGTTGAGCTTCAAAATCGACAGTTTTTGTTGTGCGACAATTATGACCGTAGGTTTCGAGGCTCGGAAGGTATTGACTTTCTAAGGTTCCCATTTGATAGCTCGCATGTACGCGAGGTTCTGCAACAGTTTGATCAACTGACGTTTTTGTGGGGAGAGTTAAGAGTAAAGGACCGAGATTTCTCTTTCCCAAGCACAAGAAGCTTTATAACTCTCGATACCTTATCTGGTTCGATATCTTTTTCAGGATCTGAATATGATATTTTCACCAATGGCGCGCTATCAGAAGAGGGAATGAGCAACCTTCAGGCGGGTAAATTCTCATCTGATCTATTGGTGTATAAACCGGACTCTACACGCAAACTGCCACGGCACTTTTTGTATTGTTCAGGTGATCTGAAAGGTTCTCCCAGAGAGGAATATGGTTGCTTCTTGCATGTTGACTTTGATCAAGATAACGACCTGATCGCCTACACTCGTTTTTTTTGGATCCCTAGTCTAAGTCCCGGACCACCATTTGACTTTGATAATCTCCATATTCTGGTTGAGGCTCTGATGCAGCTTTTTGAGAATGCTGAAGTTCCATAGTCTGTTATCTCATTTGAAAGAACGCCATCAGTAGCCTAGGGTCAGGACTCATAGCCAGTAAATGACGAGTGCTGCGAGGGCGATTGCTGAGAGAAAGACCTTCGGGCATCTGTCGTATCGCGTTGCCACGCGTCTCCAATCTTTGAGCCTCCCGAACATGATCTCGATCCGGTTACGGCGTTTGTAGCGGCGCTTGTCGTACTTCACAGACTTCTTGCGCTGCTTGCGGCCCGGGATGCAGGGAAGTATCCCTTTGTCTTTCAACGCTTCTCTGAACCAATCGGCATCATATCCTCTGTCACCGAGCAACCAATCGACATTCGGCAGGCTGCTGAGCAATGCCCGCGCGCCGATGTAATCACTGACCTGCCCGGCTGTGACAAACAGGTTCAGCGGTCGCCCCTGGCTGTCGCAAATGGCATGAAGTTTGGTGTTCATGCCGCCCTTGGTGCGCCCGATCAGACCTCCACGCCCCCTTTTTTGACGCCCATGCTGGTCGCGGTGCGGTGGGCCTTCAAATAGGTCGCGTCAATCATGACGGTCTTTTCCTCGCCATGCTCGGCGGCCAGACCCATCATCATCTGTGCGAAGATGCCCTTGTCACTCCACCGCTTCCAGCGATTGTACAGCGTCTTATGTGGACCATAGGCGGCGGCCGCGTCACGCCAGCGTAAGCCATTGCGATTGATGAAAATAATCCCGCTCAGCACACGCCTGTCATCGACACGTGGTTTGCCATGGGACTTGGGAAAGAAGGGCTCAAGGCGCGCCATATGGGCATCCGTCAGCCAGAATAGATCAGACATATTCACCGCTCGTTTTTGAACCGTGAATCATGCTGCTGAGCCGAAATCAATGGGTCCTGACCCTAGATGCCGGCAAGCGCGTGCATTGGGCCAACGAAGGTTGCGTTGTCCATAAGGGTCAGCTTGGCCAGTACCTGATCACATTCGAGCCAAATGGTAGCACAGTCGGCCTGACTGATCGGGCAGGAAAGACGCTCAATGGAGAGCC
>NZ_CANMEU010000029.1 GCF_947497045.1 uncultured Tateyamaria sp. | reverse complement strand
TTAACTAAGCCCAGATGAGCGACGACTCCTCAAAGTCAAACCGCCATCTGTCTCAAACCATTTGATGACGGACAATTTTATCAACTATTTCGTCAATGTTGACTGCCCCAAGATCACGCTGATGGACTCGAAGAAGAGCATCGTATTGTTCGACAAATTCACAGATGATGTTGTTCGAGATGGAACGTTTCCTGTCCAAGTTACTGTGGACGGCGAAGAACGCAAATTGTCACTCAACTGCTTCTTAGTTCCGAAAAACTATTCGGATGACGAGAAAGGCACCAATGGGCTGTTCTTTGGTGCGCATGGTCGGGCTGTCAACCGCTACGACATGGACGGCGTGATCGGCTTGAAGGCGATTGACGGCAAATATGCGTTCTTCGGTTACCTTGAAGGCCCGATGCTGGATAGTTCGGTCAACGATACCAGAACTGAGTTTTCCCTAAGCGCCGAGACTATTGATGAACTCAAGCGTGAATGCATCACCCACATGCATGACTTCTTGAAGGTCGAGATCGACCTCGTACGTGAGCGCCAGATTCAGACAATCGTCAATGTGCGCAATGAGCATCTGCGTTTCTACAACATCGCCAAGAACCCTGAAGAAATCGCGGATAAGCTATCCTTGTCTACGCAGAAGGATGAGGAAATTTTCGTAGAACTGTCCCGTCATTCCCTGCGTCAATACAAGAAGACCAGACGACAGTTTGCTGAGGCGAAAGCAAAAGACCGTCCAGACATTGAGCAGAAGGCCAAGGCTTATGTGTCGGAGTTGCAAGACGAGTCACTGTCATCTCTGGCTGAGTATATTTACAAGCGCAAACTGATCCTCGACATCTTCGAAGAGAAGATTGGTTTTGCCGACATTGACGCTGAAAAGGCTCACTACGAACGGGTCGTTCACGAACTCATTTGCCCATTGGGGACCACCAAGAGCGACCTTAGCTATGACGATCATAATCTTTGGGTCATCGATGACAGGCTTGCGTTCTATTCTTACTTCAACTCCGACAAGCAGCTTCAAGCCCAGTCAGCCAGCACGGACAAGCGGCGACCTGATGTGACTCTGTTCGATCTTGGGATGGGCTTTGACAAAGCGTCTTCGCAAGAGCCGATAACAATCGTTGAGTTCAAACGACCGAAACGAAACGACTATACAATGGCAGACAACCCTTTCACGCAGGTGCAAGACTATGTTGATGAGCTTCGCAAAGCAGGCGAAGCAACTCGATATGACGGGAGGCTGATTAGGACCATTGAAGACCAGACGCCATTCATGTGTCAGATCGTGGCAGATGATACGGAGACGTTACGAAAGGTGATGAAGCGTATCGGCGGGTTCTACAAAAAAGCAGGGTCGAAGTCATACTACAGATGGGATGAAGGCTTTAAAATCTTTATGGAAGTAACATCATACTCGGACTTAATTTCAGGTGCGAAGGCTCGACATGCAGCGTTCTTTGAGAAGCTTGGCGTGGCACCCTGAACTTGAAGACGCAACATCATCGGACCTCAAGAAAACTATCTGATGACATCAAAGACCCACAGATACGACATGGTTTTCCGTGCGTGTTTTTGTGTGGACCAGTGGTTGTTCGGCATCCTGCTGGTCGCATCCAATACGAACAGATCACGCCCCCGCAGACCCAATGCCTCAGCATCCTGTAGCAGGTGTACATGCAGGAACCGTTGTCGTGGTCCCTCCACGGTATCTTTGCACTTCACCCATATCTGTCGCCTGGCGACCCGTGCAGCCTCCAGCAGCCCGTCCTTGTAAAGTTGACGAACGCCTTTGTAGTCGATGCCCTTGGTCGTCTCCGCATTGCGGTAGCGGTCATCTGACATGTGGTTGCCAGGCCAGACGAGGTATGGGGGATCAAGCACCACTATATCGAATGACTGGTCGTCATATGGCAAGCTGCGAAAATCGTACGGACGGTCTGGTACCGTGAGCAGGTCCGATCCCGTGATCTGCAGATGAGCCGTTTTCCTCCAGAACGCACCTTTGCCATAGGTCACATCAGCAATAGTGATGCCTGGATCAGCGGCATATAGACTGGCCACGTTCTTGATCAGATCAGCGTTGTTACCCCGCACCAGAGCTTCGACGGGTTTATCTTTGATTTTCCGTCGGCGTCGGTAGTCAGCCTGCTTGCATCGGTCTGAACAGAATTTCCGATCAGATCGATGACTGGCTGAAGTGATATCGGCTTTGCAATGCCGACAAGCCGTAACGGAAATAGATACCTGCATCCGTTACGGATAGGTCTGGATTGGCGGATGTGCAACTGGGTTCGAGGGTTCTTCACCGCACCGACGCTGGTAGCCATCTGTATAGTGTCGGGACTGAGACACCCATGGCCTCTGCAACGTCTCTCACCGCAGTGCCGTTAGTCAGGAGTTCTTTCGCGGCCATAACCTTCTCTTGGGTCATCTGACGTGGCCGCCCACCCACACGTCCCTTTTGACGTGCCGCCTTCAGACCAGCTTGAGTGCGTTCGCGGATGAGGTCACGTTCGAACTCGGCAATGGCCGCGACCACGTGGAACAATAAACGCCCACCAGGCGTGTTGGTATCAATGGCCTCGGTGACACTCTGGAACTCGATGCCATTTGCCTTCAGGTGGTCCATGATTTCGATGAGGTGTGGGAGGCTTCGTGCGACCCGATCCAACTTGTAGACCACTAAAGTGTCACACGAATCAGGACGAAGGTATCCCATGACCTCGGCCAGTACGGGACGATCTTTCCGTGCACCCGACGCCACCTCAGTGAAGATGCGTTCACACCCCGCCGCCTTCAGTGCTGCAACCTGTGCATCATGGGTCTGTGTATCTGTGCTGATCCGCGCATAGCCAACCTTCATGCATTCTCCTTCTCGAAACTCATCAGAAGAATATCAGGAAGCGCGGCTGGTTTCGATAGGGGGTAATGAGAATTCTGCCGCCAGTGATATATGGGCCAGGATTTCACGCTGTTCAGGTGTTATCAAGAATCTTAGAAACGACCGCTTGTGAGAAAACACGCCTGGGGCATCAAACATGAAAACCGATGGCCTCATGTCCGCTGGGTGGCCTAGTCCGTAACGAAAGCCGCTATTAAACCAGACCGCGCCCAACGGTCTAATGAGAAAGCCTCAGTAGGGACTACTACGGCTAGTAGTCGCGATCTTACTTAAGAAATCCGACCTGCAATCAAGCCTATTCCCCAGAGTAACCGAGGTACACCTTAGTATTTGGGGAACCACTCTCCAACTTCTTTCAGGACGTACAGGCTCGGAGCTATGCATTCTTGTAGTTCACGTTGAATACAGGCTTTGAACAATGAGTTGAAACTAGTCGCCGCGGCTCCAGGATTGGCCAAAACTATTCCTACCACTGCCGCAGCTATCGCCGATCTGATTGCACAGGTTTCGGCCACCTTAAATAACGTCACCCCAACATTTTTTGGGATCGAGAAACGAACAAATACAACTTTGTCTGAGAGCCTTGTCTGCGGCAGCGGCACTTTGATCGAAATTTTCGCGCAACCTATCTTGATTACGACCCTTTTCCAACGGATTCTAAATTCTGGCCATGTAAGCGCAGACATGATCCTCAGGTTCTTTTTACGCATTTCTCCGCATTCACTAGGGACCAAATCGTCTAGCAACTTGTCAAGAAATTGGTCAGCGGCATTACGTCCTTGAGGCGTGTCATCAAGTGTGCCAGCAGGCACTTCAGCTTCAAAAAGATCAACCTCAGGGGGGGTGCCATCGGCCTCGATTACTCGACGAATAACAGGCTTTTGTCCGATCTTAAGTTGTTGTTCTTGCACAACTTGCCACAAAGGCGGCGCTGGAAGATCAAGTGACCCCCCTTCGATGATGTCCACCGTTGAGATTAGATCAGGGTTTGGTCCATCGTTTCCATAGACCGAAAACAACCAATCTCTTTGGCGGCTATCTACATCTATCAAACGATCTTCGAATCCACGATTTGGGTCGAACTGGTCGAAAACTTCCGCTTCAATAAGCGGCTGAACAATGTAATCTTCATCAGTTAGAAGGAGTGGGTCGCGGTATTTCTCCACATACGCGGCAATATTTGGGCCATGGACAGCGGGATCAGCGTCATAGTCTTGAAGCAGCGCCCTCGCATGGTCTCGCCCTTCCTGCGTAAGCCCATCTCCTGTCTTTAGAAACAGCCCAAACGGCGCTCTAACCTCAATAGAAGCTTCACTGTTAATGACGATACGCTGCCTGCCAATTACACCATTCTTTTGGTAAACACGCCAAACCTCCTCAACTAAGAAGTTGTAATTGTCGAAGTGCGATCCATCGGAAGCGCGAATGTCTAGATCGGGGTCATGCTCATAGCCATCGGGGGCAAGCGCGACTTCAAATTCTATTCCACCAACTGTACGAACTTCAGTATCATAAAACCTAAAAATGGGTTGAGCTTTGTCTGACAAAAATTGCTTGAAAGTCGATGAGGAAAAATCGATAGCCGTGTCGAGTGTAATGTCCATATTTTTCTACCATTGAAGTTCGAATGACTGTGGCGTTCCTTGAATGCCGCTCACACTTAATCCCTCAGAGTTTACAGAAGCGATGTAGACAAGCAACGCATCTTTGGATTCAGATGAAGTCAACCACAGGACCATTCATGTCCTCCAACCCCACGTGACTATCGTTTCACAGTCTCGGAATTTGCGGAACCAAGCATCGACACGTTAGTATCGAAGTTGAAGTGGCATAAGATGGCTAAAGTTCGAATACTTTGCAAGTAATCGAACGAAATTTCTGAGATTTGAAAGAACTTTGCTACAACATGGTGCTACGTCAATGTTCAGAGTGATCTCTAATTATATGTAATATATATATTAAAATGAAGTGTCGTATAGTCCCTTCGTCTCTGACATTGGAATGATTTGCAACTGAACAAACTGCCAAAAAGACGATCATTCGCTATCGGCGGATGCGAACCTCCGCGATCAACATGCACGGCGACGCAAACACATTTGCGAAGGAAGCGGATCGACCTTCCCTTCGCCGATGCATACCATGTTGGTATGAGATTCCATGCAAACGGCCCCATCTGTCCGTCATCAAATGGTTTGAGACAGATGGCGGTTTGACTTTGAGGAGTCGTCGCTCATCTGGGCTTAGTTAAGC
>NZ_CANMEU010000028.1 GCF_947497045.1 uncultured Tateyamaria sp. | reverse complement strand
CAAGGGTTACGATGAGCGAAAGACACTCCCTTAGCAAAACAATGCTGTCTGTCTCAAAGGCCGTGACGGGTTACAAGAAACCTGAACAAATATTACGGGGATCACCACGCGCTGCGCGATGTGTCGCTGGATGTTGAATATGGCGAAACGCTGGTGATTTGCGGCCCGTCGGGCAGCGGCAAATCCACGCTGATCCGCTGTGTGAACGGTTTGGAAACCTATGCAGACGGCGCTCTGTCGGTTCTGGGCCACGCAGTTGGCGATGATGAGCGCGAGCTTGAGGCAGTGCGCAAACGGGTCGGCATGGTGTTTCAGAACTTCAACCTATTCCCGCATCTGACCATTCTGGAAAACTGCGTGCTGCCACAGATTCGCGGCATTGGCCGGCCTCGGGCAGCGGCCACGGAAGTGGCAATGGCACAGCTTGATCGGATGCAGGTCGGCCAACATGCCGAAAAATTCCCCGATCAAATCTCTGGTGGGCAGAAACAGCGTGTGGCACTGGCGCGATCGCTGTCGCTGAACCCCGATATCATGCTCTTTGACGAACCCACCTCGGCGCTGGACCCGGAGATGATCGCCGAAGTACTGGATGTGATGCAGGAACTGACGCGCGGCAATATGACAATTATTTGCGTGACCCATGAAATGGGTTTTGCCCGCGCGGTGGCGGACAAGGTTATCTTGATGGCGGATGGTTCCATCGTCGAACAGGGCGACCCCGAACAGATGTTCACAGCGCCTGCGCACCCGATAACGCAGGAGTTCATGAAAGCCGTCAAATCGTGACAGCCCCTCCGTTCCTGATGCAGGGTGACCCTCCGGCGGCACCTGACTGGCCCCGGCTTGTCGCGGCGCTTGAGGCCGGTCACAAAGCTCCGCGCGCCGAGATTGCAGATGTGTTTCTTGGCCCGCCCGAACGCACACTGCTCAGCCGGGCTGCTCGCATTCCCGGCATGGGCTCCGGCGTGAAATCGGTCACCGTGGTGCCCGAAAACGCCGCCCGGGACATGCCCACGATCCAAGGTGCGATGCTGGTCTTTGACGATGATACTGGGCGTCATCTGGCGACGCTCGACAGCGCATTGGTCACCAACCTCAAAACGGTGGCGGATGCGCTCTTGGGTGCGAAACTGCTGTCGCGCCCCGACAGTCGCCGCCTGCTGATCGTCGGGGCGGGCAGCGTGGCTGAAACACTGGCCGCGGCCTACCCGGTCCTGTTCCCTGGCCTTGAACAGATCGAAATCTGGAACCGCACGCCGCAGAAGGCCGAAGACCTGGCGCAAAAGGCGGCGGGCGGCCCCGTCCCGGTCACGGCTGTATCCAGTCTCGGGGACGCCGTGCAACGGGCCGACATCATCTCAACCGCGACCATGGCCCGCGCCCCTGTCGTCCTTGGCGAATGGCTGACCCCCGGCACACATCTCGACCTGATCGGTGCATTTCGCGCGGACATGCGCGAAGTGGATGACGCGGCTTTGCTGCGTGCGAAACTATTCGTCGACAGCCGTGACACAACACTCGACCATATCGGCGAGCTGAAAATCCCGCTCGCAGCTGGCGTGATCTCCCCCACAGACATTCTGGCGGATCTCTATGACTTCGCCAGCGGCACACCGGGGCGCACATCCCCATCCGACATCACACTCTTCAAGAACGGGGGCGGCGCGCATCTGGATTTGATGATCGCCTTCGCCCTCGTTGAAACCACAGGACATACATGACCCAAGACACCAGCCACAGCACCCACACCGCCACCGACGATGCGCGTAATCGCGAAATCAAGATCTACGTGAACGGAGACATCGTGCACCGGGATGAGGCTAAAGTCTCTGTTTACGACAGCGGCTTTATGCTGGGCGACGGCATGTGGGAAGGCATGCGGCTTTACGATGGCACATGGACCTTCTTTGACGAACACATGGACCGCTTTTTCAGCTCCTGTAAGGCCGTGTCTATTGATGTTGGCATGGACAAGGCCGGGATCGCCGAGGCCATGCGTAAAACGGCTGAAGCCAATGGCATGACAACGGATGTGCATTGTCGCCTAATGCTGACGCGCGGGGTGAAAACCAAACCGTTCCAGCACCCGGGCCTGTCCCAAAGCGGCCCAACGCTGGTCATCATCATGGAACATTCCAAACCCGCCCCCGCCTTGCTTTCAAAGGGCATCCGGCTCGCGACCGTCCCGCAGGTGCGCGGCCTGCCGATGGCGCAAGACGCCAAATACAACAGCCACTCCAAACTCAACTGCATCATTGCCTGCCTTCAGGCCGAACAAGCAGGCGCGGATGAAGCACTGATGCTGGACCCGCTGGGCTTTGTGAATACAACCAACGCGTGCAACTTCTTTATCGTGCGCCGGGGCGAGGTTTGGACCTCAACCGGGGACTACTGCATGAACGGCGTCACGCGACAAAAGGTCATCGATCTGTGCCGCGCCAATGACATTCCGGTGTTTGAAAGAAACTATTCGCTCTATGAAGCTTACGGCGCGGATGAGGCCTTCTTGACAGGCACGTTCGGCGCGCAGACCCCAGTTGCCGAAATTGATGGCAAATCGATTGGCATCGGTGAGCGGCCCATGACAGAACGCATTCGCGCGCTCTATAAAGAGCTGATCAAGCAGGAGGTCTCGCGCTGAGATGACGCAACCCAACACTTGCTGTTCATGGTCGATCAACTGACGTCTCTTGTGTTGAACGCCTGTGGTGGCACGGTTTGCAAAACGCCGAACATTGATGCCCTCGCGGCGCGCAGCACGGTTTTCGAGAACGCCTATTGCGCCTATCCGCTTTGCGCACCTGCCGCCAGATAAGCCCATCGCTGGAGCGTTTTCTAGATCAACTCCATCCATTTCACGGCCCAATCGAGGGAGTTGATGGCCAAAAACATGAAGCGCCAGCCATCCGGCCGAGATGCTCAGCGCCGAGGCCTCGCCTATGATCTCACGGAGGCTGCCAATGTCGAAAATGTAAGGCAGGGTGTGCAACGCCGCATAACCAAAGGCCGCAACATCAATACAGCGACGAAGTTTCATCCTCCAGCGTCAGCGATGTCCACATGAAGGCGCGTGAGATGAGGATGGGTCGAAACCTCATGGCCTTTCGGGTATGATCGGCGATCTGCCGGGTAATACGGACAGGCGAAAGAACTCAGTCGCCCATTTTTGGTCCTATTTCGATGAAAATTTGATTTCGGGGGCGCTGTGCCCTGTCACGAATTCAAACGAGTGTGCAACGAGATCTAAGGCCACTTTCAGGTCTGCGTGGATTTGCGGCATATAGATCATTACAGAACCTTCCCATCCCGAGCGCTGACTGGCCCTGGGAATGTAAGGCAATGCAGCCAGCCTTTGCTGCGCGTCCGGACGACGTGGGCGGCAGGGACGCGTGCAGGCTACCGTCAAGGTGAAGATGCGCGAACTCCCGACCTCCAACAATTGCCTTTGGGCGGGTCAGGATCAGAATCTTCACTGATCCAGAACCCCAGCGCTCCGGGCAAGGAACCCACGGTCTGCCTGACCTCGACCTCCTGAATTTGTGACACCCAGTCCAGCAGTGCAGCGATAATTTCGGGCGCCGGATTGACGCCGATCTGCACTTGCGGAACGCTGTTGGTGACGTGCGAGACAGGCGTTTCACGATCTGGCTGGTCGACTTCCTGGGCCATAAAAGCGGGCGTGGTCAGCATGAAATCAGGCGCGATTGTCGTGATTGCTCTGGTGGGTCAACACGATGTCACCTAAGGTTCTGGTTTTGATTGAGACAGGTAGAGGTGAACAATTGATAACCCACCGCCCTGACATGCAATCTGGGGCCTCCCAAAGTTTCGGAAGGCCCGACTTCTGCGGTTAATTTTCCGGGGCGCGATACGCCTTGTGGCATGCGCTGCAGGCACCGCCCAGCCGACCCATTGCCCCTCCGATGGCCGCCTGCCCATCACCGGCAACGGCTTTCATCGCCTCAGCAGCGGCGAAAAGTTCTGCGGACTTTTGGCCCACATCAGGAAAGTTCTGCCACAAGGCCGGCAGCGCGCGCGTCCCTTCATTTGCTGAATTGTCAGAGCCGGGGGCCCAGGCCTGCGGCTGATGGATCGACGCAAGATGCACTATGTTTGATGCGGCCAAACCAGCGGCCTCGGCATTATATTCCACATCGCCCTTGGCCATTCCGCCGAGCACCCCAAGGTTGAAGCTGTAAAGCTGCATATGTGCCTGGCGCGCCTTGATGCCCGCCGCAAAAGAGCTTTTGGCGTGGCTGTCCGCAAGGACGGCACCCACTGCCGTTGCCGATACCAAAGCTGCAGCAATCCATGTCCTATTTCGTCCCATGCTTGTTTCCTCCCATTGAAAATACGTGTCATCGATCCGTTTTCGCCGTGAAGTCTTGGGCACGCTTTTGGGTCGTCCTACGAGGCAGGCATCCGCTGTAGGGTCAGGTGAAACAAGACCGGTATACTCGATGCGGCTTCGCCGGGCGCGGTAGAGTACCTTGGGTGGCGATTGGAGTATTAATAGATCAATATGCGTCTCCATGCAACAAGATGTTCTATAGATTAGCATATGACCGACGGTGTTGCATGGATCAGAATCTCGACGATTTTGCCCCGACCCCCATCCCTCTAGACGGCGCGTTCATACGCCGCACGACCGAGAGATGTCATGCGGTTGAGTTCCTTTGATGCGATTTTCGCTTCGGCTATCTGACGGTCGAGATAATGTGCTTGCAGGCGATCGCCGATAACCTGTTTTCACCTGCCGATCTGGGCTTCAACACGCGACCTCTCGTTGTATCCTGTCTTCGTCTGCCATCTCTTTCTGGCATTTCGAGCGATGACATCGATGTGGTGGTTGCGTTTTGCATTCTTGCTGTGAACCGCTTCTTTCGGCGGAGGGATAATGACTTCTATCCCTGGCCCGAACCTACTTTCCAGACTGTTTGCCACGCCTTGACCGTCATACGCCCCATCCGACAGAAACCGGCTCACATCAACATCATTGAGCAAGTCTGGCAGTGCCGTTTCATCGCCTACATGTTCCGTGGTCAGCTTCGAGGCAACGACTTCGCCAATTTCCGGATCGAGCCCGATATGCAGCTTGGGCCATGTTTTGCGGGCTTTTCTGGTGCCGTGCTTTTCTTCATGCCAGCCGTCGCCGCCATGCATTTTTTTGACACGTGCTGTCCACAATGAGCGTGATTGGCTTACTTGCAGCTCGCCGGAGTGGGGTGATCCTCAGCCCCTTACCGCACCGCGACAAGGTCGAGTAATCCGGAACTGCAAGATCCATGCCAATCAAACTGGCTGTAACCCGTCACGGCCTTTGAGACAGACAGCATTGTTTTGCTAAGGGAGTGTCTTTCGCTCATCGTAACCCTTGG
>NZ_CANMEU010000027.1 GCF_947497045.1 uncultured Tateyamaria sp. | reverse complement strand
GAGAGGGGAACCGCCCAACAGCGGTTCCCCTCTTTTTGCGTTTGCTCCGATTGAGAGAAATGAGGTCTGCTCTGCGGACATTTCTGCCATTCGATTTCTTTAAGCTAAGGTCCGCTATGGATGCATTATGCCTCCAAAGTTCAGCGGATCGATTGTTGCGAAGACACTCTGGAAACAGACGGCGGCCGCGCTGATGACTGCTGGCCGCAACCTCGTTCGAATCGAGTGTCTTCTAACGAAGCAAAGTCCCAATGATTTCATCTTCGAAGAGATCTACGTGCTGAAGCAGCACACCAATGAAACACCAGTGACGTTTGACTAAAATTGGCTGCAATGCCAAAACCTGCAATCCGCCCAAATGACTGTGGTCAAAGGGTGGATACTGATTAAGTTCACCTGATTATCGCGTGATCAATGCTGAAGGTAGCAATTTCAGCGAACCAACTGCCGAATTTTGACATCGACCGTTGGCTCACCTTTCTCAATCTACCGGTTGTTATTGTCATCGGACGCGCGTTCAGCTTCATCGAGTGCGTCACTGATCCAGGCTATGCACAGTCCCATTCTGAAAGAGATTTCTTTGATTATCGGTCCCGTAGCCAATCAAGCCGGTCGATGCCATTACGCTCTTGTTGAAATCAAAAATTAACGTGATGAAATCTGGACGATCTGCCTGATCCCAGCTGACCACAAAAAGACCATCACTCATTTCGCGAGAGCGGTAGGGGATGTCTTGCGCCTTATTGCCTGCCCGCCTTCCTTCAATCCACTCATAGCGTGCCAACCCGTTTTCAAAGGTGAGTAGCATCCGCGCGCCGTTGGCATCATAGCTCCAATCAATTGTCGCGCCATCAAGTACGTGTTCCTCCGCTTCTGATTGGGCCGATGCTGTACCGGTGGACAGCGAGACTGCGCAAATCAAAGCGAATTGAGCCAGTTGTTTGCCGAAGGGTTTCATGCATTTTCCTTTGTTGATGCGTCAAGTGGTGTGTTGTCGGCTTTCACAGTCTTCCAGACTGCGATGAATGCCAGAATTTCGATGGCGACAATTACTAGGTGGACGCTGAAGTCCGTCATCGGTCCCGCAGGGGCGTTTGCAATTGGGAAAAGCGGATCAATGACCGTTTCCGCACCCTCTCGAAAGATATTCATCGCCAAGACGATCAGATATTGCCGCGGATCCTGAGTGATCAGAACGAAGATCGAGGCCGCTGCCATAGTCGCCGTGCGCCCGCCCATCTCGAATATCAAGTTGAGCATCGGTACGCCTTCGACCGGGACGCCCGTTGCTGCCAAAAGCTGGTGGTCGAAGAAGTACATATAGACCTGCCCCAACATGATCAGCGTAAGGACGATCTGAAGCAGGTTCACCCAGATGGGGATCACAGAATTGGTGTATCGATTCATGGGAACGTCCAGACGTTGTCTGAAGATGAAGGCAAGTTATTCTAGTTCATCGTGACATGTTCGATGACGCCACCCTGAAAGCCGAAGAACGGTTCATCATTGCCGTATCTCGCCAGGACAGAAACCGAACTTGTATTGGATTTGAAGTTGTAAACCATCGTAACAAACGTCTTGCTTTGTGGTTCGTTCCATCCAACCAAATAGATGTCTGTATCCAGTTTTTGAGATTTGTAGGGCACGGTTACTGATGGGTTCCCGGCTTGCCGTCCTGCAATCCAGGCATAGGTCACTTCACCATCTGCAAATGAGATATCTGCCGCGTCGGCATTCTGATTTTGAAATGTAAAATTGATGCCATCCAGGAGATATTCGTCCCTGTCTAAACTTGTCTTTTCCTGAGCGATTGCCGGGACACTCAGCGAAACGGCGAGAATTAGAGCCAAAATGGTCTTCATTGTTCAGTTTCCTTCTTTGGTTGCGTCGAACAGGATACGGCCCCGCTGCGAGATCAATTCAGCCTCGCCAGTGACGGGATGAAAATAGCCCTCAACGCGTTGCCCGTCCGGGTTGGTCCCGTAGACCTCCCAACAGCCGCCGTCTTCTTTCATGAAGCGGACGGACCAACCGTTTGCTTCCAGTTTCTCTTCCAGCTGGGCCTTGGACAGCCAGTCAGCACTCTCTGTCGCTTCGCATTGATGGATACCGGTCGCGCCGACACTCAGCGGTATGCAAAGAGCGGCGGATAAAACCGCAATGTTCGTTTTTCCAAGCATGTTATGCTCCTTGGGTTTCGCGTTTGGGGAGGAAGATTTTGGCCACACGATAGAGTTCAAGCGCCGCGAGCGGCACAAAATGGACCAGCGCTGGCCCGATATTGTTGTGTACGAAGATCCAATGCAGCAGTGTGGCGACGGCGGCGATGTAAACTGTCCGCTGTAGCGTTTTCCAATGCGTCCCCAGCTTTCGAACAGCCGCATCGGTGGATGTGACAGCAAGCGACACAAAGATCAGCATCGCCAACCAGCCGGTCCAGATACCAAGTGCCAGGAACTCACCCAGAATTGCGCGAAGGCTGCCCATATCCACGATGTAAAGAAGCGTATGGAGCAGAGCATAAAAAAACGCCGCTACGCCAAAGTAACGCCTGCGCTTCATCATCCATCGCAGAAACCCCGAGGTGGGAAACAACATCCGCAGAGGTGTCAGAGCCATGGTGATAACAAGGAACCGCGCGCTGAACTCGCCCGTTGGATGCAAAAGCATTTCAGTGATCGGTTTGCCGTCAGGGACCGGCGTTCCGTTGATCAGTGCCACGATCATCGGCACTGAAGGCAAGGCAAGCAAGGTCCAGATGAAGTAGCGGTGGTCGAGGAATTGCCTGACCATAAGTAGGCTCCTTGGCATTATGGTATCGCGTTCATTGAACGCGCAGTCGGTCGATTTCGATCGCACATTTGTTTCGGGAACGACGGTCTGCGCATGCAGAAGCAATCTCGCTAAGAGGCATCTACGGCGTTACTCGGTCGGATGTTTGCCGGTGATATAGGTGTAAGATTGCTCGACCAATTGTGTCACGACGTCCAGCTCTTGTTCGTTGAGCGGCGAATAGATCATGACAAAGCCTTCCCAACCGTCGTTCTGCTCCGCCCAAGGATGCGCGACGGCCCATCCCGCCTGGACCGCTGCAACTGCAAGTTCCGGGTCAAGCGATGCGTGCAGGCTTCCGTCGGGATGCAAGTGCGCAAACTCCAAGCCGCCAACAATAGAGTTGGGCTGCGCAAGGGGCATGTCGGAGCTCAGTTGGAAGCCCACAGCACCCGGCAAGGACACGCGCGTCGCGCCAAGTGTGACCCCTGGGAACTCGGATACCCGCCGCGCCAGCTCAGCCGACAATTCTGCTTTGCCTTCGAAATCGACTTGGACATGCGGCACGCCATTCGTCGTTCGTGGGCGTTCACCCTGTCGCTGAGGTAACTCCATGCTTTGCGCGTATGCCGCGGAAGCAATGCAAAGCGCTGTCAGCGCTACGACCCATTTTGACATACCAATCATCTGGTGTCTCCTTTTGCTGCGCGCATGGCGCGATAACTTACCAAGGCGCTGGCAGCTCCTATGACAACAAAAATGCCGATAAAAATGACCGAAGCCGTATTGGGAGGGGTCTCTGCCAGGGCCTCGAGCGCGTCGCTGGTTTCGCGGAAAATCCCAATCACAAAGATCAAGAAATACGCGGTCGGGTTGCGCAGGATTGCTGAGATTACAGCTCCGACTGCGACACCCAACTCGCGGCCGCCCCAACCGATCGTATGAGTTTCCATCAAGCCAATCCCAAGAAGTGCGGGCACGCCCAAAACGAAGCCGAAGACGACTACTATGAACAGGAACACGGTCGCCCAAATCGGGACACCCGGCGCCGACAGCTTGTTTTTAAATGACATCATTGCGAACATTCCTTGCGCGCATTGGTGGAGCCCCACGTCGGACGGTTACGGGCGGGTCATCGCTCGGTTTCAATGGCTGGTTTTGAGGAACCGCGGCACAGTCTTGCAGCGGTTCCAACATTTTTTATCCGTGATAGGCTTGGCTCACAGCAAAGCTGTCCTCAAACCAGTTCCACAGCACGACCTTGCCGTCCCGCACTTTGGCTCTGAGCGCGAACGTAAAATCGCCGATTTCCTTACCGGACTTGGTCGTGATCCCGTTCATGTCGCCAAAGATCGCGACCGTGTCGCCATGCGCAAAGGCATCGGTGTTTTCCCACTTGGTCGTTTGGAAGTTCTCGCTGAAGACACCAAGGAAACCAAAGATCGCCTCTTTGCCTTCCCACGGGCCGATCCACGGTATAGTTGGGTCACCTTCGTTTTTCCAAACCATATCATCGGCCATTAGGTCAGCCATGGTTTCCATGTCTCCGCCGCCCATTGCGCCCATGAAGGCCATCACGGTGTCAAAAGTTGCTTGGCTTTCGTCATCCATCGACTGTGCAGTGGCAGGCGATAGAACCGCCATGCCTGCTGCAGCCATTGTTGACGCGACAAGTATCTGTCGTCTGTTCATATCATTTCCTTTCCTTATCGAGGCCTACCGGCCCGAAAGTTGTTGAAGCGCTCCGGCCCAGTCTTCGACGTGGTGGGAACTGACGATCTTGCCGTCTTCAATTTTGTGAATGTCGATGGTCATGATGTCGAAGCTGCGGCCTTCTCCATCGACACCGAAGAACGGCGCGACGGGTGTGCCGGTGGCACGACTGCGGACGGTGACAAAATCACCAGCTTCGTGCATGTCCTGAACAGCCCAGTTGAGGTCAGGGATAAGCTTTGCAAATCCGCCGACCTGGCCAAGAAACGCCTCGCGCGATTTATTCGCTCCCGAGTAGTCCCCAATACTTTCCCAATCATCAGCTGTGACAGATACGAATGCGGTGGTCGCGTCTTCAGAACCGGGATTGCTGAGAAGATCGTAGAATGCCTGAACTGTCTCTTTGTTGTCAGCCATAGCTGTTGACGCAAACGCCGCGATCGACAAGGCGGTGGCAAGAGAGATGCGTTTTGCGGTCGTAGCAAGATGTCGTTTCATCTTTTCAATTCCTTCAGGTTGCCATGGAGCAAGCTCCATTTCGTCAATTGGGTAATCCTTCGCTGAAGTTGACAGTCTCGACCCTGTTCCCAAGAGTGGCGAAAGAAGACCCTTGCGAGACATATAGAACATTTTGTTTTGATACGCAACATAATGTTCTATAGATGGATGAAACATGACAAAAGCTGATGACCCCCGCCTCCTTGCAACGCGAAGCATTGCGCTAGATGCTGCTCTCGAAATTCTTCGCACCGAAGGCGTGCTTGCAGTGACACACGCATCGATCAGTACGAAGACAGGAGTTTCGCGCAGCACTCTTTACCGGCACTGGCCGCAAATCGACCAACTACGCACCGATGCATTCAAACGCGCCGCAAGTCCGCCCGTTATTGCTCCCAAGACGAATGGGCCGCTCCATGCCGATTTAACGTGGCTTCTCGGTATATTAATGTCGGCCTTGAACGACACACCCTGGGGACAGATCGCTCCGCAGATTATTTCGGGCGCGGCCACAAATAATGAGACCAAGTCACTAATTAACGAGTTCATGCATGAGCGCATGTCTTATGTCAGAGAGGTATTCGACGCGGCCGAACAACGAGGCGAGCTTGCCATTGATGCGCCTATTGAACAGCTGATCGATACGGCAATCGCAGTTCCCTATTTCAGACATCTCATTGCTGGTCTGCCCTTAGATCACGAATGGTTAGAGAGCCACGTGGATATGATATGTCGTCTGGCTGAGAAGCCCGGTGAAGCCTCCTGACTCAAGGTATCCATCTATCGAGCTTTCGAAGTCCAGAGGCAGAAGTTCTGGTCTTTGCCGTCGAAGCAAAACACACAAACCTGATGGGGTGGATGGCTCCTGCTCCAACCGGCGTCGCAATGCGCCATACTGCAGATGTCCACATCTGCTTTTGAGAG
>NZ_CANMEU010000026.1 GCF_947497045.1 uncultured Tateyamaria sp. | reverse complement strand
ATGACTGCTTCTGACAAATGCGCAAATCTGATCAAATATGTCTTGCTATGCAGGAGCCATCCACACATGACATTCGCCACGGTGCAGCAACTTGGTAACTCTGGGCTCACAGTCAGCTTTCTCTGCGCTCGTCATGATCGGCCGGTTCGGGAAACATGACCGTTCGCTGCGTAGTGCCTGAGCTGGTAAGGTGCGGAGGCAGTACCATTTCGCTGCGGCTGCGCCAATGACTGCTAAGGCCCACCTGCCAAGTCTGCATTTCTACTGATTGCCCCAAAAAAACGCCAGCACTCTACGAAACGAAGCGTCTGAAGAGATTGGTAAAAGGAAAGGAGAATCTAAGAGGCCGTGCAGGCTCAGTTCCTTTTCAGAGTACGATTATTGGTTTCGGACGTATTTCCAGATGCTACGAGATAGGCACTGCTCGCCACCAGAAGGCCCGCGCCAACAAAAAAGCTCCAGGTTGGCTGTAGGTTAAGTGCAAAAAAATCGAACATTGCTAGCCAGACCACTGGCAGGTTTTGCAAGCCTGCGACGTATGAGACCGGGGCGATGCGATAGCTGACGGTGCCAAACCAAACTGTCGCCAGATAAGATAGGCCAACGAGCGCAAAGAAGACGATAATGCCCCCCGTTGGTACAGATGCGGCATCAGTTGCTGCGACGTAGGAGCCGGAGAACAATATGAGCATCGCTAGCGTGTTAAAGGTAAACACATTTGTATTCGACGTTTCGCCAGACCGACGGACGAGGATGATACCGACAGCCTGAGCGAGGCTTGAGCCAAGAGCAGCGCCAATACCCAATAGGCTCCCATCTAGGCCTTCAAGCGCAATCAGAACAAACCCACCAAACCCGATCAGAATGGTCACGAGCCTTAAACTGCTCCGGCGCTCGTCTTTCAAGAGCATAGCTAAGATAGCGGCAAGAAGCGGGCATGTCGCGTAGATTGTTACCGCCATGCTGAGCGGCAGCAATTTGATCGCGATTATACCAAGAACCCAGGAGACCACCGACAACAACGACCTAAGGTGGACTGCGCGAGGATGGGTCCATATCATCATGCTCTGTCTTTGGACGAACATCAGAATTACAAATAGAGCGACGATCGAAAATAGGTTTCGGTAAAGCAAAACTTCTGCTGTGGAATACGTTTCGAGCAAGGATTTGATCAGGATATTGTGCGCCGCGAGCGCGATACTGCTGAACACCATCGCAATGACGCCTAACTGCATCTTGGAGATTTCCATGGTGGTGTATGCCCCCAAATTTGTAACAGTGACCCTTGAAAAGGATGTTGAATCAGCCTGAGGTCTCCGCCTCCAAAGCTCTGGTTAGCAATCAACCAGCGCTCCTCAGCCCGACAGGTCATGTCCCTGCGAATTGAAGCTCCCAAGCCACCATCGCAAACGCCACTGCGTTATCTGGACATGGGCCCGGATGCCCGCTTTGGCGTATGGATCTTCCGCTTCGAACCTTTGCGCTTCGGCGAAATCGTCGGTATCCAACAAGGACGCGCCGCCGATGATGGTTTTGGCGTCCTGATCGAGAAGCGCGCCCGAGGCGATTAGTCTGGTGCCAAAGGAGCGCAGATAGTCGCGATGAGCGTGTCTGACGCCTTCCCTCTCAAGGTCTTTCTCTGGATGGTCATAGGCTGTCACAAGATATGGCATTTGCGTCCCTCGATTATCGCGGTCGCGGTTACGCCCAGAAGGCGGTTCGGATCGACCTGTGCAGTGGCAAGCGCTCGGTTCTATTGGCTGGCCCTTGCAGAAACGTATTGCGCAGCCTTGATCAGCCGTAAATCTTGATCAATATAATCAACATGAAAAATTCTGATTGGTTAGATGCCCGACTGGCCTGCGAGGTGCTGGGGGTCAAAGCACCAACACTCTATGCCTATGTCAGCCGCCACAAAATTCGCGCTCGGTCTGATCCTGTCGATAGCCGCCGTAGTCTCTATTCCAGACATGATATTGAGGAAATGGAACGCACTGCGCGTCGCCCTCGAGCGCGGGCTGAGGTCGCGAAAGCGGCGATCCGCTGGGGTGACCCGGTATTGACGACCGCCATTTCTGATATCCACAGCGGCACGATCTGGCTGCGCGGTCTTCCAATCGAACAATGTGCGGCGCATATGACATTGGAGGATATGGCCGCGCATTTATGTTGTGTGCCGGAGGTCAAAACTCAGTCAACGCAGGGATGCACGTCCGGAAAAACGCCTTTTGGCAGAGCAATAAAATGTTTGGCCGAAGAGGTGGAAACGGATCGCCCGAATAATGGTCGGAACCCTTCGAACTTGCCTGACGACATTGGGCGAATGCTTTCTTTGGTCACTGATGCCGCTCTCGGTTCACGAGGCAAAGGTTTGGTCCATGAGCGGATCGCTTCAAGCTGGAAAGCAAATGCAAAGGCACGTGATGTCATCCGGCAAACCCTTGTCATGCTGAGCGAACACGAACTTAACCCATCGACTTTCGCAGTCCGCGTCTGTGCGTCAACTGGCGCAAGTCTTCCAGCCTCACTGCTGGCAGGCATGGCGACTTTGAGCGGACCATTGCATGGCGGTGTTGCGGAGCTCGCAAGAGCCGCGCACCAGGCCGAGCTCGACGTACAATCCGAAAGATTTATCGCTTCGCATAGTCAAGGTGGGCCTTATACATATGGGTTTGGCCATCCGCTTTACGCCGCGGGTGATCCAAGAGCGGCATTTCTGCTGCAGCAAATCCCGGCTGAGGCACCTTCTAGAGAAGCCGTAAACACACTCTCCAAACGTGTCTCTCTTCCGCCCAATATCGACGCCGCCCTTGCAGCCTTGGCGGCGCATTTCGAATGGCCCCACTATGCTGCGGGGGCCCTGTTCTCGATTGGGCGCACTGCTGGCTGGATTGCCCATGCGATCGAACAAGCCGACAGTGGCAAACTGATCCGACCTCGCGCCAATTATCAGATGCAGCTAGGCAGCGAAGCACATTCAAATGTGCCAGACTGATTTTGTGAACCTGGCAAACCGTGCGACGAAAACAATCGTTAGCACCTGAAGCACTCCATCATCAAAGCCGCCGCTCGTTCATTGCGCAGCATCAGTAAAGTTGGGCTCCCTGCCAGCTTTCGCCGCTCGCATCGCCAACGCCCGCTTTGCTGAGAGGCAGGGCTTTGAGTCGCAAATGATAAAGTCGGTGCGCAGCTAGAATCTTGGACGTCGGAAAATCAAAGGGTTAGGCGGAGCGCAGTGGCAAACCTTTGAGTCGCGCCACAGCAGGCGGCGCAGCCGACAACACGGGTCTGTCTATTTCGCTTAAATCCGGCGGCATCCCTGCCGCTAATGTCCCGAAGCGGCGTTCGGCTTGTCCGAACCCCAAGGGACCATGGACAACAGGATCGAAGATCCGACGCCCCAAGGATCGTGACCCAAGCTGCAGCATTCGGCTTTTTGGGCTCTGTCCGCATTTTCTCTGCACTTAGGACTGATGGCAGCTTAAGCCCTTGGTGAGTCAATCGGAAAATTCAAGATAGGTAGTTTTATCTCAGCAGGAAACCTCTGACGGATTGCTGCTCTTTCGCGTCAAATAGCCTGTGACAGAACCGTTGTTGTTTCGTCATAAAACCTCGCAACGAAATCCCGTATTGCGAGAATCATATGCTCCAAGAGTACCGCTCTCGGAGTGCTATTTTTTACCATAATGTGCAGGAGACGGGTATGTACGATGCGATGTTCGAAGCGAAGGTAAATGACCTGGTTGAAAGTGGCCAATATCGGGAGTTTGTCACGCTGAACCGGATGAGAGGTGAGTATCCGCTGGCGCGGCTCGCTGCTGACAATGATACGAGCCCGATCGTTGTTTGGTGCAGCAACGATTATTTGGGAATGTCGCAACTTGAGTCTGCCTGTCTGGCTGCAAAACAGGCCATTGACGCCTACGGAGTGGGGTCCGGAGGCTCCCGAAACATCGGTGGATCACACAAAGATTATCAAGAGCTTGAGAAAGCTCTGGCGCATTTGCATGGAAAGGAAGCCTGTTTGGTTTTTCCAACGGGTTACAGCTCGAACGACGCAACGATTCAGTGCTTTTTGCGCATGTTTCCGGACATGTTGGTTTTGTCGGACGAGAAAAACCACGCGTCCATAATCAACGGCGTCCGTAGCGCCAGAAGTGAGCGAAAAGTGTTCAAACACAACGACGTGGATGATTTGCGTGAAAAGCTGTCGGCTGAACCTTTTGACAGACCGAAAGTCGTCATCTTTGAGTCGATCTACTCTATGGATGGCGACGTGGCGCCGATAGCAGACATTGTAGCTCTAGCCAAAGAGCAAAACGCGATGGTCTTCCTCGATGAGGTTCATGCTGTCGGAATGTACGGTCCGAACGGTGCTGGCATTGCTGCCGATTTGGGTCTGGCCGGGGAGATCGACGTCATCCAGGGGACGATGGCAAAAGCGTTTGGCGTCATCGGAGGCTATATTACGGGCAGTTCCAGGCTGATCGATGCCATTCGCTCTTTCGCGTCAGGCTTCATCTTCACGACCTCGCTGCCTCCATCCGTTGTGGCGGCGTGTCTGAACAACGTGAGGCATGTGTCTCAGTCATCTGCTGAGAGAGATACGTTGCGCCGAAAGACCCTTGAGCTGAGAGACGCGCTGGCCAAGGCCCGCATTCCGGTGATGACGCAAAGCACTACACATATTTTGCCTGTTCTCGTGGGAGACGCGACGAAATGTAAAACCGCTGCGAAACATCTCCTTGAAAGGCACAGGATTTATCTGCAACCGATAAACTCGCCCACGGTGGCTGTTGGTACAGAACGGTTTCGGGTAAATGTGACGCCGAACCACACGAGTGACCACATATCGAAGCTCGCGACCGCCTTGGCGGAAACCTTCGACCGCTACGATATACCACTTCTGAAAGCGTGATTGTCGGAGACCCCATGATCAGGTCGATGTATGTATTTTGTCTTGTGGTATGGGGTCTGAACTTCATTGCCGTGAAGATTCAGGGCACACCTGTCAGCCTGGATGTCTCTTTGGCATACAGGCTGATGGGCGGGTGTGCCCTGTTCTGGATTTTAGCGAGGCTGAAGTCGGTTCCCTTCACCGTCCAACGACAAGATCTACCTTATGTCGTTTCTTTTGGGGTCTGTAACTTCGCCTTAAGTTATCTCCTTCTGTACTATGCCACGATTGCCAGTACGGCGGCATTGGTCACTCTGGTCTTTTCGATGAAGACGGTGATGACGCCACTGGCATTGCGTATCTTCTTAGGGGATCGGATTGACAGCCGCTTAATCGCGGGTGGGGCGGTCAGCCTTACAGGCGTTTTGGTCTTGCTCTTTCCGTTTCTGAGCATCGACTTGACACATTTGACGGGTTTCGGGCTGGCCGTGTTGGGAACGGCCGTTACGGCTGTCGGTGATGCTGCCTCAGCAAGAAATTCCAGACGGGGTGTTGACCCAATATCAGCGAATTGCGTTGGTTTTACTTCAGGTATGATTTTGATGCTGCTGGTATGTGTCGCTTTGGGGAGAGAATTTTCACTTCCGCTAGATGCACACTATTTGGGGGCGCTGATCTATCTGACGATTGTCGCGTCTTTTCTGGCCTGGTTGTTCTACCTGAAGCTGGTTGGTGAAATCGGCGCGGCCAAAAGCGGGTACATGGTAGCTCTTTTTCCTGCCGTCGGTGGTATTGCATCGGTGCTTCTGGGTGAGACTGAGCTGAATGCGTACATCGTTTTTGGCTGCCTGCTGTCCTGTCTGGGGGCACTTTACTCACTGGGTGGTCTGCAATTGAAAGTGTCTGGCTCTGTTTTGAACAGAAGGTGAGGGGGGCTGTCTGCCCCCGCGCCCTGCGGGCGCTCCCCCGAGGATTGTGCGTAAGACAGTGCCTCTATTTTCTCTTCTGAGAAGAAGAAGGCGGTCGGTTTCCCGGATGGCCGTTCGGGAAGCTGGTGGCGGGCAGGCCAGACGAAGTAAAGCGGCCATTCGGGCAACATGTCGCATCGGTCAAAGAGGGCTCCATCCGGACCTCAGCTGCACCGCGTATGTAGAGGTAAACAGCGGGACTTTGCCGTCATTGGAAGTTGGCACTTCGCTGACGCAGCAACACGTTGCATGCGCGGCACCTAAAAGCCACATGTATCCCATTTCCCCTGGTTACAGGTTGGTCAGCCGGAGTAGACTCTGTTGTTTAGGAAGCGTGCCTCGCATCGCATCGCCCAACAGCGTCAATCACCCTGTCGCTTACTTCGAAGAGACCTCCCACCGTTTTCAGTTCATCGTACTTTTGAATGGGCCCAAGACGGTCAAACTCGCAACCTGCTCGGCGGAGTATTCGCTCCATGAATAGATCATAGACAGAAATAATGTTCACGATCCCGGCGTTTTTGGCTGTTGTGAACAGACCATGCAGGAGTTCTTTCGTTACTAGGCTTAGCCCCTCCTCGCCAAACTCCTTGGTGGCGCTGGTATCAACGCAGAACCGAGAACTTTCCAGTATGAGGGGGTGGCGGACGATTCCTGCTTCCCCCATAACCTCTGAGAAAACATCAGACAACATGTGTGGGCCGACTGTGGGAAGCAGGCGCAATGAAGCCAGCACCCGATTATTTTGTGATATGACGCAGATGTAGAGCGGGTGTAACCCGTCACGGCCTTTGAGACAGACAGCATTGTTTTGCTAAGGGAGTGTCTTTCGCTCATCGTAACCCTTGG
>NZ_CANMEU010000025.1 GCF_947497045.1 uncultured Tateyamaria sp. | reverse complement strand
GCTTAACTAAGCCCAGATGAGCGACGACTCCTCAAAGTCAAACCGCCATCTGTCTCAAACCATTTGATGACGGACACCACGACAAAATCAAAACAGTCGGTGCATATTTTTGTTCGATAACCACAGGGTCAAGAAGCACTCGTTTCAGCCCAGAGAGACTCATACGGCGGTTGGCCTTAACACAAAGAAATGTAGCTTAATCTCGAAATTGTCCGCGGACAATTTTCCAAACGCATCAGATCTTGATGAACTAACCCGCAGTTTGAATCATATGAAATTCCGGACCGACAACTAGCACCGCACTGTTTTTGAGCGGCTAAGCATAAGACGATAGGGATCGCACATCCAAAATACCCTCAACACCGAAGATTTGAGTGCTGTAATGACTATCGAGCTCGATTTGGTGCCAGAGATGCAAAATTTCTGCCCGCATATGGGAACTTACGTTTTATATCAAAGGCTTACGAAAATTCCTATTGTGAAAATGATTAAGATAAGTATCCGAATTGTCTGTCGTAACCAAATGCAGGTTTCAGCATGTCCGTCCTAAGAAAGGCTTAGTCCTGATGCCACATCGAGAGCTTAGAAGATTTGGACACCCTGATGATACTCGTCGACTGGAGCGGCATACCATCCGGCGCAACGAAGGGTAGCTACGTGTGGTCTTCAAAATTCCCAGTGCCATATGTGTCACGGTTCTAAATTGCTGGAAGTTCACTTTGGTGGCCTATGAAGGCCTGAAGCGAGTTATTAAGCGACTGGTACTTGGAGACGTTGCCCGCCTTGAAGCTTCTAAAGTGAGAACGAGCAGAGACGAAAAAAGTACAGTGTGGAAGGCTGACAACACATGAGACTCACTCAGGCGGCTTTAGGTTTTTCTGTATTTTGTTGGGGTCTGGTCTTTGGGGTTCTGCCTGCTGCCGCGGCGGTGCTCTATGCCGGATACCTCTGGAACATTCAAAAGACTGGTAGGGCAGGTGGAGACGTCAGAAAGGCTGTGTGGCCATTCTATAGATCGCGGGACTAAAATCGGTCGGTCCGGTCAAGGATAAAGGGCAAAAGAGAAAGAGGGCGTTGGGTCTGTTGGTTTCAACAGTGTCTTGAAAGGATGAACCCATGCCCAACTATAGTGCGACAACAGCCTATGCTGGATCAAAACCAAACACCTCCCTAATTGCGGCTCAAAACGATTCCTTCCGTAAACTCGCATGCCTCGGAACCGAACCCGGATATACGATCCCCGGACGACTGGTGGTTACACCGTCAATTATTGAAGGCGGCGAGGGGTATGTCCGATCTGCTTTGGAGGCCGTCGGATCAATGGACGACTTCGAGCCGGAAAATGATCCGGACGGTCTGCACGACTTTGGTACCGTCGATGTGCGGGGAAAGAAGGTGTTCTGGAAATTGGATCTCTATGAAGCGGGCACCGAATTTCGGTACGGTGCTGAAGACCCTGCGAACACTGACACCACCATGCGTGTTTTGACCGTCATGATGGCGAGGGATTGGTAGGGCAGGGACCCCAAACTCACGTGGAAGGCTCACTCACCCCGAAAAGGGAAAGTGGGCCTTTTGTTATGTGATCCCTGGATACGGGGATTGGATCTGCGTGCCATGGACCGGCGCGCGTCACACCACCGAGAAGGATATCACATGACACACGCATTCACTTCCATTTCACTGACAATCGCTGATCTGGTCGATCACCCCGCCAACGTGCGCATCAATTCCGGCGAGACATATGAGCCCGATGCAATCGCGCATCTCAAAGCGAGCATCGGCACCCTCGGGCTTCTGCAACCACTGTTGGTGCAGGAGCAAGACGGCAAATACGGCGTTCTCGCAGGGCGTCGGCGCCAGGCGGCGCTCCTCGCACTCCTCGCCGACAAGTCGGTAAAAGAGTTCACGAAGAAAACGAACATCGACTGCCGGCTGGTGCCTGATGACTGCGACGTCACCACCGCGCTCTCGTTGGCTGAAAACATCACGCAAGTGCCGATGAATGCCATTGATGAATTCGAGGCCTTTGCGCGGATGATGGAGGTCGATGGGCAAACACCGGAAACCATCGCCTCCACCTTCGGCACGACCGTGGCCGCGGTGAAGGGGCGCCTGCGCTACGGGCTGATCCATCCTGATATTCGCGCGGCGGCCCGTGCCAAGGACATTACGCTTGATGCGATGAAAGCCTTTGCCGATCATCCCAGCCAGGACGCGCAGAAAGAGGTCTTTGACGCGCTGACAAGCGAAGATCGGTATCTCAACGCCTATAGCGTGCGCCAGGCTTTGAAGCGCCGGGGCATTCAGGCGAGTGATGAGCTCGGCGTCCTCGTGCGAGAGGAATACGATGCCCGCGATGGCGCAATCGCGGCTGATCTTCTGGAGGAGCATTCGGTCCTCGAAGATGCCGCTTTGGTCGAAACCATCTTGTTGGAAAAACTACAGCAGGCCGCGGAGGATTCGCGTGCGAAGTTTGGGTTTGCTTGGGCCGATGCAACGGTCAGCTACGATCATGAGGTGATGTCCGCATATGGGCGCGTATATCCAAGCCAAGTTGATATGGACGATGAGGCTCAGGCGCGCGCTGATGAAATCGCCGAAGAGATCGAAGCGCTCGAAAAAGAAATGGAAGACGACGACATGGAGCAGGACGCCAATGACGCACTCTATGATCGCGTCGACGCGCTCGAGACCGAGATCCGCGACCTGCAGGAAGCCTACAGCACCGAGATCCTTGAACGGGCAGGGGTGATGGCCTCCTGGTCAAACAACCGGATCACCTTGCACGTAGGTTTGATCCGTCCCGAAGATCGGGTGGCTCAGCCTGGCGCCGCCGGTGGGGGCAATGAGGACAGCACCGCGGGGAATGACGATAAGCCCGCCTCCGACGAGATCGTCTATTCGGCGGCTTTGCAAGACGACTTCAAGACCGAACGTGCGATGGCACTTGGTGCAGCAATGGCCATGAACCCGGAGGCGACGCTCGATCTGACCTTGTTCAAACTGGTCACGGATGTTCTGCACAGCGGTATGACCATCACCTATGCAATCAAGGTGGATGCGCGGAAGGAGTATCGCGCCCATGCGAAGATGGACGAGATCGACAGCACGTCGCTTGAGCAGGTCGCCGCCGCCCATGACAAGCTCGATCTCGACTGGTTGGATGATACACGCCCACCAGCAGAGCAGTTCGAAGCCTTCCGGGCGCTGGCCCAGGCAGAAAAAGCCAAACTCGTCGCCTATGCAACGGCAGCAAGCACGACGCAGCCATGTTTTGCACGTCACCCCGAGCGTGACGGCCTGATGCACGCCTTCGAGCAGGAAATCATGCCTGACATCCGCGCGCATTGGGCGCCTAATGGGGCGCTGTTCAATCGCTTCAAGAAGGCGTGGCTGTTGAACATCCTGAGCAAAGAGCTCGGACTCGTGCAAGAGGCGGTAACGCTGGCGTCCTCGAGCAAGAAAGAGATTGTCGCGTTTCTCGACAAGCTCTTTGCAGAGCCCTTTGCGACGCTGACGGATTCACAACGCATGGCCGTTGAGAGCTGGTGTCCGCCAATGATGCAGACCGCAGACGTTAATGACGTGGATGAGGATGCCGACGAGGTCGGCGACGGACACGTCGAGCCCGCAGAGATGGATCAGGCGGCCTGATCAATTGCTCAAGACTGCACCGTCGCCACCGGCGGTGCAGTCGCAAATCATGGAGACACAGATGATACACACAGACGAATGCGACACCGTCGCTGGCGGCGATGGAAGCTGGTCCTTGGTCGATCAAGACGGCCGCACCGAGGCCTATCTGCCAGCGGAATTTGCTGCCAAAGCAGCCGCTGCCACACCGCTTCTGCAATTGATGGCCGATGCCTATAACCGGGGTCACGCACAAGGGCTTGATGCTGGCCAGAGATCGCTCCAGATCCAATTTCGGACTCTGATGGATCTCAGCGCACCCGACGATGAAGGCGGTGGACGCTGACATGGGCTGGACGTTTTACACCGACAGGCACGTTCAATCCTATGTGGATGAAAGGGCCGAGATTGAAAAGCTCTGCACCTATTCCAGTGACCTGCGCGAGACCAAGCTCATCAAGGCAAGCAAGGTGGGCACAACCTGGTACGCGGCTGTCAAGATCATAGGCAGTGACGCTGCACCGCTTGAGGATAAGACATATGTTCTCGATGCCGATGGCTCGATCACCATCGCGGCGGTGTTCTTGACCAGCTACAATGAGGGCTGTTGGGGCTATAAGGACATGTAGGAAAGCGCAGGGCCTGTCATGTCGCAAGCCCCTCTGAACATTTTGAAACACCTCTCAAATCTGAAGGATCCGGAAAGCTACGCCCATGCGTGGCGCCAGCGCTGCCGCGAATGGGCCGAGATCCCGACTTATGAGGAGGGTGACACCATCCGCCTCGCCAGTCCGGTCAAACTGACAGATGGATCCGAGTGCCAGCTCGTGACCGCAACGCATTACATGCGCTCCGGAAAGCGCCGCCGATGCTACAGGATTGCCGAGACCGGTGGCCTGACCCGTTTGTCGAAAGGCACGCTTGCCGGATCGACGCTTGTGAGTTCCGGCAAGGCGGCTGGCAGCGCTGTGCTCGCCGAGTTCTTTGCAGGGCAGGGGGGATAGCTCCCGGCCTTGCGACACAGGTTTGCGCCACACTGAATAGCCCGTTCTGCCATAAAAGTGCAGAGCGGGCTTTTTGTCATGTGCATTCGGGCCCGTGGATTTGGACCCGAGCGCGTTCCGTACACATCGACATGAAAAGGACATCCGCCATGGCCCGCTCCCAAAAGCCAAAATTTGACGCCTCCGAAGCCATTACGAATGAACTCATTCGCATCATTGAGCGCGGCGTGTTGCCGTGGCGCAAGCCATGGACAGCCGGAGGCAGCACGCAGCCCCTGCGCCACACGGGCGAGCCCTATCAGGGCGTGAACAACTTCCTGCTGACGATGCGGACAATGGTTGCGGGATATAGCTCTCCCTACTGGATGACGATGCGCCAGGCGAACGAGATGGACGCAAAAATCCGCAAAGGTGAAAAATCCGCCCTCGTCGTCTTCTATGGCCAGAGCCGAAAAGAGGCGGCGGAGGCGAGCAGCTCGAGCGGTGATGAGACCGATGGCGAAGCCGCCCGCGCGTTCCGCTTTCAAAAATCCTACCGCGTGTTCAACGCCGATCAGATCGAGGGCCTGCCTGAGAGTTTCCACCCAAGCCCTTTGCCCGAGACAGCCCATCCGCCTGCCAAGCCCATTCCGCACATACAGGCGTTCTTCGATGCGATCGACATCACAACGGTCTTCACCGGCCGGGAGGCCTATTACATACCAGCCGTCGACAAGGTCTACATGCCCCTGATCGAGCTCTTCGAAGACCCACGATCGTTCTACGGGGTCTGGGCGCACGAGATGTCTCACGCCACAAAAGCACGCCACCGACTGAACCGTTCCTTTGGCCATGCCCGATTTGGCAACACGGCCTACGCGCGCGAAGAGATCGTCGCCGAGCTGGCCTCCTGCTTCCTGGGTCAGAAGCTGGGGTTCACGGCGCATACGCTGGAAATGAATGCGGCATATCTCGACAATTGGCTCCGCGTGCTGCGCAGCGACAAGACCGCCATTTTCCAGCTCGCAGCTGATGCGCAGCGCGCTTGCGACTGGCTGGTGGAAGCCTCCGAGAAGGGTCGGGCTGACCCAATCGCTGCAGCGGCATAACACACACCCATCATTGCCCCACCGAAGGCCCGCGATCCCAAAAAGGGAAAGTGGGCCTTTTGCCATGTGAACTTATCCCATGGCCTCGGAGGACCAAAATCATGGACGGCGCATCCCACACACAGACCTTCTCATTTCTGACCGACACGTAATTTTTGAGCGCATTGGCATCCATCACTGACCTGATCGCCCAAGGTACGCTGCGCAGCTCGTCCCTGGCGGCCGTCAGGGTGTTGATAGCGAAGCGATCCTCGACAAGATCGTGGGGCGCGGTCGGACGCCTGCCCGCGCTGCGGCCTGAGGGGAGGGGAGATATGCGCTACAAACCTTGCCCCCGCCATCCGTTCGAAGATACGGAACGCAAGCGCGCGGCCCTGCGCCGCAAGCAAAAACGCGAGCGAGAGGCCCTGCCTCTCTTCGCCAATCAGATCGCCGCGCGTCAGCCAAGCGTGGATCAAGTGATGGCCGACAGAGCCTTTGCCGCGATCGCGCAGGAGACTCGCGACCGGAGCGCGCGGGCGCGCCAATGGCGTGAGGCTCGCCGACGGCTTGATGCGATGCCGCGTCGGGTGCGGCGGGCGTTGCGCATCGCTTGGGACTGCGCCCCATATCCAGGAGACCCAAGCCGACTGCTCGGCTTCCTGAACAACCACGCCAAGGGCGAGGTCGATCTGCGCGCCTTGCCCTTCCCGCTGTCAAAGACAGACGGATCAGGCGCGCGGATCGAAGATCTGTTCGAAACAGACAGCGATTGGCGCTTCATCTCCATCTTGCGATGCCGAGACATCGCTGAAGACCCCGATGGGCGCAGCATTGCAGATCGTCGTGCCGCCTATCATCACTTGCAGAAGGCGGCAGACTCCAACAAGGACCGGGAGCGGGGTCAGCAGGATCGGGTGCTTGCCACCGCACTGTGGCGGCGTTTGGGAGAGTTCGACGATCAGATCCGGCGATAGCGGCACGCCATCTTCAAAGGAAAAGTGGGCTTTGTGTCATGGCGTGGAAATTTACCACCTGACCTGTTATATGAGAGGAAACCAAAGATCATGAGATCTGACATGAACCAGATGACGCGGCCGCAAGGCAAAGCCACCTATCAGGATATCATCGACGCCCCACCCAATGTGACGGCTGAGATCATCTATGGCGCTTTGCACACGCATCCTCGGCCTGCGCCGAAACATGCCGTGGCGAATTCGAACTTAGGGATCGAGATTGGCAGCGCTTTCAACAAAGGTCGCAACGGTCCAGGCGGTTGGTGGATCATTGATGAACCTGAGTTGCACATCGGAACGGATGTACTCGCGCCGGACATTGCCGGGTGGCGGCGTGACACCATGCCCATGATCCCGGAGACGGCATGGTTCGACATCGTGCCTGATTGGGTCTGCGAGGTGCATTCACCGTCGACCCGGAAGGTGGATCAGATCGACAAAAGCGAGATCTACGCAGCCGCAGGCGTGAAGCATATGTGGTTTGTCGATCCCGATGAACGCACGCTCATCGCCTACGAAAACAACGACGGGGCCTGGACGACCATCGCCACACTGCGCGACGATGATCCTGTCTGCGTTGCGCCATTTGATGCGATCACGTTCAAACTGGACGATCTCTGGCCCTAACGCCACAACGTCCCGAATACTTTAGTCTTCAAAACGCAAGGCCCGGTCAACTGACCGGGCCTTTTGCATCTCTACACCCCAAAAATGGAAGGATTGACCCGATGAGCCAACCAGACGCATTCCCCCCTCCACATATTGGCCTGATCGACGCATGGGCCAAAGTTCGCAAAGCCATGGCTGAATTTACCCTCATGGCCGACAGTGTGCAGGCCATCTGTACTCACGACCATGCCGTTCAATGGGACCCCAAATACTTCCACCACAAGCGGCCCGATTGCCAAAGCCACCCGATGCGGGTCTGCGTTCATTGCGGACTGATCGAGTATGCGCAACGCCAGCTCGATCCCGACAGCTTTGATCCCGATGGCCCTCTGTTCGGATCAGAGATCCTTGCAGTCTACGAAGAGGGGTTTCGTGCAAATCACTTCAGTCTTCCCCGCGAAGCACCAAAAAACCGTCTTGACGGTGAGCCGGCACCCAAAGAGATCGAAAGGACGACCCCATGACCATCGACGAGATCAAAGCTGCCCTAGATGCCGGCAAGCGCGTGCATTGGGCCAACGAAGGTTACGTTGTCCATAAGGGTCAGCTTGGCCAATACCTGATCACATTCGAGCCAAATGGTAGCACAGTCGGCCTGACTGATCGGGCAGGAAAGACGCTCAATGGAGAGCC
>NZ_CANMEU010000024.1 GCF_947497045.1 uncultured Tateyamaria sp. | reverse complement strand
CAAGGGTTACGATGAGCGAAAGACACTCCCTTAGCAAAACAATGCTGTCTGTCTCAAAGGCCGTGACGGGTTACAGGCGGGCCAATACGCACTTGTCACAGGCTAAGGTCGAGGGCGAAGGGATGCCGCTGTGGCAACTGACGTTCAACGACAACCCCTATATCCTCTATTCCGACGACACCTATTGCAGCCTCGGCTCCATGGCGATGTGGCGTGGCGGATGGAATGATGTGACCGTCTATGCCCACTATGGCGAAGGCGGGGAAGATGTGTACTTCCAGCTATACCGCAACGGTGTCCTGCTCTGCGAACGGAACCGCCCACTGATGCATCCGAGCCTATGGGGCCGTAATCAGCAGATCGGCTTCAAATATGGAATCTATAACTCATTCGTTAGTCGTTACCTGCGTATACATGATCGCCTCCCGACCCATGTGATCTTCTATGACGAGATGCTGGCTGGATCGCGACGTGAGGACGTGGATGTCAGAGTGCGTGAATCTGCTGGGTTGCCACCTGTTGATTGAAGGCACCCGTCGATTGGTCGGCCCTGACCAAAGACAGGCCATTTATGAAAGGTTGCTTCAGCGAAATGTAATCAGGTCTGAACTTGGCATTCGCCGCCTAAATGTTCCTGAACTTTACCGAAGGAAGAAACGGATGATTGCAGAAGCCCGATATGATGAGATCATGGAACCTTATGTCGATTCCGCCTTCAGTATGATCGACTGGCCTGACAGCTTCACAGGTCGGATTTTGTTGGGGGTCAAGACGTACCGTGATTGTGCAGCCCAATGTGAGCGGGAGACAGGATATGCAAATCCACGTGATGGCACTCCTGATATCCTCAAGCTGATCCATCAGTATGTTGCACCATTGACCTGATCATGCCTCTTCAGCTTCGGGTAGGCCGTGCCACCACTGCTCAACGGCTTCGTCGAGCAACGCTCCCAATGGGATGCGAGATGCTTCCTTAACCTCTCTCAAACGGTCGTAGGTGACCGTCTTGACGGCGCGAATGGTGACCTGTTTGCGATCTGACATGATGCAATCCTCCTTGCCTGTATTTAGGGTTTGAAGGGCAACTGCATTGCGGTTGCTGTAGGTTTCCATTGACGTTCGCAATCAGCGAGAGAACCGCACACATTATTCGTCACCAACGCCCAAATACCTCGCCACCGATGCACAGCAAATGCATTGCAACCGAGGAGATTTTCATGGCGTCACAACTACTCACACATTCAGCATTATTGATGTTGGACCTGCATCAGTGCAGCTTCGCTACCCCCACATCCAAGAAAAATCTGGCCAATGTCACCGCATCGCCTTCGATCTCACTAAGTTCTTTGGGTCGAGCCAATCACGAGTATGAGGATATCCAACAATGACGAGACCAAACATTCATCAGATGAGAAGCAGCATTGCTGCCATTAACATCGGCAAAGCGGGCCTTGGGGCCGATCAGAAGAACAAGAGACGGGTACTGCGCAGCACCGCAGAGATCACTGGGGATATGACCCTGATGTCGGTTCTGCATGAACAAGATAAGCTAGAGGCCCAGTACAAAGCCGCCTGTGAACACGCATCACCACGTCGCACACGTCGTGCCAATGCCAGCAGAAAGCCAGGTGGCCGCAAAGACTACAAGTCACCAGAAGGCTTCAACGAATGCGGACTTGAGGTCGGATGTTCGTATGCCAACCGTGCTGGTGCACGTATGGAGGCGAAGAAGGCGGGCTTTCCAGACGTGATGCGTCATCCGACAACCATCAATCTTTGCATCGTGCCTGCTTGGGGATGCTTGAAACTTGCAGCCGATCTCCAGAGGCAGAAACTACGATGTAAGCTGGTTGGGTTCTCATTCGGTGTCCAGATCGAAGGCATGTTTTCGTATGTGATGAAAACGGCAGCGTACCTGCAAACGATGTTCCCGATGGATGAATGGCCTGACGGATTTGATCCCGTGAACCGCCCAGACGAACTGTTCGCATTGTTCCACATCCACTGCGACATCTCTGATCCGTTTCTGACCAAGAGGCAGGTGCGTGACATCGTTGCTGATGCGTTCCCTGGCAGTCATCGTGTTTGCGTCAGAAAGGTTCAGCCTGAAGAAGAAACCGAAGATGGTGAACGGACTCGTGGTGGTCAGGGGTACTTGGAATATGCTGCCATGGATAAGGTTGAGATCAAGTTCGACACTGCTAGGCAACGTGAAGAAGCGACTGTCGCCCATGCCCGTCTGTCGAAAACTTGGACAAAGCGGAACAAGTCGTTCTCCATGGGTAAGTCACTTTCTGTGACTGGCGCAAAGATTGATCAGGATAGGGTTGATGAGCTTCTACTGATTGAACGTCTTGAATGGATCAAGAAGAACAAAGACGGTGACGCCTATGCTGAGTGGTTTCTGCACATGTGGAGATCAGGGATGATCAAGGTCATTCAGAAGCCTAGCAAGTGGGTCAAACTTGGTCTTGCTACAGGTGATCGCTTCCTTCAGGCTTTGTCCCTAGTAAAGAACTGGTGCGCCGACGACAGCCCTGAAAGCCCTTGTTTCTTTGACTATGCGGATGCGGTGCTGGAATAGTTGACGTACTGAAGGGTGTAGATGGAACCAATCTTCAGAGAATTTGGCGGCCATCGCATCCTAGCGGCCAAAGAACGGTCGCATTAGCCCGATCAAAAGAAAGAATTGATCAGATCATCCCAATTTCACACCGCTATTGTGTTGGTGAACAATGAAGGCTTGTCGCCACCTTCGGTGATGCATATTTCTTTTTTTCAAAGTCCCTATGATTTCAAAAATATGCATCAATACTTCACGGCCATCTTACCCTCAGAGAGAAAGCGTCTCGGTCTTCGCCTGGAGGATGCAGCGCGATTGTCGGGCCTTTCGGTTCCTACCGTATCCAAATTGGAAGGCGGCAAAGGAACTCTGCGATCAATAATACAATATGTCGACGCATTGGGGGTCACCATTGAATGGCACGGTCGAAATGGAAAACACCACGGCCTATCAATCGCTGAGCGTCGCAAACGCTTAGGTATCAGCCAACGTGCTATGGCCGAACGGATAGGCGTAAGTCACAGAACCATCATAGCCTTGGAGAGAGATTTCACGGGGCGGGTCGAGACGCTGCTGCGATGTATGCATGAATTGAAGTTGAAACCGATCCTATGCAACAGCCGTGGTGTACCCGACGACGGGAACTACAATAGGGTTGATGTGGAATTGCAGCGGGTGCTGATTGCACGGGCTGACAAGGCACCGCAATTTGCCCTCATCCAGTCTGATGCATTGGATGCTTTGCGGGGAATGCCTTCAAATATCATCGACTGTGCCATCACATCGCCTCCGTATTGGCAGCAGCGGGCCTATGAAGCGGGTGGGATTGGTGAAGAACAAACCGTTGAAGACTATCTCATTGGCCTTCGGGCCGTGTTTCAGCAGGTGCATCGGTTGTTGAAGCCATCTGGGTCGTTGTGGGTCAATATTGACGACACCTATCACCAGCGGTCGATGCAGGGGATACCATGGCGGCTGGTTCTTGGATTGGTGGAGGATTGTGGCTGGTTGATCCGCAATGATGTGATTTGGTCGAAGACAGGTGGTTCACTGAACCGATCCAACAATCGTCTTTCCCATCGCCATGAACATCTGTTTCATCTGGTGAAGTCAGAAGACTACTACCATGACCACGATCCGATCCGACTGGCAGCAAAGCCAGCGAGGTTGGATCAGCCGCAGATCGCGACAGCGACGGGGCTGACACTTGACGCATGTCTGGAACGCATTGCCATTAACGATCAGCTTTCTGATGATGAGAAGAGCAAGGCGTCCTATGAAGTAAGAGCAACCTTCGACGAGATCGCACAGGGTAAACTCCACGACTTCAGACTGGTATTACGTGGTGGACGTGTGACGCATTCCGACAGTCAGAGTATCTCAGCCCGCGCATCCAAGCTGGACCAGCAGGGTTATTACCTACTGCGGTATGATCCTGACGGCAGCATGATGGGAGATGTCTGGAATATCGCACCCGACCGATCAAAAGGCCGCAGCGGCCACTATGCGGCTTTCCCTGAGGACCTTTGTGACATTCCAATCAGGGCGACATGCCCGCCATCGGGCGTGGTGCTAGACCCATTTGTTGGCACTGGCACGAGCGTTGTCGTTGCTCAGAAGCTGGGGCGGCACGGGATCGGCATCGACCTGTCGGATGGGTATCTCGACCTTGCACGTCAAAGGCTTCAGATCAGCTAATGGCCGTGCTGCGGGATGATCCTGGCACCCAGCGGTATAATGTCGGCACTGACACACCAACCGCTGCTGCTGCGTCTTTGACGGTTGTACCAGACGCCAGCAGTTCCCGAACCGCATTGATCTTGTCATCCGTCATTTGACGGGGGCGACCACCAACACGACCCTTGGCTTTTGCAGCGGCCAATCCTGCCTTGGTCCGTTCCACGACCAAATCCCGCTCAAATGCCGCCAGCGAACCCATTAAGTGAAACAGAAGGCGTCCGCCTGGTGTGCTGGTGTCGATAGCCTCTGTGACGCTGTGAAAGCCTATACTATCCGTTTCCAGCCGATCCATGATCTGGATCAGATGCGGCAAGCTGCGGCCAACGCGGTCGAGCTTGTAGACGGTCAGAACGTCATCGGAATGAGGACGAAGATAGTCGAGTGCTTGTGCAAGTACGGGACGATCTTTTCTGGCACCAGATGCGATTTCCGTGAAAATCTTATCACAACCAACTGCCTTCAACGCTGCGATCTGGCCATCGTGTGTTTGTGTATCCGTGCTGACTCGTGCGTACCCGATCTTCAATAGCATCCCCCTCTCAAAACTCATCAGAGTTCTACTTGGACCGTGATCAGGATTCGATAGGGGGTATCGCGAAGTTCACGCCATGTGTTTTCCTGGCCAGGATCGGTCTGACGAGCAGGTACAATCGAGATGCTTGCAAACGACCGTTTTCGATCACAACAGCCTTAGCTACAGTAGTTACAAACAAACGCTCTGCTCTTGAAACGACTGCGCCCTCATCGCATACTTTTGCTAAGGTTCCTTTGAATAAGAAAAACGAGATTGGTTGATGAGTGATAATACCCACAAAGCGTTGCCAAGAGGTATCGCTATCGTAGGAGCCGATTGTAGCGGGAAAACAAGCCTGTTCGACGGACTCGAAATTCATTTTGGAACAGTCTTCCAGTATATCAACTCCATTGCTGGCGCAGTCATCAATGAAGGCTACCCGCTTGGCAAAAATGCAAGCAAAGAGTCCTACATCGAACTTAATAAAAAATACGTGTCTATGCTCAATGATGGGTTGCGAGAACCTAGGGCGTTTGTTTCAGATCGCTCACTGATCGATGCTTATTGCTATGCATTGGTAAACAGCAGACTGCCGCGCCCTCAAATACCCGACATGTTTATCGACTTCCTTCGCCAACAATGGATTTTGGAACTTAATTTTGTAGAAGTATACGTGCAGTGCATCCCCGAATTTGAGATGAAGTATGACGGAAAACGAGTGATGGATGAGGCATACCAAGCCAGCATCAACGAACAGTTTTCTGAATTGCTGCGGGAAGCTGAGAAAAACTACGGAACTAAGGTCGTCAAAGTACGCGGTTCGGTGGAGGCCCGTGTCAAGATGGCTGCCGACTTTATCTCGAAGGAGACTGGAGTCCATATTGATGACTAGAGTTGCAATCATTGGCGCAGGTCCCGCTGGTCTCGCAGCAGCAGACTACTTGTCTCAATTTACAAAATTCAAAGTCGAACTCTTTGAAACTGGAAGACGTAGCAAAGCGCGTATTTGTCCAGTTGATAGGTCCCTCATCTGCAACGGTTGTTCGGGGACCTGCAACGTTCTAAGTGGCATCGGTGGGTGCATACAGCCCGATGACAGCATTAAACTCAGCATGTTCCCGTCTGGCAGGCGGCTGTTGAAACATATCGGGGTACGACAAGCTGCCGCTGCGCAGGGTCGGGCTATGGATTTTTTCGACGTTCGAAGCCAGAACTTTGCCGCAAGCACCACTGAACGTTTTGGAAATTTAGAACTGAGGCACTACCCTATTCATGAGGTTGACCCGAAGGGTGTAGGTAAGCTTCATGACAAGTTCGAATTAATAGCCCAAAAAGTTCACAAGTTTCATGCTAGAACAAGGGTTTTAAGGCTCTCACATTCGCCGACGGGTATCGAAGTACATACGGCAGATAGGACTGAGAAAAACCAAGTGTTCGATAAGGTAATTATTGCCACTGGTAGAACTGGCTTCAATTCTATCCTCGAAAATTCTGATGATTTGAGCATCACAACCAGTCAGCCGAAAATTTCCATTGGTTTGAGGTTAGAACTACCCGCAAACATGCTTGTTTCGATGTTTCATGCTCACAAAGACTTCAAATTTTCCAAGACCTATGGAGAGCATAAGATCAAATCGTTCTGCTTTTCCAGTTCAGGTGAAATGGGAGGTCGTTTAAAGTTCTGCCACTATGACAAGCAGTTCGACTATCCTGTGACACTTCTTGACGGACATGCAAATTATGAGAGCGAGAAACCAAGCCATGTAAGTGGAACAACCTACGGAAATTTAGGGCTTCTAGTCCAGCTTTCAGATGATTGCGATACAAACTGGCTCAACCAGATATTCCTTCGGCATTATTTTGACGAGTGCGCAGGTAAGCCCATCGTACAAAGCCTTGGTAGCTTCATGAAAAATTGCAGTGATGATAAACTTGCTAGAGTTTCGGTTAGAGATGTCCGCTCTGGTAGAGTGGATAAACTGTTTTCCGCTTCACAACATACCGCACTGAAGAAATCCATTCAGGACGTATTAGAGGGTATTGAAGAAAACTCGCCATTCTCTTTTAATCAATTGCTGGCAGAGGGTAGCTGCGTGGGGCCTGAAGTTGAGTTTTTCTGGCCAACAGCGGACGTAAGTAAGAACCTTCAAACTGATGTACCTGGACTTTACCTAGCAGGTGATGCAGTTGGGATAGCACAAGGCAACTTTCAAGCTGCTGTAAGCGGTCTTGTTGCGGCGGATGGCATCTTGCGAGGTGAGGGTGTGCATTTCCCAACAACAGAAATCGCGGCGGAATAGCGATTAGATTGTTGTTGGACCGTGCCTTATCATACGTTCATTTTTAACTTTTGGTTTCGCATGCTCTGGGAATAGAAAACCCATCTTTAGCGTTATCCAATCCCCAACTTCATCCGTTACTCCCTTAACCACTCCCGTGTGTGAATCGCGGACAACCTTGCGCATATGTGACTTGATATTCAGGGTTGCACTAAGTTCTTCGACCCAAAAATCTTCAGCAGCTTGAATGCAGTAGACAGGAATCCAGGTTGAGTCTGAGCTATCAGCTTTGACTTCATCAGTATTCAAATGATCAAGAAAAACTCTAGTAGTCCTTCGGATCATTAAACTGTTTCGGGAAAGTGCTGCCGCGTCGGAGTTCAAAAAACTTACCAGCATTGGTAGTGAGTGCGCACCCAATTGAGGAACGGCGAAAAGAAAAACCACCTTTATTCGTGACAACAAGTCTACGAGGTTCATCTCGATCATCTTGGTGATTGCAATTCGTATTAGCACCCCACCCAAACTATGTCCCATTAGGATGATTTCGCGGTACTCACTGTCCCTCAGTGTATCAACCAAAACCTGTGCTTCTTGTTCCAACGATAGCGACTTGAAGGGATTTAGCCTCTTGAAACCATTGGCGTACTCGTAAAATCCGAAGTCCCAATCTTGAAACTTTGCAAACAATGGTTCTGGTAACTTACCCCATGTCGCATATCTTTCACCATTGAGGCCATGGACAAATACTATAATTTTTTCGTTTTGTGTATCACTTGGTGCATGCACAGAAAGCGGTGTCAGCCTAATCGGATCATCTTTAGCGGATGCGGAATATGATGCCTGAAACTTTTTCATCTAAAAGGACCCAAGGGAAAACTCGATCTTACAACTAATGTGATATCGGCAACCTCCGCACTTTCCAAGCAATAGGTACCCAGGAAACCAACTCCAAACATGTTGCGCAGCGCAACCTACGATGGGTTGTGCGAAAGTTTGTGCGAAAAGGAATCCACGAAAGGGACGCAACCAACTGTTTTTAAATGCATAAACCAAATCACGCCTTGAGTCCGGTACTCGCCTCCAATAAAATCAATGGGTTACGAAAATTCCTGCTCATTAGGTATCACCTCTGGTATCAGTTTCACGTTCTGTGCCTGTTCTGTTCGGGGTCATTTGCGCTTTGCCGCTGCCTGTCGCGCCCGCATGATTTGCCGCGCCTCCCCTGCATATTTGATGATCATCTCTTTGGATGTGTGACCACTGTAGCTGGCGATTTCATCGTCAGTGCAACCCGCCCACGCCAATTCCATCACCCCACGGTAGCGCAGCGCATGCTGGTCATGGGCCATAAGGCCCAAGCGCTTACGCTCGCGTACCATGACGCGGGCCATCGCATGATAGTCCATTTTCGACCCATCAGCTCGCGTCAGGATGTGCCGCGATGGGTGCGGCGCGAACCCCAGATCAGCTTTCGCGCCATCCAGCGCCGCCTTGAGCCCTATGGTGCAGGGCAATGAAAGGGCTGTGTCGGTCTTGTTTTGCCGCAACTTGAGGGTGTCCCCGTCATAGTCACCCCATTGGAAGTCCACCCAGTCACCAGGGCGTTGCACACTGCCCACGCCGATCTCAAAAATCAAACGGGGCAAGGGTTCGCCCTCTTCGCGCATCTTCTCAACCGCCTGATCTGTCCAAGGCAGGTGCGGCTTTTGCCGATCCTTCGGAACCCTCAACGGCTCAATATCAATCGCCGGATTGTCCTTGCGCCACCGCCTGCGGATCGCAAGTTTGGATAGCATGCTGATCGCAGTGGGGATGTAATTGGCAAACCGGACGCGATGCCGGTTCTTCTCCATCGCATCGTAGATGTCGGCCTTGTAACCCGTCACGGCCTTTGAGACAGACAGCATTGTTTTGCTAAGGGAGTGTCTTTCGCTCATCGTAACC
>NZ_CANMEU010000023.1 GCF_947497045.1 uncultured Tateyamaria sp. | reverse complement strand
AAGGGTTACGATGAGCGAAAGACACTCCCTTAGCAAAACAATGCTGTCTGTCTCAAAGGCCGTGACGGGTTACACTGTTCCTGGGCCGTCTCCTGCATCATGCCATGATCAAACCCGCCGCCCTGATAGGGGACCAGTTTGGGGGTCTGGGCATCGCCCTTGACCGGCACCGGCTCAAACTTCACACGCGCTGTCGGGGCGTCGTAGGCGGGTCGGAAGTAGGCCACAAACTGGGGCAGGGACTGGATCTCGGCAGGTGTCACGATGGGGCGCTGCGTGCGCCGCCCGACAATCCCGACACCATCGCGGGTGTCATGGGCCCCGAGCGTCAGGTTTTCCTGTTGCTCGATCACATCCTCTTCGCCTAAAGACTTCGATGAGCGTTCCGCCGTTTTGAAATCCGGTGTGTTGAAGACAATCCGGTTGTTCAAAACACCCGAGATCGTCTCGGCTGCCTTGTCGCCGTAGATGTCTTCGAGTTGCGAAAACACCTGATAGCCCACAACAAACGCGCCACCGAACTGCCGGATCTCGGCAAGGCTTCGGGGGAGAAACGGCATCCGGTTGAGCGTGGGGACCTCATCAAGAAAGAACCAGACCTTTGGGTCGCGGCTTTCCTCGCAGGTCATCAGGGCGTTCGCCGCAACTTCCATGAGTGTGGAGACGATGTTGCGGGTGGCGGCGGATTGTTCGGCATTGCCCGTGAGGAAGACAAAGCCGGGCGTGTCGTTGACCACCCAGTCCCGGATTGAAAACGGCGCACCATCATCGCGCAGATACTCCAGAAACCGCAGCTCGGTGATCAGGTTCGCGCGGATCGAGGCGGAGGTGCGGGCAACATCTTCTCCAAAGAAGTGGGCACCGGGTGTGGGCCCAACGATCTGCGCAAGATCCTCGGACGGGATGGTCATGATAGCGCGGCGCAGCGCAGCATTGGTGGTCTCACCGGCTTTGGCCAACTCGCGCGCTGCATATTGGAACACCAGACGCGCAGATTGGGTCCAGAACGTATCATGCGCGCCGGGCTGATCGGGGATCATCACCTCGGCGATCTGCGCAAAGGCCTCGGCGGAATGAACCTCGTTGAACGGCGACCAGCCCACAGAGCGGGCATCGAACGGATTCAGAATAACGTCTGTTTCCTGTTGATAGTGGTCCCGCAACAATCCCCCCATGCGATCATAGATGATGGCGCGGCCGCCAGCTTCGCGGATGGTGTTGAGCAGTTCGTGCATGGCATTGGTTTTGCCAACACCGACGGTGCCCGTGATCCCGATCTGGGCCTCGACAGCATTTGGCGGAAACTCGATGCTGGCCAGCGTATAGCGCGGGCCGCGCTTGGAGCCTTTGCCGAACTTGCGTTCATACTCGCGCCACTTGCGGCGGGACCAGGCCTTGAGGTCACGTTGCGAGACCAGGCGCGCACCGCGAACGTGCTCTTCATTCTTCAGGGATCGGCCGACCAGTGCAAAGACGCCCAGGACCAATGCAAACGCAATACCCGTCGGAAGCAGTGCCAGAAATGCAAACTGTTTGGCGTTCGCATTGTAGCGCATGTAGAGTTCGCGCATCTCGGCATCGGCGTAAATCTCACCAGCCGAGCGCGTGACCTGCCGACCTGTCAGATCGACATATGTGATCTGGCGCGCTTCGCTGCCTTTCTGCTCGACGTTGAATTGCGCGACCCAGTAGAAGCCCGTGAGACGGACCTTATCGAGCTCGTAGTTCTGAACAACGAACCAGCCGAACGTCACAGTGAAGACGAAGGCAGCGACCGCGATGGAATAGCGCACAACCTGCGTGGCCATGCGGGTCCAGTGCTGGGTGGTCTGACCACCGCGGACAAATTGTGTGGGACGGCTTGTGCGCATGTGGGTTCTCCGTGCTGAGAGCGGGCAAAGGGGTATCGAGCGCGTTCAGCGAGGCTGATCGCGGGCGGCAATATGGTTTGCCGATAATTGGAATTATGGTAAATAAGTCAGTAGTGCTGACCTGCGTAGAGCAGCCAAATCACTGTTACGGAGGTGCCTCACACCGTGCAGGCATTGCGCGGCACGGGACAAAAGCTTTAGTTGGCACGACAGGCTTGGAAAATTGATCCCGATTTAATATATGTATGTTTAATTGATGAAACTGGCTTGGGATGAAGGCAAACGGCAGGACACTCTGCGCACCCGCAAATTGGACTTTGCCGATGTGGCGCATATCGACTGGGATACGGCCATCATCTTCGATGATGAGCGGCGTGACTACGGAGAGCATCGTCAAGTTGTGCTTGGGAAGCTGCGGGGTCGATTGGTGGTCGTCGCATTTACGGAGCGTCAAGGCACCATCCGGGTGATATCGATGCGCAAAGCCAACAGCCGCGAAGGAAAAATCTATGACACGTTCTGAACGAAAACCTCTGGTGGACGCTGACGGCGAGGTACGCGAAATCACCAAAGACGATCTGAAGTTTGCACGTCGTGGCCGCCCACCCATGAAGGAGGGAGAGCGCAAGGAGCGCACCACGATCCTGCTGGACCCGGACGTCTTGAGCAGCCTCAAGGCTGACGGCCGGGGTTGGCAGACACGAGCCAATGCGCTCTTGCGCGAGGCTTTGGGTCTCGACGCTGTACACAAGTGAAGAGGTCTGGGTAGAGCGGACCTCATCTCAGTAATCCCGTGTTGAAGATCGGGATGAGGGCACGACCACAGCATCACGCATCCCGCGTACCCTTCGATCGTGTAGACGGTGAAGGCACGTTGAACATCCGTTTCAACTCGGCATGCCACTCATCGGGGCATTTCGGCAAATGCCCGACGTCGATCAACAGAAGTATCGTGGCAACAATCGTCCAGCGGCTGATTAAGGAACGGTCAGTCTCTTTCTCAAACGCAGCGTGAAGCATGAGACGCGGAAACCCATCGACCTCGATCCTTTTGCGAATAAGACTTGTAAAGGTATAGAGCGGTGAGATGTCCGTGTCTGGGCCGACATCCGAGTACCCGGCAACAAGAGTTGCCCAGTGCTCGCCGGGATGCGGAAGCAACCTGCAATGAGCAAGCGCAAGGAATGCCGCAACCACAGACCTTGAAAGACAGACACAGGATCTATCAGCGCCGTTGGAAAGTGTCAGGACCGTATCAAGGCAAACGTCATTGTCATCAGCCATGTGTTGGTCCTCTGCAAATTGGTGGTGGGATCCAAGCAATGTCATCTCAGCACCCCTTCCCGACCTTGGCGCGCTCGAGGTTTGCAGCACGCTCCTGAAGGGCGAGCGCCTCGTTCAGAGCACGGCCATCCTCGCGACTTCCATTTGCGCGCACACCATTGGCCGCCATCCCGGCGGCACCGACGGCCGTGCTGGCATTGCGAATGCCGTTGACCGAACCCGCATTCGCAATCGCTCCTGCGCCGAGGATGGAGATGCCGGTGTTGATCATCCCGTTCTGGATGTTGCGCTTGCGTTGTACGGCGCGCTGCGCCTGATCGATCTCTACACCATGGTTTCGACGCGGACCGCGAAACGGCAAACTGCGCTTTGACAGATCAACGATGCGCCATGCGATGTCGCGCACCAGCTTGGCGTATTCGACCGGCACCCAGACATTGACCTCGCAGATGCCCGCGCCTTGGAAGATCGAGCTTGTCGTGGCACTTTCATCCAGACCGAGTTGCGCCTGCCCCGCAGCACCAAGACCGCTGCCTAGGCCCGCAAGCGTGCCTGCGATCGCAGCGTTGGTGACGGCGGGCCCCTCACGACTGACCACCTGTCCACGCACGCCTTCCTTGCCCGATCCCGACATGAAGCCGGACACGCGGGTCTCAAGAACCTCGCCGCGCTTGTTGGTGCAGGTCATGGTGATCAGGCGTACTTTGACGCGCTCGGAGGAGAGATCACCGGTGGCCGATCCCTGAACGATGCAATCCTTCAGGTTGACTTTGGCGCGGCTGACGGTCGCGCCACCTGCTGTGATGGCAGCACCCGTAATCCGAAAGAGAACGGGAATGGGGTTCTCACGACTGGAGACGTTGGTGGCGGCATCCGCACCAGACAACACCACGGCCGAGACATAACTCCCTGCTGGTAGGTAGTTCGCCAGGGTGCGCACCTCACGTGTATCGGTGTTTTCTTCGACCAATGGCGTTAGGACAAACTTCTGGCCGAAGCCGGAGGATGCGGGCACCACGTTGCCATTACCGTCGCTGTCAGGACGATCAGTCCGCAACCGCTCGGGGATTGGGCGACGCTCAACGAAGTCCGTACCTGGGCCCGGTGCCTGGACAACGCCAGGACGGTTGAGAAGAATATCCCGCTCCGGCTGAGACACCGCTGCATTCAGTCGCTGTTCCGGCCCGGTTGCTGGGGACTGCGGCGCGGTCACGATCTGAGCCGCTTTGGCCTCCAACTCTGCAATCTTCTGGGCTTGTTGCAAGATCTGAGCGTCATACTCTTCCTGCATCTCGGCTGCGCGCACTTCGGCCGCTTTGCGCGACATCTCGAGTTGACGCCCCTGCTCTTCCAGATCAGCCGAAAGGCGCTCCAGCTCCGCCCGCGATGAAACAATCCAGCTCATTTCGGGGGAGGCCGCCGCGGTCCGATCTGCGATGATGGTTTCATCCACCACCGGAACAGCCCGCGACGGCAGGCCTGACTGCCCCGTCCCTCGGTTCATCATGGCCGCAAGAAGGGCCAGGATGCCGATACCAATGACACCAACAAAGCCAATCGCGATCAGCTGGTTGGTTTTACGACCACTCGCGTCACTCATGATCCGCTCCTAATGACAACAACCCAAGCCCGCTCGCCAGCGGCGAGGTCCTTACGGGCAATCCATACGGCGAGAACGCCCCTGCGATAGAAATCCTGTTCGCGCACAGCACGAGCCGCCTTGCCAGCCGCAGCTACACGGACTTCACCCACAAGATCACCCATCCGGTGCGTTGCAACGAGCGCACCGTTAGAGCCACGCCCAGGCACAGGTGAACCGATCTTGGCGGCAATGGTCTGGCGGGTCGCATCCACCAAACCTCCCGTAACGCTGTCACTGGCACCAAAGGATGTGGTGGCGAAATCTCCGCTCAGACGGCCATCACTGGCATCATCTGCCACTGGCGCTTTTGCAGCACCGCCCTTGATCGAAATGAGGATCGTCTCGGTGCTGGAACGCTTTGGCAGGATTTCGTAGGCGACCGTCACCCCGGATTCGGTCACCAGATAACCACCTTCTTTTTCGGGAAGTTCATCTGGGCCGACATAGCGAAGAAACAGGTCGCCCGTCTGCTCGTCATTTCGGACTTGGTAGACGGAAGATTCATTATCGTTGACGATTGAAGAGATCCGGTCCCCAACCACGCTGATGCGCGTGATCCCATTGATGGACGCCCGGAAGCGCACCATTGCATCAGATTCGACGTTGAAGCGTTGCGCGTTTGCGCTGGCTGTCACAGCCATAAGAAGCAGAGATCCGGCGAGCAGAATGATTTTTGGCAGCAAGGTCATATCAAGTGTCCTCCGTGCTCAAACGGCCAATGCCGGAAACGCGCACCGAGCCGGCCTGGGGACGAAAGCGCACAAGGATGCGACGACGTTCTCGTGTGACTTGTGTGGTCTCGAGATAAGTGGCGAGATCGCCCTCTACGACGACCTCGTAGCGATCGAAGTTGTGCTCGATCCGACGCGCAAAGAAGACCGTCGAAATCTTGCGCTGCGTGATGTCTTCCGCAATGCGATCATAGGCTAGGAGAATGTCATTCCGCTCAGCCGGTCCACTCAGACGCTCAAGCACATTGCGACCATATGCGAGCGTGTTGGGTGTGCTGTTATACATCGCGTAGACAGCATCGAGAGCAACGGCCTCAATGTAGCCCTTGTCGACCGTGCCGCGCGCGACCATGCCATCGGTCACAGTGGTGGGCACCAGCACGACCTGGTTGCTTTGGGAATACATCTTGGCAACGAGAAGTGCGTTCGTGACGATCAGGACCAGGGCGACCATACCGAGGACCACTGAAGCACGGCGCGCCTGCCTGACTGTTTTTTGCATCGCGGGAAAGTTCATCACGCTCTCCAGATTGTCACGGCGCTGTCAGGCAGAGCGCGGTAAAGCGTGATCTCTTTGGGGAGGATCCAGTAGACGAGCGCTAGAACCTGGCGCACGCCACCTCCCCGCTTCACGCGTTTCCACAGCATGAAAAGAAGCGCACCAAATATGAGACCGATGAAGAGTTGCCGGGACACCAAACCGAGAACGGCAGGAATGCCGAAAGCGACGGCTTCATCCGCTGGCAGGATGAAGAACTGCGGTGGATCTTGGAGGCGTTGCTCAATGCGGACAACATCAGTCATGCGAGTGCTCCTATGAACCGAAGGCTAAATTTGCCCTTCAGCGTCGAGTGAAAGATTCGGTGAGCCCCCTGACACTCGGGAGTACCTGTTCAGGCACGGGAGTGGTGGCTCAGAACACGTATCAGGGGGCATTCTCCGGCAGAGCGTCTTGGCAGGCTCCGCCGGAAAGTTGCTGCTCTTACGAGGCAGCGGTTTCGTCGACAGGTTGTTCAAGCAGGACCATATCGACGTCAGCTGTGACACCGGCGAAGCTCGTCAGTGTGGTGACACCATAACCCAGGAACAAGGCCGTCCCCGCAGAGGCGATGACCCAGTTCCAACGACCGGTGAATGCGAGCACAAGGCCCCCGATTAGGATCGACGCGATCAGGATCACAAAGCCCCCCGCCCCGTTCAGAATCGTGGTCAAATCGGTGCCCAGCTCAAAAAAGCCAGCCTCCACGCCGGTACATGCTTCGGTTCACCAACGTAACCCATTGCGGTTGATGAAGATAATGCCGCTCAGAACGCGCTTATCATTAACACGTGGCCGACCGTGGGATTTGGGAAACAAGGGCTCAAGACGCGCCATTTGCGCATCCGTCAGCCAGAAAAGATCAGACATGTTCACCGCTCGTTTTTGAGCTGTGATTCATGCCGCTCGATGGAAATCAATGGGTCCTGACCCTAGGTGCCCTTGCTTCGTTTCAGATCTTCCGAGTTTCGACCACAAAGAAGGGCGGGTTACGTCTAGAAACTTCAATCGCCAGATTAGCCCTTATCAGTTCGTTTGGACTCTTACAAAAAAATCGGAGACGGTACCATATCTGGCTTCAGCGTAGCGAATTCCCAGCCCCTCCATCTGGAATATACCACTCCATCCTTTGAGCAGATTTTCCACCCATCACCCTTCTCTAAAGGCTCTCGCAAAATAGTCTGACATCGGTTTCACGAGGTATTGGACGGGGGAGCGGTCCTCTGTTCGGATAAAGGCCTCTACAGGCATGCCGGGCAACAGCGTTTGGTTGGCACCCAGTTTATCAACTTCGCCTTGGGCAAGAACAATTTCCACCCGGTAGTATGTCGATCCAATCGCTTCGTCCTCGAAAGCATCCGCCGAGACGAGAGCCACCTCGCCTTTCAACTCCGGCGTTGTGCGCTGATCCAAAGCGGAGAACCGCAAGTTGACCTGTTGCCCGACAACCAATTGATCGATGTTTGTCGGCTCAACACGTGCGGCAACCACCAAAGGCCGGTCTTGCGGGATGAGGAAGAGAACGGGTTGCGCACTGCCAACGACGGATCGCATCGTTTTGACCTGCATATCGTAGACCAGCCCTGACACCGGGGCACGGATTTCCATTTGCGTAATGTCAGAAATCAGAGCGAGCCTTTCTTCGGTGAGTTCCAGCTCCGACACGCGCAAGTCGCGCAATTGAGTGATGGCTTCTTCACGCTTCTGGGATGTGACACCGAGGACCTGCATCGCAATCTCGGTGATCCGCTGGTTCGCTTGCGCTTTGGACGCCGACAATTCACCAATGCGACCTTCCAGCGATGCTGCTTCACGCTGCAGGGCCAGCACGGTGGACGTCTGGGTCAAGCCGCGCTCGAGCAACGTCTGCTGTGCCGCAAGTTCAGACTCAATCAACTCAAGCTGACGTGTGACTGACCTCTCTTGTGCCTCAACGCCCAGAACCTGATTTTCGGTCTGGGCACTGCGTTCGCTGAGCTGGGCAATTTGCTGCGCGACAGTTTCGTTGCGGGCTCGAAACAAATTGATCTGACCTGCCATCAAGTCGTCTGTCTCGGGGCCGCTCAACGTGTCACTCTGCAATAGCGGGTCAAACAGAATTTGATCCTGCCCATCTCGTTCCGCTTCAAGACGGCCGCGCCGGGCGAGAGTTTCCGCCAGTTGCCCATTGATGATCGCAAGGCGGGACAGCATCTGTTGGGTGTCGAGCTGGATGAGCACATCGCCAGCCTCTACCAGATCACCTTCCTGGACCGCGATCTTGGTGACCACGCCACCGATGGGGTGCTGGACAATCTGGCGGTTCTGATCGACCTCAATTTTCCCTGGCGCAATCACTGCCCCAGCAATTTCTGTACGTGCGCCCCAAAGCCCAAAGCCGCCCACAAGGACGATCACCGCGGCAAACCCAAACGCCAATGGCCAGAATGCGGACCAACGCGGTTCGTTCATGTCACGCCCTCATCTCGGGTCGATGCAAGTCGTATCTGTTTATGGTTCTTCACCATCGTTTCCAGCACCTTGTCCTTGGGGCCAAAGTTCACCGCTTTGCCGTTTTCCAGGACCAGCAACAGGTCGCATTCCTGAATGGCGGCGGGTCGATGCGCCATGATGATGACAGATCGCTGATCGGCCTTGGCCTCGCGGATTGCCGTGTTCAAGGCCTGACTGCCTGCATTGTCCAGATTGGAGTTAGGTTCATCCAAGATCAGAATGACAGGATCACCATAAAGGGCGCGCGCCAAACCAATGCGCTGAATCTGCCCGCCCGACAGGCATTGCTGCGACACGTCAATCTGCGTGTCATAGCCGTCCGACAGGGCGAGGATCATCTCATGGGAGTTCGCCTTTTTTGCCGCCGAGATGACTTTGTCAGCTTCCGGGTTCAAAGAAAGCCGTCCGATGTTCTGCCCCACCGTGCCGTCAAACAGTTGCACGCGCTGTGGCAGATATCCGATGAACGTACCCAATGCGTCAGGATGATATTGATCAAGGGCCGCGGCATCCAAACG
>NZ_CANMEU010000022.1 GCF_947497045.1 uncultured Tateyamaria sp. | reverse complement strand
CAAGGGTTACGATGAGCGAAAGACACTCCCTTAGCAAAACAATGCTGTCTGTCTCAAAGGCCGTGACGGGTTACAATATCGACGAAGAAGTGTCCAAACGGCGTGCTCACTGGGTGCAAGGCCACTTTATGCGCAACCGTGCTGGCGGAATAAGCTGGAGAAACCCACATGTAAGGGGCGCTGGCCCTCTCATTGAACAAGAACGCCACGTGTCGTTCGATGAAGAGTAATCGCACGTATTACCATCCGTTTCTTCCCATGAAAAAACTCGTCAAAACTTTCCTCACGAAAGTTTCTGAAAGTTCTTGCAGGGTCAGCTCACCATTCCTCAGCCAGCATGATCGTTAGCACCCGGCGGGTCTTGCTGAGGTCGGTGGGATCATCCGAGCCCATGGAATAGTCGTTGTCATACGCGTCGATCTTCCAAAAGCAGTTTTCACCCAGATATTCAAAGGTGCCAAAGTCGTGCTCCCCGTGCGTGTCATTGTCCTCTGTGAACACATTGAATTCACTAACAATCTGGATGATCTCATCGCAATCCACTGCATGCCGTTCGAGCAGCTCGATGATGCCAGCGGTGAGGAACCGCATCCCTGGCACGCTGGGATCACATCGTCGGAACTGATCGTTCAATTCGGCGATACGCTGGACTGTGGGTGACGCCATGTGGACCTCTTAGCGTTGGGTCCAATCCAGTTATGGCGATGTGGTTATGAGAGCGACTTAAGACTTAGCATCATCACTTTTGCATATGTGAGCACTTCCATACCGAGCCGCTGATATCGACAGGCGGGGCCCTTTGCTAGTCACACAGCTTTTCCAGGAATTTCTCCAGTGATTTCATAGGGTCTGGATCATCGCCCACGATGGTCTTCACTCCCCACTTCTGAAGGACCCTTTCTTCAATCGGGTTCGGCCTGGGCAAGAAGATATATGAGTCCGGCTTATGTGCTTGGTGCGCTGACGAATCCCACATCTCCCATAGCCTGTGCAAAAGCATTCTAACGTTGATGTCTGACAGGCTGTAACCAATAAATAGCACTGGGTTCGCAAGCACGTCAGAACGCAGCCTAATGTCCAATGGTGATTCAAACGAAAGCCGGTTGAAGTAGTCGGTCTCAGTTAGAACGATCGATTCATCACTGTCAAAGTCGCCATGTAGCTTAATGACCTGGTGATCGCTTTGTTCGACCGAAAGAAAATCCCTAACGTCAACAATTTTTCGCACATTCTTGCCTGCCAACTCGAATGCTCGTTCGATATTGCTGTCATAGTTTGTCGTGTAGATTTTGGGAAACGAGAGTTCGGCGATTAGTCGATGTACGGCTGAACCCTGAATCTTACTGTCCTCAAAATTCCACCCTTTGTCCATCCAACTCCGCAGAGGCCCAATTGTTCCTCGTTCGAGCTTATAGTATTCGGCAAGCGTCAAGTAATTTGTGCTAAGCGCGCGAAAGACTTCGGGCTCGTAGCCCAGCTCAGTGCCAATATGATCAATTAGCTCGCCCCATGTTGGAGCACCAAGAGTTGCAGACACGCCTGCTCCGGCAAATAGGATCACTCTTTGCTCAGAAATAGCATTCTTCAAGTCATCAACCATCAATTTTGACCTTCAAAAATTCAGCAAAGCTCTCGAGTGCTCGACGGCGCATCGATATTTCATTTTTCCTATCACCTAGTTCTGCAAAGGTTTCCGTTTCCCCTTTTGGCACAAAGACACAGTCCCACTGGAAGTCTCGGTTACCTCGTGGCTCAGCAGCAATACTCCCTTCAACTTCTCCCTCGAATTGGTGGATACGTTTCCCATCGCAAAAGGCAATTCGAGTGGACGCCACAACTGTTGGATCAGGAAGACTTCCGAATAGCTTTGACACGTTATCTGCCTGTAGAGTGTCCCAGAAAACCTGCGTCAATCCACCGGGAAACCCGTTCAAGGCCGAAATTTTTAAACTTGTGTGCTCAACAAAGATGGGCTGACTGACTCTTTGAAATGCCCTGATACATTTGCCATGGACCAACTTTGGGACATCAATAGTTTGGATTTCACTGATCTTGTAATCAACAGCTACAATCTCGATATCTATTCCGGATAAAATATCCTCTACTTCTCTGATCTTATGAGGGTTTCCCGACAAGAATCTTAGGGCGCGCAAGGTGTTCTCCCTACAAACAGCATACGAAAGCGACCATAGCAGGAACATGGGGAGCCTGACCATCAACGAAAATAAGCATCCGACACTTGATCTTCATTGCCATCTTCGGGGTACCATTACACCCGGCCATGCGACGGAGCTCGCACAAAAGCATGCAATTACGTTACCAAAATCCGTCGCTGGCGACGGCTACGCTTTTAGTGGCTTTGACAACTTCTTGACCTTGTACGACCAAGTCGGCCATGTAGTTCGTTCTGCACAGGATTTGCACGAAATTGCTTACAGGTATTTGCGAAAGGTAGCCAAGCAGGGAACTTGTTACGTTGAATTCATGATTTCCCCCGGACACTCGATAGCGAATGGGATAGACTTTGGCTCTCAAATCAGTGCTTTGAGCGACGCGTTAGATATCGCTCAAGCTGAGTTTGGCGTCTTTGGCTGTATTATTGTCACCTGTGTAAGACACAGAGGATCTGAAGAAGCTGTGAATGTTGCTGAGTTGGCGTCTAGGGTCAATAACCGTTACCTTCGCGGTTTTGGCCTAACGGGAAATGAGCACAAGTTCGACGTTGAAGATTTTGTTGGCGCATTCGCGGTAGCGCAAAGCTCAGGTCTAGAGTTGACAGCGCATGTTGGTGAATGGAGCCCAGCAGCAGAAGTGACCAACGCAGTAAACAAGCTAAACCTCAAACGCGTAGGTCACGGCATTTCAGTCGCAGCGGAACCGAGCATAATGGCTGAGCTTGCCGAGAGGAAAACCGGCTTTGAAATCTGTTTGTCGAGCAATGTACAACTTGGAGCAAGTAGGTGCTACGAAACTCATCCAGTTCGACAACTGCTAAACGCCGGTTGCAAAGTGGCACTATCTACTGATGATCCAGCGTACTTTGACACAACGCCTTTTCGCGAATTGTCTCTAGCCACTCAGTGCCTTGACCTGACCTCAAACCAAATCGATGGAATTACCGCTGACAGCATTGAGATGGCGTTTTGTGACGAGTCGACGAAGCAAGCTCTTCGTCAGAAAATTAACTCATTATATCAACGTACTAGCCCCAAGTCATAACTCCCAAAGCACCATAAGCACGGCAAGGAGCGTTGCTAGGCTGCTGTGCTAGAACTGTGCTAGGTGCACGGCGCGGCGCTCACAACTAACTGTGCTAACTGAGCATTTTCCGACTGTGCTAACACTGTGATAGGGTATTTTGGGGTTTTCAGCGGTTTGCGCTTCAACGCAGAAATCTCGCAAGCTATTGTTTTTAATTGATTTAATTGGTGCCCGGGGGCGGAATCGAACCACCGACACGAGGATTTTCAATGCGCGTCATGGTTGGTTAAGTCGTTGAAATTGTTGGATCGAAATCAAACTGTGCTAGCGATGTGCTAAGTTGAGCACGAACACGCGGATCTTTCGGATCGTGGAATTCCAGGCAATTAGCAGTTTAACGCACGAGATCATTTTGCCGGCTTTCGAGCATGGAGCAGCGGCTTGTAATTGGTAGAAATATTGATCCGTCGAAGCCAGGGAAACATTGGAGCAAAGATCATATCACATTGCGGCAAGGAGTTGAACAAAGACCATTTTAGCTTTTGCAGAACTTCGCACCAACCCCTGAGGCGTCCGATTAACTCAATGAGACTTTATACAAAATCAAAACAGTTCACCCCTACCTGCATAACAGCTAAAAAGGCCGACCAACAAAATGAGCTCGCCAACTACCATCTGAATTGGGTTTACGATGCGGTATGGAAATCATCTTAGTCCTCAAAGAAATAAACGTCTTTGAAGCTGTCGATATCGAATCGATGAAGAGATCGATTAACCTTAATCAGTATCCCTTTGTAGTTTTTTTGAATGTGGCTAATTACTGAAACAGTAAAATCTACATCCCATGTATCAACGTGCACCTCTCCTATATGATTGAAAACCTTCGGTTCGAAGACACCTCTGGTTTTTTTGCAAATGACCACTTCATTTAGGAGAACATCTGAACTTGCACGATCTTCAATTTGTAGGATTGCGTCGCGCAATGCAACCATATTGTCAGAGTATAGTTTTTCGAATCCTCGCCCACTCCTCAGGTAGTCCCAACCAGAAGAAATCTGGTTTAACAAAGCATACTGTTTTTCTAGCGGTATCCGTCGGCCTTCATTGAGTGCCATATAAAAATCGGGTGTCTTCGCGTCACAGTACTCCCGTTCAATGACCTCAAGCGCCAGATCGCTGTCATGATTGTTGTAGATATAAGCCTTTTCAAGCATTATCCATTCGCCAGAATCTGGCGAATTCTCCAAGGCATTTTGGAGTATTCTAATTGGAACATTACGATATCGAGGTGCCCGTTCCTTTGAGATTGGACGCATTCGGCGGATAAGTTGCACATACTCCTCGTAACAATCAAATGGAATATTGTGAAGCAATTCGAAAATACTCTCAACGAAGTCTCGCACGGCATGATCACTGTCGGCGCGATCAACGAACCTTGAAATCTCGCTCAGTACGTCGCCATTATATGATTCAGATCCATTTTCGCTATCTATCAAAAATCTTATGGTGCCGTGCCATTGATCCTTTTCACATAAACTTGAGATCAGGGACCTGGGTCGAAATGACACAAAATGTTCGGCCGCAAGATACTCCAAAAAACTGCGATGGGAGAAATCAACGAAACCGCCAGTTGGTTCGCGAACAACAGCAACACGCTCAATCAAAAATCCCACGATCTCAGCGTCAGATATATCTACAAATATGTCTGACGCATAGTTCTTTCGAAAAAGGCCAATCCATTCCTGTACAGTTTCTATCTTTTCCTCAAGTTGATAGTTCGGGTTGTGATCTGAAGCTTCTTGCATAGAGTATGCAATGAATCCCAGAATTCGTTTTCGCGCCGATTTGTCGAGTTGTCGGAACTTTTTTTCAATTGGCACTCCGCGTATTTCGTCACGTGATTGTACCAAAATTTCGATTGCACTCCCATAGAGACTCTTGGGAGTGTTCGGCAGCCTTCCTTTATTCAACAAATTTACCAAGCACAGGAGTGCACAAAACATTGGTGTTCTAGCCAAGTCACTTAAACCTACCGTATCGTTTTCAGGAAGGAGTGCCTGCTTTAACTGATGGCGCATTACGTCCAAGCTAGAAACAAGGTCGGGGTGAATCCTGTTTTTCTGAATGCCGGAATGCCAGCGATCAATAAATGTATCTATTTCGGAGCGCCGCAGCCCAAGTATTCTAAAGTCCAGAAAACCTTCCGGGGGCTTCCATTCCCACTGCGCACTACGATACTCATTCGGATTCATTTTGGTTGGGTCTTTGAAGAAGCCCTCACCGTCATGCGTATGAAATAAATTTCTAGACGTAACAACTATCTTCGAGTTTGGGTAATCTTCTTTAACCTTTGCAACGAAGGACCAAAATTCAGAACGCATTTCGAATGGCACTTCGTCAACGCCGTCCAACATTACTATGCAGCGGCGGTTCGTCAGACACGAAGCCATCCATTCACTTCCAAGTTGCAAAAACAAGTCCTGGTCAACGCACGTGGCTCGGAAGCAGTTGATAAGTGAAAAATCTGCTTCATGTTTTGAAATCAACGTACGAAGTGGGACAAGAAACGGTATCGTCCCACTTTCTTTGCATGCCTGGAGAGCTAACCATTGAAGCAGTGTAGTTTTACCGCATCCCGGGTTTCCACGCAAACAAACGTAACGGGTATCATCCACGACGGTTTCAGCGTTGATCGAAACTCTGTCGGCGTCAACAGTGCTGTCCAAAAACAGGGATACAAAGGAAGTTCGTAAATCACTAATGTAGGCATCGCTCTTGAGAAAACTGTCGAACCCACTCAACATTACACTTTCATTACGGCTAACTACGTATTTCGCATAGGATCGGATATCGCTTTCAGATATTTCTTTGGAACCTAGGCTGCCTTTCGTGTCACCTGAGTTTTCTAGGATTTCTACTGTAGAGATAGCGCGCTGAACTTCGTCTGACATGCGATTGAACAGCGGTATCTTACGATCAATGTACTGGCCCAATTCAGAAAGAATTTCTTCGGATATTTCACTTACTTGAATATATTCGTTTTTTTCAATGAACGTCGTCAGATCTTGTTCAAGTGAAATTTTCGCTCTAGCCGGGTCAAAAAATAGTCTTTCAAGCAGGGGAAAGAGAAAATCAGGTTTGCCGTCATCGACGATTGCTTTGAAGTAACGTTCGACTGACCTAACCTGTGCTTCGCCATATTTTTGGCGTTGGATTATAGCGAACTCTGCAAGGTGCCCTTCGACTTCTTCGAGTACTTGAGCCGGAAGGTTTAGATATGCGCGTAGCCCTAAGTCGTGTTTTGAAGTGCGCATTAGTCGTGCATATATGTAGTTCGCGCAGATGCGTGAACCGATGCTTTTTCCCACCCCTACGGCTGTGGTTACCAGATCCATCACAAGGTCCTTTTGTTAAATCAAGACCATCGAACGAAATTTCCGCACAGCAAGGGTCGTCCCCTATGAGACAATATGAGGCTAAATTTGGCAAGTATCGGTGCAAGTAGGTTCATTTTCCAAGCTAGAAGGTGATGTAAGATACCAAATGCCGTGCTTTGGCGTTTCTCCTTGACACTCAATTCACACTCAGACTTGGAAGCGCGGGCGTTCGGTGAGATATTTCCTTGATCCAATCGGATTGCAAAGTAGTTTCTGGGAGTGATTTCGGCGCGCTAGTCTTCAACGGCTTGTTTATGGGTCAATGACTAAACTGCATAGAATATGGAACATAACGAAATACAAATTTTCCGCGCCTGTGCCCTACCAACTTCATATCCTTGGTAGTCAGAAAACGGTCGTTCTCCCCGCCAGGTGGCAACATAACAAAAACAGCTCTCCGGTAGGAAAGCTTTATGTTTCAGTCACTTGGCGGAGAACGGATGAAACAGGCAAAAGTGTTATCTTCTGAGGAACTCAAGCGTGTGATGGCCATCTGCGCAAGCATGCAGAACGGTAAACGCAACAGGTTGATGCTCATGCTGTCACATTATGCTGGGATGCGTGTGGGTGAGATCGCCTCACTCAAATGGGCGGATGTGCTGGATCGTGAGATGAAGCCGAAAGCGATGTTTTACCTCAAAGCGGAGAACACAAAAGCCAAGGAAGCACGCCAAGTGCATCTGAACGCCAAGCTACAGCGGGAGTTGGCAACCTACTGGGCGCAACTGGATCGATGGAAGAAACTGGAACGTCCAGTGATCGAGTCCCAAAAGGGTGGCCCTTTCACCCCAAACAGCATGGTCCAAGCTTTCGCCCGTGTGTTTGATGCTGCTGGGATCGATGATGCATCTTCACACAGCGGGCGGCGTTGGTTCATCACACGCATGGCACATGCTGGGATTTCGCCAAAGGTGATCATGGAGCTGGCTGGGCACAAACAGCTGACCACCACGCAACGCTATATTGACGTGTCGGATGAACAGAAGCGCGGCGCAGTTGAAGTGCTGTAACTCTAAACCGAAACTTTCGTGACGAAAATCTAAGCCATTTATTGCGGCAAACATGGGCCAGCGAAGCCAACGTATTACAAAATTTCTGCACAAGAATAATAATGACTTCTTCGATCAAGGGTGCCAGATTCAAAGATGCCAAAATGCCAAAAATAAGCATGAAAAACAATGCCCTATTTGAAAGCAAGATCATTTATCGACACAATCACACACCACTGTATCCATGAGGAACGGTTGGACCTGCCAGGACCAACGAACCCACTACATGATTGGGCTGTCACTGTCATGTAAACTAGTGGCACCTGCGAAACGCCCGCTGGTCTGCCCCCTCTGGTCTGTCACGAGGTGCGGTTCAAACAAAAACCAAAAAGGGGGACGAGGTGGGTTTGGTTGCTGTTCAGCACGGCCAAGACACCTTGGGGTCGTGATGGTCACCACCGTCTCACAGACAGCCATGTAGCCATCGAAATCATCTACAAGACCCAAACCGTGACAACGCGATTTGACTATGGTCCGGACTGGCTCAGAGCGCAGAATTTGAAGGAAGCAGTTGAGTACTTGAGTTGCACTTGCGAAAAAAAGCCCACTGAACCATCACAATGGCTGTTTCCCACCGTGCAAGCAGATCATGCAAAGGTCACACCAGATGACGGTTTACACCTGATCACATCCCACCAGGCATCTTGAACTCCGGTTTAGAAAACAGTTTGGGGCCGCACATTGGCCCCAAACTTTCTTGCTGGTGCACCGCTATATGGTGGCGGTGATCTCAGCTGGATTACCCTTGTTGGACAGCATCAACGGCAACGTGATCGAACTGCTGACTGGAAAATCCTGCGGAATGATGCGGAGAGCTGAAAGCCCTTCCAATCCGTCCAAAAGCTCAAGCTCAAACTCTGTGCCGTAGTCTTCCGCCAACTGCAATAATGCCTCGGCGGTTTTGAAATCGAAGAACCGAGTTGTTGAGAAAACTGGAGTCGCACCGCTGGTCATAATGCCAAGTTGCTTACGGTGCTTGCTTTCCAACGGATGCACCAGATTCAATCCGTCGGGATCGGCTTCGAGTTTCATCATGTTTTTGAACGCGCTGTGGCCGATCCTCGGAATGTTGGCATATTCGTCGCGCCACCCTTGCAGTTGGACCATAAGCGAACGATCCAAACGGTAACGGGCAACGGGCTCCAAAGTGGGGTCAATGGCCTTCCACTGAGCCAGCCCACTCACATTCTGCAGGGTAGCGGGAGAGGTATCTCCATTTTCATCCTTAAGTGTGATGGCCCCATTCTCAGCGGACCATGTCCATTCAGCAAAGCGTGGAAAGTCACTGACAAAACGCTTTGCATGCCGCCCCTGCATAGCAACAGTGTCTTGGAGCACTTCACCAGGCAACTGGGCATCCGGCCAAATTTCAACGCACGGCGTGTTAGGATGAGTGGTGATTGTCCTTGCATGAAAACGCTGATCTTTTTCGCGGAACTCCAATGCATCCAACAACCTAAACTTCTTTAGAACCGGTGCATCGAAGTCTGACTTTTGCAATGCTTCACCGATTTGGACCTTCTGCTGGTCATCTTCCTCCCGCTGCTTGATAATCTGTGCAGCGTATTGATCGAATTGTGCTTGTGTGGTGTTTTCATCCAGCAGTGGCAGTTTCGCTGTCTTCGCAGCATCAGACCAAGACTTTCGGGAGGCATGATCAGGCAGGAACCGACTATAGAGATCGCAACTCACGTAGAGCCAATAGAGTTTCTTGTCAGCCAGCTTTTTTCGGGTGCGTTTGGCTTCGGCGGGAACCAGTGCGGACACCTTTTTTTGCATAACCTCTTGCTTCACCATTTGTTCGTTTACAAAGCCAAGCACTTTGAAGTCATCGTCTTGAACCTTAACGATGGCGGTGGCGAAACCCGTCTCCGTCTTTGGCTTTCTCAGATCGTCAGAGAATTTTGCCACTGGCAAACCACCAAGCTCGCCCAAATGTTGGATGGATCGCTGAAACCGATCCTCGTCATCTTCGACATAATCGTCCAAGTAGTCATAGCGGAATTTCTTGAGCGCCTCTTTGTAAAACGCATCCAACGAGCTTGCTTTGAGCTTTTCAACCAACGCAGGTCCGTCCATTCCTTTTTCGTCGGCAAAGCGCAGAACGGCGCGATATCGCGATAATGTGGGTGCGGAATGGATGGCATCGCCCTCCACGTCTTTTTGGTTGAATGCGACGCTAACCAATACGTGGAAAATGGTTACATCACATTTGCTGCTCCATCGCTTGTCCGTCATCAAATGGTTTGAGACAGATGGCGGTTTGACTTTGAGGAGTCGTCGCTCATCTGGGCTTAGTTAAGC
>NZ_CANMEU010000021.1 GCF_947497045.1 uncultured Tateyamaria sp. | reverse complement strand
CTTAACTAAGCCCAGATGAGCGACGACTCCTCAAAGTCAAACCGCCATCTGTCTCAAACCATTTGATGACGGACACTGTCTGTCTCAAAGGCCGTGACGGGTTACAAGATGCTTGTTCTCAGTTATCGCGGCGTGCGTGACGCGCTGTTGGTGTGGATCGATGATGCTGCAGGGTAGGGCGACACCTTTGGCGCGCACCTGAATGCGCCCGTCCGGCATCTCATAGACATCGACGTATTTGCCAACCAATCCGCGTGTCAGATCGTTGACCTCCAGTCGAATGCGTTTGCGGTCATACTTGAGCGTCAAATCCTTGGTGACATAGCGTTTATCGCGCAGACAGAAGACCTCGGCGAAGCGATCTGGTTCGATGTTCAAGGCCCGGTGCAGGTTGTCCGACTTGGCTGGAGCCTTTGCAAACTTGGCATTGTAGCGCTCTACGAAACCCGCAAGGAACGTGTTGCCATCATCCATGTTAGAGATACCTGCGATGCGCAGTTCCTTGACCAGGCGGTCTTGCAACGTGCGGTTCGCGCGCTCGACGCGGCCTTTGGCTTGGGAAGAATTGGCGCAAATGATCTCTATGTTTAACTCCGCGAGGGCGCGCCCGAATTGGGTCATGCCGGTCATGTGTTCATTAGGTTTTGGAACGCGGAAGACGGTATGCTTGTCGCTGTAGAAGGCAACGGGGCGGCCATGCTTCAGCAGATAGCTTTCCAAGGCCTCGAAGTAGCTGAACGTGCTCTCGGATGTGACGAAACGCAGCTCCATCAATGTGCTGGTCGCGTCGTCGATGAAAACGAGCAGGGTACAGGGATCGCCTCGATCCTCGAACCATCTGTGATCAGACCCGTCGATCTGGATCAACTCGCCGAAGCATTCCCGACGCAAGCGCGGCTGGTGGAATGTCCGGCGTTGTTTGCGAGACAGCCAGATACCATCTTCCTGCATCCATTTGCGAACCGTCTCGCGCGACACTTTGAGTCCGTGATGTTCGGCCAGCATCTCAGCGGCCAAGGTCGGCCCGAAGTCGGCATAACTCTCCTTGATAAGGCTCAGCGCATAGTCGCGCTTGGCATGATGAATGCGGTTGTTTGGGGATTTGCCACGCGCCCTGTGCCGGATCGCCGACGCACCATCCTGCCGATACCGCTTCAACAGCCGGAATATTTGCCGCCGTGTCAGGCCCAGCATGTTTGCCGCGTTGTCCACGCTCAACCGACCATCATCGACCTGCGCCAGCACCTCCACACGGTTCAGCTCGCGCTCGCTCATAATCACCCATCCCATGTCTGCTCACCCTCATTGATTTTTGAGGGCAGAGTGACATTCCTGAATTGCTCACGGGTGACATTTTAGCTTTGCGGCTACAAGTTCTATATCGCATAAGTAGTCTTATGTTAATTTCTAACTATTGAGTTGAACGTGAGCCGGTGCACCAGTGGTTTCTCGCAATAAAAGCTCCGCAGAGATTTCCACCGCCGTAGCCGGGAGGTCCGGATCTTCAATTCGGTCGAGTAACGCACGCGCTAATTTGCGCCCTAGCTTATGGGGAGACACAGCCATCGTCGACAAGGGTGGCGTGGAGACGGCAGCATCTTGAATGTTGTCAAAACCGATGACCGAAACATCTCGACCGGGAACAAGGCCCGCCCTCGTGACAGCCAAACATGCGCCAAGTGCAACCATATCACCGTTGCATACGACAGCAGTCGTATTTGGATGAGCGCTTAGCAATGCCGACATGGCGTCGAGCCCGGCAATCTTGTTATCCTCAGAGTCCCACACGACCGAGGGCGCCAAGCCAACCTCTGCCATGACCTCTTCATAGCCCGAGATTCGTTGCTTGCGCACAATTGTCAGGTCGGTGCCACCGAGATAGGCAATTTGTCGATGCCCAAGGTCCACGAGATGGCGAGTGGCGATCGATGTCGCCTCGGCGTTTCGAATTCCAACATGATCGAGATCGCGACGCACATTTCGTAGAAACGTGACGACGGGAATTCCCTGCGCTGCGAGAAGGTCGAAAGTTTCGTCGGAAGTGTCGATAGCAGGTACCCACAGCAGCCCACCGCGGCCGTGGCGAATAAAGGCTTCAAGTTGACGTGCCTGGCGCTCGTGGTCATCACGCGTATCGACGATAGAAACAAGGTACCCTTCCGCTTCCAACAGATCGACGACACCGCTGACCACTTCGGCATTGAACGGGTTACCGAGTTGGTTGATGACAAAGCCGATTTCACGGTTTTCACCTGACCGCATCGCGGCGGCACGCGAGTTCGGCACGTAGTGCAGGTCTCGGGCTGCCCTCAACACTTTCTCACGCGTCTCTTCGGATATCCGGCCAGCTCCACGCATGACTTGACTGACGGTCGGAATAGATACGCCAGCCTCACGCGCAACAGTATTCAAGGTCGGCTTTCGGGACACGCTTCTGCTCGTAGATAGATACAACGTTACACCAAGAAATGGCGCAATTCGCGCGCCCTTGCAACTGTATTTCGCTCCATCAAGCGCGTATGGCCCGAGAATTTCCGAGAAATCTGTTGACAGTAGATATAACGTTATATCATATTTTTGGCAGGGGGAGATTCGTCAAGCACCACCACTTTGCCCGCATCCAACCCGAGGGCGCCGAGCTAAACGCGCGGTGACGGTCGAACGAGCGCCATCTTTGAAGATGGCCTCATATAATTTTGGGAGGAAACATGACCCTACTATCGAAATTCTTCGTTGCCGCATCCAGCATCGCGATATCCTGCTCAGCGGTTGCCGCGCAGGCCGAGGTGCTGTTCTGGTCGACGCAAGCAAAGCCGGTTGAAGAAGCGCAAGCCATGCGTGAACAGGTGCTTTCTGGCGCAGGAGAAGTAGACTACCAGCCAAACGACGGTGGCCCATGGATCACACGGCTTAACGCCGAGCTCAGCGCCGGCACAGGGACCATTGGTGTTTTGGGCGCACTTCATGGCGACTTTTCTGCGATGAACACGGATGATCTGGTTGATCTTGATGATCTGGGGCTTGGTGCTGCGAGCGATACGTTTAACAACCTGGCAAAGCTCGGCACTGGCAACGCAAAATACATCCCCTGGATGCAGGCCAGCTATATCATGGCGGCGAACAAGAAGGCGCTTGAACACCTGCCCGAAGGTGCCGACATCAACACATTGACCTACGATCAACTGATCGCTTGGTCGACGAATGTTATGGAAGCGACAGGGGAGGCCAAGTTCGGCTTCCCCGCAGGCCCCAAAGGCCTGAAGCACCGTTTCTTCCAGGGTTACCTTTACCCGTCCTATACAGATGGCGTTGTGCGGACATTCGCATCGGACAAGGCCGTCGTCGCATGGGAAAAGATGCGAGAGCTTTGGGCGGTGACCAACCCAGGCTCAACCAACTTCTCGTTCTTGCAAGAGCAGCTTTTGAACGAAGATGTCTGGATCGCCTTCGACCACACGTCGCGTCTTGCGGCTGCATTTAACGAGCGCCCGGATGACTTTGTCGCCTTCCCGGCACCTGCCGGCCCAGAAGGCCGTGGCTTCATGCCGGTTATTGCCGGTGTCGGCATTCCGCGCACCGCGCCCGACATGGAAGCGTCAAAGGCGCTGATCGCGCATATGCTGAAGCCAGAGACGCAAATCGCGACACTGCGTGCCACGAACTTCTTCCCAGTGGTTGATGTTGAATTGCCCGGTGATCTGCCGCCATCAGTTCAGGCCGCTGGCAATGCAGTCGCGATCATGAGCGCCTCGCCCGATGCGAACCCGGGTCTGCTTCCTGCGGGTCTAGGCGATAAGGGCGGCGACTTCAACCGCGTCTTCGTGGACACGTTCGAGCGCATCATCCTTGCTGGTCAACCCATCGAGGCGGTGCTTGAGGATCAGAAAAAGACCCTGAAACGCATCATGGATGAGACAGGCGCGCCCTGCTGGGCTCCTGATGCTCCGTCCGAAGGCGCTTGCCCGGTCGAGTGAACCTCCCAAGGGTGCTCTGAGCAGCACCTTCCTGAGTCCGGGCCGCTGGTCGGCCCGGACACCCTCCGCAAAGTTATCGAAATCTGCGCTTAGGCGTCAAATCGGGGAGCGGTCTTATGAACCCGCGTCTTTTGCCCTACGTATTGATTTTGCCGGTCACGCTGTTTTTGTGCCTCTTCTTTCTTTATCCGTTTGTGCTGGTTGCACAGCAGGCATTCAGCAATGGCTCTGGCTTTACAATGTCCAACTTCCGCGATGTTACCGAACATTGGAAGTTCCCTATTTCGCTTAAGAACACGTTTCTGCTCGCGCTCGCCGTGGTGCCGATCCAGCTGGCGCTGTCGCTTTTGATGGCGACGATGGTCACCAAGATGAAGAAGGGGCGCGATCTGATCCTCTATGTCTGGACCATCCCGCTGGGCATCTCGGATCTGGCCGCTGGTATCATCTGGCTCGCGATCTTCGAGCAATCCGGCTTCCTGAATTCGATGATGGGTGGCCTGGGGCTGATCGACAGCCCAACGAATTTCCTGAGCTATACAAGCCCTGTCATGGTCTTCGTCGCAATCATGCTTGCCGAGATTTGGCGCGCCACTGCGATTATGCTGGTGATCCTTGTGGCCGGTATCGGCCTGATCCCGAAAGAATACTATGAAGCGGGTGAAGTCTTTGGTGCCACGCCATGGCAACGGTTCCTGAAGATCACATTGCCGATGCTGCGCCCGTCGCTGCAAACAGCGCTGGTGCTTCGGGTTATTCTGGCGTTCGAGGTCTTCGCAGTTGTCCAGGCCCTTGGCGGAACATTGTTCCCCGTGCTTATGGGCGAGACATATGCCTATCAGTTTGAACTGCTCAACGGCGGTGCGGCTGCAGCGATTGCACTGATCATCCTTGCGATCTCGATCACCTTCACCCTGATCATCATGCGTGCCCTGCGCGTTCCGAAAGGAGCTACGATATGACCGCCGCAACAACTGACGTGGCAGAGCCCAGCCAAGACACGCGCAAAGCAGGCCGCTTTGTCTATGTCGCCGGTGTCGTCCTGCTTTGTGCCTGGGTTCTGGTGCCGCTCTATTTCCTGCTGATCAATACGCTCAGCTCTCCAGAAGCGGTGAACGCCTATCCAAAGTCGTTCATCCCAGAGTTTGATTTGGGAAGTCTGACCTTCTTTGCAGGCTTCGACGGTATCCTTACGGCGCTGAAGAACTCGATCCTGGTGGCGGCCATGACCATGGTGATGTCGATCCTTATCGGGGCACCCGCGGGATATGCGCTGTCGCGCTTTGAGTTTCGGGGAAAGGAACTGTTCCGGCTCTTGATCCTTCTGACACGCGCCTTCCCATTGCCCTTGCTGGCATTGCCCCTGGCGGTGATGTTCATCCGCACTGGGATCGACGACACTGTCTTCGGCCTGGCCTTGGTGCACACGACACTGGCTATTCCCTTTGCGGTTCTCATCACCTTCTCGCTCTTCTCGGGAATCCCGATCGAGCTGGAAGAGGCCGCATGGACCCTTGGCTGCAACCGTGTGACGGCGTTTCAAAAGGTGATCCTGCCACTGGTTCTTCCGGGCATCACGGCATCGGCCATCTTTGCCTTCGTAATCTCGTGGAATGAGGTGTTCGCGGCCGCCGTGCTGACCATCGAGAACCGAACACTGACCGCGTTTCTGCTGCAGAACCTCGACACCTCTCCTCTGCACCTGAAATTCGCAGGTGGCTTCATTCTTGTCGTGCCAGCGCTGATCTTCATCTTCGCTGTTCGGAAATACCTCTTCGCGATGTGGGGCATCGCCAACCGCTAAGCGCGGTTGCCAGATAAAGGAGCCCAGAAAATGGCTGTTATCGAAATCAAAAACGTCGCGAAACGCTTTGGCGAATACCAAGCATTGCACGACATCAATTTGACCATCGCCGATCAGGAATTCATGGTCCTGTTGGGGGCCTCGGGTTGCGGCAAATCCACACTCTTGCGGATCATCTGCGGGTTGGAGACGGCAACAGAAGGCGAGATCTGGATCGGCGGGAAGCGGGTGGATCACCTGGCACCCAAAGATCGCGGCATCTCGATGGTGTTCCAGAACTACGCGGTGTTCCCGCACCTCACGGTGTTTGAGAATATCGGCTTTGGTCTGCGCATGCAGAAAATGTCGAATGACGACGTCAAACGCCGTGTCGAGCGTACGGCGGGTCTGATGCATATCGAGCAGTTGCTGACGCGTTACTCGGGCGAGCTTTCAGGCGGTCAGCGGCAACGTGTCGCCGTGGCGCGCGCTTTGGCGATGGAGCCGGATGTCATTTTGATGGACGAGCCGCTGTCCAACCTCGACGCTTTGCTGCGGATGGAAATGCGTGCCGAGCTGAAAGGCGTTTTGGCCGAAAGCAACACCACCGCGATCTACGTGACCCATGACCAGGTGGAAGCCATGAGCATGGCAGACCGGATCAGCGTCATGCACGAAGGCAAGATCGTCCAGGCGGCTTCGCCGATTGAAGTATATCGCAACCCGGCGGCAGAGTTCGTGGCAGGCTTCATTGGCAACCCGCCGATGAACTTCCTTGAAGCGACGCCGCAGGGTGGCGGGAAATTCAGCGTCGCAGGTCATTCGTTCGACGGACCGTCTGCAGCGAACTCAAACCTGCAATTCGCCATCCGTCCTGAAGACATGACACTGGCCGAAAACGGCTTCCCGGCAGTTGCGAAAGTGGTCGAGCCTTTGGGGGCGCATCTGCTGGTCACTTGTGAACTGGATGGTAAGCTGTTCCGAGCCATCCTCGACAGCGAAATGCAGGTTAAGCCCGGCGAGACGCTCAAACTTGCTCCGGTTAAAGACCGGATTCGTTGGTTTGATCCTGAAACAACTCTCGCTGTGGCCTGAGCAATTAGAAAGTATTCAAACGTGGCTCAAACACTTGTCGATCACGCCGTGGACATCATTCGCCGCAATGATCAAGGCTCCTATACGGTGCCCACGCATGGCCTGTACCCGTTCCAATGGAATTGGGATAGCGCACTGACGGCTTTGGGGATTGCGTTCTATGATGAAGAACGCGCCTGGGTCGAGCTGTCGACCCTCATGAACCACCAATGGGACGACGGTTTGGTGCCCCATATCGTGTTCCACAAAGAAGATGAGGGGTATTTTCCGGGGCCTGATGTCTGGCAAACCGGGCGCAAGGTCCCGACCTCGGGGATATCACAACCGCCTGTTGCAGGGTTTGCGGCGCGCAAGCTGTTTGAGCGTGCGAATGACAAGGTGCTTGGCACTGCACAAGCCAAAGCACTCTTGCCGAAAATCGATGCATGGCACGATTGGTTTTATCGCTGTCGTGATCCAGAAGGGACCGGGCTTGTGGCCCTGATCCACCCCTGGGAGTCTGGACGGGACAATTCGGTTGACTGGGATGCTGCGTTTCAGCTTGTACCCACGGATGGGGTGATGCCCTTCCAGCGGCGCGATCTGGAACATGCAGATGCCAGCCACAGGCCGACACAGGCCCAATATGAGCGCTACATCTATCTAGTCCAACTTTTCCGCAACTTGGGCTGGGACAATTCCAAGCTCCATGCGGCCTCGCCGTTCCAGATTGTTGATCCCGGGTTTAACGCCATACTGATCAGATCATGTTCAGACCTGGCAGAGCTTGCGGATGATCTGGGGGAACCAGAGATTGCCGCACGAAATCGTGCCCGAGCCAATAAAGGCGTGGCCGCGATGGAAACATTGTGGAGCGAAACCTATACTCAATACCTGTGCTATGATCGCAAGGCGGGCCAGCAGGTGGACAACCCGTCAATCGCTGGTCTGCTAGCAGTTGTCGCTCCGATTCCACCAAACCGAGCGCAACAAATTGGCGCGCGGATCATGGATCTTGGCGAGAGTTGCCGTCACCTTGTGCCAAGCCAACCGGTGATATCGCCTCATTTTGACGGCAAGCGATATTGGCGTGGCCCGGTCTGGCTGATTGTGAACTATCTGATCTCTGACGGGCTGAAATCCGCAGGCGAAGAGGGCGTGGCGGAACGGATCATAAGCGACAGCCTCGAGCTGATCTCAAACAGCGGCTTTGCCGAATATTATGACCCAACTTCAGGCGAACCTTGCGGCGGTAAAAGCTTCACCTGGACCGCTGCCATGGTGATTGAGTTCCTGACCCAATCAAAGGCGCAAAAATGAAGCGTTCGCGCATCAATCAGATCATGGCAGAAGCCGACGCCATGATCCGCAGCCATGGCTTCACCCTGCCGCAATTCGCCTATTGGACGCCAGACGACTTCCGCGCACGCAAGAAAATTGCGACCCGGATTATCGAAGCGAGGATGGGCTGGGATATTACGGATTACGGGCAAGGTGACTTTGATAATCTTGGCCTGTTTCTGTTCACTCTGCGCAACGGATCTCTGGCAGATCTGCAGCGCGGCGGTGGGATGGTTTACGCCGAAAAGCTGCTGATCTCGAAACAAGATCAAATCAGCCCGATGCACACGCATGTCATCAAATCGGAAGACATCATCAACCGTGGCGGTGCCACAATGGTGATCGAGCTCTTCGGATCCGACGACAAGGGTCATTTCGATCCCGATCGCGGGGGCACCGTGATTTGTGATGGGATCAAACGCACTTTCGCGCCGGGCGAAAAATTGAAGTTTGCACCCGGTGAGAGCATCACATTGATGCCCGGTGATTGGCATGCATTCTGGGGTGAGGGCGGCGATGTTCTTATTGGGGAGGTGTCCACTGTGAATGATGATCTGACAGACAACATCTTCCGTGAGCCCATTGGTCGCTTTGCCAAGATTGACGAGGACGAGGCCCCTACTCACTTGCTGGTTTCAGATTACCGCTCTGAGTTTCTGGTTCAGTCCAGTCTTTGATGTCACGCAGGAAAGAAGAATGCAGCAATCGTTGGCTTGGGTATCGCTGTCATGGCTTCTATTTTCGTTGACACTAAGAACATCAGACCAACCTGAATCCGAATAGCATTTCTATGCTACAGAACCGTCGCAAAGAAATTCTACTCTGCTGCACCATTATTGTCCCAGGGCATCCTGTTCCAGGCATCCAGCGCGGCAATTTTATAGGCCTCTGCTAGTGTTGGATAGTTGAACGTGTTTTCCACAAAGTACTCGAGTGTCCCCTGTAAGTTAATCACCGCCTGACCGATGTGGATCAGTTCCGTGGCACCTTCGCCAACGATGTGGCAGCCCAAAAGCCGCCGTGTCTTGAGCGAGAACAGCATTTTCAACATGCCGGACCCAAGACTCATGATATGCCCACGCGACGTTCCGCGGAACCTTGCGATACCGCATTCATAGCCAAAGCCTCTTTCCCGGACTTCCTCTTCGCTCCATATCGGCTGCGATAAACCAAAAATCCTCCGTTACGAAAACCTCAAATCTGTCCCACAAGCGCTGACGCCAGACAGAACGTGACCTCATTGTCGAGCGCACACAGGCCGGATTGAAGGTCGCCGCAACGCGCGGCAGAAAAGGCGGGCGCAAGCCTGTCGTAACGCCCAAAAAGCTGGAGCAGGCACGAGCCCATATCAGCGATGGATTGACCGTCCGAGAGGCCGCTGCCCGCCTCAAAATCAGTAAAACCAGCCTCTACAACGCTCTCAGGGACCGAAAAACGGGCTGAAAACGCCGATGTTCCTGTAAAGTTCGTACGAGCCGGACAATATTGTCACTTTTATGCAGTGACCCCATTGACATGAGATCCAGACGTTGGCCCCGTGGTAACTTGATGCTGAGATCGCCAACAAAATTTCGGGTTGGCGTCTGATGTTTCTGTCATTCCTTAGTATTACCTGCTGCAAAATGCGCCATACGGCAGATTTGGTCTACGTGTTGCTCCAGCCAGTGCTGGTTGAGTGGTTCGTGCAAAACCAGTTTTCGGAAGTAAGGAACGGAAATTGCAACTTCAATGAGTTGGTTGATTGGGGCCGTCGCGTGGATCTCTCCGCGCTCAATCGCTGCCTGAAATACCGCCTCGACAAATGCAAACCTATCTTTCATGAATCCTGTGATCACCTGCTTTGCTTCCTCATCGCTCGTTGAGGCTGCAATAACATGAGGCGCAACGCGCCCCCATGGCGTTTCATTGAGGGCATCGACCAGAATCCCCAACAACCAAAGCAGGTCCGCCCGCAACGGGCCGTCAGTCCGAGGAGCAACGTTCTGTGGCGTCGCGATTCGTCGAAAGGTTGCATCCCTGAGCGTTTTAACGTCGGCCCAATGGCGATAGAGGGTACTGCGCGAAATTCCCGTGGCTTTTGAGACAGCCCCATGATTGAGCGCTAAAACTCCGTTTTCCAACAGAATTTTCTGCGATGCCTTAAGAGCTTTCTCTCGCGTGAAAGTTATTCTCGGATCTTCGGTCACGACGCTTCCAAATACTATGCAACATTTCGTTGCATAGTAGTACAACTTGTTTCATAAAGCCCTCACAAAGGGCTCAATCTTGAGTCTGAAGTCAAGTTAACTCAAACGATCGATGGAGAACATACATGTCTTTTGCGCCTAAAACCTTGACGGGGGCCGTGATTGCTTTTTCGGCAATGGCTGGTTCGACACTCGCAGACAATGCAGGAACTGTGCAGGCATTCTATAACTTGTTGTCGAACCCTGGTTCGCAAGCAAGCTCAGATGCATTCGTCGCCGCGACAGCGGATACTTGGGAAAGTGTTGGTGACTACAGTGGCAAAAATAAGTCACGCGACGCCTTTTTGGGCCAAGTCGGTGGGTTTGCAAAGCTGATCCCGGACCTGAACTGGGCAGTACAAGACATGCATGAAGACGGAAACTTTGTGACAGTTCGCAGCCGGGCCACTGGTACGCCAGTCGCCCCGTTTTTCGGCGTAGACGGACAGGGGCGCAGCTTTGACATCATGACAATCGACATCCACGAGGTGGTCGATGGCAAGATCGTTCGTTCCTACCACGTCGAAGATTGGGCTGGAGCCCTTCAACAGCTTTCTGGCCGCTAGACTTCAACAACCACATGACTGCTGGCCATTTCTGACCTCAATGGAGACTAACATGTTCAAAAACGCGTTTCTATCTGCCGCACTGATCGGCGGTTTGTCATTCAGCGCACCTGCAACCGCACAAGATATGGATCCTGTCAGCCAAGCCACCTTCGATACAGCCATGGCGTTCATGGGTGCGATGGGCAACGGCGACATGGAAACAATGATTTCGCTGATGGATGACGAAATGGTTTGGCTGAACGGAGGCGACAAAACTGTGCCTTGGATTGGCCCTTGGAAAGGTCAAGAAGAGATTCTTGAGTTCCTGCAGACGTTCAGTGCCAACTGGCAAACCACCAAATGGGAAAATGAAGATGTCTTTGCCCGTGGCGATACACTCGCTGTCTTTGGTCAAATGAATGGGAAAATGGCCAAGTCCGGCGCTGACATTGGCGAGTTCACGTTTGGCCTGCGGGTCAAAGTCAAAGACGGCAAAATCGTCTTGTGGAATTGGCTAGAAGACACCTTCGCCGTAAGCAACGCATACCACGGGCGTTGATCCGCAATTCTACACTCAGGTCGCGACTGAAGGTTGCGGCCTGTTTCATTTGGTCAAAGGGGATCAGTCGCATGGCACAGTCCCATAAGAACAAATTCAGCCCACCCGGCATTTCGATCTGGGTCACCATCTTTTTGTGGATCGAAATCGCTTTTGGTTTTGTGTTAGGCATCCCAGCCCTGTTTGGATCGGGCTTGATGGAAACCCATACAATAGGATGGGATGGCCGGGAATTGGGTGATGGAGTTGGTGCATTAGTGGCGGCTTTTTTGCGCGACGCCGCCGCTTGTCTTGTCATTTTTCTGGCCGGCGTGTTTCGCGAGCTTAGTGATGCTTTGGAAGCCTTCGCTGAAAAACCAGATAACTTCGTCTCTGCAGGTGGGGTATCTGTTTTCATGTTCATCGGGGCGCTGTGTGCCTTGGCCAGCTATTGCGCGCTGCGTTTCAACGGCATCATCAGGGGAAGCGAAATATGACTCAAGCACATCGGATTGCAGCAATAGTTTTGATCATGGCTCTGGTACCAGTTTTTGCTTGGGGACAGTCTATTGATCTCCCGGAACGCGCAGGCCCTCGCCAAGTTACCACTGGTTCTGTGCCGCATGTCTAGATCAACCCACAGACCAAACCGGAAATGTCGCGGCGACTGTTGGAAGCGGTGAGCGCTTTTGAAGGGATCAAACTTGAAGAGACTCGTATCGGGTTTCCCGGATCGATCGGGTTCAATCTTGATCGAACAGTGCCACTCGCCAATCCAGCATCAATTGTAGTGGGCCGGGAAATCGCGCATATGCATCCCGACGGAAGTTTGCATGCAGCGCTTGATCCTGCACTCGCAGAACGAGCGATTGCTTTGGGCTGGGCCGAGTCTCATCCTTGGGCAAACCGCCGCCCTGGGTGGGAGGGTTTTGTGATGATCTTCGTGCCGACCAATCAGGACGAGCTGAATGTTGTCATCGCGTTGTTGAAAGACAGCTACCGCTACATCACCGGGGTATCGCCGGGCGCATGAGCATTGAGAATGGCGCTTGCAAGCAAAATTCTGGACCCGCACGAATTTAGGAGCGACACACGTGTTCAAAAGCTCACCAATCCCGCTATGGGTGAACCTGCTCATGGCTATGCTCATCGCATTCATGGGCATACAAATCTTCTGGTTCTATTTCGATCATGCAACGCTGCTCGGCTATGGCATTTCCATAGGCGGCGCTCCTGATCTGAATGTCATATACAGTACAGCTGGCAGGCTTGTCGCGATGACTGCTGTTACAATCATCGTGCTGTTCACGCAAAATCCCCACCAAATTCTCGTTGTCCTTGGCATGAGTATTTTGCGCGAAGGCCAAGAAATGCTGATTGATCCGCTCTTCCCATATGCAAATGCGCCTGCGTCTCCGCTTGCGGATTTTGGTGTTCATGTGGTGATCGTAGCGTTGGAGATCGCGGCCTTTCTTTCGGTGATAAAGAGGGCAAAACCGATGGATAGCAGGGCGCGCGCTGCGCAATGACTGCACTCCAACATTATCACAACACTTGGTTCTCATTCTTAGAAAGGACATCCAATGCTCAGAACACTGAAACGAACTTCATCAGTTGCCATCATTTGCGCTGTCACCCTCTGCACCCAGCCCGCCATTGCGCAGTCTGAAAAAAACGAACACGTACTTGATGGCACAACCATCGACTGGAGTTATGACGCTAACGGCGCGCGCATGGTTCTTTCTTTCGAAGACGGGATGGCACAATACGAGTGGGTTGCAGGTCGGCGCGCTGGCAACAGCGCAAAAGATATTCCATATCGATCGCGTGAAATGAGCGATGGGCTTTTTGTGCTCAGCTGGGATCAGTCTGCACGCCCCGATTTTATCACGCTCATTTTCGATCTGAATCGCAACATCATGTCCTCGACGGGATTGATTGGATACGGCACAGACAATCAGCGGAACTTATTCCAAGCGGGCACGGTCCACAGTGCAAAGCGGCAATGATACAAAATTCATGTGCGGGCCGTATCTGATTGACATGCTTGGAACTAAGCAAAGATCATGCGTTCCACCCGCGACCGTCGAACGCAGCACAATAAGTCTATTGGCAAGTATCGTACTGATGCATTGATCGACCCTGCTCAAAACGTTGCTTGCTGTACCAACCTCCCAAAGCGAGCGAACAGAAAACACTTGATAAGGCCCAGCTTTCGAATAAAACAAGGAAATCCCAAACATGTTTAAGAAATCGTTTCTGTGCGCGATCATCACTTTCTCAGGAGCGCAGTTCGCCAGTTCACAACCAGCCGAGCCAGATGCCCTAAATGGCGCTGACGCGGCAACCTACATTCGTTCCGCTCTGCCATTGGACGAGCCCCGCCATCTCTGCATTGATATTCCTGGCCATGGCGACGCTGTTGAATTGGACGGTGAATTCATAGTTCATACCTGCAAGGACGGGATGTGGAATCTCGATCAACGATTCCAATGGTCAGTTGATCGATCGGAATTGGAAATGCCGCAATACGCGAAATGTTTGGCCGTAAATCACCCGAGCGCGGGCTCCCCAATTGTGTTAAGCGATTGTGGGTCGCCAATGACTGGATGGACAAGCCAGGGCGCGCGACTAAAGTTTGAGTCAGATCCGTCGCTTTGTATTACAATCGCAGATGGTCCCTCAGTTTTGACGCCTTTTGCAGCGAAGTTTCCGGCACATTACCTTGTACGTGACTTAACGCTTGAAGTTTGTTCAGACGCCGCTTTCGAGCGGCAGCTTTGGTCGGTCGCGCAACCACTTGATCTAGAATCGATATTGCTACCGCCGAGTGGCAGCTGGCAGGTAAACTGAGGGACGTACTCTTCTGCAGGGAATTGGAGATCCCCAAAATAAATCCCAAAATTCTTCGACGGAAACGTCAAGACCAGCCGTTCTAAATTACAGCGTCTCCCATTGAGGGTTCTTAGTGTTCCGCAATCTACTGCTCCATCGGTTTTTTATCTGGGCTGTTTTAGCCTTGCCATCGATCCCGATGACGGCAACCTTGCTGTCAGGCACTACTGGTCCCGATGGCATGCCGATGACGCAGATGCTGCTGCATCCAACCGGCGAATTCAGCGCACGTTTCTTGATCATCGCGATGATGTTGACGCCCCTGCGGATGCTTTTCCCAAGCTCGGGCTTTGTGCGCTGGCTGATAAAGCGGCGGCGCTATATCGGTATGGCCGCGTTCTTTTATGCCCTGCTACATACGCTACTCTACCTGGTTGATATGGGCAGCCTGCGTGCCATTCTGGGCGAGTTCCTTGCCCTGGGCATCTGGACAGGCTGGCTGGCGATGGTGATTTTTGTGCCCCTCGCCGTGACCTCGACTGATGGGGCTGTGCGCCGCTTGGGCCCGCGTTGGAAAACGCTGCAACGTTTTGTTTACATAGCGGCAGCGGCAACCTTGGTGCACTGGATCTTTGTGCACAACAACCTTGGCCCTGCGCTTGTACATTTTCTGCCTCTGGCAACACTTGAGACATACCGCGCCTTTCAGTTCCTACAGAAACGCAACAGAAACCCACAGGAGACTTAACCATGTCCTTCAAACTGTCCCTTGCTGTACTTTCAACCGTCCTTGTTTTGCCTTTGAGCGCTGGCGCGACCGGCGTGCATACATGCGAAGCCACCAACAAGGCCGACTGGATGAGCAAAGCTGACCTCACCACCAAACTGGAATCCGAAGGTTGGTCCGTGCGTTTCATGAAAGAGGACGGCGGCTGTTGGGAAGTCTATGGAACCACACCAGAAGGCGAGCGGGTCGAAGGCTATTTCCACCCAGTCACGGGTGCTCCAGAATTGATCGGCCAGCGCGGTCGCGTCCTGTTCAAGGCCGGATCAGACGATTGACCTGACCCTGCCACCAGTGCCAACTGTTACTGGCGATACAATACTGACGTAACAGGATTGGACCTGCTTTCATGGACTTCAAGCCGATTCTAATTGTGCCACCCGTTGTTCTTGGAGTCTTGGGCTTCATGTGGATGACCCAACCCAAGGAAGACCCCGCAACGCCGCCTGCGGAAATCAAACAGGCCGTTCGGTTTGAGACCGTGGTACCCGCCCCTGTTGTGCTGGGTGCCGAAGGGTTTGGCCGGGTGACGGCGGTGCGCGAATGGTCCGCTGTCAGCCAGGTGGATGGCCGGGTCAGCGAAATGCTTCAAGGGCTTGCCATTGGTGCAGTGGTTGAGGCAGGTACGCTGCTGGTCCAGGTTGATCAGACCGATTTCATATTGGCGATCTCCAAATCGGAGGCGAACATCGCCGCAGCTGAAGCCAGCCTGAATCAATTGACACGGCAAGAAGCGAACTCCCGGAACCTCATGGAGGTCGAGCAGCGCAGCTTTGACGTAGCCCAGGCGGAATACGACCGGATCCAGCAGCTTTTTGAGCGAGGCACAACAACGGGCACAGCGCTGGACGCGGCCAAAAAGACGCTGCTTGCAGCCGAAAACTCCATGGTCAATCTGAACAATGCGCTGGCGCTTTACCCGTCGCAGCGCGCCTCGGCGCAGGCCACGGTGGCCCTGCGGCAGGCAGAACTGGCAGAAGCGCAAAGAGGGCTGGCCAACACCACCATCAGCGCCCCTTTTCGGGGCCGTGTGTCCAGTGAAGCGGTGGAAACTGGGCAATTTGTGCGCACCGGGACCGAGTTGCTGAAACTGGTGGCTATTGATCAGTTTGAGGTGGTGGGTGCCTTCAGCCCGCGTGATTTCGGCACACTGGTGCGGGGCGCGCTCAGCGATCGGTTTTCCGGCACGGGCGAAATTGATGCCACAGACGTCATCGGGTTTTTGAATGAGGTTGGCATCGGGGTTTTTGTGACGGTTGACACCGCAAACGGCACAGTACGTTACCCTGCAACCTTGACCCGTTTTCGCGGCTCAATCGATGACGCCACCGGCACCGTTGGCCTAGCCGTCAGGGTGGATGATCCGCTGATGGTGGACACCACAGCTCAGCGTCCGCCGCTTGAGATCGGTGGCTTTGTCACTGTACGCCTTGAAGCCGCCCCGGCGGACAACGTCATCACCGTCCCCCGCGCTGTCGTGCGTCAGGATGATGCGGGCCAAACCTTTGTTTATATGGCAGATGCGCAAGACCGATTGGCAACGGCCTTGGTCACACTTGGCCCCGTGGTGCGGGAGCGGGTAGTCGTCTCAGAAGGATTGTCAGACCGAGATCGTGTCGTGCTTTCGGACCCGCGCCCCCCTATTGAGGGGCTGGCCCTGACAATGATTCCTCAGGATGGCTCGCAATGATCGGCTATTTTGCGCGCCACCCGGTGGCCGCCAATCTGCTGATGGTGCTGATCGTTATCTTGGGTGTCTCTGTCATCACCGGTCTGGAACGCGAAACTTTCCCGCGTTTTGCCGCCGATACTGTGCGGGTCAGCGTCGCCTATCCCGGTGCCTCGGCGCTCGACGTGGACGAAGAGATATGTGCGCCCCTCGACACTGCGATTGGTGGCACAACGGGACTTACCGACTTTGAATGTCTGTCCCTGGAAGGGCGCGGTGTTGCAACGGCTGAGCTGAGTGAGGGTGGCAACCTCATCCAGTTCTTCAGCGACGTGTCTTCAGCCGTATCAGGTGTTCAGGACTTTCCTGATGCAGCTGAAACCCCCAGCATTGAGATTGCTGCCCGCGATGATCTTGTTGCCCTGATCGCGGTCTCTGGCATCTCCGGCAAAGATGGGTTGATCGGGTATACTGATGAACTCGCGGATCAGTTGTTGGCCCTCAACGGCGTTTCGACCGCGCAAGTATCGGGCATCAGTGATCGCGAATTACAAGTGACTTTTGATCAGCAGGCACTGCGCGAATTTGGCCTGACCAGCAGTGATCTTGTAAACGCGATTGAGGCGCGCTCATTCCGCCAACCCCTGGGCAGTGCTGCGTTCTCGGACCGCAATCTGGTGTTGCGCTATGCTGGTGCCAGCCGCACGGTGGCCCAATTGCAGGACCTGATCATCATTGAAACGACGGCCGGTGGCGTGGTCCGCCTGTCTGATCTGGCAACCGTGTCACTGGTGGACAGTGACGAAAATGCGCAAAGCTTTATCAACGGTGATCCGACTGCCATAATTTCGATTACCAAGTCCGCCGATGATGACAGCATTCGGGTCTTTGAAAGCGTCAATGCAGTTCTGGAAGCGGAGCGCGCGATTTATCCGGATCCCTTTGACCTTACAGTGATCAACAACCTCTCGGAGTTGGTCGAGGAGCGCATCAATCTGATCGTCGGCAATATCGGCATCGGGCTGGTGCTGGTCTTTGGCACCATGTGGCTGTTCTTTTCCCTACGCCAAGCCTTGTGGATCTCTGCCGCGCTGCCTGTATCGTTTCTTGGCGGGCTGTTCATGATGGGGCTGTTGGGCATCACCATTAATATGATCACGCTGATCGCCCTGCTGATGGCCGTGGGTTTGATCATGGACGACAGCATCGTGATTGCCGAAAACATCGACAAATGGCGGCGCAAAACAGGCCCGCTCGAGGCAGCGACCAAAGGCACGATGGAGGTCCTGCCCGGCGTCATGGCCTCTTTCCTGACCACGGCCTGCGTCTTTGGCCCACTGATGTTTCTCAGCGGTGATTTCGGACAGATCCTCAAGTTTATTCCGATGGTCTTGCTCATCACGCTTGCGTTGTCACTGGTCGAAGGCTTCCTGATCCTTCCCCATCACCTAAGCCACCGTGAAGGCGATCCGGATGCGCCAGTCAAATTGCGCATCGCTGAAAGGGTTCTGGAGTGGGTCCGCGAACGTGTGGTCATGCCAATCGCCACGACGCTGACCCATTTTCGCTACTTCACTCTGGGAAGTGTCATTGCTGGTTTCATCCTCTCTGTTGGGCTGGTTGCCTCAGGCACGATCAAGGTCATCGGGTTCCCGTCTAGCGAAGGCGACACGGTTGTGGCGCGCGTCGCCCTGACCTCTGGCATCGCCCGTGAACGCACAGTTGAGACGGTTGACACCTTGCTTGCTGCCCTTGAAGAGGTCGATGCCGCGCTCACCCCAGGCACGGTAGGTGGAGCTGATTTGGTTGAACGGGTGCTGGTGCAATACGGTGTTAACCCGGATGTGAACGATAACGGATCGCGCACGGCGACGATCACGGTGGACCTGCTGGAAAGCGCACTGCGCAACGTCGCGGCCGATAGTTTTCTAGAGCAGTGGCGCCTCACCGCCGGGCCATTGGCAGATGTGGTGCAGATCAGCTTTGTGCAGGCCGAAAGCGGGCCCGGGGGCCTGGATCTGGATGTTGAGATCACCGGGCGTACCCTGACCGAAGTGGAGGCGGCTGCGAGTACATTGTTGAGCGACCTGCTGGCGCGCGAGGACGTAACCGAAGCCTATCAGGACTTCTACGGCGGGCGGGACGAGGTGCAGATCACGCTCAACACATTTGGGTATTCCACAGGGATGACCCCGCAATCCTTGTCTGGGCAGTTACGCACGGCGTTCCAAGGATCAGAGACCGACAGCTTCCAATTTGGCGCGAGCGCGCGCACTGTACGGGTGCAATTGGCCGACACGATTGCCAATATCACGGAGCTTGAGCAGTTCCCGATCATCCTTGCCAATGGGGCGCAGACCTCACTGGCCACTGTGGCTGACATGGTCGCAACCGACAGCTATCCCAGCGTGTCGCGTAAGAACGGGCTGGCCGTCGCGCGGGTGCAGGGGCAGATTGATAATGCGGTGACAACCTCTGGCGCGATCTCTGCTGTGGTGCTGGAGGAACTGGCCCCGAAGCTCACCGTCGATTTTCCGAACGTGAACGTCAGCATCGCGGGCGCAACGCAGGAACAGCAGGCCTCCATGGCGTCGATAATCAACATGCTGGGGCTGGGGTTGATCGGCGTCTACATGGTGCTGGCGTTCCAGTTCCGTTCTTACAGTTTGCCGATCGTGGTGATGCTGTCGATCCCCTTTGCGCTGATTGGCACGTTGCTGGGGCACTGGGCGTTAGGGCTTGACCTGTCGATGCCCAGCCTGATCGGATTTGCCTCGCTGGCGGGGATTGTGGTGAACAATGCGATCCTGTTTCTGACGTTCTTTCAAACTCACCTGAAGGGCGATGATTATGTCGCCGCCTCGCTGAATGCGGTACGCGAACGTTTCCGCCCGATCTTGCTGTCGAGTTCAACCACGTTTGTAGGACTGTTGCCGATCATATTTGACAGCTCTCCGCAGGTGCAGACGCTTGTGCCGCTGGTGGTCTCCGTGGCCTTTGGCCTGCTGGCCGCGATGGTGTTGGTTGTGCTGGTGTTCCCCACTCTGCTGTCGATCTACTTTGACATCTTCAGTCTTCGCAAATGGACGGGTTCGTTTGATGCGCCGGCCTCTGAAAGCCCTGAGAAACGACCAGCCTGAGGCTTGATCCTCACTGTTGCACTTCTATATCCTACTATATTAGTCAGAAATAACGTAAGGACCCTTTATGAATGTACTCGCGACCGCCCGCAAAAAGCTCAGCACCCTGTCAGGGCGCCCGCAGCCCCGAATTCTGACAGTCAAGAAAGCGTGGTATCTGACCCCCAACATGATCCGCGTGACCTTTGCTGGGCCCGAGCTTGAGGGCTTTCCCGAGGGACGCGAAGGCGGTAATTGCAAGCTGATGCTGCCGGACGTGGGCGAGAGCCGCGGGGCTTTTGCCGCACGGTTCCAGGGCGGACCTGCCCCGTTGCGCCGCACCTACACTGTACGTCACTACCGCGCTGATACCCAAGAGCTGGATATCGACTTTGTGGCCCATGGTGACAACGGCCCGGCATCCCGTTGGGCAAGCCATGCAACCGCCGGCGACTTCCTTGGCTTTATGGGGCCAAGCCCGGCAAAGGTGACCAGCTTTGATGCCGACTGGTATCTGGTCGTCGCTGACCCATCCGCTCTGCCCATCGCGGCTGCCACGCTTGAGGCCATGCCGCGCGACGCCAAAGGTGTGGCCGTGTTCGAGATCACCGCCGCAGAGGACCGCCAGCAGATCGACGCGCCTGAGGGCATCGACATGCACTGGCTGGTGCACCCTGATCCCAGCACGCCTTCAACGCAGCAGGTGGATTTTGTTCAAGGGCTGGACTGGCCTGAAGGCCGGGTTCAAACCTGCATTGCCGGAGTGTCCGTCATCAAATGGTTTGAGACAGATGGCGGTTTGACTTTGAGGAGTCGTCGCTCATCTGGGCTTAGTTAAG
>NZ_CANMEU010000020.1 GCF_947497045.1 uncultured Tateyamaria sp. | reverse complement strand
GGACACATGACTGCTTCTGACAAATGCGCAAATCTGATCAAATATGTCTTGCTATGCAGGAGCCATCCACACATGACATTCGCTGCGGGTGCGCACGCCAATAGAGTTGCTACCCTAGAACGGACATTCAATCGGTTAACTTTTGGTGAATTGGTTTCAAGGATCTTGATATCACGGCATTGTTCAAAACGAGGAAACGCAGGCCGTGGCCTGCGTTTCAATGTGGTGCAATCGAATGCTTGTTAACGGCTCGACCGCGAATTTTGAACATTTCCAATATTCCGGGAATCTCCCAAGCCGTCAAGCACACTTTTAGATTGAGTGTCTCTCCTACAAGTGCAAAATTTCCTTTGTATTTTGAGGGGATTTTCTATGCGTCTGGGTCTTGATATCGGCACGAATTCTATTGGCTGGTGGCTCTATGGCACCGAAGGGGGGCGGATCACCGAGGTGGTTGACGGTGGCGTGCGCATCTTTTCGGACGGGCGTGACCCCAAATCCAAGGCGTCACTGGCGGTGGACAGGCGTGCGGCACGGGCACAACGGCGGCGGCGAGACAGATACCTGCGGCGTAAGGCGGCGTTGATGAAACGAATGGCGCAAGTGGGGCTGATGCCCGCTGATCCGGCTGAGGCCAAGGCGCTTGAGATGTTGGACCCTTACGAATTGCGGGCAAGCGGGTTGGATAGGTCGCTGCCACTCACTCATTTCGGGCGGGCGCTGTTTCACCTCAACCAACGGCGGGGGTTCAAATCCAACCGCAAGACCGATCGCGGCGACAACGAAAGCGGCAAGATCAAGGATGCGACGGCGCGGCTGGATCAGGCGATGATGGCGAAGGGCGCGCGCACCTACGGCGAGTTCCTACACATGCGCCGAGCCGCAGCACTTGACCCCAAAAGCGTTCCCAGCGTGCGCACGCGACTGACCGTCGCGCGGCGGGACAACGCAGAGAAGGAAGAGGCGGGGTATGATTTCTATCCCGACCGCAAGCATCTGTCCGAGGAGTTCGACAAGCTGTGGGCGGCACAGGCCCGTCATTCGCCGGATATCCTGACGAACGATCTGCGCGATGAGATTGCGACGATAATCTTTCACCAACGTCCCTTGAAGACGCCAGAGGTGGGCCTGTGCCTGTTCACCGACGAGCGACGTATTCCCAGTGCACATCCTCTGAACCAGCGACGGATCCTGCTGGAAACGGTCAACAATCTGAGAATCGCGGCGCGGGGTGAACCTTCGCAGCCGCTGACACGCGAGGAGCGGGATCAGATCGTGCATACCTTGGACAACAAGGGGCATACGAAATCGCTATCCGGTATGGCGATGAAATTGAAGGCGCTTGGCAAGGTGATCAAACTACGACCCGAGCAGAGTTTTACGTTAGATACCGCGAACCGCGATGCGATTGCCTGTGATCCAGTGCGTGCCAGCCTGTCCCATCCGGATAGGTTCGGGGCGCGGTGGTCGACGCTGGATTGGGACGGACAGTGGGATGTGGTACAGCGTATTCGCGCCGTGCAGAGTGACGGGGAACACGCGGAGATTGTCGCGTGGCTGATAGAGTTTCATGGGTTGGATCGTGACCATGCAGAGGCTACGGCGAACGCCCCTCTGCCTGAAGGCTACGGTCGGTTGGGCCTGACGGCGACCACGCGAATTCTGGCGGCACTCGAGTCGGATGTTTTGACCTATAGCGCGGCCGTGGCGGACTGCGGGTGGCATCATTCGGATGGCCGCACTGGAGAGGTGTTGGAGAACCTTCCCTACTATGGTGAAATCCTTGAACGCCATGTGATCCCCGGCACCTATGATCCGAAGGACGATGATGTCACACGTTATGGCCGGATTACCAACCCTACGGTGCACATTGGGCTGAATCAGCTGCGCCGTTTGGTGAACAAGATCATTGCGGTATACGGCAGGCCGGATGAGATCGTCGTGGAACTGGCCCGTGATCTGAAACTGTCCGAGGATCAGAAGAAGGACGTCCAACGCGACATCAAGAAGAACACCGAGGCGGCGATTGCGCGAGGCAAGAAGCTGGAAGAGATGGGCGTTCCCAACACGGGCGCCAACCGGTTGGTATTGCGACTTTGGGAAGACCTTGGTGATGACGTCATGACCCGTAATTGCCCCTACACCGGCAAACGGATCAGCGCGGGAATGTTGTTTGACGGCTCCTGTGATGTGGATCACATCCTGCCGTTTTCGCGCACTCTGGATGATGGGTTTGGCAACCGCACGCTCTGCATGAAAGAGGCGAATCGCCAGAAGACCGACAAAACCCCATGGGAAGCATGGGGTGAGATCGACCAATGGGAAGCGATCGCCGCCAATCTCAAGAACCTGCCCACCAACAAGGCCTGGCGGTTCGCGCCCGACGCGATGGTGCGGTTCGAGGGGGAGAACGGGTTTCAGGCGCGCGCGCTTAAAGACACGCAATATTTGTCGCGGATCGCGCGGGCCTACTTGGATGCCCTTTTTGATGGAGGCGACGGCAAGAGCCACGTCTGGGTCGTCCCGGGCCGCCTGACCGAAATGTTGCGGCGACACTGGGGGCTGAACGGGTTGACCGCGCTGACGGACAGCGACGCGCAAACTGTCAAGGCCAAGAACCGCACCGATCACCGCCACCATGCGATTGACGCCGCAGTGATCGCCGCCACCGACCGCGGGCTGATCAAACGGATTGCCGATATGGCGCAACGGGACGAAGTGAACGGTGCCGAAGAGGTCGCCCGTTCTGTGCCGCCCCCGTGGGAGGGGTTTCGCGACGACATCGGCGCGCAGGTCGCGCGGATCATCGTCAGCCACCGCGCCGATCACGGGCGGATTGACCCGGCAGCGCGCAAATCGGGGAGGGACAGCACATCTGGCCAACTTCATAACGACACCGCCTATGGTGGCATCGACGACAGATCTGTGGTCAGCCGCAAGTCGCTTGCTGCCATCACGGCGAGCGACCTTCACAAGATTCGGGATCCCGATCTGCTACGGCATCTGGTGCGGGTGACAAAAGGACTGGAAGGTAAAGCCTTTGAGAAAGCGGTTCAGGATTTCGCAAATGCGCCTACACTGCCGGTCCAGGGTGAGAACCCCTACAATGGAATTAGACGAATCCGTCTTGTAGACGCTCTGCAAGATACCGCCCGCGTCTCGATCGCCGATAAGAACGGTCGCATCTACAAATACTACAAGGGCGGGAGTAACCACTGTTATGAAATCTGGCGGATGCCTGATGGCAAAATAAAACCCTGGGCGATATCTACTTTTGATGCGCATCAGATCAATGCCGGACATGACTCCAAACCACATCCAGCGGCAAAACGCATAATTCGGGTTTTCAAACGCGACCTGGTGGCCATTGAAAAGGAAGGCAGAACCTTGATCTGCTATGTTCAGAAAATGCATATCGCCAATGGGCTTTTTCTTGTCCCACATACCGAAAGCCATGCTGACACCAGAAACAGCGACAAGTCAGACCCGTTCAAGTTCATTCAGATGAGTGCGGGGCCATTGGTTGCCGCAAAAATTCGCCGCGTTCACGTCGATGAAATGGGCCGGCTGCGGGATCCTGGAACCCCTGCATAGGTGCCCGAATTTGGCGAATTGTAAGAGTGGCAATATAATCAATGCGTTAACGATTCGCGTGGGGGCGTGAGGGGTAACGTGTGGACCAGATTATTGATATTGCGACCGACGGGCGGCACCTGTCGCGTGACCGCGGTTTCCTGAAGGTTTCCGAAAACGGGGCTGAGATCGGGCGCACGCCGCTGGATCAGATCGCGGGCGTGATCGTGCACGCTCACGGTACAACTTGGTCGACGTCGCTATTGACGGAACTGGCCGAGCGTGGAGCGCCGGTCGTCTTGTGTGCCGCCAACCACGCTCCGAAATCCGTTCTGCTGCCATTGGAAGGGCACCATGCACAGGGAGCCAGGATGCGCGCGCAGTGGCAGGCGAAAGCGCCACTGATCAAACAGGCTTGGAAACAGGTCGTTGGTGCCAAGATTGCAATGCAGGCTGCCGCGCTGGATGCGGTTGGCGAGCCGTCTGCGCCTTTGTCTATGATGATCCGCAAGATCACTTCAGGTGACAGCACCAATATCGAAGCCCAGGCCGCGCGGTATTACTGGCCGCGTATGATGGGCCCGGACTTTCGCCGCGATGCGGGGCAAGGGGACGAAAACGCGCTTCTGAATTACGGCTATACGGTCATGCGGGCAGCCACCGCACGGGCTGTCGTTGCCGCCGGCCTGCACCCTACTATCGGGTTGTTTCATGCCAACCGCGGCAACGCGTTCGCGCTGGCCGACGATCTGATGGAGCCGTTCCGCCCGCTGGCCGATTGCGCCGTCAAAACGCTTGTCGCCCGGTTTGGTGTTCAGGTCGACACCAACGCCAAGCAAAACTTGGCCCGCCTTATCGCGACAGACCTGCCTCTGGGGGACGGCGTTACTCCGGTATCGGTGGCCTTGATGAAACTGGCCACGTCTCTGGGGCAAAGTTTTGAAGCCGGAAAGCTGTCTCTTGCCTTGCCGCGCCCGCCCGATGCGTTGACCCTAGCGGGGCTTGGCGCATGACCCATACCGTCACTTATTTGTCAGGATACAGATTGATGTGGATACTTGTGATGTTCGATTTGCCAACGGATACGAAATCGCAGCGCAAGACCGCGACCGCTTTCCGAAATTTCCTGTTGGACGAAGGGTTTGAGCGTAGTCAGTTTTCCGTCTATGCGCGGTTCGTCAACGGCAAGGAAGCCTTTGCGACACGGGTCAACCGGATTGAACGACACCTGCCCGATGCGGGGGATGTCCAGATCTTGAACTTCACCGATCGCCAATACCGTGATACTATACATTTCTCGGATCAGGGCCGCAAACGCGCCCGAAAGAATCCGGAGCAATTGGTGATGTTCTAATGCGATTCGCTGTGGAAATTACGAATAGAGGCCCGTTAAACCTTATTTTTAACAAGAGTTTAACGAGCGACCTATTGTAGCTGTTCAAAATTCGCGGTCCAGCCGCAACCCCGAACACCTACCTTAACCGGCCCGCCATATTGTAGCTGTTCAAAATTCGCGGTCCAGCCGCAACTCGAATAAGGGCCAGCAATTGCCCGACATTATTGTAGCTGTTCAAAATTCGCGGTCCAGCCGCAACTGGGGCGGAAGTATACGCTCATCGCGCAGAATTGTAGCTGTTCAAAATTCGCGGTCCAGCCGCAACATATGGCTATTGCCAGCTGCGGGACCGTTCATTGTAGCTGTTCAAAATTCGCGGTCCAGCCGCAACCGCGGCAGTGAAGGGCGCGTCACCACCACGATTGTAGCTGTTCAAAATTCGCGGTCCAGCCGCAACATCATGGGCAATCTTGCCGCCCGCTCCACCATTGTAGCTGTTCAAAATTCGCGGTCCAGCCGCAACGCCAAAGTCTCGACCAGCGTCTACCCCGCGATTGTAGCTGTTCAAAATTCGCGGTCCAGCCGCAACGCCATGCGCGGGACATGTTCAACGCCATGTATTGTAGCTGTTCAAAATTCGCGGTCCAGCCGCAACGGCCTATGATGGGTCTGTCAGTTCGTGGCATTGTAGCTGTTCAAAATTCGCGGTCCAGCCGCAACCTTTCATCGGTGGATGCCCTTGCGGGCAGTATTGTAGCTGTTCAAAATTCGCGGTCCAGCCGCAACGGCACTGGTCCTGACAAATAAGTTCGTACATTGTAGCTGTTCAAAATTCGCGGTCCAGCCGCAACACGAAAGCCCACAGTTCGGTCTTACTAAGGATTGTAGCTGTTCAAAATTCGCGGTCCAGCCGCAACCCCGGCCAAAGCACGCCGCCGGTGTTCAGTATTGTAGCTGTTCAAAATTCGCGGTCCAGCCGCAACATGGGCGCGCATCCAGTATATTTGGGCGGCATTGTAGCTGTTCAAAATTCGCGGTCCAGCCGCAACCTATGCATTCTGGATATCTACCGAGTTATCATTGTAGCTGTTCAAAATTCGCGGTCCAGCCGCAACCGCAACAAGCGTGATGCCATTGACCAGCTTATTGTAGCTGTTCAAAATTCGCGGTCCAGCCGCAACAGAAATAGAAGTTCCACGCTCTATCCAGTTATTGTAGCTGTTCAAAATTCGCGGTCCAGCCGCAACTGATACAGAAAGTCCCTCTTGCTTTACGGCATTGTAGCTGTTCAAAATTCGCGGTCCAGCCGCAACTTCATATACCAGCGCTTGGCGTTCAGTACGATTGTAGCTGTTCAAAATTCGCGGTCCAGCCGCAACGTTGCTCTGTTGCGTGCGATGGACCAAGGGATTGTAGCTGTTCAAAATTCGCGGTCCAGCCGCAACAAAGACGATCCGGGTCAGCGATTGGGTCAGATTGTAGCTGTTCAAAATTCGCGGTCCAGCCGCAACCGTCCGCTGCTCGGAACCGCCACCGCCTTTATTGTAGCTGTTCAAAATTCGCGGTCCAGCCGCAACGGAACAGTGTTCATCGTGACGGCGTCAAACATTGTAGCTGTTCAAAATTCGCGGTCCAGCCGCAACCTGCGTCGCGAGGCTGAGGCAAAAGCCGCCATTGTAGCTGTTCAAAATTCGCGGTCCAGCCGCAACCTCACGGATTCCCGATGAATGGGTTCTTTCATTGTAGCTGTTCAAAATTCGCGGTCCAGCCGCAACGCGTTTTATATCCAACTCTTGAGGATATCCATTGTAGCTGTTCAAAATTCGCGGTCCAGCCGCAACAGCAGCTACCTTGGTGTCGTCACCATCCACATTGTAGCTGTTCAAAATTCGCGGTCCAGCCGCAACGCATTTCCTGTTGGGAAACGACACCCCTGCATTGTAGCTGTTCAAAATTCGCGGTCCAGCCGCAACGACGGCTCGCGCACACAATCCAAGGGGACAATTGTAGCTGTTCAAAATTCGCGGTCCAGCCGCAACCCCAAGATGGGGTTACGTATTCCCTGCTATATTGTAGCTGTTCAAAATTCGCGGTCCAGCCGCAACAGATCCTTTCAGCGTCCGTACGTCCTGAAATTGTAGCTGTTCAAAATTCGCGGTCCAGCCGCAACCATCCCCAATACCGGGCAAAGGCGAGAACGATTGTAGCTGTTCAAAATTCGCGGTCCAGCCGCAACCAGTCCACTCGCCCTCGCGGCTCACCTCGAATTGTAGCTGTTCAAAATTCGCGGTCCAGCCGCAACTGCGAGAGACCTTTCCATGACGTAGGTGGTATTGTAGCTGTTCAAAATTCGCGGTCCAGCCGCAACTGCTGCCGCCAGTTGCAAGTGCTGCAGCCGATTGTAGCTGTTCAAAATTCGCGGTCCAGCCGCAACTCCGAGGCAAACGGGGTCAGCTTGAGCAGCATTGTAGCTGTTCAAAATTCGCGGTCCAGCCGCAACACCGGGCGTTCTCGAGTCTTTAGCAAGCGGATTGTAGCTGTTCAAAATTCGCGGTCCAGCCGCAACGGCCCTCCTTACGGCTGACCCACATGGCCAATTGTAGCTGTTCAAAATTCGCGGTCCAGCCGCAACTACACCGTTGTGCAGACCGACACCAAGTCGATTGTAGCTGTTCAAAATTCGCGGTCCAGCCGCAACATGCGTAGACATCTCACGTGCGATGTCTTTATTGTAGCTGTTCAAAATTCGCGGTCCAGCCGCAACACCCGGCGTTCTTGAATCTTTAGCAAGCGGATTGTAGCTGTTCAAAATTCGCGGTCCAGCCGCAACTTTAATTGCTCGTAAGACACCCCGGACCCTATTGTAGCTGTTCAAAATTCGCGGTCCAGCCGCAACGATCGCGACCACAAACTGCGCGTGCTGCGATTGTAGCTGTTCAAAATTCGCGGTCCAGCCGCAACCGCACCACCTCTGTCAGCTGCGCCTTGTTCATTGTAGCTGTTCAAAATTCGCGGTCCAGCCGCAACTATGAAACAGCGTTTGGTATTGGTCGTGACATTGTAGCTGTTCAAAATTCGCGGTCCAGCCGCAACATTGGTTGCAGTGAAGACACCGGTAAGAACATTGTAGCTGTTCAAAATTCGCGGTCCAGCCGCAACACCACCATACGACTGAACAAGCGTGACGTAATTGTAGCTGTTCAAAATTCGCGGTCCAGCCGCAACACGCGCAATACCAGCCCGATGCGCGCTATAATTGTAGCTGTTCAAAATTCGCGGTCCAGCCGCAACATGGGCGCACACCCGGTCTATCTCGGCGGCATTGTAGCTGTTCAAAATTCGCGGTCCAGCCGCAACACGGATCCGGTGTTCCCGGCACATTCGTGGATTGTAGCTGTTCAAAATTCGTGGTCCAGCCGCAACTCAAGCGTCTGCTCTGCCACGACCTCTTTAAGATCATGGGCTTCACGTTTCAGATCAGTAACTTCGCTAGATGTCGCCTGGCGCGCAGTATCGCCGGAAAGTCGCTTCTTCCCAGCCTCCATGAAGTCTTTCGACCAGTTGTAATACAGGCTCTCCGCAATCCCCTCACGGCGGCAGAGCTCAGAAATCGAACTCTCCCCGCGCAAGCCGTCCAGAACAATCCGGATCTTCTCTTCCGCAGAAAACTTCCGACGCGTCTTGCGCTTGATTTCTTTTACATGTCTGTCAGCCGATCCATTCGGCCCTGTCTTCGTTCTCATCTCGTATCCCTCCAAGGGTTACGATGAGCGAAAGACACTCCCTTAGCAAAACAATGCTGTCTGTCTCAAAGGCCGTGACGGGTTACAATCTGTTCAACCTGTAGTTCTTCAGCCATTCGAGCCACAATTGCGAGGAGCCGGGTGTCCATGGCCTTCCAATGTCCTGCTGAAACATCTCGCAAGATCCAGTTAACTTGGGCGTAGGTTTTATGACCAATCCCTTCATCGGTAAACTCGACAGACACCCGCTCATCGGTTCTAGGGCGGTATAGGTTCAACTTGAGAGCTCGGCCTGCGATGGCAGGCGAAGTCAAATTCGCGAGTCCGCAAGCTGAGAAAGTGATGAAATTTCGGCGGTTTAGCATGTAACTGCTCCTCTTTTGAAGGAGCTTCTACGCCGACCTCAGGAATAGATCAAATTCAATATAATAAACTATAAAAACAGTAATGCTTATGTTTGAGGCGCCGGGTGCAACGCCATGCCTGGGTGTTGGGCCCCAATTTGACAGCGATCACGAACCTCCCGCTTCGTGCGCACCCGACTGAGTCAGTCTCACAAAGCGCAAAGATGAGGAAAAGCGGAAATTTCTTGCAGATAAACCGAGATTATCTCATGGATACCCAATGGACATTACGCTTATCAAAACCTTTCTGGAAGTCGCCGCGACTGGCTCTTTTGTTTCAGCTTCAGATCGCCTCTTTGTCACACAGTCTGCGGTGAGTCTCCGCATCCAGCGTTTGGAAGATAGCTTGGGACGCGCGCTCTTCTCCAGATCAAAGGCCGGTGCAGTTCTGACACCAGCAGGTGCAGAGTTTGAAAACTATGCTCTTTCCATGATTAAGCTTTGGCAAGAAGCGCGACAACAAGTTGCGATCCCGGAAGGATACAATCGCAGCCTTACGATTGGTGCACAATATTCTCTTTGGCCTCGCTTAGGGTTCAGGTGGCTAGATGCGCTTCAACACAATATGCCGGACCTTAGTCTAAGAGCAGAGCTAGGCATGCCAGATCGCCTGACAAGATTTCTGATCGAGGGCGTGATCCAGGCTGCTTTGATGTACACTCCACAACTGCGTCCAGGCCTTGAGGCGGAAGAGCTGCTCGACGACGAACTCGTCATGGTTGCTTCATATCCAGATCCGGACTTTGAAAGGATTTCAGACCATTACGTCTTTGTGGATTGGGGGCCGGAGTTTGTACAAGCGCATGCCATGGCTCTACCATCACTTTTGAACCCTGGTATTACGTTGTCATTGGGTGCCATGGCCGCCCAATACATTCTCAGGCGCAAGGCTGCCGCCTATGTGCCCGTGAGATCAGTTGTTCCCTCAATTGATTCTGGCGAGCTGCATCTCGTTCCAGATGCGCCACGGTTTCCTTATCCCGTTTGGGCCATCTGGAGGGAGGACATAGAACCCGAACTGAAGATGTCAGCGAAAGCTGCACTGAAACAAGTCGTTGACGACGCCGAGGAAGCACAGGGAGAAATCATAGACCAACTTGCGGAAATCAGTGATGACAACGAAGTAGAAATACTGGGCGAAGAGGCCAACATTTTAGATAAGCAAAAATTGCCTTAAACATAATTATTTTGAATTTTTCTTGTTGACGTAGAATTCCTAGGCTCCCGCAACCAGCCAGCCACTTACTCTATCCCTGGTTGATTGTTTTGGCCGGGAGGGAATGACCTATGAAAACTTACCGAAGTGATTATCTAGCGCCGTTAGGCCCCCCTGATACGCCACACTTGATCAAGCAGACGCAAGGGGTGGCGGAAAAGACGATGGCACGGCCTGTAACCGCGCAAGACTGAGTAACGGCTGACTTGGGCATCGGTCAGTAATGGTAAAGTCAACACATGGGCATTCAGATGAACGAGGCGGAGGGCTGCCCGCGCTCGACCTGCTTCGGCCACTAGCCGTTCAAGCGCCTTGGCATCAGGCGCACCTTGTTGAAAAGCCTCGTCCAGCGCTTGTTCCGCCATCACGAACCGCTCCCCGGCAGTTATCGCATCTGCTTGCATTTGCGCCCTGATCGCCTCGATGTCATTGCGCTGCTGTTCGGTCAGTGCGATCTCTTCGGCGAGCTCAAGCAGGTGCGTTGGTCCAGGAACGCCGTTCAACTCCGCTGCCCTCGCTAATCCCCATCCGCCGCCACGCGCGATTTCTTCCAAGTCCTGCTCCGAAAGAGACTTGATTAAGCGTGTTTCCTCACCTGCGTAAGGCTGACGGCGATGTGCTATGGTTTTCATCGTGTGTTTGGGCAAAGACTGCGATGGGGATGAGAACCATCAACATTGCGACGTGTTTTGTTTCCATGAGTGAAGTCCTTGATTGATCCGGGATTGGCCCGAAGTTGTTGCACAATCTGCGCCTCCAAGAGCATGATAGAAATCATGTCGGATCATTGGCTCAACTGTTTTGATGGCGCGCCAGAACGCACGCTGGACGAAGGCGAAACGCTTTTTCGTCGGGACGATGAAGTTGAATGGGCCTTCTTGGTCCGTGAAGGGCAGATTTCCCTTCGGCGTGCGCTGAAAGATGGCGGGCTTTTGACCCTGCATACAGCTAGGCCAGCCGAACTAGTTGCCGAAGCATCGCTATATGCACATTGCTATCATTGCGACGCTGTTGCCGAAGTTCCGACAACGGTATCTTTGGCCTCCAAAACCGAGCTGATGGGAAACCTTGAGAACGCGGCCACATCAGAGCGCGCTTTGGTCAAAGCGTTCGAACACACAGCGAGAGAGCTGCAGAACCTGCGGACCCGCGTTGAGATCATGCGCTTGCGGAAGGTGACAGATCGCCTGGATGCCTATCTCGAATTCTTTGACCACCCAGAGGAAGGTGAGTGGGTGCGCGTCGCGGACTGGATCGGAGTGACGCCTCCAGCACTCTATCGAGAGTTGGCCAAGCGGCGGCCGCAATAACCTGGTCTTCTACGATTGGTTGCAAGAAGCTGAAAGTTTCTAATGTCCGCTTTTGGGAAGCCGCACCGCAGCATCGGTTGCCACGACGAGAGTCTGGTTTGGGCCGAGCACACTAGCGCAGGCGAAGCAACTTTCTGAACTTCGATTGCACCGATGGATGATGCGAGTTGCTACTCATGAATGCGTCAAGATATGAATATTCCAAGAAAGGCACACTGTAAGAAAGACCTCGCGTAAGCTGCAGACAATGGGTAACCGAAGTGCGTTTTTGAGTATCTATCAAACGTACATTGAAACTATGATCTCAAGCGGAATGCCGCGCCTTTTCAACGCAGCATCCAAGTGAGACCCTACCAGCTATTGTAGCCGAGGAATTTGCCTGACATCTCAACCTTCACGCGGTCGCCTTTTGGGTTTTCAACGCGGGTGACTGACATGTCGAAGTCAATGGCCGACATGATGCCGTCGCCGAATTTTTCCTGAATGATCGCTTTGAGCGTTGGTCCATAGACGCCGACAATCTCGTAAAAACGGTAGATGCAGGGATCGGTTGGCACCGACTGTTCCCATATCTTCGTGGGGCTTTCGGCCAGAACGCTTTCTGCCTCCTGCGGCAGGCCCATCACCGAAACCATCAGCTTGGCCTTATCGGGTGGAAAGGCATTCATGCCCATGGTCGCGGAATGCGTCCAGATCGGCGACATGTCGATTTTCTCGGCGATTGCCTCCCATGTCAGGCCGGCCTGCTTCTTGGCAGACAGGATCATGGCGGTGACATCTTCCTTGGTCATCATTTCGGTCATTGTGATGGTGTCCTTCATTTTACAGTCCTAACTCTGTCAGTCCGGGGTGATCGTCGGGGCGGGCCGTGCCCTCGGGCCAGTGAAACAGGCGGTCCTTGGGCACGATCGGCACGTCGTTGATCGAGGCGTGGCGCACGGCCATGTACCCAAGCGCGTCGAATACCCAGTTCTCGTTTCCGTGGGCCCGGAACCACTGACCGTCCGCGTCATGCCACTCGTAGCAAAAGCGAACCGCAATCCTGTCGTCGCCATGGCACCAGATTTCCTTGATCAGGCGATACCCGTTTTCCGTCGACCATTTGCGCGTCAGGAAGACTTCGACCTCGGCGCGCCCGTTCAGGAACTCTGACCGATTGCGCCACCGTGTATCGGGTGTGTAAGCCAAGGCGACCCGGGCCGGATCACGGCTGTTCCAGGCGTCCTCTGCCATGCGCACTTTCTTGATCGCCATCTCACGCGAAAAAGGCGGCACAGGGGCACGCGCAGGCTGCTCGGTCACGGGATCAAACCTCTACGGCACGCAATAGCGGCGGGGGCTCAGAGTCATCGGTATCGGCCTCACCCGTCAGATCAATACACACGGTTTTCGGGCTGTTGGGGCCATCTGATTTTCCGGACAATTCCGCCGAGCGTTGCGCGAGGAAATGCACCAGATGGTTTCGAATGGCGTAGTAATTCGGGTGCTCGACAATGTCGTTGCGCACGCGCGGACGCGGGATCGTGATCTCGACGTTTTCGGCCACCTGCGCCATCGGTCCGTTGGTCATCAGCAGGATACGGTCCGCCAGCAAGATCGCCTCGTCAATGTCATGGGTGATCATAAAGACGGTCTGGTCGGTATCGCTCCAGACCTTGATCAGCTCCTCCTGGATGGTTCCGCGCGTCAGCGCATCCAGCGCGCCAAAGGGCTCGTCAAGCAGCAGCAGCTTGGGTTCATTGGCAAAGGCGCGTGCAATGGACACGCGCTGGCGCATCCCGCCCGACAACTGGCTGGGTTTGCGGTGAATGGCGTCGCCGGTCAGACCGACCTTGGCGAGAAAGGCGGTGGAATGCTCGATCACCTTGGCTTTGTCCCAATGCGGGAACCGGGCCGTGACACCAAAGGTTACGTTCTTGAGCGCGCTGAGCCACGGCAGAAGCGAGTAGTTCTGGAACACCACCCCCCGGTCAAGGCTGGGGCCAGAGACATGCCGGCCGTCCATTTTGACAACACCGCTTGTCGGCTCTGACAGACCGGCAAGAATGTTCATGATGGTGGACTTGCCGCAGCCGGAATGGCCGAGGATGCAGACAAATTCACCTTTTTCTATGCCGAATGTGGCGTCTTCAAAGACGGTGAACTCATTCCCCTGACCATCCGGGTAGCGCTGGGTGAGTTGCTCGATGCTCAGAAAGGACTTTGCCATTTGATCGTTCCTATTCGATGTAGGCGACTGCGCGCTGCAGCAGACCGAACATGGAGTCCAGCAGCATGCCCACAACACCAATCATGAGGATGGAAAAGATGACGGAGGTCAGGTCGAGGTTGTTCCACTCGTTCCAGACGTAATAGCCGATGCCGGTGCCACCCACGAGCATCTCTGCCGCGACGATCACCAGCCAGGCGATGCCGATGGAGATCCGCATGCCTGTCACAATGGTCGGCGCGGCGGCGGGCAGGATCACGGTAAAGGCGGTTTTCAGCGCGCTCAACTCATGAGTGCGGGCGACGTTTACCCAGTCTTCGCGCACGCCAGCCACGCCAAAGGCGGTGTTGATCAGCATCGGCCAGATCGAACATATGAAGATCACGAAGATCGCGCTGGCCTCGCTGTCCTGAATGACGAACAGCGCTAGCGGCATCCACGCAAGCGGCGAGATTGGGCGCAACACCTGAATAAAGGGGTTCAGCGCCTTGTAGGCGATAGAAGACATGCCGATCAGGAACCCCAAGGGGATCGCGACGAGCGCGGCCAGAAAATAGCCCGTCAGCACCCGGTAGATGGAATAGCCGATCTGAATGCCAATGCCCTTATCGTTGGGGCCCGCGTCATAGAACGGGTTCGACAATTGCTCCCATGCCTTGCCCAGAACCTGGCTGGGGGGCGGGACGCCGGCCTTGGGTTGACCGCCGCCGGTCAGCAGTTCGTATTCCGTCAACTCTCCGACGGCTTTCTGCGCGGGGATCGACAGCTCCCAGATCAGGCAGCCGACGACCAAAAGCAGCACAGACAACAGCGCTGCTTTCATGTTTTCCGACAGGGTCTCCATCAGTTGACCTTTATCGCAAAGCTGTCCGCATAGGCTTCCGGCGTGGTCGGGTCGAAGGTCTTGCCCATGATGGTGTGCGACTTGTAGGTGACATCCGGTGCGTCATAGCCAAGGTCGTTCATCACCTTCTTGGCATCTGCCGCCAGATAGACCTGCTCGGCGACGGTCTTGTAGTCCACATCGCCTTCGATATAGCCCCAGCGTTTCATCTGGGTCAGGATCCACACGCCCATCGAATGCCATGGGAAGGGGTCAAAATCGATCCGGTCGGGGACACGCTTCACCTCTCCCAGACCGTCGGCGTAGGTGCCGGTCAGCACCTGCTGGACCACGGTCGCTGGCTGGTTGAGGTAGTTGGTCGGTGAAATCGCCTCGGCAATCTCAACACGGTTGTCGGCGTTTGATGCATATTGCGTGGCATCGATGATCGACTTGAGAAGTGCGCCGTATGTGTTGGGCAGTTCCTGAGCGAATGACAAGGGTGCGGCAAAGGCACAGCAGGGGTGACCCTCCCAGATTTCCTTGGTTAGGATGTGGATGAAGCCGATGCCTTCGTAGACGGCGCGCTGGTTGAACGGGTCGGGAGACAGGTAGCCGTCAAGGTTGCCAGCGCGCAGGTTGGCGACCATCTCCGGCGGCGGGACAACACGGATCTGGATGTCTACATCCGGATCGAGGCCGAATTCGGCCACATAGTAACGCAGCAGGAAATTATGCATCGAGTATTCGAACGGCACACCAAAGGTGAAGCCTTTCCACTGCTTCGGGTCCCGCTTGTCGAGGTGCTCATTTGACAGAACAATGGCCTGCCCGTTGATATTCTCCACCGCGGGCATGATGTAAGGCTCTGCCACGGAACCGGCGCCCAGGGTCATGGCGAGGGGCATCGGCGTCAGCATGTGGCTGGCATCATATTCGCCGGACAAGGATTTATCCCGCGCCACGGCCCAGCCTGCGGTCTTGATGACCTGCGCATTGAGCCCGTAGCGCTCGTAAAAACCCAGAGGCTGGGCCATGATGATTGGTGTCGCGCAGGTGATCGGCACAAAACCGATGTTCAGGTCGGTTTTTTCCGGCGGTCCAAGATCGTCAAGGATCGCCGCTGCGGCCTGCTTGACCGGGAAAACAGAGGCCAGCGCCGCCGCCGCTGTGGTGCCACCAATCATCCCCATGAATGACCGGCGCCCGATGTCGTTCTGTCCAAAGACCGATCGCACGATTGCGCTTTCAACCGCGCGCTCCATCATCTGCTCAGAGGACATCTCGTGCGGTTCCACATGACCCTTGTCATGCCCCTGGCCGCTGACGCAGCCTTCGCAGCCGCAATCGGCACCATGCCGGAGATCAGTCTTTTCTGAGAAAGGATTTCCGAGGCTTTTGATGGTCATATTCGTTCTCCTATCGGCATTAACCAAAGCTTCTCACGCCGCCGCCAACCCGCCTAGCCGGGCAGAAAATCGCCTGAAATTTCGCAATTATTTGATTTTTATGATTATTTTTTGGGCAAGCTTTACGAAATCTCGTAAATTACGAATTTTCGTGAAAGCCGCGACGGCAAACTTGGGCGACGGTGGCGCCATGCTTGATGATTCCCGGCCGCTATCGATTGTAGATGTTCAACCGCTGCCTGCCCTGCTGGCGGAACCGCGCGCAAATCGGATTTTGAATACGAATGAGGCTGCGCGGGCCCTGTTCGATCTGCGCGCGCGTGATACCCGGCTTTCGGATGTGTTGATCTCCGGTGCGGCGGAAATGGCTGTCTATTTGGACGCTGTCTCTCATTTCGGCCGCTACATCGGCCGTGCGTTGCAATTCCATGGATCAGAGGGCGCGACGCTGAGACTGCAAACCTATGGTGTGCAGCTGACCGACGATCAGGTTCTACTCAGCTTTCTGGATCTGGACGATCTGGACAGGCGCACCCATGAAACGGAACAAGAGGCGCATCACAAAGGCGGCTTGATGCAATGGCAGAACATCTATGGGTTCTTTCGCGAGGTGGAGGCACAGAACCATCTGATCCTCGAAGCGGCGGGCGAAGGGATTTACGGGATCAATGCACAGGGACAGGCGACATTCGTCAACCGCGCCGCCCAGGAGATGCTGGGATGGTCGGCCGATGATCTGATCGGGCGCGAACTGCATCCGATCATTCACCACAAGCATCTCAACGGCGAGCATTTCCCGGCCCATAGATGTCCGATCTATGCGTCCTTTCGAAGGGACGAAACCACGCGCGTGGACGACGACGTGTTCTGGCGCAAGGACGGCAAACCGATCATGGTCGAATATGTGTCGACCCCGATCTACGATCACAACGTCCTTGCCGGCGCCGTCGTGATCTTCCGGGACGTCACGGAGCGGCGGGAAAACGAGCGCAAGCTGCGTGAGGCGCTGGATGAGGTGAAGGAGCTGAAGGAAAAGCTGGAGCAGGAAAATGAATATCTGCTTACTGAAATTCGCTCGGCGCGCTCGCAAACAGGGATCGTCGGCGTATCCCCGGCAATCAAATCGCTGAATATCCAGATTGACCTGGCCGCACAAAGCAACGCGCATGTTCTGGTATCCGGCCCGCCCGGCTCGGGCAAAAGCATGACCGTGTCAGCCATTCACGAAGCCAGCAGCCGTCATCACCGCCCGCTGGTGCGCATCAACTGCAGCGAGACGAATGCTGAGGTATTGGAAGCTGAGCTATTCGGGTACAGACGCGGAGCATTTGCAGGCGCAAGCCGGGATAGGACTGGCAAGTTGATGATGGCGAATAACGGCACATTACACTTGGATGAGATCTCGGACCTGTCAAAGGACATCCAAGCCAGGCTGCATGATGTTCTGCAAAGCGGTCGTTTCCAGCGAATGGGTTCCAGCGCGGAGTCAACAGTGTCATTGCATGTCGTTGCAACAACGTCGCGTGACCTGTCTGCAGAGGTAAGAGCAGGCCGGTTTCGACAAGATCTGTATTTCATGCTCAACATGTTCTCGATCCGGTGCGAGCCGCTCAGCGAACGACCGGCGGACATACCCTACTTGGCAAAACACTTTCTCGACCGGACAACCCGTCGACTGCGGTTGCCGAAAACCCGGATGACGCGGGCAAACATCGACGTCCTTAACCAATATGGCTGGCCCGGCAACGTGCGAGAGCTTGAAAACGTGATAGAGCGCGCCGCAATTCTGGCGCAGGGCGGACGGCTCGAATTCGATTTTCATCTTTCAGGTTCGTCGCCCGAGGCTGGGTCGGATGTCGTGCTGACCAATGAAGAGTTGCGCGCGCTGGAGCGAAAAAACCTCGAAAACGCGCTAGCGCGCGCCAAGGGCAAAGTCTCGGGAAGCCATGGCGCCGCCGCGATGCTCGGTATCGCGTCAACAACGATGTATTCCAAGATCAAGTCTTTTGAAATTGATCCGGCTGAATTTAAATAGCCGAAGCCCTTCGCCGTGATGTCCTGGACCAACCTTAAATTCGTTCTGTCAGAACACGGGCAATCCTTGGGCCAAATCTCCGAACAACTCTGCAATGTCCGCAATGCGGGCTGCGACTGCAGCATTACGATATCACGGCCAATGTCCGCACTGGGCCGTCCTCATCCGAGCCTTCAGCAAATACCGCTCAGATACTGCGTCAGCCCCGACGGCAGCGAAGAGCCCAAAGTGCCCGATGCTGCTGAGTAAACCGATGTCCGCTCCGGCGAAGGCCGTGAAGTGATTCTCGCGATTTATGCCATTTATGCATTAAGCAGCAAACATCGGTAACGCGCTCGAGTTCGCAAAAAAAAATTCACAGTAGAAGAGCGATTGCTCAGGTTCACTTCGATCTGGCGGCTATCTAAGAGAGAAACGGGCGCTACGCTAAAGAAATTTGAAGCGTTCCGCACCAAAGGCCGAAAAGTCAACATTTGTGCGCTTTCTCTCCACAATATCGGCGACAATCCGGCCCGTCTTCGGCGCCATCATTAACCCGTAATGGCTGTGGCCAAACGCTCCAATCAGACCCGGATGTGACCTAAATTCCTGGATGATGGGAAGGCTGTCGGGGAAGGACGGGCGTATCCCCATCCAAGATTTCGGTGTCGCGTCCTTGAGGGCCGGCACCATTGAACGGGCTACCTTTTCAAGGGCGCGGATGCGTTTGGGATCCGGTGGGACGTCAATGCCTGAGAACTCCGCCATACCTGCGACGCGCAGCCCATTCTCCATCGAACTCGCCACTGCATGGGCCGACGTATCCATAACCGAGTTGTTTAGGGTCAAGCCGGTGTGAGTGTATGACACATGGTAGCCGCGCTCGGCTGCCAACGGAACGCTGACGCCCAACTTTTTCAGCAGATTGGCGGACCAGATACCTGCGGCCAGCACAACCTTGTCATACCGCTTGGTTCCGGTATTGCTTGTGACATCCCAAGCTCCATCAACTGGCTTCAGGTCGTGTACATCCGCACGCAAGACGGTCCCTCCGAGCCGCATGATTTTATCAGTCAGAACAGAACCGATCCGCCCCGGATTGCGCGCCCGCGCTTGACCCTTTATCAGAATTGCTGCCTGAAAGTCATGTGACAGCGCCGGTTCGAGGTCCCGCAGATCAGCCGCACCGATTAGATCAAGCTCAGCTCCTTTTTCGGACCGCATTTGAAACCCGAGTGCGTCGAGATCGGCGTCTTCCGCTTTGCGAAAAGCATGGACGTACATCGCATCCACGATCAGGTCTTCGTGGCCGGTGCCTTTGATCAGATCACGGTAAAGGGTTACGGCATCGCCGCACAAAAGATGCATGGCATTCGAGTTTGTCTTGGCGCGATCAATCTTGCTTTCGCGCAAGAAACGCATGAGCCAGGGAAAATACTGGAAACTATGTCGCAGGGATACGCCCGCAGGCCCATCCGGTTTCACAATCATCCCCGGTATTTGCTTCCATATACCGGGCATTGCTTGTGGAACTATGGACCACGGCGAAATGATCCCTGCGTTGCCCGACGATGTGGCTTGGCCGGTGTCATCGCGATCCATCAGGGTCACGTCGTTCCCCGCTTCCAGCAGCGATATCGCCGAGCAGATGCCGACAATCCCGCCACCGACGACCGCAACCGATTGCTTAGCCGTCGTCATGCTACGAGCGGCGACCGTCGCCGTGCAATGACTTGCATTGCGATTGCAGGGCTGGCGATGATCAGAGCCACCAAATCGGCGGAGAGCGACGGTGCGATAAACACCAAACCGGCGAATGCGCACAGGATGCGGTTGATCGTCCCCATGGGGGCTAGCCAGTAGCCGACAACGGCCGAGGACAGCGCCACAACGCCCATGATGCAACTGGTCGCAGAATAGGTAAATTCCCACAGATCAAAGCCCGTCGATGAAACAAACAACAACACCGGTGCGTAGACGAACGCCATGGGTGCCACGACCTTGCCAAGGCCAAGAGTGAAGGCGGATATCCCGGTCTTGAAGGGTGGCGAGTTTGCAATCGCCGCCGCCGCATAGGCCGACGTACAGACCGGCGGCGTTATTTCTGCGACGACTCCGTAATAAAGCACGAACAAGTGGCTTGCGATGGGGGGCACGCCCAACTGTGCCAATGCAGGCTGCGCCACGGACACCAACATAATATAGAGCGCCGTTGTAGGGATGCCCGCGCCCATCAGGATACAGGCGATGGCAATAAAGGCGAGCGACAGGAACAGTTGAAGGTCCTCGATCTGAAACAGAGCGTACTCGCCAAAGCTGAGCAGCGCGTAGATGTCCGTAGCCAGATTGCCTGCGCCTTGGGTGACCATAAAGCCGATGCGGAACCCGATGCCCGTGGTATTGATGACTCCGACGACGATACCGACTGCAGCAGAAGCTGCGCCCACGGCGAGCGCGTATTTCACGCCCAGTTCCATGGCGTCCGTCATTTCAGGCAACTTCATGCGGTCCTGCGGATTGAGGGTCGCGACAGCGGTGCCGACCAGCAGAATTGCGGCTGTGGTCAGTTCGAACCCACCGCCCATAAATTTCCAGACCACGAAGGCACCAAAGGCCGCCGCATAGGCCAATGTGACAGGTGAATGAAGCCGCGACATGCCGGCAACCAGCGCCAGCGATATGCCACAGAACGCCGACATATACGGGGTATAGCCTGAAAACAGGACCCACAGCAGCCCGACCAAGGGGATTATATTGGCCCAGCCATCACGCCAGACGGCGGCAAACTGCGGCAGCTGTTCTTTTGCCAGACCTTTCAGGCCGAGCTTGCGCGCCATCAGGTGTACAACAGTGAACACGCCGACATAGTGCAGAATCGCCGGGAAGATCGCAGCGATAACAATGGTGGTGTAGGGGAGTTCAAGGAACTCGGCCATAATGAAGGCCGCAGCCCCCATGATTGGCGGCGTAATCTGCCCCCCTGCCGAGGCCGCAGCCTCTACCCCGCCAGCGAAGTGCCCCGGATACCCAAGGCGCTTCATATTGGGGATCGTCAACGCACCCGTAGAAACCGTGTTGGCGACAGAAGACCCCGAAATTGTTCCAAAAAACGCCGATGACACGACCGACACCTTTGCAGGACCGCCGGTGTAACGGCCCGCAAGGATAGTTGCGTTGTCGATAAACAATTGCCCCAACCCTGTGCGTTGGGCAATGACCCCGAACAACACAAAATGAAACACGATTGTTGAGACCACCCAAAGCGTGACGCCAAAAATACCCTCTTGCGGGAAATACATGGACGACACGAAGGTGCGGAATTTCACGCCGGGATGTTGCAAAATGCCGGAAAAATAGGGGCCAAACAGTGCGTAAATAATAAACAGCGAAATGATGGCGGGCAGAACCCAGCCCAACGTGCGCCGCGCAATATCAAGCACCAATACAATGATGATAACCCCAAAGAACATGTCGTAATTATTGGGGTTGCCCATGCGAAAGGTCTGTTCCTCAATGCCGAGCATGTCGATGCCTCTCCAGGCGAGACCGACATAAAGCGCCGAGGCGACGCCCAAAATCATCAACAGAATATCAAAGATAGTAATGCCACCAATCCGCAAGGGGCCGGAGCGCCGCTCAAACGCGCCCTTTGTTTTCAGGATCGGGTAAAAGGCATAGGTGAGAATAAACAGGCCGGTCAGGTGCCACCCCATATGCCAGTGATCAGCAGGCAGGCCAAAGCCGGCAGTCAGGTAATGGTAAACGGCGAAAATAATTGCCACCGCGCGCAACACTTTGGCAGCGACTGGGGCAACAGCACGGATATGCGCACCTTCGTCATATTTCGCCTCGATGGCCGCAAGCTCTTCTGCCGTGAGCTCTTGAACGATTTTGGTGTCTGTTTCGCTCATGCGATCGGCCCCCCAAAGTAAAAGAAAAATTGGCCGCGTCACAGGTTGGACGCGGCCTAGTTCAGGAAGGCAAAATTAGTCGATCAGACCCATTTCGCGGTAGAACCGCTCTGCGCCAGCGTGAAGTGGCACACCCAGGGCTTCGACGCCATTAAGAGCAGTTTCGATTGTGATCTGCTGACCCTTGGCGTGACCGTTATCGAGCATCCGGCGTGTCGCGTCATTCCACATCGCAGCAGTAATGTTATAGATCAGCTCTTCGTCCAACGCGGCCGATGTCACAAGCATCGCGGAGACGGCCGGCGTCTTGACGGCCTCGTCGACGCCTTCGTAAACACCGCCCGGAATTTCGGACGGGATGTAGGCGGGGATGATCTCGTTGATGGTTGCCAGATCTTCGTCCGTGAACGAATGCAGCGCCATGCCCTTTGTCGAGGCAAGCTGCACCATCGCGGCAACAGGCCAACCGGCGGCATAGAAATAGGCGTCAATCTGACCGTCCGCCAAACGTTCGGCGGACTGGCTGTTGTTCAGCTCCGCCTCTTCCATGTTGTCACGGGTGACGCCCCATTGTTCCAGCATTTGCAACACAGCGACCTGCGTGCCCGACCCCGCTTGCGCGATACCAACGCGCATACCTTCCAGATCGGCAAGGCTGTCGATGCTCTCACCGGCGGGCAGAACAAGGTGCAAATCCTCGGGGAACAGGTTGGCAATGATGCGCAGATCGGGGTGCGGTTTGCCCTCGAACTTGCCCTCGCCCAGATACATGGAGCGCGTCACGTCCGCAGCCGCAAGGCCGGCCTCAAGTTCTCCGTTCTGGACGGCAGCGTTGTTGAACACCGATGCCGTGGTCGATTGCGCAATCGCGATAAGGCCGGGCACACCGCACTGGCCGCCGTCCTCGCAGGCGCGCGATCCGGGTGGGTTGGAAATCCCGTTGGCGATGGTCCCGCCGATTGGGAAATAGGTGCCGCCTGCGCCACCGGTGCCAATGCGAAAAAAGGTCGTGTCTTGCGCGAGGGCAGGACCCGCAAGAAGCGTGGCAGCGATCATCGCCCCTGAAAGTGATTTGAAAAGTGTCATAGTGGTCTCCCAGTTGATTGCGGAACTGATGCCCGCTGTACAGACCTTTTACCCTAGCGATGTAGCATATTAAGACAAATTTGAAGTTGTTTCTTTTTCATAAGCGGGGCTAATGTATTGGATGAATTTACATCATCTCTCTGTCTTTCGGGAAGTCATGAGCACCGGCTCAATGTCTGAAGCCGCCAAAAATCTTGGTCGCACACAGCCCGCCATCAGCCTCGCATTGAAAAGTCTGGAAACCTCGCTGGGCATAACCCTGTTTGACCGCGATACCCGCAATCTAAAGCCCGTGCCCGAAGCGTATTACCTGTTGGCCGAAGCAGACAGTCTGCTGGGGCAGATGTCACGTTTGCAGCGCACAATGAAACGTATTCAGGTGGGCGAGCAGGGCGAGGTCCAGCTCGCCGTGATGCCCGGTGTTTCGACTGTCCTGTTTCCGGAGTTTCTGAGTGACTTCTTGCAATCACGTCCAGAAATTGGCCTGTCACTCCACACACGAAGTTCGACACAGTTGCGCGAATTGGTCAGCAGTCAGGGCGTAGACTTCGGTTTTGGGGACTTTGACGAAGATCACAGTCGAACGGAGCAAACGCACGTCACAAAAATATCCGCGAACAGCTATCTGGCCATGCCAGGCGAACACGTTCTTTCAGGGTCGAAAGAGGTGTCTTTAGTGGACTTGGATGGTGTCACCTTGGGCGCAATGCAACCGGATCACCGGTTCAGCAAAAAGGTCGAAGCCGCATTGGCTCAGGTCAGCAATCGAAACAATGTTCGCTTTCGCAGCCAGACGGTCCTGCCGCTGCTGAAATTTGTAGGCGCGGGTCAATGCTGCGCGATCGTTGACCCACTCACAATGCTGAGTGCCAAGCTGATTGGTACGACCCAAAAGAATGTCACCTTTTGCAAACTAACTGAGGAAGTCCGATACGAATACGCAGTTCTCGTCCCAAAACTTCGTCGGCTGTCACCCTTATCGCGCCAACTGGCTTCTGCTTGGAATGAATACGTCATGGTCGAATTGGAGAAGATTGGTGCTAATCCCCTGCAGGAAAAAGTGGCATAAACGCTGCAACAATAAGAACGCTCTTTAATGCACCCACAGATCGGAAAGCGTAGGCCGACATTCAAACAAGACTGCCGGACAACCGCTTTGTCCCGCGATCTGTAAGTTCAGCAAAACTCAGATAGCGCGCCTGCAGCGAATGACCGAAAAGCGGGCTGCAACCGCAGTATCCGAAGGACGGGTTCAAGGTCGGCTCTGGGCCGTCCTCTTCGACGTGATCCGAAATAGCGCAACGGATGCTGCGGTCGCTCCGATGGCAGCAACGAGCCCGACACGGCCATTCAGTTTTCATGCTGCACGCGCTCGCAGCACGAAATTCGCTGCAGGTGCGTAGTTCCTCAAGCTACAACCGTCAGAAGACTCAGACCTCACGTCATCAACGGACGCAAAGTGAGAAGCAGGCATTGATGAACTTAAGACACATTGTGGCGACGTTGAACCCTGAGTGCGACTATCTCATGTTACACGTGGAGCTGTCCGCAGAATACTGGTAAGTCGTAGACACTGCCTGCATTTGCTGATCAATCCAGTCTTCAAAGGCCTTTGCAGGTCCTGTAGCCTTAAAGTCATGCCGGTATTGCTGCACGTCATGGCCCAATTGATCAGGCAAACGATTTCGTCAGTTTGCCCGCAATCTAGCGCATCAAATGCTCATCATAGCCGTTTAAAACAAGCAACTCGTAAGCCTCTTTCACTGCCTTTGGTATCTCAACCGCTATCTGAAAACCAAGATCCGGGTAGCGCATGAGCCGTTGGACATCGCCAACCATTTCGTTGATTAAGCCCTGACGGCCGATAACCTGATCGCATTGATCATCGAAAGACGTGTTAGGATGCCATGTAACCCGTCACGGCCTTTGAGACAGACAGCATTGTTTTGCTAAGGGAGTGTCTTTCGCTCATCGTAACCCTTG
>NZ_CANMEU010000019.1 GCF_947497045.1 uncultured Tateyamaria sp. | reverse complement strand
TTCTTCATCAGAATCTCCTCTTTCATCATTCGAGAAAATTCTACTTCAGCACACCCCTAAATTTCGGGGGGATTACCCGCTCAGCAAAGCTGTCACTGTACCCTAATTAATCAGAATCTACGGATTGGACGCCTTTTCGGCGGTTTTTGCACCCTTAATTACAATATATCCACAGGGTACCGCATCATCGCATGATGCTGCTTTTGCGCTTCCAGATTGAATCGGCACGCACCAAGAGAGTCTATCGGCTCGCATTGGATCCAAGCTCGGATATGGCCTGGCGGGCTGCGCGCAGGCCACCTTCGGACGCAACTGGTCGGTTCGCTCTTTGCGTTTCCTTCTTTGGCGAAGGCTCTAATTTCTGTCGGCGCGGAAGACGCATCTCGAGGTCCTGCGACAACCTGCGGACTCTCTCGATTAATCGGCGATGTTGAGGAAAGACGCGGCGGAGCTCCCAGAATGCCCTGTCGTTTCCACGCAGTAGGATCGCTGCGCCCAACAACGGAAGGGTTGTGCAAACATCGACCGCTGCGAGTGCTGCCGATCTCTCCAACTGGCCCCGAGAAGTAAGCTGCGCGGTGTGGGCCAGACCGAGCAAATTCAGGATGGAAAGGGTGAAGGAGATCCTGCGCATGCATCGAAGATCGTTGTCTAGGACTGCGGTCTTCAGCACGGCCGCACCGCGCGATGCGCGGACACGCAGCCTATCGGAGATGCCGTCAGCTAGATATTTCGCCATAAGGGGTCGACCACAGTTTTCGCAAGTCAGCGACCACGCGAAGCGCCAGTGCCGTAGGATCACATCGGGCGTCTGGACCATACAGTTTATGCAAACCTGGAAGTCATCGTTCGATACATATTGAACCGGAAGATGCATCGTGTCCGGAAGCGTCATGGCCGCGATATCATCCCGCGTCTGCTCAACCGCCGGAGACAGACGAGCCCAGTTCACCTGTCCGAGATCGTTCATACGTTCCGGCACCCTGCCCTGCCCCAATCCGAGATAGCCGCAAAGCTCTTCGACTGAACAATGATTGGCCCGCGCCAACCGCCCGATCCAGCTCGAGAGGAGCTCGTCGGGTACCGGCGGCGGGCGGCGCGGCAAAGGGTTCACGTTCACCCGAACTCTGCCATGGGCTGGCGCGGAATACTCCAGGCGTGCTTCGCCCATACCGGCTGCCAGGATTGAACTGCCTCGTCGGTGATCCGCTCGTCACCGGTCTCGATCGCTTCGATGGCCAAAGACTTGATCATGATAAACACGCGCGAGGTGACGCCGCCCGTCACCTTCAAGATCGTTCGAAGCGACGCCACCGTCAGGCCCGACCGCTCCTCGAGTGCCATCGCGGCGATCAACGTTTGGATCAGCCGAGAGAACTCCACATCGTCCTCCCAGAGCGGCAGATAATGTTCGTCCAACCGACGGGCCAGTTGGTCGTCACCGCGGACGGCCTCAAGGGCTTCGTTGACACCGAAGACGACGAGCGTAGCGCAGAGATCGTTGGCCAGGAAGCGTAGCATGTTCAAGAACCTGCGCTGCTCCCGATAACTGCCCGCGAGCAGGTTGTGCACCTCATCAATCATCAGCATCTTGAGGTCCATGTCCCGACGATGGCTGAGCGCGCGCACCTCGAGCTCGGACACGGTATGGCGGCCCCACATCGGGGCCCCGATCGTCGACAGGATATGCTGATAGAACCGCCGCTCGTCCGGGGCCGGCGGTGCCTGAACCAGCAGGATGGGTGTCTTCGTGACGCCCAGTTCTGCGTTGTACTGCGTCGGGTATTTGCTCGCCATGCGCTTCGCAATCATCGTCTTGCCAATGCCGGAACTGCCATAAACCATCAGGCCCGGCATCCGACTCTGATGCGGCATTTCCATCAGGGATGTCAGTCGGTTGAGAACAATCGTTGCACGGTCGAATGCGATCCAGTGATCGGTGCGGATACGGTCAATTCTTTCGTTTGGGGTCATCGAACTCTTCAATCGGATAGGTGGGAAGATCAGGGTTGCCGGTATCGATCGCAAACATTTCCCGGGACGGATCGCGGCGCGGCTGTTGCTTGGGAAGCCGGGCTTGGCGCTCACTCTCCAGACGAGTAGTCCTTGTCTTCTGACGCGCCGCCTCGGCCAGTCGTCTTTGCGCGTCAATCACCTGGAACAAGGCCTTCTCATTGATCCGGCCTCCATGCCTGTCCTGCCATTCCTTCCGCGCCCGACGACTTTCCCAAAGCGATATCCGGGGATGGCTCAGATCCCGATACCGCGCCAGGATCATGCGCTCGTCATCGACGAGAACCCAGACCTGTGACAGGTCTCTCGGGTCATACTTCACCTGCACCTTGCCGCTGCCCCGTCCGACCAACGACGCAAAGGCATCGCTCCAGTAGTGCACCCCAAAGAGCGTGATCCCGGTACGCCCGAGCTGGCGCCACTCAAAAGGCAGGAAGCTTGTCCGGAAGGCTTCGACGTCGACAACCTGCCGTCCTGCAGTATCCCCGCCCAAGTCAGCCCAGGCTGCAAACGGCGTTCGTCCGAGTGCCTCATGACGTGTATTGTGGTAGCGACATATCTCCAGATAAAGCCAGTCTTCGAACTCGGCCAGGGTCAGGACGGCATGTTTCTCACTGTCATAGTCGCCCTTTTCGGTGGCCGAAGACTGGGTGGTCCCAGGCAGCACATGTACTGCCCCCATGGCCGTCCCGATCAGACGTTCGATATGGCCACCGAAGTGAGTTGCACCTGGCGGACGATATTCGACGGAGATACCCCAATCTTCGCAAGCCGATGAGAAAGCTTCGCTGTGGAACTCCTGGGCATTGTCAACATGGATTGCCTTCGGGATACCCGACGTCGGCCACACTAGCTCTTCCAGCGTCCCGGGGACGTGGATCGATTTACGGCGCATGCAGTGATCAAGGCAGAGCGCGATCGACAGAACCGACGGTGCATCGTAGCTGACAAAGGCTCCAAGAACGATCCGGCTTGCGACATCAATGGCAACCGTCAGATATGGCCGCGCAAGCGGCCGCCGATTGACGTGATCAACAAGTATTATGTCGGCCAAGGTGTGATCAATCTGAACAATGTCCAGCGGCGTTCCGACCGCAAGCCGACCAGGGCGTGCCGCAAAGCGCTTGTTCGCCTCCTTTGCGCCACGGCGCCTTCGAACGATCTCTTTCTCATCCATTGCATCAAGCCGAGCTTTTACCGTCTTTCGGGTCGGTGGCTGGAACCCCTTTGCCTCGCATTCCGAACGGATCTCTCGCCAAATGCGCAAAAAACTGGATCGCTCGCGAACCAGGTAGTAGCGCCGCAGGCGCACATCAATGAGGTCTTCAACTTCTCGCGTGACCCGTTTCGACCCCGGTTTCGGCCCGCGGCGAGAGAGCTCCAGCGCCGCAGCCCGCCCATCGTTCTCACGCAAACGGCGATAAAGCGACCAGGCATGGCTCTTTGCCAAACCCAGTTCCCAGGCGGCATCTCCGATCGCGGAACTGATCGGCTCACCGTTCTTTTCAAGCTCCAAAATTGGACGGAGAACCGAAGCTCGATGTTTTGCTAGACGCTCGCTGACCACGCCAATCCCCTGCCCCAACTGGTCAGCACTTATCCACAAAACCGACCGTATGCTAATAAAGGGTACAGTATGGTAATTAACGGTACAATATGAAAATTAAGGGTACAGCCAACCATTGATACCACAGGATAATTCTAAACCGGATTCTGATTAATTAGGGTACAGTGACAGCTGGGGGCTGCTCAAATACGACGAGTCGCTTGCCTCCCTGGAACGCGCCGTTGCTCTCAACCCAAACTGTTCACTGGCCTATGGCAGTCTTGGCACCTTGCTTGGTATCCTTGGACGCTCGGATGAGGCTATCGCCAATCAGGAAATCGCCATCCGTTCCAATCCGCTCGACCCAAGTATTTTCTTTCGCTTTTCTGGCTTGGCTTTGGCCCATTACATGGCCGGACGCTTTGAAACGGCGATCGAGTGGGCAGAGCGGGCGATACACCGAATGCCAAGATGGTACTTCGCGCATTTCGTTTTAGCCGCAAGCCATGTGGCGCTAGGTCACGAAGAAGACGCGGTCAAAACCGTCAAATCTTGTCAGAAAGTGTTGCCTGATATCTGCGTCAACGACCTTGATCGCGTTCCTCTGAAAGACACCGACAAACTGAACGAACTGCGGGCGCGTTTATTCAAAGCAGGTTTTGCTAAATGACTGATAGGTTTGTCAAAGCAGCCTTTGGTGCAGCCGCAGCGAAGGCTCACTTCGTCCGCCATACCGCAATCCGCCCGCCTTGCAGCTAAGGTCCGGGGTGAGCCCATACCTCCCAAGATGATGCACTGCGGCTAATGTCGGCTTACGCGCTTTTTGGCCCTGTTGAATTTCAAACAGGTCAGTAGGATTGGCGCTGAAGCCTTGGAGATCAAACTTGGAACACCTCAAACCGTTCAAAGAGCGTGAAGTCTTGCGCCTAGAGTCTGTCAATACGCAGTGCTAAATAATTATCTCTGAACAAGTGGTTTTCGGGTCAGATCTTGAGGCTGCTGTCGTACAGATCGATTTCTGCAAGGTCGCATCTCACGAAGGTTCATGTTAGGATTTCTAAGTAAGCCCTCGACTTCACGTACGAGCGCTTTTGCCCGTGTGCGAGGACAATTAGATGACAGGTTTGGAAGCCGAGCGAGGATACCTCTCACACTACGCTCATTCAGGTTACGTCTCGAAAGACCGGGTGGTCTATATGCAACACCATCAACCTGGTAGCTTCGTCGAACACTTCCACTTTCACCCCTCGATAGAACTGAATTATCTTGTCGACTGCGACATGCTCTACTCCTTTTCGGGAACCGAGATAGAGATCCAGCGCAATCGGTTTTGCGTGTTCTGGGCAGCCTTTCCACACCGAGCGGTTGGTGTGAATGCTGACGGCTGGATCACAAACGCTTACGTCTCCTTGTCGGAGTTTCTTCGCTGGTCGCTCCCTCCGGCCTTCGTGAACACGCTTCTCAGTGGCGCAGTGCTGCTAAGCAAGGAGCAAGATCCCGGAGATGGACCGTTAACCCAGCGATGGGCAAGGGAACTTGATCAAGAGAACTTGGAGTGGCAACGCCTTCATGCCAGCGAAGTCGAGGCCCGGCTGCGGCGCATGGCACTGGAAGGCTGGGACGTGCTCCACCAACCAAATGAGGCGACAACGGAAAAAGCTATCGGCGGCAATGCCGTCGTTCAGTTTGAAAAGATGCTGCGCTATGTCGCTGAGCACTATGCGGACGGGATCAACAGTTCAAACGTCGCGCAGGTGGCAGGGGTTTCGACTAACTACGCGATTCTGCTCTTCAAAAAGATGCTTGGCCGGACGATCAAGAGCCACATTACCGACATGCGGATCGCACACTCCCAGATGTTGCTTGCAGAGACCGATCAGAAGATCGTCACCATCTCCATGGACTGTGGTTTTGGATCGGTCTCGGCATTCTACGAAGCATTCTCCGAACGCACTAGCGTGTCCCCAGCCGTGTTTCGCAGACAAAGCTTCAAAGGATGAAACTCCCTCAGTCGAGCAACGAGCCCGAGCGGATCGTCTGCCCTTCAGAGGCAAAGAGATGACACGCATCCGCTTCGATCTTAAGCGCGCATTGATCACCCCTACTCAGCTTGTTCAGGCCATCTTCCTTGACGATCACAGGTTCGGTCTCACCCACATCGACATGTAGCATCGTTTCCGGACCAAGACGCTCCGATAGGACAACCTCGCCTTTCAGTTCGCCCTTCGTGTCAATCGTGATGTGTTCCGGCCGCACGCCCAAGACTGCAGGACCGGACAAACGTTCAGACCCGTCGACTACGATGAAGCCTCCGTTTGGAAGGTCCACCTTGGTTTTGCGATGACCGTAGTCCGAGAGTTCGACAGCGAATGTGTTCATCTTTGGCGAACCCATAAACTGGGCCACGAACAGAGAATTGGGGTTGTGGTAAAGCTCCAGAGGCGAGCCAACTTGCTCGATACGGCCCGCATTCAGCACGACGATGACGTCGGCCATTGTCATCGCTTCGATTTGATCGTGCGTGACGTAGATCATCGTGCTGTCGAGCTCGGCGTGAAGTCGAGAAATTTCCGTCCGCATCTCGACCCGAAGTGCGGCGTCGAGGTTTGATAGTGGCTCGTCAAAAAGAAACACGCCGGGTTCGCGTACAATCGCGCGACCGATGGCGACACGCTGCCTTTGGCCGCCCGAAAGCTGCGCAGGCTTCCGATCTAGTAGCCGGTCAAGTTTTAGGATAAGCGCAGCATCGCTTAACTTTTTCTCGGTGGTGGCCTTCGACTGGTTGGTCATACGCAGACCGAAGGTGATGTTCTCTGCCACTGTCATGTTTGGGTAGAGAGCATAGGACTGGAAAACCATCGCGACACCACGTTTGGCAGGTTGCACGATGGTCACGTCCTTTCCACCGATCATGATGGTGCCTGCAGTTGTATGCTCCAACCCGGCGATCATGCGCAGAAGTGTCGATTTCCCACAGCCTGACGGGCCAACGAAAACGCAGAAGGCGCCATCGGGGATTTCAAGATCGATGCCCTTGATGACTTCGTGCGTTCCGAAGCTCTTTCTTACATCCTGTAGTTCTACTTTTGCCATCGGATTGCCCTCAGCCCTTTGTTGCGCCGAGCGTCAAGCCAGCTATGAAGTGTTTTTGCATCATGAAGAACATCGCGACAGGTGGGAGTGCAGCGATGATTGAAGCCGCGGCAATCAATTCCCACGCTGCTTTCCATTGGCCTTTCAATTCACTGATCCCGGCCGTGATTGGACGCACGCTGACCGACTGGGACATGATGGTTGCCCAGAAAAAGTCGTTCCAGATGAAAGTGAAGACGAGCACGGCTAGCGCAGCGATTGCCGGTCGAACAAGCGGTAGTACGATGTAGTAAAAAATCTTCCAGTCGTTCACGCCCTCGACCCGTGCGGACTCGATCAACACGACTGGCAGCGCCTTGATGAAGTTCCGCATGAAGAGCGTGCAGAACCCGGTCTGAAACGCAATGTGGAACATGATAAGGCCAATGGAGGTATCGTAAAGCCCCATATCAATCGACAGATCACGCACAGGAATTGCAAGGATTTGGAATGGCACGAAGTTCCCGGCGACGAACAGAAAGAAGATGATCAGATTGGACCGGAAATTGTAGATCGCAAGCGCATAGCCTGCGAGCGTTGACAGGATCAAAGTCCCGATCACAGTAGGGATCGTCACCTTGAAAGAATTTAGAATGTAGTAGCCGATATTGCTGCGTGTGAAGACCGACGTATAGTTTTCAACACCTGCAAAGTTCGACGGCCAACCGAAATAGTTGCCAGCGTCCAGATCAGCGGCAGGGCGGATTGACGTGAAGGCAATACCCAAAAGCGGCAGGAGCCAGAGGAACAGCGCAATAGGCAGAATGACCTTGTAGCCTATTCGGATCAGCGATGACGAGTTTTCAATTGGCGTGGGAAACATTACGCGTTCCTCTCTTGCGCGAGCATCCGCACGATGAACAGGCTGATGAAGACGAGCATGATGGCGAACAGAACGACTGCGATCGCAGCGCCGTATCCCATAGCGGTGCCATACTCGGACAGGGATTGTTCAAACATGAAATATGACAGGACACGTGATGACCCGTAAGGGCCACCGGACGTCATGATAGCGATAAGATCAAAGGATCGCAGCGCACCTATGACAGTCACGACAACTGCGATGAATGTGGCAGGCCTGAGCTGTGGCAGGACCACATACCAGAGCATCGAAAATCCCTTCGCATTGTCGAGTCGCCCGGCCTCGATCAGCTCGGAATTGATCGAATTGAGACCTGTAAGATAGAGGATCATGCAATAGGCGATCTGGGGCCAAAGCCCTGCCGCAATGATCCCGTAAGTAACGAGGTCTTCTTCGGCAAGAACCGCAATCGGTGTGCCGAACAACCAATCCAGAATATTTGGAAGCAACCCAAGATTCGGGGCGTAGAACCAACTGAAAATCAGGCCGACGACAACGTTGCTGATCACGAACGGGAAGAAGAAAAGCGACTTATAGAGCCGGATGCCGAAGACAGATTGGTTAAGGAAGAGCGCGACAGCCAAGCCCGCAGGAACAGCCGCGAGATAAAGCAAAAGCCAGATAACATTGTTCTTGAGCGACGTATAGAATGAGGGGTCGTCGAGAAGATCGCGATAGTTTTCAAAGCCGACCCAAGTCTTCTCGCCGAGGCCATCCCAATCGAGAAAGCTGATCATGACCGACTGGATAACCGGATAGATCACATACACTGAAAAAAACAAAATTGCCGGTGCGAGAAACAGCCACGGTGTCAGACTGGGTGGCGGACGGCGGTTCGGCGTCGACATTAACGTGATCTTTCTGAGTGAGAAAAGAGAAGAAAAATGCCGGCGAACGCTGGGGTCCGCCGGCAGTCAGGAAGGTATTACTTGTAGATGCGCTGCCGCGTGGCTTCCAAGCGCTCAAGAATGTCATCCATGCGCTCTGGACGCGCCATGAACTCCTGAAACCCTTCCATGGCAGCTTTGGCCATGTCGGCGTCTGCATCGCGGTCGAAGAATTGCGACAGACCTTCAGCGGTCGAAAGCATCTCGAACCCAATGTTCAGATACTTGTCATCAACAGGTGTCGCCTGATTGTTGACCGGCATCCGAATAGTTGTGGCATTGTAGGCTGTCTGCTGGTCGGGCGTACCGACGAACTCAAGGAAGAGACGCGCATTGTCCGGGTTCGGCGCGCCGACCGGAATATGGTAGGAGTCCATCGGGGCCTCTTCCGCACGAGGCACATCAGCATTGATTGTCGGGAATGACATCATCCCGAGGCTATCCTCGGTCATACCACCGTTTAGCAAAGTCTTCACGGCGAAAGCCCCGATCACGTAGTTGGCCGCTTTCCCTTGGGCGAGAAGAGCGGCAGCGCCGTCCCAATCGATCGCTGCGTTATCGGCCGTGATGTAGGGCGCGATGCGCCCCCAGTTTTCGAACGTCTCACGCACGCGCGGATCAGTCCACTCGATCTCACCAGCAGCAAGCTGCATATGGAAATCGAACCCATGTGTCCGAAGGTTGATTAGATCGAAAATGCCAGCACCCGGCCAAAGATCCACAGTACCGGTTGTCAGGCAGTCAACTTCGATCGCCGCAAACTTCTCACAGTTCTCTACAAACTCATCAAAGTTCGCAGGCTCAGACGCCCCTGCCCGCTCATAAACGTCGCGGTTAAAGAAGACGGCCCATGGCGCTTGCTGATATGGCACGCCGTAGATGTTGCCATCGATTGTCATCGAGGATTCAGCAGCGCTGAACTGTTCGTTAAAGCCCGCTTTGGCCCACAGGTCATCGATAGGCTCGAAGAGACCTGCTTCTACGAACGGACGCATCCGATTGCCTGCGAACCACGCTACGACATCGGGCGGGTTGGCGGCCAAGAAGTTTCGGAACGAGGCTTTATAGGTTTCGTCATCGAAGTTGTTCCAGGTCACTTCGATGCCTGGATGTGCTTCCTTGAATGCCGCGATCAGGTTTTCGGTCGCTTCAATAGACTGTTCAGTCGAGCGTGGCAGGTTAATGATGAGCTCTTCGGCAAAGACCGGGGTGCTGAGCAATGATGCGGCAACGGTCAGGCCGGTAAGTGATAGATGTTTACGCAATGTAGATCCTCCAAGTTGTTTCGGCTCGGATGCAACAGCGCCTAACACTTTGCTCCAGTCCGTTTTCTCGAGAAGCAGATCGACATCGTACTCCCCGTCCCTACCATGAAGATGCTTCCGGTAATTTCTTCGCCCATTCGCGCCAGTTTCTCCGGTTTTTGATACTTGCCCTCCATCGACCTTCCTATTCAGTTGAGCGATCACACCCAAAAGAAGCACTTTCCGGAAAAAACGAAGCGATTGCGCGAAGTTTATGGTTGCAATGTCGGTTTAAATGATCGGGCGAGATAACTTATTGCAGGGTGACCAATGTCGAAATATCCGAAAATCGCATTCATCGGAGCGGGCTCCACGGTCTTCATGAAGAATGTAATTGGCGACATTCTTCAGATGGAGCCACTTCAAGGTGCGCATGTCGCCCTGATGGACATCAACGAAAAGCGTCTTGAAGAGTCAGCCACCGTCGCAATGCGCATGGTCGATACTCTCGATGTAGAGGCGAAGTTCACTTCACATACCGATCAGAAGGAAGCACTGGACGGTGCGGATTTTGTGATCGTCGCGTTTCAGATTGGAGGCTATGATCCTTGCACAATCACAGATTTTGAAATCCCCAAAGAATTTGGTCTGCGTCAGACGATCGCCGATACGCTTGGTATCGGAGGCATCATGCGTGGGCTTCGGACGGTCCCACACCTCTGGTCAATCTGTGAAGACATGCTGTCGGAATGTCCTGACGCGACGCTTATTCAGTATGTAAACCCGATGGCGATCAATATGATGGCGATCTCGCGTAAGTATCCCCAGATCAAAAGTGTCGGCCTCTGTCATTCTGTCCGCTGGACAGCGTGGGGTCTCTCCAGTGATCTCGGCATCCCGATGGAAAAGGTCAATTACACCAGCGCAGGGATCAACCACATCTCCTTCTTCCTGAATTTCGAAGAAATCATGGAAGATGGGTCACTGCGCGATCTCTATCCCGATCTCAAGCGTGGATACGTTGAGGGTCGTTTTCCAAAGGACGAAAGCCAACCGAACCCAGGCTGTATCGACAAGGTGCGTTATGAGATGATGAAGCGCCTTGGTTACTTCGTGACAGAAAGCTCAGAACATTTTGCGGAGTATACGCCTTGGTTTATCAAGGAAGGTCGCGAGGATTTAATTGAGAAATTCACTATCCCACTCGATGAGTATCCGCGCCGTTGCGTGAACCAAATGCGCGATTGGGACAAGGCCTTGGACAATCTGAAGGGTAATGCTCCGATGACATTCAAGCGCAGCTTCGAGTATGCGCCGGACATAATTCTCGCCATGTGGACCGGACAGCCGCACGTGATTTACGGCAATGTCCCAAATAACCATTTGATCGAAAACCTGCCCCAGGATGCCATCGTCGAGCTACCAATTCTGGTGGACCGAAATGGTCTCCAGCCGACGCGGATTGGCAAGTTACCGTCACAGCTTGCCGCCGTGATGCAGCCCAGCGTTACGGTACAAGGGCTGACCGTCGATGCGTTGATGGATGAAAATCCGGAAGCGATCTACCACGCGGCGATGATGGACCCGCACACATCTGCCGAACTCGATCTCGATCAGATTTGGGCGATGGTCGACAAGCTGCGCAAAGCGCATGGCGAGTGGCTTCCGGAATGGGCGCGAGCGGGCACCGTCACGAAAGTCGCTTGATGAGCTAACTACCGCGATCAGCTGGAAGGCGTCCTCCCTACTTATTTTGATCGCATGGTTGGCCGGCAATGGTGGTATTCCTCCCACACCACCATTGCCGGGAAATTTTGAAGTCTCCCTTTGATAAGAGGAAGGATCAGCATTGACCCTGCAACAGGCCCCTACTGCCGTTCTGATGATCCGACCGCATCGGTTCACCGCCAACCCTGAAACGGCCGCGGATAACTCTTTTCAGACTTGCAGCGGTTCTGTGACCGGCGAAGAGGCAATCACGGCCCTTGGTGAGTTCGATCAGACGGTAAATGTTCTTGAAGCCAAAGGCATCACGGTTCACGTATTTGACGATCATGGCGATCGTAACACGCCAGACTCTGTCTTCCCCAACAACTGGTTTTCCACGCATACCGGCGGTCATATCGCCGTATATCCGATGTTCACCGCCAATCGCCGCCTCGAGCGCCGCTGGGATATCGTTGAGTTCCTCAAACGGGAATATCGTGTCCAGGACGTGATCGACTATTCGGGACTAGAAGAAGACAATCTGTCTCTCGAAGGCACGGGAGCCATGGTGCTCGATCACATTGAACGCGTGGCTTACACAGCCCAGTCCAATCGGGCAGACCCGGTCATTCTCGAGCGCTTCTGCACCAACTTCAACTTTGAGCCGATGGTGTTCCAATCTGAAAACCGGGATGGCGCGGCTGTCTACCATACCAATGTCATTATGGCGATCGCCACGAACTATGCGTTGATTTGCTCATCCATGATTGTCGATCCAGACCGCCGGAAAGCCGTCTTAGCGCGTCTTGAAGAATCCGGGCGTGATGTGATCGATTTGAGCGAAGACCAGATCGACGCCTTCGCTGGCAATGCGATGGAGCTGACCGCCGGATCGACACGCTATCTCGCTATGTCCTCCAAAGGTGTCGATAGCCTCACTGGCGATCAAAAGACACGCATCGAAGCCCGTGCGGCGCTTCTGCCAATTTCCATCCCGACCATCGAAACAGCCGGCGGGTCAGTGCGCTGCATGATGGCCGGCATCCACCTTTCCAAAAGACGCTAACCACCATTCCAACCAAACCAATTGAGCAAATCCATGACCCAGACGATCGCTGCCACTTCATCCAATATCGAACCCTCGAAACTAGCCATGGTTCCTTTTGTCAGCGTCGACAACATGATGAAGATCGTGAACACGATCGGCCCGGCAAAGATACTCGCCGAACTTGCCGACTACATCGAAGCGGACTTCCTGCGATGGGAGAGTTTCGACAAAACTCCGCGCGTTGCTTCCCATTCCAAGGAAGGCGTGATCGAGTTGATGCCGACTAGTGACGGCGAGACGTACGGCTTCAAATATGTAAACGGCCATCCGGCCAATATGGCGCGCGGTTTCCAGACCGTGACCGCCTTAGGCATGCTGGCGCGGGTCGACAACGGTTATCCGGTACTTCTATCCGAGATGACCATACTGACGGCGCTCAGGACGGCCGCCACGTCCGCGATCGCTGCAAAGTATCTAGCCCCCAAGTGTGCCAAAACGATGGCGATAATCGGCAACGGAGCGCAGTGCGAATTCCAGGCTCTGGCATTCAAGGAAGTCATCGGCATTGACACGGTCCAGCTCTATGATGTCGATCCGGAAGCAACTGTGAAGGCCGCTGCCAACCTCTCGGGAAGTGGTCTCCGCGTCACAGCCTGCAAGTCGTCCCAAGAGGCCGTCAGTGGTGCTGACATCGTCACGACATGCACGGCGGACAAGCAGTATGCAACCATCCTGACCGACAACATGGTCGGCGCAGGCATGCACATCAACGCGATCGGTGGCGATTGTCCGGGCAAGACAGAGCTCCACAAAGACATCTTGCTGCGCTCCGACATCTTCGTCGAATACCCTCCTCAGACCCGGATCGAGGGCGAGATCCAGCAACTGAACGACGACTATCCCATTACCGAACTCTGGGAAGTAATGATCGGCAAGGCAAAAGGCCGTGCATCGGATCGTCAGATCACGCTGTTCGATAGCGTCGGTTTTGCCACTGAAGACTTCTCGGCCCTACGCTATATCCGCGACCAACTCGAGAGTACCGACCACTATATCGATCTCGACATGCTGGCTGACCCCGACGATCCGCGTGATCTTTTCGGTATGATCAAACGCGCAGCTCCGAGTGGGTAGTTTCGCCCCAGCCAGCGCCTTAGACGACCAAGTTTCGGAAGAATGCCGTTGCTCTGGTTGGCCAACTGCACTGTTGAATTGCAACTTTCTGCGGGTCACCGCGAATCTATTCAGAGCATGACGTTGAGTCTCACAATCGTTGCTAGCTGAGCTTCATTCGTCATGTTGGATATTGGTAATGATAATATAGAAATTATTCTAACCGCCTTCATAGCCAACGCTTGCGTTGAACGCGGCGGAGGTCGGCTTCGAGCCCACATAGACCGATGCTGCTCAATGCGCCAATGTCCGCTTAGCCGCGCTGCATATTGCATTGTTTTCATCGAACAACTCTTGTCGCTTGGAACGAGCAACCCTACAGCGTTCCAACCTTTTGAGGCCCTTGCGTTCTGGCAAGTCAGCTGGGGCTAGAATTTTGTGGGCCAAACCGACAGCTGCGAGGCATTTTATGAACCAATACCCGGGGTCCATCTGTCCCTTCTCTATACCAAGTCTGGCCGAGTGCGGGAACGCATGATGATTGGAATGCCAGTTTTCGCCAAATGTGATTAGTCCAAGACCAACTAGGTTGAACCCTTGCACTGGCAAACCTTCTACAGTCCATCCTTGATGCCCTTGTTTGTGCGAGAAATGGCCGACCATCCAATGTCCGATCAATGAGACCGCGACACGCAAGCAAACTCCCCAAAGGACAAACTCTATACCGCCAATCAAAAAGAACGGGATGGCAACGAAGAGTTGCTGTGCCATCCAGTGACGTTCCATCCACCGATACACACGGTCGTTTGCAATCTCAGGTTCGATCACAAAATCCGGTGGATTGTCGAGGTCGAACCGACAATGCATTTGCCACCATGCATCGCGCCAAAAGCCTGCACCATGGCTGGGGTGTGGGGGGCAAGTAGTTTGGCGTTGATGCCAATCCCGCATGTCATGTGCCCGGATCATACCAAACGGGCCTGCCATACCAACAAGGGTCCCAAGCCATACGAGAGCGTATTCTAGCCATTTAGGTGTTTGAAATGACTTGTGAATAAACAGCCTATGCATGCCGACGGAATGACCAGCACAAATTGTGATTGCAGTCGTTCCAAGGAATACGGCTAACCCGCTCCAACTTGGGGTTAAGGAGATTGCAGCTATGCCTCCTGCGATCATGAAAAACAGCCAAACCGATTTTGTCGCATCCCAGTAGATGGTGCCTTGGACTGCATTGGTTTGACTGTTGGGAAACACTCGATCTGTTGCATGCAAGTACATCTTGAAACTCCAAACCACAAAGATTACAATATTAGATATATAACTAATAAGTTAAAAGGTGAAATTATGTCAAGCCCTGACAAGGTGTTCGAAGCTTTGGCATCGACAACGCGACGTCGGATACTGGCATATCTGTCAGAAGGACCATTGACGGCTGGCGTGGTTGCTGAACGTTTTGACATGTCACAACCCGCTATTTCCAAGCACCTTTCGATCCTTGAGTCCGCTGATCTGATCTGGAAGAAGCGGGGGGGTCAGTTTGTCAAATACGGCATGAAGGCTGACAACCTAGGCGGAACACTTGCAAAATTTATGCAAGAAGTCTGCCCACCTAGCCGTGCCTTAAAATCGGAGAGGCGTGCTGAAAACGACATCGATTGATTCAATCTGCGCAGAACAGTCTATTGAGTTTTGATGGCACCGTTGATCCAGAAAGGTAGCGGACTTTGGCGCAACTGCGGTGAAATGGTGTTTTGTCCCGCCCTGCCGGTCGCACAGGACGCATGACTGTCGCCGATGCAGCGAATCGCGGCTTTGCGGGCGCGACCGCAACATCTTGACCGGAAAGTGATTGGCAGGAATGGACGGTTATCAACGAAGCAAAGGACCTTTGGTTTCTGCATATTGAGTTCGCTCCGAGGGCAGCCACGAGCCCAAACTTGCTCAACTGAGCAGTACGGCTATACAGAAATCATGAAATGGATCGCCCTCATTTTTGGAATTTTATTCATCATTGCGGCTTGGATAATTGTTCAGGTTGGTAAGGGTGTGCTCTTCACCCATAGCGGCTTCGAAGCGTGGGATAGCACGTTTTTGGCAGCGTATAGAGACTGTTGCTTCATGACCGATTTGAGAACGGCAGCGCCGTTTGGTCTACTTGGCATTGCTATGCTTGGCTTTGCAGCATGGAAGTTCGTGCGAAATTAAACGCTCTCAACGCCTCTGCGTACCCGAAAAGAAATGGTAACTTTGTCCCGATAAGAGCTCAAATTGATGTATCCTCACAAATAGTTTTGGGTAGTCATCTCAATCAAAATAAGTAGCCAAATCAGCAATGTCGTCCGACAACACAAACCCAGAATGGCCCGAAGCGGCTTGCAAATATTTATCGAATGACCTGCCATTGGCTCACAACGGCGAGGGCTGGGAGCACAGCTTTTCAAGTGCATTTCAAATGGGTTGTGAGGCACTCGCAAAACTCGGCTACGCCCGTGAAACCGAACGAGGCGCCGTTCCACTTGATGCGCCTAAACGTCCTGCTGTGTTACCTCGTTGGGACGATATCTGCGTCGCAGTGCTTTATCTGGCAAGCCAGCAAAATGAACTCTCGTACAGGCTACATGACGGAAGCCTGCCGCCACCCAAAAAGGGACAGTTCGTCGTAACTCGGATAGGTGGCCCTTCTCTTCCTAATGTAAACATTAACAGTTCCAATGGACTTGGCTGTGCACACGCTTACGAGAAAGTTCGTAAGGTTCTCGGTGTATTAGGTCTCTTTGAAACTAACACTTGGACCAAAAGAGCGGAGCTGATTTTTTGGCGCGTTCAACCCAAGACTTGGAACATGACTATCTCAACTGACCCGCGTTTTGTTGATGCTCTGGTAGAAGCTTGTGAAACGATGCCTGCTGACATTGGAGATGAGCTGTCCCGCCTTACAGTAATAACCGACGAAGATGTTGATGCCAGCGTGGCACAAAGCGAGGCGTCAAACAAAGAGATGCGGGCAAGGTATGGCCCAAAGGCCAAGCTCGGCGAGCCTTGGACAAAAGAACGGGCGCGACGTGGTCTAGCTTTCTCAAGAAGCAATAGTATCGATTGGTTCTTCTTTCGTCGGTGGCGTATTTCGGATGGCTGGTTAACGTCAGAACAGGCAGCCAACGCACTGGGAATCTTTCATGATCCACTTGCCATGCAAATGCGCCGCTCTGTCATCCGGAAGCTCTATCCAAACGCACAAATTCGCAACGAATGAATGTCGGCAAAATCTGCCTGTCGGTCACCGAGCACAGATTTGAAGTCGCTACCGCTTTACCGAATGCTGCGTCGCGCACAAATGTCTGCTATCCAGCTTTTGAAATTCTCACCGGAGACCAATTAACGATGCTGAGATTCACCCAACTCAACGCTGGTTGGAATGCGGAACCAAATGCGCCAGATCTCCAAGTCGAGCAGGACGACACCTCTCTCGTCGCGCGTTTTAGACCTAACCCATTTCTTTATCCTGAGTTCGAGCGTGTCTCTTGGATATCGATCAGGTTTAAAAATTGCGAAAGATACCGCATTACAAGCAAAAACGACCACGGATGGTATAATGGCCAATGCCGTTTCAGTGGCCTAGCACCGGCTTGGGGCGAGTTCTATGAAATTTCAGGCGATACCCGTGACGATCTGGACGCGACACCTTGGATAGCAATGACGGGCATTGGCACTAGGCACTACCACTTCTATTTCAGAGACCAAGCGCTAGAGGTCAAGGCGTTCGACTGGTCTACGCGTACCGTAATCTGACCCTTGGTGGCATTGGGCAAACGGCAGATTGTCCGCTTAGTAGGCTTTGGGACGGTCAAAACCGGATCAATGTCCTACTGAATATGGCAGATGACCGCTCCGAACCAAGACTGCTGAATGCTGTGATTGAAAAGAACCTCAGCTTTCAGATTCACTTTTTTGTCACTGCTCGTTTCTCCAAACCATCATTGCGAAGTGCTTCCCATCACCCAGATAGTTCGGCAAGGCTATTTCATGTTCAAAACCCGCTTGGAAGGCGATGCCGAGAGGCCGTAGTCCCGACCGTTCCAACGAACCCTTGTCGTCAATTGTCGACCTTTGAAACTCGGTCGTCCCCGACCGTTCGCGGAATCCAGAAAAGCGTGTAGGGAAAGCTACGCCTTGTAATTTTAACCTCACAGTCAATTCTTGCAGGGACACAAGGAGCGGACCTATTTCCTTCGATACGTGAGCATGTCCAGCACCTGCTGTATATGTAAGGCGACTGACATATAGCCACGCTCCATTCTTGTCATGATTTAACGTCGCTCCATCACCTGTCGCATCCGACCAAACTATTGGCTCTTGTATTGGCTTGTCAGATGTTCGGATCGCGCACGCAAAACTGATGATTTGGTTTTCTTCCTCGCTCACAAACATCGCTTGCGGGAAAGTTCCAAAATAAGTCTCTAGCGTTTCTCGACTGTGATTTGGATGGCAGAAAGCTAAGCTTCTCTTGCCTACAGAATTGTGCCCTGGCCTTTTAGGCAGTCGCAACATCGGCTCAAGGTCAACCAATTTTGCCCTTCGAGCTGCTTTGTACTTCAACGGCGTCAATCTCCACTGCTTTTGATGATGCTAGTCTTAGCTAACCGATTTAAGGCGTTCTTGAAAACAGACCTTGGCGCAGATGCAGCGAAAGTTCACTTTGTCCGCGTCTTACCAGTTCGGGCACGATGCAGCGAACGGCGGCTATTGGCATTACGTTTATGTCCATGGTGTGGAACTTCTTGCCATATGTGCCGCTTGCCCGACTACCAGCTCTTTTGCATTTCGATAGATTGCACAATTTGGCCTCAGGCTGCATCGTTCGGGCAACTGAGACAGGATATTGCTGATATGCAGATCAATGGGACGCTAACCGCCACACACCAACGCAGGTTTGACCAGTTTGAAGCGTGGGTGCGTTCGATCTTTCCCGGTGGGCCAAAGGCCAGGACATTCGCTCTTGTCGGAGGCGCAGTGGTTCTTTGGGCAAGCTGGCCTGCGCTTGCCATAATCGCCTACCCAGCCCCGCCTTTGCTGGTCTTGGGGGCATCAGCACTGATTGGCTTCCTGTTTTCGTTTGTGCTGGCTGCCAAACAAAAGACGCTCACGACTTTCGCGACCGTACCGATTAGAACCCTGGCCTTCGTGGCCATCAGCCTGATGGGCAACAATGCGTTCTATCTAGCCGCAATCGCCCGCATCGGTCCTGCGGAGGCCAATGTGGTGCATTATCTGTGGCCAGTCTTTCTTGTCGGGTTGGCATCTGCTTTGCACCGGCGCGCACCCTCACTGCTTCAGACCGTGGGTATCGCCTGCGGCTTTGTCGGTGTTGCTGTCGCGCTATCTCCGCAAATGGGAGGCGGCCTTGATCTGATCGGTGTATTCCTTGGCGCATGTGGAGCACTTACGTTTGCAATCTATTCGGTTGGGCGCTCACTTGCGCAAGTCGAGACAAATGTCGTTGGCCCCTCACTCGGGCTGGCCGGTATTGCCGCACTAGCTGCACATTTCATTCTTGAACCGGCCTACTGGCCGACCACAGGTCAATGGCTTGCCATCGTTCTCATGGGCATAGGTCCCTTCACCGTTGCGAATATCTTCTGGGACAAGGCCACGAGAGAAGGTTCCGCTGCGACGATATCCAGCTTGGCGTTTCTAACACCATTGGTTGCAATGATCCTCTTGGCCATATTCGGCCTTGGTATAGTAACTATTGCAACGGTCCTTGGGGCGCTCTTTGCAATCGCGGGAGCGGTGTTAAGCTCGGGGTCCAAAGAGAAGTAAAAGACGCGAGGTAGCGATGATCTGAAAGGACCCGTTCGGACAAAGCCCGGCGAAAAAGGGAAAAGAGCCCATATTCACAGATGTTTCACCGGTAACGATGACCGCTTAGTCGCGCTCGCGGTTTCCGGAGCCCAAATCTGATTTGGGTTCAGAAAACGTATGTACGAGTGACGAGACCAGGGCGCGCGATTGGCTGCAGCCTGCCAGGCCGATGGAACAGACGAAGAAGACATTTCGATCCATGCCTTGATCATGAATGGATGCGACGGCTTCGTTGCTCAAGCCATGGGTATGGATACGTTTCAGCAGAAGCAGACCATCGATCTCTCCGGAACGAACCAGCTCCGGATCGCTGGCCTTGATCGGGTTTGCGATGTGCGATGGAAGATCTCCGCAGCCTTTTGGCCAATTTGCTGGCAGGTATTGGCTGAGCTTTTCACCAACACCGATCTGCAATTTCCTGTTCGACAGTGCTGGTGCAATGGCCTCGGTTGACTTGGAAATGATCCGAAAGGTGCGGCTTAGATCAGGCAGGTAAGCACTGCCTACCTCCGTCAGCAAAAGACCACGCGGGAGCCGCCTGAAGAGGTTGACCTCCAATGTACCTTCCAGGTTTTTGACCTGCTGGCTCACTGCACCGGGGGTAACACCAAGCTCGCGTGCAGCGGTTTTGAAGCTGAGGTGGCGAGCTGAGGCTTCAAACGCACGCAACCCATTGAGGGGTGGTAATCGGTGGCTCATTCACTTTCCTTGAAGGTCTGGACTCCTTGTGACTTAGAATTTCTAATTCATAGCGTCAAGAAAACTGGTTTGCTTGCTCACTGCGTGAAGCCTACGAAGGGTTAAAAAAATCAACTATTGCAGGATTATAAGATGGAGCTAAGCCACTCACTGTTAGCGTACATCATCGCGAACAGCGCTGTAGTTGTGGCGTCCCTCGTGCAAACGTCTACAGGTATGGGATTTGCCATGATCGCGGCCCCCTTGCTGGCACTGATCAGTCTGGAATTTGTCCCGGGGCCGATGTTGTTTGTAAACCTGTTTCTATCGCTTTTCATGCTCGGCGATGGACGATCCCATGTCGAAAGACGTGAAATCGCGACTCTGTGCCCGACGATTTTGATCGGGACACTTATTGGTGCGGCGATCCTGGCAAGGGTTCCTACTGACTCGCTTGCCATCCTGTTTGCCAGCTTGATTCTGCTCGCAGTGGCGGTTTCCCTCTTCGCCAAGGCGCAACCAATGACGACGCGCAACCTGTCGATCTGTGGCGTGGCCGTCGGGGCGATGGGGTCGACGTCAGGCATCCCCGGCGCGCCGCTCGTCATCATGTATCAGAACGAACCATTGGAAAAAACACGTCCGACAATGGCCCTTGTGTTCACGTTCTCCTACATCACTTCGCTTGTTGCCTTGACCTATGCCGGAGCCTTTAATTTGAAATTGGCAATGGACGGCCTGATGCTCCTGCCAGGATTGTTGATAGGTTTCGGCATTGGAAGATGGGCCCGGCGATACATGACGCAAGCGATGGGACGCATCCTGATGCTATCCATCGCGTCGATCGGAGCCGTTCTACTCTTGATCAAGTCTGCGATGGGATAACCAAAGGGGCTCTTCTACTGATATTATAAACCATAAGAACGGCAATCATCATAAAGCCGGATCAGTGTTTTGCAGCTCTCCGATCAACCATTCACGAAATGCAGTGACTTTGGGCTGTGCGGCCACACCCATCGGGCTTAGCAGATAGTGAGAAAATGTAAGGGGCGTGCTCATATCGGGCGCGAACGGGCAAACCAATGCGCCTGTGGTCAGATAATCCTCAACTAGCTTATCCCCTATCAAGGCGACGCCTTGTCCATCCAGCGCGGCCTGAACGGCCATGCCTTCCTGCGTGAAATGCGGGCCGCGTGCAGCGTTGATGCCTGCGACGCCCGCCGCCATGAGCCACATGCGCCAGCTTGCATCTGCGTCTTTCCAATCAACATGGAGCAAGGTGTGGTCGCGAAGATCGTTCGGTTCGCGCAGCGGAAAATCGCCCTCCAACAAAGCCGGGCTACAAACGGGCGTGTTCCGCTGGGTGAACAACAGGTCGACCCGCACACGTTTGTAGTCTCCTGCCCCATAGCGAACGGCCACATCAGCATCGCCCTGCGCAATATTAACGAGTCTATCGGTGCCATCGATCCTGATTTCAATGTCTGGGTGACGCGCCCGAAAACGGTCTAGCTTAGGCACTAACCACATTGTCCCAAACGATGGGCTGACACTGACAGTGAGTACTTTGCTGTCAGCGTTTGCTTGCATTTGGCCTATGGCCTCAACCAGTGTCCCGAAACCCTGTGTCAGCGTTGGCAGCGCCTCTTGTCCGGCCTCCGTCAGTCGTAGTGCACGGGTCAAGCGATGAAACAAGGGGGTTCCGAGCCACTCCTCAAGGGCCTTCACCTGATGACTGATCGCTGCTGGCGTCACGTTCAGCTCATCGGCTGCCCTTTTGAAGCTCAAATGACGTGCTGCCACTTCAAAGGCGCGTAGAGCGTTTAAGGGGGGCAAGGAGGACATAAACTCATACACATTAGATTTCGTAATCTATCAAGTGATTTCTTCTCGTTTGTGAAGGGCCGTATGACTTTGTATCGCCTAATAAACAGGAGTTTGCGCCGCGAAGAGAACCGTTCCTCTTCTGCTTTGCGCTACAGAGAATCTGTTCCTTTTGGTTGGGGTCTAAAGCGTGTTTGAAAAACGAACAGAGTATTCTGTCGGCGTTATTTTGCTGATCGTAGCGGCAATGACCTACAGCACGGCTGGTACTTTCACGAAAGGCGTTGTTGCAGGGGCGTGGTCTGTAATTTTTTGGCGAGGTGTGTTCGCTGCCGGTTTCACGACTGGGTGGACACTAGGCAAAGGCACGTTCCGGCAGAACTTTTTCAACATGGGAAAAAGCGGTTGGGCCGTTGGTGTCATAGGCGCGATTGGCACGGCGGCATTTATTCCAGCATTCAAGCTCACATCTATCGCCAATGTGTCCTTGATATATGCCGCCGCACCCTTGGTCGCGGCGATGCTGGCCTGGCTTGCCATAGGAGAGCGAATTACGAGACGAACACTCGCTGGGTCGCTTCTCGCTCTCATCGGCGTGGGGGTTATTGTTGTGGGCTCCATTGGCTCGGTGAACCTGACAGGCGATGCCCTCGCACTGGTCATGACCAACGCAATGGCAACCATCATGGTAATTTACAGGGTCTACCCACAAACACCCGGCGCAGGCCCATCCGTCATGCAGTCTCTTTTCCTGATCCTGCCATCTTTCATATTTGGTGCACCGTTTGAAACCGCCCCTTTTGAGATAGCAGTCTTAGCAGCATTCGGCCTGCTGTTCGCTATAGCATCGGTAACACTAGCCGAAGGCGCAAAGCGTGTTCCATCAGGTCAAACGGCCCTGTTGAGCGCACTGGAAACACCGCTTGCGCCAATACTCGCGTTCTTCATCTTTGCAGAAATGCCAAGCAAAGCGACGTTCATAGGTGGTGCTGTTGTGTTGATCGCCGTGCTGCTATCCATCAAGGATGAATCTACGCCAGAGGCGGCTTTGACTGAAGAAGGAACGCGCCCGTGAGCTTTGAAATCTGGTTGGCCTATTTGGCGACGGTATTGGCCTTTATGATCATACCAAGTCCCAGCCATCTTCTGATGTTGTCCAACAGTATGACACATGGGTTTCGGCCATCGCTCGCAACTGCCGCTGGCGATTTGACTGCGAACGCGCTTCAAATGCTTGCCGCTGGTTTGGGACTGGCGGCAATTCTGGTGACATCGCAAAACGCTTTGACGATCATAAAATGGGCAGGCGTAGCCTATTTGATCTGGATGGGTTTTCGTATGTGGCGACATGCGACCCATGCCAAAACGACGGCGGGTGCGGCTCCGTCCGCATCCTTAAAAGCCCTTTGGGGGCAGGGTTTCCTCACCTCTGCGGCAAACCCCAAAGCCGTTGTTTTTTTCGCAGCCTTGTTTCCTCAATTCATCGACCCAAGCCATCCCTTCGTTCCTCAATTTCTTGCACTTTCGATCACATATCTCGTTGTGGACGGCACGTTTTTGGCCAGCTACGGCGTCAGCGCGAGTTGGTTGGCTAGCAAACTGAAAGGCAGTGCGACTGTCTTGGTCCATCGGATTGGTAGCGTGTTCCTGATCGGCGCTGCGGTAATGCTGGGTCTGAAAACGCTCCGGGATACGTCTTGATAAGGCGCTTATCTCAGCCGCCACATAGCTTAAGAGCGATTTAGGAGCAGACCTTCGCGGGTCATCCCTTGACGGTCGCTTCGTCCCGCGGGACCGCCATCAGAACACGTTGTAGCTAAGGTCCGGAGCGAGCCCAACTTTCCAAAACTCTGCGATGTGGCTAAGGTCAGCATGGCAAAAACCTGAGCGAGACAATGAACTCAACTCCAATGAACACTGTATGCCTGTTGGGCAGCCCACGGCGGGACGGCAACAGCGATACTTTGGCGAAAGTGTTTTTGGAGCACGCCGAGGTAAATGGAGCTCGGATTCAAAAGTTTTCATTGTCCGACTTGCAGTACAATGGTTGCAGAAACCTCTTCGAATGCAAGACGGGTTCCGAGCATTGCGGTCAGACAGATGAATTGACGCCAGTGCTGGCGGCAATATCCCAAGCTCAGGTACTCGTCTTGGCATCGCCAGTATATTTCACGAGCGTCAGTGGGCAACTGAAGTTGGCTATTGATCGCTTCTTCTCGTTCTTCGTCCCTGACTATCCAACTGCTTCTCAGAAAAGCCGGTTGAGCGGTGGTCGCCACGTCGTGCTACTTCAAACTCAGGGCGAACCTGAGGACAGATACGCTGACCTGCTAAAGAGCTTTTCGGCGAGTTTCACCGGGCTAGGGTTTGATAAACAACATCTGGTTCGAGCCTGTGGTGTCCGCAATCCCGGCGATATTGGGAGTAGCTCCAGCGTACTCGATGATTGCAAGAAGACCGCCGAGAGCATTTACCTTGGACCCGCGCTGCAAGAGATTGAAAAGGACTGACCAATGACCTTCGAGACTTGGCTAGCCTATGCGGCGGCATATACCGTTCTTTCACTGATACCCGGCCCAAGCGTTTTCATGGTTTTGGGTCAATCGTTGTCGCGAGGAATGGGAGCTGCCCTTTTCTGTATCCTAGGTGATCTGCTTGGCGGTGTTGTTGTGATGACCGCTTCATATATTGGAATTGGGGTCATTCTGGCGACCTCGAGCGAAGCATATCAGCTTCTTAAATGGGCAGGCGTAGCTTACATGGCGTGGCTGGGAATTTCCCAGATAGTAGCTGCAAAGCGGCTTGTGGAAGACGATTTTTTTGATTCATCCAACGCTGTCCCACGCGCCGTCAGCTTGCGGGCGGGATTCCTGACAGGTGTTCTGAACCCCAAAGCAATTCTATTCTATGTCGCCTTCCTCGCGCAGTTCATGAATCCGGCCCATCCAATGGCGCCGCAGTTTTTGATCTTAATGGCGACATCCATGATGGTCGTATTCATAGTGCTTGTTGGTTATGCGCTGCTGGCTTCTCATGCTCGAAAAAAGTTGAACAGTGTCAAGGCGCGCAAGCAGATGGGATATGGTGGCGGAACCTTACTTTTAGGCGGCAGTGCATTGATGGCGACCAACCGTTAAAGCGGACATCTGGCAAGAGTATGCAAACGGCCGGGTTTGTCCCACTGACCGGAAGTTGCGATAAGGGCCAGTTATCCAATCAGGGCAGGGCGCTGAAATCACGACAAGTCAAAAAGCATCGAAGAACCGGTTTGAGCCCAGAGTGACTGCTCTCAGTCGATCCACCCTGCCCGGTTAACAGGCCGCAGGCCCCGGGCATCGCCAGACCGCCCGACAGGGCTGGCGATATGTCTGCCCTTGGCGCATCGCATTTTCGGAAGATAACCTTGCTGCCACAAAGCGCTGCCGAATGGCTGTTGTGTCGCCATCCTGCGGTCCGGCAATGCCCTCCGTTTATGGGCGGTCTAAAGTCTGCTCCGAGCCCTTAGTGACCCCGTTCCCAATTTACTGTTGTTGGGATACTGTCAGGGCATTCGATCTGAGAGGCGGCTGTGCGAGGAGGTTCATCTCAACCTGGCGTACAGGTGGTTTTGCCAACTCGACCTGACAGATCCGGTTCCAGACCATTCTACGTTCTCAAAGAACCGGCATGGGCGTTTCCGGGAGAGCGGTTTGTTCCGACACCTTTTCGAAGCCGTTCTGAGACGTTGCATGGATGAGGGCCTAGTTGGCGGGGAGAGCTTCGGCGTTGATGCAAGCTTGATCCCTGCCAATGCGAACCAGACGCGCGGCATTGATAGCAAGGAGGGTCTGCCACCGGAACTGGCCACGCGCGTCGTCGAGGAATATCTCGAAACGCTGGATGACGCCGCCTTTGGCGCGTCCACCAAAGTCGTCCCCAAATACATCTCACCCGTCGATCCCGCCGCACGCTGGACAGGGGCAGATGGCGGGGCAGCCTTCTTTGCCTATTCCACCAACTACATGGTGGATTTGGACAATGCTGTGATCGTGGACGTCGAGCCGTCGGTTCCGATCCGAACCGCTGAGGCGTTTGCCGCACGGCGCATGATCGACCGGATCACAGACCGCTTCGACATGACACCAGACAAACTGGTTGGCGATACGGGCTACGGGTCAGCAGAGATGCTGGGCTGGTTGGTGGAAGAGCGTGGCATCGCTCCGCACATTCCCGTCTGGGACAAATCGAAACGGACGGACGGAACGTTCTCACGTGAAGATTTTGTCTACGACCCTGCGACCGACAGCTACACATGCCCCGGCAAAAAGGAACTACGGACCTATCGCCGGAACTTTTCCAAGCCGCGAAAGGCAAATGGTGGCAAAGACGGCTTCATCAGATACCGCGCTTCAAAGCACGATTGCGATGCATGCCCGTTGAAGCCTCAATGCTGTCCGAAGGACAATGGGAGACGTCTCATGCGCTCCGTGCATGAAGCTGCCAGAGATGTCGCCCGCGATATCCGCAAGACAGACGCCTACATGACCTCGTTCATCCAAAGGCGGAAAGTGGAGATGCTCTTCGCTCATCTGAAGCGATACATCGGCGTGCCGATGATGCGACTTCGAGGGCCCAAAGGCGCATATGAACAGTTCCAACTCGCAGCCACGGCCCAAAACCTCAGAAAACTCGCCAAGTTGGTTCCGCAACCAGAACCAACAGGCTGAGAGGAGCGGCCCGGCTGCTTTGGGCTGAGCCCATCGGCAGATCCAATGTCGACTTCTTCAACACTATCTCCGCTAAGTGTGAATTCACCCACCACCAAATCTTGCAAACGCAGCGAATGGCGGCTCTGACGGGCTGCACAGCAGCAGGGTTGAGGACGCGTTAAGGTCGGCTTTGGGCCGTCCACTTCGAGGCGTAGGCAACAGTTTTGGTTGACCAATCGCCAACGCCGAAAGTTGCGACACACCTTCTCTTCGAAGCCGCTAAATAACTGAATTCTTCAAAGATGGGTTGACGCGAACATATCTTATATCTAAATAAGTAATAACTTGACTGGATATAAGATATGACCAGCCTTGATAAATACACAAAACCCAGTGTCGCAGTCGACCTTGCGATCATCACTGTGATGGGCGGGAACCTGCATGTTTTGCTGGTCAATCGTCCCGAAGATGACGTTGCGGGTTGGGCGATGCCGGGTGGTTTCGTTCACATTGATGAA
>NZ_CANMEU010000018.1 GCF_947497045.1 uncultured Tateyamaria sp. | reverse complement strand
CAAGGGTTACGATGAGCGAAAGACACTCCCTTAGCAAAACAATGCTGTCTGTCTCAAAGGCCGTGACGGGTTACAGTGACCTTGGGCAGTTCGAGGTGAAGCTTCTGGAGCGACACAAAGAAGACCTGGATGTTCCAGACGACAAACTGCCAGAGGTGTTCAGCATCTTGGAACACGAGATGATTGCGGCATCGGGTATGCTTGCAGACATCGAGACTTCCTATTTCACCACACCGACCTGCTACCCAGGGCGAGAGGTGGACGGCGATGAACGGGAGGCGGGTGCTGGAGAGGTCATGATCTTGTTCCAGGAACTATTCGACCGACTTATCGAACATGCTCCAAGTGTTGCACGGGGCCACGTCTTGACCTGGCCAGAAGACGATCGGTTCTTTTTTCGCAAGCTCAAGCTATATGCCCTCTCCAAGACTGAATTATTTACTCCCTCCGATGTCGCAACAAGCTTACTTGCACTTGATCAAGCGGGGTTCTGGAACACGGACGTATCACGTGAACTGGTTTTTCTCATGGTGGATCGGTGGGCCACGTTCACAGACGATCAACGGTTAGAGCTTGGCGAACGCATCCTGTCGGGCCCCGACCAAGCGACCTACTGGGACGATGAAGAGTATCCAGGCATTCGCAATGAGTTTGCTGCTCGATATGCCCGCTACCTAGAATTACAGGGATGCACACTTGCTGCTGACCAAACTGCCCGCCTGGCTGGGATTATCTCAGGCATTGAACGTTGGAGAGACGGATGGGCTACTTCGTTGATCACAGAGCGTGGTTCCCGTGTTGGTTGGGTCGGAACTGACGAGACACCAGATGCTGTCCTCGATCTTCCTGTAAATGAGATCGTTGACAGAGCTAAGGAGGACCTAAAGCGTGACTTCGGTAGCTTCACGGAAAAACGACCGTTCACAGGCCTTGTGAAGGCCAATCCGCGCAAGGCACTGTCTGCCCTGAGCATAGCGGCGAAGAATGCAGACTATCCCGAAGGGTTCTGGACCGCACTTATCAACGATATGCCAGTCGACATCTCCCCACGGCTACGGGAACTGTTTCTGCATCGATTGACCAGATTGCCAAGCACGGTCGTTACGCAGTTGCGGCACACACTAGGCAGATGGATTGAGAAAAACCTCGAAGACATTCTGGAGTTCGACGAAGAACTCGGTTGGGCCGTCTTCGACCATATTGTCGACGGCATCGTGACGAGCGGGGAAGAGGCTGCCGATAGTGGTCTAGGTGAAGTGCGACGCGGAGGCGAAGTTGTTCAGCAGTCAAGGCGAACATATGGCCACGCCATCAATGGCCCACTGGGCATGTGTGCTGAGGCGCTGTTTCATGCCGTGCCAGGGGAGACGCAGGAATCAGGGTCGCTGATCCCAGCGAAGATCAAAGGACGGATGGAACGTCTCTTTGCTTCACCTGGCGAAGGATCAGACCACGCAGTTTCGATTACCATGAGCAAGTTAAATTGGTTGATGAACGTGGACCCCACCTGGACGGAAGAGCGTCTGATCCCAATGCTTGCGTTCGAACATCCCGCTGCGGAGCCCGCTTGGAATGGGTTCTTGCACAGCGGTCGCGTTCCTTGGCCGCCACTTGCCACGCTACTCAAGCCACTCCTTCTGGAAGTCCTACCCTGGATACGCCAACGGAACTGGGATCGAGACCTTTCCAAGGTAGCGGCGCAGTGGCTTGGCCTTATGGCCATTTTTAATCGAGATGAGGCTCATGGACTGACCAAGAAAGAAATGCGCAACATGCTCCGCGCTATGTCGGATGACATTCGGAACGATTTCATCTTCTGGCTGGGTAAGGTTGGACAAAGCAACGACGACGGGTGGGACAAGCTAGTGGTGCCTTTCCTGCATGAAGTGTGGCCCAGAGAGAGCATCTACCGCACAGCATCGTCCACAAACTCGTGGATTGGGCTTCTTGATGATACGGGGAACAGCTTCCCCGCTGTGTATGCATCCGTGAAGCGGTTCCTTGTTCCCGTCGAGACGGACAGACATCCGTTTTATCGGTTCACCAAGGAGTTGGACGACGAAACCCCGCTGACGGCTCAGTTTCCAGAGGCGACCCTTGACCTGGTTGATGTCGTCACACCGAATATGCTCAGCCGCCCGCCATACGAACTGCCAAAGATATTGGCAGTCATCTCCGATGTCGCACCAGAGCTTACATCGGACCACCGCTACCTAAGGCTGATCGACATAGTGGAACGAAGCTGAGTAGTAAAGTCGACCAGCCACCAACAACTGAATCAACTCATGATTTGTTAGTTTTGCAGTCATATGCTGGCCGCATTAGAACAAAATAAGAACAAATTGCTTTGACCATCTCTAGCATACAAGATATTGCGCAACGGGATTGTTATGCCTACCCTATGTTCTAAGAGGAGAGAATATTGCCCGCATTTTATGAATTCTTTGCTGGTGGTGGCATGGTCCGTGCAGGGCTGGGCACCGATTGGTCGTGCCTATTTGCCAACGACTTCGACCAGAAAAAAGGTGATTCATACAAGGCCAACTGGGGTAGAAAAGAACTTCTGGTTGACGACATTCGCAACATCGGTATCGACGACCTCCCTGGTCACGCTGACCTGATCTGGGGCTCCTTTCCGTGCCAGGACCTGTCTCTGGCTGGCGGCGGCGCTGGTCTGAGGGGGGATCGAAGTGGGACGTTCTACCCATTCATGAACATTATTCAGGAACTCAAAGACTGCGGTCGGGCACCGAAAATAATCGCCTTGGAAAATGTTGTAGGAACATTGACCTCCCACAAGGGGGCTGACTTTTCTGCTATATGCCACGAACTACGAAAGCTCGATTATCGGTTTGGGGCCGTCGTAGTCGACGCAGCGGCTTTCGTCCCCCAGTCTCGCCCTAGATTGTTTGTCGTCGCAGTCCACAACAGTGTAACCGTCCCAACACCGCTGATGTCCACAGACGGTCCATGCCCGTGGCATACAAAGGCACTGAGAAGAGCGTATGAGGCGCTCGATCCAGAGCTTCACCGCCCCTGGATTTGGTGGAAAATGCCCACACTCCCTGGTCGTCAGATTGATCTGAGTGACGTGATCGAGGACAAACCAAACAGTGTGAAATGGCATACTGCGGCTGAAACGACGGCACTTTTGTCTATGATGTCAGAAGTGAACCTGGCCAAGGTGGAAACGGCGAAACACTCTAAGACCAGGATGGTTGGCACCATCTACAAGCGGACAAGGTGGGAACACGGCATCAAAGTGCAACGAGCCGAAATCAGGTTCGACGACATCGCAGGGTGCCTTAGAACGCCTGCTGGTGGGTCATCTCGTCAATTGATCATGGTGGTCGAGGGGGCAAAGATCAGAAGCCGCCTCATTTCATCGCGGGAAACTGCCCGTCTGATGGGTCTACCCGATACATACAAACTGCCAGATCGATACAACCAGGCTTATCACTTAACTGGTGATGGTGTGGCGGTGCCAGTCGTGCGGTTTATTGCCAGCAAGATTTTCGAGCCCTGCTTAAACCCGACCCACGAGAGGACTTCGAACGATGAAAGCTACACCGTGCGATAAGAACACGGCGCTGAAGAAGCAGGTGTCTGAACTAGCCGAGGTGCTCAAAACCCAAGCACACAAACTTGGGGATCATGGCCTGACAGAACAAGAGTTCTACAATTCAGGGCTGTTTCGCGGGGCTGTTGAGCAGATACGTGGTGAGTTCGTTGCGTCGATGACGCCGAAGCGAGAGTTTGTATCACACATCCTGAACCACATGATGGATGAAGGGTTCATCCGCGACTGGCTGTCGGCAGGAAGCAAGAACAGACACGATTATTCTGTGACTTTGAACAGCGGCAAGACTGCGGTCATCGAGCTTAAAGGTTGCTTGGACGGTAACAACACCAACATTTTTTCACGGCCACCTCACGCTGACGAATTCATCGTTTGGTCGGTCTGCACAAACCCGTCAGCCGATCCTGGTAAGAACCTCTGGTCTGGTATTCACACACGTCTCAGTGCGGAGATCATCGACCGCAACCAAAGAGTGGACGGTGTGGTTCTCTGGGACTGGGTTTGCTCAACGCTCGGACGACCATGCCCAAAGATTACCAGTGAACCAGGTCGCCTGAAGGAGATCGGTCCATACAAGCTACCTCCGCCATGCATCTATATGTTCCCAGCAACGATCCCTTCCCCCAGGAACAACCCTGAACCACTGCCGCAGCGGTTAGAGGATGTTGGCATTATCGAAGCGATGCACAGGTGCTTCGGTGGCCGAGACGAAGAAGTTCATAGCGTATTCTTCACCGCCCGTTATGAAGGGTCAGACGTGCAGCGGAAGACCAGGATAGAACGCAACGGTGACATGCAACGGGAGTCGAACTTCACGTCCATCAAGCGAGACTGAACTTTCCCTTGGAAACCAATCTTCGATACAATTGCTCCCGATATCGATACATTTTGGCCGCAACCCCAAACGAAACCCCCACAAAAGCCCAGCAAAACAGGGGGAAAGAGCCTCGGTAATTCGTGTGCCAAATTCGATTCCAGGGTCGCCCACCACTTTCCCTAAACCTACCTTGTTTGTTGCCCGTCCGCGCGGGGTGGATACGTCTTCAACTCATCCGCTTGCGCAGCAACCACACGAAAGCCACCCCACCGATCAGGCCCGTCACGATGCCGATGGGCATGTCTTCGGGGGCCACGACAGTGCGCGCAACGATATCTGCCCAGACTAGAAAGATCGCCCCGCACAGCCCCGAGATGGGCAGCAGACGCCGATAATCCCCACCCACCAGCAGGCGGACGATGTGCGGGACCATAAGGCCGACAAAACCGATGATCCCCGAAAAGGCGACCATCACACCCGTGATCAACGCTCCGATCACAAAGATCGTCAAACGGAAGCGGGCAACCGGGATGCCAAGGGTCGTGGCCGTTTCATCCCCCACGGTCATTGCATTAAGGGTGCCGGCCTTGAGCCACAGATATGCCCCACACCCCAGCAGGACCAACGCCGGGTAGATCAGTTGCCCCCACTGCGCCAGACCCAGCCCGCCCAGCATCCAGAAGACCACTGTATGCGTCGCTCTGGGATCGCCAAGGAAGATCAGCACATTTGCGGCAGACATCACGATGAACGAGACTGCAACACCCGCCAGAACCAGCCTGTCGGCGCTGGTGGCCGATGCAAATTGCGACACTGCAAGCACGATGAGTGTCGCCCCAAGCGAACCCAGAAAGGCCAGCAGCGGCACCGTCAGCAGGCCAAGGAACAGCCCCGTGTGCAACAGCGCCAGAATGGCCCCGAACGCGCCCCCCGCCGAAATGCCAAGCAGGTGCGGGTCTGCCAATGGATTGCGCGTCACCGCCTGAAGGCTGGCCCCCACCATCGCCAACCCCGCCCCCACAAAGCAGGCAAGGATCGCGCGCGGCAGCCGGATATCCCAGACAATCGCCTCGCGGCCTGCTGACCAATACTGCAACACCGTGTCGGGGGCGATCTTGTTGATCAAAATGCCCCACACCGTTTCAAGCGGGACCGCAATGGCCCCCACACTGACCGCAATCGACAGGGATCCGAACAGGGCCACCACACACAAGCCCCCCGTGACCCAAAGGCCGCGGGATGTTGTGGGGCGTGTGTGTGCCGGTCGCTGTGTCATTGCTGATGGGGCTATTCGGCCCGGAAGGCGGCGGCGAGGGTCTTGACCGCCTCGATGTTGCGCGGCCCCGGCGTCGCTTCGACATATTCCAGCACCACAAAGCGGTCGTTGCGCACCGCATCAATATCCGCGAAAGCCGGGTTCGAGCGCAGGAACGCCCGCTTTTGGTCGGCGGTCACTTCGCCATAGTTTACGATCACGATGACTTCGGGATTGCGTTCAACAACGGCTTCCCACCCCACAGTCGCCCAGCTTTTCTCAAGATCGGCCATGATGTTTGTGCCCCCTGCGGCCTCGATCAGGGCGTTGGGCATCCCGTAACGGCCTGCGGTAAAAGGCACGTCTTCGCCGCTGTCATAGACAAACACACGTGGGGCGGCATCCAGATCAGGCTGACCCTCAAGGAACGTGGCCAATTCCGCCTGATAGCCCGCAATCAACCCCTCGGCCCGGTCAGACACATCAAAGATCGCGCCCAGATTACGCAAATCGTTGTACATATCATCCATGGAGGCGGCCTCTTTTGCGCCGATATGGATGCAGCTTTCGGTCAGCTCATAGACCTGAATACCAAACGGTTCGAGCGTCTCGGGCGTGACCTCGCCGCCAACCTTCATGCCGTAGTTCCAGCCCGCAAAGAAGAAATCGGCATCAGCCCCGATCAGCACCTCCTTGGAGGGGTATTTGGCCGAAAGCTCGGGCAAGGCCTCAATGCCTGCGGTCATCTCTTCGTCGAGCGTTTTCCAGCCCGATATGCCCGTGTAGCCGACCATGCGACCCGCAAGGCCCAGCACCAGCATCATTTCGGTGAGGTTCACGTCGTTGGAAATCGCGGCCTGAGGCGGGGCCTCGAATGTGACGGTGCGGTCGCAGCTTTGCACGGTTATCTGGGCCGTGGCTGCGCCTGCAAGCAAGAGCGTGGCCAGTGTCGTAAGGGCGAGTTTCATGTGCGGGGTTCTTTTCAGTTTGGAAGGGTGAAGGAAAAATGAGCGGCACCGCTGAGACTCAGGTGCTCGCGTTGTGCGGCAACACGGAACGTGTCGGATACAAGCTGGTCGGTCAGCAGCGATTGGGGCGGGCCAAAGCCCTGCGGAAATCCGTCGTTCAGGACGAGGACATCATCACAGATGCCAGCCGCCATGTTGAGGTCATGCAGGGACACCACGATGGTCAGACCAAGGCTGCGGATCAGCGATACAACCTCAAGCTGGTGACGCACATCAAGGTGATTGGTTGGCTCATCAAGGATCAGCACTTGCGGCTCTTGAACAAGGGCGCGGGCCACCATGACCCTCTGCCGCTCGCCACCCGACAAGGTGCCAAAATCGCGATCCGCCAAGGAGTCGAGGTTGAGCGTGGCCAGCACATCGTTGACGACCGCTTCGCTGCGAGCTCCACCTGCCGCAAAGCCTGACACATGGGGCGTTCTGCCAAGGCGGACAATCTCGCGCACCGTCAGCCCAAAGGCGGAGGCCTGTTCTTGCAGCACTGCCGCAATCCGCCGTGCGCTTTCACGGGCGGTCATGGACCAGATATCCTGCCCACCCACGTGCACTTGCCCCGTATGGGGCCGTTGGAACCGGTAAAGCAGGCGCAGCAGGGTCGACTTGCCTGCCCCGTTCGGACCAACCACCCCCAGAATGCGCCCCGCCGCCACATGGAACGTGGTGGGATGCAGCACAGGCTGGGCCGTTTTGGCCGGAGCCCAACTGACCCCCTGCACCGCGAGGTCGGCCGCCGTCATGTTGCGCGCACAGTGCTGGCTTCCACCGCGATCATCGCTGAGGGGATTCGCGCAAGCGTAGAGACGCGCAGCTTTCCGGGCCGCTCACCGGAGGCGCACCAGCCATCGTGCAGGTCCGCATAGCTCTGCGCGAAAGTGACAAGATCATCAACGTCCACTTCGGGATCGATATCGCCAAACAGATATGTGGCCTTGCGGCTGGCCTGATAGGCCACGGTGCAGGGGCGGTCACATCCGGCCATGCAGGCCACGCCCGACACTTCGAACTCTTCCGTGATCGCCGGGCCCGCCGCCTCGATCGCGGCGCGCAGCTTTTGGATCAGGGCAAAGCCCGGTCGACAGGTCTTGCCTGTATGTGTGCAAGACGTGCACACTGTAATTCTGTGGTTTTGATGTCTGTCCATGTCGCCCTCCGCGAACGTGCGGGGCGCAAAGCGGACATGTATTGAACCACGTGGGTATCGCGTGTCGCCATCATGTTCTCCGAACCAGACACCCCGTCTGGGTTGAGTTGCATTGACGGCATCAAGATGCCGCTGATGGCAGGTCTACTGACTTGCGGGTCAACGTTTGCCCGAACCTTCCCAAGCCGATGTTGGCTCAGTGGTGTTCATCGGGGTCACTCACCGCTCACAGTTGCGGGGGCAGTTACGGATTTGGCGCGTGTGTGCGCGTCCTCACCGTATTCCCTTTTCATCCCAGACGCGTTTAAGGGCGGCTGGAAACCATCTTTCGTACCTTTGCGGCATTCATATTCAGAGGTCAATTGATTAAAGCCGGGCAAGGCGCAGATCAGGAATGAGGTGGTGCTCCCCGCGTCAAGAGCCGCCCGAAATGCGCGGCACAAGGGCTTTGACAAGGTCCTTCATATTGAGCTGTCCCACCACCGCACCGTCATCCAGCACGCGGTAGCAATGGTTGGTGTCGCCATCCGACAGGGCAATCAGGTCTTCAAGGTTGCTTGCCGCCTCGACCTCCCCATCGAAGGTGTCATCGGTGACAGGCCCCATCACCGAGCGCACCCGCAACACCCGCGCACGATTGATATCGCTCACGAAGTCTTCGATGTAGGGATCGCACGGGGCCAGCAGGATGCCCTGCGGTTCACCCTGTTGCACCACGGCTCCGTCCTTGAGGATGACCAGATGGTCCGCCAGCTTCAGCGCCTCATCCAGATCATGCGTGATGAAGATAATCGTCTTTTGCAGTTCTTTTTGCAGCTCAAGCAGCAGGTTCTGCATGTCGGTGCGGATCAGCGGGTCGAGGGCGGAAAACGCCTCGTCCATCAGCATGATGTCGGTGTTGGCCGTCAACGCGCGCGCAATCCCGACCCGTTGCTGCATGCCGCCCGATAGCTGGGCCGGATAGCGATCCTCGAACCCGTCAAGGCCGACACGCGCCAGCCATTTGCGCGCCTCGCGGTCTTGGGTGGCAGTGTCCGCCCCCTGCACACTCAGCGGAAGGGCTGCGTTTTCCAGCACGGTCTTGTGCGGCAACAGCGCGAATTTCTGAAACACCATCGACATCTGTTTCTGGCGCAAGCGGCGCAGGTCGGCATCCCCAAGGGCCATCACATCCGTGCCATCCACGAGGATTTCACCCGCAGACGGTTCGATCAACCGGTTGAGGTGCCGGATCAGCGTGGATTTGCCCGACCCTGACAGGCCCATAATCACTGTGATTTCGCCGGGTTGCATGTCGACATTGATGTCCCGCAACCCCAGCACATGGCCGTGACGATCCAGCAGCGTGGCCTTGTCCATGCCACCATGCACATGGGGCACCATCGCGCGATCATCGGGGCCGAAAATCTTGAACAGGCCGCGAATGGAAACTTTGGGCTGAGTGCTCATTTCGTATTCCTTTGGGTATCGACACGGGCCAATGCCGCCTTTGAGACCCGATCAAGCACGACCGCCAGCAATACGATGCCAAGGCCCGCCACAATCCCCACGCCCAGATCAAGGCTGCGGATACCGCGCAGCACCAGCACGCCCAGACCGGGGGCGGACACCAGCGAGGCGATGACCACCATCGCAAGGCTCATCATAATGGTCTGGTTCACGCCGGCCATGATGTTGGGCAGGGCCAGCGGCAACTCCACCCGCGCGAGTTTCTGGCGCGACGTCAGACCAAACGCGTCCGCCGCCTCGATCACGTCCTTGTCGACCAGCCGGATGCCCAGATCCGTCAACCGGATCACCGGAACAATGGCATAAAGGATAATGGCAATCCCATAAAGCTTTGATTCCGTGACCGAAAACAGAAAGATCAGCGGGATCAGATAGACAAAGGTCGGCAGGGTTTGCAGCAAGTCCAGCAAGGGCACGATGCTGCGTTGGGCGGTGTCGGACTTGGACATGCCGATCCCGATCGGCACCCCCAAAAGCACCGATATGCCGGTACAGACAAACACGATGGCCAGCGTCTGCATCGCGACCTCGTAGTGGTCGATAAAGGCGAAAAACAGCAGCACAAAGGCCACGAACCCAGTGACCGAACGGGAACGGGATACCAGCCAGGACACCAGCAACAGCACCGGGATCATCACCCACCACGGCGCGCTTTCGAACACGAACAACGTGCCGTCCAGCATCCAGCTCAGCGGTTGGGTGATCGGGTCGAGGACGAATTTCAACTCGGACCGGATCGACAGAAAGCCCTGCTCAAGCCCCTCGGTCAGATCACGGGTCTGCCCGATACGCGGGCAGGCATCGTGCAGCACATCAAGCGAGGGAAAAGGCAAGCCGCCGCCCGTCTCTTCGGCTCCGCCCCCTTGGGCCTGCGCCAGCAATTGGGCCATCGACACAGGTGCCTCACCCGTGCCCGCATCACACCAACCCCGCAGGCCAAGCGTGTCAAAAACCGCCTCGTATTGCGCCATGTTGCGCCCCCTGTCACCCCGTTCGTGGGGTTTGTTCTTGGTATGGATCACCCCGCGCCACTCTGGCGGCGCGGGGTGGGTCGGTTATTGCAGCAAGGCCGCGAGGTTTTCGCGGGCCGCGTCGTTCAGCCAGTCGCCCCACGTGTCCTTGTAGGTCGTCAGGAAGTAAACCGCCGCCTCTTCATTCGAGGCTTGGTTGGCTTCCTGCCAGGCCAGCACTTCACCCATCTGCGCATTGGTAAAGGTCACATTGCCCATCAAGGCGGCCGCCTCTGGTTCGCGGTCCACAAAGGCTTGTGTCGCGGCTGTCACCACGTTCGAAACCGGATAGGCGGACAGACCGGGGGTCGCGCAGTCTTCGAGACCGTTACAGGTGTGGGTGTCAGCGTCATATTCCGGCATCGAGACTTGAACCATGGGATATTTGCCCAGCACGGATGTGGGAGCCCAGTAGTAGCCGAACCAGGGTTCCTTGGCCTCATAGGCGGCGGCAATGGCGGTCGCCAGCGTCTCGCCCGAGCCGTGCTGGAAGCGTTCGACGCCCGCATCGGCCAGACCGGCGGCCTTGAAGTTGTTGTTGTTGGTCACGTCACAGCCCCAACCCGACGGGCAGTCGTGAAAGCGCCCGCCGACCAGCTCCGGATTGGCCTTGATCCCCTCAAGGGTGGTCAGTTCGGGGTGTTCCTCGGCCAGATAGTCGGGGATCCACCACGCCTCGACCCCGCCATCGGACAGGACCTTGGACAATTCGACCAGTTTGCCCTCGCCGCGCAACTCTTCGTAGACTTCGGTGTAGGAGGTCCACAGCTCGGTCAGAATGTCAGGCTCGCCCGTTTCGGCGACCGACGCCATCGCAGGCACAGTGGTGGTCGGAACGATGGACACCGAACAACCGTAGCCTTGCTCGAGCAGGAACTTGGATACGTTGGTGACCACAGCCGCCGAGGCCCAGTCCATTTCGGTGATCGACACCTCGCCGCAGTCGGCGGCGGCCATGGAGGCAAGCCCACCACTCAGCATAAGTGCGCTGGCAAAAACACGTTTTTTCATTTCAGTTCTCCCGGTTGTGCCCAAGTATTTGGCAAAAGATGCGACGAGTCATAGACCCAATGCGGGCCGACCTTACAGCCCAATTTCCAGAATTTTGCGAATTCGATGCAGGAATTGGCACCGGCGTGACGGGGAAATGATCACAATCTCGCTGTGTCAGGTGTGCGTGACATATTTGGGGTTGGGTCCGGTGGCTCACCCTTGTTAGGGTCAGCCCAAGTCGAACACCAAACTGCAAGGAAATGACCGAATGGACGTGGCACAGGCCCTTGTGATGGGCATGCAGACATGGGGGATCATTGGGGCACTTGTGGCGCTGGTGTTCATCAGCATCGGCATTGATCGCATAGATGAGGACGCACGCGGCGCGTATATCTTTCGTCCCCTGCTGATTCCGGGTGTTCTGTTGATCTGGCCCATCGTGTTGTGGCGCTGGTGGCAGATCGAAACCGAATGCGCCGCATGGGCCGATCGCTACCGCCCTGTGCGCAAGAGCTATGGCCTCGCCGTCATCGCGATGAGCATCGGGATCGTGGTCATCGTTATCACCGGCCTGTCGGTGCGCCAGACATGGCCCGACGATGTCGCCCCCGTCCAACTGAGCGAAGGGACCAGCCAATGAGCGTCAAATACACGCCCGTTCAGTGGAACCCGAACAAGTGGATCTATGACGGCGTCATGCTGGCCGCGGTCGCCGCCTTCCTGTGGGTCTTTTTGTATGTGACACCGGACGCGTTGGACCATGAACGCGCCGTTGATCCGCAAATTCACAATGCCCGCGCCTTTGGGGCCTGTGCGTTTATGATGCTGACGGTAATCCTGTGCATCGGCCCTGCTGCGCGGCTCGACAAGCGGTTCCTGCCCCTGCTCTACAACCGTCGCCATTTCGGGGTGATGACCACCTTCGTTGCGATCACCCATTCGGGCTATATCCTCAACTGGTACTTCAACTTTTCCAGTTCGGACAAGTATGTCGGCCTGCTGTATGCCAATTCCAGCTTTGGTCAGCTTGCAGGCTTTCCCTTTGAAATCTTTGGGATTTTCGCGCTGATATGCCTGATGATCCTTGCGGCCACGAGCCACGATTTCTGGCTGAAATTCCTGACGCCTCCTGTGTGGAAGCGGCTGCATTATCTGATCTATGCCGCCTATTTCTCGGTTGCGGCGCACATCTCGTTCGGCATCCTGCAAGACCAGCAAAACCACGTCTTTACGGTGATGTTCATGGCCGGGGCGGCGGCTGTGATCTTGCTGCATCTGGCCGCGTGGTGGTCCGAGCGCAACGACCCTGTGTCCAAGGATGGCGCATGGGTCAAGGTTGGCCCGGCCTCCAGCTTTCGCGAGGGCTTTGCCAAGATCAAGCGGCTGGCCAATGGGGACCGTGTCGCGATCTTTCTGATGGAGGGGCAGTTGTCGGCGATCGCCAATGCCTGCGCCCACCAGAATGGCCCCCTGGGTGAGGGCAAGATCATCGACTGCCTGGTGACCTGCCCCTGGCACGGGTTTCAATATGATGTGCGCTCGGGCCGCTCGCCGGCGCCGTTCACTGAAATGGTGCCCACCTATCGGCTGCGCCTTGTCGGTGACATGGTCGAAGTCCACCCGGACGCAAACCCGCCGGGCACCTATGTGGATCCGCTGCCCCTGCCCCCGGTCGCGACCGCCCCCATCCCGAAGGGAGAACCGGCATGAGCGAGAGACCCTTTTTCGTTGGCTACCTGCCCGCCCCCGGTCCCTTGCGGACCTTTTTGCTAAGCATGTGCGTGTTGCTGATTGCGGGGCTGGCTGGTGCCGGGTTCCTGATGGGTGCCGCACAGGACGACCCCGGCCCCGGCGCGTTCCGCTTTGATTATGGTCGCCAGACGGTAACGGGCGTGGTCGAAATGACCCCCTATCCGGTCATCCATGTGGTCAAGGGCAATGACCGGATCAAACCCGGCGACAGCTTTATGATGACAGCGGGCGGCAAGTCCGGCGTGGACGGACGTGCAATGCCTCTGAATGGGCAGTTGGCCCAGGTGTCCGGCATCGTGCTGGAACGCGGTGACCTTTACATGATGCAGGTGCGCGGTGGGCGGAATGGTCTGCAAGCCGCCGAAGGCGACGCCCCCGAGATCATGGCGGAACCACAGGGACGCTGGCAACTGACCGGCGAAATCTGTGATGGCAAATGTCTGGCAGGGGCCATGCGCCCCGGTCGCGGGCTGGCGCACAAGGCCTGCGCCAATCTGTGTCTGCTTGGGGATGTGCCGCCGATCTTCGTCTCGTCCCAACCCGTTCTGGGCGAGGAATTTCTGCTGGTCACGGGGCCGGACGGCACCCGCCTGCCCCGCGAAGCCTATGATTTCGTGGCCCAATACATCACTGCCGAGGGCGAATTGACCCGGCGCGGTGACCTGCTGGTCTGGGAAATCGACATCGACACAATCGAGTTGAGCGAATGAAGCGGATCATCTGGCTGACCCTCGCCGCATTGGTCGCGGCCATCCTGTTTTACCTGTCGCGATTCTGGACGTTTTCGCTCTGGCCGCGCGACGGGCTGTTCGGGATCGAGGCGCTGCGCCCCCAAGGCAGCCTTTTGGGTCGGTGGTTGCGCGGCACGGATTTCGCCCCGTTCGAGCTGCTGATCTGGGCCGTTGGCGTGTTTCTGGTGCTGAGCATCCTGCAAAAGCTTTATGACCTGCTGAACCCGCCGCCTGAGTAAATTGCGCATCGCCCGCATTGATTGCAGATACCTGTCTTGGCGCGGGCGGCATGCTCTGCGTATAGTCGGGCCAATGGCGGGGCCAACCCTGCCCACCTGATCTGAGCATATCGCAGGCACATGGCACGTAAATCGACGAAAAAACCCAAGGTCCCAAAACCATTCAACGTCGCCCTTGTCGGGCAGAACGGACGGCTTGGATATGAGGCGCTGTTGTTCGTGGCCTCGCTGCGGGCCAATGCGCCCAACTTTCAAGGCCGGGTGCTGATCGCAGAACCGCAACCCGGACCCCTCTGGCCCAATGACCCGCGGATCGGGCCGCAAGACCTGCGCGATGCACTGACAGATTTGGGGGCTGAAATCGTGCCCTTCGAAAGCGCGCATTTCGGCCACGCCTATGCCTATGGCAACAAGATCGAGATGCTGACGGCCCTGCCAAAAGGCGAACCCTTCGTGTTCTTTGACAGCGACACGCTGATCACCGGCGATCTGGGTGCCGTGCCCTTTGACTTTGACGCGCCCTCGGCCTCGCTACGGCGGACAGGGACCTGGCCCGAGATCGAGCTTTACGGCCCCGGCTACACCGAAACGTGGAAGTCACTGTACGATGCGTTTGGCCTCGACTTCGAAAGCAGTCTCGATCTGTCCGAACCGGATGAATACTGGGCGCGCTATCTGTACTTCAACGCGGGCTTCTTCTTCGGGGCCTGCCCACAGGCCTTCGGCGAACGGTTCCTCGAGTATGCGCTGCGCATCCGGGACAACCCGCCCAAGGAACTGATCTGTCAGACGCTTGATCCATGGCTGGATCAGGTGGCCTTGCCGCTGGTGATCCACAGCTTTGGGGGTGGGCGCGACAGCGCGGTGCATGACTATCTCGACGGGCCGATATCATGCCATTACAGATTGCTGCCCATGCTCTATGCCCGCGAAAGCGACGCGGTGATCGCCGCCCTCGAAGCCGTGGCCGCCCCCAACAAGATCAAGAAGGTGCTGAAATCCTACGATCCCATAAAACGGATGGTCTTTCAGGGGCGCGGGGCCAAGGTGCGCGCGCTTTTTGACCAGAATGACATGCCGAGACGCGAACAGGCGATCCGTAACCGGATCAAGTCCAACGGGTTCTGGATGCGCTAGGCGCATGGCCGCTTTGCATATGTGAGCGCGGCGAAATGGCACAACGACAGGTTGGATCTGGGCGCTGACATTTCGCGCAAAGATATTATTTGACCAATTAGTCAAATAAGCTGCACATCTTTGTGATCGGACCGCCCATGACCAGCACAACCGCCAAATTTCTCGCCAACCTCGCCCATGCCTTCAACGAAAATCGGCTGACCGAGATTTCGGAGCACTTCTGCTACCCGGTCCCTTTCTATGCGGGCGATCACCTGTCGGTCTTTGGATCGTCGGATACGATGGCGCGGGGGCTTGCGCTTTATCGTGAAACGACACGCGCGGCGGGTGTGGTGCGGATCACGCCGCGTATCGTGGCCCAAGGGATACCAATCCAAGGCTATTCCAACATATGGGTCGAATGGGACCACTTCGATGCGCAAGGGGTTTGCCTGCGCACGAGCCAGGTCCGCTATGCCCTGTTCAAGGACGCGAGCCGACTGTTTCCGATCATTGAAATGATCGACTATCAGGTCGCCGCCTTTCCAGAGGTCTATCAACGCTTTGCCGTGGTCAGCGCCTGACAGGGCGATTACACCGGCCCGCCAAGGCACCCCTTGCCCCGCCCCGCGCGCTTGCCTATCCATAGTGCCGACAGAACGCCCATGCAGCAAGGACACCTGCCCCATGACCGACGGACCCACATACGGCTTTGACACCCTCCAGATCCACGCAGGCGCACGGCCCGACCCGGCCACGGGGGCGCGACAGACGCCGATCTATCAGTCCACGGCCTATGTGTTTCGCGACGCCGAACACGCCGCCGCCCTCTTTAATCTGCAAGAGGTCGGTTACGTCTATTCACGTCTGACAAACCCGACGGTGGCGGTCCTGCAGGAACGGATCGCAACCCTTGAGGGCGGCGCGGGCGGGGTGTGCTGCTCATCGGGGCACGCGGCCCAGCTGATGGCGCTGTTTCCGCTGATGAGCCCGGGCAAGAACGTGGTCGTCTCGACCCGTCTCTATGGGGGCACCGTCACCCAGTTCAGCCAGACCATCAAACGGTTCGGATGGGAGGCGACCTTTGTCGACTTCGACGATCTGGACGCGGTTAAAGCAGCGATTGATGACAACACTCGGGCAATCTTCTGCGAATCCATCGCAAACCCGGGCGGCTATATTACAGATCTCGATGCGATCTCGGCCATCTCGGATGCGGCGGAAATTCCGCTGATCGTGGACAACACAACGGCCACGCCTTATCTGTGCCGCCCCATCGAACACGGCGCAACACTGGTCGTGCACTCGACCACCAAATACCTGACCGGCAATGGGACAGTGACGGGCGGCTGTGTGGTGGATTCAGGTACGTTCGACTGGTCCGCCAATGACAAATTCCCCTCGCTGTCGGCCCCCGAACCCGCCTATCACGGGATGAAATTCCATGAAACATTCGGCCCGCTGGCCTTCACCTTTCACGGCATCGCCATCGGGCTGCGGGATCTGGGCATGACGATGAACCCGCAAGCAGCGCACTACACGCTGATGGGCACCGAAACACTGTCCTTGCGCATGGATCGGCACATCGAAAACGCAACCAAGATCGCAAAATGGCTCGAAGCGGACGACCGGGTGGATTACGTCACCTATGCGGGGCTTGAATCCTCGCCCTACTATGATCGCGTGGCCAAGATTTGCCCGCGCGGAGCCGGGGGCCTGTTCACCTTCGCGGTCAAGGGCGGCTATGACGCTTGCGTCAAACTGGTGAACGCATTGGAAATCTTCAGCCATGTGGCGAACCTTGGTGATGCACGCTCGCTGATCATCCACTCCGCCTCGACCACGCATCGCCAGCTCACCGCCGAACAACAACGCGCTGCAGGGGCTTCACCCGAGGTGGTGCGGGTCTCCATCGGGATCGAAGATGCAGACGACCTGATCAACGACCTCGATCAGGCGCTCAGCAAAGCCGTCAGCTGAAACCGGAACAGGGCGGAGGACACCTCCGCCTTACCCACACCTCCACCCTTCTTTTGACCAAAAATACCGCGGGGGAGGCCGGAGGCCGGGGGCAGAGCCCCCTAATAAATGTCGTCGCGAAGCGGCCTTTGGGTCACGCCCTGATATCATTGGGCCAGGTCGAAGGTCACAGACACACGTGTCGACACCGACAGTTCGCCCACCGCAACGGGCACACCTCCAGATCGCGCCATCGACATCATCTGGGGTGCACCACCATTCCCCTGCTCGACCATGCTGCGCACAGGACCAAGGGCAAGGTTTGCGGCCTCGGCCATCTGAGTGGCACGGGCGATTGCGTCGCGCACAGCCGCCTCGCGGACATGTGCCTCGGCCTCGCGCCGCTCTGCCAGATCGAACCGCAACCCGTTGAATGTATTGGCACCCGCCACCAATGCCCCGTCCAATACAGAGCCCAGATTATCCAGATCACGTAGCCGAACCGACACGCTTGTGGACGCGGCAAACCCAACCACGCGGCGGGCATTGTCCACCTGTTCCCAAACGGGCGATACGCTCAACCGATCGGTCTGCACATCCCGCGCCGCCACCCCCAACTCCGTCAATCGCGCCAGCAAGGTGCGTGCATCCGCGCTGACCGCGTCCATCGCCGCTTTGGCGGTCTTGCCCTGATGAGCGACGCCCAACGAAATCACAGCCATGTCCGGCACGACCGTAACGGTCCCTTCCCCGGTCACCGACACGAAAGGGGGTGCCGTTTCCGCCCATACTTTCAAGGTCCCCGCACAGATGATCATCACGCTCAAGAGAATTGATTTCACGGTATAATCCCTCAAATTCCATGAATTGGATGTGCTAAAAACATGCCGCGTGGGCGCACGTCTTGCAAGGTCACACGGCCCGTTGACGGGCTTTTGCTTTGCATGGGCAGACTCCTGCTTTATTCTATATGTGAACGCAGGTCGCATTCACTCTGCACCCCATAGTTGGTACACACCCGGTATGAAGCCAAATTTCGCGCTCTCTCTGTCTGCTGACGGTATTTCGCTGCTGCACCGTGCGGCGGGGGGCTGGCATCTTGTGGGGGAGGTCTCGCTTGAGGTGGACGACCTTGCAGGCGAGCTTGCGCAGCTGCGCGCCAAGGGAGGGGTCGTTGATGATCAGCCCATGCGCTCCAAGCTGGTGTTGCCCGACAGCCAGATCAAATATCTGACCCTCGACACAGGCGCGTTGGACACCGAGGCGCGCAAGGATGCCGCCCGCGATGCGCTGGATGGGGCAACACCCTACCCTGTCGAGGCACTGGTCTTTGATATCTCGCCCAATGGAGGCACGACCCATGTGGCCGCTGTTGCCCGTGAGACTCTGGCCGAAGCCGAAGCCTTTGCCGTCGAGCACGAGTTTGAACCCGTCAGCTTTGTGGCCAACCCCGAAGGCGACGCCTTTCCCGGAGAGCCGTTTTTCGGCCCCACAGATCAGGCAAAAACGCTGCTGGCTCCCGGCGAGGCGGTGACCGCGGATGGCGTGCGTGTGGTCATCGTTGAAAAGCCACCAGCGCCGCGGCCAGAACCTGAGCCCGTCGTCACGCCTTTAGTGGCTGATCCTGCGCCTGACGCGGTCGCCGAACCTGAACCACCCAAACCCGAGGTGACCAAGGAGGAGGTGGAGGCCAAACCGCATCCCACAGTTATGGCGAAATCTGCGGACGCGGTTGCCGAGAAATCAGGTACGACGGCAGACAACACAGCCGAGACCGAGACCGAGACCGAGACCGAGACCGAGACCGAGACCGACAACACACCTGCGCTGCTTGGCTTTGCAACCCGCAGACGACAGACACCATCGACCACCCTTGCGCCCTTGGGCGGGGTGACGCGCGATCCGCCAAGCACGCGCCCGGCAGCACCGCGCCCCGCGCCCAAGGCGGCCCCGATTACCCCCCTGACTCCGCCACAGGCGGCCACCGCCAGCCTGCGCCCCGTGTCTGCGCCAAGCCAGCCCGCCGCCCCGCCGCCGCCCATGGGTCCGGCCCCGGCCCGCCCCAACAGCTTCTTGTCGCGCCGCCGCGCCCCCGCCCCTGCGCCCCAGCCACAGGTCGCTGCCCGCACAGCGACGGATGGCACACAAGAAGCGCAACGCATGACCGTCTTCGGGGCGCGCGCGGATGGGGCTGTTGCGGGCAAGCCTCGGTTCCTCGGGCTGATCCTGACGGCCATCCTGTTGGTCTTCCTCGCGGGTGTGGCAGCCTGGGCCTCTGTGTTCCTTGACGATGGGCTGGCCAAACTGTTTCCGGGGCGCGAGCGCACATTGGCCTCGACCCTGCCCGACGACACCCAGGCCGCGCTGGCCGAAGATGTGGGGGCGACCACTCCCACGGATCCGGATGAGACGGCGGCAGATGATGTGATCGTGGCATCCCTGAACGACAACCTGAGCGATGGGCTGACCGAAGAAGACGCCGCTGTGCTGGATGCGTTGCGCGACCCATTGCCGGACCCGGCCCCGACCGAAGAGCTTGATATTGCCGCCCTCGAAGCGCGCTATGCGGTGACAGGTATCTGGCCTCAGGCACCAGACGTGCCCCCGGCCCCTGCATCCCTGATCGAAATCGAGGATTTGTATGTCACAGGCATCGATCCCATCAGCCCGGCCCTTGACGCGGTGGCCTTGCCAAGTGCGCCTTCATTTCTGACGGATGCAGCACTGCCGGTGATCTCGTCCCCGGTGGCCCCCGGCACAAGCTATGCGCGCGACGATCAGGGGCGCATCATCCCCACGATTGAGGGCGCACTCAGCCCGGACGGGTTCACTGTCTTTCTGGGTCGCCCTGCCCTGACACCACCTGACGAGCGGGTCCGCCGCGACGTTGATCCCGCACCCGACACTGCGAACGCCGCACTGGCACAGGTGCGCCCGCAGCCTCGCCCCACCGACCTTGTCGAACAAAACGAACGGGCGACGCTTGGCGGGTTGTCACGCACCGAACTGGCTGCACTGCGCCCTCGCCTGCGCCCGGCGGCCCCACAAGAGGTCCTCGCCGACGCTGTTGAACCCAACCCAGAGATCGAAGACGCGGTGGCCGAAGCGGTGCTTGCCTCGGTCACCACCTTGCGTCCCAACGTCCGGCCCCGCAACTTTGCGCGCACCGTCGCCCGCGCCCAACGCGCAACCCCCGCGCCCGAGCCGGTGCGCACCGCCGCTGTGGCGCCTCGGGCGGTCACCCCCGCCATCCCGTCCACCGCATCCGTTGCGCGATCCGCCACGGTAAAGAACGCACTGAACCTGCGTCAGGCGAACCTGATCGGGGTCTATGGCACACCGTCCAACCGCCGCGCGCTCGTACGGCTTGGCAATGGGCGCTACAAAAAGGTGCAGGTCGGGGATCGCTTTGACGGTGGGCGCATTTCGGCCATTGGCGACAGCGAGTTGCGCTACCAGAAAGGCAGCCGCAACCTCGTGCTGAAGATGCCCAAGGGCTAGCCCAGCCCCTAGCTGGCTGACAATTCACCGCTGTTGATCTGCTCCTGCTCGATGCTTTCGAACAAGGCCTTGAAGTTGCCCTCGCCAAAGCCGTCATCGCCCTTACGCTGGATGAACTCGAAAAAGATCGGGCCAATCACCGTTTTGGAGAATATCTGGAGCAGGATCTTGGTCTCGCCCCCGTCCACCACGCCTTCGCCATCGATCAGGATGCCATGTTTCTTCATTCGGTCCACAGGTTCGCTGTGCCCCACAACACGGTCATGGCTCAGGTCATAATACGCATCCGGCGGGCCGGGCATAAACTTCAGCCCGTTTTCGGCGATGATATCCGTGCTGTCGTAAAGGTCATCAGAACCGACCGCGATGTGTTGAATGCCCTCGCCATTGTATTTCTTGAGATAGGCCACGATCTGCCCCGTCTCGCCCCGGTCCTCGTTGATCGGAATACGGATGCGCCCACAAGGGGACGTCAGCGCCCGACTGAACAGGCCGGTAAACTTGCCCTCAATATCGAAGAACCGGATTTCCTTGAAGTTGAACAGATCGCGGTAGTAGCTGAACCAAGTGTCCATATTGCCCTTGTGCACATTGTGCGTCAGGTGATCGAGGTAGAAAAACCCGACACCGCGCGGCTTGGATTGGGCCAGCCAGTCATATTCATCGTTGTAGGGGGACGTGTCGTAATACTGGTCCACGAAATAGATCAGGCTGCCGCCAATCCCGTAGATCGCAGGCACATCGAGCACCTTGCCCGTCCCCTCATAGGGTTTGGCCCCAAGCGAAACCGCCCGGTCGAACGCCGCGCCCGCATCCACAACCCGCCAGCCCATCGACGGCGCACAGGGTCCGTGTTCTTCCACGAAGCGGGCCCCGAAACTGTCAATTTCGGCGTTCAGCACGTAGGTGATATCGCCCTGCTGCCACAGCTCAATGTCCATGGCCTTGTGTCTGGCCACCTTCTGATAGCCCATGCGCTCGAACAGGGTGCGCAGGGCATCCGGGTCGGCGCTGGCAAATTCCACAAATTCGAACCCATCGGTGCCCATCGGGTTGGCCTCGGTGATCTGTGATTTCGGGGCATTGTGCGGGAACGGACCCATAAGTGACCTCCTGACTGTGTGTTTGACAGGGATATACGCCTTGTTTGCTGTGAATTTTGCGCAAATAGCCGCACATCTCCTTCACAAGACGCGCGTATTTCGCATAATTTAGATGATTCTCATAGAAAGCCCGCATATGCTCGATTCGATTGACACCCGCCTGCTGGCCGCACTGCAAAAGAACGCGCATCTGACCGCACAGGACCTCGGCGATGTGTTGAACCTGTCACCCAGCCAGGCCGGACGGCGCAGGCAGCGCCTTGAGGCGGCAGGTTATATCGAAGGCTATGTGGCGCGATTGAACCCCGAGGCCCTGGGGTTGAGCGTGCAGGGCTTTGTTCAGGTCCATCTCAGCACCCACGGCCCCGAACATTCGGCCAGTTTCGCACGGCTTTTGAACACGCAAGCCCAGATCACAAGTGCTTGGACCATGACGGGGGATGCGGATTACCTGTTGCGGGTGTACTGCGCCGACCTAAGCGCGTTAAACACCCTTATCCACGACGTGCTTTTGCCGCATCCAGCGGTGTCGCGGGTGCACAGCCAGATCGTCATGGATCAACTCAAGCGGGATGGCCCCCTGCCCACCTGATTGACCCGCCTCTTCTGGCGCGTCGCAAACCGGAGACTTTGATGGAAAGCTTCCTCTATCAGGCGTCAATCTACCTCGCCGCAGCCGTGATTGCGGTGCCGATTGCGGCCCGGCTTGGGCTGGGGTCGGTACTGGGCTATCTGGCAGCAGGGATCATCATTGGCCCTTTGCTGGGGCTGGTGGGTGCCGAAACCGAAGACCTCCAGCACTTTGCCGAATTCGGCGTGGTGATGATGCTGTTCCTGATCGGGCTTGAGCTAGAACCGCGCGCGCTGTGGGATATGCGCCATAAGCTGTTTGGTTTGGGGGGGATGCAGATATTGCTGTCCACGCTGGCGCTGATGGGTGTGGCCATTGCCTATGGTCAACCGTGGGGGGTGGGCCTTGCCATCGGGCTGACGCTGGCTTTGTCCTCGACCGCTATCGTTTTGCAAACCCTGTCGGAAAAGGGGTTGATGCAGACCAGCGGTGGACGTTCGGTCTTTTCGGTGCTGCTGACACAGGATATCGCGGTCATCCCGATCCTGGCGTTCCTGCCCCTGCTGATCGTCACACTGCCCATGTCGATCACATCCGATGGCTCGATTGCCCGCACGAATGGCACAGACCATGGCGATGATCATGGTGGTGGTGGCCATGGGGAAGCCGCGATGAGCCTTGTGGACGGCCTGCCGGCGTGGGGGGTCACACTTGTGACGATTGGTGCCGTGATTGCGGTGATCCTTGCGGGCGTCTTCCTGACCCGCCCCGTGTTCCGGTTCATCCACGCCGCGCACCTGCGCGAGATGTACACGGCCCTTGCCCTGCTGATCGTGGTGTCGATCTCGTTCCTGATGATGCTGGTGGGGCTTTCGCCTGCCCTTGGGGCATTTCTTGCGGGGGTTGTTCTGGCCAGTTCGGAATTCCGGCACGAACTGGAATCCGACCTTCAACCGTTCAAGGGCCTGCTCCTCGGTCTATTTTTTATCACCGTCGGGGCGGGGATCAATTTTGCACTGTTGTTTGCGGACTGGCCTGCGCTGATATCGATGGCCATTCTGGTGATCACGATCAAGGGCCTCGTGCTTTTCGCCCTGGCGGTGGCCTTCAAGATCAAAGGCCGGGATCGGTGGCTGTTCACACTTGGCCTGGCGCAGGCGGGCGAATTCGGCTTTGTGCTGGTCGCATTTTCGGTCGGCCAAGGGGTGATCCCCACCCAAGTCGCGGAAACGCTGCTGCTGGTGGTGGCGCTGACGATGCTGATCACGCCGCTGCTGTTCATTCTCTACGAGCTGATCACCCGGCGCATGAGCGATGCAGGAGCCGAGATCGAGGCCGATGAGATCGATGAAGAAGGCCCCGTCATCATTGCAGGTATCGGGCGGTTCGGGCAAATCGTGAACCGCCTGGTGCAAGGCTCGGGCTTCAACACTGTGGTGCTGGATCACGACATGGAAACCATCGCGCTGATGCGCCGCTTTGGGTTCAAAGGGTTCCTTGGCGATCCAAGCCGCCCCGATATCCTGAATGCTGCGGGGCTTGATACGGCCCGTGTTCTGGTGGTCGCGCTGGATGATCCTGCGGTGTCCACGCGCCTTGTGGCCTATGCGCGCAAAGTGCGCCCCGACCTGCATATCATCGCGCGGGCCTATGACCGGGTCCATGTCTACAAGCTCTATCAGGCGGGTGCGAATGATATTGTGCGTGAGATGTTTGATGCATCGCTGCGCGCGGGGCGCTACGCGCTCGAAAACCTTGGCCTCAGCGATTATGAGGCCGCCGAGGCCGAGCGGGTATTTTATGCCCATGACCGCGAGGCCGTGCGCGAACTGGCCGAGTTGTGGGACCCAAACGTGCCCACCTCCAAGAACGACGCCTATGTGGCGCGTGCCAAGGCGCTGGAAAAAGACCTCGAACTGTCCCTGTCTGCACGGCAGGAAGAACCCAAGCGCGCGTGATCAGGGGGCGGTGGGCGGGCGCCTTTTGCGCCGTGGCGCAAAACAGTCCTGCCCGCCGGGCCTAACCGTCCGACACGCCCGCTTCGGCGAATGTGGCCATGCCCGAGTGGCACGCGATCGCGCCCTTCAGCACCCCGATCGCGAGCGCCGCACCGGACCCCTCGCCAAGGCGCAGCCCCAACGACAGCAATGGCGCTTTGCCCAAGGCCGCCAGCATCGCCCCATGCGCGGCCTCGTCGCTTTGATGGCCCGCCACAACATGATCAAGCGCACCCTTGACGGCATGTTCCAGACAAGCCGCAGCGGCCGTGCAAATGAACCCGTCCATAATGACCGGAATGCGCAAGACCCGCGCGCGCAGTATCGCACCCGCCATGCCGGCCAGTTCACGTCCCCCAAGGCGCATGAGCACGTCCAGCCCGTCCGTCGCCGCCCCGTGGGCCGCCAGCGCGTCGCCCACCACTTCGGTCTTGAGGGCCAGCGCGTCGCCCTCGACCCCAGTGCCACGCCCGGTCCAGTCCCCGGCATCCCCGCCAAACAGGCGCGCTGCAATCGCTGCCGCCGAGGTGGTGTTGCCAATGCCCATCTCGCCGACCACCAAAAGGTCCGTGCCCACATCGACCGCATCCCAGCCTGCGCGCAGGGCCGCGACAACCTCGTCCTCGCCCATCGCGGGACCTTCGGTGAAATCCGCGGTGGGCCTGTCCAGTTCCAGCGGCACCACATCCATGCGCGCACCAAAGGCTTTGGCCAGCTGGTTGATCGCCGCCCCGCCATGTTCGAAATTCGCCAACATCTGCGCCGTCACCTCGGGCGGAAATGCGGACACCCCCCGCGCCGCCACCCCGTGATTGCCTGCAAAGATGATTACTTGGGGGGCGCGGATCTCGGGGCGCGGATCACCGCGCCATCCCGCATACCACTGCGCCAGATCCTCAAGCCGCCCCAACGCACCGGGAGGTTTGGTCAACTGCCCATTGCGCGCCGCCGCACCCGCAATCGCATCCGCGTCCGGGCCCGGCATATCAGCCAAAAGGGCGCGCACATCATCCAGTGTGTCAAAACTCATACCTGTTTTCCTTGCCTGTTGGTGCATCGGTCTTTACCCAAAGCCGCGACCCCCGCAAGTCAGGACCGGACATGGGATTAAAAGAAACCGACATCGGCCCCGTCTCCCGGGTCTGGGACCTGCCCGTGGCACTGGTCCTGCTGACGCGCCTGCCACTGCCGCGCCTGCCCGATCACGTCTTTGGGCACGGTGCACGTGCCGTCTGGGCCTATCCTCTTGTGGGCGCAATTCTGGGGCTGATTGCCAGCGCGCTTGCTGCGATCCTGAGCGTTTTCGGGCTGCCCTCCGCCATCGTGGCGGGCCTGTCCCTTGCGGCTCTGGTGATCCTGACGGGCGCGATGCACGAGGACGGGTTGGCCGACAGTGCGGATGGGCTTTGGGGTGGGTTCGATCCTGCCCGCCGCCTTGAGATTATGAAAGACAGCCGGACCGGGGCTTACGGCGTGCTGGCGCTGATCCTTGGCATGGGTCTGCGCTGGCTTGGATTTGCCGAAGCCGCGTGGACCGGGCTGATCACCGCCCTTGTGGTGTCGCGCGCGATGATGCCGGTGCTGATGCACGCCCTGCCCCATGCGCGCGAGGACGGGCTATCGCGCAGCGTGGGCGCGCCGGATATGGGGTCAGTGGGCGTGGGTGTCTTGCTTGCGGCGCTCTGCGCACTGATCTGTGCGGGGGGTGCCGGTCTGGTGGCGCTGATCATCGCAGTGCTTGTGACAGCACTGATCGGGAGCATCGCCAAGGCGAAACTTGGAGGTCAGACCGGCGACATCCTCGGGGCCACACAAATCATCACGGAAATCACCGTGCTGCTGACCCTTATCGCACTGACCCAATAAAAAAGCGCGCCCCGACCGGAGCGCGCTTCTCAAAAAACTGGGCCGTCAGATCAAGCCGCAACGCGGCTGGTCAACACATCCCCGATTTCCTTGGCCGCGGCCAATTCGTCCCCACCAGAGACCGCACCGACTTCGCGGGTCAACCGCTCGAGGGCCGCTTCATACAGTTGACGTTCGGAATAGCTTTGCTCGCGCTGATCGTCGGTGCGGTGCAGATCGCGCACCACTTCGGCAATGGCGATCAGATCGCCCGAGTTGATCTTTTGCTCGTATTCCTGCGCACGACGCGACCACATGGCCCGCTTGACCTTGGCCTTGCCCTTGAGGGTCTTCATCGCGTGGGCAATCACGTCGGGGCTCGACAGGGCGCGCATCCCGATATCGGTGGCCTTGTTCGTGGGCACCCGCAGGGTCATCTTGTCCTTCTCGAACGAGATCACAAACAGCTCAAGCGCAATGCCCGCGACCTCCTGGCTTTCGATGGACACGATCTGACCCACACCATGGGCCGGATAGACCACAAATTCGTTGGGGCGGAAGTCGAGTTTCTTAGATTTTGTCATTCCTGATCCTCATAAGACACTGGTCGTTCCCCGCGCTGGACCCTTTCAGACAGTCAAAACCGCATCAGGCGGGGCATGTCATGCCACGTCTTGCTGCGGGTCAGGGTCAAGATTTCATGCGCCCGCCGGAGTGAACGGCAGGTCGGGGACACGTCCGTTTGTCAATTGTGGGCAGAGCATAGCACAAAAAACGCCCTTCCGAAAGCTAACCTAAAGGAAACTTTCAAAAGCCGCTGTATTTCCAAGCTGTTGCGTCTCAATTTTCACGAGCAGGACAGGCGACGCGGCGGGTTCGAACCGATTCGGAGCCTAGCCCCCCTCGCCCGGCACTTCGGAGAACATCTCCATCTTGCCCTCTTTGCCGTCCATCTCTTCCGCGTTGGGCAGCGGGTCTTTCTTGGTGATGATGACAGGCCACATTTCGGAATATTTACGGTTGAACTCGACCCATTTTTCCATGTCCGGCTCGGTGTCGGGGCGGATCGCATCTGCAGGGCATTCCGGCTCGCACACACCGCAATCGATACACTCGTCGGGGTGGATCACCAGCATGTTCTCGCCCTCGTAAAAGCAATCCACGGGGCAGACTTCGACGCAGTCCGTGTATTTGCAGGCAATGCAGCTGTCGTTGACGATATAGGTCATGCGGGGGCTCGTCTCGTTTGGGTCAGCCGCCTAGCTAAATCAGCCATCCCGATCATTCAAGGTGGCGCGCGCGGGAAAGATCGCCTTGGCGTCTGTCGCGCTTTGTGGGGCGCCCTTTTCCCTCAAATCGCGGGTTTTCGGGAACGGGCGTTTCCTTTGGCGGCGGTGGGGGCGACATATCGGAATAAAGGGTTTGCGCCTCGGGGGCCGGACCGCGCCGTGTACCAAGCGCCACGACCTCGACGATGCGCACCACACGCCCTTGTGAAAAGGTCAGCACATCGCCCGGACTGATCGTGGTGGCGCGTTTGGTGACCCGCTCGCCATTCACCCGCACATTGCCTGCCCCCACCTGGGTGGCCGCCAGTGAGCGGGATTTGAAAAAGCGGGCAAACCACAGCCATTTGTCCAGCCGCAGCTTGTCCGCCGGGTCGCTCACTTATTTGCCGTCCTTGAGCCCCATGAGGGCTGCGGCGAACGGGTTGTCGGGGTCGATCGCCTTTTCCTTCCTGGGCGGACGGGCCGAGAAGTTTTGCGACTTGTCGCCCCCATCACGGCGTGACCCCTTGCCTTTGCCCTTGGGCTTGCCGCCGGGTGCGCCTTGCTTGCCACGGGGTTTGCCACCCTGTTGCGGACGACGGTTTGGCGCACTGCGCCCCCATGTGAAGGTGTAGAACACTTCCGTTTCGGGGCCAGCGACAGCGGCATCGGGGGCCGCACCGGGGGCAACCTCCGCCTCGGAGTTGACCGGGGTTTCGGCGGACACTTCGGGGCCGTCTGCGGGTTCTTCGATGATCGCTTCCGGGCCTGCATCCGCAATATCTGCGGCGTCGGGGGCAGGTACCGGCGTGGTTTCAGCCGTGGCCGGGGTCGCTTCAGGCGCATCCATAGCGGGCGTGTCCGGCGTTGCATCCTTGGCCACAACCGCGTCGGCAGGCTTCACCTTGTCGCGCTCGCCCTTCTCGGCCTTGTAGCCCAGCCCCTCCATCAGGGTCGCGAACTGCTCCAAGGTCATGCCGGTGATCGACAGCATGTCGGCTTTGGCCTCGAACCCGCCACGGGAATCCTCTGCCCGTAACATATCCGCCAGCCGTTCCAGCATATCGATACGGATCGCGCGGGTGCCAGCGTTGCGATAGCCCGACATCGTATCGACGCCTTGCGGGCCATCCGTCATCGCTGGAACCGTCACCAGACCGGGGGGCGGGCTTTCGGGAAATTCGCTCAGGCCCTGAGCCAGAGACCACAACACCAGACGCAGGCGCGTCGGGGCGGGTTTGAGAAGCAATGGCAAAAAAATGGTAAACTGGCCAAAACGGATGCCATGTTTGCGCAGCGCGCCACGGGCATCCTGATCCAACGCTTTGACATCATCAGCGACAGTGGCGCGGGGCAGCACGCCAAGCGCCTCGATCATGCGGAACGCGAACCCCTTGGCCAGACCATTCAATGTCTCGTCGCGCTGCATGTTCATCAGCGGTTCAAACAGGGCGGCGACCTTGCGGTCGATGAAATGCTGCAAGCGGCGCTGCACCTTCTGGGCAACCTCGGGGCCAGCCACATCGTCCACGAACACTTCGACCATGGGCTTGAGCGGCTCGGCACCCGCAACAAGCTTGCCCACCGCAGCAGAACCCCACATCAGCCCCCCCTGCTCGGTAAAGTCGATTTCGGTATCGGGCGCGTTGTAGAAGCGATCCGCGCGCAAATGGAATTGCGGAGCAAGCGCCTGCAAGGCAGCGGACTTGATCGTCTTGGCCTCGGCCGCACCTGCGCCCTTGTCTTGGCTAAAACGGAAGCCGTCCAATTTGCCGACGAACTCGCCTTCGACAGTCACTTCACCAGAATCGTTTACTTCGGCCACCATGGCTTCCTTCTGTCCTAGCCGGCGCAACAACACGGATGTGCGCCGATCTACAAATCTTTGAGTCAGTTTCTCGTGCAGAGCATCTGACAGTCGGTCTTCTACATGGCGCGTCTCGTCGCGCCAATGGCTTTCATCATCGACCCACCCTTTCCGCTGAGCCACGTAGGTCCAGGTGCGGATAAAGGCCAATCGCTTGCTGATCGCGTCGATATCGCCGTCGCTGCGGTCGATCCGTTTGATCTGGCGTGCCATCCAATCGTTTGGAATTGTGCCCCTTTCGTGGAGATACCGAAAGATAACGTCCAAGAGGTTTGAATGTTCCGCATGACTTATACCACGAAAGTCCGGCACACGGCACACATCCCACAACAAACGCACCGAAAGCGCATCCGTACAGCGCGCGCTGACCTCCGCATTTTCGGACAGGGACTTGAGCGACATGAGGTCATCGGCCTCACGCGCACGCACCAGCACGTCGTGATCGGGCGGAGCCTCAAGGCTGCGCACCAGTGCGTCGATGGTGCCGAATTGCAGCGCGTGATTGCGCCATTGCAGTTTGGAGAGTGGCGTGAACCGGTGATCCATGATCGCCTGCGCCGTGCCATCATCCAGGGGGCGCACATCGCCTGTCACCCCAAAGGTTCCGTCCTTCTGACCCCGCCCCGCACGCCCGGCAATCTGGGCCAGTTCGTTGGGGGCCAAGGGACGCATACGTCGTCCATCAAATTTCGTGAGGCTGGAAAAGGCCACGTGGTCGATATCAAGGTTGAGCCCCATGCCGATGGCATCTGTTGCGACCAAAAAGTCGACTTCGCCGTTCTGGTACATGTCGACTTGCGCATTCCGGGTGCGCGGGGACAGCGCGCCCATGACCACAGCCGCCCCGCCTTTTTGGCGGCGGATCAACTCGGCGATGGCGTAGACATTATCGACCGAGAACCCGACAATGGCGCTGCGCGGGCGCATCCGGCTGACTTTTTTCTGCCCCGAGTAGACCAGTTGCGACATGCGTTCACGGCGCATGTATTGCGCCTCGGGCACCAGCGCGCCGATAGGGCCGCGCATAGTGTCAGCCCCCAGAAACAGTGTCTCATGCAGGCCGCGGGCGCGCAGAAGACGGTCGGTAAAGACATGGCCCCGCTCGGGATCAGCACAAAGCTGGATTTCGTCAATGGCCAGAAAATCAACGCCCATGCCCTCGGGCATCGCCTCGACCGTGCAGACCCAATATTGCGTGCGGGGGGGCACAATCCGTTCCTCGCCGGTGACAAGGGCGACAACCGAGGGGCCGCGCAAGGCCACGATCCGATCATAGACCTCGCGCGCCAGCAACCGCAGCGGCAGACCGATGACACCGGTGCGGTGGCCCAGCATCCGTTCGATTGCATAGGTCGTTTTGCCTGTGTTGGTGGGGCCAAGAACTGCCACCACCCGCGCGTCGCCCGACATCGCACTTCTCCCGCTTGGCGGCCTCATCTGGTTCAGAGTTCGCGGCCGATGCCTTTGGCTTTGAGCTGCTCAAGCGCCTTGGTGGCGTTTTCGTGGTTGGGATGCAAGTCGAGGACCTGTTCAAAGGCCGAGCGGGCGCGGATAAAATCGCCAAATTCCTGCAACATCACGCCCAGACCAAAGATCGCGTTGTAATTGTCGGGGTTGAGGATCAGCGCGCGCTGCAAATCATCCAGCGCCGGGCCATACAGACCCTTCATGTAATAGGCGGTTGCGCGCGCATGCCAGCCTTCGGCAAAATCAGGCGCATGGTCAGTGACAGCCGTCAGATGTTCGATAGCGATGTCGGGATCTTCATCCTCCATCGCATCGCGGCCCCGGCGCAGCAGCATATCAAGGGCTGTTGAGCCCGATTGCGCCCACACCCGCTCGATCTCGCGGGTGAGGCGCATAGCCTCGGCTGGTTCGGCGGTGCGCAACGCTTCCTTCATCTCTTCCAGCGAAGATTGCGCCCCTGCGGGTAAGGAATTCCCTACTGTCAGTAAAAGTGCCGTGACGACAGGGTAGAGTTTGCGAAGTCGAGTGCCCATAGTTGTCAATGTAACAGGCAAACCTGCGAATTCCAGTAAGGCAGGCCAGCCAATCAACAAAAAGGCATCAAAGATGAGTGACACAGTAAACGAAGCCGTAACCGTTCTGAACGAAAAGCTGGCAGGCGCCGATTTTTCGGGCACCGCCAAATTCGACATTGATGGCGAAGGCGCTGTGATGATTGACGAAAACGGTGCGCGCGCCGCAGATGATGCAGCGGATGTGACCTTGTCGGCGGATGTCGAGACGTTCAAGGCGATCCTTGACGGCTCCACCAACCCCACTTCGGCCTTTATGACGGGCAAACTGAAAGTGGACGGTGACATGGGCATGGCGATGAAACTGGCGGCAGCTCTGGCCTGATGACCTTGCAGGCTGCTCCTCTCTTTTCCGACGCCGGCCCCGCACCACTGGGTGGGGCAGCCTACTGGACAACCGCCAAAGACGGGGTGCGCATCCGCATCGGGGTTTTTGCCCCTGATGCCCCCAAAGGGACGGTCCTGCTGTTTCCGGGGCGCACCGAATATGTGGAAAAATACAGCCCCGCCGCTGCCGATCTGGCCGCACGCGGCTTTGCCACCGTTGCGGTGGACTGGCGGGGGCAGGGCATTGCAGACCGCCTGCTGGATGATGGCCGCATCGGCCATGTCGAGATATTCACGGATTATCAGTACGACGTGGTTGCCGCCGTCGAGGCGGCCCGCAAGTTGAACCTGCCCGAGCCTTTCTTTCTGCTTGGTCACTCGATGGGCGGCTGCATCGGCCTGCGCGCCCTGCACGAAGGGCTGGATGTGGCAGCGGCCGCCTTTACCGGTCCGATGTGGGGCATCCGCATCTCGCCCCACCTGCGACCGGTGGCCTGGGCATTGGGGCGGGTCATGCCGGTCTTGGGTCAGGGCCACCGCCTGCCCCCCGGCACCATCATCGATTCCTATGTGCTGACAGCCCCTTTTGACGACAACATGCTCACCACCGATGTCGAGATGTACGACATGATGCGTACCCAGTTGCAGGCCCATCCCGAGATGGCCCTTGGCGGGCCCAGCTTTGTGTGGTTGCGCGAGGCGCTGGACGAAACCCTTGCGCTGGCGCAGATGCCCGCACCCAGTGTGCAATGCGACACGTTCCTCGGGTCCAACGAGCGGATTGTCCATATCGGCCGGATCGAGGCACGGATGGACAGTTGGTCCAACGGTGTCCTGCACATGATTGACGGGGGCGAGCATGAAGTGCTGATGGAAGACCCCGAGACCCGCACACATATCTTCGATACCCTGTGCGCACGGTTCGAAACCGCGGCCTGACGTTGGCGCGCGCGCTGTAACAGGCTAGGTTGGACCGCATGAGCGTGCTGACCTTTACCCCCGATGGCATCTATTGCGCGGCTGGCGATTTCTATATCGATCCGTGGCGACCTGTGCCGCGCGCGCTGATCACGCACGGGCATGCAGATCACGCGCGATGGGGGATGGGCAACTATCTGGCCACCGATATTGCAGCCCCCGTGATGCGACATCGGCTTGGGGACATTCCCCTTGAAACGATAACGTATGGCGAACAGCGCGTGATCGGGGATGCCACCGTGTCCTTCCACCCGGCGGGCCATGTCCCCGGCTCGGCCCAGATCCGGGTCGAGGTCGCAGGCGAGGTCTGGGTGGCCTCCGGCGACTACAAGGTCGTGGATGATGGGCTGTCCACCCCGTTCGAACCGATCAAATGTCACCATTTCATCACCGAAAGCACCTTTGGGCTGCCGGTCTTTCGCTGGCAGGATCAAGCGGACGTAGCCGCACAGATCAACACGTGGTGGTCGGTGTGCGCGGCGGCGGGCAAGACGGCATTTCTGGGGTGTTACGCTCTGGGCAAGGCGCAGCGGTTGATGGGCATGCTGAACCCCGAGATCGGCCCCATCCTGACCCACACCGCGATCGAGAACACCAATGCGGTAATGCGTGATCAGGGCATTAACCTCGCCAAGACGATACGCGCCGACGCAGACCTGACCCCCAAGGATCATCCCGGCGCATTGGTGCTGGCACCACCATCGGCGCTTGGCTCGGCCTGGGCGCGCAAATTCGGGGCACAGGAAACCGCCTTTGCAAGTGGCTGGATGGCTTTGCGCGGGATCAGGCGGCGGCGCGCAGGGGATCGTGGATTTGTGATTTCCGATCACGCAGATTGGGCCGGGTTGCTGTCTGCGATCAAAGCAACAGAGGCCGAAAATATATACGTGACGCATGGTTATACGGATATCTTCGCGCGCTACCTGAATGCCAAAGGCTGGAACGCCCAAGCCGTTCCAACCGAGTTCGGGGGCGACGAGGCCGAGGACGCGGCATGAAGGATTTCGCCGCGCTGTTCAACGCCATCGATCAATCCACCAAGACGACCGTGAAGGTCGCCGCCCTCGCCGACTATTTCGCAACCGCCGCCGAGAGTGACCGCGTCTGGACCATCGCGATCTTCTCCGGACGACGGCCCAAACGTGCCGTGACCACGACGCGACTGCGGGAATGGGCGGCAGAAGTGGCGGACATTCCGCTGTGGCTGTTCGAAGAAGCCTATCCCATCGTCGGTGATCTGGCCGAAACCATCGCACTGGTTTTGCCCCCGCCAGATCAAACCTCTGACCTGGGTTTAACGCATTGGATCAATACGTTGCGCGCCCTTACTGATGTTGATGAATCCGCGCGCAAAGTTGTCGTCCTTGAGGCATGGCGCAGCCTTGATCCCACGCAACGCTTCCTGTTCAACAAGCTGCTGACGGGTGGTTTCCGCATCGGCGTCAGTCAAAAGCTGATGACCCGCGCATTGGCCCGCGCCGCAGGCGGGGACGAGGCGGAAATGGCGCATCGTCTGATGGGCGACTGGAACCCCGCCGAGGTCACATGGCACAGCCTGATCGAAGCGGATGACCCGGCGGCCAACGCGTCGCGCCCTTATCCGTTCTACCTTGCCTATGCGCTTGAAGATGAGCCGGAAATCTTAGGTAATCCAAAGGATTGGCAGGCGGAGTGGAAGTGGGATGGCATCCGCGGCCAGCTGATCCTGCGCGATGGGCAGCACTTCGTCTGGTCGCGCGGCGAAGAGTTGATGACCGACCGCTTTCCAGAGTTGGCCCGTGCCCGCGATTTCATCCCCGATGGTACAGTGCTGGATGGCGAGATATTGGCATGGGGCGACGGCATCCCGCAAAACTTCAACGCCTTGCAAAGGCGGATCGGGCGCAAGACCGTGCCCAAAAAGCTGCTCAGGGACGCGCCCGTGATCCTCTACGCCTACGATCTGCTGGAATGGCAGGGGCAGGATATCCGCGACACACCCCAAAGGGAGCGCCGCACGCTGCTTGAAGCACTGTGCAAGGGCCTGCCCGAGGACGCACCCATCAAACTCTCGCCCACCGTCGCGTTCCACGACTGGACCGCCCTCGCCCAGGCCCGCAGCGACGCGCGCGAGGCCCAGGCCGAAGGGCTGATGCTCAAACGCCGCGACAGCCCCTACCTGACGGGGCGCAAGAAAGGCGACTGGTGGAAATGGAAGCTCGATCCGCTGACCATCGATGCCGTGATGATCTATGCACAGGCCGGGTCGGGACGGCGCGCCAATCTGTTCACCGACTTCACCTTTGCGGTCTGGAACGGCAACGACCTTGTGCCCTTCACCAAGGCCTATTCCGGCCTCACGGACAAAGAATTTCGCAAGATCACCGCATGGGTCAAAAAGAACACCGTGCAACGGTTTGGCCCCGTGCGCAGCGTGACGCCCCACCACGTCTTCGAGATCGCGTTCGAGGGGATACAGGCCTCCTCCCGCCATAAATCCGGCGTGGCATTGCGGTTTCCGCGCATGTCGCGCTGGCGCCATGACAAACCCCTGCAAGAGGCCAACAGCCTCGATGATCTGAACGAAATGCTGAAAACCTATGGATAATGCCGACCCGCCTTTCGCCCCCGCACCCCCGACACATCCATTGCCGCAGGGTGCGTGGGACGCGCATGTGCACATGCTTGGCGGCCCTCAACACCCCTTGTCACCAAACCGTGCGCAAAACCCGGCACCGGGGCACGACTTTGACGACTGGCTGGCCCTCTTGCGGGACCACCTTGCGGCATTGGGTTGTTCTCACGCACTGATCGTGCATTCGATCCTTTATGGCACGGACAATGCGGTCACCCATGATGCGGTCGCAGCACTCGGTGTCGATTTCAAGGGGGTGGGGCTGTTGCCCGACGGGGCTGGCCACAATGCGGTGCGTGCCCTGTCACGCGCCAATTGCGTGGCGGTGCGCCTGAACTACGTGCATGGCGGTGTGCTGACATGGGACGGGGCCAAGGCGATGGCCCCTCTGCTGGCCGACCAAGGCATGCACATCCAGATGCTGCTGCACGCCGACAAGCATATCGCTGAATTGGCCGACGACATCCGCGCCCTGCCCGTCCCACTGGTCATCGACCACTGCGGCTGGCCAACGACGCTTGCCTCCAATACCACCGCCATCGACACACTCTGCGCATTGCTGGCAGAGGGGCATATCCACATCAAGCTTTCCGCGCCCTACAGGCTCACGCGCGATATCTCACAAACGCACGCACTGATGCGGCGGCTGATCAAGGCCAATCCGGATCGGTGCCTCTGGGGGTCGGACTGGCCTCATATCATGCTGGGTGATGCCAGGATGCCGCGCGCGGCGACCCTGGCCGATGACCTATATGCGATCACCACCGCCAAGGAACGCCAGAAAATCCTTATCAACACACCCAACACGCTCTTCCTGCCCTGATCCCTTTCATCTTGCCGGATAAACTCCGGGGGTCTGGGGGCTGGCCCCCAATCTGTCGGCGCGCACATGCGCGTCGAAACAGACGGCATCACCCTTGCCCCCGCAGGCCCACACCCATACCTAAGGGGCAACACAACACGAGGTTTTTCACGATGCTGCACCTGCCTTTCCCCGTTCGCGACGCTGCCACCCAATCCGGGGGCGAGCCGTTGGGCAATCTGCCAGAATGGAACCTTGATGACCTTTATGCCAGCGAAACCGCGCCCGAACTCAAGCGCGACCTCGATTGGCTGGAAGGTGCCTGCACCAGCTTTGCCACCGACTATGAGGGCAAGCTCGACCAACTGGACGCCAAAGGGTTGCTGGACTGTATTGAGCGACAGGAACGGATCAACCAGATCGCCGGGCGGATCATGTCCTTTGCGGGCCTGCGCTATTACCAACTGACCACGGATGCAGGCCGGGCCAAATTCATGTCCGATTGCCAGGAAAAAATCACCAACTTCACCACCCCGCTCGTGTTCTTCACGCTGGAACTCAACCGGTTGGAAGACGACCACCTCGATAAGGCCATGGCCGAAAACGCGGATCTGGCGCGCTACAAACCGATCTTTGACAAGATCCGGGCGATGAAGCCGCACCAGCTCTCGGACGAGATGGAGAAATTCATGCACGACCTCGGCGTCGTCGGCGACGCCTGGGAGCGGCTCTTTGACGAAACCATCGCCGGGCTGGAATTCAACATCGACGGAGACGTGCTCAACATCGAGGGCACGCTGAACTTCCTTACCGATCCTGACCGCAAGAAGCGCGAAACCGCCGCGCGCGAACTGGCCGAAGTGTTCTCGGGCAACATCAAGACCTTTGCGCGGGTGCACAACACCCAAGCCAAGGAAAAGGAAATCATCGACCGCTGGCGCGGCATGCCCACAGCGCAGACCGGGCGGCATCTGTCCAATCAGGTCGAACCCGAAGTGGTCGAGGCATTGCGCAACGCCGTTGTGGCCGCCTACCCCAAACTCAGCCACCGCTATTATGAACTGAAACGCAAATGGCTGGGGCTGGAACGGATGCAGATCTGGGACCGCAACGCGCCGCTGCCCATGGAAGACCCTAGGATCGTGAACTGGGACGAGGCCGAAAAGACCGTGATGGACGCCTACAGCGCATTCGATCCGCGCATGGGCGAACTGGCGCAGCCGTTTTTCAACAAAGGCTGGATCGATGCGGGTGTGAAACCGGGCAAGGCCCCAGGGGCATTTGCGCATCCCACGGTCACGGATGTGCATCCTTACGTGATGCTGAACTACCTTGGCAAACCGCGCGACGTGATGACGCTGGCCCACGAACTGGGCCACGGCGTCCACCAGGTGCTGGCCGCAGGACAAGGCGAGATGCTGTCCTCGACCCCGCTGACGCTGGCTGAAACGGCTTCGGTCTTCGGCGAAATGCTGACCTTCCGCAAAATGCTCGACGGGGCCGAAACCCCTGCACAGCGCAAGGTGATGCTGGCGGGCAAGGTCGAGGACATGATCAACACCGTCGTACGCCAGATCGCGTTCTACGACTTTGAGTGCAAGCTGCACGAGGCACGCCGGGGCGGTGAATTGACGCCCGAAGATATCAACGCGCTCTGGATGTCGGTGCAGGCGGAATCGCTTGGGCCCGCTTTTGATTTCATGGAAGGATACGAGACCTTCTGGGCCTATATCCCCCACTTCGTACACTCGCCCTTTTACGTCTACGCCTATGCGTTTGGCGACGGGCTGGTGAACGCGCTCTACTCGGTCTATGCCGACGGTGCAGACGGGTTTGAGGACAAGTATTTCGACATGCTGAAAGCGGGCGGTTCCAAGCACCACAAAGAGCTGCTGGCCCCCTTCGGACTTGATGCCTCCGACCCGACCTTCTGGGACAGGGGGCTGTCGATGATCTCAGGCTTTATTGATGAATTGGAAGCGATGGAGGAGTAGCGGGCAGGAAAGGCCGCAATACATCGCGGGCCTGAAACGGCGACGAGAATATGTGTACGAATGGCCGGGCTGTGGGTGTGGTTTCAACTGATCGCCGCAACACAGGCTTCAAATTTCTCTGCTGGGGTTTGGTATTGCAAGGTCTTTCTAGGCCGCTCGTTGAGCTGGCGAGCGACGGCGCTGAGTTTGGCTTGGCTACAGCCTGATATGTCAGTGCCTTTGGGGAAGTATTGGCGAAGCAGCCGGTTCGTGTTCTCGTTGCTACCGCGTTGCCACGAGGACTGTGGATCACAAAAGAAGACGTCGATCTTTGTGGCCATGGTGAACTTCGCATGCCCTGCCATCTCAGATCCTCGGTCCCAGGTCAGCGACCGATACAGCTCTTTGGGCAGTTTGCGTGCCTGCTTGATCAGGGCCGCGACAACACTCTGGGTGTCCTTGTTCTCGACTTTGGCCAGCATCACAAATCGGGAATGGCGCTCCGCGAGTGTGGCGATGTAGCTGTTGTTGGAGCCAACGATCAGGTCGCCTTCCCAGTGTCCCGGCACGGCCCGATCCTCGACCTCAGGAGGGCGTTCACTGATCGGGATCGCATCCTTGATCTTGCGCAGCTTCAACCCTTTCTGGGTCACGTGCCGTGACCGCCTGATGGCACGCGGGCTGCACAAACATTCCTGCAGTTCTTTCTTCAAGACCCCACGGGTTTGCACATAAAGGCTGCGGTAGATCGTTTCGTGGGACACGCGATGCAGCTCCTCGTCGGGGTGTTTCCGCTTGAGCCAACCGGCAATCTGCTGCGGTGACCATTTCCGACGCAACTTGCGTGCGATCAGTTGGCACAAAGGATCGTTGAATGCCAGCTTACATGAGCGGTTTCAACGGGTCGACGCAACACTTTAGTCTTTTGGCAAAGATGGGGTGTAAGTTGTGGCCTATCGAACGCGGATATTTTTCACAGACGGGCAGAAGTCGGAGATCTGGGATCGGTGGCAACGCGGAGAATCGATGAGCTCGATTGGGCGGCGCCTTGATCGAGCCT
>NZ_CANMEU010000017.1 GCF_947497045.1 uncultured Tateyamaria sp. | reverse complement strand
CTTAACTAAGCCCAGATGAGCGACGACTCCTCAAAGTCAAACCGCCATCTGTCTCAAACCATTTGATGACGGACACATAGAATGCATCATCACCAGCCAAGGTCACCATATCCGCATATCGATCGGCATTAAGGGAGTGGTAAGGCACGTGCGATAGGAGATCTGAACGGCGCCCCTTCAAGGTTGAGTGGCACGCTTTCGGTCAAGGATCTTTCGATGCGCTTTTTCGACACTCTCAGGAAAACCGGGTACCGGTTCAATACGTTGCTCGTCAAATCGGCGCTGCTGACGGGTTTTGTGACTATCGCAGTCCTGTCAACACAGACGACCCTTGATCTTCGCAACAAACGTCTGATGGCAGGTGATCAAATATCAGCACGGGCCGTGGATGTGACCCGATTGCTCGCCGATCAGATGGCTGGATCAATCAAGTTCGGTAATGAGGTGGCGGTGGCGGACATCTCCATCGGAGTTGTTGAAACTGCGCAACCCGATGCCAAGGGCGCATTTGTGACGAATGCCGATTTGGGTGTCCTGTTTGCGAGCGAGGGTCTTGAAGAAAGCAGATCGATTTTTCTGGAATTGGCCGAACAATCCATCGCAAGCGGTGAACTGGTGACATCTGAAGACGGGTTATATGTCGCCGCACCGGCCTTATTTGGCGGGGAAGGGGCAATTGCGGGGGCCGTCGTCACCGCATGGGCAAATGACCACGTTATGGCGCAGGTCCTCAAGGCGCAGCGTACGGCCTATATCATCGCGGCTTTTATGTTTGTGGCCACCATGATGCTGGTGGTGACGTATGTCTGGTATGCTGTGTCGCGCCCGGCACTCTATTTAGGGCGATCAATGGGCAAGATGGCCCGTCATATCTATGATATCGAGATCCCTTATACCAAACGTCGGGATGAGATCGGCGAAATTGCCCGCCAGATTGATGGATTTCGCGTGTCATTGTCCAAAGCAAAGCGGGCTCAACGGGACAGCGCATTCAAAAGCGCCGCATTTGAAGGGAGTACGGCACCAATCATGATGGTGGATGAAGCCTGCAAGGTGATTTTTGTGAACCCGGCATGTTGTGCTTTATTGTCCCAATTGGTGCCTGATTTGATGGAAATCTGGCCGGATGCGGTTGAGGGTGCCTGGGTTGGTGCGGACCTGACGACCATGTCGGGGGTCAAGAATGCCTTTGCCCAGATCGGTGACGCGGATGGTCAGGATGATATGGCGTTTTACAGCCGGATCGGGGCGCGTCATGTGCGCATCAAACTCAATCCGGCACGCGACCACAAAGAACGGCTGATAGGGGCTGTGATCGAGTGGAGCGATCGCACCAGTGCGCAGCGCAATGCAGCGGTTCTTCAGGGGATCGACACAACTCAGTTGCGGATGGAATTTGATGTGGCCGGGCAGTGCACGGTGATGAATGATTTTGCGGCCACGTTGCTTGGATATGCGGATGATCGTCCGAATAATTTGATGCTGAATGACATATTGAGTGACACGCAGACGGATGTCGCGCTCCCCTCGAACCTGGCTGTCGCCGCGCTGTCACATGCCTCCGTACACGGTAAAATCGACATCCAAGATCGAAAGGGGGAATGTCTGGTCGTTGATGGTGGCTTTATCACGGTCAATGCCGAAGATGGGACCGTTGAACGTAGCATTCTCATTGCGTCCAATGTGACGCAATCCGAACAGGACATCCGGGCAGCGCGTCTGGATCAGGCCCGCGTCAGCGAAGAACAGACAGGTGTTGTGCTGGCACTGGGTGATGCCTTGCAACGCTTGGCGAACGGCGATCTGACGACAGAGCTGTCACAGAACATCCCCGAGGATTACCAGACGCTTCGGACGAATTTCAATCTGGCTTTGGTGGCATTGCGGGATGCGCTGACGACTGTCACCCAAAATGTGCAATCCATTCGCAGTGAAACGACCGAGATCACTAGCGCGGCTGATGACCTGTCGCGGCGAACGGAACGGCAGGCCGCGACTTTGGAAGAAACGGCTGCGGCACTTGACGAACTGACCTCGTCAGTGCGGTCGGCGGCTGAAGGCGCGGATGCGGCAAGCAAGATGTCGGGCGACGCGCAGGCCAATGCGGAAAGAGGGGGGGAAATTGCCGGTCAGGCGGTTCACGCGATGGACGGGATCAAGGCGTCATCTCAGGAGATCTCCAAAATCACCAGCGTGATTGATGATATCGCCTTTCAGACGAACCTGCTTGCGTTGAATGCAGGGGTGGAAGCGGCGCGCGCGGGTGAGGCGGGACGCGGATTTGCTGTTGTCGCCACCGAGGTGCGGGCCTTGGCGCAGCGATCATCTGATGCAGCACGCGAGATCAATACGCTCATTTCAACAAGCGCCGAGCAGGTCGAACAGGGTGTGGACCTTGTGGATCGTACCGGAACAGCGCTGTCGGCGATTGTGTCTTCGGTTGCGGAAATATCGGAACGTGTTGCTGAGATCGCGAGTTCAGCGCGTGAGCAATCCGCCGGATTGAACGAAATCAACGTGGCCGTAAACGAATTGGATCACGTCACCCAGCAGAATGCCGCGATGTTTGAAGAGACGACCGCCGCAAGCCATGCACTGACATCCGAGGCCGATGCGCTTGCCGCCGCCGTCGCCAAATTTCAACTTGGAAGCGCGGCGGAGGCCAAAGATGTGGTGCTTGCGCCGACACAACCCCGATCTGCATTCGCCGCACCGATTGCAGGAAATACGGCGCTGGCTTTGGACACAGAAATCACTGCGGCGGAAACCGGTTGGGAGGAGTTTTGACCAAGGTCCAAGACCTGTGATGCGCCTGTATTCAAACGGGGTGCACAACGCCTGGCGTTGACCCAAAGCCTGACTAACATGCAAATCAAACGGTGCGGCAATCGTTATTCACGGGTGCCGGAAAACTGTTCTTTCCATCGTTCGGTGTCTTCACCGGTGATCTTGGTGAACAGATTTTCTGGTACAGTGAACGGGTGTTCGGGCGACAGCTGCGTGAGGGTTCGGGCCATGTCCGAGGGCCATTCCGCATCTTCAACACCCATCGCCATCAGCATCTTTGCCGAGGCATCCGGAATGAAGGGGGCCGACAAGGTCCCGTAAAGTGCGATCAGGTTCAGTCCCATCCGTATTTGCATGGCCGCAGCGTCGGGGTTCTCCTTTATGGTCGTCCATGGGGCGCACGCCTGTAAATATTCGTTGCCCGCAACCCAGATGGCGCGAAGTTCCTGCGCGGATTTGCGGACTTCCATCGCCTCCATCGTGGCGACGTAGCGCGCAATGCGGGCATCAAGATCCTCGATCAGCGCCTGCTCGCGCGACCCGTAGGACGTCCCGGCCGGAACGGTTTCACCAAATTTCGAGCGGCAGAATTTTGTCACCCGGCTGACGAAATTCCCCAAAACGTCGGCGAGATCCTTGTTCACGCCCTGCTGGAACAGCTCCCACGTGAATTCCGAATCCGATGTTTCCGGGCAGTTTGACAGCAACCACCACCGCCAGTAGTCGGCAGGCAAAATCGCGAGGGCCTGATCCATGAACACACCCCGCCCCTGGCTTGTCGAGAATTGGCCGCCATCATAATTCAGGTAATTGAACGATTTGAGGTGATCGACCATTTTCCAGGGCTCTCCGGAGCCAAGCAATGTGGCGGGAAAACTCAGCGTGTGAAACGGCACGTTGTCCTTGCCCATGAACTGGGTATAGCGCACATCGTCCGCGCCCTTGTCGGTGCGCCACCAGCATTCCCAATCCGCGTGCCCGTTTGCATCAGCCCATTCGCCCGCGCAGGCGATGTACTCGATCGGCGCATCAAACCAGACGTAGAAAACCTTGCCCTCCATCCCCGGCCATTCTGCATCGCCGCGCCGGACCGGAATGCCCCAGTCAAGATCGCGGGTGATACCGCGATCCTGCAAACCGTCACCGTCATGCAACCACTTTTTCGCAATGGATGTCGTCAGCAAGGGCCAATCAGTTTTGCTGTTGATCCAGGCATCAAGGTCGTCCTTGAGGGCGGATTGGCGCAAATAGAGGTGCTTGGTGTTGCGCACCTCAAGATCGGTGGAGCCGGAAATGGCCGAGCGCGGCTCAATCAGGTCGGTGGGATCAAGCTGCTTGGTACAGTTTTCACACTGATCGCCGCGCGCCTTGTCATATCCGCAATTCGGGCACGTCCCCTCGATGTAGCGATCCGGCAAATAGCGCCCATCGGCATTGGAGTAGACCTGCTGCTCGGACACTTCGTGGATCAGATCCGCGTCGGCCAGCCGCCCGGCAAAATGCTGTGTCAAGGCGTGGTTCTGGGGCGAGGATGACCGACCAAAGTGGTCGAAAGACAGCCCGAACCCTTTGGCGATCTCGGCCTGGATCGCGTGCATCTCGGCGCAGTATTCGGCGACCGGTTTGCCAGCCTTGGCGGCGGCCAGTTCCGCCGGGGTGCCATGTTCGTCGGTGGCACACAAAAACAGCACTTCGTTGCCGCGCGCGCGTTGGTAGCGGGCATATAGGTCGGCGGGCAGCTGGCTCCCGATCAAATTGCCGAGATGTTTGATCCCGTTGATATAGGGGATGGCGGATGTGATCAGGTGACGTTGCATGGCGGGCCTTTGGATGAATGTCGCCCGTGTACCAGTGCCGTGCGGCAGGGAAAAGGCCCTGTCGGCCTTAGCGGCGATCCCGGCTGCGCCCGGTCAGCCGTCCGATCAGAAACGAGGTGCGCGGTGCGTAAACGTAGGCGGTGCGTTTGCTTGGGCTGGCCCGGGTCCGCATCCGGGCCAGACCGAACAGGATCAGGCCGCCATGCCCGACCGCAATCATCCCAAACAGCGCCGATGGGCCAAAACTGTCGATCAGCGCCGAGGCGGTGAATGGTGCTGCGATTGCGCCGAGTGCGAAATAGAACATCAGCGCCGCCGACAGCTCAACCCGTTCGGAACTCTCGGCAAAATCGTGGGCATGGGCGGCGGCCACCGAATAAATCGGGAATGTCGTCAACCCGAACAGCCCGGCCGTAATCATAATCCCATATGTGCCCAACCCGGCGCTGAGCGCGGTGACCGCACAACTGCACATGGCCGCAGCCGACAGCCAGATCAGAACCCATCGGCGGTCATATTTGTCGGCGAGCCAGCCAACAGGGTACTGTGCCAGTGCGCCGCCAAGCACGAAAGAGGCCATGAACCACGCAATCTGGGGTGTGCTCAGCCCGACCTCTTGCCCATAAATCGGCCCGACCATCCGAAACGACGCACTTGAGAGGGCGGCGACGATTACCCCCGCAGCCGCCAGAGGAGAGCGTTGCGCGGCCAATCGCGGGCGCAGTCGCGGGGCGTTGGGTGTTTCGGGCTGTTTGATCGTGGTCAATGTCAGCGGCAACAGGGCCGCGCAGCACACAATCGCAAGCAGGTTGTAGCTGACATAGCTGGCCGGTTCGAGCACACCAATGACCAGTTGGGCGGCCAGCGATCCGCCCATGTCGATCAGCCGATAGACCCCCATGGTGCGTCCACGGGTCTCGTTTGTGACCTTGGCCTGCAACCACGCCTCGACCACGGTATAGCAGCCCGCCACACACATGCCCGATGCGATCCGCATCAACGCCCATGCGATGGGGTCCACGATCAGCATATGCGCGATCAGCCCGATCGCACCCGTCGCCGTGAAGGCTGCAAAGGCCCGTGAATGACCGACACTGCCCATCAGTCGCGGAGCCCACCAGCACCCGATGAAAAACCCCAGGAAGTGCGCCGAGCCCAGCATCCCGATCTCTTGCCGCGTGAAATCAAGTGCCAGGCCCGAAAGTGCATCCAGCGGCCCGAGTGAGCCGGAGCTGAGCTGCAATAGAACGACGGACAAAAAGAGAGCGGCAAAGGAAATGATCAGGCGCATATTCGCACCAGCTTGGCGCAGACTGGCAAACGGGCCATGCGCGGATTCGACGGTCGCGTGTCGTTTTTATCCGTTTGCAGAGATTTCTGCGGCGATGTCGATGCCCACGATATCGTCGACCAGATCGGGATAGCCGACCGCACCAAAGTCCCGGCGGTTGATTTGACCCGACAGCTGAACGCTGAGTGCGCTGAGATCATTGGACGTGCTGCCGCGTGTTCGAAACAGACCGGCCTTGAATTGAACGGGGCGGGTTACGCCGCGCAGGGTCAGATCTCCCCGCAACGCAGCCCCGTCTGAAATGCGCCCGCCCGGTCCAAGGATCACTTGTGTCGAGCGAAACCGCGCCAGTGGGAAGTCTGCGGTGTTCAACACGCTTGCCGATTTTAGCGCCTCGGTGGCAAAGATCAGGCCGGTGCGCGCGGCGCGCACGTCGGCTGTCACGTCAGCGGTGGACGCGGCCAGATTGTTGGGGTCCACCGTCAAATCCGCTTGGGTGATTGGCACAGTGCCCCGCACGCGATTTCCATTCAGCACAAAGGTGTAGGTGATGGTCGAGCGCCCCGGAGCCAGCCCATAGGGCTGTGATACGCCCATGCTGGGTGCTGCGATCGAGGCAAGGGCGAGTGTCAGAAAGTGTCGGCGAAACATGCGCGTGTCCTTTTCATGCACGGGGTTATGTCAGGTTAACACGGCAGTGCTGGGATTTATGCACCGATACCTGTCGTTGATGTGTGGACCGTGACAGAGGCTGATCCCTTTGATGCGCCGCAGCGACGTTTTTTGCGGCGCAAAGGTGTCTGGGAAAATCTACTTGCCCGTCCACACCGCACCGCTAGGGTCAGCACCATCACAACGCGAAGGACACCCCTATGGAAAGACGCAAACTCGGCCGCACGGATATCGATGTCTCGGTCCTGTGCCTGGGGTCGATGACCTGGGGCACCCAGAACACCGCCCAAGAGGGGCATGCCCAGATTGATCGCGCGTTGGATGCTGGTATCAACTTTGTCGATACCGCCGAAATGTACCCTGTCAATCCGATCAGCGCCGAAACTGTCGGGCGTACCGAGCAGATCATCGGCTTGTGGGTCGAGCGGGGCGGTACCCGTTCGGATATGGTGCTCGCGACCAAGCATTCGGGAGCCGGATTTTCTCATGTACGCGGTGGAGGTCCCATCACGGCCGCGACGATCCCCGCGACGATTGAGGGATCTCTGCGTCGATTGCAGACGGACTATATTGATCTCTACCAGTTCCATTGGCCCAATCGTGGCAGCTATATGTTCCGCCAGAACTGGACCTTTGATCCCTCTGATCAGGATCCGGTGGCGGTGCGGCAGAACATGGATGACTGCCTTGGCGCGTTGCAGGCCGAGGTGGATCGCGGCACGATCCGCGCCTTTGGCTTGTCCAATGAAAGCGCGTGGGGGACGGCCGAGTGGCTTGCGTCGGCTGCCCGCAAGGGTGGGCCGCGCGTGGTGTCTGTGCAGAACGAATATTCGCTGATGTGCCGCCTTTATGACACCGACATGGCCGAGTTGAGCGTTAACGAAGACGTTGGTTTGCTTGCATTTTCCCCGTTGGCCGCCGGGCTGCTGACGGGCAAGTATCAGGGCGGCGCGGTCCCGGATGGATCCCGCCTGTCGTTGAACCCCGATCTGGGCGGGCGCAGGACCGCGCGCGCATTCGAGGCGGTCGATGCCTATCTTTCGGTTGCTGGACGGCATGGGCTGGACCCGGCGCAGATGGCGCTCGCGTGGTGCATGACGCGCCCTTTCATGGCGTCCGTCATTTTCGGTGCCACCACAATGGACCAGTTGGAGGTCGCGCTTGGTGCTGCTGATCTGACGCTGAGCCAAGAGGTGATGGACGACATTGATGCCGCGCACCGCGCCCATCCGATGCCGTATTGAATGTATTCGTGTTTATCTTTGCAGTCGTGGGGCGAGGCGCGTTTCGCGCGGTTGTTCCCCAAACTGCGCCCTGTAGGCGCGGCTGAAAGTCGAGCTGGAGGTAAACCCGGTCGCCAGCGCCACTTGCTGCACCGTGTCTGCGCCGATGCACAGCAGGCGGTGCGCCTCTGTCAGCCGCAGTGTCAGATAATGTGCTTTGGCCGTGATGTTCAGGGCGCGGCGGAAATGGAGTTGCAGGCTGCGCGGGGTCAACCCGAGCTGTGCGGCGATGGCTGGCAATGGCAGCGGGTGTTCCAGATGTGCCTCCATCAGCCGGTGAGCGCGCGCGGTGATCGGGGTGTGCGGTCGCGTCGGCGGGTGGCGCATCTGTGGGTCCGAAGGGGCCGGACGGCTGGTGTGGATAAAACTTGCCGCGACCTGCGCCGCACAGCGTGCCCCCGCTTTGACCTGGATCAGGTGCAGCATCATATCAAGCGCGGGCGCGGCCCCTCCGCTGGTCCAGCGTTGATCTGACACGACGTATCGCGCGTTGATCGTCTCGACTTCCGCAAAGGTGGTTGCAAATTTTTCCAAATCTTCCCAATGGGTTGTGGCTTTTCGCCCGTTCAGAAGGCCGGACTTGGCCACGACCCACGGCCCCCCGTCAATCGCCAATACGGTGGTGTCCGGCTTGGCCAGGCGGCGCAGACTGGCCATCAGATGAGGCGTGGCTTGGGCCTCCAGCGCGAACCCGGCCACCACGATCAGCACATCACAGGCGGGCACTCTGTGCAGCGGTGCTGCCGTCACCCGCAACCCGCTGGTCAGCATCACATCTTGAGTTCCCGGCGTCGCCAATTGCCAGTCAAACACCGTGTGCCCGGCCTGTCGGTTCGCCGCCCTCAGCGGGTCAATGGCGGCAGCAAGCGACAGCGTGTTGGTGTCTTGCAGAACAAGAACTACGGTTTTTGTCATTTTTATTCGTTTTTTAACAAGTTTGTTGTGCCTTCATCCGCAAACTGGCGAAAAATGCAAGGATATAGACAGATGCCCCTGGCCATGAACACCGAGGTTTTCATCACCTGCGCCGTGACCGGATCGGGCGGCACGCAGGACCGCAGCCCCCATGTCCCGCGCAGTCCCAAGGAGATCGCGGACAGCGCGATCGCGGCGGCCAAGGCGGGGGCCGCAATTGTCCACTGCCACGTGCGTGACCCCGACACCGGCGCGCCGTCCCGCAAGCTGGACTACTACCGCGAGGTCACGGACCGCATTCGTGATGCGGATGTGGATGTGGTGCTGAACCTGACGGCCGGCATGGGCGGTGACATGATCTTTGGCGACGTCGAGTCACCGCTGCCCTTGCAAGAGGCGGGCACCGACATGATCGGCGCGTCCGCCCGGGTGGCCCATGTGGCCGAATGCCTGCCCGAGATTTGCACGCTTGATTGTGGCACGATGAACTTTGCCGAGGCCGATTATGTGATGACCAACACGCCGGGCATGTTGACCGCCATGGGGTCGATGATGACCAGGCTGGGCGTGAAACCCGAGATCGAGGCCTTTGATACCGGCCATTTATGGTACGCAAAACAACTTGTTAAGGATGGCGTGCTTGACGCGCCTGCCTTGGTCCAACTGTGCATGGGCGTGCCGTGGGGTGCGCCGGACGACCTCAATACGTTCATGGCCATGGTCAACAACGTGCCGGACGACTGGACGTTTTCGGCCTTTGGATTGGGGCGCAACCAGATGGCTTATGTGGCCGCCGCTGTCCTGGCAGGCGGCAATGTGCGCGTCGGTCTTGAGGATAACTTGTGGCTGGCCAAGGGTGAATTGGCCCAGAATTGGCAATTGGTCGAGCGCGCAGGCACCATCATCGAAAATATGGGCGCACGCGTGATTGGCCCGGCAGAGGTGCGCGAAAAGCTGGGCCTCGTGAAACGGGCTCCAAGCGCTTGAGCGTCGCGCGCATCGTTCGCACACTTGCAGCCGCCCTGCTTGGGTTGGCGCTGGCGGCCTGCGCGCCCCCGCCTGATGGCGGCACCTTGCGCGATCTGAATGTACCGATTGGCGTCACCAGCCGCTATGACGATGCGCGTTTTGGCGGTGCGTGGCAGGTGCGCGGGGCCTATCCGGTGGATGGCGACCTTGTGACAGTTGAGCGGATTGGGCGCGTGCAAGATGGGGCCGCATGGATATTGGCCGCACAGCCATGTCCGACATGCCCGGTCAGCCAGACCACATGGGTGGGCGAGGTCGATGTGCCCGGTGCTGACCGGCTGCGCAGCCCCACGGGCGCAATGCGCCGTGCTGTGGTGATCTGGGTGGACGAGGGGTTTCGCACCGGGGCCATTGCGGACCCGGATGGGCAATTCGCGTGGGTTCTTGATCGCAATGCAACAGGCGGGGCGGATCGCATCAAGGCCGCCCGCCAAATTCTTGAGTTTTCGGGCTTTGACCTTGCAACCATGCGGATGCGCCCCTGATGGACAACATGCTGATCTATGCGGGCATTCCAGTGCTGGCCGCGCTTGCCGCCTATCTCTGGACATGGACGCCGGTGTGGCTGGGCGGGCTGCTTGTCGGTGCGGCAGCGGCGGGGGCCTACGCGGTGGGTGTCCTGGGCAGTGCGTGGAGCATATACGGACTGGTCGTACTTGGCCTTGGCTGGATTGGCGCGGTGATTGGCCACCGCTACGGCGCGGATGAGGAAACGGTGGCGGGCCTCGTGTGGTTCATCCTGTCGATTCTTGGTGTGCTGATCTGGATCATTGGGCCGGAGGGCCTGTTTGGATGACCTGTGCGCTTGAGAGCGTGATCTAAAAAGGGAAGGGGGCCGGAATGTCACACACAGCGGCGATCATCGGCGGGGGTGTCATCGGGGGGGGGTGGGCTGCGCGGTTCTTGCTCAATGGCTGGGATGTGCGGGTGTTTGACCCCGACCCCGAGGCTGTGGAAAAGCTGGCCCCGGTCCTTGCACAAGCGCGCCGGGCCTTGCCCAGCCTTGTCGATGTGGCGCTGCCACCCGAGGGACGCCTGACCTTTCACGCCGACTTGGCCGAAGTCGTGACAGGCGTGGACTGGATACAGGAAAGCGTGCCCGAACGTCTTGAGATCAAACACAAAGTGCTGGCCGACATTCAGGCGGCCTGCCCGGTGGATGCAATCATCGGGTCCTCGACCTCTGGGTTCAAGCCGAGCGAGTTGCAGCAGGGCGCACAGCGCAAGGGGCAGATCATGGTCTGCCACCCGTTCAATCCGGTCTACCTGATGCCCCTGATCGAGGTTGTGCCCTCGCCCGACACTGACATCGCATTGGTCGTAAAGGCCGAAGATATCCTGCGCTCTCTCGGCCATTACCCCTTGCGCGTGCGCAAGGAAATCGACGCCCATATCGCGGATCGCTTTCTTGAGGCGGTGTGGCGCGAGGCATTGTGGTTGGTCAAGGACGGGGTCGCCACCACCGAAGAGATCGACGAGGCGATCCGCATGGGCTTTGGCATCCGTTGGGCGCAGATGGGTCTGTTTGACACCTATCGCACTGCGGGGGGCGAGGCGGGCATGCGGCATTTCATGGCGCAATTCGGCCCCGCCTTGCAGTGGCCCTGGACCAAGCTGATGGATGTGCCTGAGTTCACGGACGAATTGGTGGACCTGATCGCGGGCCAGTCCGATGCCCAATCAAGCCATATGAGCATCGCAGAGATGCTGGCGGCGCGCGACGACAATCTGGTGGGGATGATGCGCGCGCTCAAGGCCAATAACTGGGGCGCAGGCGCTGTGATGAACGCGCACGAGGCAGGCCTGCGCGCGGGCACGGTGCTTGGCGCGCATGTGGATCGGGTCAAGGACATCTCGGCCCCGCTGTTGACCGTGCGCCGTGCGGTGCCCTTGGATTGGACCGACTATAACGGGCACATGAACGAGGCCCGTTATTTGCAGGCCTTTGGCGATGCGACGGACCGGTTCATTGCGATGATCGGCTGTGATGCGGATTATATCGCGACGGGCGGCAGCTATTTCACCGCCGAAACCCATATCCGCCATGTGGATGAGGCCCATGCGGGGGCCGTGATCGAAGTGCGCACCCAAGTGCTGGCCGGTGCGGGCAAAAAGCTGCATCTGTTTCACGAGATGCTTGAGGGAGAGCGGTTGCTGGCCAGTGGTGAGCATTTCCTGCTGCATGTTAGCCTCGACACCCGCCGCCCCTGCGATCCCGCACCGCAGATCGTGCAGGCGTTGGACCGTGTGGCGCAGGCCCACGCCGCATTGCCGGTGCCCGAAGGCGCGGGACGTCACGTCGGCCAACGTCCATGAGCCGCGTCTTGATCACAGCCGGGGCGTCAGGGATCGGGCTGGCCATGGCACGCGTGTTTGATCGGGCAGGCTATAAGGTGTGGGTGTCGGATGTGGACGCAGAGGCGGTCGCTGCGCTGCCGTCTCATTGGCAGGCACATGTCTGTGACGCGATCGATGAGGCAGGCGTCGCCGATTTGATCGCCCGCGCCGGACCCTTGGACGTGCTGTGCGCCAATGCCGGGATCGCAGGGCCAACGGCTCAGGTCGAGGATGTGGCGCTGACCGAATGGCGTAGCTGCGTGTCCGTCAATCTGGAGGGTGCGTTTCTGGCTGCCAAACATGCGCTGCCCGCGATGAAGGCGGCAGGGCGGGGGGCGATGATCTTTACCTCCTCCACCGCCGGGATCTACGGCTATCCCAACCGTGCGCCCTATGCGGCTGCCAAATGGGCCATCATCGGGTTGATGAAAACCGTCGCGATGGAGGCCGGGCCCTTTGGCGTGCGTGCCAATGCGATCTGCCCCGGAGCCGTGGAGGGGCCGCGCATGGAGGGCGTGCTGGCCCGCGAGGCCGCCGCCAAGGGCATGAGCCGCGATCAGGTCTACGCGGGCTATGCGGCGGGCACGTCGATGCGCAGCTTTGTGGAGGCGGAGGACGTTGCGGATATGGCGCTGTTTTTGGCCTCGGACGCGGCGCGGCGTGTGTCGGGGCAGGTGATCGCTGTGGATGGGCACACGGAAAACCCTGATCCCAGGCTTTAGGCCGGTGTGCGGCTCTGTTTGCCTGTCGGCAAAGGTGCCCGCCCACCGACCCGGGTGTAGCCCCTAGTTGATCAGCTTGCGCAGACTTTCGAAATGGGCGGGCATGTCCCGCGCTGTATGCGCCGCCTGCCGCACCAGATCATCGAAATGCAGCGACAGTGTTTCGATCCGTTCACGATCTCGAAACGCCATGTAGTGCCCGCCTGTGTACAGCACGGCGAGCAGTGGCCCGAACACGGTAATGGGCGCGGAATAGAGTGCGCGTTGGTCAAACAGGTACAAGCGCAGCCGGGGATAAAGGTGGCGCGACAGGTCCAGCAGCTGATCCAGTTGGTCGTGCCGCGTTTGCGCTGGAAGGTCTGTGTAATATCCCGTTCCCGCAGCAAAACTGTGCAACTCATAGATCGGCAATGCGATTTCATAATCTGATTGTGCTGTGCGCATCCAGTTCAGCCGATCCCTTGATGCATTGATCGCTTGCGCTGTGGTGCGGCCCAGATGGGGCCGAAATTCCCATTCCAGCATGGCATTGGTTTTGAGCATATCGGGCAGACCTGCGGGCACATGTCGGATTTTGTAACCCGCCGCCTCTTGGTGCCAGCCAAAGATGCGTTCATCAATCAGGGCGCGGGGGGCGTGGGTCAGCGACAGTGCGGCGGCTGTCAGGGCCGCAGCGCTTTCAGGGCGGTCTGACAGGCCAAGCAACCAATCCGCCGACACCCCAAGTGCCTGCGCACAGGCCGCCACCACATGCGCCCCCGGCAGGCGTGCCCCGCTGTCTGACAAGGCTTGGCTGATGGTGGAACGGTCCGTGCCAGTGTAGCGCGCCAGCGCGCTTTGCGACATGGACTTGTCTTGCATGGCCCGCTGAAGGCGCTGGCGAAACTGATCTGCCCGGTCCCGCTTGTCTAGAATATCACTCATATTGTGATCTTTGTCACAGAATGACGGCTTTGTTAACATCTTTCAGAATGGCCGTGCGCACGATGTGCCAGTAATTTGAGCGTCTCATTTTTCTTGCCCAAAGTAGCTCTCTTCAGTGTCTTCTTCTTCTGCTACCTCGTCCCGTCGCCTGCCCAAAGCCCGCCCTGCGCGTGTGGAGTGGATCACGCTTGCCTTGTTTGTGGCCTGCATATCGGGCTGGGGCGTCGGTGTCTTCTGGCTTGCGTCTGTCTCAACCAGCCTCTCTGTTGTTGTGGTTGGTTTGACGTTGGTGCTGCACGCCTCGCTGACACATGAAGTGCTGCACGGGCACCCGTTCAGGTCACGGATCGCCAGCGAGAGCCTTGGGATGATCAATCCGGGCCTGTTCATTCCGTATCTGCGGTTTCGCGACACGCATCTGGCGCATCATCAGGATGCGAACCTGACGGACCCGTATGACGATCCCGAAACAAATTATGTCGACCCCGTTCGATGGCGGCAGTTGCCGCGCGCGGTGCAGTGGGTTCTGGAGGTCAACAACACCTTGGCCGGACGTATGCTTGTTGGTCCGCTGATTGCGCAGGTCTGTTTCATGCGGTCCGACTGGGCGGCGATGCGGGGTGGGGATCGGCAGGTGATGCTGGGCTGGGGCCTGCATGTGCCCGGCGTGATAGGGGTGGTGTGGCTGGTTGCAGTATCACCGATGCCCATTTGGGCCTATCTGCTTGCCTGTTACGCGGCCTTGTCGGTTCTGAAAATCCGCACCTTTCTGGAACATCAGGCGCACAGTAAGGCGCGCGGGCGCACGGTGATTATCGAAGATCGCGGGCCGCTCGCTTTTCTGTTTCTGAACAATAACTTCCATGTCGTGCATCACATGCATCCCGGCGTACCATGGTATCGGCTGCCCGGGGTGTATCGGGCGCATGCGAGCCGCTATCTGGCCTGTAATGAGGGCTACCGCTATCGCAATTACGCGCAGGTTTTCGCCCGGCATTTCTGGCGTGCAAAGGACGGCGTGCCCCATCCGCTCTGGTCCTCTGATCGCTGATCGGTGATAGAGGGCCATGGCCCTTTGGATCCCAATCACTCTCGCGGCGGCGTTCTTTCAGACGTTGCGGTTCATGCTGCAACGCCAGCTGTCACTGGGGACGCTGACGGCAGGCGGGGCGACGCTGGCGCGGTTCCTGTATTCCGCCCCGTTGGTGGTGGTCCTGATCACAGCCTATATGAGCATCCGGGCTCAGGCATGGCCCGCATTTCCGCCCGGGTTCTGGACCTACGGTGCGGTAGGGGGGCTGGCACAGATCCTTGCGACGGTCGCTACGGTCAGCCTGTTCAAGTCGCGCAATTTCGCCGTCGGGATCACTTTCAAAAAGACCGAGACCATGCAGGCGGTGCTGGTGGGGTGGCTTATCCTGGGCGATCATGTCACGGCGCTTGGGTTTGTTGCCATCGGGATCGGGCTGATTGGGGTGTTGTTGCTGTCAACGCCTCCGGACCTTTCGAAGTTCCGATGGCGTGACATGGCGAACCGTTCGGTGGGGCTGGGGCTGAGTGCGGGCGCGCTGTTTGCGGTGTCGGGGGTCAGTTATCGGGGGGCATCCCTCAGCCTTGGGCTGGATGATCCGCTGGCGCGGGCGGGTCTGACACTGGCGGCAGTGACAACGATGCAAACCATCGCGATGCTGTTTTGGTTGCGCCTTCGCGATCCGGGCCAGATCAGTGCGGTCTGGGCCGCCCGGCGCATTGCGCTCTGGGTCGGGCTGATGTCGATGGCCGGATCGTTCTGCTGGTTTGTGGCCTTCACATTACAAAACGCGGCTTATGTCAAAGCGGTCGGACAGGTGGAGCTGGTATTCAGCATGCTTGTCACCGTGCTGATCTTTCGCGAGGCGATCAGCGCGCGGGAATGGGTCGGTATGGCGGTGCTGATGACCTCGATCCTGATGCTGGTCGCGACCATCTGAAGGGGGCCGTGCAAGGTGGACGTGTCGTCCGCCAGCATCAGGGCTCAGTCAGGCATCGCTGTGCCGCGCAACCGCAGAAACAGGCTTTGTTCGTCGTCATTCCTGAAATAGGGCACGCTCGCGGGTGGGGCCGGGTCGGCGACGCGGGCGTTGACCTCGCTCAGCACGACCTCGGTGATAAAGGGCATGTCAAAGCGGCGCATATCCTCAAGCGCAACCCATTGCAGATGGGACAACTCGTCCGAGGCGGCGCTGAAATCATCGGGGTCCGAGGCCAGATCATCCGCATCTATCAGGAAAAACCGCGCGTCAAACCGGCGGGGCCGCCCTGGCGGGGTCAGTGCGCGAAACACGAATTGCAAAGGGGCCGCATGGGGCAGGTGTCCTGTCGCGGCAAAACCGGCCCAATCGGTAGGGGGCGCATCCCATGCACCCGGCAGGCCCAGCACTTGCCCGGTCTCTTCAAACAGTTCTCGGATCGCGGCAACAGCCAGCGCCGGACCAAGGTCCGGGGCGCTGTCATCGCGCAGCCGTTGGTCGTTTGGCGGGCTGAGTGCAGACCTCAGCGGGACCGCATGATCGCCTGCATCCACAGCGCCACCCGGAAAGACGAACTTGCCTGGCATGAATACGGCATGCGCCCCGCGCTGCCCCATCAGGATGCGGGGTGTTGTCGCGCGATCACGCAGCACGATCACGGTGGAGGCATCCCGCACCTGGGTTTTGTCGATGGGATCAACTGTCATATATGCGCCTCCGATCTGTGATCCGGGGGCGCACCGCTAGTCCGACGCGTGCCCGAACCCACCCATTTGCCGCGCCCACTGAAAGGCGACAATTGTCCCCTTGAGCCGGGGCAAGAGGTACAGGGACAACGCCACACAGCCAACCGCAAAGATTGTAAACAGCACAAGCGGATCAGGCCGCCATTTCACAAACACAAAGTGCAGAAGCGGTGCCATGAGGTGTCCGACCAGCAGAATGGTGATGTAGGCGGGCCCGTCATCGGCCCGGTGATGACTGTAGTCCAGCTTGCACACCGGGCAGGATGGTGCCACCTGCAGGTAGCCTTTGAGCAACTTGCCTTGCCCGCAGCGCGGACACCGGTTGCGCCAGCCCCGAAACAGGGCTGGACGGACTGGGTGTTGTGTTGTGCCGTCAGAGGGGTCTGCGATATGGTCGGTCTGCATGATCTGCGTCCTTGGATGCTCGCGTGACCCCTTAAATGGGTGCTGTGCGTGCAGAACGAAATAGCGCAAAGCGTCCTTGCGTCGTGATGTCGCGCAGGATGTGTCGAAACCTTGGGCGAAAATTTTTTCGACGGAATGCGGGATGGGGCCCGTTTGATGGTTATGAGGCGTTCGGAAATGTCCCTGACGACCTCGGGCCAAAAACGGAGAATGACATGAAAAGTACAACTTATATCGCGCTGGTTGCCACGATTGCCTTGGGCGTGAGCACGGTGCTGGCGATGGCCTCCAATCGTGGGCCGGACTTCAGCACATTGGACGCCGATGCCAACGGTGAAATCACGATGCAAGAGTTGCAGGCCAGCGCCGCCACCCGCTTTGACGAGGCCGACACAAACGCCGACGGCTTTCTGGACAAGGCCGAGATCGAGGCCCGTGCAGCCGCTCGCAGCAGTGATCGTGCCACCAAGATGATCGAGCGGATGGATGCAAATGCGGATGGCAAATTGTCACCAGAAGAGATGCAGACCACCCGCCGCAATCCCGCCCGCTTCTTTGAGCGTATGGATGCAGACAACAGCGGCACCATCAGTCAGGCCGAGTTTGATGAGGCCCGCGCCAAGATGCAGGACCGTCGCGCCAAGCGCATCAACAAGAACTAAGCGCCACACCCCGGCCCGCCTCTTGTGCAAGGGGGCGGGCCGGGGATACGCCGGATGCAATGACTATGCCGCTTGATACCAGCCCCGACACGGATGATGCCGCACTTCTTGCGCGCTATGGTCGTGGGGATGCGGCGGCGGCCCGCAGTCTCACGGTGCGCCTTGTCCCGCGCGTTCACGCCCAGGCCTACCGGATGTTGGGCGATACGGCCGAGGCCGAGGATGTCGCCCAGGATGCCATGATGCGGTTGTGGAAAATTGCACCCGACTGGCGAGAGGGCGAGGCGCAGGTTTCAACCTGGTTGTTCCGGGTGGTGGCCAATCTGTGCACGGACCGTCTGCGCAAACGCCGGGGGGGCAACGTCCCACTTGAGGATGTGGCGGAACCTGCCGATCCCACCCCGTCGGTCGAGGTGAATTTGCAGACCCGCGCCCGGCAGGACGCGTTGCGCGCCGCCCTTGCCGATCTACCCGAACGCCAGCGTATTGCCGTCGCGATGCGCCACTTTGACGGGGCCTCGAACCCCGAAATCGCTGCGGCCCTTTCGATCAGCACCGAAGCGGTCGAAAGCCTGACGGCGCGGGGCAAACGCGCCCTTGCGCACGCACTGAAAGGGCAGGCCGATGCCCTTGGATATGAAGGATGACGGATATGACCCGCCCCCCCGACCGCCGCGATGAAGCGGCCTGGCTTGATGAGATGCTGGATGACATGGCCGGGGCGGATGTGCCCGGCCCCTCTGCGGATCTGATGGCCCGTGTTCTGGCGGACGCGGTTGCGCAAATGCCCCCGCCGGGTGGTGCGCCTGCCTCTGTCCCGCTGTGGCGTCAGATCGTACGCGGCCTTGGGGGGTGGAGCGCTGTGGGCGGTCTGGTCGCGGCGGCGGCCACCGGCTTTGTCGTGGGGCTTGGCGGCCTTGAGACGGTCGGCGCAGACGCGCTGTGGTTGGATACATATTATGACAGCTCAAGCGCGCTTGACGCATTTGGCTGGGATTACGAGGAGGGCTGAGCATGAACGACTCCCCCGAAAAACAACGCTGCCCGTTGTGGGTCAAGGTCCTGTTGGGCCTGTCGCTTGCGCTTAATCTGGCGGTGGCGGGCCTCGCTGCGGGCCTTGCGCTGCGCGCTGGTGGCGGTCCGGGCGGCGCGCGTGTGCCCGGTATCGGGTATGCGTTGCCCTATGTCGTGGCGTTGCCACGTGAAAGCCGGCGTGCTGTCTTTGATGCGGTGCGCGATGATCCGGCCTTGCCTGATCGTCGGGCGCGGCGTGCGGATTACGCGGCCATGGTCGCCGCCCTGACGCAGGACCCCTTTGATCGTGATGCGGCGCAGGCCATTCTGGAGCGTCAGCAAAATGGCGTGGCAGGCGTGCAGCGTGCCGCCCAATCCAAATGGCTGGATGTGGTCGCCGCCATGCCTGCCGCGACGCGTGCGTCTTATGCCGCGCGGATCGAAGACGTTCTGAAACGTGGTCCGAAACGGTCAGATCGCGGCCCCAAACCCTGAGGTTTCAGGCCGCCGGACGGCTGAGCGTGACCCTGTCGCGCCCGTTTGCCTTGGCCCCGTAAAGCGCCTTGTCTGCCCGGTCGAGCAGGGTTTCGGGGCTGTGCGCCAAGGTGGGCGTGGCCCGGTTGGCGGGATCGTAGACCGTCATGCCCACCGAAATGGTGGCCCAGATGCCCTCAGGCAGTTCGGGCACCTCAAAGACCGTGTCGCGGATCACACGGCACAGCCGTTGGGCCGCCTTCTTGGCATTGGCCAGTTCCGCGCCCGGCAGGACGATCAGAAACTCTTCGCCCCCGATCCGGGCCACAAGGTCGACGGCGCGCAGATTTTCGCGCAGCCGGGTCGCCGTTTCCACCAGCACCGCATCACCTGCCGCATGTCCATGGGTGTCGTTGATCGCCTTGAAGTGGTCCATATCGGCCACCATCACCGCAAAGGGCTTGCCGGTCTGGGCCGCCCGTTCGGCGATCCGCGCCAGATGTGGCATCGCATAGCGACGGTTGTGCAGCCCGGTCAGCGGATCGATCACTGCCGCTTCGATGCCACTGCGCACCGTATCGCGCAGCGCATCCGTCATCCGCTTGCGCGTCAGTTGCGCCTCAAGCCGCAGGGCAAGTTCGGCAGGGTCGCGGTCAAAGGCCATCAGGTCATTGGCCCCCATATCCAGCAATTGCGCCCCAAGCCGTGCATCCGGTTCCACCAACACCGCCAGAATGGCGCTGTGACGGGTGTCGGCATGGCTGCGGATCGTGGCCAGCAGGCCCAGCATGTCGCCCCCCGTTCCGGGTTCAACCACCAGAATGAATGCATCCGGAGCATCGCCGGGGCTGTGGTCACTGACTGCATCGCCCGGCAGACAGGTGCTGAGCGCCGCGGTGGATTTGCGCCCCAAGGCCGGACGCCACAGATCGATACAGGTCGGATCGTAAGAAACGATGCGCGCATGTTGTGCCGGGCCGAAATGCGCGTTGGGTTCCGCGAAGCCAAGCGCGCGCGAGGTGCCATCGCGCAGTTTCCATTCGCTGGCGGACGCATAGGCCCGGATCACGCTGCGCGCACGGGCCAGCAGCAACATATCCTCAACCGGTTTGAGCAACACGTCGTCGACGCCTGCGGCCAGCAATTGCAACCGCGACGCCGGGGCGTCATCGCTGCTCAGCACGATCATCGGCACCTTGCCCGCAAGGCCCGCCTTGCGCAGCCGCGCCATCAGGCGCAGCGGCCCCCCGTCGGGCAGCGTATCGGCGCACAGGATCAGGTCAGGCGTGGATTGTGCAATGGCCCGCATCGCATCCGCCACGCTGTCGGCCTGAGCCATGTCATAGTGATTGGCCGCAAGCTTGACGCGCAGGACGATGCGATTTGTCGCGATAGGGTCGATAACGAGGACCTTGCCGTGCATCTTATGTGTCCAATTCCAAACAATTAACGTACGTTTGTTTTTTGTTGGTTTAGGTTAACAAAGGGTTTCGAAATGGCCGGGAAGGGCGTTTGACATGGCGATGTCGCAAGAATCCGCCGAAGTGATCGGCTTAAAAGCGCTGGCATGGCTGGCCGCCCACGAGGAATTGCTGCCCGTTTTCCTTGGTGCAACCGGTGCCAGTGAGGCGGACGTGCGCAGCGGGGCAACCGATCCGGCGTTTCTAGGGGCGCTTCTGGACTTTGTGATGATGGACGATGCCTGGGTGCGCGAATTTTGTGACGGGGCCGGTCTGCCCTACGAACAGCCCATGATTGCGCGCATGTCATTGCCCGGTGGCGGTCAGGTGCATTGGACATGAGTGCGCCCGTGCGCGGCATCATCTTTGACAAGGACGGCACCCTGTTCGATTTTGGCACCACATGGGAGGCATGGGCCGCCGCTTTTCTGCTGAATGCCACCGACAATGACACCGCGCGTGCGACCAAGATTGGCCATGCCATCGGCTTTGATCTGGCCAAGCGCAAGTTTCGCCGTGACAGTCTGGTGATCGCAGGCACGGCTGGTGAAATCACCGACGCCCTGTTGCCGCATTTTCCAGGCATGGGGCGCGACGCGATGCTGAACATGCTTAATGCCGAGGCCGAAGTCGCGCCTCAGGCCGAGGCCGTCGCACTGGCCCCGTTTCTGCAAGGCTTGCGCGGGCGCGGTCTGACCCTTGGGGTTGCGACGAACGATGCCGAAAGCCCCGCGCGCGCGCATCTACAGGGCGCGGGCGTGGTGGATCTGTTCGATTTTGTCGCCGGGTTCGACAGCGGTCATGGTGGCAAACCAGCACCAGGCCAGCTGCTCGCGTTTTGCACGCAATGCGGGCTTGAGCCTGCCGATGTGATCATGGTCGGTGACAGCCTGCATGATTTGCGTGCGGGGCGCGCCGCCGGAATGCGCACTCTGGGTGTCCTGACCGGCATGGCCATCGCGGCTGATCTCGCCCCTCTTGCCGACGCGGTGCTGCCCGACATCGGGCACATCCCCGCATGGCTTGATCAGCAGGGCCTTTGAGGCAAACGGCACTCCGTCCCTGAAAAACGACACTTCCGGTCGCAATTGGCAATGTGATCCGCCGCCTGCTGCGCTGTTTTGGTGCGACACCAAGGCAAAAGGGCGATCACATGAGCGAGACCGGGCAAAAGCGCAGAACACGTGGTGGCGGACGGGCAGGGGCCGCTGCACGACGCGGCGGGGCCGTGATCGAACAGATGCCGTGGAACCCGCCGGTGATGATCGACGCCCCGATTGAGCCGCTGGCCCCCGAAGGCGTCGCGGCGATCCATGATGGCGCGATGCGCATCCTCGAAGAGATCGGGGTGCAATTCCTGAACGAAGAAGCCCTTGGCATTCTGCGCGAGGCGGGCTGCAAGATCGATGGTGATATCGTGCGCATGGACCGCGATTTTGTGATGGAGATGATTGGTAAGGCACCGTCTGAATTCACCCTCACCCCGCGCAACCTTGATCGCAAGATCACCATCGGCGGCAATCACCTGACCTTTGGCAATGTGTCCTCGCCCCCAAACTATTGGGACATGGAGATTGGGACCAAGGTCGCAGGCACCCGTGAGATGTGCGCCAACCTGCTCAAGCTGACCCAGTATTTCAACTGTATCCACTTTGCGGGCGGCTATCCGGTGGAACCTGTCGATATCCACGCCTCGGTCCGGCATCTGGACGTCGTCTATGACAAGCTGACGCTGACGGACAAGGTCATGCACGCCTATTCACTGGGCAAGGAACGCGTCGAGGACGTGATGGAGATGGTGCGCATCGCGGGCGGCCTCAGCCATGAGGAGTTCGAGGCGAGCCCGCGGATGTATACCAACATCAACTCGACTTCGCCGCTCAAGCATGACCATCCCATGATCGACGGGTGCCTGCGTCTTGTGCGGCGCGGGCAGGCAGTGGTCGTGACACCGTTCACGTTGGCGGGTGCGATGGCCCCTGTGACGATGGCCGGGGCTGTGGCTCAATCGATTGCCGAGTCGCTTTGTGCGATTGCGCTGTTTCAGTACGTCGCGCCGGGCTGTCCGTGCGCCATCGGGACCTTCACCTCGAATGTGGACATGAAATCGGGCGCGCCCGCCTTCGGGACCCCTGAATATATGCGCGCCACCCAGATGACCGGCCAATTGGCCCGGTTTTACGGGTTGCCCATGCGCTCGTCGGGGGTGTGTGCGGCGAACGTGCCGGACGGGCAGGCCATGTGGGAGACATCCAACAGTCTTTGGTCGGCCGTGCATTCTGGCACCAACATGGTCTATCATGCCGCCGGTTGGCTTGAGGGCGGGTTGATCGCAAGCCCCGAGAAATTCATAATGGATTGCGAGATTTTGCAGCAGATTCAGCGGTATCTGGATCCTTCGATCACCGCCACGACACCTGATGATATCGCGTTGGATGCGATCAAGTCGGTCGGCAATGACGGGCACTTCTTTGGCATTCAGCACACGCAGGATCGCTATACGACCGCGTTCTACCAGCCCTTCCTGAGTGATTGGAAAAACTACGAAGGATGGGAGGTCGCAGGGGGGATCTGGACGCCCGAACGGGCCCACGCGATGTACAAGGACATTCTTGCTAACTTTGAAGCCCCCGAGATGGACGCGGCCATTCACGACGAACTTGTGGCCTTCGTCGAGCGGCGCAAAACCGAAGGGGGCGCGCCAACCGACTTTTGACTGGGTCCCGCAAAATAGCTCAAATTGTATCTGTTATCGGAATGTTTAGAGCTGAACGTGCATGTATGGCGCGAGGAATTGGGATAACTGCGCGATGCATGGTCTGATCAATAGGGCAATCCAGTGCTTTGTCACTGACAGCTACGGTGCTGAAAAATGGGTCGAAGCGACGCGCGTGGCCGACCTCGATTTCGTCGAATTCGAGGCGATGCTGACCTATGACGATGATATCACGCCCGATTTGCTTGATGCGGTCAGCCATGTTCTGGACCGCCCACGTGACGAGATGATGGAGGATATTGGCACCTATCTGGTGTCTCATCCTAATGTGGAGGCGTTGCGCCGCCTGTTGCGGTTTGGCGGGGTGACCTTTGTCGAGTTTTTGCACTCTCTTGATGATTTGCCGGATCGCGCGCGGCTTGCGGTGTCCGATTTGAACCTGCCGCGTATTGAATTGCGCGATCATTCCCCCACGCAGTTCAGTCTGATTTGTCAAAGCCCGGTCGCAGGGTATGGTCATGTGATGATGGGCATATTGCGCACCATGGCGGATGATTACGGAACATTGGCCATGCTGGAACACACAGGGGCAGGCCATGGGGTTGAGACGATTTCCGTCTCTCTGATCGAAACCGAATTTGCGGAAGGCCGGGTGTTTGACCTCGGTGCGCGTGCCTCGTGAGTGATGTCATCCAAATGCACCAGACCATGGATACCTTGTGCCCGATGCATGTGGTGTTGTCGGCAACGGGCCATGTGGTTCATGCCGGTCCAACGGTACAGAAGCTGCGGCCTGACATGGCGATGATCGGGCGTCCGTTCCTCGAAATTTTTGACCTCAAACGCCCGCGCGCGATTTCGACAATGGATCAGTTGCGCGACACTGCGGGCACCAAGCTGCATTTGCAGCTGCGTGATGCCCCCCAGACCGAAGTGAAGGGTATTCTGGTTCCGGGATTTGCGCCGGGGCATAGCATCGTGAACTTGTCCTTTGGCATTTCTGTTGTTGACGCGGTGTCGGATTACGCGCTGACCAGTGCCGACTTTGCGGCCACGGATCTGACGGTGGAAATGCTGTATCTGGTCGAGGCGAAGTCGGCAGCCATGGATGCCTCGCGCAAGCTGAACCTGCGGCTGCAAGGCGCAATGATCGCCGCCGAAGAGCAGGCCTTTACCGACACGCTGACGGGGCTGAAAAACCGCCGGGCCATGGATCATGTGCTGGCCCGTCATATCCAGTGGGACACGCGGTTTGGTTTGATGCAGATCGATCTGGACTGGTTCAAGGCGGTAAACGACACGCTTGGCCACGCGGCGGGGGATCACGTGTTGCAAACCGTGGCCCGTGTCATGGTCGAGGAAACCCGCGAAACAGACACCGTCGCGCGCGTGGGCGGGGATGAATTCGTGATTATCCTGCCGCATGCCAAAGGGGCTGATGGGCTGCTGAGCATCGGGCGGCGCATCATCAAGCGATTGTCCAGACCAATCCCTTTTCAGGGGGAGGAGTGCAATATCTCGGCCAGCATCGGAACCGCGATCTTTGAGCCGGGCTCGGGTCTGACAATGGCTGAAATTCTCGACAATGCAGATGTGGCCTTATACGCGTCCAAACATGGCGGGCGCAGCCAGCAGACCATTTACCGCCCGGAACTGCGCGCCCAGACCCAGAACCTCGCACCACCGGTTGGGCGTGCCGATACCCGGACAGCATAGATCACTCTTCTTGCGGTGCCGGGTGCCTGCGGTGATGCGATCCCTACGAGTGAGTCGCCCTCACATCAAAAAACCGACCGGTGAGCCGCGTTTCCAGTCGGGTCCGTTTGCGCGGTGTCGTGGTCAGCGCGATCCATATGCGCCCTAAGCCTTTGATGGGTCTTGGTGATGATCGCTGCATGCGTAACCAACCACATATTTCAAGTGTCAGATTTTATTTACACTTGAAATTGTAATCTTTTCCTGACACCTTGAAGGATACAGTGTGTGTTTAGAGGCGACAGGAACGGGGCATGGCAAGCCTGATCCTGGCGCAAAGCTTCGAAACACGGAGGAATGAACGTGGCGGATAGTGACGACAAAGTGTGGCCAACAGGGCTCACGCTTGAAGAGGCTGAGGAAGTACACAGCTACCTCATCGATGGGACCCGCGTCTTTGGCGCAATTGCCCTTTTGGCCCACATTTTGGTCGCTGTGTCGACCCCGTGGTTGGGATAAGGGAGTCCTCACATGAACAATGCAAAAATGTGGTTGGTCGTAAAACCAACAGTTGGTGTGCCGCTGTTTCTGAGCGCGGTCGCGGTCGGATCCTTTGCGGTCCACGTCGCAGTGCTGAGCAACACATCCTGGGTGTCTGACTTTTTGTCGGGCAACGAACTGGGCTCGGGTGATGCGGTGTCTGCGGGCCTGCTGCCAAGCATGGACGCGGATGTGGCCAAGGCGACCTATGTGGTGCCCGGCGCAGATGGGTCACGTGAAGTGACGATCATCATGTCCGATGGCACGCCTGTCAAAGCGATCCTGCAACCGTCTGAGTTGCATGCCGCCTCAAATGCGACGCCGCTGATCTCGCAATAAAACACGTCAGCCCGCGCTGTAGGACAGGGCGGGCTGGACACGTCCAGGGGCGGGCGCGCGACGCGCGGCACGTCGGAATATGGCGGACCACGCATGTTCGACTATCGTACATATGCAACGCGGAAATTGGCGGCTGTAGGCCCCAGATACCTGCCGTTTGCGGATGTGGCGAGTGACGAGGTCCCGCTGTCGCGTCTTTTGCGTCTGTCTTTGTTTCAGGTCACCGTCGGGATGGCATTGGTGTTGCTTGTCGGCACGCTGAACCGTGTGATGATCGTTGAATTGTCGGTGCCCGCGACGCTTGTGGCGTTGATGCTGGCGCTGCCTTTGATATTTGCACCGCTACGCACGTTGATCGGGTTCAAATCGGACACCCATGTGTCGGCCCTTGGCCTGCGCCGCGTGCCCTACATCTGGAAGGGCACATTGCTGCAATTTGGCGGCTTTGCGATCATGCCTTTCGCGCTGCTTGTATTGTCTGGATATGGCGAGGCCGTCGATGCGCCGCGCTGGATCGGCCACGGCTCGGCGGCATTGTCGTTTCTGCTTGTGGGGGCCGGGGTGCACATGGTGCAGACCATCGGCCTGGCCCTTGCCACCGATCTGGTCCCGCAAGAGGATCACCCCAAAGTCGTTGGCCTGATGTATGTGATGTTGCTGCTTGGCATGGTCGCAAGCGCATTGGTTTTTGGCGCATTGCTTGAAGCCTACACACCGGGCCGGCTGATCCAGGTCATACAGGGGGCTGCCGTCGTGACCGTCGTGCTGAATATGTGCGCCATGTGGAAGCAGGAGGCCCGCAACCGCCCCCGTGCTGCCGCCATGAAAGCAGCGCAACCTGTTGAATTTACGCATGCGCTTTCCAGCCTTGTCAAAGCCAACGGCATGACTCGCTTGCTTGGTGTGATCGCCCTTGGCACGTTTGGCTTTGGCATGGCGGATGTGCTGCTGGAACCTTATGGCGGGCAGGTCTTGGGCCTCTCGGTGGCGGGGACAACCAAGCTGACCGCGCTCTTGGCGGCCGGAACGCTTTGCGGTTTCGTGTTGGCCGCACGCAATCTGGGGCAGGGCGGATCGCCCACCCGGTTCTCCATGATCGGCGCGGCCGTCGGTATCCCTGGATTCCTGGCGATCATTCTGTCCGCGCAAGGCTTTGGCATCCCCTTGTTCATGGTGGGCACGCTGACCACCGGAATTGGTGCGGGCCTGTTTGGCCATGCCACCTTGACCGCGACCATCCGCAACGCGCCCAAGGACCGCATCGGGCTTGCACTTGGCGCTTGGGGCGCTGTGCAGGCGACGGCGGCGGGCATCGGCATTGCGCTGGCCGGGATCGTGCGTGATCTGATTGTGGGCTGGCACGGCGATGTTGGACGCGCCGCGCAAACGCCCTACACTTTAGTGTTCATGGTAGAAATCGTGTTTCTGGTGCTGGCCATTCTGATCTTGCTGCCTGCCTTGAAACGCCCCGTAAAACCCGACGATCGGCTGGAAATGTGCGCCCCTGCTGAACCGACAACCCAGAATTCAACCCCGGTGGAGGTTCCATGACCAATATTATCTCACGTGTGTTCGAGGACGCGGCCGCAGCCCGTTATGCGGCGGAACGGATCGTGTTCCGCGGCGTTCCAAGCCGCGATGTCAAAGTGATTGCAGGCGCTGATTCGGAGGCCACCCACGCCAAAATGGCGCAGGCCGAAGTGGATGACAGCACGATGAGTGCATATGCCTCGGCGCTGAAAAAGGGACAGGCCGTGCTTGTCGTGCGGGCCACCTACAAACCGCTGACGGCGGCCACGGTCGTGCGCGACCTGCTGTCCAAGATGGACACCATCGATGTCGGCGATGTGGTCGAGGACTACTACCGTGTGGATGGCCCGGAGGCTGCCTCAAGCGTGTTGAAGGAACACCCGCTGTTCCTGACGGTGCGGTTTGACCGTACGGGCTATTCCGGCGGACCTGTCACGCGGGGTCTGGGGTGGCGCATGCTCAGCAAACGCCGCACGCGCACATCGGCCATTCGTGGCGGTGGGTTCAAGTCCCGCGTGTTCTGGCCAATGCCTCTTTTGTCGACAAAACAGCGCAAGAATTCCGTCATCAGCGGCGGGCGGTATATGTCCAAGGCGTTCTGGCCAATGGCGCTTTTATCGACCAAGCCACGCTCGAATTCGGTGATCAAGGGCGGTGACCTGCCACTGTCGCGCGCCTTGGGCTGGCCTGCCGTCAGCTGATCGCGGTCCGTATTTTGCAGCGGCGTATCCATTGAGGTGCGCCGCTTTTTCACGTGCCCTATCAAGGGTCTATGCGTGCCGCATTCGAACCGTTGGTCGTCTTCAGCTGTGTGGAAAGATGCAATTGGCATCCCGTAGGGGAATCGAACCCCTCTTTCCAGGTTGAAAACCTGGCGTCCTAACCGATAGACGAACGGGACACAAACTGTGAGCGGTGGAATAGGCGTTTGTGGCATGGGGCGCAACCCAAAAAGTTGCGGAGTTCCCAACTTCTGTCGGCCTAGGCCGGGCTCGCGTCTTCCAGCCTTAACTGCACGGATTGGCGGCCCCGGAAACTGTTGATCTCCAACCGTCCCGCAAGGTGAAATGGCGCCCCCCCATGCCCCATCAGCGCAGGCCCAAGCGGGCTATCAAATGCCCCGAACGCAATTCCATCCAACCGCGCGCCCCCGGTCTCGCCAAAGGTCACTTTCAGATGGGTTTCCCCGACCCGGCGCGCATTCAGGACGCGCATGCCGGAAAACGCATAGCGCGGCGCAGGGGCCCCCGCCCCGAACGGGCCTGCCGCGTCGATCTGTTCCAGCAACTCGATGGTCGCCGCCCCCGGCATCAAGGCCCCATCCAATCGCAGGTCGGCGGGCCCAAGCGTGTCCGCCCCCTGACGCGCCAGTAACTCGCTCAGCCGCGCCATTGCGGCCTCGATCTTGTCTTCTGCCACGGTAAGCCCCGCAGCCATCTTGTGCCCACCGCCCTTGATCAGCAGCCCCTCGGCGGCCAGCCGTTGGATCGGTGCGCCCAGATCAATGCCCGACACCGATCGCCCCGACCCCTTGCCGATCCCGTTCTCGATCCCGATCACGATGGAGGGGCGGTTTGTTGCCTCTTTCAGCCGTGCGGCCACGATCCCCACCACACCGGGGTGCCATCCCGCACCCGCAGCCCAGGCCAGTGCGCCATCTGTTCCGCGCGCCTCGCTTTGGGCGATGGCCTCGGCGCGCACCGTTGCCTCAATCTCGCGGCGATCCGCATTCAGAGCGTTGAGCCGTTTGGCCAGCGCTTCGGCTTCGTGGGGGTCCTGAGTGCTGAGCAGACGTGCACCCAGATCGGCCTGACCAATCCGCCCACCCGCATTGATCCGCGGCCCCAGCATATAGCCCAGATGATAGGGGGTGGGGGCTGTGTCCATCCCTGCGATGTCCGCCAGCGCCACCAGACCGGGCCGATCCCGCCGTCCCATGACGGTCAGCCCTTGGCGCACAAAGGCCCGGTTCACCCCGATCAGAGGGGCCACATCCGCAACGGTCGCGAGTCCGACAAGATCTAGCATCGCCATCAGGTCGGGCCCTTGCGTGCCGGCCTCGCGCATCTGCCGCCCGGCCTCGACCAAGACCAGAAACACGACCGCCGCCGCACAAAGATGCGCCAGGGCCCCGTCTTCATCCTGCCGGTTCGGATTCACGACAGCCAGGGCCGGGGGCAGGGTTTCGCCCCCCAAATGGTGGTCCAGCACAATCACATCTGCCCCCACGGCCGCGTCAATCGGGGCGTGCGACAAGGTTCCGCAATCTACGCAGATGATCAGATCATGTCGCGCGGCAAGGTCTGCCATGGCGGCCTCGTTGGGGCCATACCCCTCGTCTATCCGGTCGGGGACATAAAGTGTCGCACTGTGGCCAAGCGCATGTAGCCAGGTGATCAGCAACGCCGCCGAACTGCCCCCATCCACGTCATAATCGGCGAAGACGGCAATGCGCTGGCGCTGCTGAACAGCCGCCAAAAGACGCGCGGCGGCAGGTTCCACGTCCCGCAAACTGCGCGGGTCGGGCATCAATGCACGTAAAGTCGGCGCCAGATAGGCCGCAGCCTCAGAAGCATCCACACCCATCCGGGCCAGGATCTGACAAACGGGGCGGGGCAGGCTGCTTTGCTGGGCCAAGGCCTCAGCCGCGCGGCTGAGGTCAGCGTCAGGGCCAACCCATCGCCGCCCCGTGAGGGACTGCTCCACATCCAAAAATGCCATTTGCCCCCCTTCCTTTCGCCAAGAATACCTCCGCCGGAGGCACCAAGCAGTGTCACAGATGACGGGATCCCCGTAAGGCGGACGTTGTCGTCCGCCCAAGGCTCACACCGTGTGGGTCGGGGTGCGGTAGCTCATGCGGCGCACCGATCCGGTCTTGGAGCGCATCAACAAGGTCTCGCAGGTCAGCCAGCCCGGTTCGCGCTGCACGGCAGCCAGCAACGACCCCGACGTCACACCCGTCGCGGCAAAGATCACATCCTGCGTTACCATCTCGTCACGCGCATAGATCCGGTCCAGATCGGTGATCCCGGCCTTGGCCGCACGGCCCCGCTCATCATCATTGCGGAACAGTAACTTGCCGTAGATCTGGCCGCCCATGCACTTCAGTGCGGCGGCCGCCAGCACCCCTTCGGGTGCGCCACCTTCGCCCATATACATGTCGATTCCCGTCGAGGGATCGGCGCAGTGCATGACCCCCGCCACATCGCCATCCGTGATCAGCCGGATTGACGCGCCCGTGCCACGCACGGCGGCGATCATCGCCGCATGGCGGGGGCGTTCCAGAATACAGACCGTAATGTCGGAGGCTGTGCAGTTTTTCGCTTTCGCCAGCGCATGAACCCGCGTGGCGTGATCCATCTCAAGCGTGACAGTGTCGGTGGCAAAGCCCGGCCCAATCGCCAATTTGTCCATATACACATCCGGGGCATGCAACATCGAGCCGCGCGGCCCCATCGCAATGACCGTCAGCGCGTTGGGCATGTCCTTGGCGGTCAGCGTTGTCCCCTCAAGCGGGTCGAGCGCGATGTCCACCCCGGGGCCGTTTCCGGTGCCGACCTCTTCGCCAATATAAAGCATGGGGGCCTCGTCCCGTTCGCCTTCGCCGATCACCACGACGCCCGCGATATCCAGCAGGTTCAGCTGCTCGCGCATCGCATTGACAGCTGCCTGATCAGCGGCCTTTTCGTCACCATGCCCGACAAGACGGGCCGAGGCGAGGGCGGCGGCTTCGGACACACGGGCAAGGCCCAGTGACAGCAGGCGGTCCTGAAATTGTGCAGTGGCGGTCATGGTAAAATCCTTTTCGTGAAAATATCAGACATGTTCAGACGGATTCGATGCGCAACACAACCGGTTCGGAGGCGAGCACGCCCGTGCCGTCCATCGCCGCAAGGGCCGTATCAAGGGCTGCGCGGGTACATTTATGCGTCACGATCAACACGGGCGCTGTCGTGTCGTCGTGACCGTATTGGCGCATGCGGTCGATGCTGACCCCCGCTTCGCCCAGGACGGTGGCGATCTTGGCCAGTGCGCCGGGTTTGTCCACGAGGCTGGTGCGCAGATAATAGGGCGCGGGCAACAGGGATGTGGTGCGCGTCGCTGCCTCAAGCCCTGTGGCGGGTTGGCCGAAGACGGGCAGGCGCAAACCGCGTGCAATGTCACACACATCGCCCATCACAGCCGAAGCTGTGGGTCCTTCGCCTGCACCGGGACCCCGCAGAACCACCTGTTCCACCGCGTCCCCTTCGATGGCGACCATGTTGGTGCCGCCCTGTAATTGGCCCATGGGTGAGGTCGCAGGCACAAGGCAGGGCATCATCCGCTGTTCCAGCCCCCGCCCGGTCTTCTGTGCCACCCCAAGCAGCTTGATCTTGTAGCCCATGTCGTCAGCTTGCCGGATATCGTCGATGCTGACCCGCTCGATCCCCTCAAGCTCGATCCCGTCGAAATCGACGCGGGTGCCAAAGGCGATGGCCGACAGGATCGCCAGCTTGTGCGCCGCATCAATCCCGCCCACATCCAGCTGCGGGTCCGCCTCAAGATAGCCAAGCCCATCGGCTTCGGCGAACACGTCCGCATAGGGCAACCCGGCGCTTTCCATCCGCGTCAGGATGTAGTTGCACGACCCGTTCATCACACCCACGATCCGGGTAACCTGGTTGCCCGCCAGCCCTTCGGTCAGGGCCTTGATCACAGGAATGCCGCCGGCCACCGCCGCTTCATAGCGCAATGAGACCTCGGCGGCTTCGGCCGCTTCGGCAAGCGCCTGACCATGGATCGCGAGCATGGCCTTGTTGGCGGTGACCACATCCTTGCCCGCCGCAATCGCGGCCTCGACCGAGGCTTTGGCAGGGCCGTCAGTACCACCCATCAGCTCGATATAGACGTCCACATCGTCGCGGGTGGCGAGTGCCACGGGGTCATCTTCCCAGGCATATCCCGACAGGTTTACGCCCCGATCCTTGTCGCGGCTGCGCGCGCTGACGGCTGAAATAATGATCTCGCGTCCGGTGCGCGCGCCCAGGAGGGCGGCGTGTTGGCGTACGATCTTGACCACGCCGACCCCGACGGTGCCCAGACCCGCAATACCAAGGCGCAGAGGAGTGTTCATGGCGGAATCCTTTTGCAGCAGAGCGCGATGCGCGGCATTTCTGGCGATGTAGCGGGTTCCGCCGGGCGGTGCAATTGCCCCTTGGGTGCCCGCGCGCCGGATCAGCCGAGCCGGTCCTCGATGCGCCGCCGGGTTGCGGCGTCAACGATAGGTCGACTTTGCAAGGACTGTGCCCGCGCGCGCAAGGACGCGACCCGCGCCTCAAGCGTTTTGGTGGTGTCGATAGGATTCGTGACGACGGGTGCGGCCTGGGCCTCGAATGTCTCGAACGGGATCAGGGTGGGGAAATTCGCGTTTTCCACATCCGGCGAGATCACGCCATCAAGTTCGGGAAACTGGGCGCATGCGCCAAGGGTCAAGGCAAGGATCAGGAAGGTGGCGCGCATCTGGCGGGGTCCTGGTTCGGGAATGGGTTGCGGTGGTGATGCACCATGGCGCGCGCGCAAGCAAGCGTGGCTTGGGGTTGTTCGCCCATGAGGGTGCTTGGATTTAAACGCCTGTTCAGTTAAATCTTGCCCATGGCGCGCACAGCAGGATCCCATTCCGATATTACTGGCCCGCGTGTGCGCGAAGCGGCCTTGCGCCTGTTTGCCCGCCACGGGTTTGCGGCTGTGTCCATGCGCCAGATCGCGGCCGAGGTGGGCGTGCAGGCGGGCGCGCTTTATAACTACACCCCCGACAAGCAGACCCTGTTGTTCGAGCTGATGCGCAACCACATGGTTGAACTGCTCGCCGACATGCGCCGGGATTCCGCGGTATCGGCCCCCGTTCAGCTTGATCGCTTTGTGCGGTTTCACATCAGCTTCCATCATGCCCGCCCGGACGCGGTGTTCATCGCCTATATGGAGTTGCGCAATCTGGAGCCGGACAACTTTGCCACCATCGAAGCCTTGCGCCGTCAATATGAGACGGTGCTGGAGGACATCCTGCGCGCAGGTGTCGATGGGGGGCTGTTCGATGTCGGCGATACCAAGGTGGCGACATTGGCGGTGATCGCGATGCTGACGGGGGTCACCACATGGTTTCGCCCTGACGGGCGGCTGAGTCTGGGCGATGTGCAGGACCAGTATTGCCAGATGGTGACCCGCTTGGTCGGCGCGCCGGGTGGCTCTGTTTGAGCGGACGCTCAAAGGCGCCCACCCGCCGACCCTTGGGATGGGCCCTAATGTGCAGGTTTGATGAACGTCCCGTTTTGCAGATCGCGCATGGCCTGTTGCAACTCGCTTTGGGTGTTCATCACGATGGGGCCGTGCCATGCGACCGGCTCGTCAATCGGCGCGCCCGAGATCAGCAGAAAGCGTGCGCCTTCCGGTCCGGCCTGTACTGTGACCTCATCCCCGGTGCCAAACCGGATCAACGTGCGGTCGCCTGACAAATCCCGAATGTTGAGCTCATGGCCTGCCACTTCTTTTTCCAGCAGCACGCCTGCGGGGGCTGAGGCATCGGCAAAGGCTGCCGCCCCGCCGAAGACATAGGCGAATGCGCGTCGATAGGTGTCGATGGTAAAGGTCTTTTTCACGCCTGCGGGCAATGTGATGTCGAGGTATTGCGGATCGGCGGCGATCCCGTCCACCGGCCCTGTCAGCCCCCAAAAGCTGCCGGTGATCACTTTGACGCGCGTGCCGTCATCGTCTGTCACCACCGGAATATCCGCGCTGGTGATGTCCTGATAGCGCGGTGCGGTCATCTTTTGATCCGCGGGCAGGTTCCCCCACAACTGGAACCCGTGCATCTGTCCGCGCGCGTTGCCCTGCGGCATTTCCTGATGCAGGATGCCCGACCCTGCCGTCATCCACTGCACATCGCCCGCCCCGAGGGTGCCCTGATTGCCAAGCGAATCCCCGTGTTCCACCGTGCCCTCAAGCACATAGGTGATGGTTTCGATGCCCCTGTGCGGGTGCCACGGAAACCCCTTTTCGAAATGCGCCGGGATGTCGTTGCGAAAATCGTCAAACAGCAGGAACGGGTCAAGCTCGCTTGGGTCTTGAAAGCCGAAGGCGCGGTGCAGATGCACGCCGGCGCCTTCCATGGTGGGCATGGCCTGGCGGGTCTCGAGGGTGGGTCTGATGGACATGGGTGCGCTCCGACGATCACGTTGGGCGCAGCATACCCGCCCGCCCCGCTGGCGCAATTGCGCACGGACAAACGGGTGGTGTGCGTGGGTGATTGGATGACGGGAACCACCACAACCGTTTGGTTCTCTCATTCCCGAGGACCTGTATGTACAGGTGGGTGCCAGGTAACCGGACCAGGATCCGGACAGAGCCAGCGCCCTCGGAATTGCTTAAGGCCACCGGAATGCAACCTGTCACGAGAAGGGCAGAACCCGTCACGCTCTCACATAGGTGCGCGCGCAGGGTGGGGCAAGGGCAGGTCGGGTGCAATCGACGCCGTTGTGCCCCGCCTGATCGTCGGGGTGGCACCCCACTTAATCGTCGTGGATGTGGCCGCGCATCTGCATGAGGTGATCGTCCCATCCTTTGTCCAGCGCGAGCGTCAGCCCAAATGCCTCCTCGCCTTGAGGCAACCCGCTGTGTTCCAAGGCAAGTTGCGTGCCGCCCGACACTTCGGTCAGGGTCCATTTGACCGTGCTGACCGCATCACCCATGGGCCCCACCGTAAAGCTGTATTCCAGATGACCGGGTGCGTCGGCCACACGCACCTCGCCCCAGATCAGCTTGTCGCCGCTGGTGGTGCCAAACATCTCGAGCGGTTCACCCGCCGCAAGGGGCACCTTGGGCGCATGAAACCATTTGGCAAGATGCTCGGGCTGGGTCAGATAATCCCACACCAAGTGCCGGGGGGCCTTGAGAAAGATGGTTTTGCGCAGAACGGTGTCGGTCATTGGATGTCCTTTTCGATGGCGGATTTGAGGTCTGACAGGCGGTCATCCCAGAACTGGTCAAAGATTTGCAGCCAGGTCAGCACAGGGGCCAACCCTTGGGGGTTCAGCCGGTTGATCCGTTCGCGCCCCCGCACCTCGACCGTGATCAGCCCGCCGTCACTCAGCACCGTCAGGTGCTTTTTCACAGCCGCCCGCGTCATGTCAAAGCGCGCGCTGACCTCGGCGATGGTCATCGCTTCGCGCCGCAACAGCTGGATGATGTCGCGCCGGGTTGGATCGGCGAGGGCGCGAAAGGTGGATTGTGTGGGATCGCTCATGGGGTTCCGCTAAATGATGCCATTTGGTATCATTTAATTAGATACCTTTTGGTATCATGTCAAGCGCCGCTTTTACTGAACCTAGCTGTCGGGCGGCGTGAACCCGTAACGGGCCAATTCCTCGTGCAAGAGCACGTAAATCTCGTCGGGCGGTGTGGAAAGGGCGTGTCGCATCACCAGCGGATCAATCCCCATCTCGTCCAGATAGGTCATCACCTCGCCCTGTCCGCGCTGGATATCCTCGACCGCGAAGGCGGCGGGCAGGAACGTGTTTTCGCCGAAATAGTGTTGATGCACGCCCACAGTGGCGTCCGCGTCGATGTCGCGGCTGGTCCCGGCGGCGAGCAAGTAGGGGCAGGCAGAGAGGCAGAACTCGCCCGACAGCATCTGGGTTGTCATCCCTTGGGCGCGGATGTGGCGGCCCAGATCAAGCGCGTCACTGACCGACCCGCCGGGGGATTGCAGGATCAGCGTTTCCGGGGCCGGATCAGCGGCGTTGATCAATCCGATCAGGCGCGGGGCGTCCCCTGCGCGAATGCCGCCCTCGAGCCGATAGGTTGCGCCCTCGGTCTGTGTCAGGACCAGTCGGTCGGGCAAATCACCGGGGTCGCGGGCGGGCTGCACGGTGGGACGGTCCCGGTCAGGGCGAAAGGTGCGGCGCTGATCGCCCGGGCTCACAGGCTCGGTCAGGCGCGGCGCGTCTGGTCCGAAGCTCGGCAGGCGCAGCCCTTGCATATCCCCAAGGATCAGCAGGCCGCCAAGGCCAAGCTGAAAGATCAGCACGCCCATCAGCACGCGCGCCACCGGGCTGCGGGGCTTGGTCGCCTCGTCGCTCATTCGGCGGCCTTGGTCTTGGTCGGGCGGGGAATGTCGGGGGGCACAGCGTGCGTTTCGTGATCGGTCATGGCTGTTTCGACGTCGCGTGCGGCGGCCAGCGCGGCGCGCAGTTCGGCCAGCGTCAGCGTGTCTTCGATGGCAGTACCTTCGCGTCCGCCCCGGATCGCCGATTGAGTGATCGCGACGATAAAGACCAGCACCGCAGGCAGCAGGTCAATCGCAATGGCACCCGCCCAGGATGGGATGAAGTTGCGCCCATAAAGGATCACCGCATCCGCTGAAGAGATGGGCGTATAGGTCACGTCTGCGGGTGGTTGCTGGGCCTGCACCGCTTGGGCGGCGCGTTCAAGCGTCGTGGCGCGTTGTGCCAACACTTCGAGGACAGACGTGATTGTGGCGGCCTGATCGACACGGCCTGCTTCGGTTTGCCCATCAAGTTCGGGCAGCACGACCGAGGCGGCAAGGTCCTGCGCGGCCCGTTCGACCAGCGGCGCGATAGAAAGCTGGCGCAATTGTGTGATCAAGCCCGCCAGACGCACGGCCTGTTCGGAAAACTCGACGCTGCGCGCCTCGACAGGACCGGGTTCGACAGTAAGCGCCCGCATCCGGCTGAGTATCGCGTTGCCCTCGGCAAAGGCAGATTGCACCAGCGGGGTCTGCGCGCTGATCTGGCCCTCAAGACCCGACAACTCCGCCGCCTTCTGGCGCAACACACGGAATACGGCACCGCGCCCGGCGAGGCCCGACAAGGCACCCGCCGCTTCCTGCTCGGACAGATCCTCAAAGGATTGGCGGGTGCGCGCCACGTCGCGTTCCAGCGATTGGGCGGTAATAGCGACCTCATGCGCCCGCTCAAGGCTGTTTTGATAATCCTGCACGGTCTTGGCGAGGTGCTGTTCCACGGCGGCCGATCCGGCCAGAGCGGCCGCATTCAGCCAGGATGACATCGCCACAATCGCAAGCGAGCCGACACCCATGGTGAGGATCAGCCCGACGCGCGCCTGCGCCGAGCGGACCGCGGGGAACAGGCGCATCATGTAGGACCAGAACACAAAGATCCCGACCGACACCGCAACCGAATAGGCGATGGCCGCGAATACCGACATCGCGCCGTTTTCGTCCAGCAACGAGGACACCCCGAGATAGGTGTAGATGCCTGAGGCAACCGCCAGCACCCCAAGTGCCGTGCCTGAAAAGGTGTCGAGCCAGCCAAGGTGCCCTTCGAGTTCGCGGGCATAGCGCACGCCACGCGCTTGGGTGTCGCTGAGGCGGGTGTCGTTGGTCATAAAGGTCCCTCGTGAATGATCCGTTAACGTAAGGCGGGGTGGGCGGATCGCCAAGGGGCTGAACGCGCACTTGCTTTTGTTCAGGGTTTGTTCGTATCTTGGGCGTATGCAAAGCGCACAGGACCTTTCAGTGATGATGCCGGGCCAGATGCTCGCGCGGGGCGTGTCGCGCCATTTGGCGAGCCTTGGCTGGGTCACGGTCGAAGAACTGGTACCCGCACGCGGTCTGCGCGTGGACGTCATGGCATTGGGTCCCAAGGGCGAGATTTGGGTGGTGGAATGCAAATCCAGCCGTGCGGACTTTATGACGGACCACAAATGGGAGGGCTATCTGGAGTGGTGCGACCGGTTTTTCTGGGCGGTTGACAGTGATTTCCCCGTTGATCTGCTGCCCGAGGACAGCGGGTTGATCATCGCGGATGCCTATGACGCAGAGATCATCCGCATGGGCCCCGAACACAAGCTTGCCGCCGCCCGGCGCAAGGTCATGGTGCAGAAATTCGCAACCCATGCGGCGCGCCGTTTGCACGGCCTGCGCGATCCCGGCGCAGGGCTGGCGTGGTGATTTCATTGATAAAAACCGACCGCCTACCAAAAATCCGGTATGGAGACGGCGCGAAATCGTCCCATCTTGGGTGACAAGCCTATTTGAATACGTCTAGATGGGATTGGATACGCGCGTTTTCCGCAAACAGCATGGGTTTTGGCCCGTGCTGTGATGATGTGGGCGCTAGTTATGCCAGACTGAAAGACCATCGCCGCAGGAGTTCGCGTGTCCCTCTTCTTTATCGTTGCTCTTCCATTCTTTGGTGCATTGCTGCCTGGGCTTATGAACCCTGCGGGGCGCTCTGCCTGCGCCGGGGTCACGTTCACGGTGTCGTTGGCGGCCTTTATCGGTCTGCTCACCAATCTGCCGACGGTTCTGGCGGGCGAGGTTGTGATGGCCCGCGTCGACTGGATGCCCGTGCTGGGGTTGAATTTCACGCTGATGCTTGACGGGCTTGGCTTTTTCTTTGCGCTGCTGATCCTTGGCATCGGGCTGCTGATCATCGCCTATGCGCGCCACTACCTGAGCCGCGACGACAATATGGGGCAGTTTTTCACCTATCTGCTGCTGTTTCAGGGCGCGATGGTTGGGATTGTTCTGTCTGATAACATACTGCTTTTGCTTATTTTCTGGGAGCTCACGTCGCTGTCCTCCTTCCTGCTGATCGGCTATTGGAAACACCTGCCCGAAGGCCGGCAGGGCGCGCGTATGGCGCTGACCGTCACGGGGATGGGCGGCCTTGCGATGATCGGGGGCATGCTGATCCTTGGTCAGATCGTGGGCAGTTATGATCTGAGTGTGATCTTGCAAAACCGCGAATTGATTCAGGCGGACCCGCTTTATGTGCCCGCGTTGATCCTGATCCTGCTGGGCTGTTTCACGAAGTCCGCGCAGTTCCCGTTCCATTTCTGGCTGCCGCATGCGATGGCGGCCCCCACGCCTGTGTCGGCCTACCTGCACTCTGCCACGATGGTCAAAGCCGGGATATTCCTGATGGCCCGCATGTGGCCGGTGCTGTCGGGCACGACTGAGTGGTTTGTGATCGTGACCACGGCGGGGCTGATCACCATGGTGCTGGGCGCGATCATCGCGCTGTTCAAACATGACCTCAAGGCGCTGCTGGCGTTTTCGACCGTGTCCCATCTGGGGCTGATCACGATGTTGCTGGGCACGGGGACGGCATTTGGAGCGATGGCGGCAATGTTCCATATCCTCAACCATGCGACGTTCAAGGCGGCGCTGTTCATGTCCGCGGGCATCGTCGATCACGAGACGCATACCCGCGATATTCGCCGCCTTGGCGGCTTGCGCACCCTCATGCCGATCACCTTCGTCATTGTCGTGCTCGCGGCCCTGTCGATGGCGGGCATTCCGCTGCTGAACGGTTTTCTGTCCAAGGAAATGATGCTTGAGGAAGCGACGCATACGGTCCTGTTCGACGTGCCGTGGCTGGTGCCTGCGCTCGCCACATTCGGCTCCGTTTTCTCCGCCGCCTACTGTTTCCGCCTGATCGGGCACACGTTCTTTGGCCCTGTGCGTGACGACTATCCGTCCAAGCCGCATGATCCGGGTTTTGGCCTGTGGGGGCCGCCCGCGTTGCTGGTGGTGCCGGTTGTCGCCATCGGCGTCGCGCCCTTTCTGGCCGAGCCGTTTGTGAAAATGGTCACCGCATCCGTCCTTGGCGGCGAGGCCGAAGTGCCCAAGGCCTATTTCAAGATCTGGCACGGGCTGGTGCCCGCCCTGTTCCTGTCGGTGGTGGCGGTTGTGGGTGGGTTTGTCCTGTTGGCGATCTTCAATCCCGCACTGCGGCTGTGGGATCGCGCCCCGCGCCCCGAGGCCAAGATCATCTTTGAGGCGCTGGTCGAGGCCGTGGCGGGCCTCGCGCGCCGCCTGATCCTGCCTTTGCACAACGGGGCCTTTTCGCGTTACGCGGCCATTGGATCGGTCGTGATCGTTGTCCTTGGCTTTCACGCGTGGAGCACGGGCACCGTCGGCCCCGCCACCCGCGTGATGCAGGACGTGACCCCTGTTTCCGTGGCCGGGTGGGCCATGCTGGTTGCCGCCACAATCGGGATGGTGTTCCTGCACCGCAACCGCTTTTTGTCGCTGATCCTGATCGGGATTGTCGGCCTCATGGTCTCCATCGGTTTTGTCTTTTTCAGCGCGCCGGATCTGGCGATGACCCAATTCACGGTCGAGGTGGTGACGATCATCCTGTTGCTTCTGGCGCTGAATTTCCTGCCCAATCATACCCCGGTCGAAAGTACCGTGCTGCGCCGGGTGCGCGACGCCGCAATTGCGCTGTTCGGGGGGCTTGCGACCTTTGGGCTGGCCTATCACTACCTGTTGCGTGATGCGGTGACCGGGCCAATCTCGGAGTTCCATCTGGCCAATTCCTATAAAGGCGGCGGCGGTACGAACGTGGTCAATGTGATCCTCGTCGATTTCCGTGGCTTTGACACCTATGGCGAGATCATCGTTCTGGGGATCGCGGCCCTGCTGATCTATGCGCTGACGGAAACACTACTGGGCGGGCCCGTGCGCGCGCGCCTGCTGAACCGCACGCCGGATGTGGCGCGGGCCGGGGATGCGCATCCGATGATGATGGTTGTCCTTACCCGGGTGATCATGCCGGTTGTGCTGATGGTCGGCTTCTACATCTTTTTGCGGGGACACAATGAACCGGGCGGGGGCTTTATCGCGGGCCTGATCGTGTCCATCGGCGTCGTGATGCAATATATGGCCAGCGGGTTCAGCTGGGCCTCGGCCCGTCTGCGCTATCCCTATCACGGGGTCATTGGCGCGGGTGTGCTGATTGCTGGGCTGACCGGTATCGGGTCGTGGTTCGTGGGCAAGCCGTTCCTGACCTCGGACTTCACCTATGTGCGCATTCCGCCTTTCAACGAGTTCGAGCTCGCCACCGCCGCCCTGTTTGATCTTGGCGTGTTCCTTGCCGTGGTGGGGGCGGTGATGCTGTCACTCGAGAGCTTCTCGCGTCTGGCGCGGCGTGCCCATGTGCCCGACAGCGAGCATCCGATGGATATCGACCCTTCGCGCGATGATGATCCGGTGCCCGGCACCCCCGCTGCACAGGGGGGCTTGTGATATGGAACTGCTTGTCGCATCCGCCATCGGCATCTTGACCGCGGGGGGCCTTTATCTGTTGCTGCGCCTGCGCACGTTTCCGGTGATCCTGGGCATTTCACTGCTGACCTATGCGGTGAACGTGTTCCTGTTTGCCTCGGGCCGCCTCACCATCGGCGCGCCGCCCATTCTGCGCGATGACATCACCCGCTATGCAGACCCGCTGCCGCAGGCCCTTGTGCTGACGGCCATCGTGATTTCGTTCGGGATGACGGCCGTGGTCGTGATGATCGGCCTTGGGGCCTATCTGGGGTCCGACGACGATCACGTGGATGACCAGCCCGAAGCGGATGCAGATACGTCGGAGGGCCGGCCATGACCCATTGGATTATTGCACCCGTCATTCTGCCCGCACTTGTTGCGCCCTTTATCGTACTGGCGGCACGCTATCATATCGGCATCCAGCGGGTGTTCTCGGTCGTGGGTGTGCTGGCCCTGATCGCTGTCGCCGCAGGGCTTGCATGGCAAGCCTCGGACGGGACCGTCACCCTTTATCAGCTTGGTGATTGGGCCGCGCCCTTTGGCATCGTGCTGGTGGGTGATCGACTGTCGACGATGATGGTGCTGCTGACGGCAGTGCTGGGTCTGTTTGTGCTGCTTTATGCAATCGGGTCCGGGTGGGACGATCGGGGGCGGCATTTCCACGCGCTTTTCCAGTTTCAGTTGATGGGGATCATGGGTGCGTTCCTGACGGGCGACCTGTTCAACCTGTTTGTCTTTTTCGAAGTGCTGCTGATCGCCTCATATGGGTTGATGATCCATGCGGGCGGCAATGACCGGCTGCGCGCGGGCGTACAATATGTGTTGTTCAACCTGATCGGATCGACCCTGTTCCTGTTTGCGCTCGGGGCGATTTACGCCGAGACGGGCACGCTCAACATGGCCGATCTGGCCGAGCGGGTGCGGTTGATCACCCCTGAGGAAACCGTGGGCATCCGTGTGGCCGCTGTGCTGTTGCTGCTGGTCTTTGCGATCAAGGCCGCGCTTGTGCCGCTGCATTTCTGGCTGCCCTCAAGCTATGCCGAGGCCCCTGCACCCGTGGCCGCCCTGTTTGCGATTATGACCAAGGTGGGAGCCTACGCGATCATCCGGGTCTACACGCTGATCTTTTCACCGGACCTTGAGGTGACGCAGGGCCTGCATGATGTGTGGCTGCTGCCTGCTGCGCTGGTCTCGCTCGCCATCGGTATGATTGGCGTGCTGGCCGCGAGAAAGCTGGACCGGCTGGTGGCCTTCTCGGTGATCGGGTCGATGGGGATGGTGATGATCTCAATCGCGCTGTTCACGCCCGAAGGGATTGCGGCGGCGCTGTATTATATCATCCACTCGACCCTTGCCGGGGCCACGCTGTTCCTGATTGTGGATCTTGTGCGCTGTTCACGTGCGGATTTGCAGCTGACCTCGCAGGCCCCGATGGCGGGTGCCGCATTGACAGCCGGGTTGTTCTTTGCCGGGGCGATTGCAATGGCGGGTCTGCCGCCGCTTTCGGGGTTCCTGGGAAAGTTGCTGGTGCTGAATGCCGCCTTTGACACCGACCTTGTGGTCTGGATCTGGGCGGTCGTTCTGACATCAAGCCTGATCAGTATTCTGGGGTTCGCGCGCGCAGGCAGCATCCTGTTCTGGAAAGCGCACAGTGTCGCCCCCCCCGAAGATGAAACGCCGCTGCCGCGTCCCGCGCCGCTGTCTTATGTGGCGGTCGGCGGGCTGGTCGCGCTGCTTGGGCTGCACACCGTGTTTGCAGGCGTGGTGCATGGGTACGCAACCACCATGGCGCGCGATCTGTTTGCGCCGGGGGCCTATATCGAGACGGTCGTGGGAACGCCGGGCAAGCTGAGCAAACCCGACACTGACAAGGCTGCCGACAAGGAGGACCACTGATATGACCCGTGCATTCCGTTGGCTTCTGCCGCACCCGTTCCTGACCCTGCTGTTGGCGGTGGTCTGGATTTTGTTGCAAAATCAGATCTCTGCCGGGATGGTGGTGTTTGGGATCATCTTGGGTGTGATCATCCCTTGGATGACGGCCGTGTGGTGGCCCGACACGCCGCAAGGGTTCCATCTGGGCAAGATGTTCAGCTACTCGATCATGGTGATCTGGGACATTTTGGTGGCTAACGTCCAGGTTGCGTGGATCGTTCTGACCGTTCCGAATGCCAAGCTGAAACCCGCCTGGATCGTGGTTCCGCTGGATTTGCGCCAGCCCGAGGCGATCACGGTATTGGCAGGCACCATCACCCTGACGCCGGGCACCGTTTCGGCGGATTTGTCGGATGAGGGGCATTCGCTGCTCGTGCATGTGTTGCACACCGATGATCCCGACGGGGTCCGGGACGAGATCAAGACCCGCTACGAGGCCCGCCTCAAGGAGATTTTCGCATGAGTGCTGCCACTGAATTCATGGACGTCGCGCTGATTATCGCCTTTGTGGTGATCGTGCTGGCGCAGGTTCTGTCGATGGTCCGCCTTGTGATGGGGCCGACGACGGGTGATCGCATTCTGGCGCTGGACACGATGGTGATCAACGCGCTTGGGCTGGTTGTGCTGCTTGGGATCTATCAGGGCGTCCAGATCTATTTCGAGGTGTCGCTGCTGATTGCGATGCTGGGATTTGTGTCCACGGTCGCGCTGGCGCGGTTCATCTTGCGGGGGGACATTATCGAATGATCGAGATCATTTTGACATATGCCGTTGCCGTTTTCCTGCTGATCGGGTCCGGTTTTGCCATCGTGGGGGTGATCGGGCTGCTCAAGTTCAACGACTCCATGACCCGCCTGCACGCCCCGACCAAGGTGGGCACCGTGGGGATCGGCTCGCTTTTGCTGGCGTCGATGCTGCATTCCTACATGCTTGGCGAGACATCGATGCACGAGTTGCTGATCATGTCGTTCCTGTTCGTGACCGCGCCGATCTCTGCCAATTTCATCGCCAAGGTGAACATCCATCGCCGCGCCTGCGACACCCCCCCGTCGCCGCCGCGCGATGATACGTGGTCGACGTTGAACGTGCCGGAAGCGGACCGCGCGCTGGAAACCATCAAGGCCCCTTGAACGGTGATCAGACGGCGCGGGCCGCCTTGGCTGCGGCGCGGATTTCGTCGGCGATTTCCTCGGCCTCTTCGGGGTCGAAATCCATGGGGATTTCAACGCCTTTGGCTTCGATATATATGCGCACCATGCCCTGATCGGTGGGGCCGATCTGCATGTTTGCCTCAATATCGCGTTCGCTGTTGATACCCATGGTCGCCTCCGCTCTGGCTCTGAAGAACCTGTGCTATCGCGCGGCCCCTTGAAAGGCAAGATCGCGGGTTGCAGGATAGGGCCATGAGCCCGATCGCCCTACGCCCCTTTCGCCCGGATGACACCGACTGGCTGGTTGAACAACACGACCGGCTCTATGCGCAGGCCGAGGGGTTTGACGCCAGTTTCGGCGTGCTGGTGCGCGAAATTCTCGATGGCTTCAATGCCGATCACGACCCCACCTGCGAGCAAGGGTGGATCGCGCAGGTCGGTGATACCCGCCTTGGGTCGATATTTTGTGTCCGGCTGGATGATCAGACCGCCAAACTGCGCCTGTTCCTGCTGGTGCCGGAGGCGCGGGGGCAGGGGGTTGGGGCCAAGTTGCTGGCGCAGTGCATGGGCTATGCCCAGGCCAAGGGGTATCGCGGCATGCAGCTGTGGACCCACGAAAGCCACCGCGCCGCCTGCGCTCTTTACGCGCGCACAGGTTGGCAGTTGGGTGACAGCCGCCCCGTCCAGTCCTTTGGTCAGGATTTGGTCGAACAGACATGGACCTACCGGTTCTGACGCTTTTTCTGGTTTTCACGGTCTTGCAATCGCGCCACCTCAGAGGTATCTCAGCCCCAGTGCCGCCTTAGCTCAGTAGGTTAGAGCGCTTGATTGTGGATCAAGAGGTCCCTGGTTCGAGACCAGGAGGTGGTACCACCCCCCCTTTTTTCAAGGCTGGTCCAGCGTAATGGTCTGGCGCAACGTGCCCGTTACCTGATCAAAGATCAGAATCGTGTCGTCCTGCGTCACCACCGCGAACCAGTCCGAGCCCACGGTAAAGGCGGTCGCGGTCGCCCCGTCAGGCAATGTCACCTGTTCGGGCAGCACCATCGGCTTGGGATCGGCGTTCAGGCGGATGACAAGCAAGGCAATCACCGTTAGAACGCCGAAAATCATAATGACGGTCAGCACCGTCACCAACCGGCGCAGGAACCGCAGATTGGCCGGTTCGATAGGGGTTTCGATGTCGTCCAACACCATATCCTTTGTGATCGGCGAGGCACCCCCGCCGCGCCTTGATAAGGCCATCGCGCGCGACGTGCCAGAGGGGGCGGCCCTGTCGCGCACCCGGCTCGCCCGTCTGGTGGCCGCCGGGGCGGTGTCCGTCGATGGGGTCGTAACGCTTGACCCCAAGGTGCGCGTGGCTGAGGGCGCGCAGATCGAGGTCACGGTTGCCCAAGCGCAGGACAGCCACATCGCGCCCGAGGATATCCCGCTTGAGATCGTATACGAAGATGCGGACCTGATCGTGGTCAACAAACCGGCGGGCATGGTGGTGCATCCGGCACCCGGATCGCCCTCGGGCACGCTTGTGAACGCGCTGATGCATCACTGTGGCGACGACCTGTCCGGGGTCGGGGGCATGAAACGCCCCGGCATCGTGCACCGGATCGACAAGGACACGAGCGGCCTTTTGGTGGTGGCCAAATCCGACGCTGCCCATCACGGGCTGGCGGATCAGTTTGCGGCCCACACCGTCGAGCGGTACTACCGCGCTCTGGTCTACGGGGCACCGGATGCGGCCGATCCGCGCTTGCGCGGGATCAAGGGGACGAATTTCGAACCCGGAAACGTGCTCAAGATCACCACGCAACTGGCCCGTCACAAGACCGACCGGCAGCGACAGGCGGTTTTGTTTCAGGGGGGGCGGCATGCGGTGACGCGGGCGCGGCTGGTCGAACGCTATGGCAACCCCGAGGTGTTGGCCCAGATCGAATGCTGGCTCGAGACGGGGCGCACCCACCAGATTCGCGTGCATATGGCCCATGCCGGGCATGGGCTGGTCGGTGATCCGGTCTATGGCGGGCGGCGCAAATTGGCACGCGGAGCGCTGAGTGATGCGGCAGCGGCTGCCGTGGCCGCATTTGGGCGTCAGGCCCTGCATGCGGCTGTGTTGGGCTTTGACCATCCGATCAGCGGCGCACAGATGCGATTCGAGGCCCCGCTGCCCGACGACTTTGAAACGCTTTTGGGACTGTTGCGTTAAACTTTCATTAGCTTGGCTGTGCGACATCGCCATGCGGCCCCGTTTTCTGAAACGATCAGCACGTGCGCGTGAGGGTCGGGCAGGGGGCTGCACATTCAGGATTGAGCGTGCCAATATCCTGACAATCGACGACCCTCGTGCCTTGAAAGGGTGCGATCGCCGTCCCATATTCAATGTTAAGCCTCTAAACATGAAAGGTTTGAGGGGCACCAGGAGGGACATTATGGCCAATTACGCAAATCTGCCCGCACCCACCCCCGAGGGTGGTTTGAACCGCTATATGCAGGAAATCCGCAAATTTCCCCTGCTTGAGCCGGAAGAGGAATACATGCTGGCCAAGGCGTGGGTTGAAAAGGAAGACACCGAAGCGGCCCACAGGATGGTCACCAGCCACCTGCGTCTGGCCGCAAAGATCGCCATGGGCTATCGCGGCTACGGGCTGCCTCAGGCCGAGGTGATTTCAGAGGCCAATGTGGGTCTGATGCAGGCCGTCAAACGTTTTGACCCTGAAAAGGGCTTTCGACTTGCGACTTATGCGATGTGGTGGATCCGCGCCTCGATTCAGGAATATATCCTGCGCTCGTGGAGCCTCGTCAAACTTGGCACCACATCGGCCCAGAAAAAGCTATTCTTCAACCTGCGCAAGGCCAAGAACAAGATCGGTGCACTGGAAGAAGGCGACCTGCGCCCTGAAAACGTGGCACGCATTGCCAATGATCTGAGTGTGACCGAAGCCGAAGTGATCTCGATGAACCGCCGTTTGTCGGGGGGCGATGCCTCGCTGAACGCCACCGTCGGGTCCGAAGGCGAAGGCACGATGCAGTGGCAGGACTGGCTTGAGGACGAAAGCGCCGATCAGGCAGGTGACTACGAGGCGCAGGACGAATTGGAAGTGCGCCGCGAGATGCTGGCCGAGGCACTGGATGTGTTGAACGAGCGTGAAAGGGATATCCTGACGCAACGCCGTCTGGCCGATAAGGTCGTCACCCTCGAAGAGCTGTCCGAGCAATACAACGTCAGCCGTGAACGGATCCGCCAGATCGAAGTGCGCGCCTTTGAAAAGCTGCAAAAGAGGATGCGCGAGATTGCGAAATCCAAAGGGTTGCTGGCGACCGCCTGACCCTTTTTGCACGCCAAATAGACAAGGCCCTGCCGATGTGCGGGGCCTTTTTTCGTTTTGGCGCAGGCCGGGCGTTCCTGCGAGGGGAAGAACGGGGATGGGCCGGGTCCGTTGCGATACTGCCATTGGGTGATATGCTGAAAGGTGTTCAGCCTTGAGGGGGCGTTATGTCAAAGCCGGTCAGATGGGGAATTTTGGGGGCGAGCAACTTTGCGCGCAAGGACATGGCCCCGGCAATTCACGCAGCCCACGGGGCGGAATTGTACGCCTTGGCGACATCGGACCCGGCCAAAGCCGCGCCGTTTTCCGCATTTTGCCCCGGTTTGAAGGTGTATACCGATTATGACGCGCTGCTGGCCGATCCAGACATCAATGCGGTTTACATCCCCCTGCCAAACCATCTGCATGTCGAGTGGTCGTTGAAGGCGTTGGCGGCAGGCAAGCACGTATTGTGTGAAAAGCCGATGGCGATGGTGGCGTCTGACTATGACGCGCTGATCGAGGCGCGCGACAGCTCCGGCCTGGTTGCGACCGAAGCCTACATGATCGTGCATCACCCCCAATGGCAGCGGGCCCGCGCGCTCTATCGGGAAGGCGAGATTGGCAAGCTGATCCACGTGGATGCGATGTTTTGCTATGACAACGGGGCCGACACCGCCAACGTGCGCAACCGCCCCGAAACCGGGGGCGGCGGCATCCCGGATATCGGTGTCTATACCTATGGGGCGACCCGGTGGTTCAGTGGGCAGGACCCGGTCGAGATCACCCATGCCGATGTGGATTTCGAGAACGACGTGGATGTGTTGGCCCGCGTGGCTGCGCGCTTTGACGGGTTCGGCGCGCATTGGGTCACCTCGATGCGCATGCATCCCTATCAGGAGATGACGTTTTTCGGCTCTGGCGGCGTGATCAAACTGACGGCTCCGTTCAATGCGGGTGGCTTCGGCACGGCCCGGTTGGAACTGCAAAAGAATGTGCATGGCGGTGGCCGCCCGTCCTCGATCACCGAAGAGCGGTTTCCCGGCGTCAATCACTACGTCTTGCAGGTCGAAGCGTTCTGCGCGCATCTGCGCGAGGGGACGCCCTATCCCTGGCGGCTTGAGGATGCGCGCGGCACGCAGGCGGTGATCGATGCGGTTTTTGCCAAGGCGAGGGGCTAGATATGGCGGGCGGATGGGCCAAGGACGGCGCGGTCAGCGAACAGATCGAGGCATCGATTTCAGACGAGTTGGCGCGGATGAAGGCACGCCGGGCACCGGTTGGGGAAAGCGCGAAATATTGCGCCGAATGCGAAGAACCAATCCCCGAAGCGCGCCGCGCGGCTCTGCCCGGGGTGAAGCTGTGCGTCGATTGCGTGGCCGAGCGCGATGCCGCGTTCAAGGGGCGCGGTGGGATCAATCGACGGGGGTCGAAGGACTCGCAGTTGAAGTGAGGGGGTTGGCGAATGGCACCTTTGAGCGGCGGTTTCAACGGATCGACGCAACGCACACTGCGGACTTCTCCGCTGGTGTTTGATATTGCAATGTCTTTCGAGGTCGTTCGTTGAGCTGTCTTGCAACCGCGCTCAGTTTCGCTTGGCTATGCATCGACAAATCCGTTCCTTCTGGAAAATACTGTCTCAGCAAACGGTTTGTGTTTTCGTTTGACCCACGTTGCCACGGCGAATGTGGTTCGCAGAGGAAGACGTCGATATCAGTCGCTAATGTGAACGTGCGATGGC
>NZ_CANMEU010000016.1 GCF_947497045.1 uncultured Tateyamaria sp. | reverse complement strand
TCCAAGGGTTACGATGAGCGAAAGACACTCCCTTAGCAAAACAATGCTGTCTGTCTCAAAGGCCGTGACGGGTTACACTGCAAGCCTATGGCGTGACCGGTGAGCTGGACGCCGTTCTGATCGGAGTATTCCGCGACATGGAAGAGTATCAGTCGCTCTGTGACCGACTGCCTTCAGCGCAAATACTGGGGCAAACCTGGCCTCGAAATCGCTTTGAGTCATTAAATTCCTCCTCAAGAGCTTGCGCTGAATACTGGATTATATGTTTACCAGTTTTCGCTGTTTTTGGTTCTTGACGCGGCCGCAGACGAGCCTTTGTCAGACCTCCAACAGAGAAGGTAGCTAGGCAAACAATTCCCACGATTCATAGTATACTTCATAGACGGAATCGTAAAGACCCGAGAAGCCGTTTGCATGGAAGAGCAATCGGATAAGTTACTCAGTTCATTTGCATTTGTGGTACGTAGACGCCGGACCCAGCTTGGGCTAACTCAAGAAGAACTGGCCCATAGGGCTGGTGTTTCGATGCGTTACATCTCTCTGCTGGAAACGCAAAAGCATCAACCGACACTTGATAAGATAAACGGGCTCAGCATAGGACTTGAGACGACGATGACAGCGCTTGTCTCAGAAATCGAAGAACTGCTTCGAGAAACCTAGCCCATTGAATTAATGTTATTTTTTTGACTCGCCTCGACCCATAGGTTTTTAGGGAGTGGCCGTTTCGTGACCCAAAAGGTCATGTCGGGTGACGCGTTTCAACAACACCAACGATCAGCACTGCTATCCACATTTGGAAAACCCGCAGGATGCGCAGGTCATGCATCCCTCAACCATCCGTAACTCATAGCTGCCACAAGACGAACACGCCTTGCCGCGCGGTGCATCAAGGCCGACGACCTCGGCCTTTGGGTCGGATTTCAACCCCATGCCCTCGCCCGCGATAAACCCGGTCGCGATCATGTGCTGTTCGATCACGCGCCCGATCGCGGCCAGGATCGAAGGGATATACTTGCCCTGCATCCAGGCCCCGCCGCGCGGATCAAACACGGCTTTCAATTCCTCGACCACGAAACTGACGTCGCCACCGCGCCGGAACACTGCGGAAATCATGCGAGTCAGCGCCACAGTCCAGGCAAAATGCTCCATGTTCTTGGAGTTGATGAACACCTCGAACGGGCGACGATGCCCGCCGATCACCAGATCGTTGATGGTGATGTAAAGCGCGTGTTCGCTGTCGGGCCACTTGACCTTGTAGGTGCTGCCCTCAAGCGCGTTGGGGCGATCCAGCGGTTCAGCCATATAGATCACGTCGCCATGGGGTTGCATCGGCTCGTCGTCGCCATCGGCCATGACAGGCGTTTGGGCGGGCTTTTCTTCGGCCACGCTCAGCACCGAGCCCGTCACCGCATTGGGCCTATAGGTCGTGCAGCCTTTGCACCCTGTGTCCCAGGCCTGCATGTAGACGTCTTTGAACGCATCAAAGTCGATGTCTTCGGGGCAGTTGATGGTTTTCGAGATGCTCGAGTCGACCCATTTCTGCGCCGCCGCCTGCATCTTGACATGATCGGCGGGCGACAGGGTCTGGGCATTGACAAAATAGTCGGGCAGTTCCGCGTCACCCTTGAGGTCGCGCCACATCTGTACGGCGTAGTCCACGACCTCTTCCTCGGTGCGCGAGCCGTCCTTTTGCAGCACTTTGCGGGTGTAGGCATAGGCAAAGACCGGCTCGATCCCGCTGGACACATTACCAGCATATAGCGAAATGGTCCCCGTTGGCGCGATCGAGGTCAGCAGCGCATTGCGGATGCCGTGTTCGGCAATGGCGTCACGCACATCATCGTCCATGGCCTGCATGGTGCCGCTCGCCAGATATCCTGCGGCGTCAAACAAGGGAAACGCGCCCTTTTCCCGTGCCAAATCAACCGACGCCAGATATGCGGCGCGAGCAATCGCTTTCAGCCAACGTTCGGTCTGACGCGCCGCCTCGTCGGATCCATAGCGCAAACCGACCATCAACAGCGCATCGGCCAACCCCGTGACACCAAGGCCGATCCGGCGTTTGGCGGCCGCCTCGCGGGCCTGCGCCTCAAGCGGGAATTTCGACGCATCCACCACATTGTCCATCATGCGCACAGCCGTCTGGACCAGTCCCGCAAGGCCATCCGCATCCAGCGCGGCACCTGTCTCAAACGGGTTGCTCACCAACCGCGCCAGGTTGATCGAGCCAAGCAGGCAAGCCCCGTAAGGCGGCAAAGGTTGTTCGCCGCAAGGGTTCGTCGCCGCAATCGTTTCGCAATAGTTCAGGTTATTGGCCGCGTTGATCCGGTCGATGAAGATCACACCCGGCTCAGCGTAATCATAGGTCGACTGCATGATCCCGTCCCACAGATCGCGAGCCTGCACGGTTTTGTAGACCACACCGTCAAACAGCAGATCCCACGACCCGTTCGCCTTCACCGCCTCCATGAACGCATCGGTGATCAGGACCGAAACGTTGAACATGCGCAGCCGGGCCGCGTCAGACTTGGCGGTAATGAAATCCTCAATATCGGGGTGATCGCAGCGCATTGTGGCCATCATCGCGCCGCGACGCGACCCTGCGGACATGATGGTGCGGCACATCGCATCCCACACATCCATGAACGACAAGGGTCCGGACGCATCCGCCGCCACGCCTTTGACCCCTGCCCCTTTGGGCCGAATGGTCGAGAAATCATAGCCGATGCCACCACCCTGCTGCATGGTCAGTGCGGCCTCTTTCAACATCTCGAAGATGCCACCCATACTGTCGGGGATCGTGCCCATGACAAAGCAGTTGAACAAGGTGACGGACCGGGCCGTGCCCGCACCTGCGGTGATCCGACCCGCAGGCAGAAATTTGAAATCTTCCAGCGCGGCGTAAAACGTGTCTTCCCACGCCGCCGGGTCGCTTTCGACCTGCGCGAGATCACGGGCAACGCGCCGCCAGCTGTCTTCGACTGTCGTGTCAATCGGGGTACCGTCCGCCTCCTTAAAGCGATACTTCATGTCCCAAATCTGTTCGGCGATCGGTGCGGCAAAGCGTGTCATGGAAGCATCCCCGTTGGTCACAGCCGAATCTTTCGGCTGCCTTGGCAGGCAGCCAGCCTATCGCGGTGGGCGGGAAAATGCCACGGTAAATCCCTGCGACAAACACTACTCATTGCAGAAACGACACAGGACACTACAATATGAAGTGTGGCTTGGGGACGACTCTGTGGATAACTTTATCAACCTGATCAAACTGTCCGTCGGCAGCGAAACCTATGAGGACATCCTTGCGTGGCAGTCCTCAAAACGGGCGCAGACCAAGGATGGGTTGCCTCGACACGTAACGCGCATGTGGCCAAAACGCGAGGCTGAAATCCTGAATGGCGGTTCGATCTATTGGGTGATCAAGGGCGTACTGACCTGTCGTCAGCGCATCCTGCGCCTGGACGAAGTGATCGGCAGCGACGGCATTCGACGCTGCGCCATCGTGTCCGACCCTGACCTGATCCGCGTACAAACCGCCCTCAAGCGCCCCTTCCAAGGCTGGCGTTACCTCAAACCTGCGGATACGCCCCCCGACTTGCCAAAGGGGCGCAGCGCCGAAGACCCCCTGCCCACCGAGTTGAACCGTGCCCTTGCTGAAATCGGGGTGTTGTAGAACTCCGCACCCCTCGCAGCGCCTTGACAGCCTCACGAGCAAAACCCACTCATGGTCATCTATCTTGTCATAAGGACCTTTGCAGTGACCTATTCCGCCCCCCCTTCACCCTTTTTTCGCGCGGCTATCGTGTCCGCCGCTCTTTCAATTCCGACGTTTGCCGCGTCCGGCCCATTGCTTAGCAATGGCGACGTCGTTGTTGCAAAGTTCAGTAGCGGGACGCTGAAGGGCAAGACCTTTCGCCTCAAATACAACGAAAGCAAAAACGTCCTGAAGGACCGCCCAGTTACAGATCACTCGGCCAGCCTGCTATCAATCAAAACACCCGGAGGCTGGTGTAATTTTGAGGCCACAGGGCGGGCCGAGTGCCACAACGGTGTTGGCACTTGGAAGAAACGCTGAGCCGGCATTTTCAAGCTTCAGTGCAGACGTTCAATAAGGTCAAAAAGCGTTGAGCGATCCGCATCCGCAAGCGGGGCCACTCGACTGCGCCAGAGCGTCGCCTGACTGGCCAGGATCAACCCATCTGACAGCACCTTGAGGTGGTTGGCGCTCAGCGTCTCTCCGCTGGACGTGATATCGGCAATCGCCTCGGCAGTTTCGTTTGCGACCGTGCCTTCGGTTGCGCCCTGGCTGTCGACAAGCGCGTAGTCCGCGACCCCTGCATCGCGCAGGAACTCGCGGACAAGCCTGTGATATTTCGTGGCAATGCGTAGTCGAAACCCGTGCCGCGCCCTGAACATCGCCGCAACCGCATCCAGATCATCGGTCAAGTCCACATCAACCCACGCGGTCGGCACCGCCAGCACCAGATCGGCGTGACCAAAGCCCATTTCGACAACCGGTTCGACCTGTTGTTCCCACAGCGGCAACTTGTCCTGAACAAGGTCCGTGCCCGTGACACCCAGATGGATACGCCCCGCCGCCAGCTCCCGGGGGATTTCACCAGCGGACAACAGCACCAGCGCCACACCGTCGATCCCGGCCACGGCCCCCGCGTATTCGCGATCCGAGCCCGTGCGCGTCAGGGTCACGCCGCGTCTGGCAAACCAGTCAAAGGTTTTGTCCATCAGCCGCCCCTTGGACGGCACACCCAGTTTGATCGTCATGGGGCACCCTCCAACTCGACCATCAGACCGGGGCGCAAAACAGCGCCGACCGCGGGGATTTCATCGCCGCCCCCAAGGCGCCGTGTCAGGGCGTCATAGCGACCACCGCTCGCAATCGGGGGCAGATCAGGGCGGCCATCCGCATAAAACGCAAAGACAAAGCCGTCATAATATTCCATCAGCGTGCGCCCATGGCTGGCCTCGAAGGCCAACGCATCCACATCAATGCCCCGCGCGCGCAACGCCTCTGCGCGGGCCGAAAAGCGGCGTACCGCAGGCTTGATCGCGGGCAGGTCAACGCTCAGGTCATTCAACTGTTGCAAGGCAAAGGGGACCGTTTCGCGCACGGCCAGCAACGCCTCAAGGCCTTCGAGCTCCTGCGCGCCAATGGGCGGCTCAACTGCATCCGCGCGCAACGCGGCAACGCGCGCATCGATTTCGGACTGCGTGCGCAATCCGGTGAGGGGTGCGGTGCTTGTGACGTCACCCGCGATCAATGCGGCACGGCTTTCAGGGACAGGAACGCGCCCGCCAAACCGATCCAGCAGCGCACGAAATCGGCGAGGTCGCCAAATGTGGCGGCGCAGGGCCGCCTTGCGACGGTCCGAGGTTTGCAAGCCATCCACAGCCGCCATCAATATCCCGATGTCCCCGGTCACCGGGTGCAACGGCAGATGGGTCAAAGCACTGGCAATCAACGTAAAAACCTCAGCATCCGCGGCTGGAGGATCCGCTCGGTCAAAGACCTCATAGCCGACCTGCCAATACTCATTGGCCCGCTCTGCGTCATCTTCCTGACGGCGAAACACCTCGCCCGCATAGGTGTAGCGGGCCGGCTCCGCGCCATCCGCCATGTGCATCTGCACGACCGGAACCGTAAAGTCAGGGCGCAGCATCTGTTCGCCGCGCAAGGCATCAGAGGTCACATAGGCACGGGCGCGGATATCCTCGCCGTAAAGGTCCAAGAGCAGCTCTGCGGGTTGCAAAACGGGCGGCTCGACCACGCGCGCGCCCGCCGCTTCGAACTCAGCACGCAAAGCCAATGCACGGGCGCGGGGCGTGCTCATCCCTCAAGGATCTCACGTACTTTGGCGAGCATTTGCGCGCGAGGCACTTCGAACTGGCTGGGCCGATCCTTCCACTCGTCATGGGTGGCGGTTTCGGCAATCTTTGCGCCCAGAACGAGGTCCTTGATCTGGACGACCCCGCGCTCTTTCTCGTCGCCGCCTTCGATGATGGCGACGGGCGACCCACGTTTGTCGGCGTATTTCAACTGGTTGCCGAAGTTCTTGGGGTTGCCCAGATAGACTTCGCCCCGGATGCCAGCCTCGCGCAGTTCAGCCACCATCGCCTGATAGTCGGCCATGCGGTCGCGATCCATGACGGTCACGACGACCGGTCCCGGCGCTGCGGTGCCAATGCGATTTGTCGCCCGCAAGGCCGCCAACAGGCGGTCCACACCGATGGAGACACCCGTGGCGGGCACCTCCTGACCGGTGAAGCGTTTGACGAGGTCGTCATAGCGACCGCCCCCCGCCACCGATCCGAAATTGCGCGGGCGGCCCTTGTCGTCGGTGACCTCAAAGGTCAGTTCGGCCTCGTAAACGGGACCGGTGTAGTAGCCGAGGCCGCGGACGACCGAGGGGTCGATCTCGACCCGATCCGATCCATACCCCGCCGCGTCCAACAATCCAGCAATCTCTTCAAGTTCATCAACGCCTGTGGCCCCAATGTCCGAGCCTTGAACCAAGTCTCGCAGACGCGCGATGGTTTCGACGCCCGTCTCTCTTTTGGCCTGCATAAAGCCCATGACGACTTCGGCCTGGGGATCGCCAAGACCGGCCCCTTCCGTGAAATCCCCGCTCTCGTCCTTGCGGCCCGCACCCAACAGCGCCCGCACGCCATCCGGACCAAGCCGGTCCAGCTTGTCGATCGCACGCAGTACGATGCCGCGCTCGGCCTCTTTGTCGTCGCCGGAAAGGCCCGCAACCTCCATGACGCCGTTCAACACTTTGCGGTTGTTGATGCGGATCACGTAGTCGCCGCGTGGAATGCCGACGGCCTCAAGCGTATCGGACAGCATCGCGCAAATCTCGGCATCCGCGGCCATGCTGGCCGTGCCCACCGTATCCGCATCGCACTGATAAAACTGGCGAAACCGACCCGGCCCCGGCTTTTCGTTGCGCCACACTGGACCCATGGTGAAACGACGATAGGGTGTAGGCAAATCATTGCGGTGCTGGGCATATACGCGCGCCAAAGGGGCGGTCATGTCATAGCGCAGGGCCAGCCAATCGCCGTCCTCTTCCTGCCATGCAAAGACACCCTCGTTCGGGCGATCCACGTCGGGCAGGAACTTGCCCAGTGCCTCGACCGTCTCGACTGCGCTGCTTTCGAAGGCGTCAAAGCCATAGCGATGATAGACATCGGCGATGGCGCGCAGCATTTCGTTGCGGTCGCGCACATCCGTGCCAAAGTAGTCTGCAAACCCCTTGGGCGTCTGCGCCTTGGGGCGGGGGGTCTTTTTGGGCTTGGCCATGATGCCACTCCGATAGGGATCGCGCGGGCCATATCGCAGGTGGCCAAAGGGGGCAAGGCGTGCTTGGGTTGCGCACGCGCCCAGATTGGCGCAAATGAGGGGGTATGGACACACGGATCGAACGACTTGAAGAGCAGATTGCGCACCTGACACGGACCGTGGAGGACCTGTCAGATGTGGTTGCACGGCAGGAAACGGAACTCGCCATTCTGACACGGCGCGCGCAAATGTTGATGGCACGCGAGGCCGAGCGCGAGGCGCAGGGCGGTGGCGGCATCGTGGTCGGGGATGAGAGACCACCGCATTACTGAGATGGCTGCTGCGGGCATCAGGCCGCTCAGGGCCGTTTGAGCGATTTTGCCAATATCGCGCCATCGTGCAGCAGCATATCCGCCCAACGCGCATTCTCTCCGAAATTCTCGTAGGCGCTTACGAACACCGTGGTCCGGTCCAGCCGTGAAATACGCGCACCACAAGGTTTGCTGCGCCCGACATTGCACACTTTGCCCTTCACTTTTTCATAAGCCTGATCCGTCGTCGAATAGGGGTACTCCTTGGCGGGCAGTCCATAGCGGAGTTGCTCGTGAAATTCCGGCGCACCAAACAGTGCAAGCGACGCTGTAAACTGACGTGGGCAGTTGTCGGCGAACCCTGTGACGTAGAACGTGCGCGGCCTCGCACCATCCGGAACCGTATCGAATAGTTTGTATCCTCGCCCCTTGCGCGCCCCCTGGTCCACAAGTGTGCCGAGTTGGGCGGGCTTTGCCTCGCAGACCCGCGCAATGTCGCCGAAGGCAAGCACCGTGCCAAGCGGCACATCGCGCGCATCCGGGCCGGAGCGGGGTGCATTTTTGCCCCCTCCAAGCAGGGTCCGCATGGGTTGATTGGCGTCGGTTGACGATGCCGATTGATCCAGTTCAAGCGCGACAACCTGCTCGGGTGCGTCGTCGATTTGCGGTTCCGCTATAGCCACCGCAGTCTCCTCGTCGCTATCGCTTTGCACGGCCGCTTCGGCGGTTGCGGCGCGGCGCAACCAGCCCACGATCCTGCCCTGTCGCGGTGCGGGCTCGGGCGAGACAACTACGGCCACTGTTGCGTTAATATCCGTTTGCAGATCAACCGCTTGCCCGTCAGCGTCAGCCGGGGTCACAGGATCCGCCTCAACCGCGGTCTCACCGGTTACATCATCCTTGGGCACGGGTTCATCCGCGCGAAACAGGCCGGCCAACACGCTTTCTTCGCGCGCAAGCTCCGCCTCACTTGGCAGGGCCGCGCTTGCGTCGAACGGGGTCAACGGCGCATCTTGAGGAACTGTCTCGATCCGCGACATGGGGTCATTGCACGCACCCAACGCACAGACGATCCCGGATGTCAGCCACACCTTGCGCATTGGTTTCTCCCCCCACCTCTGCTGCACTTAGACTTAGCGCCAAGGGGGCTTGTCGTCCAGTCAGCGACGCGCGCGCCTACATTTCCTGAACTTCGATCACGCCGGAAAGGGATTTGATGGCCCCTTTGATCTGGGGCGTGACCGGAAAGTCTGCGCCCAGATCCATCTCGACCTCGCCGGGCAGGCTGTCGTCGCGCAGGCACAGCGTGATCGGCCCGCGCCCCGCAGTTTTGGCCCCTTGCGCGGCCCCCTCAAGAACGGTCGCAACCGAAGCCAGCGCAGCGGGGACTTCGACAAAGATGCGCAGGCCCATGCCGCCCGCATCCGCCACGACCGTGTCCACGGGCACAACCGAGCGACCCAGCAATTTCAGCTGTTCACTTTCCATCGTCGCCTCGACGGTGACAATCACCTTGGCCCCGGTTTCCAGAGTATCCTGTGCCTTTTCAAGGCTTTCGGAGAACAACGTCACCTCGTAAGCGCCCGTCGTGTCTGACATCTGACAAAACGCGAACCGGTTGCCGCGCGCGGATTTACGGATTTGCAGACCCGACACAACACCCGCCAACTTTGCAACCAACGGCTGGCGTTCGGCCTTGGCAATCACCTCGTCGAGGGTGATGACCCCCTTGCGTTTCAACTGCCCCATATAGTCATCCAGGGGGTGTCCCGAGAGGTAAAAGCCGACGGCTTTGTGTTCCTCGCCCAACCGTTCAGCGGGCAACCAGTCATCGACGGGCATCATGCGGGGTTCAGGCAGATCATCTCCCGCCTCACCAAACAACGACACCTGGTTTGACGATTTCTGATCATGCACCGCTGCGGAATAGGCCGACAACGCATCCAGCGCGTCAAACACGCGACGCCGGTTCGGATCAAGCTGATCAAACGCGCCCGACCGCGCAAGCATCTCAAGCGGGCGTTTGCCCACCCGTTTCAGATCGACCCTGCGGGCCATGTCAAACAGGGTCGCAAAGGGTTTGTCGCCCCGCCCATCGACCACGAGGCGCATCGCCTCGACCCCGACGTTTTTCAATGCCCCAAGCGCATAGACCAGCGCGCCATCCACTACTTTGAACGTCGCATCCGACCGGTTCACGCAAGGTGGCACCCAAGGCAGGTCCAGCGATTTGCGCACTTCTTCGAAATAGACGCCCAGCTTGTCCGTCAGGTGAATATCACAGTTCATCACCCCGGCCATGAACTCGACCGGGTGGTTCGCCTTGAGCCATGCGGTCTGGTAGCTGACCACAGCATACGCTGCCGCATGTGACTTGTTGAAACCGTAGTTGGCGAACTTGTCGAGCAGGTTCCAGACCTCAACCGCCTTGGGTTCGTCAACGCCGTTTTCAGCCGCACCTTTCAGGAATTTTGGTCGCTCGGCGTCCATCGCCTCCTGGATCTTTTTGCCCATCGCGCGGCGCAGCAGATCCGCCCCGCCAAGGCTATAACCCGCCATCTCCTGCGCGATCTGCATCACCTGTTCCTGATAGACGATGATGCCTTGGGTCTCGTCCAGGATATGATCGATGGTGGGGTGCAACAACTCGCGTTCTGACAGCTGGTTTTTCACCTCGCAGAACTTTGGAATGTTCTCCATGGGCCCCGGACGATAGAGCGCGACCAAAGCGATGATATCCTCGATACAGTCCGGTTTCATTCGCTTGAGGGCATCCATCATGCCCGAGCTTTCCACCTGAAACACCGCAACCGTTTTGGCAGACGCATAGAGTTTGTAAGACGCATCATCATCAAGAGGGATGCCGCCAATATCGTTCTCCATACCCTCGGCGGGCACGTATAATTCAGTTCCGTCCGCTGCCGTATGCAGTGTACGGCCCGAAGCCAAAATCTGATCCACGGCATTCTGGATCACGGTCAGGGTCTTGAGCCCCAGAAAGTCGAATTTGACCAGCCCCGCCTGCTCCACCCATTTCATGTTGAACTGGGTCGCGGGCATATCGGATCGCGGGTCCTGATACAGCGGCACCAGCGCATCCAGCGGGCGGTCACCAATCACCACCCCGGCAGCGTGGGTCGACGCATTGCGCAACAACCCCTCAACCTGTTGGCCGTATTCGAGCAGCCGCGCGACGACCTCTTCATTGCGGGCCTCTTCGCGCAGACGCGGCTCATCCGTCAACGCCTTTTCGATGCTGACAGGTTTGACCCCCTCGACCGGGATCAGCTTGCTGAGGCGATCTACTTGCCCATAAGGCATTTGCAGCACGCGACCGATATCGCGCACCGCTGCCTTGGATAATAGCGCGCCAAAGGTGATGATCTGCCCCACCTTGTCGCGCCCATATTTCCGCTGGACATAGCGGATGACTTCCTCGCGCCGATCCATGCAAAAGTCGATGTCAAAGTCGGGCATGCTGACCCGTTCGGGGTTCAGGAACCGCTCAAACAGCAAGGCATAACGCAAGGGATCAAGATCGGTGACCGTCAGCGCATAGGCCACGAGCGATCCCGCACCCGAGCCACGTCCGGGACCAACGGGGATATTCTCATCCTTGGCCCATTTGATGAAGTCGGCAACGATCAGGAAATAGCCGGGAAAGCCCATACCCTCGATGATATCCAACTCGAAATCGAGCCGTTTTTGGTATTCCTCGACGCTGGCCGCATGTGGAATGACCTTCAGCCGCTCGACCAACCCGGCATTGGCCTGACGGCGCAATTCCTCGACCTCGTCATCGGCGAACTTGGGCAAGATCGGGTCGCGCCGATAAGCCATAAACGCACAGCGGCGCGCTATTTCTACCGTATTTTCAATGGCCTCTGGCAGATCGGCAAACAGTGTCACCATCTCTGCCTGGCTCTTGAAATAGTGCTGCGCAGTCAGGCGGCGACGCGGTTCTTGCTGGTCGACATAGGCACCTTCGGCAATGCAGATCAGCGCATCATGGCTCTCATACATCTCCGGTTTCGGGAAATAGACATCGTTGGTCGCCACCAGTGGCAGGTCCATCGCATAGGCCATCTCGACAAGGCCACGCTCGCTCAGCCGCTCCGCTTCGGGCTGGCCATCCTCGCCGGGATGCCGCTGCAATTCGACATACAGGCGATCGCCAAACGTCTCGGCCAGTTGTGTCATCACCGCCTCAGCCGCCGGACGTTGCCCGGCTTGCAGCAACATGCCCACAGGCCCATTCGGCCCACCGCTCAGACAAATCAGGCCCGCTGAATGGCCCGCCAACTCAGCGAGTGTCACATGTGGCAATTCGGACCCCACGCGCAGATACAGGCACGAGTTCAGCTTCATCAGGTTCTCATAGCCTGCCTCACTCTGGGCGAGGAGCACGACAGGCGCAGGATCGCGGGGCCGCTCGCCGGGGCGCGGCGTTACATATTGGACGTCAACCTGACAGCCGATGATGGGTTGCACGCCTGCGCCCGCCATCCCCACCGAAAACTCAAGGGCGGCGAACATGTTGTTCGTGTCAGTCAGCGCAATGGCTGGCATGCCTGCACCACGCACCAGATCAGGCAGCTTCTTGAGGCGCATGGCCCCTTCCAGCAGCGAATATTCGGAATGGGTGCGCAGGTGAATGAATCGGGGCGTGTCTGTCATGGGGCCAGCCTAGAACACCAACAGCTCCCATATCCAGTGGTGCCGCAAAGTTATGCACACCAAATCAAGGGCGCCGCCAAATCCGCAATCGCCCTTGCCACCCCCCTCGCCCCCGCATAGCCTGTCATCCGATCCGCCCGAGCCCCGCCTCTACGCCGCATCGAGGCTGCGCCACAGATATGGGCTTTGGTAGAGCGGCAGGTCCTGTTCACATGCGCACGCGTTTCCACCTCAACGGAACACCCGTCACCGCCGATACGTCCCCCACCACGACCCTGCTGGATTGGTTGCGTGAGGATCGAAACCTCACCGGCACCAAGGAAGGCTGCAACGAAGGGGACTGCGGGGCTTGCTCCGTCATGGTGACAGATGAGACCGGAGCCCGCGCGCTCAATGCCTGCATCCTGTTCATGCCCCAGATCGAGGGCAAGGCGATCCGCACCGTCGAAGGGATCGCCGCGCCGGACGGCACCCTGCACCCCGTGCAAGAGGCGATGATCAAACACCACGGCAGCCAATGCGGCTTCTGCACGCCGGGGTTCGTAACAACAATGGCCACCGCGCACCTGAACGGGGCCACCGATCACGACACGCAACTGGCCGGAAACCTGTGCCGGTGCACCGGCTATGCCCCCATCATCCGCGCCGCCCAGGAGGCCGAACATGCGCCCGTCCCTGATCACATGCACGACACCCCCCTTCTTTTGACCAAAAATACCGCGGGGGAGCCGCAGGCGGGGGCAGAGCCCCCAATCACGCCCGCAGCCCTCGCCACGTGGATGGATCAGACCCCCCAAGGCACCTTGATCGCAGGCGCGACGGATGTCGGGCTGTGGGTCAACAAGGGTTTCCGCGACCTCGGGCCAGTCGCCTTTCTCAACCGCATTCCGGAACTGGCGGGGGTCGACGTCAGCGACGATACGATCCGCATTGGCGCGGCCACAACGCTCAGCGATCTGCAACGCGCAATTGCGCCGCACTACCCCGCCTTTGCCGAACTGATCCGGCGCTACGGGTCGGTGCAGGTGCGCAACGCAGCGACCATCGGGGGCAATGTCGCCAACGGGTCACCCATCGGGGATGGCTCCCCTGCGTTGATCGCGCTCGATGCAACGCTGCATCTGCGCAGCGTCAACGGGACGCGCACCTTGCCGCTGGAGGATTTTTTCGTCGCTTATGGCAAGCAGGATCGCGCAGATAATGAGTTCATCGAGGCCATCAGCATTCCGCGCCGCACAGATCATCTGCGCTGCTACAAACTGTCCAAACGATTTGATCAGGACATCTCGGCCGTATGCGGCTGTTTCTGGATCGAAGTCACCGAGGGCATCGTGACCCAAGCGCGTCTTGCCTTTGGCGGGATGGCCGGCACACCGTGCCGCGCTGGCTGGGCCGAGGCCGCGCTCAATGGCAACTCATGGAACGAGGCCACAATCGCCGCGGCAATGACCGCCCTGTCCCAAGATTTTACGCCACTCTCGGACATGCGTGCCTCGGCCAGCTATCGGATGGAGGCCGCGCAAAACATGCTGTTGCGCGCTTGGCTCGAAGATCAGGGACAGACGGCAAATGTGCTGGAGGTCACCCCATGAGCATCGCAACCCCCCTGCCCCATGACGCCGCCCATCTGCATGTGACCGGAGCCGCGCGCTATGTCGATGACACGCCCACGCCAAGCGGCACATTGCACCTCGCCTTTGGGCTCAGCACGTCGGCAAGTGGCAGGATCACGGCGCTTGACCTTGAGGCTGCGCGCTCAGCTCCGGGTGTTGTGGATGTCGTGGTGGCGGATGATCTGCCGTTCGATAATGACGTCTCGCCCTCCGCCCATGACGAACCACTACTCGCCAAGGAAACCGTGCATTATGTCGGACAGCCCCTCTTTTTGGTGATCGCCACGTCGCACCTCGCCGCGCGGTTTGCAGCGCGTCAGGCCAAGGTCGAGATTGCGGAAAGCACGCCGACTTTCAGCATCGAAGACGCGCTTGCCGCCGACGCGCGGTTTGAGGACGGCCCGCGCATCTATGAACGCGGGGATGCCGCGCGCGCCCTCGCCCAGGCCGAAAATAGCCTGTCGGGCCAGTTCCATATCGGCGGACAAGAGCACTTTTATCTCGAGGGGCAAGCCGCCCTCGCCCTGCCCGGCGAAGACGGGGATATGCACGTCATCTCATCGACCCAACACCCCACAGAGATCCAGCACAAAGTGGCCGAAGCCATTGGCAAACCCATGCACGCCGTGCGGGTTGAAACCCGGCGGATGGGGGGCGGATTTGGGGGCAAGGAAAGCCAGGGCAATGCCTTGGCCGTCGCCTGCGCGGTTGCCGCGCTGCGCACCGGCAAGCCGTGCAAGATGCGCTATGATCGTGATGACGACATGATCGTGACGGGCAAGCGGCACGATTTCCGCATCGACTACGACGTCGGCTTTGATGCTAAGGGGCGGATCACCGCGCTGGATGTGCGCCACTTTACCCGCTGCGGGTGGGCGATGGATCTGTCCCTGCCCGTCGCTGACCGGGCCATGCTGCATGCGGACAACGCCTATTGGTTGCCGGATATGCGCATCGAAAGCCATCGTTTGCGCACCAATACGCAATCCGCCACCGCCTTTCGCGGCTTTGGCGGGCCGCAAGGGATGCTGGGGATGGAACGGATCGTGGATCACATCGCCGCCTACCTTGGCCTTGATCCGCTGCTGGTGCGCCAAAGGAACTTTTATACCTCCGGTGGCGGTATTTCTGGTCAAAAGAAGGCGCAGACTACGCCTTATGGCCAGGTTGTGGACGACTTTATTCTGGATGATTTGGTTGAACAGTTGCGTGCCTCATCTGACTACGACGCGCGACGCGCCGCCATTGCGCAGTGGAACGCTGCCAATCCTGTGCTCAAAAAGGGCATCGCCCTCAGCCCCGTCAAGTTCGGCATCTCATTCACGCTGACCCACCTCAACCAGGCGGGCGCGCTGGTGCATGTCTATGCGGACGGATCAATCCACCTGAACCATGGCGGCACGGAAATGGGTCAGGGTCTGTTCCAGAAGGTGGCGCAGGTCGCGGCCAGTCGCTTTGGGATCGATATGGCCGCCATCAAGATTACAGCAACCGACACCGCCAAGGTGCCCAACACCTCCGCCACCGCCGCCTCGTCCGGCAGCGATCTCAACGGGATGGCCGTCAAGGCCGCCTGCGATACAATCCGTGACCGTATGGCCACGCATCTGGCACAGCTGCATCAATGCGCACCCGACACGGTACGGTTCACGGACGGACAGGTGATTGCCGGTGAGGCGACCTACAGCTTTGCCGAAGTGGCGGCCCTCACCCATCAGGCCCGCATCAGCCTGTCCTCGACCGGGTTTTACAAGACACCCGACATCAAATGGGACCGTATCAAGGGGCATGGCCGCCCGTTTTTCTACTTTGCCTATGGGGCAGCCGTCACCGAAGTCGTCATCGACACGCTGACGGGCGAAAACCGCATTTTGCGCGCGGATGTGTTGCACGATGCGGGCGCTTCGCTGAACCCTGCCCTGGACATCGGACAGGTCGAGGGCGGATATGTGCAAGGGGCAGGCTGGCTAACAACCGAAGAACTGGTCTGGGACGATGCAGGGCGGCTGTGTACACACGCGCCCTCCACATACAAGATCCCGGCCTGCGGTGATCGACCCGACGTGTTCAATGTCGCCCTTTGGGACGGCGAAAACCGGGCCGACACCATCTATAAATCCAAGGCTGTGGGCGAACCGCCCCTGATGCTTGGCATCTCGGCCTTTCTTGCGCTCAGCGATGCCGCGTCGGCCTGCGGGCCGCACTATCCTGACCTGCAGGCCCCCGCCACCGGCGAGGCTGTGATGCACGCCATCCACAAGGCACGCGGCGATGTTTGACCGCGCCCGTCTGATCGCGGAATGCACAGCGCATGGCCGCGTGGTACGGGTGGTTGTGGCCGATGTGCGCGGCTCGGCCCCACGCGAGGTGGGTGCCGCGATGCATGTCTGGGCAGACGGGCAGTCCGGCACGATCGGTGGCGGCGCACTGGAATTTGAACTGGCCGCACAGACGCGCGGCATGCTGCACGACACGCACAGCCGTCACGCGCTTGGGCCGGACCTTGGCCAATGCTGCGGCGGCGCGGTCGATATCCTGAGCGAGGTGTTTGACGGAGCGCGTGCCCGCGCTGTACCCGAGGATGTTTTCGCGCGCGGCACGGGGCCCATGCCGCTGGCCGTCAAACGGGCGCTTAGCACTGCGCGCAATCAAGGGGTGCAGCCTCCGGAAGCTTTGCATGATGGCTGGATGATCGAGCCTGTGCAGGCCCCCGACCGGCCTCTCTGGATTTGGGGGGCGGGGCATGTGGGGCGCGCGCTGGTGGATGTACTGCATCCGGTTCCAGGCCTTGCGATCACGTGGGTCGACACGGCACCCGACCGGTTTCCGCGCACTGTGCCCGAACATATTACCATCGTGCCCGCCGCTGATCCCACGACGCTCGTACCCTTTGCGCCCAAAGATGCAGAGCATCTGGTTCTGACCTACTCCCACGAGATTGACCTCGCGTTGTGCCACGCCCTGCTGCGCCATTCCTTTGCGTCCTGTGGGCTGATCGGATCCACCACCAAATGGGCGCGCTTTCGCAAACGGCTGACCGATCTGGGCCACACGAGCGACAAAATCGCACGCATTCAATGCCCCATCGGCGATCCAGGCCTTGGCAAACAACCACATTTGATTGCGATTGGGGTCGCCTATCGGCTAGCAATGGCGTCGCAAACCATACACCGGCCACTGGAGACCTTTGCGTGACCCCATTGCTTGCCCTGCGCGGCCTGACCAAAGCCTATCCCGGGGTCATTGCCAATGATGCGGTGACGCTCGAGATCGCTCCGGGTGAAATCCACGCTTTGCTTGGCGAAAACGGGGCTGGGAAATCGACGTTGGTCAAGATGATCTACGGGTTGGTGAAACCCGATAGCGGCACGATGCAGATGCGCGGGACCGACTATGTGCCGACCGATCCGCGGGCCGCACGCAGCGCCGGGGTCGGCATGGTGTTCCAGCACTTTTCCCTGTTTGATGCGCTCAGCGTGGCTGAAAACATCGCCCTTGGCATGGAGACGCCCCCCCCGATGCGGGCGCTCGCGACGCAAATTCGCGATGTGTCCGAAACCTATGGCCTGCCACTATCACCCGACCGCACGGTGGGCGATCTGTCCGCCGGAGAGCGGCAGCGCGTCGAAATCATCCGCTGTCTGCTTCAGGACCCCAAGCTGTTGATCATGGACGAGCCGACCTCAGTGCTGACCCCGCAAGAGGTTGATATCCTTTTCGAAACCCTGCGCAAGCTGAGCGCAGAGGGCACCGCGATCCTCTATATCTCGCACAAGCTCGAAGAAATTCGCGCCCTGTGTGATGCGGCCACGATCCTGCGGGGGGGCAAGGTGGTCGGCACCTGTATTCCGCGCGATACATCAGCCCGCGACATGGCGGAACTGATGGTGGGCAGCACGCTGGCAACCCCCAAAGCCGCCGCACACAACACCGGCAACGTGGTGCTGGATGTGACGGGGCTTTCTGCCCCCGCACCGTCGGCTTTTGGCATGGCCCTGAAGGACGTGACGTTTCAGGTGCGCGCGGGCGACGTCCTTGGCATCGGGGGCGTTGCGGGCAACGGGCAGGACGAGTTGTTGGCGGCGCTGTCAGGCGAAACCCCCTGCGTACCCGGCATGGTTTCGTTCCTGGGCCGGGATTTGTCGAACGTCGCGCCCGAGATGCGTCGCGGGCTTGGCGTGCTGTCCGCCCCCGAAGAACGTTTGGGCCATGCCGCCGCCCCCAACATGTCGCTCACCGAAAATGCGATGCTGACCGGGGCGGCACGCGAAGGCCTGTCTGTGCGCGGGCTGCTGAACTGGCCCAAAACCCGCACTTTTGCGGAACGGATCATTGCGGAATTTGACGTGCGCACGCCGGGGCCAGACAATGCCGCCCGGTCCCTGTCCGGCGGAAATTTGCAGAAGTTCGTAATCGGACGCGAAGTGTTGCAGCGCCCCGAGGTGCTGGTCGTCAACCAGCCGACATGGGGCGTGGATGCTGCCGCTGCCGCAGCCATTCGCCAATCCCTTCTGGATCTGGCGGCAGGGGGGGCAGCGGTGGTCGTGATCAGTCAGGATTTGGATGAGTTGATGGAAATCTCGGACCGGTTTGCGGCTCTGAACGAAGGACGGCTGAGCGCGCCGCGCCCCACATCGGAACTGGATGTGGAGCAGATTGGCCTGATGTTGGGCGGAGCCCATGGGATCGAGGTTGCGCATGTTTGATACTGACCCATTACAAACGATGCCAGTGAAACACAGAAACAAGGGACCCCGCCCATGATCCGGCTTGAGGCGCGTCCACAGCCAAGCGCCGTCATGGCCTATGCAACGCCCGTTCTGGCCGTTTTGCTCACCATGATCTTTGGCGGGGTGTTGTTCGCAGTCTTGGGCAAGGACCCGCTTCAGGCGATCACCACGATCTTTTGGGAACCTGTCTTTGGCGAGTTCGCATTTTTCTACCGACCGCAACTGCTGATCAAGGGGGCACCGCTGGTCCTGATAGCGATCGGTCTCGCCTTGGGGTTCAAAGCGGGCATCTGGAACATCGGGGCCGAGGGGCAGTACATCGTCGGCGCAATCTGTGGCGCAGCCGCGGGCCTTGCCTTTTACCCAACCGAAAGCGTCTTCATCTTTCCGCTGATGGTACTGGCAGGTGCATTCGGGGGGTGGGCCTGGGCGATGATCCCGGGCGTGCTCAAGGTGAAGTTCGGCACCAACGAGATTTTGGTGTCCCTGATGCTGGTCTATGTGGCTGAACAGCTTTTGGCCTCTATGTCTTTGGGACTGCTGAAAAACCCCGAAGGGTTCGGCTTTCCCGGATCGCGCAACCTGCAACAATACGCATCCGCCCACAACGCCGAGTTGATCGCAGGTACAGGCATGCATTGGGGCGTGGTGGCGGCCTTGGTTGCGGTCATTCTCGCTTACGCCTTGCTGGCACGACACCGTCTGGGGTTCGCCATCCGGGTCACCGGCGAAGCGCCGCGCGCCGCCAAATTCGGGGGCGTCAATCCGGGCCGTCTGATCCTGTTTTGCCTTGGCACATCGGGTCTGCTGGCAGGTCTGGCGGGGATGTTCGAGGTGTCGGGCCCCGCTGGACAGATCAGCATCGACTTCAATGTCGGCTACGGATTCACCGCGATCATCGTCGCCTTTCTGGGGCGGCTGAACCCGCTTGGGATCGTGGCGGCAGGGCTATTGATGGCGCTCACGTATATCGGCGGCGACATCGCGCAAAGTCAGCTGGGCCTGCCCGCAGCGGCCATTCAGGTGTTTCAGGGGATGCTCTTGTTTTTCCTGCTCGCGCTGGATGTGTTGACGAACTACCGCGTGCGGCTCGGAACCGGAGAGGTCACAACATGATCGGTATGGCAGCGATTTTGGTAGCCTCGCAATGGGACTGTACCAGCCCGCTTGCAGTCGGGACCGGGGCAGATGTTCACGCGCCTGTGCGGATGTCACTGACTTTTGCCGCAGACGGGGTGGCAATGGCAGAGGGATTTGCACAGACGGACAGCACCCTGACCGCCTTTGACTGGAAGGGCCACTGGGTGCCGCACGAGGACCAAATCGCCATGATCGGCACCAAAACCGTTCTGGCTGAACGCCGCGCAGGAACAGAAATCCGCCTCTTGTCGCAGCGTATCCAAAGCGACGTCATCATCCTGAACATGATCCACAACACCAACGACGTCTCACTTCTGCGTTGCTTGCCGGAGCGTTATTGAATGGACCTTTCAGCCATCAACCCTGTCCTTCTGATCGCGGCCATGATCGCAGCGGCCACCCCCATTTTGCTGGCCGCCATTGGCGAGTTGGTGGTCGAGCGCGCAGGGGTGCTGAACCTTGGGGTCGAGGGGATGATGATCACCGGCGCGGTCTGCGGGTTCATCATCACGGTCAATATCGGCTCGCCCACGGTCGGGTTCATCGCAGCGGCCATAGGCGGGGCGGTGTTGTCCCTGTTGTTCGCATTTCTCACCCAGATTGCGCTGGCCAATCAGGTGGCCTCGGGCCTCGCGCTGACCTTGTTCGGGCTCGGGCTGTCCGCGCTGATGGGCCAAAGCTATGTGGGCATCAAACCGCCCCGGGTAGAGGCGACTCCGCTTGGACCACTTGCAGACATACCCGTCATCGGACCAATCGTTTTCGGACATGATATGGTTGTCTACATCGGGCTGGCCATCGTGGCTGCGACATGGGCCACGCTGAAATTCACCCGGACAGGGCTGGTTCTGCGTGCGGTCGGCGAAAATCACGATGCGGCCCACGCGCTTGGGTACAAGGTCAAACGCATCCGCACCCTTGCGATCCTGTTCGGCGGGGCCTGCGCGGGCTTGGGCGGGGCCTATATCAGCCTTGTCCGTGTACCACAGTGGACCGAGGGCATGACGGCGGGCGTGGGCTGGATCGCACTCGCTCTGGTCGTATTTGCATCATGGAAACCATGGCGCGTGTTGCTGGGTGCCTATCTTTTTGGCGGGATCACCCAATTACAGTTGAACCTGCAAGGCGCAGGCGTTGCCATTCCGGTCGAGTATTTGGCAATGTCCCCCTACATCGTAACGATCATCGTGCTGGTGATTCTTTCGGCGGACAAATCGCGCGCGCCCGGATCACTGGGACGTACCTTTCACGCTTCGGGTTAAGAGGCACATAACAAGCGCGCAACGCCGCGCGAGACATAACTGGGGAGTTATAACTCACATGAAATTCACCACACTCATGGCAAGCGCTGCGCTTGCCCTTGGTCTGGCCGGTGCCGCAGTTGCGGACGGGCACGAAAAAACCAAAGTCGGCTTTGTCTATGTCGGCCCCGTCGGCGATGGCGGCTGGACATACGAACATGATCAGGGCCGCCTCGCGGTCGAAGCGGAGTTTGGTGATGCGGTCGAAACCGTCTTTGTCGAGAACGTCGCCGAAGGACCCGACAGCGAGCGGGTGATGACGCAGATGGCGCTTGATGGGGCCGATCTTATCTTTACCACCTCGTTTGGCTATATGGATCCGACCAACAACGTCGCCGCGAAGTTCCCGGATGTGAAATTCGAGCACGCGACAGGCTACAAACGTCTGCACCCGAACGTGTCGACCTATTCGGCCCGTTTTTATGAAGGGCGCGCCATTCAGGGTCACATCGCGGGCAAGATGACGAAAAGCAACATCATCGGCTACATCGCCTCCTTCCCGATCCCTGAAGTGATCCGGGGCATCAACTCGGCCTATATCCACGCCAAGAAGGTGAACCCGGATGTCGAGTTCAAGATTATCTGGGCCTACACATGGTTCGACCCCTCCAAAGAGGCGGACGCAGCCAAGGTGTTGATCGAACAGGGCGCGGATGTCGTGCTGCAACACACCGATTCCACCGCACCACAGGCGGCGGCCCAGGAAGCGGGCAACGTGATCACGTTCGGCCAAGCCTCGGACATGGGCCAGTACGCGCCCCTGCCCCGCGTGTCCTCGATCATCGATGACTGGGCCCCTTATTACATTGCGCGCACCCGCGCCGTGATGGAAGGCACATGGGAGCAGAAAGACACATGGGATGGCATTGGCGCTGGCATGGTCGGCATTGGTGAAATCTCGGATGCGGTGCCTGCGGATATCAAAGCCGAAGCGCTGGAGATGAAAGCCGCCCTGGCGGACGGGTCTTATCACGCCTTCACCGGCCCACTGAACAAGCAGGACGGCTCGCCTTTCCTCGCAGAGGGTGAAACGGCTGATGATGGCACGTTGGCTGGCATGAACTTCTTCGTCGAAGGGATCGAAGGCGACATCCCCAACTGATCCGACAGACATAATCCCAAAAGGCCCCGTATCACACGGGGCTTTTTTTGTGCGTGATGGTGCGGACTCTCTCAGGTCACATCACCCGGAAAAGATCGCCTCCATCCGGGCATCGAAATAGGCCCATGTGATGCTGGCCTTGTTGCCCGCATAGCCATGATAGTGTGACTTGCCAGAGTCATTGGGCAAACCCGCCCAGATCTTTGCCAGATTGTTCATAAAGGCGTGCCGCTCAAGCTCGCCCGACACGAAGCGGTCCAACCCAGCATCACTCAACAGGATATCAGCCAACTGATCCTGCACCTGTGGTGTGAACCGTACTGCTGGATCGATGCCAGCCCGTTCGACCAACCGACGCAGAGTCGGCGGAATAAACTGATAACGACCAATTGCATGGGGCTGACCGGGGGTCGCGTCGATCCAATCATAGATCTGTTGCAAGGTAAGCGTTGTTGGCGCGCCGTCAGGTCGGATCGTGGCCCCGTATTGAACCGCGTCATAATCCTTGGGCCCGGCCTCGGCCTTGGCGATCAGGGCGCGCAGCTGATCAATTGGCCCATCAGTGGGTCCGCGCAACGCGGCACGCGGTTGCGCAAGTGTCCGTGGCGCAAACAGGCTTTTGCCGGAAACCCCCGCAAACAGGCTCGGAGAGGCACGTGTGTTTGCTTGGGGGGCGTCAATCAGCGGCGCACGGGCCATCATCAAACTGGCACGCGACACCATCGGCATCGCCTCAGCCCAAGCCATCGCGGCCTGAATACATAACCCAACGCAGGCCAAAGGGCCCCACATCTTGCGCATAGCAACCTCATTCTGAAATCATCGCGTGGGGTCTGGATGACGCAAAGCCGTTGACAGAAGGTTGCCCGCGCACGCCGCCTGGGCGGGAAATTACTTCAAATCCGATCTAAACCATCGCGCGGACGCTCAGCCGTTGAGGGCAGCGCGCCGGGCTTGCAGAAAGCGGACAAGTGGTACGTCCTGCGTCAGACTGATTGCCTGATCATAGGCAGCGCGCGCCTGCGCGACCTCCCCTGCCTCGGCTAACAAATCCGCACGCGCGGCCCACATCGCCTGAACCTCCGCACCGATTGATCCTGCCGCTGCGTCCAATGCCGCGAGCCCCGCAGCGGACCCATGCACCTTGCCCGTCACCACGGCCTGCGCAACCAACGCCCCGGCAGATGGCGCGACTTGAAGCAATGCGAAATAGAGCTTGTTCAGCGCCGTCCAATCCGTCGCCCCGGTCGCGGCGCGGGCCATGTGGACCTGTTGGATCGCTGCCTCGATCTGGAAACGACCGGGGGCCGCATGAGCCAAGGCAGCCGTCAAATGCTGGTCCCCATAGCGCCACAAATCCGCATCCCACAGCGCCACATCCTGCTGATCGGTTGGCACCAACACATCATCGACGACGCGGGCGGCACGGCGCGCGTGACCATAGGCGATCAACGCCGCCAATCCCCGCGCTTCGGGCAGGTCCGGCAGAAGCCTCGCAAGCAGCTCAGCCAAATAGAGCGCCTCGCCGCCCATCATGTCCAACGGGGCAAGCCAATCGACGGTGTGGGCAGCATAGACCGCCTCCATCACCGCCTCGGCCCGCTCGGGCAGGGCATCGGGGCCGGGAATGACAAAGGGGATACGGGCGTCGCGGACCTTGGACTTGGCGCGCACCAACCGCTTGGCCAGGGCCGGGGCAGAGACCATGAACACATCCGCGATCGTGGCGGCATCAAGCCCCAGAACGGTCTGCAACATCAACGGGGTGTGCAGATCGCGCGCAATCGCGGGATGGGCACAGACCAACAGCAAGGCCAAGCGATCATCGGGCAGGGCGTCAGCCTCTGTGTTATCCGGTGCAGCCATCTCCGGGGGCTCCTCGGGGCTATGAAAGCGGGCGATATGGCGTTGCCGGTCCGTCATGGAATTGCGCGCCACCCGCAGCAGCCACGCATCGGGAGTGTCGGGCACACCGCGCGTCGGCCAATGGGTCAGCGCGGCGGCGAAAGCCTCGGCCAGCGCGTCCTCGGCCAGCGCGATGTCGCCCGTGCGCGCAGCAAGAAACGCAAGCAGCCGCCCATAACTGTCCCGCGCCGCCCGTTCAGCGGCACGGGCGGTTTGGCTCACCCCTCGCCCATGGCCGAGGGACGGATTTCAACGCGCCCATGCCGCGCAGCAGGGCATTTTTCGGCCCAGGCCAGCGCCGCATCCAGATCAGGCACATCCACGGCGAAGTAACCCCCCAAACGCTCTTTGGTTTCGGCGAATGGGCCGTCCTGCACCTGTCGGGTGCCGCCCTTGGTGGTCAGGGTCGTGGCGGTGCTGACAGGCTGCAACCAGTCCGTATCCAGAAAGGCACCCGCCTCGTTTAGGGCCGCAATATAGGCCCCATAAAGCTGTTTCTCAGCCTCCCAATCCTCGGCTGTCATGTCAGCAAAATCTGCCGGATCCGAGTACAATAAAAACGTATAACGCATGGTTAAATCCTTCTTTTCAAATTGCGGCGGCCAGGTTGCCAAGGCCCCGCTCGAAAGTTTTGCCGATCATGGCGTCCATGAACAGACCCATGACGCGCCCAACCGGGTTAAACCCCATATCGGCGTCCATGCTCCACGTCACAACGACCCCGTCGGCAACAGCTTGGGCGGCTATCATCTGCCTGGGCTGGCCCATCGCACCAAGGTCGATATCATAGTGCACCGCATCCGGTGACACAGCCGAGACAACCTGCGTCCCGGTTCCGTCCTTGCCATCAAAAGCAAACCCGGAGCCTATACCGGTCTCAGGCCCGAACGGGTCGATCTTCAGATCGGGATCGGCGCTGAGGTACGGGTTGAACCGCTGATAGCCGGTGTTCGAGGCCGCCAGCGCAAGCACCGTATCCGCGTCGCCCGCAAGCGTCGCCTGCCGCTCAACATGCACATGGCGGGGCAACAGCAAACTGCCTGCCGCAAGCAGGGCAACCGCACATGCGCCGCCCCCAAGAAGTGTCCAAATCGTCATTATATCCGTCCTTCAATCGACGAAAGCACCAGCGCTTTCACCAATATGACGAACGGGAACGGGGCAAATGGACATCTGCGCGAAAAAAATCACAAATGTTTGTCAAACATCTCCCAGACGGGCAGCAATCCCTTGATCGTGGTGACGCTTGCCTTGAGCACACCTTGAATGCGCCAATCCGCAGGCATCGGTGCCGACACGGCCAGCGCCTTGCGTTTCAACAGTGCACCATGGGGATGCCCGGGGCTGTAGGGTTTGGGCACCCGCTTGAGCGGGGAAGGCCCCCAATCGCTGATCTGCGCGTTGATTGACTGTTCGGCCCCGTCAAGCACACCTTGCAGCCTATCCCCCCACGTGTCGACAAAAGCGCGGTAGCGGGTCAGGCTGTCACCCTGCAAACCCATCACGCCCATGCCAACGATGAAATAATCCGGCGACAGGCCCCAGAACCATGACGGGGCCAGCGCATCCTTGTCCGCCGGGCTCCACATCACATGCAGGTGCGTGTTGAGCGGGGTTTTGTCCTTGGAAAACCGCACATCGCGGTAGATGCGGAACACCTTGGGGCTGTGGGGTTTCCCGGTCAGGCGGGCGATGTCTTCGGCCACAAGATTCGCGAGAAACCCGGCGGGGGCTGCGATGGCGTCTTTGTAGTGGGCCTTGTGTGGCTCGAACCAATCCTTTGAGTTGTTCTTGTCCAGTTTGGCAAAAAAGGTCAGCGCCTCGTCCACCATCTGCTCAAATCCATCCGCCATCGGGGGTCTCTCCCTCTCGTCATGTCGGGCGGCAAGGTAGCACTGAGGGTCACCCGAAGAACAGGATTTCCGCAGGTGCCCCGAATTTCACATTGCGTGCGAGCCATCCTCATGGCACGAATTTCGGTATGATCAGCGCACCCGACGGAACCCCGCTTTCGCCTTTGACCTTTGGCACCATGCAATTCGGCGGCAACGCGGATACCCATGCCAGCCAAGCCATGTTCGACGCCGCCCGTGCCGCAGGAATCACACATTTCGATACCGCGTTCGTCTATACTGGCGGGCAGTCCGAAACCCTGCTTGGGCAAATGATCAAAGACGACCGGGACGGCCTGGTTATCGCAACCAAGGCCGCTTATGAGGGCGGATCGAGCCGCGCCAATATCCTGTCAGGCTTTGTGATCTCGCAACAGCGGCTTGATCTGGACTGCGTCGATATCCTGTATCTGCATCGATTTGACGATGACACACCCTTGCAGGAAACCTTTGACGCGCTCGCGACTCTCAAACACGAGGGCCGGATCAAACATATCGGTGTCTCCAACTTCGCGGCGTGGCAGGTGGTCAAGGCACAGGGGGTGGCGGCGCAATTTGATGTGCGCATCGACATCGTGCAACCCATGCACAGCCTTGTGAAACGACAGGCCGAGGTCGAAATTTTTCCGATGTGCGTCGATCTTGGGATCGAGATTGCGCCCTATTCCCCGCTCGGGGGTGGTCTGTTGACGGGCAAATATGTCGATGGCGGCACCGGACGACTGACCCAGGATGCACGGTATACCGCGCGCTATGATGTGGACTGGATGCGCACAGCGGCCCGGCAACTGACCGTGCTCGCAGGCGATCTGGGGACCAGCCCCGCAACCCTCGCCGTTGCGTGGGCCATTGCGCACCCTGCCCGCCCACGCCCTATCATTTCAGCGCGCAATGCCGATCAGTTGGCCCCCTCGCTGGCCGCGCTGAGCTTTGACATGACACGCGACCTTTATGATCGGATCACGGCGCTGAGCGTCACGCCCCCCCCAGCCACAGACCGTATCGAAGAGACGTGAGAGACGTTATCGTCATCGGCGGCGGGATCGCCGGTGTTTCTGCCGCTGCGCGCCTGTCCGAGCACGCCACCGTTACCTTGATCGAGGCCGAAAGCACACTTGGGTATCACGCCTCTGGCCGCTCGGCGGCACTGTTTGAAGAGAACTACGGTTGCCCGTCCGTTGTGGCCCTCAACCGCGCCAGCGCGGCCTATCACCAACCCTATCTCAGCGCGCGCGGGTTTCTTCTGCTCGGACGCACGGGTGAGGATGCGGGTTTTGACGCCGACTTGAAGGCGCTGAAAACGCAGGAGATTTCGGTCGATACCGCGCGGGCGCGCGTGCCTATCCTGAACAACACCATCACCCGTGCCGCTTATCACAGCGGGGCGCAAGATATCGACACCGACCGGATAATGCAGGATTTCGCCAAAAATCTGCGCGCAAATGGGGGCAGGATCGTCTCCGGCCAGCCGGTCCATGCGATCAGCCATACCAAACACTGGACAGTGCAATACGGCACGGATCAGCTGACAGCGCGCACGCTGGTGAATGCGGCAGGCGCGTGGGCGGACAGGATTGCAGAAATGGCCGGGATCAGACCCATCGGGATTACCCCGCTGCGCCGTTCAATGGCGCGGATACCCGCACCGGATGGGCACGACGTGTCGGGCTGGCCGATCTTTTTCGGTGTGGGCGAGACATGGTATGCCAAACCGGATGCGGGCAAATTGCTTGTCTCACCCGCGGACGAAGACCCGTACGCCCCCGCTGACGCATGGGCTGACGACATGGTCGTCGCCGAAGGGCTTGATCGTTATGGCCAGCACGTCAGCGTATCCGTCACACGGGTCGAAACCACCTGGGCCGGTTTGCGCAGCTTTGCGCCGGATCGCGCGCTGGTGTTGGGGCCGGACCCGGCCAACCGGTCATTCATTTGGTGCGCAGGTCAGGGCGGGTATGGGTTTTCCACAGCCCCTGCCGCCAGCCAGCTTGTTGCGGACCTCACTCTGGGACACAGTGTCCAGATCGACGCCTCCTTTGTTGCCGCCCTGTCGCCCGACCGTTTCTGAATCCGAAGGGAATCCCATGTTCAAACGCGCCCTCGCCTTGTGTTTTTTGCTCGCCGCATGCGCCCCTGCACCCACACCGTTCTCTGGACCCATGGTGATTGGCGACAGCGACCCGGTACGGTTTTCAGGGCGTCAGCCCACCACCTTCCCCGTGCGTGGCATGGATGCCGCGCGGTTCCAGACATCCGTGGACTGGGCGCGTGCCAAGGCCGTTGGCATCGAGTTTGCGTTTCTGAAAGCAACCGAAGGCGGCGATCTGCTGGACATCAAGTTCAAGGATCACTGGGCCGGGGCTGCACGGGCTGACATCAAACGGGGGGCCTATCATTTCTATTATTTCTGCACATCACCCGAGGTGCAGGCGCAGTTTTTTATCGACACCGTGCCCCGCACGCGCGGCACATTGCCCCCGGTGCTGGACATGGAATGGAACCCGTTTTCACCCACCTGTCAGCGGCGACCCGATGCGGCCACTGTGCGGAACGAAATGCAGCGCTGGATGGACATCGTCACGGCCCATTACGGTCAGGCCCCCATCATCTACACCACACCAAGGTTCTACGAGGAAAACAGATTGGTAGCCTTCCGCAACACGGAATTCTGGCTGCGTACCACCGCCAAAACGCCCGCCGAGGCCTTCCCGGGCCAAAAGTGGACGTTCTGGCAGTATACCTCGACCGGCACATTGCCCAACACACCGGGGGCCATTGATATCAACGCCTTCAACGGATCGGCGGCGGCATGGGATGCCTGGCTGGAACGGCGCACCCTTCGCTAGGGTCGGTGGGCGGGCGCATTTGCCAATCGGCAAACAGAGCCGCCCTACCGGCACTTATCCATCCTTGCGGATCGTCTCGTTCTTGGGGTCATAGGGGCTGTCGACGACAACCTCGGCATCCCACAACTGGTCCAGCATCTTGACCTTCAGCTTGGTGCCCGGCACCGCCAGATCGGGGCTGACATAGCCCATCCCGATGGACTTGCCGAAGGCCACGGAATAGCCGCCCGAGGTCAAACGCCCGACACGTGTGTCGCCATGATAGAGCACCTCGCGCCCCCAAGGGTCGGCATCGTCCGGCCCGTCGATCAGCACGGTCACGCATTTCGAGCGCACGCCAATGGCCTCCATGGCCGCCTTTCCGTGGAAACCCTTGGACAGATCCACAAAGCGGGGCAAATCCGCCTCCAAGGGCGTCGCATCCCGGCCCAGCTCGGTCCCGAAGGCGCGATAGGATTTCTCCTGCCGCAACCAGTTCTGCGCGCGCGCACCCACCAGTTTCATGCCATGCGGTTCACCAACGGCAAGCAGTTGATCCCACAGGTAATTCTGCATCTCGATCGGATGGTGGAGTTCCCACCCCAACTCGCCCGTATAGGCCACGCGGATCGCGCGCACCGGGCACATGTCAAGTTCGATATTGCGCATGGTGAGCCAGGGAAACCGCTTGTTCGACAGAACGGTCGACGGATCGCCATCCTTGACCAGCGCGTTCAAAACATCGCGCGACTTTGGCCCGGCAATCGCAAACACACCCCACTGGGTCGTCACATCATGGCACTCGATATAGCCGAATTCTGGTGCTTTATCCTCGATGGCCTTGCGCAGGTAATCACTGTCATAGGCCGTCCAGGCCCCCGCGCTCACCAGATAATATTCGTCCTGCGCGATCCGTACGATGGTGTATTCGGTCCGCGTCGTCCCCGCCCCGGTCAGCGCATAGGTCAGATTGATGCGCCCCACTGACGGCAGCTTGTTACACGTAAACCAATCCAGAAACGCGGTCGCACCGGGGCCCTTGAGCACGTGTTTGGTAAAGGCCGTCGCATCAATCAGGCCCACGCCCTCACGAATGGCCTTGGCCTCCTCAACCGCATATTGCCACCAGCCCCCGCGGCGGAAGGACCGCGCATCGTGGTCGAAATTCTCGGGCGCGTCGAGGGGGCCAAAGTAATTGGGCCGCTCCCACCCGTTCACAAACCCGAACTGCGCGCCCTTGGCCGCCTGGCGGTCATAGGCGGGCGAGGTGCGCAAGGGGCGGCACGCGGGTCGTTCCTCATCCGGGTGGTGCAAGATATAGACATGATCGTAACATTCCTCGTTCTTGCGCGCGGCAAACTCGGTGGTCATCCAGTCGCCATAGCGTTTGGGATCAAGCGAGGCCATGTCGATCTCGGCCTCTCCCTCGACCATCAATTGCGCAAGATAATAGCCCGTGCCACCCGCCGCCGTGATCCCGAACGAGAACCCTTCGGCAAGCCACATGTTGCGCAAACCTGGCGCAGGACCGACCAGCGGATTGCCATCGGGCGTGTAACAAATCGGCCCGTTGAAATCATCCTTGAGGCCGGACTCTTCACAAGACGGGATCCGGTGGATCATCGCCATATACTGCTCTTCGATCCGTTCCAGATCCAGTTGGAACAGGTCCGCGCGAAAGCTGTCCGGAACCCCGTATTCGAACCGCGCGGGGGCGTTCTTTTCGTAGACACCCAAAATCCAGCCGCCCCGCTCCTCGCGGACATAGGACTGCGCATCGGCGTCGCGAATGACGGGATGTTCCACATTCCCTTCGGCGCGGAATTTCACCAGTTCGGGGTCTTGCTCCATCACGATGAACTGATGCTCGACCGGAATGGCGGGCATCTTGATGCCCAGCATCTTGGCGGTGCGCTGTGCGTGGTTGCCGCTGGCGGTCACGACGTGCTCGGCGGTGATGACGATCTGCTCATCCGAAGGCACGAGGTTGCCACCCTTTTCGACCATCTTGGTCACGGTGACCTCCCACGCCTCACCGGTCCAGTGAAACGCATCGGCCTGCCACTTGCGCTCGATCACCACGCCGCGCTGGCGCGCCCCCTTGGCCATAGCCATCGTCACATCAGCAGGGTTAATATAGCCATCGGTCTGGTGATAAAGCGCGCCCTTCAGATCCTCGGTACGGATCAGGGGCCATTTCGCCTTGATTTCGTCGGGGGTCATAAATTCATAAGGCACACCGCAGGTTTCGGCGGTCGAGGCATAGAGCATGTATTCATCCATGCGATCGTCCGTCTGGGCCATGCGCAGGTTGCCGACGACAGCAAAACCGGCATTGAGCCCGGTCTCTTCCTCAAGGGTCTTGTAGAACTTGATGGAATAGTCGTGGATGTGGGTGGTGGCATAGGACATGTTGAAATAGGGCAGCAAACCCGCCGCATGCCAGGTCGAGCCCGAGGTCAACTCGTCCCGCTCCAGCAGCATCACATCGTCCCACCCCGCGCGCGCCAGATGATAGGCAATCGACGTGCCCACCGCGCCACCGCCAACCACAAGCGCCTTAACATGCGTTTTCATGTCCCCGAATCCCTCAAAAACCTGTTGAGACCTTACTAGAAAATGCGCAGCGGACCCGCGCCAGCAAGCCGACCGCTCAGCAGACAAAAACGACTCCGCGTCACCTGTGTCCCTGTTCGAAATAGAACCCGGTGCAGTCAGCAAAGGGGCACAGAACCCTCTACGCCTCCGTGCCGCGCAGCACTCTTCGGATCAGCCCCCGCTGCGGGGTGCAAAAATCTTGCCAGGATTCATAATGTTATGTGGATCAAGCGCACCCTTGATGGCTGCCATATATTCGGTCGCAGCCCCCAGTTCCTTGACCAGGTACGGCATCTTGCCCTGCCCGATCCCATGTTCGCCCGTACAGGTCCCATCCATGCGGATCGCCTCATCCGCGAGAAAGGCGGTGAACTCTTCGGCGCGCGCAACCTCGCCTTCATCTGCCATGTCGATCAACACAAGCGAATGGAAATTCCCATCACCCACATGGCCCACGACAGGCGCAAGCAGCCCCAACTCTTCGGCCTTGGCCTGCGCGCCAGTCACGGCTTCGGCAAGGCGCGAAATCGGCACGCACACATCCGTCGAAATACCCTGCGCGCCAGGGCGCAATTGCAGCGTCGCCCAATAAAGATCATGGCGTGCCTTCCACAGCTTGTTGCGCTCTTCAGCCGTCGCCGTGGTGGCAAAATCCGTCCCGCCTGCATCTTCAGCGATGGAGCCGAACATCTCTGCCTGTTCCTTCACCCCGTTGTCTGAGCCGTGGAATTCCAGCAATAACAGCGGCGTTTCAGGCAATTCCAGCCCCGCATAGGCGTTGGCCGCGCGCACATTCAGCGCGTCCATCAATTCGATCCGGGCCACCGGGATGCCATATTGAATGGTGGTCATCACCGCCTGACAGGCCGCATCAATCGACGGAAAAGACATGCGCGCTGCCGAGATCGCCTCCGGGATGCCCTGCAATTTCAAGGTGATTTCGGTGATCAGGCCCAATGTGCCCTCAGCCCCGATCAGCAGCCGGGTCAGATCATAGCCCGCGGACGTCTTCTTGGCCCGCTGCGCCGTACGGATCACGCGACCATCCGCCATCACTGCCTCAAGGCTCAGCACGTTATCCTTCATCGTGCCATAGCGCACCGCATTGGTCCCGGACGCGCGGGTCGAGGCCATGCCCCCAAGCGAGGCATTGGCCCCGGGATCAATCGGAAAGAACAGGCCGCGATCGCGCAGATAGGTGTTGAGCTGTTCACGCGTCACGCCGGGTTGTACCACACAATCCAGATCCTCGTTATTGACGCACACGATCTGATCCATCTGGGTCAGATCGACCGATATCCCGCCCGCAGGCGCGTTCACATGCCCCTCAAGCGAGGTGCCGGTGCCGTAAGGAATGACCGGCACGCGGTGGGTCGCGCAGACCTTTACGATGTCGGACACCTCTTGCGTCGAGGTCGGAAAGACCACCGCATCCGGGGCCTGTGCCCTAATGTAGGTGGTGGTATGCGCATGCTGATCACGAACCGCCTGTCCGGTCTGGAACCGATCCCCGAATTGCTGTTTCAGCACTCCGAGGGCCGTCGCAATCCCGTCCTCATTTCGTGGCAGATCAATCGCTTGCACCATATCCGTCTTCTCCTCCTGGCACCCGGCTCAATCGCCCAGTGCGATCCCTTCACGGCGCGGATCGGCCCCACCAACCAGCCCATCTGCCCCAATCGCAATTGCGTGCAGGCCCGAATTCAGCTCACGCACATTGACCTCGAACCCCATCGCCTCGAGGGCGGGGGCCAGATCGGCAGCGGATGTGCCTTCCTCAAAATCATAGGTCCCGAAGCGGTTGACGGCATGGGGCAAATCAATCGCCTGCTGCACGTCCATCCCCCAATCGAGATGGGCAATAATGGCCTTGGCGGTGTAGCCGATGATCCGGCTGCCCCCCGGACTGCCGATGGCCAGAACAGGCGCGTCATCCTTCATCACGATGGTCGGCGACATGGAGGAGCGTGGCCGCTTGCCCGGCGCAATCGCATTGGCAATAGGCACCCCTTCGGCATGGGTGCGAAAGCTGAAGTCGGTCAACTCGTTGTTGAGCAGGAAGCCGTGCACCATCAGCCGCGACCCGAACGCGTTTTCGATGGTTGTGGTCATCGAGGCCACATTGCCAAAGCTGTCCACGATGGAAATATGCGAGGTCGAGGGGAGTTCGATGCTTTCATCATCCGCCCAGTTCGAGGCGTGATCAAAGCCCGGATTGCCCGCAGGTGTTTCGCCAAGCGCCCTGTCGCCCCCCAAAAGAACAGCCCGCGCCGCGAGGTAGTCGGGATCCACCAGACCCGCTGTCGGCATCGGCACATAGTCACTGTCCGCCATAAACCGCCCACGATCTGCAAAGGCCAGCCGCGAGGCATCGCCAATCAACCGCCAGCTTTCGGGGTTTTCAGCCCCGAGGGCGGCCAGATCGTAAGCATCCAGCATGCCCAGAATTTGCCCGACCGTCAGCGCCCCGGACGAGGGCGGACCCATGCCGCACACCTCATGCGCGCGGTAGCTGGCACAGACGGGCGCGCGTTCCTTCACCTGATAAATCGACAGATCAAGCGTGGAAAGAACGCCCGGATTGCTGGCGTGGCCTTTGACAGTGGCCACGATGTCATCCGCAATCTGGCCCGTATAAAATGCATCCGCACCGCTGGCGGCCATGGCACGCAATGTCTTGGCATAGGCTTCGTTTTGCAAAACGTCGCCTGCCTTCACAGCAACACCTTCAGGATAGAAATAGGCGGCGGTAACGTCAGATGCTGCGGTCAAACGCTCCGCATCCCCCTCGACCAATCCGGCCAGTCGGGGCGAGACGACAAAGCCACCCTCTGCATGATCAATGGCCGCATCAAACAGACCCGCCCAAGGCTGATTGCCCCATTTGTCATGCACCATCTGCAACAGTGCAGGCGTACCGGGCGTCCCGACGGACCGCCCCCCGACAACCGCATCAAAAAAGCCCATCGGCTCGCCATCATCCGTCAGAAACAGTTGTGGTGTCACAGCCAAGGGCGCGGTTTCGCGGGCATCAAGCGTGGTCAACTCACCCGCTTCGGCATCATACCAGACCAGAAACGCACCCCCGCCCAGACCTGAGGATTGTGGTTCGACCAACCCCAAAACAGTCTGCACCGCCACCAGCGCATCCGCCGCCGTACCCCCCTCTGCCAGCACATCCACGCCCGCCTGCACAGCCAGCGGGTTGGCCGCCGACACCATGTAAGTCGCGGCAGAAACCGGCGTGCCCGCCTCCTTTGCGACTTGCGACGCGGCCGCCTGTTCGGACAAGACAACACCTGCGCCCTCGGTTGCGGATTCAGGTTGCACCGCATCGGCGGTCTGCTGGGCCAGCGCGGTGCCCGCGGTCAGAGAAAAAGCAACAGTCAGACAAAAGCGCATCGGTCTCTCCTTTGGTCAAATTCCACGACAAGGCGGGGTGCCTTGCGGTGATTACAGCATGGACGGTACAACCTGATCGGGCGGGCGGTGACCATCATCGAACGTCTTGATGTTGATGATGACTTTCTCGCCCATCTCGACCCGGCTTTCGCGGGTGGCAGAGCCCATATGGGGCAACAGTACCACGTTTTTCAATTCGCGCAGACGGGGGTTTACCTGAGTGCCCTGTTCATAGACATCCAAGCCCGCTCCGGCAATTTCACCTGCCCGCAGCATCCGGGTCAGCGCATTTTCGTCGATCACCTCACCGCGCGAGGTGTTCACGATCACCGCATCCTCTTTCATCAGCTTGAGGCGGCGGGCATTCATCAGATGGAAGGTCGAGGGGGTGTGCGGGCAGTTGATGGACAGCACATCCATCCGCGCAACCATCTGGTCAAGGCTTTCCCACCATGTCGCATCCAGATCCTGTTCAATCTCGGTGCGCAGACGGCGGCGGTTGTGATAGTGGACCTGCATGCCAAAGGCAGCGGCCCGACGGGCCACAGCCTGCCCGATCCGGCCCATACCCAGAATACCCAGACGACGGCCCGCAACACGCCCCCCAAGGAATGCGGTTGGTGCCCATCCGTCCCACGTGCCCGATTGCATGGTCGCCAGCCCTTCGGGCAGGCGCCGGGTGACAGCGAGGATCAAACCCATGGTCATGTCAGCGGTGTCATCCGTCAGCACGCCCGGTGTGTTGGACACGAGAATGCCGCGCTGGCGGGCGGTGGCGACATCAATATTGTCCACGCCCGCCCCATAGTTCGCGATCAGTTTCAGCCGATCCCCGGCCTGCCCGATCATCGCACCATCGATCGTGTCGGTGATCGTGGGCACCAGCACATCAGCGGATTTCATCGCCTCCACAACCTGCGTTCGGGTCATGGGCACGTCACTGTCGCGCAGTGTCACGTCGAACAATTCGCTTAACCGGGTCTCGACCTCGGCGGGCAACCGTCGCGTAACAACAACACTCAGACGATCCTTTGGCATGTGGGGCCTCCCTGACCTTGGCGCGCGCGCCATTTCCATGGCATGGTGGCGGATGTGAGCACGAGGCACAAGAACCTCGGCCATATTCAAGAGGCGCGTGATGAGCAGAACTTCTGTGATGGCATTGGCTTGGCGACTTGGAGTCGCGAAATTGCTTGTGGTGTGCATGATTGCGCCGCTTGCAGCCAAGGATGTGGGCCCGGTGACAAACCTGCCCCTGCCTCGCTTTGTGTCGCTCAAGGCCGCCGAAGGCAATGTGCGCCGCGGCCCATCACTGACGCACCGGATCGACTGGGTGTTTCAACGCCGCGACATGCCCTTGCGCATCACCGCCGAACACGGCCACTGGCGCCGGGTCGAAGACCGTGACGGCCTTGGCGGGTGGATCCATTATTCGCTGCTCTCTGGCACCCGCACCGTCATCATCGAACAGGACATGATGACCCTGCGCAGCCGCCCCGAACCACAGGCCCCTGTCACCGCGGCCCTTGAGGCGGGCGTGATTGCGCGCCTTGGCAAGTGCGACCTGGAATGGTGCCGCGTGTCCTCGGCAGGATACAAAGGCTGGGTGCCCAAGGCACGGCTTTGGGGTGTGGCTATGGACGAAGTGCGCGACTAGTCCAGCGCCGCAATCACCCGGATTTCGACAACAGCCCCTTCGCGGCGCAACCCTGCGACCTCAACAGCCGTCCACGCCGGGTACGGCGCCTCGAGGAAGGTCTTGCGCACCGCGTCAAACGCATCAAAATGCGCCCGCAACCCCACGTGATAGCTGGTCATTTCGACGATGTGCGTCAGCGCCATATCGGCCTCGGCCAGCACGGCCGCGATCTTTTCAAAGCAGGCGTGAAACTGCGCCTTCTCCGTGGCCGGCATCACGCCATCTGCGCCTGCGCCCGTGACGCCTGTCATAAACACGTGCCCACCGGACAGGATACCGGGCGACATACCGGCCCTCGCGCAAGCATCGCGCAAGGCAGGTGGGACGAGGGCGCGTCTGGACATGGGCACTCCTGCGGTTGCTGGCCTGCGTTTCACGGCTGGCCTTTTCGGCTGTCACGGCTAGGCTACACGCACCGACATTGAATTGACGAGACTATTGATGAAAGCCATCTCCTATTCCGCCTTCGGCCCGGCATCTCAAGTGCTGCATCTGGTGGATATGCGCAAACCTGAACCGGCGGCCGGCGAGGTGCGGGTCGCGCTGCATTTTTCCGGTGTGAACCCGTCGGACGTCAAGGCCCGCAGCGGCAGCCGTCCGGGTGTGACCAAGCCTGCGTTTGACCAGATTGTCCCACACAGTGACGGGTCTGGCGTGATCGAGGCAGTGGGTGCGGGCGTGTCCGATACCCGCATCGGTGAGCGGGTCTGGATCTGGAATGGGCAATGGCAGCGCCCCCTTGGAACCGCGGCGACGCATATCACACTGCCCGCAGAACAGGCCGTGCCCTTGCCCGAAGATGTATCAATGGAAACGGGCGCTGTGCTGGGCATTCCGGGCCTGACTGCCGCCCATGCAGTGTTTGGTACAGGCGAAGTGCGTGGAAAAACCCTGTTGATCCATGGCGGGGCGGGGACTGTCGGGCTTCTTGCCGTGCAACTGGCCAAGTGGGGTGGCGCCCGCGTGATCACAACCGCACGGGGCAAAGGGATGGCCCGTGCCGCGCAGGTGGGGGCCGATACGGTGCTCGACTACACTGACCCCGACCTTGGCGCAGCGATTTTGGCCGCAAATGACGGCGCGCTGATCGACCGGATCATCGACACGGAATTTGGCGTGAATGCCGCGCTCGATGCCGAGGTGATTACGCCCAACGGGGTCATCGCAGCATATGGCTCGGCCAGGGACATGTCACCCACCCTGCCGTTCGGCCCGTTATTGTTCAAAGCCGCCACAATCGACATCCTGCTGATCTACCTGCTGCCGCCACCCCAACGGGACGCGGCGATCAAACGCCTGCATGCGGCACTGGGGGACGGCGCGTTGGTGTGCCCGGTCCACGAAACCTTTGCCTTGGCAGACTGCGCCGCCGCCCATGAGGCGGTTGAAGCGGGCGCGCGGGCGGGCGCAATCCTTGTGGATACCCGTCCATGATCCGCGCACTGATCCTGACGCTGTGCCTGATGGGCTCAGCCGCATTCGCCCAGACCGCGGACCAGCCCCAAGGCACAATCACCGTCGCCGACAGCGCCAGCCAGGACGCCGCCATCGCCGTGCGGATCCGCGATATTCTGGGCGAGTTGGACAGGTATGACGGGGTAACGGTCGCGGTATCCTCGGGCATCGTGACGTTGCGCGGCACCACCGTCGACACCGCCACCGCCACCCGCCTCAACGATCTGGTCGCCCGGGTCGAAGGAGTCGTGGCCATCGAAAACGAGGTCACCGAAACGACAGATGTGGCCGCGCGGCTGAACCCGGCGGTCAACCGTTTTCGCACGCGGATCGAACAGGTAGTCGCCCTGTTGCCGCTGATCGGGGTCGCCATCGTGGCCTTTGGCATGGTCTTGCTGGCGGGTATTTTGATCGCTCGGATGAAGTATCCTTGGGACCGGATCGCACCAAACGCCTTCATCGCCAATATCTACCGACAAGTGGTGCGAATGGTCTTTTTTATCAGCGGGTTAATCATCGCACTTGATATTCTGGGGGCGACGGCACTGCTTGGTACGATCATGGGGGCCGCCGGGATTGTCGGCCTTGCCATCGGCTTTGCGGTGCGCGACACGGTCGAGAATTTCATCGCCTCGATCATGCTGTCGATCCGCCAGCCCTTTCGGCCCAATGACACGGTAGAAATCGAGGGCGACATCGGCAAGGTGATCCGGCTGACCAGCCGTGCGACGATCCTGCTCAGCTTTGACGGCAATCACATTCGCATCCCCAATGCGACCGTGTTCAAAAGCCGGATCGTGAACTTTTCCACAAATGTCGAACGCCGGTTCGCCTTCGAGATCGGGATCGCCTCGGACGCGGATCTGGCCAGCATCCGCGATCTGGCGAAACAGACGGTCGCTGACCTGCCCTTTGTGCTGCGCATCCCCGAACCCATCGTGTGGATTGAACGCATCGGGGATGGTGCGATTTTTATGACGGTCACAGGTTGGATTGATCAACACGAAACATCGCTTGTGCGTGCCAAAGGCGAGGCTTTGCGCCTTGTCAAATCCGCCGTCGAAGCGGCAGGGGTCGAAGTGCCAGACACAACCTATCGCATTCAGCTGATGGGTAGCAGTCAAGCGGTCGCAACCGAAGCCAAACAACCGATTGCCCCCGAAAAACCGGCACCGATCAAGCCGGCAACGGTGGACGATGTTCAGGAATTTTCCGACACCGCGCTGGATCGACTGGTCGATGCGGAACGCAACGACCCACAAGCTCCCGATCTGTTAACCGAAGACGCACCCAAGGAATGACTTTTTTGGGACCAAGGGGCTTGCACGCGCGCCACGAGCAGACTAATTAGCGCGTCACGTTGGGATGTAGCCAAGTGGTAAGGCAACTGTTTTTGGTACAGTGTACCGTAGGTTCGAATCCTACCATCCCAGCCAAACACTTCCTTGTTTCCAGACACTGATTAGTTGCCACGTGAATGTCGCGTGTTTTCGGGTGGTTGGCAGACAGGGATTTCAGCAGAGACGCAGACAAGAGCACGAACCAGACGGAATTCTGGTCGCAGTCTCTGTTTGCGATTCCGGCGGTACTAGTTTGCAGATTTCAGGGGGTTTTGTTTCAGAGCGCAGCGAACTGTTGGCGCTGTTCTGACCAGACAGCAGAGAAGCGGGTCTTGATCAGGTAGTCCGTGGTGAGGCCATCGGGCTGTTCACCCGTAGCGATACCGTCAAGAAACTCAGGCGCGAGCAATGCCAGATTGGTCACGTCCTGCACACGACGCTTCGAGACGCCTTCGGAGACAGCAATTTCGGAGAAGGTTTTCCCTGTAACAACCATCGCCAGCCAGCTGCGCCCCTTTATTATGTTCGGCACCAGCGTTCTATCGATCTCCGCAGGTGCCTCGCCAAGATGCAGTTTTAGTTCTACGCCGCGCCGGCGCATCTGGAATGGAACTATGATTGTCAATTCAGCCGGATTGATCCTCTCAGGCAGGCAACCGAGACGGTTCGCGAGTTTTTCCGTGCTCAGCCTTACTGCCAGAGATCCTGGTCGCAGATCGGCTCGTTCAAGCAAAGCCATGTGATCCGTCAAATTGCCTTGTTCCTTAAGCCTTTTCGATACGTCTGAAAGTTCGGTGGCCGTCAAGCCTTCAGTCATTGCCACCGCGGCACCGGGTCTGCTCAGATGCTGCCCGATCAGTTCAGCCAGCAAGCCCTCCACCTGATCTGCTGGCAGCCGCCAGGCGTACGGATGCTTCCGGCTGCGATCTTTGACCAGTCTACGGGATAAATAGTAGCGAAGTCGTTTGCCGTTCTTTCTGCTGTGACTGGGCGTCAGACGATCGCCCGTTTCATCAAAGAGCTTGCCCGCAAGCAGTGATCTGGTGGCCTTTTGTCTGGAGCCGCGAGCAACCGCCGCCCCGCTCTGAAGCATGATCTGCACCTTGTCCCAAACCACCGGATCAATGATGGCCGGATGCTGTCCCTCATAGACCTGTTTCTTGTGCCGGATTCTCCCGGCATAAACCGGGTTGCTGAGAATATGCTGGAGATGGCCACGATCGAAGTGAGTACCACCTGAGATCCGGACACCGGTAAGTTCGCGGCGCCGGGATCTGAGATCAAGTTCCTCTGCCCGTTCCTTTACATCACGCAGGGTGCCAAGTTTCAGATAGAGGTCATAAAGCGTCCTGATCGTTTCAGATTCGGTCTCGTCTATCTTCAGTGTTCGGCCATTTGGCTGATAGCCTGTCCGTCATCAAATGGTTTGAGCGCACAGCGCGAACTCCTTGAGCAGGCCTTTGCCACCGGAGACGACAGCATCGTTGAGAAAGCACTGGTTCACGTCACCATGGTTCGCCGCATGAAGAAAAACGGGACACTGGAATGGCAACGTCTGGACCCAGACGAATAACCGCATAGCCTAAGATGATCGGTTCAGCAGACTATTCACGCTAGAACCCGCTAACCGACAGATGCATTGCGATGCCCATCGCGATCGCTTTGGAATTGTGACCTGCCGTGATTCCTCGCAATAACCTCACATGAAATTTGATCATCCAACCCTGGTTCTCGCACCGCCTTTGGCGGTCTTTTTGTGCGTGCCATTGGCCAAGTTGCGTTCTTGGGCGGACGAAGTTGCGGTTCTAAATGGACTCTTCTGAAAATGTGATTCAGTTTCAGTGGCTTGAAAATTCGGCAGACTCCGATTTAGACCGGACGCCACAATCATTTGTGTGTCGTCCGGCATGAATCGCAGCGTATGTCGGGCGAAAGGACAGCTTTCGACATTCCAGACGGTTTCAGTCAGCTTCGCCTGTCGGTCAGTCCCCAAGAAGTGCCTGGAAAACTGAACCCGCAAGCTTGCGGCGCAGCCACGTCGCACGGCAAGACCCCCTCGGCCACATTCCGCACCAATGCCAGCACAGTTCACAATGACGTCCACGGGTCTTTGAAGTGCCACAGGCCTGTACTAGTTTGCCCAAGACATCCCCCGCTTGAGGCGGGATGCTCCGGTTGGTGGCGCGACCGGCATTGACACGTCAGGAGCCCTTGGATGCTTTTTCGCTACTCCGCTGCTTGTGTTTTACTCGCAGCAGCACTCCCGGCCCTTGTGCAGGCCGAAACCGATGCGCAATCCCAACCCACCGTCGATCTTGAATTGAACACGATAACCGACACCGACGCTGCGTGTCGTCTGAGCTTTGTGGCGCACAATCAGACCACCTCCGCGATCGACAAGGTGGTTTTCGAAACCGTCATCTTTGACAGCGCGGGCGGCGTGGCCACCCTGTCGCTTTTTGATTTCAGGGATTTGCCACAGGGCAGGCCCCGGGTGCGCCAGTTCGATGTGCCCGGCATCCCCTGTGCCTCTATCGCGCGCGTCTTGATCAACGGCGCAAACACCTGCACCGCCGCCGGAGCGGAGAGCGACATCTGTGACCGGGCCCTGTCGACCCGCAGCCGGATCGACGTGGAATTGCTCGGATGACTGTCTTTGACGCCCTTAGCGGTTTTTTCGCACTTGGCGGGCCGGTCGTCTTGGTCCTGTTCGCGATGTCCGTGCTGACACTGACCGTCACCCTTTACAAGATATGGCAATTTTCAGTGTCAGGTGTGGGGCGTCACCGGGTCTTGTCGGACGCCCTGCGCCTCTGGGACACGGGCGAGCAAAGTGCGGCGCTGACCAGATTGGGTGCGAGCCGAAGCTATCTGGCCCCTCTTCTGGGCAGTGCCATGGCCGGATCGCAGCGGCCTGGGATCGAGGCGCGGCTTGACGCAGAGGCGGGGGTCGCACTTGCAAGCCTTGAGCGCGGGTTTCGCGTGCTCGACACCATCGCCCAGATTGCGCCCTTGCTTGGGCTGTTTGGCACGGTCATCGGCATGATCGACGCCTTCAGAAGCCTTCAGGAGGCCGGGTCGTCGGTTGATCCTTCGTTACTGGCGGGCGGCATTTGGGTTGCGTTGCTGACGACTGCCGTAGGTCTGGCGGTGGCAATCCCCACCTCGATGGTGCTGACCTGGCTGGAAAGCCGGACGGCACGCGAACGGGTCTTTGCCGACAAGGCGCTGCGGACCGTACTTGTGCCTGAAAGGGCCGCGCAAGAGGCAGCCGATCCGACCTATAGCGCACGCGTCAATGCGTAACCCCGCACCCTTCAAAAGACGCGCGGTGTCGATGACCCCTTTGATCGACGTCGTCTTTCTGCTGCTTTTGTTCTTTATGCTGACATCGACCTTTTCGACCTTCGGAGAGATTGAACTCAGTCAGGCCGCGGGCGGACGTTCTGCTCAAGGTCCAACGCCAAACCGCGCCTTCGTGCAGTTGGGCGAAGATCGCCTGACGCTCAATGGATCGGAGGTGACGCTGGATGAGCTGGCCGAAACGGTGGAAGAGGGGCAGGTTCTGGTCAGCCTTGACGACGACGCCACGGCCCAAAGAGTTGTGGACCTGTTGGTCCGGTTGCGTGGTCGCGAAGCGTTGAGTGTTCTGGTGCTGGAATGACGCGATGATCAGAGCCACACCCCAGACACGCAAACGCGACCCCTCCATCGCCTTGATCAACATCGTATTCCTGATGCTGGTGTTCTTTCTGATCGCCGGGACCATTGCTGCGCCTTTGGACCCAGACCTGAAACTTGTAGAAACAGCCGAGCTTGAAGGCCGCGAACCACCCGATGCGCTGGTGTTGCGCGCCGATGGAACGTTGAGTTTCCGGGGCGATGAAACGAATGTGGAGGCGTATATGCAAATCCACGCGGATGGCCCTGTGCGTATCGTGCCAGACCGAAACGCCAATGGTTTGCGGATGATGGAGATCTCGCGCGCGCTGCGCACCTCTGGCGCGTCCTCGGTCATCCTCGTTACCGAGCGATCCTTGGAATGATCCGCAGATCGACCGCCATTGGCGTTGTCGCGCTGATCCTGTCCTTGATCATCCACGTTCTGGGCCTTGCCCTGACGGGGGCGGACATGTCGTCGCCCGAAACGGCGGACCAGGGTGTCGAAAGCGTCGAGGTGGGCAATGATTTTGCGGACCTTGCCGAAACCAGCATAACACCGGTTGAACCCGAACCGGCTGAGCCTCCCGAACCGCCCGCCGAAACCCCGTCAGAACCAGTCGAGGCCGAAGCGCCCACCAGCCAAGCCCTCGTTGCGTCCTCCAGTCCGCAAGCGACGGCGGCACCGGATAGCGGCCCTGCCGATGCGGTACAGCCGACCGTCAGCGAGCCGGTGTCGCCCGAGACGGCAGATACGCAAGATGCAGATGCGTCTGCGGCCGAGCCGCAAAACACCGCTCCGCCTGTTGCACCCACGCCTCCGGTCGAAACAGACGCTGAAGACACCGCGGCAGGCAGCCCAGACGGGGCCTCACCACCCATCGCCTCCCCCCTTGCACCATCTGTGGTGTCGGAACCTGTCGTGACACCGCCCGCCGCGCCGCTGGCCGCAGCACCCCTACCTGACGTCATCGCCGCCCTTCCACCCGAGCCCGTGCCCCCGGAAGACCCGCCCGCAGAAATCGAGACCGACGAACAAGCCCCCGAGAGTGATACATCCGAGGCAGGCACAACAACCTCCCTGCGTCCGCAACTTCGCCCATCGCCCCCGTCCGCGCAGCCGTTCGGCGCGGCGGATGGAACGGCAAGTCAAACAAGCCCCCCCGCGCCCCCGAGCAATCTGATCGAGTCCCCCCTGACGGCCTTCAAACGAGACGGCACAAACCTGTTTGCGGGGAGGCGCGCAGGGTCGCAATCCAGCGGGTCGCGCTCTGGTGGTTCCCTCGGTCCGGGCAACTCAAACGTGACCAACTATGCGGGCAGGGTTCTGATGCAATTGAACCGCGTGCCGCCCGTGCCCGTTTCCGCGCGCGGTTGGGCGCGCGTGTTGTTCAGGATCAATCCTGACGGGACTCTGGCAACCGTCGACATCATTGATGGCAGCGGATCATCAGAAATCGGGCGGGCCGCCAGAGAGCATGTGCGCAGAGGCGCGCCCTTCCCGCCACCGCCCGGGGGACAAAGTAGGGCGCTCAATTTCGTGTATCGGATCCAGCGCTAGACCATGGGGTTTTGGACGACCAGCCAGGGCTCTGTTGCACAAATGAGCTAGTGGGGTTCACCGTATGAATCCAGCGTGATAGCTGAGGGTATGAGCAATTGAGCCCCTGCGAAGTACAAGACGACGAATTGGCCGTCTTACAATGACAGCTTGAAGCGGCGCGGATCATTGTCAATCTGGTTTGATCCCGAGATGGTTTGGGCGCCTCCGCGTAGCCGCAAAGACGGTCGGCAACAGCAATTCAGTGATGTCGCCTTCCAAACATGTCTGACCTTAAAGGTCTTGTTCGGGATGACGTTGAGGCAGACAACTGGTTTCGTCCAGAGCCTGTTGCGGTTGGCCGGGTTCGCGGCCAAGGTTCACTAGGGTCAGGACCCATTGTTTTCCGCTTGTCTGCGTGATCCTCAGCCCGAAAAACGAGCGGTGAATATGTCTGATTTAATCTGGTTATCCGACCCGCAGATAGCGCGTCTTGAGCCCTACTTTTCCAAACCCCACGGCAAGCCTCGCGTAGATGAAAGGCGTGTTTTTGAGCAGGGTTATTTTCATTATTCGCAACGGTTTACGGTGGCGTGATGCGCCAAAAGAATACGCTCCGCGCAAGATTCTCTATAACCGATGGAAGCGATGGAGCGATAAGGGTATTGTTGTACAGATGATGGCCGGTCTGGCCGCTGATCACGGCGAAAAGACGACGGTTATGATCGACACAACTTACCTCGAAGTCCATCGAACGGCGTCCAGTCTGGGCGTCAAAAAAGGGGACGTAGACGTGTGATTGGGCGCACGAAGGGCGGCATGAATACGAAACTGCACGCCATCTGCGATAGCCAAGGCCGTCCGCTCAATCTCTTCGTCACAGCCGGTCAGGTCAGTTCAGCGATTACATTGGCGCGCATGCCCTATTGCGTGGCATGCCGGATGTCGATTGGCTCCTTGGGGACCGTGGCTACGACGCGGATTGGTTCAGAGAAGCGTTGAAAGACAAAGGGATACGCCCCTGCATCCTCGGTCGTAAGCAACGCAAGACTGCCATCAGATACGACAAACGGCGTTACAGGCACCGCAACCAGATCAAGATCATGTTCGGTAGGTTTAAGGACTGGCGGCGCGTAGTAACTCGATATGACAGATGTCCAATGGTCCTCCTCTCCATAATCGCCCTCGCGGAAATCGTTATTTACTGGTTATGAGTCCTGAGCCTAAGAGCGCGTGACGCACAGAGTTACAGGAAGTTCTTGAGCTTGAAAGCAAGTTTATTTTTGAGGCCGAGGTATCGGCAGAACTTGTTTGGTGGGCAGATTCCGTTGGCCTTGACGTCAGAAGGCCAGCCCCGTGGAAAATGTCAGTTGAAACAAAAAGTAAAATAGATCAGCTTCGCGTTGTTGACCAACTTCTAGAGGGAAAGAATGGCATGAACATTCATTATGTAGCGCGTAGCGCTGCTGGCGTGGTGGCGCTGTGTGCGGCCCCTGCTATTGTCCACGCGCAGACCGTTGTGCCTTACTGTTCGGACCTTCACCCGCAGCTTAATGTAGGCACCGACTGTCAATTTCCTTTTGGCGATCATGAAGCGCGCAATGTGTTTTTTGATTACAACGAAGACGTCACGCAACTAATCATTAAACACCGATACGATTCCGGGGAGGTTTACCTGACCTCTGACCCGATCGACATCGAAGACCCCGTCGCTGTGCCCGTGATGCGTGATTTCACGGCGGATGGTCAGGATGAATTGCTCATTGGGATGGGCGTTCACGCCGACCATAATTTCTATGAGATCTGGGGGTTTGCTTATGATGAGGCCCTAGAGAACCTTGTGTTCAAGCGGGTCAGTTCGTTGTCCACAGTTGCTCTACCGCATGAGATCGTGTTGAACGGCCCGTTTGTCGAAACAGTGGTCGATCGGAATGATATTTCTATCAGCATCATTGGCGACATGGTTCAGGGCAATGACATGTTCACGGCCTATTCCATGGATATCGATTTGTATGATGAATCGTGTTCAGTCGAACTGGGCGAGCTTGGGCGCGATATGGAGCTGGTAGAGGCGGAACTGGTGGCGCGCTGCGAGTCGATGCGTTGGAACGCGCTGTTTCCGCTGGAAGATGACAGCCATCGCGCCCTCGAAGGTCCGCCTTTGTGCAGCGACCTAGAACCTGGAGATGGGCCGAAGGAGTGCATTCTTGTATCAAGCGCAACCGAACTTTGGTTCCGTTTTGGAGAAGACAAAGTGGAGTTGTCGCAGACCTTTTTTGATGGGCGTTTTGGGCTTCAGGATGAATTGAAGATGTGGGGCACATCTCTGAACCCGGGCCTGCGCGATCTGGACGGTGACGATGTCGAAGAGCTGTTGATTCCGCTGGGGTCGGACAACGTAAACACCGAATTTGCGGTTTGGCAGGTGATCGACGGTGCTTTTGCGCCGGCAGGGGTGCTTTTGGCATTTGGGATTGATGCCATTGAGATTCAGGATGGTATGATCATTTCATCCGAGCGCGGGAGTGCTGCAACTTACACTGAAACTGGGCGCAAGTTGACGTCGCATGGGTTTACCGAGGTCTATACGCTCGATGTCGATTATTCGCGCGCGGCGGGCGAGCGCTGTGCGCTGACAACGTCTAATAGCTTGAGTGCCTTCGGTGTCGATGCAGATGCTTTGCTGGCGCGTTGCGAGGCGAGCGCAAATTAGTAGCGCAACAGGTGCGACAGACGCAGCATCAATCAGTTAGGGTCAGGACACATAACCAATAAATGACGGTCGCTGCGAGAGCGATTGCAGAGAGCAAAGACCTTTGGACATCGGTCGTATCTGGTTGCCACGCGCCGCCAATCCTTCAGGCGGCCAAACATGATCTTGATCCGGTTGCGGCGTTTGTAGCGATGCTTGTCGTACTTTATCGGTTTCTTCCGCCGCTTCCGGCCAGGGATGCAGGCGCGTATTCGATGAGCGGGTCCGTCCATTGATCGAGGCAGACCCGGTTTTGTCTCATGCACTTTTGCCACTGCTAGATGCGCGGGCTGTGCTTTACAAAACCTATCGCGAGTTGGACCGCCGTGTGAAGCAAGCGGCCAGCCATGATGAGACCTGTCTGCGCTTCATGGCGATCCTCGGTGTCGGCCCTATTGCGGCCCTGACGTGCCGTGCGGCTGTCGATGATCCAGCGCGGTTTACCAGCTCTCGCACCGTTGCCGCTCACTTCGGCTAAACCCCGCAACGATATCAATCCAGGGAGATGGATACCTGAGGCCCATCGAACGACGTCCAGTCTGGGCGTCAAAAAGGGGGGCGTGGCCGTCTGATTGGCCGCACCAAAGGCGGCATGAACACCAAGTTGCATGCTATTTGCGACAGTCGCGGACGTCCAATCGACCTGTTCGTCACCGCCGGTCAGGTCAGCGACTACATTGGCGCACGAGCGCTGCTGAGCAGCCTACCGGATGTCGATTGGCTGCTCGGGGATCGTGGCTATGACGCCGACTGGTTCCGGGAAGCGTTGAAAGACAAAGGGATATGCGCCTGCATCCCTGGCCGGAAGCAGCGGAAGAAACCGGTAAATTACGACAAGCGCCGCTACAAGAGGCGCAACCGGATCGAGATCACGTTCGGCAGGTTGAAGGATTGGCAGCGTGTCGCAACGCGATACGACAGATGCCCGAGGGCTTTCCTGTCAGCCATCGCCCTCGCGGCTCTCGTCATTTACTGGCTATGAGTCCTGACCCTAGCCTGATTGACCGCTACCGGATCGTTCGGGAAACCCGCGACGGTCGCGTGCTCGATCTTGAGGTCACCCTTTCCGATTGGGTTTTCAATGCCATTGCCGGTGACGATGTGCTGACACTCAATCGCCGTTATTTTCAGCTTCGCAGGCCTCTGGGGCGCCGTTTGTATGAGCTGGCCCGCAAGCAATGCGGTACGCAGCCGGAGTGGAAATGCGGTCTGGACAAGCTGAAGGCCCGAACCGACTCTACGCCTCGGATAAGGAATTTCGCAGACTTGTTCGGGCGATCTGCAAGACTGATGAGGAACACAACCACATGCTGGATTATGCTTTCCGACTGGACGCGGACATTCTCATGGTAACGCCCAAACCGAAGTTTCTGGATAACTACACAGCAAAGCCAGAACAGGACGGACTGACAGGCGGCTATGTCCTGCCCCTCTTGCCAGACACCTTGGAACGCGCAAGGGAGCTGGCCCCGACATGGGATATAAGGGTTCTGGCTGGAGAATGGCGGACCTACGCAGCCAAACAAAAAGAGCCACCTAAGAACCCCGACGCCGCGTTTCTCGGGTTTTGTAAGAGCTGGTTCAAGAAACGCGGGCGCAACGGCTGGTAGAGTATTTACTCAAACACTTATTTGCTCAAATACTCAGACCATAGATCACGGGTGATATCGGAGATTGAACGGCCCTCCTCGACCGCTCGCATCTTGATTTTCCGATAGAGCGTCTCTTCAATCTCGGCGTTCAGGCGTTTCTTCTTCTCGGTTGTTTCGGTGATTTCGTGCAGGATGCGCTTGCGGACATCATCGCCACGGCTCGGACGTTTTGCGGACAATGCCATTACGCCACCTCCCTTATCGCCGGTGCCAGCATCGCCAATATCTCGTCGCTTAACGCCGTAGTCTCCGCCCTCGCTTTGGCGTTGTCAGCATCGAACACGGTCAGCCCCTCGGATGCGGTCTGGGGATACACCTGCCGTTGTGTGATCATTGTTTCGCAGACCGGCAAAACGTAGTCATCCAAGGCCGTCCGCACATCGCTGCCAAGCCGGGTTCCCTCCACGACACGGGAAACCACAAAGCCGGCACGCGGCGATCCGTCCGTCACGTCCTGCCGAGCCTTGATGAAATCCACTAGGTCCGACGCAGCCCAGATGTCATACGGTGAAGGCTGCACGGGGATCAGAACAAAATCACTGACCTTTATGCAGGCCGCGATCATGTCTCCAGCTTTGCAGCGCCATCGATCACTACGTAATCGTAGTTTGCGGCCATGCTGGCCAGCGTCTTGACGTTGTTGGGACGGTCCAGCGCGACCAGTTCGATGGGATTATCTTCACTGGCAGCGTGCCAGTCACGGGCGCTGCCTTGTGGATCACTGTCCACGATCAGGACCGAATGTCCCAGTTCGTGTAGCGATCTGGCAAGATTGGTACTTATTGTGGTTTTACCGCTACCACCTTTGGGATTCAGGACGGAAATAATACTCATGCTCTACCTCATTTGTGTTTTTACTCAAAAGAGTAACTGAGTGTTTGAGTTGAGACGAGCCCGACTACAGATGACGGCCCACATCCATACTCTGGTGTAGGATGCGGATCACTTCGATCCCAGCCTTGGTTGTCCGAAAAAACACGAAGTGCTTTCCAACAGCATGCTTCAGGTAGCCTGCACGCACGTCCACGTCGCGCCCACGTTTCTCGCCGCGCGCAAGGCTGCTACAGGTGTTCTGAATATCATCTGTATAGCGGTCAGCCTGGTCGCCCCCCCATTCTTCGACGGTGTAGTCCCAAATGTTATCGAGGTCCGCCGCTGCGGCAGGCGAGAAGGTGACAAGGCTCATCCGTTGGCCTGGTTAAGCTCTGCTCGTTTGCGCGCCTTGAACTCATCGAAGTCGAAGGGCTGCGGCTCTCCAGACCGCTCGCCCTCAATTAGAGCGTCTTGAAGGGCTTTTACTTTGCCTTCATGCTCTTCAAGCAAGCGCAGACCGGCGCGCACAACATCGCTGGCCGAACCATAACGACCTGCCTGAACCTGGGTGTCGATAAAGCTGGCAAAGTGATCGCCAAGGGACATAGATGTGTTTTTGGGCATGATGGGCCTCCTATGAGGAGTTTATACCAATAATTGGTATTGATCAAGGCCACCCATTTACTCAAATACTCATTTGAGGCTTACAGATGACGTTTGAATTAGTAAGGCAGGGGGGCTGCAATGCGGACTTTTCTGCCGTTCAGACTTTGCACATGAATGGCCACTCGAGTTACATAGCGACTTGAAACTCAAAGCCATGACGGGCCGTAGGAAACAGATTTGATTGCGACTGGCTAAAGCTGTTTCGATCTCGCCTTGTTCTCAAGTGCTGCAATTGATGCACCGATGAGAACAAGCGGTAACGCAAACAGAAAACTGGTTGCGAGCGGCAATCTGAAGATGAGCAAATCCGCCAGAACCGGCCAAAGAAGGGCGACGTATTCGAACGGCGCAAGCCTGGACGCTTCAGTATAGCTAGGCCAGTCTCTTCTCCTAGCTCGCGTAGTGCTGTCTCGTGTGGCTGTTCGCCCCATTCCATTCCACCGCCCGGTAAGGTCCAAGCCCCCGATTTCGGATGTCCGGTCTTGCTGAATTGCGTCAATAGAATCTGCTGTTGTGCATCAACAGCTACGACATAAGCTGCTGCCCTTTGCCAATCGATATTCATGTCAGGGCCTTTTCAGTTTCCAAAAGGAGACTTTGGCGGCAACGCAGCATTCCTGCAAGGTGGGCTCTCAACCGTCGTTCTCTGCGCGCTGCCCGAACGTCTGGTCTCGAGAAGAGCGATCACACCAGCCCATTCTCAACAACATAACAAAATACAAATTTTCCGCGCCTGTACCCTACCAACTTCAGACCCTTGGCAGTCAGAAACCAAACACTGATTTTCCTCAAAAAACCTTCACGTGAATAATGATTTTCCTGCGCCAAGGCGTCAGAGTCTAGGCAAGCCAAGAGGCTGTTTTAATGAGGAAGATTACAATGGAAACATATTTTAGAGCTTTCAGGTACGACACTTCGGAACAACGAGTGATTTACGAAGCCGAATACAACACAGACATCACTGTCGAACCGATGTACCGGTTTTTGATCAACATGAGCCACGGCTCGGAGTTACCCTTCGGCTTCGGTTTTATAAAGGGTGTGTCCCTCTCGATGAAACTTCAAGAACCCTTCCCTGTAGAATATCACCCACTTCTGATCCATGGATTGAGGCCGAGCACCACGCTTGAGGAGTTCCCATTCGTGTTCGGTGACTTCGACATCCAAAGGCTGTTCTACAAACTTCGGGCGCACTGAGCTTAACTCTGTCCTCTGAAAGCTTCAGGTCAACAAAGGCAAGCCTCTGTTTTTGTGGTGCTTAAAGCTACCATTCGCGGACAGGAAATCAACGGCAGCTTCGCCCGCACCGTTCGCGTTGGCTAGCCAACCTGCGAATGGTCGCGGTTGCCTTGCTCCGCTCAGATCCCAGCGACGCTCAACTCCATGTCGATTTCCTGAAACGCCTCGTTCGTCGGGTAGCCTGTCGTTCGGATCCCCTCGTCAAGCGCTACCATGTCAGCATCAATGTGCCCCAATGCGCGCGACAGAAAGATAATCTCAACTGGTATGAGGTCGGCACCAAAGTGGGCCAGAAGTGCGCCGTATGGGTCCCCCGCGTCACAGTATGTGGGCCGAGCCAGCATGGCCTGCTTCAAGGAAAGCTCATTGGTCGAGTGAAACAGTTTCGGCACAGCGTTAGCTTCAAGTATTGCGCGAAATACAAAGGCAATTGCCCCCCAGTCACGCGTTTTGTCTTTCCTTGAAGACATTTTTGCCAAGACAGGCTCAATGCCTTGCGCAAGCTTATGAAGAATAGGCGATGCCAGAGTTTGTCTTCCGGTGAGCGCAAGACTGATTGCCAAATGCAAAGTCGTTGACACACTGGTAGGCGACCATCGACTTTTCACAAGCGGCGTGCTGGCATCAATACGCCAGTGCAGCAAACGCAATTCTGTAGCAAGACGCCACCGGCCAAAATTGATCGCCTCAATATCACCCACATTCAAGCAGTCTTTGTGGCTTCCAATCTCGCATACATTGGCAAGAAACGAGAATGATGGCTGCTTGCCACCCTCGGAGAGAAACCGTTTGATCGCGATGACTGCCTCAGCCAATTTGCGGTCGAAGTCAACCTCCGAATGTGCTGACTTAGTACGCTGGAGCGCGTGTTGAGTCCGACTGCCAGTATAGCCGCCCATTTTCAGCCTCCGAGATCAAACAATTTTATTGCCCGTAAGAGGCAGGTCTTGATGGCACGCGCCCCATAGCAGCCATTCGCGCAGAGGCAGCGAATGTCAACTTCGTCCCGCACCTTACCGCTGAGAATGAAATCACGGGTCCTTCCTGGGGGTCACAACGTGGGTATATTCGCGCCCCGTTATTTTGGACGGTTTCGAGTTTACGAAAAGTGGGTTTTTGGGTTGTGGTTGTTGTCGTCAAACCCCTCCGTCAGCACCCTGTTGCGCAAGCACAGGTCACGGGTGACTGGTCCGAGGCTGGTTTCGAGCGGGAAGTGTCCCAAGAGTTGCAAGGCCAGATCGGCCGTAGCGCATCGGGGACCTACGTTCCAACGGCCGCCTTGGCGGGACGCGCCTTGGTTACGACCGGAACCGCGCCGTCGCTGATCGGCACGCAACAAATGCACGACGCTTTTATCGAGGTCCTGAAACTGCATCCGCATCGGTCGGCCAAGGAAAGACACAATTTTATCGCCGCCTGAATTTGCAATGTCGATAGACGACATACGTGTTCAGGTTTTCTCGGCTGTGCGGATCAACCGACAAGTTCAGACGAACCAGGGACACCCAGCAAAACGCATCAAGCGCATTTGGCATGCTCTGTCCAATGCACTTGCTGATTTTGACGGTGGGGTCATCCCTAAATTAGATGAGCCAACGTCGGCGATCATCCAAATTTGCCACCAGAGCGTCTTCGTGGACCTGGAGGTTTGTTGCGGGTTCGAGGATGAATCAAGCAGCAAGCCAACGCCATCATTGCTTATGTTGACAATGAGCAAGCAGGGTGGAACCAAAGAGCCCGTCAAAATCTGGAAAGACGCCCAAGAAGCCGCCTTGGAGATTAAGTTACAAGAGATCATCACCGAAATTGTTGTTCTGGCAGAGATTAAAGAGCGGGATGCTCAAACGGCCAGATATGCATGGCAAGTTGCTCAGCTAAAACAGGAGTGGACCAACCAACTTGAATGTGATGCACAGCGCCAAAACGCATCCGTGGCACGCTGGGATCGCCTCTTCGAAACTGATCGTTCAGTTGGGCTATCCGTTGGATTGTGGGTGACGCCATTGGGGATCTCCTCCAGTGGGGTCCAGCTGCGTTATGGCGATATGGTGCTAATAGCGACTGAAGAGTGATTCCGAACAAAGGCGCAGAGCGTTCGTTTGGTTAACAGAAAATTAGCTGCTCCGAACGAGTCTGGGCGATAATGCTTGGAAAAGGGTGGCACCACGATGTTCGTCGATCAGAACTTATACAAAAAGGCGTTTGAGGCATACGTGTCCGTCATCAAATGGTTTGAGACAGATGGCGGTTTGACTTTGAGGAGTCGTCGCTCATCTGGGCTTAGTTAAGC
>NZ_CANMEU010000015.1 GCF_947497045.1 uncultured Tateyamaria sp. | reverse complement strand
ACCGGACGCCAGCCGAAGTCTTCGAGACCAAGCTGATGGAAATACAGAACCGGTTGGAATAAAATAACATATCAGAATTTGCACTTCAGCGTGAGTTCACATCGCCACCCGACCTTTGACGATCAATTTTGACACTTACGATAGTTCCGATGATTAATTACGTAACGCTTCCCGTGGTTCTCCTACTTGACCGGCCGACATCCCTGCCCGCATCCGACAACCCAGCCCTAACGCCCCACGCATCGCCCAATCTGCATCAGACCCCGACCAAATGCAGGACTGCCGTTCAATATGCTTGAGAACAGCCATTGATTTTCTTAAACGGAGCTACCTCGACCTCGCGTCTTTTCGAGCAGTAAAGCGGCGCGATCAACTGACCTTCAAGACGCCAATGGCAGCAGGACCTACACATGGGCACATCCCACAAAGAGCGCGGCGAGTATTGGGACTCTTACTACACCGCCAAAGCCGTTCCAGATATTCCGTCGCAATTCGCCGCCTTCGTGCTGAGCGAATGCAGAGATGCCGATTACTTTCTGGATGTCGGATGCGGCAACGGGCGGGATACGTTCTTTTTTGCGCGCCACAAGATGCCGGTTGTGTCCGTGGATGGCAGCACCGCCGCCATCAGCGATATTGTTGAACGCTCCTCCGCGCAGGGCCTGCCGATCGCGGCCTTGTCTGCGGCCTGTGATGATCCTGATCTGATGGAAAAAGTCGCGGATGCAATGTCGGGCATAGACGTGTCCGGTGTCGGCGTAATTTACGCCCGGTTCTTCATCCACGCCATCACCGACAACGAACAGGCAGGGTTTCTGGACTTTTGCGCCGCGTTCCTGAAAAAGAATGGCGGCCGGCTCGCACTGGAATTTCGAACCGCCGCAGATGAAAAGCTGTCCAAGGTCACCGCCGAACACTACCGCCGATATGTCGAGCCGGTTGATTTCCTGAACGAGCTGTTTCAGCGCGGCCTGACGGCAAGCTATTTCACCCAAGGCACGGGCTATGCAAAGTATAAGGATGACGACGCGTTCGTGGTCCGAATGCTTGTCGAACAGCTGTAAATCGCGGACCCCGCCTTCTGTCGGGGTCTGTTGAGTTCACGCAGCGGGCGTTCAGTCCAACGCATCGCGAAACGGGGCGAACCGACGGTTGAGTCGGCCCCACGCGGTCGAAAAACCGGGGTCCGGCACGCGCCAGCCTTCCCCATAGCTGACGGCAAGCATCGCCTCGGCGTCCTTGGGGATCGGCAGGTTCGTGGTCGGGCACGGCCGCAACGGAAACACATCCGCCTCGTCCAATTCGCCCCAGACATAGGGGTAGACATGGACCTTGCCGTCAGACACCCAGGCCGGGAAAAGGTCGATATTGTACTCGGTGCCTGATTTCAGCTTGTAGCTGCACGGGTTGGGCCCGGTCTCTTGCAACAAATCGTGGCTGCGCAGGTATTCATAAACCTCCATCCACTGCTGTGCGGCCTCCTGCGGCGTGCCCGCGTCCAGGACATAGGCCAGATCCACATCGTCATCATGTTCGATCAGGCTCTTGTCCCGGATAGCACCCAAAAGCGTGCCGCAGCATAAGAACACCTCGCCGCCCAAATCTTCGATCTTGGTCATCATATCTGCGACTTTCGTCCAGATTTCTGCATGGTCAAGGGAACCGAAAGATTGGGGGAAAAACAGCCCCTCCAAAGAGATGCCATTGCGTTCCGCCTCTTTCAAAGCCGCCTCAATGGCTTGATATTTTTCCAGCTCACCGGTCGCAAGGCGAGACCGAAACAGGTGATAAAGCGCCTTTTGCGCGCGGCGGGGTTTTCGGCCCGCCCCGACGACGATCAAAATCTGTGCCTCAAGCGCTTCAGCGGGCCGCTTGTTGGGTTTGCCGGGTGCGAGGTCGTCAAGCTCGTCCTGCAAGTCATGGGGTCGGAAATCCTTGCGTGAGGACGTCAGATGCTCAAGGGCAAGATCCCTGATTTCGACAATACGCGCCTGACGTTCTTGCCGTGTAAGACTGCCGTTCTCACTCATCTTGATATCCTCCAAATGCACCTTTGACCTATCCCGTCCACGCGCCGCAAGTCCAGCATCGGGGCGGGCGGCGGGCACAGAAATCACGGATGATGCGCCCAAGCCGCAAATCTTTGACAGGCCGCGCCCAAAGCAGGCGCGCTTTGCCCTGCCCTTCCTGTCAGGCCGCTTCCAATCCGGTCAGAAGTCTAATCCAGGCTGCATTCAGCCGCCGATGCAACATGCCGATATTTCTGGTTTGCGCGATCTCGGGCGACGGGATTTGGCGCACATCGTGCAGCGTCGACAGCCCCTTCCATGCCAGCACAAGCGCATGGTCCTCGGACATGATCCGGGCCGTCAGGCCGATCTGGCGCCACATAAGACCCGGCTGATACCACGTTCAGGATCGCCCTGAGGTATCTTGTATTCATGGGATTTCTATCGCCTGAAGATAAAATTACATAGTTTTTATCTTGAAATACAGTACGTATCGAGGGCGCATCCGATCCACAAACGGGTCCTACAGCTGGACAGGACATCTGATGAAATCGCTCGACCAGATCTTTCGTGAACTTGGCACAGACAACGCCCCCGGGCAGGAAGTCCGCCAATCCGTCCAACACGGCGAAGACCAGAAAAAAGGTGCCACGCTCGCCGGTGTTCCAGTCGACTTTTCGCATGGTGATGTGGATGCGCATCCCCCCACACCCAGTGCCTTGCAGGCCTGGAACCAAGGGTTCGAGCGCGGCGCGGCGCAAGCCTATACCGAGTATCGCGGGCTGGACACATTGCGCCAACGCGTCTCGCAGGACTTGGGCACCTTCACCGGAGCCCCGGTCGATTACAACAGCGAACTCATCATCACGCCGGGAACACAGGGCGCACTGTTTCTCGCTTTGGGTGCAATTGTGACCCATGGCACAAAGGTCGCTGTCATCGAACCCGACTATTTTGCAAACCGAAAGCTGGTCACGTTTTTTGGCGGCACAGTCATGCACGTCCCACTGAATTACGGGGATGACGAGGTTAACCGGGGGCCCGACCTCGGCGCGCTGGAAAAGGCATTCAGGGACGGTGCCGGGGTCCTGATCTTTTCAACACCAAACAACCCGACCGGAACGGTGACAGCGGCGCATGTGATCGCGCAGATTGCCACTCTCGCACAGACCTATGATGTGACGGTTGTGGTCGATCAGCTTTATTCGCGCATGCAATATGCGGGCGAAGACAGTTACACCCACCTCAGAGCGGATCAAAACGCACCCAAGAACATCATTACGATCCTTGGCCCCTCAAAAACCGAGTCCTTAAGTGGGTTCCGGCTTGGAGTCGCCTTTGGAACGGCGGCATTGGTCGACCGGATGGAGAAACTGCAAGCCTTGGTGTCGCTGCGTGCGGCCGGTTACAATCAGGCCGCGCTGGAAACCTGGTTTCGTGAGCCCGAAGGGTGGTTGCAGGACAGGGTTGCCGCACATCAGGCCATTCGTGACGACTTGCTGAGCATTTTCAATGGCGCAGGTCTGCGAACAGCACGCCCGAATGCGGGCAGCTATCTTTATCCGCGCCTGCCGGATCTCACGATCAGCCTCACCGACTTCGTCAGGTTTCTGCGTGAACAGGCGGCGGTAATCGTGACGCCCGGTACAGAATTTGCACGGCAGGATACCAATCGCATTCGCCTGAATTTTTCGCAGGATCATCAGGCATCGATTGCGGCTGCGACACGGATCATCGATTTGGCCAAGCGATACGCAAAGTGACGCCTCGGTGATGCCAACTGTGTTGGACCGAAAGCAGGGTGTTTTCACCCATCCCGGACAGGCAGCACAGCGACACCTAAACCCAAACCGGCAACTGCCATATGGCCACGCCCTCGCCTTTGCGGCATTACAGTTCGCGAGTCGCACCTCTCAATCCAAAACCAAGGGCGTGGGAAACGCAGCTCACGCGCGTCTCCCTTTCTTTTTCTTGTTCAGCCAGAACGGCGGCACGTCGCCCGCCATCATGCAGCCATAAGGGTCGATGTAGTCGACCACATCCGCCAGGGTCGGTTCCGCGCCGACCTCTTTGCGCGCCTCAATCTGTGGACGTTCAACCTGCCCGCATTGCGCGAACGCCCCGAAGACATCGCGCCCAACATCGCATTCGAACGCGCGCGCGTCGAAAAACTGCTTGGCAGCCGGGTGACATTCAACGCCGACGCACAGGCCGCATATGAACGGTTTGCGACCGATCCCGGCACCTTGTGGCCCGGCAACTTTCGCGATCTCGGCGCATCGGTCCAGCGGATGTGCACCCTCGCCCCGCGCGGACGAATCACACCGGCCATGGTTGAAACCGAAATCGCAACGATCAGAGGCACATGGGCCGCAGCCAACACAGATCCCGACATGCAGCTTATCGCGAGATACCTTGGCTCAAAAGCGGCGCAAATTGACGAATTTGACCGCGTGCAACTGGCCGCCGTCATTCGCATTTGCCAGATCAGCGCCAGCCTCAGCGCGGCGGGGCGGCGGCTGTTTGCAGCGTCCCGTGCGGCCAAGACCAGCCGCAATGACGCGGACCGATTGCGCAAATACCTTGATCGCTTCAGGCTGGATTGGGCGAACTGCACGAACTGACGGCGCCGCCCCGTCACGAAAGATCGCAACAACACCGACAGCGCGGCCAAACCCGCACCACACTTCCCTTCCAAAGTGACACAGCCTAAGACACGAGACAGGCATCGCACCCCGCCGCAGCCCACCATTTCTGAGAACCGCATATGATCAAACGCCTGTTTCAGCGATTTGTGGGCCGACCGGAACTGCCGGACGTGGCCCCCGACAGCCCCTTCATCGCCGTGGGCGATATCCACGGGCGCGCGGATCTGCTGGCCCGGTTTCTGGACACGACACCGCCCCATCCGATTGTGTGCGTCGGGGATTACGTGGATCGCGGTGATCACAGCGCCGAGGTTTTGGGGATGCTGCGCGCCCGCCCCGACATCACCTGCCTATCGGGCAACCACGAAGTGATGCTGCTGGCCTTTCTCAAGAACCCCGCTGGCGAAGGGCCGCGTTGGCTGCACAACGGGGGCTTGCAGACACTGGCAAGTTTCGGGATCGCAAGTGTCAGCCAAATCAGCGGGGCGGAGGCGCTGATGCGCGCGCGCGATCAGCTTTACGAGGCGATGGGGCCAGACCTGATCGCGTGGATCAACGGGCTGCCCGCCTATTGGCAGTCGGGCAATGTCGCGGTGGTCCATGCCGGAGCGGACCCCACGCACAAACTGGCGGATCAACAGATTGAAACCCTGCACTGGGGCCACCCAAATTTTATGAAAACCACTCGATCCGACGGTATGTGGGTCGTGCACGGGCACACCATCGTTGCAGCACCAAATGCAACGCAGGGCCGTATCGCCATCGACACCGGGGCATATGCGACGGGGCAGCTGACCACCGCACTGATCGCGCCGGGCAGGATCACGTTTACGGTGATCACCTGAGCCGGGCATCCTCACCCACCTCAAATTATTTCAAATTCTCGATGCCGCGTTTACCCTCTGTTAAGCGTGGAAATGCTTAAAGCTTCGTAACCGGACTGTGGGTGGGATCACATGACGGAGCCTGCTTATGGCGCATCTTGATCTGCTGTCTGATCCACATGCCTCTATCCGCACCCTTGGCGCGCGGCACCTCTATCGGCGGATCGGCAAACGCGCCCTTGATCTGACCCTTACCGTGATCCTGCTGCCTGCCCTGCTGCCCATTATCGCGGTCCTGGTCCTGCTCGTTCGCCGCGACGGCAGCGCGGGGTTGTTCGCCCACACCCGTGTGGGCCGTCACGGCCAGACCTTCGCCTGCTGGAAAATCCGCACCATGCTGCCCGACGCCGAGGCGCGGCTTGAACATCACCTGAACACCGACCCGGTTGCGCGCGCCGAATGGCACCGCACCCAAAAGCTGGAAAACGATCCGCGCATTACCCGTTTGGGCCACCTCCTACGGCGCACCAGTCTGGATGAACTCCCCCAAATCTGGAACGTGTTGCGCGGCGACATGAGCTTTGTGGGCCCCCGCCCCGTCACCCTCCCCGAACTTGAACGCTACGGGCCGCATAGCCATGTCTACCTGTCCCTGAAACCGGGGATCACAGGGCTGTGGCAGGTCACCGCACGCGCCAACGGATGCTATACGCAACGGCTACACCTCGACCAAACCTACGAACAGCGGATCAGCTTGTTGCAGGACTTGGGGCTGATCGCACGCACCGCTTTGGTGGTGGTGCGCCCCACAGGGCGTTAGAATCTCTCACTACACAATCTATGCGCATATTTGACGCGCATAAACCTGCGCCCTATGTTATGCCTCTACCAAGAGAGGAGCGCACATGCCATCCACCGTTCGCAAGCCCACCAATCTCTCGCTTGATGCGTCCCTTCTGCAAGAGGCGCGCAGCCTTGACATCAACCTGTCCCGCGCCGCCGAGGACGGGGTTGCCCAAGCCGTCGCACAGGCCCGCGCCGCGCGTTGGAAACAGGAAAACGCGGCCGCACTCAGCAGCTCAAACGATTGGGCCGCGCGCAACGGGTTGCCGCTGGCCAAATACCGGAATTTCTAGTGGCGCGCTTTGACGTGTTTGCCAGCGACAGCGGGCTGTTGCTGGACGTTCAGTCCGATCTGCTCGACGTGTTGACCACCCGCGTGGTGGTGCCACTGATCCCGCTTGATCAGGCCCCCACGCCCGCCCGCAGGCTGAACCCGATCTTCGACCTTGATGGAACGCAACTGCTGATGGCAACCCAGTTCATCGCAACGGTGCCCACCTCCATTCTCGGCGACAGGCACAGCAGCCTCAGCGCGGCACAGGACGAAATCACAGCCGCCCTCGACATGCTGTTCACCGGGTTCTAGGCCGCCAGCGCCGCATGCAACCTGACGCGCACGACAATCCCGGCCAGGCGCCGCGCGCTCTGATCCCATCGGTACTGCGCGGCCATCGCCTTGCCGATCACCTGCATGGCAGCCCGCTCTGACGGGGCCATCCGGGCAAAGGTGCGCAGGGCACGGGCCATATCGACCACGTCCAGCGGATCAAACCACAGCGGCGCATTGCCCAGCACTGCAGGCATCGCGCCACTCCGGGCACATAAAACAGGCACACCCAACTGCATCGCCTCAAGCGGGGGAATCCCGAATCCTTCGTGCAAGGACGGAAACACGAAAGCCGCCGCACCCTCATAAAGCGCACGCAAATGACTGTCCGGCACGCGACCAAGGGCGCGCGTGCCCTGCCCCGCCTCCGCATGGGTCACACCCGGCACATCACCCCCGACCAAGACCAGCGGGGGCACATCCGGCCCCGCGAGCTCATGGGCCGCAATCAGCGCACCAAGGTTCTTGTTGGGGCTTTGATTGCCCACACTCAGCAGATAGCGCCCCCGAGTCAGTCCATAGGTGGCCAGCACGCCGGGGGCATGGGGCCAGCGCAAGACATGCTCGGCGCTGTTGGGCACAATCGTAAAGCGATCAGCAGGCACGCCCAGATGGTGAGACAAGACACCGGCAGAATGCTGGCTCACCGTCAGCAAAGCAGCGGCGCGCTGCGCGAGGGCCGGGCGCAGCAACCGATGCGCCACGCGATAGCGGCGACCAAAGGCCCGCGGGATTTCAAACAGATTGGCATCATGCAGGCACAGGATATGGGCGCGGTGACGCAGCGGCCCGCTGTTGCCCAGACTGACCAGCACATCGTCCTTGCTGGCCTGATACAAGGCCCCCTGCTCCCACATATGGCCCTTGCCACCACGCACCACACGGACCCCAAGCGTGGACCACCCCGGCGCAGGAACCGCACGCGGCACCAACACCTCCACCGGGCCAAGCCGCGCCTGCATCGACGGCGACGCCCCAAGGCAAGCATCCAAGGCACCCATCATTTCGCGCGCATAGCGCTGCACACCCGATACCGGTTGGGTCAGAAAACGGCCATTGATGTAAACGGTCATGCGACCTCCGACAGGGCCGCAGGGGCCTGATAAAGAGCCGTGGTCCGGGCCCCCAACCTGTCCAGGGCCCATGCGCTCAGGTCGGTGGCGCGTGCACCCCGCCTCAACGCCGCCAATTGCTTTGGCGATGCAAGAACCTCGCGCAGGGCGCGCACAGTGGCGTCCATATTGTCCGGCGCCGCAATCACGCCATTGCGCCCATCCACAACGACCTCATCAAGGCCCGGCAGGTGCTGCACGACAGGCGGACAGCCCGCCGCGATGGACTGTACCACGACACGCGGCAACCCCTCACGTTCAGAGGTCAGAATGGACACATCCGCCAGCGCAAACAGCGCCTCGGGATCAGGGCGGTGACCGCAAAACACCACGCGGTCGCCCAGACCCAACGCGGCCACCTCGGCGCGGACCCGCGCCTCTTCCGGGCCGCGCCCCGCCAACAGCAGCTTCATGTCAGGCAAAACATCCACCGCCCTGGCAAAGGCGCGCAAGAACGGGACATGACGCTTGCGCGGCTCAAAGGCGGCCATCATCAGCGCAACGGGCGGACGGGCAGCGCCGGGGGCCACGCCCAACACAGCGGGCCAATCCGCAGGCAGCGGCGCGTCGCGGAACCGCGCCAGATCCATGCCCGAGCGGACACAATGCACCTGCCCCGTTATGCCCGCCTCGACATAGGCGCAACCCACGGCCTCAGACACGGCGATGAAGACATCCGTGCGGCGGGCCACCATCCGCTCTGCGGCAACATACAGCGCGCGCTTTGGATCACCGACACCCTCAAAGGGAATGATGTGGATGCCGTGCGCGACAACCGCATCCGGCACCGCATCCGCCGCCAACCGGCCCAGAACACCAGCCTTGCTTTGGTGGGTGTGGATAACATCGGGGCGCAGATCGCGGTAAAGCGCGCGCAGGCGGGTCACCGCGCGGGCATCCTGCACGGGACGGATGGGATGCACCATCTCGGGGACCGCGATGCGGGTCACGCCACGGGGCAAATGATCATGCCAGAACGGGTCACACATATTGCCGTGGATCAGGCTGACACGATGGCCCGCAGCGACCTGCCAGCGACATGTGGCAAGCGTGTTTTCTTCGGATCCCGCACGCAAAAGGCGGGTTAGAACATGCGCGATGTGCATTGGATCTCCTTGGCCGCATTATCACCCCCATCACTGTTAAGCCCGCATTAACCATCGCGTGCGATCCTTACCAAAATCCTAATACGTGCAGAAAAAGGACGGTTTTTCTCATGTGTTAACAGATGGTTAATCAGGTGGGAGCGCGCATGGGTCGCATCATCTACATTCACGTGCCCAAATGCGGCGGGTCGAGCTTTGGGGCGGCCCTTCGGCTGCGCTATTTCGCATCACAATCCACGATCGGGCTGGATCAGGGAGATACGACCCTGACGGGCGAGGCGCGGATACTCAGCGACTATGCGGCGCGGCAGCGCGCACTTCATACGCTTGTGGCCAGCGGCAAACGGATGATCGCGGGGCATGTCCAATATGATCCCGATTTCCACGATGGACCCGCAGCGCAGTACCGCTTTGTGACCTTACTGCGCGACCCAGCCCTGCGGTTCGTCTCGCATTACCACTACCTGCAACGCAAACACCCCGATCCCGCCCGCGCCACCACCCTGCGCGGGTTTCTCGACAGCCACGAGGCGCAGCGGATCGCATCGCAATACCTGTTCTATTTCGCCGGACAGTGGCAACGACCCGGCCAGAACACAGGGGCCCTGATCCGGCAGGCAATCCGCAATCTGGGGCGCTTTGACATCGTGGGCGACCTTGGGGCACCAGACGCCTTTGCCCGCGATCTGCGGCGACTGACACACACACCCCTGATCCGCTGGCACCGCAATGCGGCCCCCGTCCCCCTGACAGTACCACCCGAGTTGCGCGCGCAGATCGAGGCCCTGTGCGCGCCCGACATCGCCATCTTTCAAAGCCAGTTTCTCGCGCAGGCGGCCTAAGCCATGCGGCATGCGCTCTCCCCTCTTGCGCTGGTATTCTTGTGCTGGGGGCTCACGGGCATTGGCGCGGGGTGGACGCTGGCGCAACTGGACCAACTTGATCTGGTGCAGGCGTTCATCATCCGCGAAGGGCTGCACCTGTCGGCTTTCGGATGGGCGGGGCTGTCATGGACGCTGCTCGGGCTGGTCATCTATCTGGTCGGGGACCTCTGCGCACGGATGATCCGACAGCCAACACGGGCGCAGCCCGCTGCCTTTGATCTCAAACGCATGGCGATCCTGACGGGGCTCGCCAATCTGGTCCTGCTTGGGGTGACAGCACTGTGGATCTTTGGGGCAGCGGCCAATGCGGGGGGGCTGATCGAACTGGCAAGGGCGGCCTATGCCGACAGCCTCACAACCCGCGATATCCTGCTTCAGAACAAACTCTTCACCGGCATGCGGCTGTTCTATGCCGCACTGCCAGCCACCGCCTGCCTTGCCGCGGCACTTCTGGCCACACACACCCTGCCCCGCCAGGCCTGCCTGATGATGTGGAGCGTGCTGGCCGTGAACACCGCAGCCCTGTTCATCCTGCCCATCGTGATGAGCCAGCGACTGCTTTTGCTGCAACTGGTGCTCAGCAGCTACATCGTCGCCTGCATCGTCAAACAACGGGTGATCGCGCTGCATTGGGTGGGGTGCGGTATCCTGCTGTTTCTGGCGCTGTGGACCGCGCGCGAGGCGATCACAAACCCGATCATCCAACGTCCGGCGCTCGATATCGCGACGCAAAAACTGGCCTTCTATCTGGTCAACGACATGTTCAACGGCTTTGCGCCCCTGTCGATCCCGATCCCGCACACATATGGCGGGGTCACGCTTGAGGGGCTGATGTTTATGACCTTCAGTGACGGCTATTTCCAAACCCTGCTCGCCAGCAAGATGCGAACGCTGGACGGGGTCCTCGGGGGCGGTGAGTTCCCATTTTTCACGGCCGGTTATGTGGATTATGGCCCCATCGGCGGCGCGATTTTCATCGCGATCTGCGCCTTTGTGTTTCGGCAGATTTTCATGCGGGCGCACACATCACTTGGCTGGGCCGTGGTCTATGCACAGATCGGGGCAGCGCTGCTGTTTTCCAGCCATTCGCTCTATTTCACGCATCAGAACTTCTATTTTTCCGTGGCGCTGATGGGCGGGGTCATCTTCCTGTCCAGGAAACGACCAAGCGGAGAAGCGGCGCGCCCTGCCCCGCGCATCACCTTCCGCAGTCGGCGACGCAGGCACGCGCTCTCATCACAGGTGCGCACATGACCCCGCGGCGCCTCCCCGGTTTGCAAGTCCTGCGCGCGCTTGCCGCCCTCATGGTCTTGATCGGGCATGTGCTGGCCGAGGCCGAACACTATTTTGGCCTGCCCCTGCCCGGCGACGCGGTACCATGGACACGCGGGGTCGACATCTTCTTCGTGATTTCGGGCTTCGTGATCACGCTGTCAGCCAATCGGTTGATGGGCCAGCCCGGCCCGTTCCTGTGGCGCAGGCTGGTGCGGGTGGTGCCGCTCTATTTCCTGTTCACAACGCTGATGGTGGCGGTGCTGATCGCACTGCCCGGCGGGGCCAAGGACACCACATTGGACCCCGCCCAAATCCTCAGCTCCTACAGCTTCATCCCCTACGAACGCGGCGACGGGCGGATTGCGCCTGTCCTGTCCCTCGGCTGGACGCTGAATTACGAAATCTTCTTCTACGCGCTCGCCGCCCTCTGCCTCGCCCTGCCACGCCCGTTTCTGGCGCTGACGGCACTGATATGCAGCATCGCGACCCTCGGGGCTTTCATCCCATGGACCAGCGCGCCCTTGGTATTCTGGAGCGATCCGATCATCCTTGAGTTCCTCATAGGCATCGGCCTTGCACAGCTCTGGCAACGCGGCTGGCGGTGGCCGCATTGGGGCGGGGCGGCGGCACTCGTGGGCATCGGGTTGGGCCTGCTGATCGTGCTTGATCCGACCCCCCTGCCCCGGTTCATCGCCGCTGGCGTGCCCGCCGCACTGATCGTCGCCAGCGGCACGCTGCTGTGCCCACAACGCAACCTGCCCGGCCAGATCTGGGGGGATGCGTCCTATGCGCTCTATCTGTCGCACCGCTTTGCCTTGCGGGCCGCAACGATCTTGCTGTTACCACTGCTGCCCGCCTCGCCCTTTGGGGCGGCAATCTATGTGATCAGCGTCTGCGCCCTCGCGCTTGCCGTCGGGCTGCTGACGCATCTGTTGATCGAACGGCCAATGATGCGCACCCTCGCACCCAAGCCCAAAGCCCTGCCCGCATGACAATGCGCCTTTGGTCCTTCGCATTGCAATGGGCGCGGGTCGGCATCGCCGCTGCGGTGTTTCTGGTCGCCACGCGGTTCCTGACCCTGGCCGAGATCGGGCTTTTCGCCACCGCCATCGCACCCGTGCGGCTGACCCAAGGTCTGCACAAGGCGGGCATCGGCGAAGCGGTCATCATAACCGGCAAATCCCGACGCCGCTGCGACGCGCTCTTTGCGATGTCCACGGGAACAGGGCTGCTGCTGTCGGTACTGCTGGCCAGCGTCGGCATCGCCACGCAAACACCCCTGCTGACCACTCTGGCAGCAATCCCGACGCTCAACGGCCTCGCCGCCGTCTCCGAAGGGCTCCTGCGCCGCCGCCTCGCCCTGCGCGCACTGGCCCTGCGCACGATGGCTGTCCAGACATTTGCCGCTGCCATCACCCTCTGGATGCTGGTCAGCGGCATCGGACCATGGGCGCTCGCCACATTTGCGCTGCTCAACACGGGGCTGTCCTGTGGCCTCTCGATCTGTTTGGCAGGGTACTACCCCAAATCCGTGCCCAACTGGCGATATCAGAGCCTAATAAGGCCATTGATCACCCAGATCACAACCCGAGACCTGCTGACAAATGCGCAATTCCCGCTCGCGCAACTCGCGATCGGACTGACCCTGGGAATGACCGCCGCAGGGGCCTTCCAAATCGCCACACGGATGCTCAGCCTGATCGAGGCACTTACACTGTCCCCCCTGCGCTTTATCGCCTTGCCCCAATTGCGCGCGGCAACCGATCTGCGCACCTCCCTGCAGCGACACTTACGACTTAATGCAACGCTGGCAGCATGGATCTGGGGGGGCACAGTGGCAGCCGCCCCAAACATCCTCGCACTGGTGGTAGGCACAGAACACGCCAACACGGTCAGCCCCATCCTGCGGGCACTCGCACTGACCGGGCTGTTCACCGCGCTCTGGATGCCGCTTCTCCAAGCCCTCACGGCGACCGGACACACACAACTTGTGCTAAGACACGCGACCCTCGGATCAATGCTCGCCGTCATACTGGTCGCACCAACACTGCTGTGCAATCCGACACTCAGTGCGGCCAGCCTCAGCATGGCGGCCCTGATCACCAGCCTTTGGTTCCTGCCACACAGCCTGAAACCGCTAAAGCTAACACGCCACGACCTCTCCCCCATCATGGCACCCCTCATCGCAGGGGCACTCATGGCAGGCGGACTGCTACTGATACCCGCACTCAACCTCGCCACTCAGGTCCTGCTCGGAACAGCATTCTACGCAGCGGCACTGTACGCCGGACGCAGAAAGGTCAATATAACTGACACAACAACACAAACAGCGCCCCGGACACCCCGGAACGCTGCCTGACCAGCCACACATACCCCGCAGCTCAGAACGGAGTCACAGACCCACCCGAATAGACCTCAATAGACCCTGATACAGGCTCAAAACGCCGGATAGAGACAGTTCCACCATTCGCCTCGATCGCGAAATTGTCGGCCCCACCCGCCGCATCCGCCACGCAACGCTCAAGCCACATCTGCGACGCGTTCGAACATTGATACGCCACCGAAGACCCATCCACATCCCGCGCCACAACCCGCGTGCCAGCCAGCCACCACTGCGCATCCTGGATCGAATGCAGTTCGGACCCATTGCGCGACAACCCAAACCGACCGTTCAGCCCAATCGCACGCACCGCATCATGGACAGTAAACGCATTGACCGACGTCGCGCCCAACGCGCCATTGCGCCACCCCGAGCAATCCTGCAACAGCACATGCATGCCCGCAGCGCCATCATCATGGAAAGACCAGCCATCCTTGGCGCCAAAGCTCGCATCACAGCGGAAAAAAGCACACAGCCCATCAACCCGGCGCACACGCACTGCATCCAAAGGCGCGCCCAGATTGTACGGTGCCGAATACCGAAAGGTGCAATCGACACCCACAATGTTGCGCACCGACAGCTTGTCGAAATGCAACGTGCCGGTGATCCCGCCCTCAAGATCAAACCCCTCGATATAGAAATCATCGACATGCTGCATGAACCGCGCACCATGAAACCCACGCATCAGCGCAATATCAGAAGGGCCCGGCACACCGCCCACATTCACATGAACCACAGACCCATCAAGGACCCAACTCCCCGGCGTCGCAGCACAGACAGCAACATCTGCGACCTGCTCCAGCTCGGAATACAAGCCCTCAGGCGTCAGCACATCGGTGCGAAACACGCGCTTGACCGCACTGGCCGAGGCGGAGTAGGTGCCGCCCGCATCGCTCCAGTTCACGGTGAACGGGCCGGTGCGGTACTGCACACGACCACCCCAGGCAATCAGCGCAACCGGCTGATCCGGCTCATCGTTGCCGTTGCGGGTGAATTCACTTTCCTTGTATTGGCCAGCGTTCACCAACACACGATAGGGCGCACCGGTCGCATTGCCCGCAACAAAGGCGGCATAGATCGTGCGCTTGGCATCGGAAAAATCACCGTCCTGTGCACCCAACCCGCTGTTGGCATCACTGCCGCCCGTGTCGACATGAAAGGCGGGGGCCGTCCAGATCGCCGGATCGACAAGCGCACGCGGGTCCAGATCCGTCTCGAACCGGCCACCCACCTCCGCAATGCCAAAGCCAAAGCGGCCCTGATCCCAGCCAAACCCCGCAGGAAAAGCAACAGCACGCCGCGCGCTATGTTGAGGGTGCAAACCGACCGCAACACCCAGCATCAAAGCAGCCCCTTGATGCCCGTCGCCGTTGTGCCGGTCGCTGCCACCTGCGCCAACCGGACGGGATAGATCACACCAGCGGTCAGGCCCGGCAGGGTGATCGTGTCGCCATTTTTCAACGTCACAGCCAGATCGCCAGCACCGGCAACCATGACGGCACGGGTAACAGATTGCAGATCAACGCCATCCGCAGGCGTCACATCAAACCCACCTTCGACAGGGCTGTTCAGGCCGGGTTGAAACGCACGGAATGTATCGGAAATGGGCATCGCAGCCTCCTTGGAAAAAGACAGGCGGAAGATGCGGAAAACGGGTTAATCAACTGCTAAGCAAGCGCGCGGTGGGGCAGGGCACCGCAATTATATCCGCGGACTTAAGGCTTCTTGCGCTGGTACTTCATAATCAGCTTCGCCATCTCGACCAGCATATCATCCAGATCATCCTCATCGACGCGGGCCTTGCTGATGGCAATATCAAACCCACCCGTGACCGGGACCGTCACCATCGGAATGCCCCGCACGTCATAGCGTTGGCGGATCGGCTTGTCATAATCCGGCACCTTCAGCCGCTCACCCTTTTTAATCTTGGGCAGGATCGTGCGGTAGGCGCGCTTGGGGGTGTCCTCGATATCGACCTGACGCAAAATCTCGTCCCGAAATGCAAGACACCCCTGCCCCAACGACACATCCGCCTGGCTCACACCGATGCGTTCAGCGATCTCGGTCTGGGTCATCTCGGTCATGCTTTCAGCCAGCAAACCAATCGAGATCAGCTCCTCAAACCCGTTCAGGTCGCGGCGCATCGTGTTCTCGTGAAACCGCTCCTCGAGGTCGGCCAGCGCCTGATCCCCAACCTCGGTCGACACAACCGCGCGGACCGTGCGGCCCAGTTTCCGGCAGGCTTCAAGGCGGCGGCGGCCCGATTGAATGACAAAGCGGGCATCAGTCTCAAGCGGCGTATCTTCATTGGGCACCCATCCCGCCTCGGCAGGGCGGACACGAATGGGCTGCGTCTGCCCACGGCGCGCGATATTGGCGACCAGCTTGTCAAAATCTTCGTCCGCCACCCAATTGGTCATGCGGTCGCTGCCCAGATCATCAACGATCTGATCAGGGTCAAGATCAAGGGCCATGGTCCCGGCCAGCACCGCCTCAACCAGCGATCCACGGGTCGATTCAATGCGCTGTTGCAGCATGTTCATCGCCGACCCGGCCCACATGCCCCCCATCGCACCCTTGCGAGGCTCGTCCGCCACAGCGTTCACATCCTCGTCGGGCAAGGCCCCGCTCAATTTCCGTTTCTTTGCCATCAGTCCCAACGCTCCTCCATAAAGGCCTGCGCAAAATCACGTGGTGGCAGGGTGGGCCAAATCCGTTGTACCAGGGCGTCATTCACCGCATTGGCATTGTCCATAAACGCCCGCGCAGACACACGGCGGGTCTTGGGCGGCAGGTATTCATAGATACTCTTGTACTCTTCGGCCGCATTCGCAATCGCGTCAGAGCGTGAATACCACACCTGCATCACCTCGCGCGGTGCCTTACGATACAGGTCCACAATCTGGTCCACATCCTGATTATTCTGCTCTTGCACGATCGTCGGCAGCACCATGTGGGCCCCGGCCCCAATCTCCAGATCCGCCTCAAATCCCATGATAAATTCAAGGTATTCGCCAATGTTGGACACGTATGTCGCCAGCGTCGCCAGATCAAAGCCCTTCATGGTCTGCGGGATCACCACATTGTCCGCCGCGATCAGCCCATTCAGCTGCATCAGCGTCAACGAGGGTTGCTGATCAATCACGATCACATCCACCGTTTCATTCAGCGCCTGCTCATAGCGGGCCACATCAAATGCACCGCTGTTATCGCGCAAATCCTCAGGGCGCGTGCGCGGCCCATTGCCAGCGTCCCACGTGGCAATCGCGTCCTTGAGCACGCGATACACCGGCACCCGGCTGGACTGGGACAGGAAAAACAGGCTGATATCCCCGTTCTGGATATTCGCACCACCCGGGATCAACCGGATGCCCGGCCAGGGTGTGGCGTGCCAGATCGCGTCAAGATCCTCGGCCGTGCGCGGCGTGACCGCATCCGCACCGGGGTTGTCCACCCCCATGAAGTCCGCGAGCGTCGCCGTGTCGGGATCAAACAAGGGCAGCCCCTCATCCGCAAAGTAAAGCGAGACCGTGGCCTGTGGATCGGCATCAATCACGCCCACGCGCAACCCGTAGAACAGGTTGATATATTGCGCAAAATGCGCCGCACTTAGTGACTTGCCCGTGCCGCCCTTCTGGGCACCAAAGGTCACGACCTTGACCGGGTCGCCGGGTTTGCGCCAATGCACGTGATCGCGTTTTGCACCCGGATTTGACCCGATCAAGGCCCGGATCAACATGATCTCGGATGGCGAAAAAGTGCGCTCGCGCCCGATCCGCTCACCTTCAGGAAATTGTGGTTCGTCATTGGTCAAGCGGGTCAGATAAGTGGTGTCGACAGCCAGCAATTGCGCCACTTCAGTCATCGAAAACCGACGGGCAACCCGGGTGCGCAGCGTCAGATCGCGTTGCAGCTTTGTGTTCACGGCCCCCATGACGCGGGTCATGTTCCGTATAAATTGCTCAAACTGCCCGTACGCCATGTTAATTATATCCACGGATATATGTGGGTGTGCCGGACAGGGCAGGGGCCCCAATCCGCACCGGCAACTTCTCGCAAGGCGGGGCGGGGCGCAAGGTCTTTTGCGCCAATGTCCACCGCCGCAGATAGCCCTCAAGCAGTTTGAGTTGGGCGCGGTAGGGGATTATGGCCGCGGATTTGAGTGTCTGGTCAAGCTGTTTTGGGGTCGGAACCTTGCGCCAATGCCGCTGCCAGCTTTTCGTGAGTGCTGCACAAAACGCATTCAGCTCCGGTCGCGACAGCCCTTTTTCGGCGAGGTGATCGACCGCCGCAGTCACAGCAACCCGATCTTTGTCCAGATCAACAGCGCTGAATGTGCGCTCCAAGGCAGATCGTATATCCGCGGACATAAGCTCAATCGTTGTGTCAGTGTCTTGAACACATCGGTTCGTTGCAGCGACGAGGCCCTCGGAGGGAGTATGCTTTAATGCAGGATACGGGGTCCCTTTGGTGCACTCGGCCCACTCAGAAATCAATTTTGCATGAACGGACAGCCCGCAGGGGTCATGTTTTATATGAATCTGTTTTTTTGAATCCCTAAGGCGTTCACTCTTTTGAACACTGCATTCATCTTTGTGATCGACTTTTTCGGTGCAAGAGGCGGCCACTTTGCCCGACAGTGACGCGCGCCAAGCCTTCCAGAACACCACGCAATAGCGCAGGCGATAGTTGTACCCATTGGCGGTGGTCTGTGTTTCGGTCGAGATCAGTTCCGCTTCTCGCAAGGCGGTCACATATCCCGAAATCGCCGCCTTGGACCGACCCAACCGTTCACCCAATTGCCCTAGTGAAGGCCAGCAAAACCCGTCCATATTTGCCATGCGGCACAGTTCCACCAACAGCCTGAAGGCACCGGGGGACAGTTCCAGTTCCAGCACTTCAACCGGCAGGGCGACAAAGCCCTTGCGCCGGTCAAATTCGATTGTTTCTGACATATTTTCCTCGTTCCCGCACAGCAAAAGCTTGCGGGTTCTGCGCGACGAGGCTATTCTGAAACTGCGAACAGAATGGGCCTCTTTGGTTTCATTTCACAGGGTTGGATGGTTGCCGCCGTCCGGCCCTGTTTCGTTTAGCCTTGCCTGTTTATGGATCATGCCTCCTGCGTGTCGCGGCTGCGACAGCACATGCAGGGAGGGCCCCAACGGGAATGACCCATCGTTTGCGGTAGTGTATATGCATCGCCAGCCTCTGGTGCGGTCTAGTGCCGCTTACTCTTGATATTGAGGGCAATATAGCGCTAAATACAAGGACTAAGGCAAGTAATTCTTTTAATTGCGTGGGATGCCTGAAAGAAAAGCGGCAAGCTATTGTTTTTCAATGATAAATTAGCCTCAGTGCTGAACCGTCAGCACAGACACAACCGCCCCCTTATTCGCTGAGTAGACCATAGTCATTTCGACGTGGCCCGAATCTGAAGCGGTTTCAGTGCCCGTTTGGCGTTAACATATCGGTAACCTTGGCAATGCTAGGGTGCCGCAGCACGCTTGGGTCGAACCCGTGTGACACCACCCCAATCGCAGGGCATCAGCAGCAAAAACCATGCAATACAGCAGACATATCTCGGCCGGTAGCATATCGCCCGCCCGACCGCACAGCGATGGCGATGTCATTGATTTGGGCGGTCTGGCGTCGACCATTTGGCGCGGCAAATGGGTGATCTGTGCGGCGACTGCAATTGCGATCCTGCTTGGCGGCTATTACGCCTATGTGCTGGCCATACCCATCTTCCGCTCCACCGCGGTGGTGATCCTTGAGACCAATCAGGAACAGATCATCGATTTGCAAAGCGTGGTGGGCGGTTTGTCCGGTGACACATCCGAGGTCAATTCCGAGGTCGAGGTGCTGCGCGCCCGTGGCCTGATGGGAGAGGTTGTGGACCGGCTGAACCTGACCCAGGACCCGGAATTCAACCGCGCCCTGCGCCCTGTCACGCTGTGGGATCGTATCAAGGGGCTGATCAAATCGGGCCTGGGTCTGGGCGGCCCCATATTTGAGCTGACCCCGGAGGAGCAGACACAACAGACCCGGGACGCGGTGATTTCGACCCTGTTGCACGCGGTGACGGTGCGCAATGTCCCGCTGAGCCTTGTGTTTCAGGTCACAGTAGAGACGGAAAGCCCGCGCAAATCTGCAAGCATCGCGGATATGATTGTGGAGCTGTATATCCTCAATCAGGTCGAGGTGAAGTTCGAGACGACCCGGCAAGCAACGCTTTGGCTGGGTACGCGGGTGGCTGAGTTGCAGGCACGGCTGGAGGGCGCGGAGGCCGATGTATCGACCTTTCGCGGATCGACGGAATTGGTGTCGGTGGGTGGGATGCAGGCGCTTGAGCGTCAGATCAAGGATGTGCGCGACCGTATCACCACCGCGTCCCTGAGCGGCACCGATCAGCAAGTGCAGGCTTTGCGCGCCTCGGAGCGCGAGTTGAAACAGGCGCTGGAGCGTCAAGGCGAAGACCTGATCACCTTGCAACAACTGACCCGCGAAGCAGAGGCGACGCGGGTGCTTTATGAGTATTTTCTGACCCGCTTTAACGAGACCTCGGCCCAACAGGGCATTCAGCAGGCCGACAGCCGCATATTGTCGGATGCGGTTGTGCCGCTGTTTGCTTCTGAGCCGCGCAAATCACTGATCCTGACCATGTCCGGCGTGTTGGGCCTGATGCTGGGCACCGGCTTTGTATTGCTGCGCGAGATGGGTCACAACGGGTTCCGCACGGCGCAGGATCTTGAGGCCTTTGCCGGATATGCGGTGTTGGGGCAGGTGCCGATCATGCCCGTCGCCGGCCGGCGTGATGTGCTGCAATATCTGTCGGACAAGCCGACTTCGGCCGCGGTCGAGGCGATCCGCAATCTGCGTACCTCGATCATGCTGTCCAATGTCGACACGCCACCGCAGGTGATTTTGTTCACCTCTTCTGTGCCGGGTGAGGGCAAGACCACCAATGCGCTTGCCCTTGCGCAGAACCTGTTGGGTCTGGGCAAACGTGTGTTGCTGATCGAGGGCGACATTCGGCGGCGCACCTTGCACGAATATTTCACGGCCCTGCCGGACGATGGGATCGTGTCCGTGCTGAACGGGGAAAAGTCGTTGACTGAGGCGGTGTTTCGGAGCGCGCATTTCGGCGCGGACATACTGGCCGGAGAGGCCACGACGGTCAGCGCGGCGGACCTGTTCGCCTCGGAGAGTTTCCGCGCCCTGATGAGCGAGGCGCGGGCGGTTTACGACACCATCATCATCGACACGCCGCCTGTTCTGGTTGTCCCGGATGCCCGCATTATCGCCGAACAGGTCGATGCCATCATCTTTTCCGTGCAATGGGACAAGACCAGTGAAACCCAGGTCGAGGAGGCGCTGCGCGTTTTCCACACCTCTGGGCAGCGCGTTACGGGATTGGTGCTGAGTCAGATCAGTCCCAAGGGCATGAAACGCTATGGCTATGAGTTGCCCCACAGTGCGCCGTACTACCAAAGCTGAGAGTGACAGGTGCGCGTGCGCGCAGGGGGCGAACCGGATTTGTCAATCAGTCCCCTCCTGATATGAAGCATCACCAACAAGGAGAGTTTCATGCAGGAATGGTGGCGCGACGCGGTTGTCTATCAGGTCTATCCCCGCTCATATCAGGACGACAACGGGGATGGTGTGGGCGATCTGAACGGTATCACCCGCCGTCTGCCCCATATCGCCGAACTGGGGGCGGACTGCATCTGGTTGTCCCCGGTGTTTCAGTCACCGCAGGCCGACATGGGCTATGATGTGTCGGACTATCTGACCATCGATGCGTTGTTTGGCGACCTTGATGATTTCGACCGACTGATCGCGACCGCGCATGATCTGGGCCTGAAGGTGATCGTGGATCAGGTTCTGTCCCATACCTCTGACAAGCATGAGTGGTTTGCCCAGTCCCGCACCAACCGCGCCAATGACAAGGCGGACTGGTATGTGTGGGCCGACCCCAAGCCGGACGGGTCGCCCCCAACCAATTGGCACAGTCATTTCGGCGGCCCCGCATGGGAGTTCGATCCGCAACGGGGGCAGTATTACCTGCACAATTTCCTCGCCTCGCAGCCCGATCTGAATTTCCATAATCCGGATGTGATCGACGCGATCCTTGAGACCTGCAGGTTCTGGCTGGATCGGGGGCTGGATGGTTTTCGCCTTGATACCGTGAACTACTATTTCCACGATCAAAAGCTGCGCTCGAACCCGCCTGCGCAGTCCAAGCCACAGGTGATGGCGACCGATCTTTATGGGATGCAGGACAATATTTACAACAAGACGCGGCCTGAAAATCTGGGCTTTCTTGAGCGGCTGCGCGCGCTGACCGATCAATATGACGACATTATGATGGTGGGCGAAGTGGGCGAGATGGGCCGCCGATCGATCCAGATCATGGGCGAATACACCGCCGGGACGACCCGCCTCCACATGGCCTACAGTTTTGCGATGCTTGGGCCGGATTTCTCGGCCGAGCACTTTCGCAACTGTATCGAAGGGTTCCAGCAGGGCGCGCCTGATGGGCATCCCTACTGGTCGTTCAGCAACCATGATGTCGCGCGCCAAGTCAGCCGGTGGGCGGACTATGCTGTGTCCGACGATGCGATGGCCCGCCTTACTTGCGCGATGTTGATGTCGTTCGAGGGCACCATCGGCATCTATCAGGGCGAGGAATTGGGCCAGTTAGAGACTGAAATGACCTTTGAAGAGCTGACAGACCCGCCCGCGATCCGCTTCTGGCCTGCGGTCAAGGGCCGCGATGGCTGCCGCACGCCGATGGTCTGGGAAAAGAACGCGCCCCATGGGGGGTTTTCCGAAGCGAAACCGTGGCTGCCAGTGAAGGCACCGCAGCTTGCCCGCGCTGTCGATCAGCAGAGCTCGGATGGTATTCTGGCGTTTTACAGGGAGGCGATTGCCTTTCGCAAATCCGTGCCCGCGCTGCGCACCGGGGCGACGGCGTTTCACGATCTGCCCGAGCCGTTGCTTGCATTCACGCGTGGGGCAGGGGAGGGGGCGCTGACTTGCGTGTTCAACCTGTCAAAGACGCCGCAGATGGTGGCCTTGGACGGGGCAGCAAAGCTGACCGGGCCGCATGCCGCAACGCTTGATGGCGCGACCCTTGCGTTGCCGGGCAATGGGTTTGCGTATCTGTCGCATGGCGGGGCGCTGGCGTTGAGCGCGGATTAACCGAGGCTTTTGGTGTCCCAGATGCCGTCCATGTACTCCCGGATCGTCCGGTCTGACGAGAAATAGCCCGACCCTGCGATATTGCGCAGGGCGGTACGTGTCCATCCGTCGGGGTCTGCAAAGGCGGTGTCGACCTTGGCCTGACAGGCCATGTAGCTGGTGAAATCCGAGGTCACAAAGAACGGATCATCGTCCCATGTGCGCGCCACAAGCCCGTGGTAGCGGTCGGGATTGGTGCGGTTGAACCGGCCCTCGACCACCATTTGCAGGATGTCCTGCAAGGGCTGGCTGGCGAGGATGGCTTGGCGCGCATGGTCGCGGTGTTGGCCACGTGTGCGCACCTCGTCAGCCGTCATGCCGAACAGGAAAAAGTTGTCGGCCCCCACGTGTTCGCGGATTTCAACGTTCGCCCCATCGAGCGTGCCGATGGTCAGTGCGCCGTTCATGGTGAATTTCATGTTACCGGTGCCGGAGGCTTCTTTGCCGGCGGTCGAAATCTGTTCGGAGAGGTCCGCCGCCGGGATCATCCGCTGCGCCATGGAAACGTTGTAGTTGGCGGGATAGACGACCTTCAGCAGATCGCCCGTGACGGGATCATTGTTGATTGTGGTTGCGACATCGTTGATAAGATGCACGATTTCTTTGGCGATCATGTAGCCGGGTGCGGCTTTGCCCCCGAAGATCTTGACGCGCGGCGTCCAGTTTGCGGTCGGGTTGGCCCGGATCATCTGCCAGCGGGCGATGGTTTCAAAGAGGTTCATCAACTGGCGTTTGTATTCGTGGATGCGCTTGACCTGCACGTCGAACATGGCGTCGGGGTTCAGCGTCAGCCCCATATGGTCCTGCACCCAGGCCGCAAAGGCGACCTTGTTGGCGCGTTTGGCACCGTGCAGGGCGTCGCGCAGGGCACTGTCGTTTTCATGGTCGGCAAGCGTGCGCAGTTGGTCAAGATCGCCCTCCCATCCGGCCCCGATGGTGTCGGTCAGGATGGTGGACAGTGCCGGATTGGACAGCCGCAGCCACCGCCGGGGCGTGACCCCGTTGGTGCGGTTGAGGATCCGTCCGGGATAAAGCCGTGCGAGGTCGGCAAAGACGGTTTCCTGCATCAACTCGGTGTGCAGGGCCGAGACGCCGTTTACGTGCCCCGACATCACAAAGGCCAGCGTGCCCATGTGGACCTGATCGTGGTGCACGATCCGCAGATGGTCCGCACATTCTGTCATTGCCCGATGTTCGCGGTCGATCCGTTCGATGATCTGCATGTGACGCGGCAGGACGCGGCCCATCAGCCATGTGAACCACGTTTCCAGTGCCTCGGGCAGCAGGGTGTGGTTGGTGTAGTTGAGGCAGCCCACGGCGAGCGGTTTGGCGACGTCCCAGTCAAGCCCGTGCACGTCCACAAGCAGCCGCATCAACTCGGCCCCGGCGAGGGCCGGGTGCGTGTCGTTCATCTGGATCGCGACCTTGTGGGGCAGCAGCGTGAGGTCGTCATATTCGCTGAGGAACCGGCGCAGGATGTCTTGCAGCGCGGCGGAGGTCAGGAAATATTCCTGTTTCAGCCGCAATTCCTTGCCCCCATCGGTGGTGTCGTCGGGGTAGAGCACGCGCGAGAGGGTGCGGGCCAGCGCCTCGGGTGCGGCGGCGGCGGTGTGATCGCCCGCGTTGAACCGTTCGAGGTCAAAGAGGTCGGTGGGATGCGCCCCCCAGAGCCGCAGCGTGTTGGCCCATTTGCCCTGCCAGCCCACCACGGGCATGTCATAAGCGCGGGCATAGACGGTTTCCGCAGGCGTCCAGATGGCGGTGTCCTTGTCTATCCGCACACTGCCTTTGAACGGGATGGTATAGCGCGCCTCGGGCCGCTCAAACTCCCACGGGTGGGGCTGGTTCAGCCAATCCTCGGGACACTCGACCTGTTGGCCTGCTTCGAATTTCTGGCTGAACAGCCCGTGTTCATAGCGGATGCCGTAGCCATAGGCGGGGCAGGCGAGGGTGGACATGCTTTCCAGAAAACAGGCTGCCAGCCGCCCCAGACCCCCATTGCCAAGGGCGGCGTCGGGTTCATCCTCGATCAGATCATCGAGTGCGATACCTTCGTCCGCCAGCACGTCGTGCAGTGTGTCGCGCAGGCCCAGATTGACCATCGCATCCTCAAGCATTCGCCCCATGAGGAATTCGAGCGAGAGGTAATAGACCCGCTTGCCCTGCGCTTGGTACGTCTTGCGGGTGGCGGCAAACCACGGCTCGACGATCAGGTCGCGCACCGCATAGCTGACGGCCATGCGCCAGTCATAGGTGCTGGCGTGGGCTGCGTCCTTGCCAAGCGTATAGGTCAGGTGTTGCGCGATGCGCGCGCGCAGCCCTTCGGCGGACAGGTCTGTCATCACATTCATCTGGCGTCGTTGCCTTGTTCAGGTCAGCCAGACCCGCCCGGGGGCGGCATGGCGAACGTATCGTTTTCCAAATCCGCCACTGCATCCTGAGGGTCGCTTGCGCTGCGGGCGCGTGGCCACGGATGTGTTGCCACGTTTGCGCGCAATTAAAAAGCCAAAGAAGCATGCGGGCGGGTGCGATACGTTGAAATGCAAAGCCTGCCGCCGCAAAGGGCATGGTCCTTGTGTTTATGTGACGACGTCGGGGTTGGTGCGGCCCGTCATCGCGATCAGGTCCGAGACGGCGAGTGCGGCGGTTTGCACATTGCGCAGCGCGTCTTGGGGGGGCAGGTCCAGCCGGGCCGGGTCGGTTTCAAGCTGTTCGAGGTAGACCCTGATGGTTGCGCCTGCGGTGCCGGTGCCGGACAATCGAAAGATCACCCGCGCGTCATTTTCAAGGATCAGCCGGATGCCCTGATGGGTTGATCGCGACCCGTCCACCGGATCGTCATAGGCAAATTCATCCGCCATGTCGCAGGTCAGCCCGTTGATGGTGGTGCCGGGCAGGGTGGCGAGCTTGTCGCGCAAGGCATTGATCATTGCGCCCGCCTTGTCGCTGTCCACGTCTTCGTAGTCCAGCCGCGAGTAGTAGTACCGCCCGTGGGTCGCCCAGAGATCCTGCATCAGCTCGGCCACCGATTGCCCGGTTTCGGCGAGGATGTTCAGCCACAGCAGCACCGCCCACAACCCGTCCTTTTCGCGCACATGGTCCGATCCCGTGCCTGCGCTTTCCTCGCCACAGAGCGTTGCCTTGCCTGCGTCGAGCAGGTTGCCGAAAAATTTCCACCCCGTGGGCGTTTCATAGCAGGTGATCCCGAGGCTGGCCGCCACCCTGTCTGCCGCGCGCGAGGTCGGCATGGAGCGTGCAACCCCTGCCAGCCCGCCCTTGTAGCCCGGTGCCAGATGCGCCTTGGCCACCAGCAGCGCGAGGCTGTCGGAGGGTGTCACATAGGCGTGCCGCCCCACGATCATGTTGCGATCCCCATCGCCATCAGATGCAGCCCCGAAATCGGGCGCGTTGTTGCCATACATGGTGTCCATCAGATCCTTGGCCCAGATCGGGTTGGGGTCGGGATGCCCGCCACCGAAGTCGGGCGAGGGGATGCCGTTGGTCACGGTGCCCTTGGGCGCGCCGAGCATGTCCTCGAGGATGGCATGTGCGTAGGGGCCCGTGACCGCGTGCATCGCATCGAACCGCATGGTAAAACCGCGGGCGAACAGGGCTTTTATCTTGCTGAAATCGAATAGTTTTTCCATGGCAGTGACGTAATCCGCAATAGGGTCGATCACCTCGACTTTCATGCCGTGAAGGTCGGTTGTGCCCTGATCCGCGATGTTGACGTCTTGGGCTGCGCAGATGCGGTAGACCTCGATATTCTGGGTCCGTTCATAGATTTTATCCGTCACGCTTTCGGTGGCTGGCCCGCCGTTGTCGCCGTTATATTTCAGCCCGAAATCCGCGTCCGGGCCGCCGGGGTTGTGGCTGGCCGACAGGATCAGCCCGCCATTCGCCCCACGCGTGCGGATCAGGTTCGAGGCGGCAGGTGTGGACAGGATGCCGTTCTGACCGACGATGCAACGGGCCGCCTCGTTGGCGGCGGCCATGCGCAGAATGACCTGAATGGCGCGGTCGTTGAAATACCGCCCGTCGCCCCCAATCACGAGGGTTTTGCCCGCCACGCCGCCGATCCCGTCAAAGGTTGCCTGCACGTAGTTTTCCAGGAAATGCGGTCGCATGAAGATCGCGGTTTTCTTGCGCAACCCGCTGGTGCCGGGTTTTTGCCCCTCGATTGGGTGGGTTCTGACTGTTTGCATCGGCATGGTCTTACTCTCCCTCTTTGATCCGCCCGCGCGGCCCCTCAGTTCTGTTGTTCATGCGAGAAGACGACGACCGCATCCGCCGCCACCTCCATTCCCGGTGTGACGGCGATGGCGTCGTCCTGGCTGGTGTCAAAGCGGCGCACCCACGCATCGCCCTGCGGCAATTCGGGTGGATTGATCGTGACCGCATCGCCGCTGTTGAGCACGATAAGCAACACGCCCTCGCGCCGCACATATTCGGGTGTGCCGGAGGCCATGCGCATTTCCGCCACGATGACCTTGAGATCGGGATTGTCCCAATCGCCTTGTTCCATCGGCTCCCCATCAGGCCTCCGCCAGAACAGGTCGGGTTCGCCGTCGATCAGCCGTTGGCGCGAATGCAGGAACCGGTGCTGGCGCAGCAGCGGGTGCATCCGGCGAAACGCGATGGCCTGCTGGCAGAAGGTGAAGAACGGATCGCCCTTTTCCGGCCAGTTCACCCAACCTACTTCGTTGTCCTGACAATAGGCGTTGTTATTGCCCCTTTGCGAATTGCTGACCTCGTCGCCTGCCAGCATCATCGGGGTGCCTTGCGACAGCATCAGCGTTGCGATCATGTTGCGCTTGCGCCTTGTGCGCGCCGCGAGGATGTCGGGATCGTCTGTTGGCCCCTCGATGCCCATGTTGTCGCTGTGGTTGTCGGAGTGCCCGTCGCGATTTCCCTCGCCGTTGTTGAGGTTGTGTTTCTGGTTGTAGCTGACCTTGTCGTGCAGCGTGAACCCGTCATGGGCCGTCAGGAAGTTGAGCGATGAGGTGGCGTGCCGCCCGTCATGGTCAAAGAATTGTGCGGAGCCTGACAGCCGCGCGGCCACCGCCGCCACCTTGCCTGGATCGCCCCGCCAGAAGGCGCGCACGTCGTCGCGGTACTGGTCGTTCCATTCCGCAAAGGGGGCTGGGTAAGCCCCAAGCTGATAGCCGCCGGGCCCGATATCCCACGGCTCGGCGATCAGTTTCACGCGGTTCAGCACCGGGTCCTGTCCGATGGCCCGGAAGAAGGGACCGTTGCGGTCGAACCCTTCGCGGGTGCGCCCAAGCGCCGAGCAGAGGTCAAAGCGGAACCCGTCCACATGCATGACATCGACCCAATAGCGCAAGCTGTCCATGACCAGCCGGATCACTGCGGGGTTTTCGAAATCGAGCGTGTTGCCGCAGCCCGCATCGTCGATATAGAACCGCTTGTTTTCGGCCAGCCGGTAGTAGCTCGCATTGTCGAGACCGCGAAACATCAGCGTCGGCCCCAGTTCGGACCCTTCGGCGGTGTGATTGTAGACGACATCTAGGATCACTTCGATGCCTGCGCTGTGAAAGCGCGCCACCATCTGTTGAAACTCTGCGATGTCGGCCCCACGCATGTACCGCGGGTCGGGCGCAAAGAACCCGTAGGTCATGTATCCCCAGTAGTTGGTAAGCCCCCGATCCAGCAGGAATTTTTCGTTGAGGAAGGCTTGGACCGGGAGCAATTCGACCGTTGTGATTCCAAGATTTGTCAGGTGTTCCAGTACCGGGTTGGAGGCCATGGCCAGATAGGTCCCCGGATTGGATACGTCGCTGCGCCCGGCCGTCATGCCTTTGACGTGGGCCTCGTAAATCACCGTGTCCTCATAGCTGTGATGCGGGCGCGGGGTGTTGCCCCAGTCAAAGCTTGGGTCGACCACGATCGAGCGCGGCATGTAGGGCGCGCTGTCGGTCTTGGAAAAGCTGCGATCCTTGGTCTTGTGTCCCGGTACATAGCCGAACAGCGCATCATTCCAGATCGGATGCCCCGTCAACTGCTTGGCATAGGGGTCGATTAGCAGTTTGAACGGGTTGAACCGATGCCCTTCCTCCGGCACGTAGGGCCCGTCCATCCGGTAGCCATATTGCTGGCCCGGTCGCATGCCGGTGAAGTAGCCGTGCCAGATGTGCCCTTCGCGTTCGGGCAGGATGATCTCTTGTGTGGCCACACCGCTGTCGTCGAACAGGCATAGGATGACCTTGGTCGCGTGGCGCGAGTAGACGGCGAAATTCACGCCTTCACCGTCGAAACTGGCCCCAAGCGGGGCCGGAAGGCCGGGCCGAATTCCGAAATTGCTCACTGTGCGTTGCCTGCCTCGACAAGGGGTGCGTAGATGGCGCGATAGGCGGCGGCGGACGTTTCCCAACCGACCTGCTGTTTCATCGCATTGCGCTGCATCTGTTGCCAGAGTTTGGGCTGGCGATAAAGGTCATGCAGACGGGTGAAGGCATTCGACAGCGCCGGGGCGGTCACGGGGAAGAACTGAATGCCCGTTGCGACCCCTGAGGACATGGCGGCGGGCGAGGCGTTGATGACCGTATCGGCCAGCCCCCCGGTCAGCGCCACCAGCGGCAGTGCGCCATAGCGCAGCCCGTAAAGCTGCGTCAGCCCGCAGGGTTCGAACCGTGAGGGCACGAGGATGGCGTCGCCCCCGGCCACCATCTGATGCGAGAGCGGTTCGTCATAGCCGATCCTGACGGCGACATTGTCATGGCGCGCGGCGGCTTCGAGCAGCGAGACCTCGAGCCTTGGATCGCCCGAGCCAAGCAGGGCGAGTTGGCCGCCACGCTCCAGCAGAGTGGGCAGGGCGTCGATTAGCAGGTCGATGCCCTTTTGCTCGGTCAATCGTGAGATCAGGACACAGAGTGGGCCGTCAGCAGGGGTGAGGCCAAAGGTCTTTTGCAGGGCCTTCTTGTTGGCGGCTTTGCCCGCGGGGGATTTGAAGGGTTTGATGTTGGGGTCGGTTTGAGGGTCCCAGGCCGCCGTGTCGATGCCGTTTACGATGCCCGTCAGGTCCGCCTTGCGCCGGGCCAGCACCCCATCCAGCCCCATGCCGAACTCGGGCGTCAGCAACTCTTCGGCATAGGTGCGCGAGACGGTGTTGATCTTGGCCGCGCCCATCAGCCCGGCCTTGAGCGCGGAAATCTGGCCCCAGAATTCGAAATGATCCACGTCAAAGCGGGCCTGGTCGAGATGCAGATCGCCAAGTTTGTCGCTGCTGCAATTGCCGTGAAATGCGATGTTGTGGATCGTGAAGACGAAGGGCGTCTGCACGCCCGCGCTGTGCAGATATTCCGGCGTCAGCCCCGCCTGCCAGTCATGGCCATGCAGGATGTCCGGTGTCCAGTCGAGCGCACCCCCCCCAATATGCGCCGCCGCAAAGCTGAGGGCCGCAAACCGTTCGGGGTTGTCGGGCCAGTCCTGCCCCGCCGCATCAACGTAAATCCCGCCGTCACGGTCAAAGAGGTGCGGCGCGTCCAGCACCAGCAGGTCGAGGCCAGCGACCGAGCAGACCAGCAGCGTTGCCTTGCCGCCGAACAGGTTCCTGAACGTCGCCACCTTTTTCGTCTGCCCGAGCTTGCCCATGATCGCGCGGTAACCAGGCAGCAGCGTGCGCATCTCGCAGCCCTGCCGGGTCAGCGCGAGGGGCAGGGCCCCGGCCACATCCGCGAGCCCGCCCGTCTTGATCAGGGGGGCGCATTCGGACGTGATGGACAGGACCTTGATCATGTGGCGGCTGCGCGCGTGTCAAGCATGGCCTGGGTGATCAGGGTCGTGCCCCGTTCGGTCACGCGGAACCACTTGGCGTCCTCGGTCGGGTCCTCGCCGACCACAAGTCCTTCGGGAATGATGACGCCGCCGTCGATCACCACCTGCCGCAGCCGGGCCGAGCGGTGGACGACCACATCCGGTAGGACCACCGCATGATCAAGGACAGCGTAGGAGTTGGTGTGCACATTGGTGAACAGGACGGAATTGCGGACTTCGGTGCCCGAGACAATGCACCCCCCCGACACCATGGACGAGATGGCGATCCCCCGTCTGTCGCGTTCGTCGTGGATGAACTTGGCCGGTGGCACGCTGGCATTGTAGGTCCAGATCGGCCAGTCGCGATCCCACAGGTCCAGTTCGGGGGTGAAGTTGGTCAGATCGATATGCGCCTGCCAGAAGGCATCGACCGTGCCCACGTCTTTCCAGTAGGCCGGTGCCTCGTCGGCCCGCACGCAGCTGTCGTCGAACCGGTGCGCCATTGCCTTGCCGTTGGCCACGATGTCGGGGATCAGGTCGTTACCGAAATCGTTGGAGGAGTCGGGGTTTTCCGCGTCCCTGCGCAGCAGATCGCGCAGGAATGTCCAATCAAACACATAGATTCCCATCGAGGCGAGCGCCTTTTCGGGGTCTTCGGGCGTGCCGGGCGGATCGGCGGGCTTCTCAAGAAAGCTGGTGATCTGCCCCTCCTTGTTGGTGGCCATGACGCCAAAGGCCGTCGCCTCCATCCGCGGCACGGTCAGGCAGCCCACGGTCACATCGGCGGCGGATTCCACGTGCTGACGCAGCATGATTTCATAGTCCATCTTGTAGATGTGGTCGCCCGCCAGGATCACCACATAGTCCACGCCGTAGCTGTCCACGATATCGATGTTCTGGGTGACCGCATCGGCCGTGCCCTTGTACCAGCTTTCGGTACCACCCCGCTGCGAGGCGGGCAGCACGTCGATGAATTCGTTGCGCTCGGCCCCGAGGAAATTCCAGCCCCGTTGCACGTGCCGGATCAGGCTGTGGGCCTTGTATTGAGTAGCGATGGCCATTTTCCGAATGCCCGAATTCATCGCGTTGGACAGCGCAAAGTCGATGATCCGGGCCTTGCCCCCGAACGGCACGGCTGGCTTTACCCGCCGATCTGTCAATTCCTTGAGGCGACTTCCACGACCCCCGGCCAGCACAAAGACCATGGAGCGTTGTGTTAGGCGTTTCGTCTTCATCTGAATATCTCCTCCCAAAGAATTTCATTCCTGCGTGTGGCGCAGTACGATCACGGACAGCGGTGGCAGCGTCAGCGTGATCGACTGATCCTGCCCGTCGCGTGGGTCGGTGGATGTCGTGACGCCGCCGAGATTGCCCCGATTGCCGCCGCCATAGCTGCTTGCGTCAGTGTTGAGCACTTCGGCCCAATGCCCTGCCGCCGGGACGCCGATTTGGAACCCAACGCGCTCGATGGGCGTAAAGTTGCACACGACCACGACGGGCGCGTCCCCGTCCGTGCCAAAGCGGGCGAAAGCGATGGTCGATTGTGCCGGATCGTTGCCAAGCCAGCCGAACCCGCGCGCCTCGCAGTCGTAAGCAAAGAGGGCAGGGGTGGCGCGGTAAAGCACGTTGAGGTCCTGCACGAGTTTCTGCACACCCTTGTGGGCGGGCTGTTCGGCAGCACCCCAATCAAGTTCGCCGTCATGGCTCCACTCGGCCGGTTGTGCAAATTCGCAACCCATGAACAACAGCTTTTTGCCCGGAAACATCCACATATAGGCGTAATAGGCCCGCAGGTTTGCGAATTTTTCCCAGTCACTGCCGGGCATTTTGGACAGCATCGACCCTTTGCCATGCACCACCTCATCGTGGCTGATCGGCAGGATGAAATTTTCGCTGAAGGCCCAATCGATGGGGAAGGTCATCAGGTGATGATCGTATTGGCGATAGACGGGGTCCTTTTCCATGTAGCGCAGGGTGTCGTTCATCCACCCCATGTTCCATTTGTAGCCGAACCCGAGGCCGCCGCTGTGCACAGGTTGCGACACACCGGGAAAGGAGGTGCTTTCCTCGGCCACGGTCATCACGCCTGCATTGGCCCCGTAGACGGCCACGTTCATGTCCTTGAGAAAGTCGATGGCCTCGTAGTTCTCGCGCCCCCCGTCCTTGTTCGGGACCCATTGCCCATCGTTGCGCGAATAGTCGCGGTAGAGCATCGAGGCGACCGCATCCACGCGCAGCCCGTCGAGGTGATATTCCTCCATCCAGTAGAGCGCGTTGGCGACGAGGTAGTTTTTCACCTCAACCCGCCCGTAGTTGTAGATCAGCGTGTTCCAGTCCTGATGAAAGCCCTCGCGCGGGTCGGCATGTTCATAAAGGGCGGTGCCGTCGAATTTCGCCAGCCCATGATCGTCGGTGGGGAAATGCCCCGGCACCCAGTCGAGCAGCACGCCGATCTCGCTGGCATGGGCCGCCTCGATCAGGTCGCGAAACTCGTGGGGGGGGCCAAAGCGGATTGTGGGGGCGTAGATGCCCACGGGCTGATAGCCCCAGGAGCCGTCAAAGGGGAATTCCGATACCGGCATGAGTTCGATATGGGTGAAGCCCATATGTTTGACGTAGCCGATCAGATCGTGCGCGAGTTCCTTGTAGCTGAGCGGGCGGCCCCCGTCGTCATAGCGTCGCCGCCACGACCCCAGATGCACCTCGTAAATCGAAATGGGCTGGCCACGATCTGCGCGTGCCGCCCGAGATTTCATCCATGCCGCATCCTTCCAGCCATAGCCTGTGATGTCGCGCACGATGGATGCCTTTTCTGGCGGATGCTGAGAGCCGAAGCCCACCGGGTCGGCCTTGAGGGCGGTGCCCGCATCCGACGTGATCTCGTATTTATAAAGCGCACCGTCACCGACGCCGGGCAGGAACGTCTCCCACACGCCGGTGATGCCGGCGCGGCGCATGGGATGTTGCCGCCCGTCCCATCCGTTGAAATCGCCGATCACGCTGACCTTGCGCGCGTTCGGGGCCCAGACCGCGAAATGGGTGCCATGCGTGCCCTGATGGGACATGACGTGCGCGCCCAGAACGCGCCAGAGTTCCTTATGCGTGCCTTCGCCGACCAGGTATTGATCGAAGTCGGTCAGCACCGGGTCATAGGCGAAAGGGTCGCCAGCCATATGGGTGGTGCCGTCCGCATAATGTGCTGTCAGCGTGTAGGATTTGCCGGGCACGGGGGCGGCGAACACGTCGCCGTCCAGACGCAGCAACTCGGTGTCCTTGCTGCCCACATGGGCGGTGACCGAAACGGCCCCGGGTTTGAGCGCAATGATCCAACGCCGGTTCTTGATTTTGTGCGGGCCGAGCACGTCAAAGGGGGCCGGGTGGTCGCCTGCGTTCAAGGCTGAGATGTCATTTGCTGTCAGGAAGGCGGGGCGCGTACCCGGGTCGGTGTGAGATGGTGCGGCCATATGTGTGGCATACCTTTTGGCTGACGGGTTCGCGCGGTGCCGGAGACCGGCCGGAATCGTGTGCGCCTGCGAGACAGGCAAGGGTAAACACCCCCGCATGGCTTCAGGTTCCAACCTCGGACATGGTTTTGCCGGGGGCGTTGGACATTCAGACTAAGCGCTTTGGCGTCAATGTCGCAAGTGGGCTTTGATTTGACGCGATATTTGCGCCGATGCGTGCGGCGTTATCCTTTGGCCCCGGCGCCGCGCGCATAGACGTCTTCGTAGCGAATGATGTCGTCCTCACCCAGATAGGATCCGGTCTGCACTTCGATCAGGACCATGGGCATCTTGCCGGGGTTTTCCATCCGGTGCACCGCCCCGAGCGGGATATAGACGGACTGGTTTTCGCTGATCAGCTTGACCTCATTATCTATCGTGACCTTGGCGGTGCCTTCGACAACGATCCAGTGTTCGGCGCGGTGGTGGTGGCTTTGCAGGCTGAGTGCGGCACCGGGATGCACGACGATCCGTTTCACCTGAAAGCGGTTCCCGATCACGAGGCTTTCGAACCAGCCCCATGGGCGGTGATCCTTGGGGAACTGTTCGGCCTGCACCGCCCCTTGCGCCTTGAGGGATTGCACCGCCAGCCTGACGTCCTGCCCGCGCGCGGTGTCGGCGACCAGCACGGCGTCGTTCATCGCCACGGCCACGATGTTCCTGAGGCCGATGCCCACGAGGGCCATCTCGTCACTTTCCGAGCGTAACAGGGCGTTGTCGCAGTCAATGGCTGTTGCATTCCCGTGGGTGGCGACGCCGCGGTCGTTGCGTGCGCTTTCGCGCCAGACCGCTTCCCATCCGCCCAAGTCCGACCACGCGTGGGTGTAGGGCACGACCGACAGGTTGTCGGCCCGTTCCATCACCGCATAATCGATCGAGATGTTTTCGGCCTGTCCCCATGGGTCGGGTGCGAGGCGCAGGAATCCAAGGTCGGGCTTTGCCGTATCAAGCGCGGCTGATACCGGGTCCATCAGGTTGGGGGCATGGGCCTTGAATGCCTTGATGATGGCGGCGGCGCGGAACATGAAGATTCCGGCGTTCCACATGTGTTTGCCCGAGGCGACAAGTGTCGCTGCCGTGGCCGCATCCGGCTTTTCCACAAAACGTTTCAGGGGCGCGGGGCCGCCTTGGGGTGCCTCGGCGAGTTCGAGATATCCGTACCCGGTTTCGGGATGGGTCGGTGTGATCCCGAAGGTCACGAGCTGCCCTTGTTCGGCCACGTCCTGCGCGACCTGCGCGGCGTCAAGAAATTGGGCAGGGTCGGGGATCAGATGGTCGGAGGGGCAAACCAGCATGATCGCATCGGGATCACGCGCGTGCAGATAAAGCGCGGCGGCCAGAACCGCGGGCGCGGTGTTGCGCCCCTCGGGTTCAAGCAGGATGGCACCGGGGTCGATGCCAATGGCGGCCAGTTGTTCGGTCACGATGAACCGGAAGTCGGACGCGGTTACGATCAGCGGATCCTCGAACGACCGGAGGCGGCTGGCCGAGGCCTGAAACAGTGTTTCATCACCAAGCAGGGGCACAAACTGTTTGGGATAGCTTTTGCGCGACAGGGGCCACAGGCGCGACCCCGCGCCGCCGCACAGGAGGACAGGTGTAATGGACATCTGCAAATCGCTTTCCCGTATCTGGTGTGCTGCACTCCGCGCAGTATTGAATGATGAAGGCAATCATTGCGAGGGGGCAGGGGCCGATCTTGGACGGGGTTGTTGTGCAATGAACACGGCGCTGACAGGTGCAGTGGGGCTTGCGCGTGATCAGCGCGTCCCGCCCCGAAACACACGATCCACACGACGCACGAGGTCCTGGAAGGTGATGGCCTGCCCGCTGTCCTGAACGTAGGTCTTGGCGTCTTCGGCGCGCTGACGGCGGTGTTGCACGAGTTGCGCAAACTGTTCGGTGATCCCGTCCCTGCCGGAGACAACGTGGCGCAGACAATCGACATTGACGCGGATGATCGACACGTCGGTCCTGGCCAGATATTGCATGGCGGCAGGTTCATTGGTCAGCATCGCGGCAAGCCCGAAATACTGGCCGGGGTTCAGTTCTTCGACATGGTGGCGCCGCCCTGTATTTGAGGACACGCTGACCTCGACCACGCCGGTCGAGATGATCTGCATCTGGTCCGCCTGTTCGCCCTCGTTGAGGATCACGCTGCCCGCCTCAAAAAAGGACCGCTCGCTCATGGCGGCGATTTTGCCCAGATCCTCGTCGGTGAGGAAGGCGGCGAAATCCAGTGATTTGAGGGCCATCAGGACGTTTGGTGGCTCCATCGGGCTGTGGGTGGCGCGGGCATAGCGGACCTCTTGCAGGTCGACGGCGACTTGCAGTCCGGCGTCTTTCAGGGCGTTGTGAATTTCGCGAAACAGCTCTTCGCGTCCGGCGAACATGGCCTGGTAGTTGGGGAAATGCACCCACACCATGTAGGAATAAGGCGATTGGGTCGCATCCGTCAGACGGATCGTGGGCAAGGCCCCCGGAACCGACCGTTTGCACCGCAACGCGGCCTCAAGCAGTAGAACCTTGATTGCGCGCGGGTCGTAATCTGCCGAGATGCGGATCATGTACCATGGCGAATATTTGTGGTTGCGGTCGTGCAGGTTGCGAATGCGCGTTTTGGCCAGCACGCTGTTGGGCACCACAAGCGTGGCATTGTCCCATTGCCGCAGTCGGGTGGTGCGCCAGTTGATGTCGATCACCCGGCCTTCGGTGCCATCCTCAAGCATGATCCAGTCTTCGAGCTTGAAGGGGCTTTCGAGGCTGAGCGTGAGCCCGGCGAAAAAGTCCCCAAGCGTTTGTTGCGTCGCAAAGGCAAGGATGGCAGCCAGCACCCCGGTCGACAGATAAAGTTCGGTCGGGCGATAGCCGTTCATGGTCAGAAAGACCGCAAGCCCGCCGATCACGCACAGCCCGTAGAGGATCAGCCGCAAAAGCTGGGGCAGATGCCCGTCACTGACATCATCTGCGTGGGCGACGCTGATCCACACTTCGACAATACGCCCAAGCCCGATGGATATGGTCACATAAAGCGCAAGCTGCGTGATCGTGACTGTCAGGTTTGCGAATTCCGCATATTGCAGAACGTCGAACAGCTGTGTCAGAAAACGACCGACCCCAAAGATCGTCAGTGGAATGATCACAAAGTTTGCGGCCGTATCAATCCACATATAGCACGACAGCACCCGCGTGCCGACGCTCGTGCGCCGGAACACGAACCAGATCAGCGCCAGCAGGACCGACCCGCCCGCCAGCATCAAGCCGTCCCTGACGGGCGCATCCATCGCGATCTCGGTGCTGAACATGCTTGGGTACTTCTATCTGGGACGTCTTGTTAAGGGACAATAGTGCGGGGTCTGGTCAAAAGGTAAATGACCTTCCTGTGTCCCGGTGACATATTTTGCCAAAACGGCTTCAGAACAGAGGGATAAGGTGGTGCCCGGGGCCTAGGGATCGGGATCGCGCAGCATGCCCGTCGCATCAGCATCCACGGTCCCATCGGCCTGCAAGACGACACCGTACAGATCCCGCGCGGCCTCGGGCGTCACCAGCCCTTGGCGCACATCCCGGGCCACAAGCGCCGGATCGCGCCCGAGCGGGTCGCCATATCCGGCCCCTCCCGGTGTGTGCCAGTACAACAGATCACCCGCCGGGATCGTCTGTTCGCCCTTGCACCGCAGCACAGGGCCAGAGCGGAGTTGGATATGCCCTGCCGCACCCTGCAATCCGCCATCGCGGCCATTGGCGGGGAATTTGACCCGCTCGACCCCTGCCAGCAGCAGGATATCCGCGTCCTCGCTGCTTTCCATTTCGATGATCTGGCCAAGCCCGCCCCGAAACGTGCCAGCGCCCCCGCTGTCGGGGATCAGCTCGCGCCGCAGATAGCGGATCGGGGCGGTGCTTTCCGCGATCTCGGTCTGGGTGCCGAACACGCCACTTGGAAAGGCCGTGGCCGACAGCCCGTCCCTGGCGGGGCGCGCGCCCGTGCCACCCGAATGGGTGAACTCGGTCGCAAAGACGGTTGCTGTGCTGCCCCCGCGCGCGGCGGAGGGCGCACTGCGGATCGGCAGATCCCAAAGGCATGTGGCCCCTTCTGCGGGGGCCAGCCCCGGCACAGCCTGATGCAGCGCCCCGAACACCAGATCGGCCACCATCTGGCCAGTGGCATGGCGCATGGCCACGGGGGCGGGGGACTGTGCGTTCAGGATGCAATCCTTGGGGGCGACAAAGACAAAGGGCGCAAGCGAGGCGGCGTTGTTTGGCACTTCGGGTCCGATCAGGCACCGCATGGCAAAGACGCCATAGGCGGCAGTGTAGTTGATCGGGCAGTTGATCCCCAATGCCGAATGCCCGGAGGTCCCCGACAGGTCGATGGTGATGCGGTTATCGGAAATGGTCATTGCGGCACAAAGCCTGATCTCGAAATCATAGCCGTCGATGTCGAGCGCGCTGTGATAGGTGCCGCAGGGCAATGCGCGAATGGCCGCCTCGGTCGCCATTTTCGAGCTGTGCAGGATGTGTGCGCCCAACTCATCCAGATTGGGCAGGCTGAATTCCTGCATCATTTGGACCACGCGGTCGGCGGCGACATCGCAGCACGCGATCAGCGCGTAGATGTCCCCTTCATTCGAGATCGGGGAGCGTGAATTGGCCTTGATGAAGTCCACAACCAGCCGGTTGACGTCGCCGCGATCCACCAGTTTGCAGACCGGAATGAACAGCCCTTCGTCAAAGACGTCGGTGCCGTCCGGGCCCATGCCCCGCCCCCCAAGGTCATAGACGTGAGAGGTGCAGGCGGTGAAGGCGACCAGTGCCCCGCCGAGGATAATGGGTGCAATCAGAGCGATGTCGTTCAGATGCCCGGCCCCGATCCACGGATCGTTGGTGCAATAGACATCGCCCGGGCGCATCGCCCCCACATCCAGATGCGGCAGCATCAGTTTGACCGTTTCCGCCATTGTGTTGATATGGCCCGGCGTGCCGGTCACGGCTTGCGCCAACATATCACCGTCTGGGTCGAAAATGCCCGCCGAGATATCGCCGCATTCGCGCACGATGGGGCTGAAGGCGGTACGGATCAGGACCTGTCCCTGTTCCTCGACCGCCGCGAGCAGCCGATCCCACATCACTTGCAGATCGAGGGTCGAGCGTGCCTGCCCATCGCGGCCCGCCTCGACCTCGTTGCGCTGCATCACGATGTTGAGGGCGGCGTCGATTTCGACGTCAAACAGGGGCGAGACATAGGTGGTTGTCTGCGGCTCGGTGATCAGGGCGGGGCCGCTCAGGCACTGGCCCGCCGACAGGGCAGCACGCTGGTAGACGGGCACATCGACGCCTTGTGCGTTCGGTCCGATCTTGAGTTGCCGGGTGGCGCTTGGTTTGGCTTGAACGCAGTCGCCGGGTGTTGCACCCACTGGCGTCGGGCGTGGTGGATCGTTGGAGGCTGTCACCGACCAGTTGATGAATTCCACTTCCATCCCCGGCACGATGCGGCTGAACTGGCGTTGATATTCGACCTCAAACGCAGCGATCAGCGCCCTTAGGGCCGCGCCGTCGATGGGCCCGTGTGGAATATCGATTTCAATTTCCTGACCCTGACCGGCATAGCGCGCAAAGGCGATGCGCCGCACTTGGACATCGCGCCCCTGGGCCCCCGCCTTGACGATTTGGGTCGCGTGTTCGGCCATCTCGTTGAGCAGTGCGTTCACCTTCGCTATCGGAAACGCCGAGGATTGGGCCGGAAAGGTGCGCACGGTTTCAAAGGACACCGGCGCAAAGAGGAACCCGATGGCTGACCCGACACTGGGATTGGGTGGCACGATGATCTTGCGCACGCCCGTCCGCTCGGCAATGCGCGTCGCATGCAGCGGGCCGTTGCCACCAAAGGCCACCATCGTGCAGTCTGTCAGGTCCTTGCCCTGCTCGACCGCGTGCATGCGCGCTGCGTTGGCCATCGCCTCGTCCACGGTCCGGGAAATGGCGTCAGCGGCCTCGGTCAGGGACAGGTCCAGAGCTTGCCCGATACTGCCTTTGATTGCGTTGTCCGAAAGGTCGGGTCGGAGGGTCAGGCGGCCCTCGGCAAAGGCAGCAGGATCGATATAGCCGATGGACACATCCGCATCGGTCACCGTCGCATCCTGACCGCCCTTGCCATAGCAGGCGGGGCCGGGATTGGAAGACGCGCTTTTGGGTCCAATGCGCAACCGGCCCATCCCGTCGATGCGCGCGATGGATCCACCACCGGCCCCAATCTCGATCATTTCGATGACGGGGATGCGAACCGGGATGCCGCTGCCTTTCATAAACCGCGCGGTCCGGTCGATTTCAAACGCGCGGGAGGATTTGGGCACCTGGTTTTCGATCAGCGTGATCTTGGCCGTGGTGCCGCCCATATCAAAGGACACGACCTTGTCGATCTGGCGTTCCTGCGCAATTTTTGCGGCCATGATCGCACCGCCACTGGGGCCGGATTCCACAAGGCGAATGGGGAAGTCGATGGCGGTTTTCAGGTCCGTCATCCCCCCGCCCGAGGTCATAATGAACAGTGGGCAGCCAAACCCTGTCGCCTCAAGCCGGGTTCTGAGTTCGGAGAGGTATCCGGCCATCAAGGGCTTGATGTAGGCGTTGCAGACCGTTGTACACAGCCGGTCGAACTCGCGGATTTCGGGGGACACTTCGCAAGACAAGGTCACCGACAGTTCGGGCGCGATGCGGGCTGCGACCTCCCGGATTGCGAATTCGTGGGCGCGGTTCTTGTAGCTGTGCAACAGGCAGACGGCCAGACTGCCGGCACCTGCATCGCGCGCCTCAAGGATCTGCGCCTCAACGGCTGCGAGGTCGAGCGGCTGCAACACCTCGCCCGAGACCCCGACCCGTTCGGGCACGGTGAACACCATGTCGCGTGGCACGATCAGGTCCTGTTTTTCGATGTTGATGTCGTATTGGTCAAAGCGGCGCTCGTACCCGATTTCGAGAATGTCGCGGAACCCTTCGGTGGTCATGACGGCAACCGATGCCCCGCGTCGTTCGATCAGCGCGTTTGTGGCCAGTGTGGTGCCATGAATGATCGACCCGAATTCAGCCGGGGCGCGCCCCGCTTCATCAAGTGCGTAGCGGATGCCTTGCAGGACCCCCCGGACTGGGTCGTCATGGGATGTGAGGGTTTTGGCCGTGTCGATTTTGGTGCCATGTTCGATGGCGATATCCGTGAAAGTGCCGCCAATATCGACAGCCAGACGGGGGGCGGGTTCTGCGTTGTTCATGTGTTGATCCGGTGCGAGATGCAAATGTGGCCGGGCCGATGCGACGAGGCATCCAAGGCGCACGGCCCACAGTCCAATTGCTGGAAAACGTGATGTCGCGTGGCGGGTTGTCTTGAGGTCAGACGGTGCGGGAAAATCAGGCTTGGGATTTGTCCGGTGTTGTCAGTGCCACTGTCAACCACAGGCCAGTCGTCAGTTGTGCATCACCTTCAACAGCAGACCAGATTGGACTTGTCCAACCGTCTGATACAACAGGGTGCGCTGTGGTTTTCCATTGAGCCAATGCAATCAATATCGATGCCAAAGCAGAGCATCGTCCCATGAAGCTGTCAAATGAAATCGGCGATGGTGCCTTGTCTGTACAGTTCAGGCCGCAGTCAGGGCGACAAGATGATTGTCGAAGGCCAGCGGGTGTTTTGCCCGCAAGGTGAGGTCCGCGTCCGAGAGTGTGTAGACATGCCCGAACCCGTCGGTGACGAGGCAGCTGTTCTGCGGCGTACTGCACAGCCCGCACACATCCGCTGCGCGGTGCACGCCGGTCTCCGCGCCGCTTTGATCAAAGGTCAGCATGTGCCCCCCGCGCGGCGCCGAGGCGGCGATATGCGTGCCAAAGGCACTCACGCTGCCGATATATCCATCAAGTTGGCGTAGGGTCAGGTCGTTGATGTGTGCCGGGATCAGGGTCCCGTTCCCTTTGTAGAGGCCCACAAGGGCGGGTGCCTCGAACGGATCGCCTTGCCATTGGAAACCGCAGGCAATGGTGCCGTTTGTCCCCACCGAGATGTGGCGCAGCGAGTTGAGGTGTTCGGCGGCGGGCCCTTCGGCAAGGTCGGTCAGCTGCCCGCCCGTGTCGAACAGGGCCAGGTTGGGTCGCATCGTGTCCAGGTTCAGTTTATCCCGGCCCGTATCGGGATGGGTGCGGATCCCACCATTTGCCACCGCCAGCATGCCGCCGGGCAGCCGCAGGATTTCATGTGGTCCGATCCCGGCAGAGGCGAACGCATCCAGCCGCGTGTAGCCTGCGCTGCGGTCCCAGACCCCGATCCGCCCCTGACCGGTTGCGATCTCGTTTTCGGTGGTGAACAACAGCGCGCCATCTGCCGAAAATGCGCCGTGCCCGTAAAAGTGATGCCCGAAGGGTGCGGTCAGGGTTTGGGCGACGTGGCCCGTTGCGCAGTTGATCACCTTGGCAAAGGTGCCGGGACGGCGGGCGATGGCAACCGCTTCGGCCAGATGAGGATGCGCTGCGGCGGCGTGACCGCGGGCGGGCAGGGGCAGCTGGAAGGTGATCGCTCCCGTCACCGACAGTCCGACCAGAACATGTTGCCCCTCTGGGGTCATTGCCGCGCTCAGGGCGATCGGATTGCCAACGTCAGACCACCCGAGCGTGGGTGTGACAGAGGCCGAGGCCAGCCCGGCCAGAAAGGCGCGTCGCGAGGGCATCAGTCCCCGTCGAGTGAGTTGAACCCGGCGCTGATGCCAAGGGGTGTGCCGATCTCGTTGATCATGGCCACTTGCACGGCGCGAACCGCCTGTTGCAGCACCTCGACCTTGAACCGTCTGGCGGGGTCCGCGACATCTTGCAGTGCCGGATCGTCCAGCGTTTTGGCTCGTTGCCGGGCTTCGGCAAAGGCCGTGCGGGTTTGCGTAAGGTCGGTGTCAGTCATGGCCGTCGCAAGCGTTTCGAGCGCTGCGAGTTGCAGTTGGATATGTCGGAGTGTGCGTTCAGAGCGCCGCGCCTCGGCCCGACGGGGTCTGGGTCGATCGAACGTGCCCAGAGGACGGCCAAGGCGTTGGTCATGCAGAAATTGGAGCCCGGTGGACAGGGCCGTGTAAAGCGCGCGGCGGGCCTCATCTTCATCCTGGAAGCGGGTATTCCCGTCTGTGCCCGCGCTGCGCATGAGATCGGCAAAGGCGGGCCAGTCATGGGTGATGGCCTCCGATTTCCGGGCCAGCCCGGTGGCAATGGCCTGCGTCAGACGGCAGGCATAATCGGCGTCGGGCTGCGGGTCATAGAGCATCCGTTCCAGTGCCGTGAACCCTTGGGCCGCTGCGGACACATCGTCAAAGTTGTCGGGGTCATCCACGATAGGGTCGCGCGCTGCGGTCAGGCGGGCGAGGGCCTTGCCCGTGCTGTCCTTGGGGTCGGGCCAGAAGGACATGGGCAACGTGAGTGCCTGATCTTCGAGTGGGCCGAACTGGATGTGGCTGATGCTGATCCAGGCGTCATAGGCGATGTGGAAGGCGGGGCGTACGGCCTGCGGCGTGCAATCAGCTTGCGCTGTGTCGGCCAGTGCTTGCGTCGTGTCCGCCAATTCCGTCTGGGCGGGCAGGATGTGGGTGTCGAGTGCGCGATCCACATCTGCAAATGCGGGCAGGGCGCAGAAGGGCAGGATAAGGGCGAGTCGCATGTCAGAGGCTTTCCAGGAAACGGAGAAGGGCGGCACGATCCGGCGGGTCCATGTCGATGACGGATTGTTTTTGCGCCTCGGCTTCGCCGCCATGCCACAGCACCGCTTCGAGCAGGTTGCGCGCGCGCCCGTCGTGCAGGAAAAAGGTGTGGCCTGACACCTGTTCGGTCAAGCCGACCCCCCACAGCGGCGGGGTGCGCCATTCCTGACCCGTCGCCCGCCCCTCGGGCCGGTTGTCGGCAAGGTCCGGGCCCATATCGTGCAAAAGCATGTCGGTATAAGGCCAGATCAGTTGGAAACTCTGTTCGGGCTGCCCCTCAAGCCGGTGGGTCACGTGTTTGGGTGTGTGGCAGGCAATGCAGCCCGTTTCATAAAACACCTGTTTGCCGCGCAGGACCTGCGGATCGCTTACATCACGGCGCGCAGGCACAGCGAGATTGGTGGAGTAAAAGGATACAAGCTCAAGACCCATATCCCCGATCTCTGCATCATCATGCGCCGCGGTATTCCCGTTGGGGGCCGTGCGGCATTTGGTCTGTGCCTGGGTGCAATCCCCGAACCCTGAAGGGTGCAGGGTGGTCGAAATACCGATATCTCCCGCAAAGGCGCTGGCGGATTGTTCCCAGATCGACGGCTGACCTGCCTTCAACCCAAAACGGCCCAGCATCGGTGCGCCGTATCGCGACGACATCACGATCTGGGCGCGGCCCGAAATGCCATCGCCATCTGCATCGTCCGGGTCTGCGCGCGCCAGAATGTCCGCCGCCGGGATCGCGTCAAGCTGGCCAAGGCCAATCATCTGCGGCGCGATGCGCGGGCTGACCATAACGTCAGGGTGCAGATCGCCATAGCCGAGATCGGTCAATGCGTAATCCGGACGGCGCAAAGTCGCCGTTTTACCCCCCGAAAGTGCGATTGTCTGCTCGGTATAGGTGATCTGGATTTTGGCCTCGGCGGGGATGTCGGCCACCGAAGCATCCTGTATCTGTGTGCCATAGGTGGGCTCTGGCAGGGTTGCGATGTAATCCGCGATCTCTTGTGGTGCGACACCGCCGGGGACCGAAATGCGCATCAGCATTGATGTCGCGGAGTCATGTGGGCCATCGGGCGGATGGCCGCGCCCGTCCTTGAGATGGCAGCGTTGGCAGGACCGCGCGTTGAACAGGGGTCCAAGACCGTCAGAAGCCAGCGTGGACGAGGGCGCGGACACCCACAGCTTCCTGAAAAGTCCGTTCCCAACCTTGAAATCCAGCTCTTTTTCAAAGCTGATATTGTCTGACGGCAACGAGAAAGCATCGGCTGTATTGATGACCCGTACGGTCGCCGAACCTGCCGAATTGCTTTCAAATTGTTCAGCTTTTTCGAAATCCGTGGTCGGGGCGATGACCTGAAGGATCCGCTCGGCTTCGGCCTGTGTGCGGGGGATTACCGGCATGTGCAGATCCGCCAATTCAGCGGATGCACCCCCAGGAATTGACAGGCTTATGGCAACAAGTGTCAGCTTAAAGGTTGTGATCTGCTTCATAACTTATAAATATACTCAGGAATAGGTTTTGGCAAAATGATTCATGCCTGCTTTGCAAAGAAAGACCTGCGACATGGTGCCCTTACGTTTGAATGTATCTGCTGAGCCCCGGCCCGTCACCCCACTTGCACCGCAGGCTTTTGCCTATCTCGATCAGCTGCGCCTCAAGGCGATGGAATGTCGCACCAAACCGCGTGCGGACCTGTTTGAGGCCTGCGCCTTGTTGCAAGTGACCCGATCCGCCAGCCGGGAGGCACACGCCGAGGCGTTGATGCGCTGTCTGGCCGAGGCCTTGGGCAAGTCCCCTCGTTTACATGCACCCGGCACGCTTGAAATGAGTTTTGACGAGACATGGCTGGTGGAATTGGGCAAGGCCCATGCGCGCGGTGACAGCGCCAGCATGAATTTTCTGTTGGGTTCTCGCGTGCTGCCGCAACACCGTCGGTTGATCCGCTATCTGGTTGGTCACATTTCGGACTATGGTCCATCGCTTGCGGACAATTCCTGAAGGTTGAGGGAATCAACACGCGCACCGGCCCTGCGAAGGCAACCGGTGCGCGCTGTGCCACCCGAGGGTGACAGATGTGCGCGGTCGCGTTTTCGGGAACGCCGCAACCGCGCGGGGGAGCCTTATTGGAACACGGCCTCCGGATCATCGAGGCTGTCGGATCCTTCGATCTCGATCGCATTGCCGCCCAGGGCGACCACGGCCCGTTCAATCGACCGGGTCTGGTCGATGAGTGCGTCCACCCCGCCCATGATCAACGCCTCACCCGCGGCGTTGCCACGTTCGAGCATTGAATCGTAGGCAAACCCGGCTTCGGCTGCGATCTTCATGTCCAGCATTTTCAGGATGGTTGCATCCAGCTTGGCCCGCATCTCTGCGTCCACGCCTGCATCCGCAGCGGCGACCAATGATGCCAGCGACTCGCCCGAGACGATGGACCCATCCACCCGCGTGTAGCTGCCCAGATAAACGTTGCGGATGCCCACCGCGTTGTAGAAATGGTCGTTGTAGGTGTTGTCGGCAAAGCAGGAATGTTCTTCTTCGGGGTCATTCAGCATCACGCCCAAGCGCATCCGTTCGCCCGCCGTTTCCCCGTAAGACAGTGACCCCATGCCCGTCAGGATTGCGCTGATCCCGGCGTTTTCGTCTGCGCTGAGTTGGGTGCGGGCGTCCCCGTCGTCCTGCCATTGCGCGACCATCCATTCCAGATCGGACACCAGCAGCGCCGTTGCCGCCGTCAGATAGTCAGCGCGGCGGTCGCAGTTTCCGCCTGTGCAGGCATCGCCCGAGGCATAGTCCGTCCAGGGGCGGTTGCCTGCACCTGCGCCGTGGCCATTCAGATCCTGACCCCAGAGCAGAAATTCAACGGCGTGGTAGCCGGTGGCGACATTGGATTCCACGCCGTCCGCTTCGTGCAGCGATCCTTCAAGCAGGGCAGGCGTGATGTCGGATGCGTCGATCGTGTTGCCCGACAGGGTGAAGGACGGGTTCGCCACGACGTTCAGCACCGCATATTCGTTTTCGTCCGTCGCACCGCCATAGGTGCCGTCCACATAGTCGATCAGCCCCTCGTCCAGCGGCCAGGCGTTTACCTTGCCCTCCCAGTCATCGACGATGGCATTGCCAAAACGGTAGACCTCGGTTTGCTGATAGGGCACGCGGGCTGCAAGCCATGCGTCCTTGGCCGCTTGCAGTGCTTCGGCAGAGGGGTTTTCAGTGAGGTTGTTGACCGCCGCCAGAAGGGACTGGCCCGTTGTCAGGCTGTCCGTGTATTTGGCCAATGCGATGTCGGCGTAATTGTCCAGAACCGCGGCCTTGTCCGCAAAGGCGGGCGCGGCGGCGCATAGCAATGTGCCGACGGCGGTCGTAAATTTGAAAGTCATAGGTGGCTGTCCCTTGTTGGTTCATTCAGCGGGTCTAGTGCAGGCGCACCACGTTGGGTGCGGCGGCGGTCGATTGCGGTTTGCGTTTGCGGTGAAAGCTGCGGGCGATGCTGCCAACCTCGCCTGCGAGGATGGCGATATGTTCGGCATGGGCTGCCCCGGACAGCAATGTGGCGATCAGGGCCGCATCGTTCAGGTGCCCGTCAGAGGCGGTGCGGATCAGATGCACAAAGACGCATTCATCCGAGCCGACGCAGTTGCAGCCAAGCTGGTGCCGGACAAGGGGGCGGTTCGCGGTCCCGACAATCTTGGTCACCAGGGTTTCGAACATATACCACGCGCGATCCGCCTCTGTCTCGGGGAAGAGGTTGTGATAGGCATGGCGGGCCTTTGCCTGACCGCGTGGTCCGTCGCACCAAAGGCGCAGATTCAGGATCAAGTCGGCTTCCCAAGCGTCCATGCTGGTCAGGGCGGCGATGGCGGCACCGCCGTGTGCGTGATGTGGAGGTGTCATTTTGTAAGGATCAACTTTCCGGCACGCGTGATACGCAGGTAGTAGATTTGCGCGTCCAGAACGATGCAGGCCTGAACGCCGTCCTTGATCAGCGCGCGGGCATCATAGGTGTCGATCGTTTGCCGATCCGGGGCGGCGGTGGTGCCGGGAATTTGGCTCATCGCGTTCATGGGGTCCGCTCCAGATGATCGAGCATGCGTTCGAGGCACTGGTCAGCGGGCACGGCCCCCATCATGGCCTCCTGCAACAACTCGCGACGCCAATCTCTTTCGCAACGCTTGATCGCGTCGGTACCCTCGCGTTTCTGGGTCTTTGCCATGTCTCAGCTCCTGTCAAATCGGGGCGTCCGGGCTGTCCAATGTCGGGTGGCTGAGACTCACTGTAGAGATGTTGACTGTTTTAGTCGGATACGTCAATCCAGAGTATTAAACTAAGAAAAGAAAAAGGCGCGGGTTTCCGCCGCGCCTTTGTCTGTTTTTTTGCCGGATGGGTTATTCCCAACCCACGTCATTGAAGATCCTTTGCGCTGTTGGCACGTTCTTCGCCACTTTGCTCAGATCAACCGAGTCAGGGCGGAACAGCCCAAGACTTGCCACTGACGGGCTGAGACCCACGCCCGGCACGGCTGGATACTCATCATTGCCGGCCGAAAAATACTGCTGCGCCTGATCGCTTGCCAGATATTCCATGAACTTGATCGCGTTGTCCTTGTTCGGCGCGTTGGCGGCGACGCCACCACCCGACAGGTTCATGTGGGCCCCTTCGCCGTTTTGGGCAGGAAAGACCCAACCGATATCGGCGCGCGCCTCTGCGGGCAGGCCATCAACGTCTTTGCGCACGGCACGGGCGAAGTAATAGGTGTTTGAAATCGAGATGTCGCATTCACCCGACACAAGACCCCGCAGCTGGTCGGTGTCACCGCCCTGAGGCGCGCGTGCAAAGTTGTCAACGACGCCCTGCGCCCAAGTCTTGGCCGCCTCTTCTCCGTGGTTCTCGATCACGGCAGACAAAAGGGTTTGGGAATACACATTTGAGGACGAGCGGTGGCACACCTGACCCTTATAGGCGGGGTCCGCCAGATCGACGTAGGTCTGGGGTGGGTTTGTCACATCGTTCTTGTCATAGAAAATGATCCGCGCGCGTTGCGAAAAACCGAACCACTGGTTGTCGGCATCTTGCAGGCTGGCGGGGATACGCCGCTCAAGCACGTCGCTGTCGATGGATTGCAGAACATCCGCATCCTTGGCGCGTTCGAGCCGGGATGTGTCGACCGTTAACAGGACGTCAGCGGGCGAGTTCGCGCCCTCGGCTTTCATCCGCTCGATCAGTTCGTCGGCTTTGCCCTCGATGCGGTTGATGGTGATTCCGGTGGCTTCGGTGAAGTCAGAATAGAGCCGTTCGTCTGTATCATAGTGGCGCGACGAATAGAGGTTCAACTCGCCTTCGGCCACGGCGCTGGTGGCTGTGATCGCCAGTGTGGCCAGCGTTACGAATGTTGTTTTGGTCGTCATGGAAGCTCTCCCGGTTCCTGGGGTATTAACCTTACAGAAATAGTCAATTACAGGATTGAGCGTACAAGGCAACCCTTTCTGATTAAAATGGTCAGGAATGTTTTGCGCACTCCCGCCATGTTTCGTGATTCTGGTGACGCCAACCGGATGCTGGCCGGGCGTGGGGTTTGCGGAGCGAGCGCATTTCGCTACGTCACGCGACCTGCCTGCCTGATCTTGCCCCATCTTTCCTCGCAACCCTTCGCTCTGGCCGCGATTTGTTGAACCCAAACCTGAATGGTTCTGACGTCGACCCCGTTGGCGCGACGGTGAGCGATCCGGTGGGAAGCCTGTGAAGAGTCCCGAGAGAACGACAGGCGAGGTGTGCAAGGTCCTACTCGGCGGGTGCAAACCCCGTGATCAATTGTTTCAGGCCAAAGGCAGCACCAAGTAAGATTGCAACGAAGGCAACAGGGGCGCTGAATGCCAAGACAGAAAAGGCCGAAATGCCCTGACCGACGCTACACCCAACTGCCAGGATGGCACCTGGTCCCATGATCGCGGCACCGAGTATCTGTCGTCGCAGTTCGCGGGGATCTTCACAGGCTTCCCATCGGAAATGACCTTTCGAGTAGGAGCCAAGGGCCGCGCCAATGACGACGCCGACAACGGACCCGACACTGAAAGACAGGGTGTTGCCCGATGCTGTCATGCTGTAGAGGATTGTGTCTCCGATCGGGGCGGCGAATGTATGTGTTTCGATGGGCTCGGCTTCGAAACCGTATGCGGCCACCCAGAATGTGCCAAGCCAGCCTGTGACGATAGCCAATCCGACCACAGCGCCCCAGAAGATATACGATGGAGACGCCCGCATTTCGGCCTTGGACAGTGTAAAGATCAGCAGTGCCCCACCGGCCACAAGGCCGGTAACAAGTGGGGAGACACCGACGGCTGACAGTAGTTGAGTAAACCCTTGGGGCGAGGATGCGTCGTTTTCCACAGGGAAAAGCCAGACACGGGCGTGTGCCAACGGGCCGGACATGACAAAATAGGCCGACAGCCCCATCACAAGCACGATGACGAAAGACCGCAAATCGCCCCCGCCCAAACGGGCAAGTGCACCGTAACCGCAGTTGCCGCTGAGGGCCATGCCGTAGCCGAACAACAAACCACCAATGATCGTTCCGACGGGGTTCCAGACCCGATCCAGATATGCGGTTTCTGCACTCTCGAACAAACCCAGGGGCATGGCGATATGGGTCCCAATTATGGCGATGCCTATTGCGATACCCCACATGCGCAAGCGGCGGTCGTCAGCGCCGTAAAGGACATCCTCGATTGCGCCCAAGGTGCAAAACCGACCGATGCGCGCAGCAAGGCCAAGGGCGATCCCACCCAAAAGGCCAATAAGAGCGACGGCATTCGTCTCTCCGATAAATTCCAGCATAGCTTCCCTCCCAGTACCCAATACTGGCGAGGCATCAGGTCAGTCCTGCTTGCAGAACAGTTCGTAGACCACTTCCATGATTTGTGTGGAGCGGCTGTCTGTCAAGCTGTAGTATATCGCCTTACCATCTCTGCGGGGCTTGACGATCCCTTCCAGGCGCAACCGTGACAGTTGTTGCGATACCGCAGACTGACGTGCCGATAACAATTCTTCGAGCTCGGTAACGGTCTTTTCGCCGGACGCGAGGTGGCACAGGATCATCAACCTTCCCTCATGGCTGATGGCCTTGAGAAAGTTGGAAGCCTCCTGAGCGTTCTGCATCATTTTGTCGATATCTTCCGCGCACATATTCTTGTTGAACACGGGCAATCCGGAGGGCGTAACGACTGATGTATCAGAATCGATGGACATCTTCATTTTCATATTGACCTAGCTCGCCTTTTCCAAGGAGATGTTTGCCCCCTCGAACATCATTGTCAGCAAACCCCAGAAAAAGTCCTCGCCTGGATACCCCTCGATACGTCCTTGTTCTTTTCCGTCCTCAACAAGGATGAATGTCGGCGTGAAGTGCACTTTTTTGGCAAAATCCACATCAGGCGTTTCACTGTGCAGGTCATAGCGCCGGAGTGGCGCTATCTGGCCCTCAGTGGTTTTCGGATAGATATGTGCGATTTCTTCGTTCCAGCGCGCGCACCAATAGCATCCACTTTCCTCTGCCATCAGAAGATACGTGTCTGCTGCTGCTGGCAAAGGAAGCGCGAGACCAAAGGCCAGTGAGACCACTTTCAACACTGCTTGAATTCCCGTGGTTGACGTATTTGTTGTATACATCATAATCTAATCTTTGAATACTTCAAGGCAAGAGGCGGCACTTGATGTTTGATGTCACGTTCGTTGGGGCGTTGGTCGCAGGTCTGCTCTCCTTTTTATCTCCGTGCATTCTGCCGATTGTCCCGTTCTATCTCAGCTATCTGGCAGGGGTCGGGATGAACCAGATCAGTGCAGAAGCCGAGGTGACCGGGGCCGTGCGTCGCCGGGCGGTGATCTCTGCGCTGTTCTTCGCTTTCGGGGTGATTGTCGTGTTTATGGGTCTTGGCGCGACTGCCACGATCTTTGGCCAAATGGTGCGAGAGTATTTTGACGTGCTGCGTTGGGTTGCTGCGGGCATCATCATCGCGATGGGCCTGCATTTTCTGGGTGTGATCCGGATCGGCATCCTTTACCGACAATTTCGGGCAGATGCGGGCAACGGCTCAAAGGTCAGTTACATTGGTGCCTTTGTGATCGGGCTGGCCTTTGCCTTTGGCTGGACACCCTGCGTCGGGCCCGTTCTGGCCGCGATCCTCTTTACGGCTGCGGGTCAGGAAACAGCCGGGCAAGGGGCCGGGCTGTTGTTCGTCTATGGTGTCGGGATGACTTTGCCATTTGTGATCGCCGCGCTTTTCATCGGGCCATTCATTCGGTTCATGGCACGTTTCCGGCGTCATCTTGGGCTTGTGGAAAAGGGGATGGGCGTGCTGCTCATCCTGTTTGGTGTGCTGATCGCCACCAATTCCATCAACTACATTGCGCAATGGATGCTGGAGACCATCCCTTGGTTCTCTGCCATTGGATAGGAGGAAAACGCATGAAACGATTTTTGGCATTTCTCGCGGCGTGCATGATCGCCACAAGCCTGCATGCCGCCGAATTGGGTGATGACGGTTTGCACAAGGCGGACTGGATGCGTGACACGTTCAAGGATCTGGGGGAAGATCTGGCCGAGGCAAACGCGGAAGGCAAACGCCTGATGGTCATCATCGAGCAGCGCGGCTGCATTTACTGCAGGAAGATGCACGAAGAAGTCTTTGTGGTGCCAGAAATCGCGCAGTACATTGAAGACAAATACTTTGTTGTGCAGATCAACATGTTTGGCGACGTGGAGGTCACTGATTTTGACGGGACAGTGTTGCCTGAGAAAGACATGGCAAAGCGATGGGGTGCCTTGTTCACGCCCAACATCTACTTCCTCCCGCAAGAGGTTGAACGCAGCCAAACCGTACCGCAGGCTGCCGTTGCAAACATGCCGGGTGCCTTTGGGCACTGGACCACTCTCAACATGCTTAGCTGGGTGGTGGAGGAAGGGTACAAGAGTGATGAACCCTTCCAGAAATACCACGCACGCAAATTTGCGGAACAATCCCAGTAGTGCCGAATCCGGGAAGACAATTGCCTTACTGATGCTGTGCGCGCAAACATATTAAAATTCATGTAATTGAATTTATCGTTGCATCAGAAACTGGGTGTGCCGTAGTGTACCGAAAAAAGATCCGTGAAGAATCTGCCTAGGGAGGGTACATGAAACACGCAATGGGATTTGCCGCGATCGCCGTTTTTGGCGCATCAATGGCTTTCGCTGAGGATGTGAAGCCGATGGCCGTGTCCTTTGCGGATGGGTCGGTTGAGGCCGCGCTGACAAGTACAGCAGGTGACCCGGCGAACGGTCGCAAAGTGTTTGCCAACCGCAAGCAGGGAAATTGCCTTGCATGTCACATGAATGCCGATTTGCCCGAGGAAAGCTTTCACGGCGAAGTGGGCCCACCAATGGATGGGGTCGCGGATCGGTGGACCAAAGCTGAACTGCGCGGCATCGTGACCAATTCAAAGATGATGTTTGAGGGCACGATCATGCCCGCCTTTTACGTCGACAGCGGCTATGAACGCCCGCTGGACGAATTCGCAGGCAAGAGCATCCTGACCGCACAACAGGTCGAGGACATCGTTGCCTACCTTATAACGCTCAAAGAAGACTAAACTTCTCAATTCGGAGGTTCACATGGAACTGACACGTAGAAAGATTCTTGCCCTCAGTGCCGGATCAGTTGCTTTTGCAACGCTGTCCAGCCTGCCTGCATTTGCGAGCCTGACAGATGATGCGATTGCCGAGCTGACGGGCGGGGCGGATGTGGGTGAGGGCACCATCAAGCTGACCGCGCCGGAAATCGCTGAGAACGGCAACACTGTCCCAATCGAAGTCGACGCGCCCGGTGCCGTCGAAGTGACGCTATACGCGGACGGCAACCCGGTTCCGAACGTCGCAACCTTCAAATTCGGCCCACTCAGCGCGTCGCGCAGCGCGTCTACGCGGATCCGGCTCGCCACCACGCAGAATGTCGTCGCTGTGGCCAAGATGGAAGACGGCTCATTCCAGATGGCGAAAGCCAACGTGAAAGTCACAATTGGCGGCTGCGGCGGCTAAGCAAACAGACAAGGAGATAAACCATGGCATCTGGTGTAAAACCACGGGTCAAAGTCCCAAAGAACGCCGCAGCGGGTGATACGATCACCATCAAGACGCTGATCAGCCACAAGATGGAAAGTGGTCAGCGCAAGGATGATGACGGCAACATCATCCCGCGTTCGATCATCAATCGCTTTACGGCGGATTTTAACGGCCAGAACGTCATTGACGTAACGCTTGAACCTGCGATCTCGACAAACCCCTACTTCCAGTTCGAGGCTGTTGTCCCTGAATCCGGTGACTTCCAGTTCACATGGTACGACGACGACGGGGATATTTACAAGGAAACCAAGTCAATCACTGTCTCATAAGAAAACGCAGGATTGTCAGGGAGGGAATATGATGAAGTCTGCACCATGGGTTGCGCTGGTCGCAATGGGTTTTGGCGGGGCTGCTGTCGCACAGGATAGCAAAGCGCTCAATGTTGAGGGCACAGCCCTTGTCACTGAGGCCGCGGCACCCTCACATATGGAAAATGTCGACACGATTTATTCGGGGTGGCGTTTCCGCTCTGGCGAAACGCAGGCACTGCAAACGGACGACTTTGACAATCCTGCAATGGTCTTTGTCGATCAGGGCATTGATCAGTTCGGCAAGATTGACGGCACGGAGGGCAAGGCATGCTCATCCTGTCACGAGAACATCGAGGATTTTGCCGGTCTGCGCCCGCAACTGCCGCGCGTTCAGGACGGTAAACTGGTTTCCATGGAAAATCTTGTCAACACCTGCCGGACCGAACGGATGGGTGCAGAGCCCTGGAAATGGTCTGGTGGCCAGATGACTGCTGTGACGGCCCTGATCGGGTTGCAGTCGCGCGGCATGCCAATCGATGTGGCGATTGACGGCGATGCAGCTCCCTTCTGGGAAAAAGGCAAAGAGCTGTACTACACCCGTGTCGGTCAGCTGGATATGTCCTGCTCCAACTGCCACGAGGACAACTACGGTACGATGATCCGCGCCGATCACCTTTCACAGGGGCAAATCAACGGTTTCCCGACCTATCGTTTGAAAAATGCCAAGCTGAACTCCACGCATGGGCGTTTCAAAGGCTGCATGAAGAATATTCGTGCGACACCGTTTGCCGAAGGTGGTGATGAGTTCAAGGCGCTTGAGCTGTATCTTGCGTCTCGTGGTCAGGGCCTTGCAGTCGAGTCCCCCTCCGTGCGCAACTGATCTGAAGTTTGACCCCGCACATGTTTGTTCGGGGTTCTTCTTTATGCGCGATATTCAAATATGCGCATTTAACTTAAGGAATGGATCAGCACATGATCTCGCGTCGTGATTTTCTTCAGGTTGGCATGGCGGCATCGGCCATGGTGGGTGCCTCGGGCTTTGGCAATTGGGCGCGTTTGGCAGCACAGCAGACTCTGTCGCAGGACGGGCTTTTGCAGTTCGAAACTTACGGCAATGTGTCACTGATCCATGTGACGGATATTCACGGCCAGCTCAAGCCACTGCATTTCCGTGAACCATCAGTAAATATCGGCGTGGGAGACAACAAAGGCGTTGTGCCCCACGTGACCGGTGCCGACTTTCGCCGGCTCTATGGGATCGAGGATGGGAGCCCCAGCCACTACGCGCTGAGTTCTGAAGATTTCTCCGCTCTGGCAAAGACATATGGCCGTATTGGTGGTTTGGATCGCATGGCAACGGTGATCAACGCGATCCGTGCCGACCGGCCTGATGCGATTTTGCTGGATGGTGGTGATACCTGGCATGGCTCCTACACCTGTCTCAAGACCGAAGGTCAAGACATGGTGAACGTGATGAATGCGCTCAAGCCCGACGCGATGACCTTCCATTGGGAATTTACGCTCGGGTCTGAACGGGTGAACGAGATTGTTGAAAGGTTGCCCTTTGCCGCCCTCGGGCAGAACATTTTTGATTCCGAATGGGACGAGCCCGCTGAGTTGTTCAAGCCCTACAAGATGTTTGAACGTGGCGGCACCAAGATCGCCGTCATCGGACAGGCCTTCCCCTATATGCCTATCGCCAACCCCGGTTGGATGTTCCCCGAGTATTCCTTTGGTATCCGTGATGAAAACATGGCGGCGATGGTCGAAGAGGTACGTGCCGCCGGTGCCGAATGTGTTGTCGTGCTTAGCCACAACGGCTTTGACGTGGACAAGAAGATGGCCAGCGTTGTGCCCGGCATTGACGTGATCCTGTCGGGCCATACCCATGATGCGCTTCCCGAGCCTGTGCTGATTGGCGAGACGATCATCATCGCATCGGGATCCAACGGAAAGTTCGTCAGTCGCATAGATCTCGATATTCGGGACGGGCGCATGATGGGCTACAAGACCAAGCTCATTCCGCTGTTTTCGGACGTGATTGCGCCGGATGCCGATGTAGCGGCTCTGATCGATGCGCAACGCGCACCTTACGCGGCAGAGATGGCAGAGGTCATCGGTCAGACCGACAGCCTGCTTTATCGACGGGGTAACTTTAACGGTAGCTGGGATGACTTGATCTGCGATGCGCTCATCAGCGAGCGGGATGCTGAGATCGCCCTCAGCCCCGGTGTGCGTTGGGGGCCATCCTTGATCCCCGGTCAGGACATTACGCGCGAGGACATCTTTGGCGTGACATCCATGACTTACGGAGAGGCCTATCGGACCGAGTTCACAGGGGAATTCCTGAAGGTGGTTCTGGAAGATGTGGCTGACAATATCTTCAACCCAGATCCCTACTATCAGCAGGGCGGTGACATGGTGCGCACGGGCGGTCTTGGCTACCGCATCGACATTTCCAAACCCCAGGGCGCGCGGATTTCCAACATGACGCTGCTTGGCACGGGTACACCGATTGATGCGGCCCGCAACTACGTTGTTGCCGGATGGGCCAGCGTCAATGAGGGCACCGAAGGTCCGCAGATCTGGGACGTGGTGGAAAGCCATATCGCCAAGCTTGGCACCGTCACGGTGCAGGAAAACAACAGCGTCGAAATCGTCGGCGCCTGACCCGAATTACAGGAGACATTGAAACATGGATGAGATGTTCAAACCGTCCCGCCGCGCGTTTCTGAGAGGAAGTGCTGCAATGGCTGCGGGGTCCGTTGCCGGAGCCGCCGCTGCACAAGAGGCGGACCCGCTGATCACCGAATTGCAGGATTGGGCGTCCTACACAGGCGTCGGAGTGGACGAAGTCCCTTACGGCATGCCCATCGAGTTCGAGAAGCATGTGGTGCGCCGCAACGTGGAGTGGCTGACCGCTTCGCCCATCTCTTCGATCAACTTCACACCGATCCATGCGCTTGACGGCACGATCACCCCGCAAGGCTGCGCTTTTGAACGTCACCATTCCGGTGCGATTGAAATGCGCAAGGAAGACTATCGGTTGATGATCAACGGGCTGGTAGAGACACCGCTGGTCTTTACCTATGACGACATCGAACGCTTGCCACGCGAGAACCATGTTTATTTCTGCGAATGTGCCGCGAATACCGGCATGGAATGGGCGGGCGCACAGCTGAACGGTGTGCAGTTCACGCATGGCATGATCCACAACATGGAATACACGGGCGTGCCGTTGCGGGCGCTGCTCAAGGCGGCGGGCGCTGATATATCACCTGACAAATGGGTCTATGTGGAAGGCGCGGATGCGTCCTCGAATGGCCGTTCCATACCGATGGAAAAGGCGTTGGACGATGTGCTGGTGGCTTTCAAGGCCAACGGCGAGGCGCTGCGGATGGAACATGGCTACCCTGTGCGTCTGGTCGTGCCGGGCTGGGAAGGCAACATGTGGGTCAAATGGCTGCGCCGGATCGAGATCACGGACATGGCTGTGGAAAGCCGAGAAGAGACCTCGAAATACACCGACGTTCTGGAAGACGGCACCGCGCGCAAGTGGACCTGGGTAATGGATGCAAAATCCGTGATCACGTCGCCCAGCCCTCAGATGCCGATCAAGCATGGGCCGGGGCAGACGGTCATTTCAGGTCTTGCATGGTCCGGTCACGGGCAAATCAACCGCGTGGATGTGTCCAAAGACGGCGGCATTTCCTGGGAAACCGCACGTCTTGGCAAGCGGGGCGACACCAAAGCACTTACCCGGTTCTATCTCGATACCGAATGGGACGGCGCGCCGATGCTGCTCCAGGCCCGTGCAATGGACGACACCGGCTATGTCCAGCCAACCAAAGAGCAACTGCGCACCGAGCGTGGTGAGAACTCCGTCTATCACAACAACTGTATCCAGACCTGGTACGTGAACGCAGAAGGGATCGCCGAGAATGTCGAAGTCTCCTAACATCTTCATTCCCGCTTTGGGTGGCACCGCACTGGCTGTGGGCCTGGCGTATGGCGTTGCGTCGCGCGACTATGGTGCCGACAAGATCGAGCTTTTGGAGACCCGTTTGGGCCAGGTCGAAGCCAACGCCATGACCGCAACCGAAAAGGCCAAAGCTGAAGCCGCGCGGGCTGCGGAGCTAGAAGCCAGGGTTGCTGAGATGCACGCCGCTGCCGCAGAACGCAGTGCAATAGCTGTAAATCTGACAGCGCCGGAGATCGACGGTAGTCTTGCGATTGGTCGCCCCGCCCTGCCCGAAGAAATTGCGGCTTGGGACGTTGATGTTCTGCCTGACGGTAGGGGTTTGCCCGCGGGGTCAGGAAACGCATTTGATGGCGAGGAAATATTCGTTGACAAATGTGCCGCCTGCCATGGCGACTTTGCCGAAGGTGTCGACAACTGGCCGGTGCTGGCGGGCGGTTTTGACACGTTGGGTGACAAGGACCCGGTCAAGACTGTCGGTTCTTACTGGCCACATCTGTCGACGGTCTGGGACTATGTGAACCGATCCATGCCCTTTGGTGAGGCAGGCACGCTCACCCCGGATGAGACCTATGCAATCGTTGCTTATATTCTCTATTCAAACGACCTGATTGACGATGAGTTCGAGCTGACCCGAGACAACCTCGGCACTTTCGAGATGCCGAACGGTGGCGGGTTTGTTATCGATGATCGCCCCGCGCAGGAATACGCGAAATGGCGCACAGAGCCTTGCATGGAGAACTGCAAAGAAGAGGTCGCTGTCACGATGCGCTCTGTCTTCCTTGTGGAAACACCCGAGGAGGGTGGCAGTGAATCGACGATGAACCATGCCAGCGTGGAAGAGTTGCCAACCTTCTCTGCGGCGGGGCCTTCGTTTATTCCGGTCGCCGCTGAAAAGCCGCGGGAAGATGCACCCGCGGAAACACCCACTGAAGAAACAGAGGCAGCAGCGGCAACTGAGCCCACAGATGGTAATGCGGAACTTGTGGCGGCAGGTGAGAAAGTCTTCAAGAAATGCAAAGCATGTCACCAGATAGGTGAAGGTGCCAAGAACCGGTCAGGACCACAGCTTAATGCGCTGATGGGCCGAACAATGGGTGCCGTTGACGGCTTCGAATATTCTGCGGCGTTTCAAGACGCCTTGGATGCCGGGCGGATCTGGGATGAGGCATCGTTGGCCGGATTTCTCGCCAAGCCCAAGGCGTACATGAAGGGAACCAAGATGTCCTTCTCGGGCCTCAGGAAAGACGGTGATGTCGAGGCCGTCACCGAATACCTCAAGACGTTCGGGGAATAGTAACGATGAAGTCCATTAAGTGGTTCTCCCTGTCGGTTGCAGTGTCCGTGTTTGTCACGGGCGCTGCGGCTGAAGTTGTCGGTGATCCTGAGCGGGGCCAACAGGTCTATAAAAAATGCGCAAGCTGCCACATGGTGGGGCCCGAGGCCCGCAACAGGGTGGGTCCGGTGCTGAACAACATCCTGTCGGCGCGCGCGGCTGGCGTTCCTGAATTCAAGTACTCGGAAGCGATAAAAGAGGCCGCTCAAGATGGGCTGCATTGGACAGCAGAGACCCTCGACGCCTTCCTGCAAGATCCCAAACAAATGGTCCCACGCACAAAGATGAGTTTTCGGGGCCTCAAGAGCGAAGAAGACCGCATTGATGTGATTGCCTATCTGGCCAGCTTTTCTGGTGGCGCCATGGCCGCACAGGTGGATGAGGGGTTTGTGATTTCCGCAGATATCCTGGCCATAGAGGGCGATGTCGAGTACGGCGAATACCTGTCATCGGAATGTACCACCTGCCACCAGGAGAGCGGGTCGGACGATGGCATTCCCGCCATTGTGGGTTGGGAGACCGACGATTTCGTAACAGCCATGCATGCCTACAAACAGAAAAACCGGGAGCACCCGGTCATGCAGATGGTTACAAGCCGTCTGTCCAACGAAGAGATTGCTGCACTCGCGGCATATTTCAAGAGCCTCGAAAATTGAGGCCACTTTAGGGAGGAGACCCATATGACTATAAACAGAAGACTTTTTATCGGGACGGCTGCGGCGGCATCAGCCACGCTGGCGGCACCTATGGTTCTGGCCGATGGCCACGCCGAGCCGCGCGTGGTCGTCATCGGCGGCGGTGCCGGCGGCGCAACGGCAGCGCGCTATATCGCCAAGGACAGCAAAGGTGCTGTCGACGTGACATTGGTTGAGCCCACGCGTACTTACTTCACCTGCTTTTTCTCCAACCTGTATTTGGGTGGGATCAAACAAATGGATGACCTTGGTCATTCATATGGTGGTCTCGCCGCTGCCGGCGTGAATGTCGTACATGATTGGGCCGTTGATGTGGACCGCGACGCAAAGACCGTATCATTGGCGGGCGGCGCGACCCTCGGCTATGACAAGCTGATCCTCAGCCCCGGCATTGATTTCGTGGATAACGCTGTCGCAGGCTGGGATCTGAATGCGCAGAACGCAATGCCCCATGCCTACAAAGGGGGTTCGCAAACCGAACTTCTCAAAGCACAACTGATGGCAATGCCCGAAGGCGGCACCTTTGCCATGGTGGCACCGCCAAACCCATACCGCTGCCCTCCCGGGCCATATGAGCGGGTGTCGATGGTTGCGCATTACCTCAAGGCCAACAACCCCACAGCCAAGATCATCGTGGCGGATCCCAAGCCGAAGTTTTCCAAAATGGCGTTGTTCCAGGAAGGCTGGGCAGATCATTACGAGGGTATGATCGACTGGATCGGCGAAGACTTCGGTGGCGGCAATGTCAGTGTCGATCCTTCTGGCATGACCTTGAGCATCGACGATGAAGAGACAAAGGTTGACGTTTGCAACGTGATCCCCGCCATGAAGGCCGGCCGCATTGCACAGATTGCTGGCGTCACGGATGGAAACTGGGCACCGGTCAACGCAGCGGACATGTCCACGAAGGCAGACGCGGATGTGTATGTGTTGGGTGACGCGAGCCAGCAGGGTGATATGCCGAAATCCGGTTTCGCTGCCAACAGTCAGGCCAAGGTCTGCGCCAATGCGGTTCGTGGTGCGCTGACGGGGTCAAAAGTATTCCCCGCCAAGTTCGCCAACACCTGCTGGTCACTGATCGATACCAACGATGGCGTCAAAGTCGGTGCCACTTATGAGGCGACAGACGAGAAGATTGCCAAGGTTGACGGCTTTATCTCCACAACAGGTGAAAGCGCGGAAGTGCGCCAGACCACCTACGAGGAGTCCGAAGGCTGGTACGCAGGCATCACTGCCGACATGTTTGGTGCAAAAGTCTGAGCAATGAACGCAGGTCCCGATTTCAGCTCGGGGCCTGTTTCATCATTCCGCCAAAAGCAGCGGCACGTTTCGGGGATGACCCGAGATCCGAATTGATTCTCGCACTATTCTGCTTTGGGGCTATCAATGTGCAGGCTCAAGAGGCGGTTAGGGGCCAAGCCCCTTTGGCAACGCCGCATCGCCGCCATTTCTCGGGCGGGCGGATATCCAAAACAGCATGAGTTCGCCCAAAGCCGCCTTTTCAGAGGCTTCAGGTACGCTGAGGACAGGTGTTTATGCGAAAACAGCTGCGGTTGCGATCATCAGGACAACAGCCGCGACAGCCACAAGACCCATCACCCAAAGGAAGCGTTGGATCAGCAGTCTTGGCACGTCTTGAGGCCAAGAACTTTGTAGATGGGGCAGAAATTCACGAAGGCGGTACCGACGAAGACCAGGCCGAGATAGCCCCAGATGCCGACTGTTCCTGTCACCGCCAGTAATGCCAAAAGTGCACCAAGCACGAGGCGGGCGATGCGGTCGAATTGTCCAAGATTGCGTGTCATGCGTTAAGGTTCCTGTTGTTGCATGGGATGCATTCAAACAGGATCGCGCAAAACGATCAGTGACTGTGTCACATTTCATTGCGTGTTTCCGTAGCTTGCCAAGGCTGATGGCTGAAGAACGCTCACAGAACCGCGACCGATCTCTATCCAGCCGCGTGCTTCAAAGGACTTCAACGTGCGCGAGACGACTTCACGTGCCGTGCCAAGCTCTTGCGCAAGCTCTTGTTGTGTCATCCGGATGTTCGATGTTTCGCGCTGCGCCAGCCAGCGGGCCAGACGAAGATCAGTGCGGTGTTCCAGAAGGTCGTCGATGACATCGGTCAATTCTCCGACCCGCGCGGCGAACCCGCGAAAGACAAGCGCCTGAAACCGCAGATCCGTGCCGAGCAGTGTGCGAAACTTGTCCGCTGATATCGCGGCTGCGGCGACTGCGCCTTCGGCATAACCATAGCCCGAGTATGGCTTGCCGGACAGCAAGCACGTGGTTGTCAGCACACAGCTGTCACCCGCCTCAACGCGGTAAAGTACGACAGTCCGCCCGGCACCGTTTGTCTGTTCGACCCGCACCGCACCGGATTTCACGATCAGAAATGCGCGCCCTTCATCACCCGGTCGAAAAAGGCATGCGCCATCGGGTGCCTCAAGGCGATCGCCTTTGGCAAAATATGCCGAAAGATCATGCGGTACAGGTGAGGTCACTCAAATTCCATCTGCTCGTAAACGCGGCCCGCATTGCGGGTGGCAAGTTCATCGAACGTATCAAGGTGTCTGTAAGGGCTTTGATCCACGTAATAGGCTTCGGCCAGATCTCCGCCATTGTCCAGATGTTCGCCGACTTTCTCGCGTAGATAGACAAGGTAGTCCCGCGTATAGCGACGCACCTGTGCCATATTCGTGGGCGTGCCATGACCCGGGATGACGTAGGTCGCGTTTAACGCCTCAAAACCGTCATCCCAGGTTTCGATCCAATCATGGACAATAGTCTCCTCAAAGATTGGCAGCATACGTTGATGAAAAGCCATGTCACCGGCAATCACCATGCTTTGCTCCGGCAGCCAGACCTGCGTGTCACCGGGGCCGTGCGCGGGTCCAAGGTGAAGGACTTCGATGGTGAAATCACCCATTTCGATAACGCGTTTGTCTTCAAACGTCTCCGTTGGCAGGGCAACAAAGGTGCCGTCTGCCTTGTCACGGTTGTAGCGTTTCATACCTTCCAGGATCCGGTTGCCACGTTCTTCGAACTCATGGGCAGCATCCACATGCGCCAAAATGGGAACGCCCTGTTCCGTCCAATAGGAATTGCCCAGCATTGCATGGCCCTGACCGTTTTCGTCGATCACCAGTTTCACTGGCTGATTGGTGATCGTTCGGATTTCCATGTGCAGGGCCTTGGCCAGAATGTAGGCCGCGCCTCCGTTTATCACGATCACCCCGTTGCCGGTGATGATGAAGCTGAGGTTGTTGTTATGGCCCGAGTTTTCATATGTGGGCGGGGCAGTGGCCCCGATGGCGGACCAGACGTTTGGAATGACCTCAATGGGTTTGGAATAGAGCGGCGAGCCCGGGTACTGGTCGGGAATATCCTCATCCGCCAGAACCGGGTGCGCCATCAGGCAAAGCAAGGCAACCCACCGCATCATCATGTGCCCACAAAGCGGTAACCATCGCCGTCACGCTCCACCCGACCCATACCGCCACCGGGCAGGTGAAAGCCGATCACGGCCATCTGTTCTGCGGCCAGTCGGTCCAGCAGCATCTTGCGAGATTTGACGCCCAACGTACCATCCTGATCAGAGCCGCTGATCCATTCAGGTTTTCGGGACGCCACATGATGATTGCCGATTGCATCACCGATAATCAGAGCAGAGCCGGACCCCTTGCGGACCTCGAACGCCATGTGCCCCGGTGTATGACCCGGTGATGAAACAGCCGAAATGCCGGGCAGAACCTCATCACCATCATCAATAAGCGCGACCGCATCTTCGATCGCCTCCATCCGGCGTTTTGCCCCCACGGCAAAGGCGGCACGCGCTTCCCCGATTGTGTTGACGGTTTCAGGGTTCCACCAATAATCCCATTCCGCACGTCCCATTATGTAGGTCGCCTCCGAAAACAGGGGCTCATCAAAATCATCCAGAAGCCCCCAGATGTGGTCCGGATGGGCGTGGGTGAAAACCACATGAGTCACATCTTCGGGCCCGAGACCTACTGCGTCGAGGCTTTCGACAATTTTGCCAGCCGTCGGCGCGAAATCCGGTCCCGAGCCAACATCGAACAAGACTGTGTTCGTCCCGTCGCGATAAAGTGCCAGATTACATTCAGGGGCCAGACGTTCAGATGAGATCCCAAATTCTGTGAGAATCGGCGCAAGCTCAGTTTTTGGCATCGGCTCGAAAATCAGCTCCGCAGGTAGAACCAGATTACCGTCACTCACAGTCGTGAGTGTTGCATTACCGAACGAGAGCTCTGCCTCGGTAACCAGAGGAAAGGAGGTGACAAGGGGCAGGGTGGCCGCACCTTGCAACACGCTTCGGCGCGAAAATGGCATTTCAATCCTCTCGATAAATTCTTGTATACGAATATGAATGTGTCTATCGCGAAAGGCAAGAATTAGCTTGTTGAACGCATCGTACACAGGAACGTGAGAGTGTCTTTGTGACAGTGTCACTTTTTGGCGTCTGGTATAGTCTACGCCCTTATCCGAATGCCCTGTTGTCGAGCGCCGAGTATCCGATGGAATTTATCTTTGCCTACCTTGCTGGTCTATTGACGCTGATCAATCCCTGCGTCCTGCCAGTCTTGCCAATCGTTCTTGTCGGTGCCCTGAACGCAAGCAAGGCCGGGCCAGTCGCGCTTGCTGCCGGCATGAGTGTTTCGTTTGTTACATTCGGCGTCCTGGTGACCACTTTCGGAGCGGGGATCGGGCTGACACAGGACCGGTTGGCGCCGGTCGGCGCGGTCTTGATGATCGCGTTCGGACTGATCCTTGTAACCCCGGCGTTTGCGCGACGTTTCGAGGTGGCGACTGCGGGCATGGCGGCGGGTGCAGATATGAGGATGGACGGCATTGATACAGGTTCTCTATGGGGGCAATTCCTTGGCGGATTGCTGTTGGGCACAGTTTGGTCGCCCTGCATCGGACCAACGCTCGGGGGCGCTATCGCACTGGCGTCACAAGGTGAAAGCCTGGGCTATGTCACCCTCATTATGTGTGCGTTCGCTTTTGGTGTATCGACGCTGATCATCGGCCTCGGCCTTGGTGCGCGCGAAGCAATCCGAACCCGCGCCCAAGCATTGCGCGGCCTCGCGGAACGCTCCAAACCCATCATTGGGGTTACCTTCATTACAGTTGGTGCAATGCTGCTCTTCAAGGTTCATCACGTCATCGAAGCATGGCTGCTGGATATCATGCCAATCTGGCTGCAAGACTTGTCCGTCGCCCTCTAGAAAAGGAACACGAAAATGAAACGACGTCACCTCCTGGCAACTCTGGCCGCCGCGACAGTCGCACCGCTTTCTGCACTGGCAGCCAACTTCACCGATTACAAACCCGGCCTGATCGAAGCCGCATTGGCAGATGGCAAAACGGTATTCGTTGACTACTCTGCGCCATGGTGCAGTACGTGCAAGCGCCAAGAACGGGTTATCAATGGGCTGCGCGCTGAGAACCCGTCCTATGACGCGGCGATGACCTTTGTGAAAGTCGATTGGGACACTTATAAGAACCATGAAGTGACAGTGTTTCGCGGGATACCGCGTCGGTCAACACTGATCCTATTGCGCGGCGAAGACGAACTGGGCCGCATTGTCGCAGGCACCTCTCAGTCACAAATCAAATCGCTACTGGATGCTGGTCTCTAGCCCACAATCCAATTGGTAGGAATTGGTGATGCCCACGAACTCAAAAAACAATTACACCCGTCGCTGGATGCTGGGCACCGGGCTTGCAGCGGTGGTGGGCGGCGGCACTTTTGCGGCCACGTGGTTCAACATCTTTGCAGATGCCGATGCCAAAGGCGCACTTTCGGTAGAAGCCGCCGACGCACAGGCGACAAAAGGGGAAATCTATCTCATTGATATTCGCCGTCCAGATGAATGGGAACGCACGGGTGTCGGACAATCGGCCATACCCATCGACATGCGCCGCAAGGATTTCGAGGCAACACTTCAGGCGCTGTATGACAAACAAGGCATAAGGCCCGTCGCTTTGATCTGCGCCAGAGGCGTTCGTTCCGATCGCATGAACACGCGTCTGAAAGCTGCTGGATTCACCGATATCCTCGATGTGCCGGAAGGTATGCTTGGGTCCGGTGCCGGTCCCGGCTGGATCGCCCGCGACTTACCGCTCAGATCGCCAACAACTGCCGAACTGAATGGGCAAGTTCCGGTGAGCCTGTGACCGTGATCACACCCGGAAATTTGCGAAAGAAGGTCGTCCTTGTGGGGGGTGGCCATACGCATGCCCTGGTGCTTCATGTACTGAAAAGGGATCCACTGAGAAACGTGGATCTGACCGTCATCAACCCCGGCAAAACCGCGCCTTACTCTGGTATGTTGCCCGGTTTCGTCGCCGGTCACTATCAACGCGATGATCTGGATATCGATCTTCAAGAACTGGCTGATCGTGTTGGGGCAACACTCATTGATGGCCGCGCAGTAGGTATGGACGTCGACGAGGGGCATGTCATTCTGCAAGACAAGACCAGGCTGCCATATGATCTGGCGTCCGTTGATGTTGGTATCACGTCGCATATGAAAGCACTTCCGGGTTTTGCCGAAAACGGCATTCCGGCCAAGCCGCTGGCAGAGTTTGCATCTCGTTGGGATACCTATCGATCTGCCGAGGGCCCTAAGAACGCGGCGATCATCGGTGGGGGTATCGCCGGAGCAGAAATCGCTATGGCAATGGCCTTTGCCCTGCGCAACGACCCGAACGATGTTTCCATCAAGCTTTTGGATCGCAGTCAGATATTGTCGCACAACAGCAAGACAGCCCAACGACTTGTGCGACAGGCGCTATTGCGGAACTCGGTTGAGCTTCTGGAGGGTGCCAACGTGGCCGAGGTGACGCCATCTTCTGTTGTCTTCACGGATGGCACGTCTATTGACGCAAACTTCGTTGTCGGGGCTGCGGGTGCCACACCTCACGATTGGGTCAGGAATACTGGGTTACATCTGAAAAACGGTTTCATCGAAGTCGATGCAACGCTACAAACCAGTGCGCCGGGCGTGTTTGCAGTTGGCGATTGCGCGCACATGTCTTTCGACCCACGACCAAAGGCCGGTGTTTTCGCCGTAAGGCAGGCACCCGTTCTGACGGCCAACCTGCACCTGTCCCTGTCTGGTGGGGCTCTGCGAACCTACCAGCCGCAATCCGACTATCTAAAGCTGGTTTCACTCGGAGGAAAACACGCCTTCGGCGAGAAAACCGGATATGGGTTTTCAGGTCACTTGATGTGGCGCTTGAAGGACAAGATTGATCGTGACTTTATGCGGCAATTCTCAGCATAGACGCGTCATTCCCTTGAAGTTGGACCAGCGAAAGGTACCGAAGTCGTTGGACAATGCCTGAGGGTCACAGAGATGGAAATTCTTCTCTATTTTACATAACAAACCTTATAGGATTTTGGAATATACCGGGGTGGATTCACAAACGAAGTGCGAATTCTGTATTAAAACAG
>NZ_CANMEU010000014.1 GCF_947497045.1 uncultured Tateyamaria sp. | reverse complement strand
TAAATCGACTCTGATGCTTTTGATGCCCGCCTCAGTAAACTCGTCAATTATTTTCAACAACAGGCTAGTCTTGCCCATCTGACGATTGCCATAGAGCATCGGCACCCATTCACTACTACGATCAATCACAACCGTACGGAATTCGGCATCAAAGGGACGCTCAACATATACCTGTGTTTGCCTATCTGTAATTTCGGCAAATGTATGATATCTATTAAAAATTGTCATTTAGCCGTTGCTCTCTTGCAGAGCCGCTGAACATATTCTGGTACCCCTCCACCTCGTTCGACGTATCCGCTCCATTCAAGAAAGCGCCTGGCCCTAAAGCTAACACCCACGCTAAGTGAGCCACTTGCTAAGTCAGACATTAGGGTATCGGAACCTTCATGATGCTCTAGTAGCGCTAGCCGCCTGGAAACAGAATCTGCAAATTTTCCAAGCTCATCATCATGTTTACATTTTGACGAGGTAACGTTTTTACTTCCTTCCAGCTCATCCAAGATCGCTTCAATCGCCTCATCTAGAGCGGAAACTGTCGCATAATGCCCGTACTGTTCTTTAGGGATCTGACGGACTTTGTGGAGCGCAGCATGGTGCAACAATAAGCAACAACCAAACGCATCTCGCATGATTTCAATAGCCTCCAGAACGTTCCAGACCAATTTTTCTGAAGGATGATCACCAAGAACCACGTTAACCAACTTATTTAGAGAAATTGTATCAACATGCCCACATTCGATAAATGCTCCACGAGTCACATAGTCCGAAACGCCTTGTATTGATCCCGCTAGGCCGTCGTCTGAAACAAAGATCAGATTATCATCCTTTCGCTCTTGTCGATCAAATAGCGTGAAGAGAAGATCACAAACATCCTCAATATTTTCTGAGTTGAGTGACAATTCATAGAAGTCCTCTACTATCCGGATTGCTCGTGGCTTCTTCATCAGATGGCGATGGAGCAACCGTCGGAAACTTCTGTTGAAGCTCCTTTTTTCTGGGTCCAAGTCATTCGTTCTGAATTCTTCTTCACCACCCGATAAAGCATAGCCACAAGCGTTCCAAATTTCTTGCTTTGATAATTTCTTCGATGGCCATTCCCCTCCATCAAAGAAATCAGCCATTCTGCCAACAATTGGCTGCCGGCCCATATTTTGGGCAATTGGAACTATTCTCTTGAGAAGACTGGTCTTACCTGATCCGGCACCACCGACGACATATACACTTTTTAACATGGAGTGTTCGGAATGCGCCTCCCCATGACCTATCAATTCACGCTCGACCAAGATATCAGAGTACCTTTCAACATAGTTAAGCGCCCCGATCGGTAGATAGCTCCCAGGAGGATGATAGACATAGTTGTCTAGATTGTTGTTTGGCCCCCGTCTCAGAAATGACTTAATTGCAATCGATATTTCCTCGAATTCTGTCTCACTTAAGTCAGGAAGCGCATCTCGTTTATGGGAAAGAAATACGTCCAGTTTTTCACATAGATCCTCAGATAGAGGGCGTTTTCCATTTGTGATCAAAGAAAAAACTGCCACATTGGACTTTGCAAAATGGCAGAACTCTTTGTTCGTAAAGCCGAGCCGGGTTCTAAGATTTTCAAACGCTGCCGTCTCATGGCTAGTCAGCGTCCAGCTAGTTTTTCTCTTCGACATCACACTTCCTCTCGAAGGGTAATGTAGACACGTTTACGAACAAAGCTACGGATGAAAAGCTAAAGCGCTATTTCACACATGCAAATATTTGCAGATGCGATTAATGATCCTGTTACATTGGGATGCCCAAACATGCTTGTTGACGCGCGTAGTGCATTGCACTGAGAACAACCCAAGAGAGCGTTGCGACTGAAGCATCCAATCATCTAATCTTTTGATTATGTTTGCTTTTACAGCATCATAAGTGAGGTACATGACCAAATCATGTTTGAGAACACTGGCTAGCGAAGCGGCCGTCAAGTGAAATTCAGAAGTTGATTATAGTGTGCAAACTGGGGTTAAACTACACAACATGAAGTCAGCTGTGCAATCATGCCGTATATCATCGTACCTTAACCATCCAACAACTCCTCGATGAGCTCTTCCCGCATATCCAGCGTTTGCTCCCAAGCCTTCGGGACACCCGCCTCCCGTTCCAACGTCTCCGGCGCTGGCGGCTCCTCCAGCTCAACCCCTTCAGCCATGACCCGCATCCCCCGCGCCTCACGCCGTTCGGCACGATCTCTTGCCGGCGAATGGCCCCCGGTATCGTCCGCCCCCTCCGCTCTGTCTTCGTCACCCCCAACACCCCACGGCCCAACACCTTCCACACTCGGCGGATAAGGAAACGGCTTGTCCTTTTGTTTGGCATCCATCGCCTTGAACACCGGATCATCGAAATACTTCACCCTTTGCGCTTTGATCGGATGTTGCGGGGACGCAAGGATGATCACCTCATCAGGGTCCATCAGCCTAGCTTCAGTTTCCGACAACAACGGCCGCTCCTCCAACCGCGCAGACGTCGAGGTCGCACCCAGTATTCCTTTGTTGCGGCCATACATCCGCGTCACCGCTTCACGGGTCGTGCTCCCCACAGCCGCCGAAACTTCCTTTACTGTCCGCTGATCCCGCGGCGTGATGTAAAGCTTGAGCCCTGCCCCGTTTTCCAAACTTTCTCGCCCTTCAGGACCGTAGATGCGATCCAGAGACGCTAGCGATTGCGCGATCATCGCCACCCTACCCCCGTAACTCGCCAGCGAATGAATAGCGCGCTCAAGGTACGGCATCGCACCCATCTGCTGGAATTCATCAATCATCATCATGACAGGCCATGGCTCATCTGGTCCGGGCTCGTTCAATCTGATTGATGCGATCAAATCCGCGAACATCAGGCGCAACAGCGGCGCCAAGGTCGCGATGTGATCCTCGGACACAGCGATGTAGAGCGACTGCGGCGTTTTGCGGAACGTCGCAAAGTCGAAATCACTGTCGAGCGTCGCTGAGCGCACCGCAGGATTGTCCCATTGCTTTAGGCCCGCCGTCATCAGCGCCTGAATATTTGAGGTCAGCAATCGCGACGACGCGCTGGCCGCGTTGGTCCAAAGCTCACGCAGAATGGTTTCTTCGGCCTCATCGGCATAGGTCTTGTATTGGGCGTTCTTGTACTCACCACCCGCAACGATCTTGTTCACCTCGCCAAGGTTTGCCGTGCCGCGCTGGATCGCCAGCAGACAGGCTGCCACAAAGATCGACTTACCCGCTTCGGAAAACGTATCCAGCGTCTTGTTGTCCTTATCGAGAAAGAGATCGGCCAAGATGCTGACTTCCGTGAACCGTTGCGCGAACGTTGGAGCTTTCGCAATGCGCGACAGCGGATTGTAGCGATGCGTGGCATTGGACCAATCAAACGGGCTGAAGCGATAGACCTCATCCCCATTGAGTGCGCGCAAGCGGGACGTTTTCTCAAAGTTCTCACCTTTGACATCGAGGACTACTACCGAGCCTGCGAAGGCCATCAAGTTCGGGATCACGAAGCCAACACCCTTACCGGCCCGCGTTGGCGCCACCATCATCACATGGGGAATTGCCGCCGAAGAAATGAACTCGCCTTTCGATTTTGGCGCACCCAGCTTGCCACACACAAAGCCCTTCCCCGGCTTGTGAAGCATATCATTTTTCATAAGCTCGGGTTTGGTCTGCCAATGGGCCGACCCGTAGTCATCCCGTTCTTTCTTCCAAGTCCAAGCAAGTGCAAGACCACCGAGCCCGAGGGATCCAAAGCCAACGGCACCATAGGCGACTTTAAACGCCTCTGGGTGTGCGCCGCGCAATCCCGCACCGGCGTTCCAAACCGCCAGCATGTCGAAATTGCCAAACCCCATGCGCAGCGCCAAGGTCAGATAGAAGCTCGCGACAATGGTTCCGAGGATTGCACCGCAGATTGCGCCAAAGGGCAGTGCGGCCCAAAGAGGAAATGCTTTGTTCATCTGTCCATCCTCCCCTTAGAATTCCATCTCGTCGTCGAGACCGCGGTCGCGCCCGAGATCTTTGCCCAAAGTCTGCGCTTCTTGCTGCCCCTTGAGCTGCGCCACTTCGGTTGCTTTGTCCTGCTGCAGACTGGATGCGCGATCGGTGAACACCTGATCGCCGGTTTCTTCAAAGGTCATTTCCAAGAATTCTTGTGCAACGGTGATCTGATCGATCTTGCTCGGCAGCACGTCATCAAGGACTTCGTAATTCCCGCGCCGCAGCTCGCCGAGGCCCTCCTCGCCCAGCTCTTTGAACAGCTCGGCCTGCAAGGTGCGCTCAACGGTTTCTTCCTGAGCCTCAGACAGCAGCCCATCGCGGAGCATATCTGCCAGGTCCTGCAGATAGGTATTTGGCGTGCGATCATCGTCATCGATCAGGGGCAGATCCGCTGCTTCTTCTTCTGCAAGGCTCAACCCGATTGCGACACCCAGTTCTTTGGCTCGTTCCGTCAACGCTTCCATGACCCCATCAACACGCTGCAAGGCCCCGTCGAGCTGTTCATCGCTGGCACTGTCGACCGTCAATCCGTCTTTGCTCAGGACGGCATTCATGTCCCGCTCAACCCAGTCCTGCGCCATGCCGTAGTTTTTGGTCCCGCCTGCGGTGATGCGTGCGACCAGCTCGTCACTGTCCATGCCCGCCTCATCAGCCTGCGCGAGGACCTCTTTCAAAGTGTCATCATTGCCTGATTGCAGCGCTGCAATCAGGACCTCGCTTCCGGCACCGGGCGGATAGGGTTCTTCAAGCTGCTTGCCAAACCGGGCCCGCAATTCGGGGTCGGGCACCATTTGTGACAGATCAGCGATGACGGGCGCTGCCTTTGCCTCAAACGCGGCACGCTCGGACACGTCCAGCTCTTCGGCCTTCAGCCGCAACGCTTCAATCGTACGCTCGGAATAGTCGATGGCATCACCGACGGTCTTGATGTCTTTCATATCGATATCTCCTTCGGTGAATTTCCAAGGGGTGCCCGTGCCAAGGTTGGCGGCCATGCCACGCACCGCGCGAGCGATATGGCTCTGATCCATGCGGTCCAGCAGGTCGGCGAACGCGGTGTAGTCTTTGGCAAAGCCCACGACCTGGGCTTGTGCGACGGCAGTCTCCTCGGCCGTCATGATAATCTCGCGCGGCAGGCGCGCCTCTTCTTTGGCGCGGTAGATTTCAGCGAGGCCTGCGGGTTTCTCGAAGATGCCCCGCTCGAGCCGTGTCGTCGCGTCCAACATGACGCCATAACCTTCAGCGATCTCGGCCTGCTTTTCGCGCATCAACTGCGGCGACATCACGCCCTCGGCCCAGCAAGAAAACCATGTGCCCTGATCGAGGCCTCGATTGTTCAGAATGATGTGGGCGTGTTTGTGGGCGCGGTCGTCATGCACGGCGAGAACATAATCCCACTGATCGCCGTACTCACCGCTCTCAAAAAAATGCTCGGTCCAGTCCATGGCGATGTCGCGCACTTGATCAACGGTGACGTCAGTCGGAAACGACAACAGCATATGCGAGGTGAACCCAAGCTTGGTCGAGCCGCGCCACGTCTCGGCCCAAGCTTCGATGATATCTGACTTCTGATCCTCAGACAGCACCGCCTCATCGGTCAGCGCATTGGTCATGGTCGAATAGGTGTAGACGGCCTTGTCATTGATATAGGCAAGCTGATTGCCAAGAGAGGCTTGCGTCTTACAGCCCCCTGCCCTGATCCGCTTGAACACGGCCGCGCGGCTCTGGCCACTGGCGGCCTTGGCGACGTTGCGCGCAGACATGGATCCCACGCGGGTAAAGCTGCGCCCCTGCCGCCGACCCGCAATGCGCGCATCAATCCGCGCCGCCGCTTTGCCCCGGATCCGCTCATCCTCCCAGAGCTTCCCCATGACGGAACTATAGAGGGCAAGCGGATCAGCCATTGGAGATGTTCCGATCCATCACAGCCGCGCCCACCTCCGGCACAGCCTCTCCTGTCGAAACCAAACCCGCCGACACCCGTTCCCCTTTGCGGGCCCCCTCCCCTGCCACCAATCGCAGCCCAGATGCAGCCCCTATGGGTTCATCTGGATGCGCCCGCAGGGCAGCATCCCCTTCTTCCTTTAACGGCCAATCCTGCTTGCGCCGGACCTGCGCTGCATCCTTCATCTGGCCAAGCTCACGGCTCATGCTCTGCGCAAGATCAAGCAGGTCAACGAGCAAAGCGCGGTCCTCAGACGACACTGACACCTTGCCGCGATGCACCGCCTTTGCCAGCGCCAAACCGGCATCACTGACGTTCTTGGCTTGCCGCCAACTGGCACAGAATTCAGCGACCAGATCGCGTGGCACATCAAGGAACCCACACCGTCCGCGCAGCACTGCATTGAGGGCTTGAGAGCGGTTGGCAAACCCACGTGTCTGCCACTCTGCATCAAAGGCTGCGAGCTCCGAGGCAGAGGCGCGGAAACTGACCCGCTCAGAGGGATCACGCACGGCCAGTCCTTCGCCCTGCTCTTCCTTGGCAAGCCGCGTCACATGCCTTCGAGAGACGCCGTAGGCTTCTGCCAAGACCTTTGGGGTTTCACCTGCATGGTAGCGCCGCGCCAGTTCAATGCGCTTCTCCAGTTTGAGGCGTTTTGGTCTTCCTGTCTTCATTTCTAGACCCCTCGGACAAATGTCGCAGACAAGTGGCATATCCTGCCAACGTCCTTCTCTTCTCCTTCCTTCATATATCAATATTACATATTGCGCAATTTATCTTTTTGTATGAAGTCAATTTCTATGCACTTCGCACCGCCTGCCAAAAGCCACACCGAGCATCAGACCCATTCTGGCAGAGCTTGTTGGCCCCCCCGCGTAAAGAGAGCGCGAGCCATCACCTTCAAAGCGACACGCAAGGATTTGCGCAGCTTAAGACGTGACAAGTGATCAACATGAGAACACCAAGAAAGCTGACGCCCGACCGCGTCGGTGTCAGCTTCTACAACTTCCTGTCTGGGCCCCCGACAGGAAGTCCCTTACCCCTGCGGATCAATCAATCCGCAGGGTTATCTGGCTCAATGAGCCAGATCCTGAGTGCGCAAATCTGCGCAGCGATCTTGTGCGATCAGAGCCTCGGTAGCGAGGCTGTCGATGACTTCGGGATGGTCGCCCTCTTCAAAGGCTGAGAGGTAGGTTTCAAATGCCATGTCAGCTTGCAGTTCTGCGAGGTCGAGGGATTGTTCGTATGTCATGTTGTGATCCTTTCCATTGATCGTCGTTGGACGGATCGTGGAAAAGACTGGAGGCATCAGAGCGGGCTGCACCCAACTTGGGGCGCAATGAAATGGAGCACGCGACGGGCGAGGTTTGTTGTGCGCAAAGCGCAAGGCGTTAGCCGTCCAGAAACCTCGCCCAAGCGTTGCAGGCCGCGCGCCTCCGGGCTAGCGATCTGATGGGCCAACAGGTCAATGGGAAGGGGTACAAAATTGATGATAGATCGAACTGTCGTCCACCAGTTTGCCTGCGTGCGACAGAGGACAGTATGACATGCTCAAATGCGAAGGTGCTGCAAATCGCACGCCAACCAAAACGCCTCAAAAAGCCGAACGGTGGCTTCAAATTCGCAAGATCATGGTCGGTTCAATTGCTCCTCCAGAGCCCCAATCGAAGCCAGGATTGCATCAAAGGATGGAGCCTCACCAAAGATCATCGCCTCGGTATTTTTGTAATCACCCATCAACCGCTCGGCCATGTCATCAGATGATAAGAGAGAAAATGTCCCAGGCTTCGCCGTAGCGAGGTTGAAATCAGGACGGTTAAAAAATGTCTTCGCGTGAGCCACACAATCCGCACCCAGCTCTAAGTCGACCACAGCGGCCCTACCCGCGTCAGTTTCCAACATGCAATGCAGATCGTAGTAGTGGCGCGAGACGCGCTGCCCGTCCTGCTTTAACTCGCCGCGCGTATCAAACCAGTTTCGCAACCCGTGCAAGATGACGACCTTGTCCCAAAACGTGCGCTCTGCATCAATCGTCCGAACGTCCGGGACATCCAAATCGATGCCCTCCAAATCGTCCGCTATGTACGGGCGGATCAGCTGCGGGCTGTTGGGGTCGAGAGCGGATTTCGCACCGGACTCAATTTTGACAGCCGCTTGAACATAGCCCGTGTCGGATCCGTCGACCCGCGGATACCAGACAAGAAGGGTTTGTCCCGTGCCATCATCTGGGTCAATTTCGATCCGACCTGCCCCACCCGTGTCCTCGGCGATCAGCAGGGATAACGCTTCAAGAAGCGGTCCCGTAATATAAGCGTGGCAGTCGTTCTGGATCGCCTCGATCACAGCTTTGCGCTTCTTACCTGAAAGCGCGCCCAGCTCCTCGGGCGATGCCCCATGGCCAAGATCATCGCGAAAGACGGTCACATCGATGTCTTCGGAAAACCGATCAATCAAGCCATAGGCCTTTGAGAGAGATGTCCCGCCCTTAAACAAGAGCCGTGGACCACCAGAGGGAAGCCGATGGTAGAGCGCATTCAACGTCCAACAGACCCAGAAGTCTTTCTCGATATTGATCAGCGGCGCGCCGAGCCTGTTCGCGGCGGCAAGAAACAGATCAGCACGATCTGCAACGCTGGCAGCAATGATCTTCTGGAAACCTGCGGTGCTCATCCTTGATCTCCCTCTCCAGCATCAAACAGAAGCGCACGCAAAATATCCTGCATCCAGATCGGCATGGCCGAAAGGCCGCCCTTCAGATCATCCAAAAGAGCCGGACCCGTTTCCTTATCGGCGAGCAGACGCCGGACAGTTTTGCGAACAGCCTCCCCTTCGACATCATTCGACATGACGTCATGAAGCCAATGCAGGGCTTGCACTAGGTACATGCCAGGCCGCCCAGCCCAGTATAGCCGACTTGGGGCCGCATGTTTGAAGACGATCTTTTGCTTGCCCAATGTGACCGGCTTGAGCCGTGCATCAACAAGCACCTCGATTTTGGCTGGCACCGCGTTGGTGAGACCAAGCGTGTTGGCAGCCGTCATCCCATCGATCAACCACCGGACTTGGTCACGGCGCGCGATTGCATCGATGACAGCGCGGTAGTCTGGTACAGTTGATTTGCCTGTCAGCGCATTTTGAGAGGGCTTGTCATAAAGCCCGCGCTCAATGCGACGCAGCTGACCGGACGCGACCATGCGTTGCAGCGTTTTGTCGACGGCAGCGCGAGCGCCGATGTCGGCAAAATCAGCCGGCGTCCACACTTGGCGCGGCGCGTCATCTATGCGCGCGCGCAAGCGATCTGGCAGTGTTTTGGTTTGCGCATCATCTGTCATGTCCGAAATATGCCACAAGTTTCGGACAAATACGAGTCCGAAAAATGCTGCTTACTTCGGACATACACACTTTACGCGAGGTCGAAATCTCGCATCTTCAAGCATTAAGCCAGACCGCCGAAGCGGTCTGGCTTGTTTGTTAAGCGGCCTCTTTGGGACCCCAGGGGATGATGGCCTGCAGGGACATGTCATCTTGGCTCGCGGCTTTGCCAAGGTTGGCGTTGAAGGCGTGATCGCGGACCGTCAGGGTGAAGTAGTCAGAACCGGTGTCCTTGTTCTGCTTTTTCCAGATGCCACCGCATTCGACCAGTTTGCCGCGAGGGGAGCGGCCAAGGACGCGGTGCGTCGGTGCCATGGGGTTGCTGCTGGCGATGGGTTCGACTGTGATGTCGAGATCGAAGTTCAGGGTTGAAATGGACCCTACGCCTTTCGCTGTTTCGATATCGTCGCTTGTGAATTTGATGCAGTTCGTGGTCATTGCTTTTCTCCTTGTTTGCGTTGCAATGATGGTCACTTTGCAGCTGGCTAAGGCCCGGACACACCGAAGGCAGAGCGTAGCGGAGAGGGGCAGGCTCCGCTCTTTTTGTTCCGCGAGGAATGGCCCGCAGGGACAGGGGAAAAAGATCGGGGACAACCTTTGTGAACGGGCCGGCAGCTGCGACCAGCATTATCGAGCAACTCAACACATATGGAGAAAGCCAGTGACTACGTCGCTGCAATCGCTCAAGCGATATTTAACTCAGCAATGAGGTTGGCAAACTCACTCACCCCCAAGCTGATAAAAGCGAAGCATCAGAGCCATGCTACGGTCCACCTTAGCACCGCGATCAATTTCCCAATATCGGCATCGTTTTAACTGCGTTGACAATTAGACTGTCCAAAGGAAAGGGCCCCGCTGCAATAGGCAGCGTGTCACAGGCCACTATCAATTTCTGACAAGTGGATTCACGTTTCGAATTCCGGAATGTTGGTTTGCCCGGCCCCTTCAGACCAAGCTTCTTGCTTAACCCTCCCGGAAGGGATCATCCTTTGCACCACCCGACAGCAGTGATTGTAGCAGCCCAACAGTTACAGCCGCCCCTAGTCCAACAACTGAGGTACCAATCGCTAGCGACATTGATCCAAAGGACTCCGTTTGGTCGAATACCTTTCTGAATTCATTAAGGAAATCCACAGAACTCAAGGAGTTTACCGCGCCAAATACGCCATAAAGCGTTCCTAACAAGCCCAGATATGTCAGCATGCCAGTAATGCGCACACTCAATCGACCTAGGGCGCGGGCCGTTTCTTTTGTCCTTTTAAATGTAGCCATAGCAATCACCGATACTGCAATAGCAAAGGTTCCGAAGCAAAGAATCAAATACTCAAACCACCCTGTCAGCAACAGACGCAGCCCATTGCGCGGCGGCGCATCATCCCCCGCGATTTGGCGTACATGAAATACACCAGAATTTCGAGCGAGCACAGAAGTCAGCTCCCGCGCGATGCGACGGGCACTATCAGTGGACATATCGTTATCGCTAAGGGTTGCGGCCTCCTTGAGGCGCCCCGCAACAATTGCTTCCACCGATGGGGCCTCGAGATTAAAGGATATTTGTGCTGCACGTTCGCCTAAGAAACACCATGGACGGACAGAGCCGAGAATTTCTTTAGAAGGCGTCATTTCGCTACCTGTTAATCTGATATCCCTCAGGTGGCCAAATGTTGTTTCAAATTCCGGCAATTCAAGCTGTGCATCAGAGAAAACTGGCCGGTAGGGCCAGACTTGCGAACTGAACAGATACTCCCGCGTCTCGCCACAGCCTGGGGCATCGGTAGGAATGCGTTCGCCAAAATGAAACCAGGCCAATACAACGCGATCATCGCCAAGGCGCACGTCACATCTGAAACGAGCCCAGTCAGGCTGCGACATGGCCGAAGTGTTAAGGCCCGTGGCCAAGCTACCATCAGCGCGGCAATCTAAAATATATGTTTCGCCCGAGCCCGATGCAGATATTGCCATCAGTTCCGGCAGTTCGAGGCTGCTTTGCTCAAATGCAGTTAACTCAACAAGTCCCACGGAATGAGCATCTTGCAGGCGTAATATCATGGTGACAACAAATGCACTGCAGAGCAGCACAACGAACAAGATTGCCGAGTTAACGAGATATTTTAAAAGGTTCATTTTGGCCTCCTTTAACAGTTGAAGGCCATGACGCGAATGTCATGAACCCCGCGTGGCGGAGAGACAAGGGCCAGTCGAAACGCTGCATCTGACGTAATGCCAGGGCCCGTCAGATCACCAAACAGGTCCAGATCTTCTCTCCAGTCGTAATTAGCTGCATCTGGCTTACACGCGACCAGCGGCGGCGTGGCGGCCGCGACTTGGAAGCTTTTCCAAAGCTGCACTTCATAAGCCCCCCCACGATCAGAGACGAGGCCCCAGCTACCAAGCGTGAGCGGCTCACGGCCAGGGGTGAATACAAGCGGGAATATCAGCGCAAGTGTCACCTCATCTTGTGGTATCGACAGAGTTTCTGAAATCTCGCGGATTTCGGACCCCAAAGCCCAGACAGAAGTACTAGGCCGGATACGGTTGGTCGCAACAAACCCTGTCCCACCTGCTAACGACAGGCCTATCAGGCGACAGCCAGGCTCGTGCATAATGTCCTTAAACGGGCCATCCACAAAAGCCTGCGGTAACAAGTTCGACAGGTCCGCAAACTGTATCGGTGGTTTCACCTCTACCGGACAAGCCGCTGCATGGCTGGTAGACCCCGGCGTATAGCGAACGGCATAACCGACATCGTTCAGGCTGATCCAGAACAGACAAGGATCGCTCGTATCGCGGCGGCGCGTAATTTTACCGTCACGATAGAGCCCATCATAGGGTTCGCCAGTCAGCGTGCCCACAAAACTGGAAGCAAATATTGATGCAGGCGTCAGAGCGCAGTTGCCTTCAGCAATTGCTGTCGTCGGCCAGAGGTATAACCAGAGGAGCCACTTTGCCCAGCGTAAGCTGGTGAAGCCTCGTCTGGCAGAGGTTTCTGCCTTCAATGCGGATCTCCATATCCAATGTTTGATTGATGCGATTTAGGTCGCCAATATCTGTGATAACAAAAGCCAGAGACCGTGGAAGGTCATCGTCCTGGGTGCTTAAAAAAATAACTGCGCGATCTTCGATACCAACAGATTGTATACATTGTCCGAAAGCAGTAGCTGCCGGTGTTGATTGCTCTACACCCGCGGTGAATAAAGCGATGCGCAACTGTCCATCGCTTGCGCTGCGAGTAGGAGCACAGGAAAATGACAGCTCTGTTGCAAGAATCTGAACAGGGGCGACACTAACAGTGATCAGCCTTGGCGGAATGCCCGGTTCGTCAATAGATCCATCAGTAGACGTCACGAATACCACAAGGGCGAAGACAAACAGAAACGACATAACATCAACCAGCGGGGCGTCTTTGTCCATCATCGGGTGATCTCCACCAACGTCGACGACGTGCTAACCTTGTTGCCAGCATCCACGCGCATTTCGAAGGGCAGCATTACAAAATCTAAGCTGTCAAAACCTTCCGGCGTAAGAGGAAAATTTCCTTCGCAGACAGATTTCTGCGGAAACAATAATCCCACCTGCATAGGGTTGCTGCGAACTTCAGCTGGAACTTTAAGCCGGAAAAAACGCTCTCCTTTGTCGGGACTAAAATATCGCAGTGTCAACGGATTAAAGCCACTGCTATTACGCATGAGCCGGCTGAGAAGTTCTCGATCTTCCGGCGCATTCGGCTGCCAAACTATGTTGCTATCTTCGGGCGCTAGCCCTAAGGCTTGGCATTCCAGAGAGTTGGCGAAATCAAAGGGATTACAGGCAGGATTGACGAAAAAGTCTATGTCGGCCATAGTTTGCCGGGCTTGATCCAGCTGCGGTGTTAGAGGTGCAAGCCCAGCAACAACGACATCGTTTTCACGATCAGCTTCGAGCAGTACAGAAAGCGATGAGCGCTCATAAAAACCTGCGTCAAACCCTGTCAATGATACATTTGCATCTGTTGGGGTTTCGCTTGCTTCAATCTCGATCTGAACTTCTTCGCAACCTGTCGGCGTCAACCGATAGAAGATGTTTGTCAGACCAGTGTTTTGGACTTCAACGATCCTGCGCCGACGGTCATCCTCCGCCATATTTACCTGCAAATCACCATCTGTTAATGCCCGCAACGCCATAGATCGGGTTATTTGAAAGGTTGAAAGGCCGAGCGCTAGCATTTCCATTTCATTTTGCTCACGTCCCAACCATTCACCAAATGTGGGCACTCCAGGACGCCAACCTGCCACCACAGAAGATCGCTCGCGAAGCCCCCTGAAAATTTCCATGCCCCGGCGGCTGGCAATCTTGTTCGCTGGGCTCTGGAACCGCAAGGTTCCGTCCAAAGATGTCCCGATTGCGAAAAATGAATCGAGAGTAAATCCAAGAGGATCAGCTTGACCTACAAAAATAACCGCCGGTTCCTTGTTCGCAGTTTCTGAGGCTGCCCTTGGATTACCGCCAACAGACAGCGAAAGAACAAGGAACACAATCATCAGAACCGCGAACACATCTCCGAATGGCAACAGTCGCCAGCGCATGGGTCAGTCAAACGTCGCAAGGGGTACAAATCCATTTACCAATGGCGAAAGCTGCAGATACATAAACTGATCAATATGGTCTTCAACACCATCACCCCCTTTTGCAGCGGATGTCGTTGTTAGACGATAAGCGAGGGTACCGCTGTCCTGCAGTTCCGAGATGAATGCCACTCTTGAAAGCACACTAATATCCGCAAGACCCACCCCACTTTCGGTAGGGGCAATATGGCTTGCCGGTAGATCGTAGAGCACCGAATTATCCGAAACGTTGTAGACGCGAAGCCGAGCATCTGCGGTTCCTAGATTTTCGGCGGTAAAATACACAGTTCCGGTTTCACCGCTATCGATAATTTGCCCGTCAAATTCACGTGCAGCCAAATCTTCCTTCGTTACGGTTTCGTCCGAAGGATTTTCATAGACCTCTTTCAGACTATCCGCCGCTTGCTGCTGAACCGGCCCTTCAGCAGGCGGATTGACCTGATCTGTGGCTGCATCTTCTGCAGTCAGATCATCAAGCATCTGCTTGCCAGTAGCGGTAAAGGCAGCTGTGACGCCAGATTCGATCAGCACGGCACCGACGGGCACACCGGCAGCCATCAGCGCCGCCCCAGCAACAATCATGGCCAACGCGAGCAGCATCTGTAGCTCAAACTGCTTGCGCTTTTCTTCCTTAACTTCATCGATCTTCTGGGTGGTTTCGTCCTTTTGTTCCTGCAGCTCTTGGAGCCGTTCCTTTTCCTCTTCTGTCAAGCTGTTCTTGTCTAGAAGCTCTGCAATTTCATCATCAATAGTTGCTAGCTGTGTTTCGAGCTCAACTTGATAAGCGTTCAACCTGTCAAAGGCAGCCTTGGTGGCCCGCGCACACTCGTTTATCTCATCAAGAATTGCCTGGCGCTCTCCATCCCCGGCCGCACTGAGGACTTTCAGAAAATCGGCGCAACGCAACTGATACTGCGGATCAGGCACCAAATCTTTCAGATGATCAGGAACGGCGACATTTGTCGCGACATCGCTGAAGCGTTGGGATGCGGCCGTCAGTTGAGTTTCAAGTGTTTCACCGATTTGTGCCAACTCCTGTTGTTCACTAGCCGTTAGTGCCACCCCGTCATTGGCAAGCTTGTCACGAAATGCCTTAAAGGCGGCAAGAGATTCTAGAAGCTCATCCAGTTGCACACCTGTTGATTGCACCCGAGTAGACCAAGACGCGCCAAATTCGACCGCCAGCGCTTCCGTCGCATCAAACAGTTGTGTGTCTGTTGTGTTTGCGCTTGCCACTTGGCCAATCACTAAACTTGCGATACAGGCGGCACCAATTACTTTCCGAAAAATAGCCATATGAATTCTCCTCCACCAAATTTCTTTGAGAAAAAGAAAACTAGTCCAATTTGTCAAAGTAAAGATATTTTGGAACGAAGGTGATCGCCTTTGAGGCGATTTTCAAGTTTTTTTCGGCAAAACGGTTTGTAACACAGAAAATGTCGTGAGTGCTTGGCCGATAGATGGAGCGTTTTCGGCACAGGCGCGTGACACATCCAGAGCAGACTCTATCAATAATTTCCTACTCTACACGCTCCCTCCGCTCAACCGGCCATAAAAGCTGCGATCAAGGTGCAATTCGCCAATTTGTGCGCGTTCAACGAGCCCTCGCAGGTAACCGCCCGGCGATTTGATTTCACCCTCCGTTGATTTGTCGAGGATGAGCGCGATGGATGCCGCAGCAACCGCTGGTCCGAGGATCTTGTTTGCAACGTTCCAAGCGTCCTCAGAAATCCCAACGATTGGCCTCAGTGCCGCAGCTGCCCGGTGCACATCGTTCCAATCTCGCATGAAACCTTGGGACCCGCGTGCCATTTCTGCAAAATGCGGACAGGAGGCCATTAGCGTCGGCACATCAATGTCTGAGCTGCGTTTATTGGTATGGGTACTCCAGCTTATATCAAGATCAATGTCTTCTAGCCTCTCATCCTGCGCTACCATTGGTTCTTTGGGCACAACGCCCGCTGCGTGCTTTGTTTCAAAGCGATTACTAATTACAGATTTAGGTTCATTTGTAGTTAGTATGTGGGTGTCATTTTCGAGACTCGTGGGTTTCATATGTGTAGTTTTCTGTCCCTCACTTGATGCTTTCGAAGTATGTGCTGCATCCGTTTCAGTCGGCCAATCAAAGGCCATCTCAAAAGACTGCTCCACAGAGGTCAGGAAGGCTTTAATCCGATCCAAATAGCACTCAAGCCCCCCTGCCCTCTCAGATCGCGCTGGAAGGCCCTCTAGAAGCTCTCTGAACACGTCCTGAAGGTTCGGCCACGGTCCACGCAGGCCCGTTTCTAGCGCCTTCTCGATCTTTGCGCGGATCATGCGCCGGGTCACGGTGATTGCGTTGCGCAAGGACGCACAGAGCGCTCTTTCGGCCTGTAGGTGTTCGTAGAGCGCCTCAAACTCCTCTGCGCGTGCGGCCATGGGCGCTAAATCAAAGCCATAAGCCTCGACAATCACACCGTCTGCATCTCTACGCCCCCAGCGTTTGCCGTTGGGGCTATCCTTCATTGAAATCACCCCGACCTCACAGAGCCGCCGCACATGGCGGCGCAGTGTAGCCAAAGAAAACCCGGTCTGCTCCATCAAGAAGTGGTTAGACGCCCAGACAATGGGCCGCCTGCCCTGCTCCCAGTCCTGAGGCTGTGTGACAGCCCCAAAAGTATCGAGCAAAAGCAAGTCTTGGGACTTCAAACCAATGGCCGCCGCGACTTTCTTCGTTGCAACGATCGCCCTTGTTTTGGGTATAGTTAACTGTTCGCCGACTTCTGCAAACCGCTGGGCTTGTAGAAGTTCCGGCGTCGGCTTGCGCCAACCGCTCTGTGTCATGCCTGTATTTCACCTCCGTGGTTTATGGAGGCAAAAGGATCCCGTTCGCCTAATCGACGTTCTTTCGTTGACAGTGATTCGCGGGAGCGGTATCCAGTAGGTGTCTAATCAATCGGATAAGCTCTCGGGCCGCTTTGGCTTGGGGGCTTTTCTTTTGCCTCAGGTCATGGTGTCGATGTCTCCTCAGATTGAGCGAGATAATCCGCATAGAGCTGATCGAGGTTCTCTGAGAGAAACTCCCCAAACCCAGCGGAATCCTTAGATGTCAGCGAGATGTTGTAGGCGCGACCTGTGCGACCAACGACGCCCTTGATACGGCCTTCACCTGCCGTCCACGTGCGTTTCGCTGGCGCTGCCTTGGCGCTCCGCCGTTTGGGCACCCTGCCCGCTTCGGCCACCTTGCTGTGCAAAATTTCGAACTTCGTATCGCTGTCAAGCTGGTCAAAGCCATCGGTTGACAAGATGCGGTCCGCAACCTTGACGTTGGCTTTCTCGGCCATGAGCTTCTTGAAGGCTTCCCAACGATCGCGACCGATCTGTTTGGCCGGTCCAATCGCTTCGATCAGGTGCTCTGGAACAGTGCTCGCAACCGAGAGCATGCGCGACAGAAGCGTTCCATCGATTGTCAGAGCTTGCTGAACGATGTCTTTGTCCTGACCAAGGTCGCGAAGGTTCTTGGCGAACAAGGCTTTTTCAATGAAGGAAAGATCGGCCCGCGCCGTATTCTCCTGGCCCTGTGCGAGGACATGCGCGACATCATCCATCTCCTTGACAACAGCACGGACCGGACGGCTCAATGCCCGCGCGACACGAACACGGCGATGCCCAAAGACGATCATGTAACGTCCCGTCAACTCCGGGTGCGGACGGAGCAGCACCGGCGTGTCCTGACCGCTTGCCGCAATCGACCTCTTCAGCTCATCAAAGGCATCATCATCACCGCTCAGGCGATCATTGACGAATGACGCATCGATAAGATCGGTATCAATCTCGACAATGGTTTCGCCTTCGAGCAAGCGCTTGGAGTTTTCGGCCAGGCTATCGATGGAAACCTTCATAGATTTCGACGCACCGCGCATTGCGTAGCTCGAGCGTTCGGACCCGGACGTGCTTTGCGCAGTGTCACCCATCACGGATTTCAACAGATCTTTTCTAGCCATGTTGCTCTCCCAAATTCTTGTAAGTCCGGCGGTCTGTACGGCTGTCAAAACCAATCTGCACGGCTGTCAAAATCATGGCAGATCGCGCCCCCATGCTTGGTGTACAAGATCCACGATTTCGTCATTCACGGCGTTCAAAGACGTCATCGCGCGATCGTAGGTCGAACGCACGAACTGCGCGCGTTCGACTTCATAAAGCGTCTGCTTGGTAATCCCCGCATCAGAGATTGCTGTCGACTTCACCATCTGCGCGCCGAGCATTTGATCAGGGAACATTGCCTGCAAAAATCCGACCATTTGCTTTTGAGGTCCATCGGTCGGCTCGAACCTGGTCACGAGGTATCGGAACCACTTCAACTTCATCTCTGCGCCGGCTTCTCGGATGGTCTGCAGAATACCGCCAAGCATCAAAAGAAACTGGCTCATAGACATCACATCCAACATCTGAGGATGCACAGTCACAAGCACAGAAGTAGACGCTGTAAGTGCGGTTAGAGTCAAATATCCGAGCTGAGGAGGGCAGTCGATCACCACGACATCGTAGCGATCATCAACTTCCTCGAGCGCCTTGGAGATACGCGTGAAGAAGGCACGCCCCTCAGACGGATCTCGGCTCGTCAGAGCTACGGGCGTGTCATACTCGTATTCCTGAAGATCGAGACTCGCCGGTACGATGTCAAGGTTCGGGAAATTGGTCGGCTGAATGACCGTGCTTATCGGACGGCGCTCATCGTCGTACCGCAATGTCTCATAAAGGGACGAAACAGAGTCTAACTCAGGCTGAATGCCATGCAGAGCCGTGAGCGACGCTTGCGGATCGAGATCAATCGCCAGTACGCGGTGTCCTTTGAGCGCGAGGTGCTGAGCAAGGTGCGCAGCAGTCGTTGTTTTGCCGGAACCACCTTTGAAATTGACGACCGAAATAACATGTAGCTCATCACCCTCGGACCGACCGGGCAAGTAACGACGTTTGCCTGGGCGCCCATTGGCATCGAGATAAGCGCGCAACTCCAACATTTGCTCAGCAGAATAGGAGCGACGTCCGGACGAGGAGGTCTCAGGCTCAGGGCCTTTGCCCTCGAGATGTAGCTTTTTGATGGTCGACTGCGTCACACCGAGGAAATAGGCGACTTCCGCCAAGGAAAACTGGCGCAATCCCTTTTGAGCGTCAGGTGGATACTGCTGCTGACGCAATATATTGAGGCGATCAGAAATCAGTTCTCCCTGCTGGAGAATGATCTCATCGAAGGGTATACTCCCTTTGTCGCCTTGGAATGGTGCTGATCCCATGCTGCCGCCTCGCCTAATATCGCTTTTTGCGCGATTTATCTCGTTAAACTGTGACTTAGCGCGGATATGAGTTATCCACAACGATTTTTTGCCCAAGCCTCAGTGGGCATGGCTGACAGGGCAGGCTTGTTTGGGTCGCTACTGACAGTGGAATGCGCTGCAACATCCACTAAATCTTGCACTTGCAGCTGCGCGGATTTGTCTAAAGCTGAGCGCTTTCAACAAGAAATATTGCATTAAGGATTTGTTATATTGATGTTTTTCAGATTTGCACGGCTGTCAAAAATTCTTCAACGCATACTCTAACAATACCGGTTAGGTTCACCGACCAGTACTTTAGCCACAGAAGAATGAACCCAAGTTACCGCATACATGGTCGATCCAAGAAATTCATCTGATGCAGAACTCGCCGCGACAATCTGAGGCTAGATCGGCGCTGAAATGAAAGAATCGATCATCCGATTCTCAGCTGCATAGAGCGGGGCAGGGGAGGTGACATACCGCCGAGGCAAGACACCTTCCGCAGTTAAACCATGTAACACTACACCCCAATCCTTTTGACACGGATCCCGAGCTTGCGTGCCTTGTCGACAATATTCTCAGTAATGCCTGATCCAGGTGTCGCGATGAGACCCTGAGGCAGGATTTCCAACATCTTGTCGTTGCGCTTGAAGGGGGCTGCTTTGCCATGACTTTTCCAGTCAGGCTTGAACACCACCTGTGTCACGCCCCGTGCATCGGCCCACCGCGCCGCGATCATCTCTGCACCTTTGGGCGTGCCACCGTGCAGCAAAACCATATCTGGGTATTTCTCATGCGTGGCATCAAGGACGGACCAGATAAGATCGTAAGCTTGATAGTCCCCGCCTGAGAAAGCGATGCGGGTGCCTTCGGGGCAGTGTACTTCGATCTCTTTGCGCCGCTTGGCTGACAAAAAGGCCCGACTGTCCACCACGGCAGATGTCAGACCTCTGTGCGAAACCTTCGATCCGGTACGGGGCATCCACGGCGTTCCAGTCGCGGCTGAGAAATGGTCACAAGCCAGATCGCGCATTTGCTCAAAGGCGTCACGATGATCCCAGAGCTTTAGCCCGATCATTTGCAGACGCTCCAGCTCGACTGAAGCAACCTCGGAGCCGTCCTGTATGCTCATGCTGTCCCGGACCTCGCATTCATTGTCATCAAGGCGTCTTTGCAGATGGGTGAGACGGCGATGAAACAGGGAGGTGAGGGACCAGAGCATTTCTTCGAGGTTGTCTTCCAACTGGCTGTCGTCGAGCAAACTAATGGTGGTGTCAAAAAGCGTCGCCATGGCGAGTTCGACCTGATCTGGCTGGGGCAGGGGGCGATGATCGATCTCATCGGGTCCAGGCTTTGCGCCATGGAGTGCCAGGTGGTCGAGGATTGCGGATGTCAGGCCGTGATCTTCGGGGTTGGCTTTGTCTTGAAGGGGCATGGTCTTGTTCCTCTGTTTGATCTGACCCGATTTGGATGGGGCGATAACAGGACCGGCGGCGACCGGACTGCATCCCTTGGGATCGCAGCGCAGCGGAGAATGCGCCCGCGGCAGAAAATTGGCCCGCGAGGAATGACCCTTCAGGGGCAGGGGAATTTTCTGATGGGGGCGCATTGCGGGTCGGGCGAGGAGCACTCAGCTCCGACCCGTTGGCCCATCGCTCCCCTTATCCAAACGGGATCAGATCGAACGCGCTGGAACGCCTGCCACGAGAAGTACTAGAAACCGATGTTCGTGCTTTACTTTCAATTAGGTAGACCTTCCATTTTCATGGCTGAGAGCAAAGTGTCGCGAAGCCTGTCCTTACCAAATGCCAACAGATCTTCATTGAAATCGTTAAGCTTTGGGACAAGGCACTCACACTCAATGCCCGATGATGCCAGTTTGGATGCAAGAGTGTGCGCAGCGCGTTCTCCTGCCGCATCGTTGTCCCGTGCAATCCATATGCGCTTGATACCTGACGATGGAATGAAAAGGCCAAGATGTGTCGCTGTCAGACAGGACGCGAGGTTGAACTCTGGCAAGGCAGTGCCAACTGACAGCGTATTCTCCAGACCTTCGCCGACAATGAGGTCTTCCAGATTGGACCCTGACCAAAACCGCGCGGCGTTGCCGTAAAGCTGGCCCAGTATCCGTTTCGAGTTGCTCAGGCCTGCTATGCCACCCGTGATCGGGTCCAGATATGTCCGTGCGCACCCGGTAGTATTGCCCTTATTGTCCGTGATTTTCGCCAGAAGGGCAGGGGCGTAGCTTGGCTGATCTGGACCAGTGTTCGCACCACGAAAATAGACCCGAGGATGATAGCGCAAGGCAGGCCCAAAGTGTGCGATGCCGCGACTGTGCAGGTAGGCTGCTGCTGCAGTTCCCAGGATGGGCCTGCCAGCGGCAAAGAGCCTGCGTGCCGATGCAATGCGCTTGGTATTAGCCGTACCAGCACCTTTCGACGTCCTGTTGGATATCCGCTGTGCAGAAAGCGGCGCGTGTCCAAGGAAATGCTCGGCCTCAAGGAGGGTTTCATGCAGAGATCGTGATCCAAGTCTGGCGTGCAGTAGATCAATGAGGTCCCCAAATTCACCGGTGGCGTAGTCTGTCCACCTACCGGCCTTACGCCCATCTCCAGCGTGCAACCGGATCACAAGGCTGCGGCCCGCGGCACCTGACGTATCACCAACTTGCCAATAATCTCCCTGACGGTGTCCCTCCGCGAAATAGGCGCGGCAGAAACTCTCTGCACGCGCCCCAAGGTCCGCTGAAATCTCAGCAATCGAAACATGCTTTTTCATTGCACCGCGCCATCCACAGCTGTGCCCACAGGGAAGCGCGCCAAGAGGGTCGTCAGTACATTGAGGTTGTCTGAGGGCAGAAACATCCGCGTCTTCCATTGGATCACTTCGGTAAAGCAGCCCATGGCCTTCAACTCAGCGAGTATCGGACCCGTCGCACCGATTAACTCAAGCCGTGGTTGACCCATGATAAGTGATCGACGGAGTTGGAACCCGTTTATAAGACTGAAGGTGGCACGGGTCTCCATAACTGCGCGTAGGACGTCGTCAGGTTCCATTTGGATGTCCGTATCGAGCCCAAGTCGCGCATAAACGTTGATCAGCTGCTCCTGAGAAACCAACCGCCCGATAGCGCGTTCCCCATCTTCCGTCTGCAAACGATAAATCCGCATATTGTCGGCGGGCAGGCGATCCCAAATCGGCAGAAGCAAGCCGCAGATTAGTGTGATTTTGGATGTCGTGAACTCCGGCACGGCGTCGACCTCAGCCTGCCAAAGCTGCTCGAAGTTAGCATCATCGACTTCCTGCCAGTTTGATTTGATAAACTCACTCTGCTCGAACAAATCATAGGTCATTGGACGCAGCAATTTGATCCGCCGGGTCGGGACCCCGTCCTCGTCCATGTAGGCGGGCGCATTTGTCATCAGACCCGCACGCTTCGAGGTGGCGTTCCAATAGAGCTTCGCATCGGTCATAGAAGCGCAAATAGATTTGACCTTGGTGAGCGTCAGCGGCGCGTTGCGATCAGTCCGCTCGACCGTCAGCGCTGTGGCGGTTGCACCGGTCGCTTCATGCTCAAAAATGACTTTACGGTCTGTAATCACAAACCGCTCGGCACGCAGCGTTTCGAGACCAACATCAAGTGTGCCAGCCTGTCGCGCATCTTCGATGATCGCAGCCAGGAATTCACCAAAGGCATCAAAGATTGCGTCCTGCATGCTGATCTTGAGAGCCAGGCACCGATTGAGGAATTGCTGGATAGGCGGCAGGACCTCCTTCATGCAGCCATCTGCATCATCAAGGGTCAGACCTGTCATCTCCTGAAACCGCGCATAGGAGCAGGCCTCGATCTTACCTGCGCGCAGCTTGTAAAAGAACTGACGCAGTGCCGCGCGCGCGTAAGGGCTTTCAAGATTGTCCTCAGCACGGAACATGTTCTGCCCGCCGGTCTCACGTTGCCCCTTCGTGATCGCACCAAGCGTGTCGAGGCGACGGGCAATTGTGGACAAGAACCGTTTCTCGCCTTTGACGTTTGTGGCAACGGGGCGAAACAGCGGCGGCTGCGCTTGATTGGTTCTGTTGGTGCGTCCAAGACCTTGAATGGCGTTGTCGGCCTTCCAGCCCGGCTCAAGCAGGTAGTGCACGCGCAAGCGCTGGTTCTTAGCGCCAAGATCCGCGTGGTAGGAGCGCCCCGTGCCACCCGCGTCTGAGAACACAAGAATGCGCTTGCTATCATCCATAAAAGCATGAGTTTCGCCGAGGTTGGAGGAGGCAGGTCTATTCTCGACCTTCAGGCGCCCCTCAGACGTCCGTACAATCCGGCGCTTGCGCCCCGTGACCTCTGCCACAACATCCCCGCTGAAATGCCAGAGGATCTGATCGAGCGCACCTTGCACGGGTGCCAATGACCCAAGGTGTTCGATGAGGGCATCGCGCCGCTGCTCGGCCTCACGGCAGATGATCGGCGTGCCACCCTCATCGACCGCAGGACGGGATCGCAGTTCACCATTCTCGTCAGTGTAAGGCTCAAACAGCTGCGTCGGGAACGAATGCGCTAAATAATCCATCACATATTCCCTCGGAGTGATGTCGACCTGCAAATCACGCCACTCAGAAGGGGGGATTTCATCAAGGCGACGTTCCATCAGCGCCTCGCTGGTTGAGACGACTTGCACGACAGCGGCATGGCCTGCCGCGAGATCTGCCTCAATGGCCTTGATCAGAGATGGACATTTCATGGCCGTGATTAAGTGATTGAAAAACCTCTGTTTATTGCTTTCAAAGGCTGATCGCGCTGCAGATTTTGCTTGCGGGTTTAGTGTGCCGCCCTCTGACGAGATGCCTGATGCTTCAAGCGCGGCTTCCAGATTGTTGTGAATGATCTGAAACGCATCCGCATAGCTGTCATAGATCGCGACCTGCGCTGGTGTCAGGTCATGAACCAGCATGTCGTACTCCACACCGGCATAGGACAGCGACCGCGCGAGGTAGAGCCCGAGGGCTTTGAGGTCGCGCGAAATCATCTCCATGGCTGCAATGCCACCGGCTTCCATTGAGGACACGAATTCGGCTTGGGTCACGAAGGGAAAATCGCCCGTGCCCCAAAGGCCAAGACGGGACGCGTAGGCGAGGTTGCCGACAACGGTTGCGCCAGTGGCTGAGACGTAGAGGATGCGCGCATCAGGCACCGCATTTTGCAATGCGAGCCCCGCAAGGCCTTGTTGTGACGCCTTTTTGTCACCGCGCGCAGATTTCTCACCTGCGGCATTTGCCATCGCGTGACTTTCATCGAATGCGATGACGCCGTCAAAACCTTCACCGAGCCATGCGATAACCTGATCAAGACGAGAGGCTTTGCCTTCACGCTCGGCTGATCGCAGCGTGGCATAGGTGACAAACAAGATGCCCTCAGCCAGTCGAATGTCGCTACCTTGGCGGAACTTGGACAACGGCACGATATCGCTGTCCCGACCGCCGACGGCCATCCAATCACGTCTGGCGTCCTCAATGAGCTTGTCGCTCTTGGAGACCCAGACCGCGCGCCTACGGCCGTGCAACCAATTGTCGACGATAATGCCCGCGACTTGCCGTCCTTTGCCACAGCCGGTGCCATCGCCAAGGAACCAGCCTTTACGCAGCCGAAAGGCCCCTTCATCAGTCTCAGCCGCTGCAACAAGCTGACCCGCGATCTCGCTTGGCTTGAACCAGCCCTTAAGATGACAGGCATGGGCATGGCCGGCGTAAATAACACTCTCAAGCTGCGGCGCAGACAGAACGCCGTCACGTGTTAGCCCAGTGGGGAGGAGAGGTTGGTAGGTTGGCAGCGGCGGCGGGACAGACGCCATGGCGGCTGACTGCACCAGTGACGTCGGATGGGTGGCAGCGCCGTCAATCTGGAAGGCCTGCAGCGAGTAGTCTTCATAAACAGCGTCTTGCAGAGTGCCTTGGGGGTCTGCCCGGACTTTCGGCTGATAGGCGAGCGGAATTGCGTCAATGCTGTCGAAGGGATGCTTCGCGCGCTCTGCAGCAAGGTCTCGGGTTTCTTGGCGGGCGGCATCACGCAGTGCATGCAGATTGAGCCGCGGCGCAGGGTTGGGTGCGATCTGACGCGCGCCAGTAGGGCAGGGGGGCATTTCATCGGGCCGTTCTGGGCAATGGGCCAAAACAGCGGCCAATAGATCACCAGTCGTTTCGCACAGCGGATGATAGACGTCCTCGGCGTCAATCTTTGCGACGTCGTCGCCCGCGCTTTTCTTGTCGATGACCGTCAGGCGGGTATCGATGCTCGTGCCGTGCCGCGCAAAGACCTTGCCAGCAATGGCTGCCGAAAATACGACATCCGCGACCTCGTCAATGCTCTTGAAGGTCGACTGATGGCTTTTGGTTTTTGGTGCGAAGCTTTCGCCCGTAATCACAACGAGACGTCCAGAAGGCGCAAGCCGTGCCAAGGCTGACAGAACGTGTTGACTGGTTGCTTTGCGGAACTTGCCGTCGACATGTTGGGCGGCAGAGAAGGGTGGGTTCATAACGATGACAGAAGGTGTAATCGCGCGATCAAGCCTGTCATCGATGGACGCGGCATCGTGTCCAGAAACCGGAGCAGCTGCAAAGAGCGCCCTCAGCACACCGCGTCGTACCTCAGCCAGTTCGTTGAGGGCGATGTCCGCGCCAGCAATCTGCCCAAATACGGCAAGCATGCCTGTGCCCGCCGACGGCTCCAGAACGAGGTCAGACGGGCGAAAGCCCGCAGCTTGCGCAACAATCGCCGCGAGGGGCAGGGGGGTTGAGAATTGCTGCAGACGGACGCTCTCTTCCGAGCGTCGCGTGTGTGATGGCGCAAGCGCGGACAAGCGTTCGATCATGCTGAGAAATTGGGCTGGCGATGCGGCCTGCTTTCGCATCAATGCGCCGTAGCGCATGATCATCATGATCTGTGCGATCTCGACGGCATCATAGGCGTCCTTCCAGACCCATGCGCCATTTGTGTCACTTGCGCCAAAAGCGGCTTCCATCGCTGCGCGCAAGCTCTTTGCATCAATGGCTTGCCCCACCTCAAAATGTGGCAGATGGCTATTTGCCGCATGAATCAGACCATGCGCAGTCTCAGAGGTGGGCGGGTTCGCGTGAATAGTGTCGATAAGCGCCACCGTTTTAGGTTGAGCATTCATGTTGTGTCTCCAATGTCTCAAAACAGGAAAAGGAGGCGATCCAGCACATCCGGATCGCCTAATTATTGGGGTTTCAGAAATGTCAGGCGACAGAGCGGCTGAACTTCTCAGCAGTGCGGTCCTCGAGGTTGAAATAGAGGTCCTCGGTCGCCTTCTTGAAGCCCGGCGGCTTTCTGGCCGCGAGGCACCGCACGGATGCACGACAGCCTTCGCCGTGCGCCATTGCAAACTGGGTAACCTGCGCGATGAGGTCGTCCATTCCCGCAGCTTGCAGCCGTTTTTCGGGGTAGCTGTCCATCATCGTGAACTTGGTCACGACAAATGCGCCTTCGCGATGCGCTGGATAAAGAGTGATCTGATAATCGCGTGTTTGTGCCATTTTGTGGCCTCCTATGACGGCTGCTGAGACAATCTCGCGCGTTGAAATCCGCCAGTAGGAAAAGGCCGCCCTCAATCAGAGAGCGGCCTAAGTATCGATCAAACAGGAGGGGAGGGGGCGTCAGTATTCCGACGGCAAAAGCAACGTCAGAACGCGGCGGGTCTGTTCTGGATCAGTTGGCGCATCTGCGCCCATTTCATAATTGACGTCATAAAGATCCACTTTAAACCAGATCGTTGTGCCAAAGACCTCGACTGCACCAAACTCATGCCAGCCATGGGGGTCATTGTCGGGCGTGAAGGCCTCAAACGCAGCCACTTGGCGCGTAGCCGAAAGGCGGGCATCTGGGCCCATAGCCGATACGCCTGAGGTCATCACGAACTGCCCCTTTGGCGTGTCTTCTGTGTCATTGAAGAACATGATCGATTTACGAAAAGCGTCGTTTTGGGCAGCGATGATAGCGGCCTCAGTTGTCGGGTTGGTTTGCAATACAGTTGTCATGGATCGTCTCCGTTGCGAGCGAGCTGAACCAATTTCAGCCTGAGGCACCCGCCAGTCGGAAAGGGCCGCCCGTTTCACAAGGACGGCCCAATTGGACGCTGTTGCCGTCAATTTGGAAGGCTAGGCAGCAGTTTCGTTCAAGAACGCTGGCAAGGCGTCCGGCGCGGCATCTTCAGCACTTGAGGTTGTTACATCTGCAACCTCCGCTGGCGTAGCGGCGGCATTGTCTGGGGAGCTGAACGTCTCTGAAGCATTTCCAAAGCCTTGGAACGCCATGCCTTCAGGAAGCCAGCGGGCCGTCTTGGAGGCCACGGCCGCGTCAAACCCTTCCGTTTCAGCCGCCTGCTCAGCGAATGCGCGTTCCATCGCGGCCGCAATATCGCCTTTGCGTTCTCTGCTGCGCTCTTCGGCATAGTCGTCGCCAACAAGTTTACGGGCCATTGAAACTGCATGCCCTTTGTTGACCCGGCCCCAGTAAGTCGAAGCTGTCGGGCGCCAACAGGCGGCGACATCGGCGTCCAGACGCGCACCAATTTCCTCGATGATCGGGGTAGGGTGGTTATCTGACAGAAGCTGCGGTTTGACCGCCAGACCCACTGCCCAAGCGAACAAAGCTTGCTTTTGGGGCAGGGAGAGCGCTGACATCGCCCGAAAATCATCAGGCTTTTCAAGGGTCATCCACTCGACCGCAAGATCTTGTTCCAATGCATCGAGCATCTTCTGCGCGACTGTGTCAGCGTGTAAGGCCTCACGGTTTTGGGCCAGAAACGGGCTGATCGAGATGTTGAGCGCTTCCGTACCGTAGGACCGAGACAGCGCTTGTTCGCAAAGCGCATAGAGCATTGCGTCAAACGCCACATCGTAATCTGCGGCCAAATGTGCGCGCAAAATATGCTGGCGCGAGGCGCGCAGATCATCTGCAAGGCTTGCTGAGATACCATCTGCCTTGCGCAGTGTTGTCGCTGGATCTGAAACCGGCACTGGCGCTGATGACGTCGGTGGTGTGACGTTCGGACGGGTGATTGAAGCCTGATTGCGATCATCTGCCGCATCTTCGGCATCTTCTTGAACCACGGGAATGTCGTCAGGGCGCACCAACCCTTTTTCAACCCGCAACGTGCCATCATGACCAATCGTTACGACACACCCTGAGATCGCTTGATCCGCAGCAGCGTAGGGCTGGCGCGCCTTTTGCAGTGCTTCGATTTCACGAAGCCGAGGCTCGATGGCGTGATACTCATCTGCTTCAGCGTCAGTCCAGTCCGCGCCGTCATTGGCCAGCGCCAATTCTTCTTCGCGGGCCATCAGGTTGTTCTCTTCCGCGAGCAGATCAGGATCCGGTTCAATGTCTTGCGGATAAACACGCCCAAAACTGCGAAACGCGCCATAGTCGACGGAAAGATGTACTTCGACCCATTTCCAATCGGCATCATAAGTCTTGGCTGCGTCCTGCAGTTTTTCGATGGCAAGACGCTCCAGAAGCTCAGGATTCTCCATATGCGCTGCCGCGTTATCGTCAAAGAGGTCGCGCAATAAAACACCCCCCGCCGCTTCATAGGCCTCAATGCCGACAAAGCGCCCGATGCTTGAACTGGCAGAATTTGTCGTCTCTGTCAGCTGACGTTTGATGGACTGCGGATGGATGTGATAGCTGTCCTTCACTGCGTTCCAAACAGTCATCTGACGATCATGATCATCCGTCAATGTGAACGCCATGACGCATTCGAGGGTCATCTCGCCGGCGCGGAACTGCTCAATCAGCTCAGGCGCAATGCGGGCCAGCTTGAGGCGGCGGCGCACTAGATCAACACTGACACCAAATTTCAGAGCAATGTCGTCTTCCTTGCGGCCCTCGGCAATCATCTGGGCAAAAGCCTCAAATTGATCTGCTGGATGCATCGCTGCGCGCTGAAGGTTTTCCGTTGCCGAAGTGACGATCGCATTTTGCTCATCTTCGACCAAACAGGAGACAGGGTGATCGTTCGGTATGATACCATCATTCGCCAGTTGCTTGAGCGCCTTCAAGCGGCGCCCACCGGCATCCACTGCGAATTTCCCATCAGGCAACACATGAACGACAAGGTTTTGCTTGATGCCGTTTTCGCGAATGCTGGCGAGGAGTTCTGCGTCGTCGGTCGTACTCGCCGCAACTTTGCGCACATTGAGCGGGCTAAGTTCCAACTGATCGAGCGGGATCATGCGGAGGTCTTGGGTCATTGTGATCGCGGTTGTGGCGGCGTCAGCAGCTTTTGCGGCCACCGGCGGCTTCTTGGTCTTTGCTTTGGTTTGGGGTTTTGCCATGGGTTTCGTCCTTCTGGACGGGCCCGGATGAGACTCTCTCTATCCTTTCAAGCCCGGCAATCGGGCTTCCCTTTCTCTGGCTCTTTTATAAGGGTGGCCCTGGGCAGTGCTCCAAAATTGCTCGTGTCTCTCGGCAAAAAAAACTATCGCATCGGAGAGAGCCTCCAGGTGACATATCACTGGGCACATGGGCTCCGATTGCTGTTGACTTCCCAGTAGACTTCCATAGACTTCCATCTAAGTGGCAAAGGGGGTCTCATGAGTGGTAATTTCTACAATTTTGCAGCAATACGCGGCGTCCAGGCTGGAACCGAATATTATGTGATCATGGTGCCACTTAAGATGGTGCCAAAGATTTTCGAATTCGACAGCCAGGAACTGCCGGCAGACCTGCGCGCTCAACGCGTTTTGTCAAATGTGCGCGTTCCCCAGATCGCTTCCTATCTCTCGGAAAACTTCGAAGAATATACCCTTTCGTCGCTCTGCGCATCTGTGGACGGTGATCTAGAGTTTTCTCCTGCCAACGACAGCCTACAGTTCCGCAATGTCGGCGAGCTCAGGCTTTCAATGACCGCAAGTATCATCTTGAATGACGGACAACATCGTCGCGCGGCAATTGAAGAAGCTCTAAAAACGCGGCCTAAGCTGGAAAACGAAACGATTTCAGTTGTGCTCTTTGTGGATGAAGGCTTGGGGCGCTGCCAGCAAATGTTCGCAGACCTAAACAAAAATGCAGTGCGCCCATCTGGGTCGCTGAATGTTCTTTATGACCGCAGGAACCCACTAGCACGTTTAAGCACGCGAGTACTGGAAGAAATCCCGTTCTTTCAGGAATTCATTGAGTTGGAAAAAACGTCGCTCTCAAACCGAGCCAAAAAGCTCTTCACCTTGTCCAGCCTGAATCAAGCCAACAAATGGCTGGCTGGACAAGAGGCGGACCGGTTTGGTGAAGACACCGAAAGCACTGTGATCGCCTATTGGAGTCAAGTCTCAGAAGCGATCCCAGACTGGCAGAAATTGATGCGAGGTGCGACAACATCGGGTGATTTGCGCAAAGAAACGGTCCATGCCCATGGAGTCATGCTCCAAGCCTTTGGCTCTTTGGGTGCACGCCTGATCGCGGCAAAGCCAGATGGGTGGACGGAAAGTCTGACAGGCCTTGCAGAGATCAATTGGAGCAAGCGCAATGCGCAACTGTGGCGCCCTCGCGTAATGGGAGCGCGTGGCATGGATGGCAGTGTAAAATCCGTGCATCTGGCGACAAACGTCCTTATTGGGGCCGTTGGCCTGCTATTAACCGAAAAAGAACAGGCGAATGAAGACGACTACCTCGCGTCATTGGCTGAGGAGAAAGCCGTCGCATGACAGCAAACATAGATACAAACTTGGCAAAAAAATCAGGAATCGATCTCGCCGCTCTGCAAAATCACATCCGTGCCGTTTACACAGCTGACAACCGGCCATGGGTGATCGGATACAGTGGCGGAAAAGATTCAACTTGCGCCCTGCAGCTGATATGGAGTGCCGTAAGTTCGCTTCCAGAGGATGAACGGCGCAAAGAAATCTTTGTCTTGAGCTCAGACACGCTTGTCGAGACGCCGGTGATCGTAAACTACATCGATGACACCTTAGCCGCGATTAACGTAGCAGCGGCAGATCAGAATATGCCAATCACCGCGCAAAAGGTGGTTCCAGAGATTTCTGACAGTTTTTGGGTCAATCTGATTGGACGTGGATACCCTGCACCTTCGAAACGCTTCCGATGGTGCACGGAACGGCTGAAAATTGATCCAGCTAATGCTTTTATTAAAAACCGTGTTGCTGAGCACGGCGAGGTCGTCATGGTTTTGGGTGTGAGGTCCGCTGAAAGTGCAACCCGTGCTCAGGTGATGGCGCTACACAAAATTGATGGAACGGCTTTGTCGCGTCATTCGACTTTACCGGGGGCTTTTGTGTTCACGCCAATCGAGGCGTTCAATGTGGATGATGTGTGGGCTTTCCTGCTGCAAAACCCTTCGCCGTGGGGCTCTGACAACCGCGACCTACTCGCCATGTACCGGAATGCTCAAGCCGGCGAGTGCCCGCTTGTGGTCGACAAGCAAACCGAAAGCTGTGGGAATTCTCGCTTCGGCTGTTGGGTCTGTACCGTCGTGACCAAAGACAAAGCGATGGAAGCGATGATCGACAATGGCGAAGAGTGGCTCGAACCACTTCTCGATTTGCGTGACGAGCTGGCTGAAACACAAAATCCTGACAGAAAAAGGGAATTTCGAGATTTCAAGCGGCGGAACGGATCCGTGACGTTCGTTGGCGACTCCGAGACATCCATTCCTGGTCCTTACCTCTTTGCCTATAGGAAGGAACTGCTTCGCAAGCTCCTTGAAGCCCAAGAACAGGTGAACGCCAAGGCTCCACCGGGAGAGAAGACGGTTCTCATTCAAGTCGAAGAACTTCGCGAAATTCGTCGCATCTGGCGCAGCGAGCAAGGTGACTGGGGCGATGCTGTTTCTGAAGCTGTGGAAACGGTAACAGGCAAAGAGCTTCCCGCCGAAGCCGCTGATGGTTTTGAGTTTCAAGCCGATGACGCGAAAGTCCTAGCAGATGTTTGCGCCAAGCATGATTTGCCACCACGTCTCATGGCCCAGCTTCTAGAGGCTGAACGATCTGTACGTGGTCTCAAGCGCCGTACCCTCATTCACAGAAAAATCGCTTCTATTCTTGAGCAGGAATGGCGTGACGAAACAACCGTCCTGAAAGAGCGCAAAGAGCGGTTAGAACAAAACAAATCGACCTCATCCAACCCGCTATTTGAGACTGAAGCATGATCCTCCAATCCCTACGTCTAGAAAATTTTGGACTCTATGGCGGTGAGCACTGCTTTGAGCTGGCTCCAGATGCGGACGGCAAGAAGCCCGTGGTATTGGTGGTTGGACATAATGGAGCGGGGAAGACAACTTTCCTGGAAGCTGTGCGATTGGCGCTCTACGGCAAACGTGCCCTTGGTGCGCGTGTTGGACAAGTCGAATATGAGCGACATCTGCTCAAAAGGATCAACAATTTTGCCACGAAACGCAGTGCCTCTGTTGAACTGGCCTTCAAGAGCCAACACCTCGGGAATGAGGATATGTACATCGTGCGACGTTCTTGGGCCGCACGCGGTGCGAGCGTAGCCGAAAGCCTCGAATTTGAGCGCAATGGCGCGCCGGTCGACGATATCCCAAGCGAGGATTGGAACCACTATTTCGAGGACATCATCCCGGCTGGAGTGTCGCAGCTTTTCTTCTTTGACGGAGAAAAGATTCAAGACATCGCGGACGATCAAGAAAACACCGGGCTGACCGATGCCATCAAATCCTTGCTCGGGATCGACATTCTGGATCAGCTTCGGGGTGACCTTTCACTCTACAAGTCACGCAGCATGGACCGGGAAGGTGACAGTGACCTTGAGAATCTCGGGCGCGATTTGGAGGTCGCCAAGTCTGATCTGGTCTTGGCGGAAGAAGAGATCGGCTCTCTATCTGCAAAACGCACTCAGCTCGCACGTCGAAGCGAAGCATCACAGAAGGTCTTTGAGCAAGAAGGCGGCAGCATTGCGTTAAGCCGCGACACGCTGTCAGAGGAACTTAAGCGCGTCGAAAATGACCTAACTAAGCAAACAAACGCGCTCAAATCGCTTGTGAACGGTATTGCACCTTTCGCCCTAGCCCCAAAACTGTTGGCAAAGTTCTCATCGGATATGGAGAAGGCTCGCGGGCAGCAGTCGGCTCCCGCAATCGAAGCATTTGTGTCCAGTTTTCAAGAAGCTGTAGGCAGAGATGACACCAACTGGACGAAGGCCCATTTTGCGCGGCTTCGTAATTTCTTCGATAGTCGCCAAAGCTCCGCACCAAAAATGGCCTTAAGCACGGAACCAGACTGGGTCATGGCGAAATTTGCTCAGATCGCTGATGAGCGGGTTAAGATGGCCACGATTGCTGCACAATTGGGAGAGCTACAGAAGCAACGAACGCACTTGAAGGATCAATTGAAGAACTTCCGGCCAGGCGCGGCATCAGGAGCTTTTGAGGACTTGAAAAAAGCTGAATTCGAGCTCGGCACTGTTGAAACTGAACTCAATCGCAAACACGCCGAGGCAACGCAGGCCCGTGCGCGGGTCGAACGCTTGGAACGAGAGTTGCGTAAGTCGCAAGATGCCGTCTTTGCGTTGGCCAAGGCAGAAGAAAAGCGAGATTTAGCGACGCGGGCACAGGCCGCACTAAATGACTACGAAGAGCGGATTGTTGCACTGCGCCTTGCATCCCTTTCTAAGCACTTTGTCGAAGCATTTAGCGGGCTCGTTACACGTAAATCTCTCGTGAGTGACGTCATTGTCGACCCCAACACGTTTCAGCTGACCCTTTTGGGCGCGGAAGCCAGAGAGATTACCACGTCGGAACTCTCTGCCGGAGAACGGCAACTTTTTGCAATCTCGATGCTTTGGGCACTTGGTCAAACGAGCGGAAGAGAACTGCCGATGATAATCGACACACCATTGTCACGGCTGGACCGACAACACCGGACAAACCTGATGGCAAATTATATGCCGCGCAGCTCTGCCCAAGTCATCATGCTGTGCACCGATACAGAGCTGACACCGGATCTATCGGATATCATAACGCCTTATGTGAGCAGGCGATTTGAGATCGGTGCAGTGGGCGGCGGGCAGCGCACGGAGATCACTGTGCTGGACCCAGAGCAAGGTGCTCAGGTTTTGGAGACGACGGATGCACGTTAACAAGTTTCGGATTTCATCGACGGCGACGGGCCAGGTCAGGATCATCTCACAAAGATCAGGCCTGACGCCAAATCTTGTGTGCCGCATGGCGATGCTATCATCCTTTGAAGCTGGGCCGATTTCTGGCGTGGCCGATGACACAAGCGAAGGCCAAGAATTCAATGCTTATACGCTGTTTGGGGACTTCCAACCTCTCTTCATTGACCTCTTGAGGTATGTTGAGTTTGGCCCGGAAGAGATCGATACCGACGACACTGATCTGCTGGAGCGCCTTCGGCTCCACATTGATCGTGGTGTCCGGCAACTCTCGGTCCGCCTGAAATCCCCGGCTGATGCGGCCGACCTGATCGCGGGAAGTGCCTAAAACTATGTCGACACCAATTTATCTCGATCACAATGCGTCAACACCAATTGATCCAGATGTCTTGGAGACAGTAATACGGGTCAGTAGGGACAGCTACGCTAACCCCTCTAGTGTAGAACACAGCGAAGGATCGGCAGCGGCTCGGATTGTCGAGACTGCGCGCGCACAAATCGCGGCCCATATCAAATGCAAGGAAACCGAACTTGTCTTCACATCGGGCTCTACCGAAGCAAACAACCTAGCGATCTTGGGCGCATTCCCAAGGCTGCAGGAAGCGGGACGGTCCCATTTGATAACCTCGAAAATCGAACATCCATCGGTTCTGGCGTGTTTCGATCATCTCGAAGGCCAAGGCGCGCGGGTAACGCGATTGGGTGTTGATGAAGGTGGGCAAATCTCGCTCGATGAGCTGGCAGAGGCCTTAACCGATGACACCGGTTTGGTCTCGATAATGACCGCCAACAATGAGACGGGTGTGCTGCAACCTATCCTGCAGGCGGGCAAGCTCGCTGAGGATGCAGGGGCTCTGTTTCATACAGACTTCTCACAGGCTTCAGCCCTAGTGCCACTTGATCTTAAGGACTCGCCAATTCATCTGGCAAGTTTCTCCGGGCACAAGGCCTATGGCCCCAAAGGGGTAGGGGTCCTTTACCGCTCGATCCGTAAGCCACGGGTGAGCTTGGCTCCTGTTGTGTTTGGTGGCGGGCAGGAAAAAGGCTTGAGGGCAGGGACCCTGAACACGCCGGGGATTGCGGGTCTGGGACATGCTTTTGAGCTCATTTCAAAGAACATTGAACACGACCGTGAACGCATTAGCACCCTTCGAAATCAACTGGAAACGGAACTCAAAGACACCCTAAAAGTGCAGATCAATGGGAATGCCGAGTCTCGTTTACCAAACACGATGTCAATTACAATTGATGGCGTTGTCCCGCAGGCACTGATGCAGAAGCTAAGGGACAATCTTTGCTTCTCAGCGTCGAGCGCTTGCGCAACGGAACATGTTGAAACTTCACATGTTCTAATCGCTATGTTCGGCGACACTCCAAGAGCACGCAATGCGTTTCGATTGGGTTTGGGGCGACGAACTCTCCAACGAGACATCTCACAAGTAGCTGATCTCGTTCGCCGGGCGGCAGTCGAGCTTTTACTCTTGCGAACAGCAAAGAGCAATGTGTCCAATCCCGATAGGGCTAAAATGTACTAGTTCCAGAACCAGCTCTCACCCCAGCCTGCAGCGGTCAATCCGTTCGGCAGTGGATCCGGCACCCCGCAAGAGGCAAGGGCCTGTGACACGATTGTATTGGAATTACGCATTTTTGCCACGCCAAGAATATAGTTTTCGCAGCTAGCGCCTAAAGATTTCATTACGGTCATCATACAATTTGCCATCTTGCAAACGTTAGACTGGGCTCCGGCACCAATCTCTACACGAGCCGAAGGTGAAGATACGTTCCCATCTGGCGAATGAACTCCTTCGGCAAGCAGCCCGTGTTTCCCGATATAAGCGACTACAGCTCCCCAAGGATGGTTCGTAGCAGCACAGCTTTGCGGATTTCCAGTCGGACCACCTTTTTCAGGACCGCCACGCAATTCTAGTTGAGAGCCATTTGGTCCAGTCACAACTACGTAAGCATGGTTCTCAATGTTAGCTAAGGGCTTAAACAAGAGCTCTGCCGTGCAGTTTCTGTCGCCTTCTGCATACAGTGGCGGTGCCAGAACTTTATTATTGTCTGTGATGGGGTCAGCAAAAATAGTTGTCGAATTCCATATAAGAAGTGTAGCAACGAGAAACAGAGATCTCATACTTAATTTCTCCTCGGTCAAGTACTTGATCGCAACGATCAGACTAATAGTAAGCGAAAGAGCAAATCCTGAACAGTGCCAATTCAGAGCAACTGAATCGTGTCGTATGGTCGTCAATGAATTAGTCCTTCCGTTTCAGTCAATCTTCTTTGGCGAAGTAAAAAGTGGTATCAAACCGTGACAGATCCAGGCATTCTAGGTATTGCAAGCAAGGTTCTAGATTTTTCTTCTCAAACACATAGCGTTTGGAAGGTTCAATCGGTAGATTGAAGGCATAGTGGTGATCTTTGTGTTGCTTTTCTAGTAGGTTATAAGGGGCCGTAAGCAGACGACATGCTTTCAAGACTGGGCAAGAAACTCAAAGCTCTCGTGAGGCGGGAAACAGTTAAGACTGTGCCAACGACTCCTGCTGCCGCAACGGGCGGGCAAAGTCGCGTAGCCGCACCTGACACTGAGAATGCCTCAAAAATCAGGCCGGCTAACCCTAGTGCAGCCCGCGCGGCACCAAGTCAGGATCCGCAACCGACTCCTTTGCTAGTCTTGGAGAACATGTCCAAAACGCATGAACAAACTGAAACCAATCATTCTGAAGATGCTGTCGAAGAAGAAAATACTGAAAGAGCCGAGGCGAAAGTTACCAACTTAGCGCCCGATGAACCGATAGAAGCCAGGACAAATTCTGACGACGATTTAACTGTCTTGCGGCTGGGTTCGGCCATCGATGAACCGCTTCTAGTCGTCCATTCCAAGAAACTGGACAAGTACACTTCTAGCAACCGGCCGCGCCAGTCAGGACGGCCCACTTCTCAAAATGTTCCAGAAGAAGAACAACTTCTAGACTTGGCAATACAGAGTTTCGCGTCAACGCGGCTGATCAATGTGTTGCGTAATGCCGAAGGAGAGCTGCCTGCAAATACTGTCGCTGCCTACATGCGGGCGCCTGACGCAGCGCGAGACGCATTCAGACAACTCGAGAACTCTGGCGGAAAGACCGCAATGGAACTCGATGACCTTGTCAGAAAGTTCGCGCGCAAAGCCGATCAGAACAGGCAAACTGCGGGTGACCGCATAGTCGATGTCGTGTGCGAAGCCGATTGTTCGGTTCGCCTTTTAAATGCAATCACAGCACACTCCCATGCTCTGCCAGTAAACACTGTGTGCGAATACATGAGAGCCCCGGAAAGCTCCCGGCAAGCATTCCTCAAACTGCCGAACCTCGGGCGCAAGTCGGCAGATGAACTCGATCAGATTTTGCGCAATTTCGTGCCAAGCGTAACTGATCCTGAAGGTGACCAAGAACTGATCTCAAACGAGGATGGCTACTTCCAACGAGCGATCACCGCCGCCGAAATGTTCCTTTCTGGAATGATGTATCCTGATGAACTGTTCGAATGGTCACCGCCGACTAGGCTCGCGAACCTCCTCAAACTTGATCAGTTAGAACATCGAAAGAGTCTTGTAGATTTCCTGAAGACATATGACGAAACCGCCTCACGCATCCGTTCGCTGCCGGGCTGCGGACGAAAGAGCATCGAACAACTCGACGAAATCTTGTCTAGGTTGATTGAAGCGCGACTTTCAATTTGTGGTGCAGGTAGCGAAATTGCAGCCGACCTTAGACGTTTGCTGCGAGGCGAATTTGTATCGCGCACATCGCTTGCAAGCATAGTTGAACTCGGGAACATCAAACCTGAAGACATCAAGGCTTCCGAGACGGCCTCAATCGAAGAGTTGACAGTAGCCGAAATCATCGCGGCATCCGTCTCTTCTCTCAATGGCAGGCAGCAAGACATCCTTCAGCGGCGGTATGGCATCAATAGTGATGTAACCGAGACGCTTGAACAAATTGCTTCAAGTTATGACGTGACCCGAGAGCGGATTCGTCAGATAGAAAAGAAAGCAAAGCAAAAGCTCGCGACACGGCGCACAAAAAAAATATTGATGGGCGCGCTTGAGCAGGAGGGGTCGTTGGAGAACCTCTTCAAGAACAGAAAGATCGTCTCTGAGGAACAGATAAGTGCTGTAAGCAAGCTACTAACTGCAGAGGAGCGTCTAGCGGTTGACTTGGCGTACGGCGACTTGAGATCATTCCTCGACACTGAAAGTGTTCGAACCGAAGCAGGTTGGGTGCAAGAACAAGATCTGCTCTTGATGAGCCACGAACCGGAAGACTTGTCTGGATCACTTCGACAGCGGATTGTATCTGCGATCCGTGACCAACACCTTCCAATCCGGTTGTCACAAATCGAGTCTATGTTACCTGACTATCCGCTTTCAGAGATTAAAGCCGAGTTGTCGGACCGCTTCGATGCAACCTTCGACGGCGATATTGTTGAACTGGCCGCGAGATTGCCAATGTCCATTCGATGTGTGCTGATCCTTCGAGAGGCTGGGCACGCCATGCACTGCGACGAAGTCAGAGCTCGGATGCATGAGGTTTTTGCCAAAGACGAAAGCATTCATCACATTGGAAGTACTCTAGCAAGACTGGAAGAAGTCCTCATCGTCGAGAGAGGAACATATGATCTCTACGAAAACCTGAGTCTTACGGTCAACGATATTGACGAGATTCGGGACCGCACACTTCGCCACCTAGAAAATATTGGTGGGTTTGTCAGCGCTAAAGTTCTGTTCTCCGGCCTATTTCAAGGGGAGACTGAACGCTTCGGAATCGCGTTTGGACCTTACATGCTCCTTGGAATTGTGCAGGACGACGAGCGTTTCGAAACGAAGCGGGGCTTAATGATCGGCCTCGCATCCGATGATAAAAAGTCTGAATTCCGCGGCCTTGGTGAAGATGTGCTAACCGTTCTAACAGAAGCGAAACGGTCGATGACGCTCGTTGAAATTGCCGAGGAGCTTGAAGGCCGGAGGGATGTTTTGACAACTTCGATATCAATTGGTCTCGATAACTCGCCTGAGGCGGTTTCGGTCGGTCGAGGCCGCTTTGACCTGACTGTGCGGGCCATCGGTCAAGAGGAACGCCAAGCTGACTTAATACTGGCTTGCTCAATCGCTTTGGCAAGCGGCCCAAAGACGGCATTTGCGCTTTCAGAAGTACTGGGCCCAATTTGGGGCGAGATTCAGACAAGACCGCTTCTTAGCTTCCTAAAGAACCGCCATATTTTCGAAGTTGACCAAAAGATCATCACAATAACTGAGCCGCCTGAAGTGGTTGCAAGATACGTTAGAATTCGAGATGAAATTTTAGAACATGGAAATGCAAGAGTGCCAGACTATGAGGCGGTGCGTGATGCTCTCAAATCACGGGGTGCATCTGACCTGACTCGGCTCGACCACTTGTTCGAACGAAATGAGGGCGAGCAGGGAGAGGGAGAAGAAATGCTTGGGATGATTCTCGGGGATTTTGGTATTGATTGATGTCCCTTGAGACCCTGAAACTCCCTTTTTACATCACAACGAGCGAGAATGATCCTGTAGAGGATTTCTTCGATCCTGTTCTTGAGCGTGCGCAACAGTATGACATAGCTGTCGGGTATTTTAGCAGCGCGTGGTTACGCGATGCAGCACATGGCATGGCAACCTTTGCAATCAACGGAGGTAAAGCCAGGTGGGTGATCTCACCCGAAATTTCTCTCGAGGACTTCAGGAGCCTTCAGGTTGATGGTCAGCTGTCGGATGAGCGTGTCCAAGACCTCATTTCTCAAACGTATGAAGATTTCTACGAGAGTCTTACACAACATACGCGTGAAGCGCTCGGGTGGCTTCTACGTGATGGCGTGCTGACTTTCAAAGTGGGCATTCCGAAGAATAGGCTTTCCGGAATCTTGCATGCCAAACAAGGTATCTTCACAGATGAGCTTGGAAACCGGGTCGGCTTTCAAGGGTCCTACAATTTGACCGGTGGAGCTGGCACCAATTGGGAAGCTTTCAGCGTTTTTTGCGATTGGAAATCAAGTGAAAGCTTAGAAAGGAACAACCACATCGCAGCTTCCTTTGATCGAATGTGGAGAGGGCTCGATCCGAACTTGGCGCTGTTTGACCCTTCTTCAGCCGATCTTGAGAGGTTCGTCAGCGATGCTCAAGATAGCTCAAGACACTACGAATTGTTTCCGCCTGAAAAGCCAAGCTCTCCTCGTGTGCCTGAACACTTCCTGACTGACGGTCGCCTACGTGGCTACCAAGAAGAGGGGATACGTAAATGGTTCAAGAATAATGGTCGCGGGATTCTCCACATGGCAACGGGAACCGGTAAGACAGTGACTGCTTTGACGGCAGTGACGAGGCTGAATGATTTTGTTGCCCAGAAGAACGGCCAGCTTTGCATCGTTGTTACGGTCCCTTATCAACACCTCGCAGAACAATGGGCCAGAGAAGCTAAAGAGTTCGGGTTTGAACCTGTCCTGTGCTACGGCGGCGTCAATCGCTGGATGGAAGAATGCCAAAGGCGCCTGAATGAACTGCGATCAAAGGCAACGCAGCACGTAATGCTCATCGCGGTTAATGCGTCTATGGCGGACAAGCCATTCCAGTCTGTCCTGGGCTCATTTAATGGCAACATCCTATTTGTTGGAGATGAAGCTCATAATTTGGGTGCGCCATCTAACCTAAAAGCGCTCCCAGAGAGCGCTGCATTTCGACTTGGATTAACGGCGACGCCTGATCGCTACGGCGATGAAGATGGGACTGACGGTCTCAAAAGGTATTTCGGCGAGATTGTCTTAGACTATGGCCTGGACAAGGCGATCAGCGGAGGGCATCTCTGCCGATATCTTTACTACCCGATCCTCGTGCACTTGGACGAAGATGAGCAAGACGAGTACGCGGAGCTCTCGACGAGGATTGGCAGGCTGTTCGGCCAAGCAGCCAAGCCTGATAGTGATAAGGGCGAACAGCTGAACCGGTTGTTGATCAAACGAGCTCGTTTGGTAGGCAAAGCGCGAAACAAGCTACCGGAGTTAATCAAGCTTCTGAAGCAGCAGCGAGATGTCTCACATACTTTGATCTATTGTGGCGATAGCAAGGAAAATGGTCAGCGTTACATCGATACTGCTCTTGCGAGGGTAGGGGGTGAACTAGGGTTGAGGGCTAGCCCGTTCACTTCAGAAGAAAACAATGACGAGAGGTCGAAGTTGCTGAAGCAGTTCGCGGCTGGAGACATACAAGCATTGCTCGCTATCCGATGCCTAGATGAAGGGGTCGATGTACCAATGACGCGGACAGCCTACATCTTGGCTTCATCTGCAAACCCGAAAGAGTTTGTCCAAAGACGAGGTAGGGTACTTCGGCGCTCTGAAGGAAAGAGCAGAGCATACATCTATGACTTTATCGTTGTGCCGGATCTAGAAAAATTGTCAGATCAGGCTCCATCCAACGTAGAGCGATCCCTGATGAAACGCGAGCTGGCGAGGTTCAACGAATTTGCTATGCTTGCAGAAAACTATGGTGAAGCACTCTCCGTGATTACTGAGATCAAGAAAAGCCTTAACCTCCTTGACCATTAACAGGTATATATCAATGTACTTAGAGGAATACATTTAGAATGAACGAGCGAAGCAAATCCCCAAAAGAGGTTTTAGATTCAGCATCACCCAGAGTGAAAAAGGCTGTAAATGAGATATTGAAGCAGGAACAAGAATTTCAAGGCTATAAGAACACTGCTTCTGCTGGCAAAGACAAAGAAATCGCGCAACGCATCAGACAGGTTATTGAGCGGGAGTATCAAAGATGAGAATACTTCAGCTAAAAATCAAGAACTTCCGCCAGTTTTATGGGGAATGCGAGCTGAAGTTTCTTTCCGATGATACATCAAGGATAACTGTTATTCACGGTGAAAATGGTTCTGGGAAAACTTCCCTCTTAAATGCCTTCAAATGGGTGCTGTATGGAACTACAGACTTTGACACTGGCAATCAAACAATTTTAAATGAACTTGCTTTATCCGAGACGGCCATTGGATCAGTTGCGGAGCTAAGCTTAGAGCTCAAGTTTGAGCATGAAGGCTCGACTTACACTGTACATCGAAAACAAGATTTCAAGCGCACAAGTGATGCTTTGGAGGTCGATGCAATCGGAAAATCTGTTCCGACCCTTCATTGGATAAACGAAAAGGGCGGAACCGAAACAGCGCAAAATCCGGCCAACCGTATCAATCAATTGATACCTGAGCAGATGCATTCGTATTTCTTCTTTAATGGAGAGCGGATCGAAAAACTCGCGAATGTGTCTGCATCCGGTGAAATCCGAGAAGCCATCAAGACCTTGATGGGCTTAGAGATCATCGACCGTGCCAGTGATCATCTTGGGCGTCTGGTGATTAAGGACTTACGGAAAGAAGCAAGTGAAACGGCCTCTTCTGACTACCGCGAGCTGCTTGAGCAAGAAGCGAAGATCAACACTGAGATAGATCAACGCAAACAGGAGCGGGAAACTGCATCGAAATCTAACAAAGGATTTCAAACCGAACTTGATGCCATCAACGCATCTTATGAGCAGATTGCTGATGTGAAGGCGAAGGCAGAGCAAAGGCGAAGTCTGGAGACTGAAAAAGGCAAAATTGAAGGCGAGCTTGAGAACCTCAGCCAAGATAGAATGGACCTGGTCTCTCAGACTGGTGCGCTGGCTTTCCTGAACGATACCGTGACCTCTGTATCCAATGTTCTAGAAGATTGTCGTAAGAAGGGCGAACTGCCGTACAAAATCAGACGCACCTTCATCGACGATCTGCTGCATGACGCGAAGTGCATTTGCGGTACAGAGCTACAGGAGGGCTCGCAAGCTAGATCAGCTCTCGAAGGTTATCGAGATCAGGCAACAGGAGAGGATCTGGAGGCCGCGTTTACCGATGTCGTAAGCAACCTAAGAGCAATGCCACGTGAGAGAAACCGGCTATATGCACAGCTCTCGATTTGGTCCGCAAAAGAAAGTGAATTCAACAAACGCCTAAAAGCGATCGCAGAAGAGCTTGACGAGATCAGTAGCAGCTTGGGGTCTTCTGATATTGAAGATGTAAAACGTCTTGAAGAGCGGCGGAACGAGTTGACTCAACTACAAGCGGACGAGCGCTTGAAAATCGTCAAGGCGAAAGATGCGATCGAAACGCTGAACGACGACTTGGCTAAGATCAAAAAAGAGATCGACAAAGTCCAATCCAAATCTCAAAAAGAAGACTTGGCAAGACAGAAGCTTGAGTTCGCAGAAGCCTGCAAAAGTCTCATTGACAATCTTCATGAGGCTTTAGCTGAGGAGACGCGACACCATCTCTCGTCCAAGGTCAATGACACTTTCCAGAGCATCCTACGCAAAGACTTCTATGCGGAGATTGATAGCGACTATACCTTGAGAATATTCAAAGACATACCAGGGGTAGGAAAGCAGCCCGTTTCTGAGAAGTCGACGGGTGAGAACCAGGTCATTAGTCTGAGCTTCATTGCGAGCTTGGTAAACCTCGCAAAGGAACGTAACAAAGCAAAAACAACTTTCTTTAAAGGCGGCGTGTATCCACTGATCATGGATTCACCATTTGGCGCTCTGGATCGCGAATATCGTGAGAAGATCGCCCAGCACATTCCTGATCTCGCCGATCAAGTAATCATATTTGCTTCTAACTCTCAGTGGAGCAAGGAAGTTGACGACAAGTGTCGCCCATTTATCGGCAAGGAGTATAGCTTAATCTATCACGCCCCAAAATCGAAGGGCCGTGAGGAAGATAGTGACTACGTTAAGCGTACCGAGGGGCCTGAGTTCACCAAGATTGAGGAGGGCTACCTTGGCCACTAGAGTAAGACGACCCGCCGAATTTGAAGATATGCTGAGCGAGTTACGGGACGAAGGGATTTTCCCAACCTTCAAGGATGCACTTGTCTTTGCAGCTGCACTAGGCTTCCGCAGGGGCAACCGGAAATCCTTCCAGAAGAGCTCTGAACCGATCGATCTTGAAGTTTTCAGAGGCGATTTTGATCGCACGATCATGAGCATGATTGCGATCGAAGAGAACAAAGACCCAAAGATGCTGGCTCCCTCAAACGAAGTAGAGCGTGTCCTTTGCTTTGAAGAATATGCTAATGGTGGCCTTGAGATCATGAAGCGCGAGATCTCAGAGGGAAAACAAGACTGGCGGGAAGGGCTTCTTTCTCTAATTCACAGGGAAGAGGGTGATCAAACGATACTTGACGACATTACGGAGTTGGCAAATTTTTGAACAAGGTTGCGGGGAGCTTGGGATGAATCCGCGTCGAACTTGGCATTGGTGCGATAGTTTGGTGCAGCATAGTCTCGTTCGCACTTTCGTCGCGCACAACGCCATTCAGCGAGAGGAAGGCTGAGCTACCCCCTGAAATTCGGACACTGACGTAAGCTGTTATTTGTTGTCTGCTGATCTTCAACACGAAGGAGATCAGCAATGTCGAAACGGAAGCAACATCACCCAGAGTTCAAGGCCAAGGTGGCATTAGAGGCGCTGAAGGGCGAGGAAACGGTCAGCGAACTGGCCAGTCGGTTCGGCGTCCATCCAACGATGATCCATCAATGGAAGCGTGCCTTGCTTGAAGGCGCGTCAGGCGTATTTGACCGTGGCGGCCGGAAGGCACCGGAAGTTGATGAAGAGCAGGTCAAAGACCTCCATGCCAAGATCGGGGAGTTGGCCGTCGCCAACGATTTTTTGGCAAGAAAGCTCAAACCCTGGACCGGCTAGTGAGGTGTAGGATGATTGAGCCGAACCTGCCTGGCCTGTCAGTTGGCAAACAATGTGCGCTGCTGTCGATCTCACGGTCGTCATTTTACTATGAGCCAAAGGGCGAGAGTGAGATGAACCTCGATCTGATGCGTGTGATCGACAAGCAGTTCCTGGAGACGCCTTTCTACGGCGTGCGCCAGATGACCTGGCACCTGCGCAATGAGGATCATTTCGTGAACGAGAAGCGCATCCGCCGTCTCATGCGGCTAATGGGTTTGATGCCGATCTATCAGAAGCCCAACACCAGCAAGGCGGCAAAGGGGCACAAGATATACCCCTATTTGCTGCGCGGGTTGCGCGTTGATCGGCCCAATCAGGTCTGGTGTGCAGACATCACCTACCTGCCGATGCGGCGTGGCTTTCTATATCTGGTCGCGATCATGGACTGGCACACCCGCAAGGTTCTGACCTGGCGTATCTCAAACACATTGGAAGCCGAGTTTTGCGTTGATGCCTTGAATGAGGCCATTCACAAGTTCGGCCCGCCGGACATTATGAACACAGATCAGGGCAGCCAGTTTACGTCGTTTGCTTGGACAGACCGGCTGCGACGATCAAACGTGCGCATCTCGATGGATGGCAAAGGCCGTTTCCTCGACAACATCTTCGTCGAACGGCTCTGGCGGTCTTTGAAATATGAATGCGTGTACCTGCATGCCTGGGAAACCGGATCAGAGGCGAAGGCAGGCGTCAGGAAGTGGATCGACTTCTACAATGACAAGCGCCCACATTCCGCCCTTGGCGGCAAACCACCTGCCGTGATCTACTGGCAGCGAATTGAAACAACTAACCCCGATCAGCAGGCCCAAAAAGTAGCTTAATTTACGCTGGAAACTGTCCAACAAATGGGGAGTAGCTCAGGCAATTGAGTAGCAAAGACACGAACCCCGACCAACTGGGTGATTGGCAGTATCTAGGTCGCGAAATGCGGCGGCGTACTTTCGCACCGTTCAAAAGTGTGCCCTTCGTATTTTATTTTATTCTCGCAATCGTTGTTTTGGGTGGGCTAGGGATCTGGGTTGAGGTTGCGAAGAGCCAACTCAATCAAAACTGGAAAGTTGATGGTCTTCTTACGGCCTTGTCTACCTTTTTTCCTGCACTGATCGGCTCTGCTTCCCTTCAGTTAATATTGAAGTCGACTGATAGTTCGGACAAGATCCTAATATCATTTTCGCTACTTGTATGTATTCCTTCCTTCGTGGGAGTTGGTCTCATTGCAGCATTCTTTTCACTTCACCCTATACTATGCCTCTACGCCGCGATTGGCTTTGGCATTCTAGCAGTTTGGTTTTGGTGGTTCACGAATGGAGACGACTTGACCTATAGAAATGCTCCCATCGATGCCGCTGCTGGCGGGAGTACTGCCCGAACCATAAAGGGTAACTTAAATGAGTTTAAGGTAGATTAATGGATATTCAATTCCCTGTTACAATACCCGCTTTACGGGTCGATCAGCGTCTCGGCAGTTTTTATGTTGCTGTACTTCCAGCCGAGCTGTTGCTTCGCGTCTGCGCAAGCGACAGGATGAGCGCATCTCTTAATCCAGACGGAGTGGGCTATTCGCTTGAAGGTACACAACGGGTGATAAAGGATAACCGCCTATCAGAAATCGCTGCTTACATTAATCGTGTCGATGCAGCCTTTCCGAACTCAATCATTGTCGCTGCGAACTACGACCGAGAGACCGGATTTGACCAAGCCGAGAATGAAGATATCGCGGCGGAAGAAGGCGAGGAGTCCGGCGCTGTCTCCAGTGCATGGAGCGTTCAGGTGTTAGATGACGGTTGTCACAAACTGACGATCCCATCGGAAGCAAAGCTTGCGGCAGTGATTGATGGTCAACACAGGTTGTTCTCTTTTGCAAAAGCTAATCCAGAAGCTCTGCAGAGCATGAACCTGATTTGTTCCGTCTTCATAGACCTTCCCAAAGCCCTGCAAGCCCAAATCTTTGCAACGATTAACTCCACACAGAAGCGAGTAGATCGCAGTCTAACGTTTGAACTATTTGGATATAATGTTTCCGACGAGCCAGAAGAGTATTGGACTCCAGACAAATTGGCCGTCTTTTTTGCCCGAAAGCTAGCAACGGATACGGACTCACCCTTGCGAGGCCGTATCATGGTCGCGCCAAAGCGAGACTCTAAGTTAGAGAAGATTGCCTCTGAAGCCACATGGCGCATTTCGACTGCCGTTGCGGTTGACGGAATTATGAGACTCTATTCGAGTAACCCAAAGCGAGACGCCAATCTAATGCGCGAAGGCGACGCTCATACCAGAGATGTGCTTTTGGAAGGCCCCAAGGACAAATCTCCTCTGAGAAGCGCTTACGTCGAAGGCAACGATGCTGTGATCTTCAAGATGGTGCTAAACTATCTAAAAGCGGCAGATAGTGTTTTTTGGGAAAACGCGAACGAGGGTTCTTACATCTTTCGGACCATAGGTGTGCAAGCCATTTTCGATATACTGCGAAAGCTAGCATCGGATGCGTTTGAAGAGAGGAACATAAGCTCTGGGTATTTCGAAAAAATTCTGACCCCAGCCAAAGAGATCGATTTCTCCTCAACTGAATTCCAAAATGCCTCAGGCTCTGGTCGCACCTTCATCCGCAAAGCAATTGAGGGCGCTATAGGAATTTGAAACTATTTGAATACCTGACCAGACCTCAAAAATTTAACATAAACTTCATTATACGATTTTTCTCTTCCCTAAGGGCACATTCCATTTTGGATTGCATCACTAGATAAATTCTTGATGCAGATCAGGAGGATGTGATGAGACAACCCTACCGCAAATTAAGCCTGGATGAACGCAGAATCTTAGCAACGATGCTTCAGGCGAAAGCAACAAAGACCAAGATCGCTGAAACGCTTGGGCGTGACCGATCGACAATTCATCGTGAGATCAAGCGGAACTACTATTCTGATACCGAGCTACCGCAGCTGAATGGCTACCATGCTATGAATGCGCAGGACAAATACGAACAGCGTCGCGCGGTGCATCGCAAACTGATCCGCTATCCTGAGATCATGGCCGCTGTGCGAAGTGGTTTTGATGTGGGCTGGTCGCCTGAACAGATTGCTGGGCGCATGCGGCTGGAGCGTCATCCAATGCGCGTCAGTCACGAGACGATCTACCGTTACGCTTATTCAAAGGATGGCCGTGCTGAGAAGTTCTATCAGCATCTACCACGTCATCGGCGTAACCGCAGGCCGCGCGGGATGCGTAAGCATCATGGGCGCAAATTCCTTGATGAACTGGCCATAAAACACCGTCCTGATGTCGTTGGGGATCGCACTGAGTTCGGACATTGGGAGTGTGATCTGGTCATGTTCCGAAAGGAATTTGGCAAGGCGAATGTCACATCATTGGTCGAGCGCGTTAGTCGGTTCGCACTCGTTCTGAAGAACCCCGACAGACACTCCAAGCCAGTGATGGAAGGCCTGATTAATAGCCTGTCGTCCCTCCCAGCCCATGCTCGCCAATCGATCACCTTTGATCGTGGAACAGAGTTCAGTGCCTGGCAGCATATGAAGGACGGTCTTGGCGCTGATCCGTGGTTCTGCGACCCGTCCGCTCCTTGGCAAAAGGGTACTGTTGAGAACACCAACAATCGTCTGCGCCGTTACCTTCCCCGCAAGTCTGATCCAACGTCATTCACAAATCGATATTTGAAGTCGATTTGCGACCGCCTCAACGCCACCCCCAGAAAGTGTCTGGGCTATCAAACGCCTGCTGAAGTGTTCCGCGTAAAACTTGTGGAAGGAGCATCATCGCCCTGATAAACAAAAGCTATCGAAATTGCGCTTCACCGCGAGTTCACATAAAATTTGTTTATATTATAGATACTTAATCGACCCCCTGGGAAAATTATATGTACATTGCGCGGCTTGAGCCCCGCAAACCGCTTTGAGCTTCGGGACGTTCTAGCGAGGCCCGGACTTCACAAGATCGGAGGTACTTCAATCGTGCGAAGCTCGTCGTGATTGCCTTCGTTGATCATCGAAAACACTGCGTTCATCATCGTTTCCACATCTTGACGCACCATAAAAATGTGGTCCCCCAAAAGAGCCGCAAACGGATCCCAGTCAAAACATCCGATCACGATGTTATCCTGAAGCGCACGGTCTTTTTCACGAAGACTGGTTACCACACCCTCGAGCGAAATTGTCGAATTAACAAACATCGCCGCAGGAGGCTCAACGGCATCTTTCAGGAAAGTCGATAGAGCGGCAGAAGCTTTTTCCGATGCATATCCACAGGCCAGAATTTGACCCTCTGTAACTGTTATCCCGATCTCCGCATGCGCATCCCTAAAACCTCTGATCCTTTCTTGGGTGTTGTGATCCGCCTCGCGCCCACCCACAAATAGCGACCCTTGCGATCGCTCCGAGGCAGCCGCCAGAATCTTCTGGGTTAGTTTGAACGCGCCCGCATAGTTATTTGAAATGACAGAAGATGCCTTTTTACCGGGAAGATCCAAGTTCAGTGTCGGCACACCCGCTGGCGCGCACAGATCATGGATTTTGTCCGGATCGGTGGCACCCGTGCAGATCAGGTATTCGACTTGATAGGCCAGCATCGTGCGCGCAGCGGTTAACTCGAGTTCGGGATCACGCTGTGTACAAGTCACGATCGGAAAATACCCGGCCGCGCGCGCCATTTTTTCAAAAGTTTGCGCAATGGAACTGAAATAGCGGTTATCATACATCGGAACCACCATACCGATGATGCCCGATTTTTCTTTGCGCAAGGTGCTCGCCTGCATGTTGAGAGCATAGCCGTGTTCATCCGCAAGGTTGCGCACCTTGGTAGCCAATTTCTCGCTGATTCGACGCTTTTTCCAGTTGCCGTTCAACACAGCGCTGACAGTGCCCGCAGACGTCCCCGCCAACTGCGCGAGGTCATAGATCGTTGTTTTCTTGGTGTTTTGATCCGCCAAAGCCCGCATCCGCATTAAGATTTCTAAAAGATATTGACACTTCGTGGGCAATTGCGCAACGTAGCACAATCGATTGTGCATTGATGCGTGATCGATTGTGCAATAAACCGGCGGGAGGTCGGTTATAGGGAGGACGCCATGAAAGGCATTTCGAAATTCATGAGCACAGTTGCGGCTGTTGCTTTATTTACTACGGCCCCGCTTGCCGTTTCGGCAGAAACCACCATCGGCGTGGTCGTAAAAATTGGCGGTATTCCGTGGTTCAATGCGATGGAAGCAGGCATCGAACAGCGCGCAGAAGAGTTAGGCATCAACGCCTTTATGGTCGGCCCGACTAGCGATGACCCTGCTCTACAGGTCCGCGCGATCGAAGACCTCATTGCCCGCGGCGTCGACGTCATCGGCGTTGTGCCAAACGATGCGCAAGTGCTTGAACCAGTTCTTGAGCGAGCTCGCGCAGCTGGCATCAAAGTCATTACCCATGAATCACCAGACACAGTAAACAACGACTTCAACTTTGAACTGGTATCTTCAAACGATCTGGGCGTGGCTCATGCCGAATTGTTCCAAGAAGCAACAGGCTGTGAAGGTGGTTATGCCGTTTACGTCGGCGGATTGACCGTTCCGGCTCATAACGCTTGGGCGGATGCAGCAGTTGCCTACCTCGAAGAAAACTGCCCGGACATGACCCAAGTTGCTGAACGATTTGGCGTTGCTGAAAGCGTTGACGACAGCCGCAACACGACATTGGATCTGATGCGTGCAAACCCCGACTTGGCGGGTATTCTAGCATTTGGCAGCCAAGGCCCGATCGGAGCAGCACGCGCCGTTGAGGAACGCGGTCTGTCCGGTGAAGTTGCTGTCGTTGGGCTGTTTTCTGCAGGTCAGGGCCGTCAGCTGGTCCATGATGGCGCGATCACAGGCGGTTTCGTCTGGAGCCCACTTGAGGCTGGCAAGGTATTCGTCGAGCTTGGCAATATGCTTGTTGAAGGTGGTGAAATCACCGACGGAGCCGATCTTCCACTGCTTGGCGAGATCGTGCTTGAAGGCAACAATATCTTTGCCAACAAGCCGCTCGCGCTCAGCAAGGACACGGTTGATGCCCTTGCTGAGATGGGCCTTTGATCTAACAGGTTTCTCCCAAGCCTGACTCGTGGGGCGCTTGACCAACAGGCGCCCCACGGACTTGTCTAACACCTACACAATTTCGCAAAGCCTGTTTGGCCATCCAATTTGGCTGGTCCATGTCTTTGCAATGGAGCATTTCAATGCCGGACTATGCACTTCGCGCTCAAAACGTGACCCAGAAATTCGGGGCCTTTGTGGCGCTTGAGGATGTTTCTTTCGATTTGAAAGTGGGTGAAGTTCACTGCCTTGCCGGTGAGAACGGCTGTGGGAAAAGCACCTTGATCAAAGTGATCAACGGGGTGAACACGCCAGAGCCTGGCGCGCAGATCAGCTTTTATGACAGCGCCTCTGCCGCGCGCGTGTCCCCGACCGATGCAAAGCGTCATGGCGTGCACGTGATTTGGCAAGATCTTGCACTGTTTCCCGACCTGACAGTTGCGGAAAACATCACTTTTGACAGCTTCATCAAGGCTCCTTTTGCATCGCGTGACACTGCGGCAAAAACCGACCGCGCCGCACAGATCATTACGCGACTGGGGGTTAAGTTGGATCCGCATGCCAAACTGAGCGATCTCAGTATTGCTAAACGGCAATTGGTCGCCATTTGCCGCGTGCTGGACGCGAATGCGCGGATCATCTTTATGGATGAGCCGACAGCTTCCCTTACCCGCAAAGAAACTCAGACGTTGCTAGACATCGTGCGCAAGCTTTCTGCGGACGGTATTTCAATTGTCTTTGTCAGTCACCGTCTGGCCGAAGTGCTCGACGTCTGCGAGCGCGTTACAGTCTTGCGCGATGGTGCTTTCGTTGGATCCTACCCGACCGAAGGGATGACCCAGAAAAAGCTTTCCACACTGATGACCGGCTTAGACCTGAATGAGCAGCCCCGTGGCACTGAGAGCTTTGGGGAGACCGCAATAGAAGTGCGCGGCCTGTCATGTGATGCGGAATACGAAGACATCTCGTTCTCGGTACGGCGCGGCGAAATCCTTGGATTGACCGGCCTCATGGGATCAGGCCGCACGGAAATTGCGCTGTCACTCTTTGGCATGACGCAAGCTGACGAAGGCGCAATCCTGATTGACGGCAAACCGGTGAACTTTCGTAACAGCCGCGATGCGATTGCGGCTGGGGTAGCCTATGTTTCCGAGGACCGCTTGAACCTTGGCCTGGTGCAAAGCCAGTCCATTATCAAAAACACGGCCTCAACAGTCCTTGATGATCTTGCGAAACCTTCCTTCTACCTCTCGCCCAAACGCCTCAGCGCTTTGTGCACAGAGTGGATCACACAGCTGAAAACCAAGGTCAGCGACCCGCGCTTGCCTGTGTCGTCACTGTCAGGCGGCAATCAACAACGCATCGTTTTGGCTAAATGGCTCGCGACCAACCCCAAAGTTCTGATCCTCGATGCGCCCACTGTTGGCGTGGACGTGGGCGCTAAGGCAGGCATTTTTGAAATTGTGCGTGATCTGGCCGCAAAGGGAATGGCCATCATTCTCATCAGCGATGAGGCCAGCGAGATCCATACACATGCAGACCGCGTTCTAATCCTGCGAGGCGGCAAAATTCACAAGGATCTGAAGCCCGCAACCGTGAGTGAAGAGACACTGGAGGAGATGATCAATGCGTAAGGTATTTGCATCTGCCGAGGGTATTCTTGGCCTTCTCATCATCTGCCTGTCAGTCCTTTTGACCGTGACAACAGACAGCTTCGCATCCATTCAGAACATCTTTGATCTGCTCAACAACCAGTCGGTGAACATCATCTTCGCGGTTGGCCTTGTGGTCGTTCTTGTGGCGGGAGGGATCGATATTTCCTTCTCGGTTGCCGCCTCAGTCGTACAGTACGTTGTTGTGACCTTGCTTATTTCAATGGGCGGCGGAAACTGGGCCATTGGCCTGCTGTTGGCCGGCGCGACAGGCATTAGTTTGGGTCTGATAAACGCATTGTTCATTCATAGATTTCGGATCGTTTCGATCATCGTCACTATCGGAACGTTCAATGTGTTCTTTGGATTGCTAATGTATTTGTCACGTGGACGTTCGATCTACACGATACCTGACTGGCTTTACGCGCGTGTTTCGATCTTTAGCGTTGAATTGGAGCGCGGTTCGGCCACGCTATACCTGCCAGTGCTTGTCATGGTCGTCATGGTCGTGGCGACATGGTTTATCCTCTCCCGAACAGGGTTTGGCCGCCAGATTTATGGCTTTGGCTCAAACCCGGACGCCGCACGCCGCTCTGGCATCAATGTCGCGTTGATCCAAGGGTTCGCTTATGGCTGGCTTGGATTGTGTGCCGGTATCGCAGGACTAATGCAGGCCCATATCGTGCGCGAGGTCGTGCCAAATGCCCTTTATGGTCGCGAGCTGGATATCCTCGCCGCTGTTGTTCTTGGCGGCGCTGTTTTGGGCGGCGGTCGGGGCACAGTGCTTGGGGCAGTTTTGGGCGTGATGCTCTTGGCGTTGATCCAGAACGGGCTGAACCTTTTGGGAATTTCACCCTTCGCGTTCAAAATGATCGTTGGTGCTATCATTCTGTGCGCCATTACGGCCACGAACCTTGACCGTATTTTTCCCCAAACACGCAGATCCACAAAGGGAGGCGCAACAGATGCGTAAGCTATTTCAAGGCTGGTCAGGCGACCGCATAGAACTGACCGCGATGGTGGCATTCCTTGCTCTGTCAGTTTTGTGTTTTGCCGGGATTGCGCCAAATTTTCTTTCGGTCGGCATTTTCCGCTCCATGGCGTTTCAACTGCCCGAGCTTGGATTGCTGACCCTTGCTATGTTCATTCCAATCATCGCGGGTGGCCTGAACCTTGCCGTGACATTTACAGCCAATATCTGCGGATTGGCGGCGGCCTTCATCGTTCAGAAGTTCTTGTTGGAAAATGGCGGTCTTGCTCTACCGATTGCGTTGATTGTCGCCGTTTTGACGGGTCTGGTTATTGGCATGCTCGTCGGGGCAATGGTCGCCTATGTCGGTGCGCATCCGATCCTTGTGACGTTGGGCGCGATGATTTTCTTGCGTGGCTTGGGTGAATTACTGACCCGGGGCGGCGATATATCCGGCATGCCCCCGGTATTTGAAATCATCGGCCACGGCACATTGTTTGGTGTTCCTATTCCAATGTGGATATTCCTCGCTGCGGTCGCAGTTTGCTTTTACATTATGCAATTCACTAAACTTGGGTTCTCGATCCATATGGTCGGCTCGAACCCCAAGGCAACACTGTTTTCAGGCATCGATGTGAACCGCGTATTGGTTTGGGTTTATGGGCTATCCGGTGCGCTGTCCGGGCTTGCAGGCTTTTTGATGTTGGCGCGCTTTAATTCGGTACGCGTGGGTCACGGCGAAAGCTATCTGCTCATCACGATCCTTGCGTGTTTTCTGGCGGGTGCAAACCCGTTTGGCGGCTTTGGGCGCGTGCTGCCCTTGGCCGTTGGCTTAATCAGCCTGCAAGTTATCGCATCCGGCATGAACCTGATGGGCGCAAGCCAGCACTTAGCGACAGCAGCTTGGGGCGGGTTTTTGATCCTTGTCATGATCCTGCGCGCGCCGTTCCAGTCAAAGACGTGAAGGACCTCAAATGACCTATGTACTCGGAATTGATGTGGGGTCCGGCAGCGCGCGGTGCGGCGTGTTTGATCAAAACGGAACATTACTGGGCACGGCAAAGCAGACCATCGCCATCCACCGCCCGGCGCCCAACCATGTCGAGCAATCCTCAACCGATATATGGTCAGCCATTTGCGCCGCTACAAAAGGCGCGGTTGCACAGGCAAATGTCGCGCCAGACGAGGTGATCAGCCTATCATTCAGCGCTACTTGCTCACTGGTCTTGCTGGATCAAAATCACGCACCCTTGCCCCTGAGCGAAGGCGGCGAAGGTTGGAACATCATCATGTGGATGGACCACCGTGCGAGTGCGGAGGCTGGCATATGCAATGCGACAGGCGCGTCTGTACTGAACAATCTTGGCGGCGCGATATCTCTCGAAATGCAAATTCCCAAACTCATGTGGCTCAAGCGCCAGCGGCCTGAGCTTTGGAATAAACTGGGGTATGCCGCTGATCTCGCCGATTATCTGGCGTGGCGCTGCACGGGCGAAAACGAACGCTCAATTTGCACGGTGGGATGCAAATGGACTTACGACGCCGACAATGGATGCTGGGATGATCGGTTCTTTAATCAAGTCGGGCTGCCGGATCTGCGCGCACGCGCTGCCCTGCCCGACACGGCTTGCGAGATTGGCGCACCGCTTGGCGCATTAACGCAATCCGCAGCGGATGATCTTGGCCTGACCACGCAGTGCCACGTGGCCGTCGGATTAATTGATGCGCATGCAGGCGCTCTTGGAACTTCTGGACTGTTTACAGATGACACGCCAGAAACACGCCTCGCTCTGATTGCTGGCACATCGAATTGCCATATCGCCCTAACGAAAAATCGCATCGAAGTATCTGGTGTCTGGGGACCCTACTACGGGGCAGTCAAAAGCGGACTCCATGCACTCGAAGGCGGGCAAAGTGCGACCGGCGCCATGCTGGACCAAATCGTTGTATTGTTTGCAAGAGCGCAATCATTCGGGGATGCGCCCCACGGCCCGATCTCCGAAACGCTGATGGAGCGTATGGCAACAGACCCTGATCAGGGTAAAGACGTCATGGTCCTACCTGACTTTATCGGCAACCGCTCCCCCTATGCAAACCCCGACCTACGCGGCGCTATCATGGGGCTGACATTGGAGGAGCCGGGCGAGACCTTCCTCAAGGTCTATTGGGCTGCCTGCGCCAGCATCGCCTACGGCACGCGCCAAATCATCGATGCAATGAGGGCGCATGGCGTACCAATTGACAAGCTACACCTGAGCGGGGGCCATGCCCAGTCTGCGCTTTTGGTGCAGATCTATGCCGATGCCACGGGATGTGATGTCCTCGTTGCCGAGACACCCGAACCCGTCTTGCTCGGTGCTGCAATCGCTGCTGCCGCGCCGCTCGGAGATGATTTTCCAATCTCTCAAGGGTGCGCGGTCCGCGCGGCTCGCATTATTTCACCAAACCCAATCGCAACAGAAATGCACACTGCGCGCTACGCAGTATTTTGCGCCCATTACGAAGATGATGCAGCACCAGCCGCCGCGCCTGTCGCAGTCACCACATAACCAAACATACAGGATATCAAGATGATAATAAGGACCGGCCAAACGGCCGATTTTGCCACGCTTGCCAACACGCTTCGCGGCCTTGCGATTGACGCAGTTGAGACTGCGGGCCACGGGCATCCGGGTGCAGCGATGGGGATGGCGGACTTTGCCACGGTCCTTTACGCCAATCAACTTCGTTTTGACGTCAGCGATCCTGACTGGCCGGACCGTGATCGCGTTGTTTTGTCCAACGGTCACGCCTCCATTTTACTATATTCTTTGTTGCATCTGACAGGCGTCACTGGCGTCAGTATAGACGATATAAAGGCGTTCCGCCAAGCTGGGTCCAAGACGCCTGGTCACCCTGAGGTTGGACACACACACGGTGTTGAAACGACCACAGGTCCACTAGGTCAGGGATTCGCGACAGCCGTCGGCATGGCGCTTGCTGAGCGACGTCTGCGCGATGAGGTCGGACCCGATCTTTGCAATCACCGGACATGGGTGTTTGCTGGGGATGGCTGCTTGATGGAGGGTGTTGGTCAAGAGGCCGCATCGCTCGCCGGACACCTTAGGCTTGGCAATCTGAATGTCTTGTATGACATGAATGCGATCACGATTGATGGCAGCACTGAGCTCTCTTTCACTGATGACACTGCTGCTAAGTTCAAAGCAATGGGTTGGCATGTCCTTGAAGCGTGCGGTCACACGCACGGCGAAATTGATGATGCATTGGCCACCGCTAAGGAAGAAACTGATCGACCAACTATCGTCATGTTCCGCACAACAATCGGATTTGGCGCACCGACAAAGGCTGGAACATCCGGCATCCACGGTTCCAAGTTGGGTACAGATGAAGCGAAAGGCGCAAAAGCTTCCTTGGGTTTGCCCCATGCCGCGTTTGACATCCCTACAGACGTGCGGGACACATGGTTGGCTATTGGCGCACGAGGCTCGGCAGAACGGCTTGATTGGACCAAGCGAACCGAACGCTTGCCTGCCTCCGAACTGGCGGAGTTCTATCGCCGGGTAGAAGGGCGTCGACCAAGCTCATTTCCAGCCTCCACAAATGCTGCAAAGGCCAGCTGGATCGATGCACCAGCTTCGGTTGCGACGCGTAAAGCCAGCCAAATGGCGCTTGAGGTGTTGACCCATCAATTGCCTGAACTGATCGGGGGCTCTGCAGATCTGTCTGGCTCCAACCTGACCAAAACTGCTGCGACAGACAAAACGTTTACTGCTACATCCTCGGGCCGCTACATCAACTATGGCGTTCGAGAGTTCGCGATGGCGGCCGCAATGAACGGCCTGGCATTGCACGGCGGCTTTGTCCCGTACGGCGGTACATTCCTCGTGTTCTCAGACTACATGCGCAACGCGATCCGCCTGTCTGCATTGATGGGTACAAGGGTGCTGTATGTCATGACCCACGATAGCATCGGCCTTGGCGAAGATGGCCCAACGCATCAGCCCGTCGAGCATTTGGCCAGCCTCCGCGCGATCCCAGGGTTAAACGTGTTCCGCCCTGCCGATGTGATTGAATCCATGGAGGCCTATGAAGTCGCCCTTGCCGGACCATCCGTGCCGTCTTTGTTTGCATTCTCACGCCAAGGCGTGCCGCAAGTCAGGCTGACCGCCGGTTCAGAAAACCTCACAGCCAAAGGTGGGTATGTCTTACGAGAGGTCGAAACCCGCGACATTACTTTGATCGCCACTGGCTCGGAAGTCAGCCTCGCAATCGCAGCCGCTCAGTTGCTCGCCGAGGATGGTCTATCCGCTGCAGTGGTATCCCTGCCCTGCTGGGAGTTGTTCGATGCACAATCCCAAGTTTACCGCGATGCCACCCTTGGTGCAGCGCCGCGTTTGGCAATTGAAGCAGCTAGTCCCTTTGGTTGGGGTCGTTATGTCGGCCATGAGAACAACATGATTGGGGTGCCTGCCTTTGGCGCTTCTGCCAGTGCCGAGCATTTGTATGAACAGTTCGGCCTAACACCTGAAAACATTGCAGCGGTGTCCCTGGCTCGCATCGCTGCCACAAAATCATAGTACAGGATAAAACCATGAAGTTCTTCATAGACACCGCCGACGTTACTGCCATCCGCCACCTGAATGACGTCGGGTTGATCGACGGCGTGACGACCAACCCAAGCATCATCGCCAAAAGTGGGCGTGACATTATGGAGGTCACCAAAGAAATCTGCGCATTGGTAACTGGGCCTGTGTCGGCCGAGGTGACCGCGCTTGATTACGATGGCATGATGAAAGAGGCAGCTGTTCTGGCAAAGATCGCAGACAACATCTGCATTAAACTGCCACTGACAATGGACGGCCTGAAGGCCTGCAAGGCGCTCACATCCGACGGCCATGAGACCAACGTGACGCTCTGCTTCTCCGTCAATCAGGCCTTGCTGGCCGCCAAATGCGGTGCGACTTATGTGTCGCCATTCGTAGGCCGCCTTGATGATATCAACCTCGATGGGACGCAGTTGATCCGAGATATCCGCACTATGTTCGACAAATACGACGATCTCAACACCCAGATACTCGCCGCGTCCCTGCGTAATGCTAATCACGTCTCAGGTGCAGCCCTCGCAGGCGCTGATGTTGGTACAATTCCCCCAAACGTTATAGAAGGTCTTGCCGAACACCCGCTTACAAAAAGTGGCCTCGATACCTTTATGAAGGATTGGGCAAAAACAGGGCAGCAAATCATCTGAATTCCAATTCTTAAAATCTGCATAGCAAACGAAAACGAGCATTTCTGATGTTCGCAACAGGAAGGTGTTGTTCCGATAGTCCACAACGTGCGTTCATTTGGCTTTAGAAAAGCGGATTCAAACCAAAGTATTTGCCGATTAAAACAAACAGCCCTTGAATGTAACATATATCGCGTGGCTAAATATCACGCATCATGGCCCGTTCACGGTCATGAAACTACGAGACCGTGTAGCGTTAAATATCCAAGATCTGAGGCGTGCTCGCAATCTCAGCCAAGAGGAGCTTGCGCTAAGGGCGGATGTAAGCCGTGGTCATATGGGCAAAGTCGAGAATGCCAAGTTTGCGGCATCATTGGATCTATTGGAACGCATCGCCAAAGCGCTGAACGTAGACCCGGAAAAGTTATTCGCTCAACGTTAATTTGTAATGTCGACGTAACACCATTCATAACTGTCGTGAGGTCCGCACCGTTTCAAAGGACGGGCAGTTAGGATGCAAAAACAAAAAACTGGAGTGCCTTTCCAAGAAGGATATTTGATTGAAAATACAACGGAAACACATATTTTCACCAATTATCTATGGAACAACGGAGACGTAACGTGCCTTTGGCTTGTTGATCCCGAAAGTGTGGCTGTCGAAGATATCGTTACACGTCCTTTCTCAGTTCTCACGACCACGAAAGAAGACTAGTAGGAAAACCAGTCTGAATGGCCCATGTTGCCTTCGTAATCGCCATATTCGACCATGATATCGCGCGAGTAAAAGCTCCCAAATCTGCGTCCAACTGGCAGCAAAATGGTTTGGCCGCTTTCGGACACGAATGAACTCGGCCAACGGCTGTGTGATCCATAAACCCGCGCAATGTATCGGCAGGTTCTGTTTTCGCGGTCACAAGACCGAATACTCCAATCCCACTGCCTGGGATCGTCACGCGGCGTGTAGGACCGACCTGTGAACCAAATCACATGAGTACGGTTGAGCCATTCGTATTCTGGCAGGTTCGTATCAACCTCGCCCTCTCCACCCGGACCACCCAATTCGATGGGCACTGCAGCGAAGGTGCAAATCCCAAAAGGCGGTCTGCTGGGCCACGGCGTAATGCGGCGGATCATTGTCCGATAGGCCCGCGCGCAGACAGCGCTCGGAGGAAATCCACCCGCCATACAGAGCATAATTGCGCAATCCATATCGTAGGCCTGCGCTTTCTGAGGTGAGCTAAACATCGTCAAAACACCAAAGAATGCTGACAAAATAAGTCGTTTCATCGGAGACTCCTTTGTTTGGTTTCCTCCTATGGTTTAGCATTTTGTTAAATTCTGCAATATATCATATTGACTCAATGTGTCTTTCCGCTTGTACTGGGTCGGACTAGAAGGGCTCTCAGGGGGAGAGTCCAAATGCCGATAGCGCGCAATCAAATCTTGATCACACTCGATGGGGTCAAAGACCTTCAAAAGAGGGAAGTTGCGTTCCGCTGCCGGTATGAACTCGTGGGGTTCACGGACGATGGCAAGCCGCGCTACCAGTGCATCTACTTGCGGGAGGGCGAACCCGAAGCCATTCTTGTGTCCACACGGATCACACCCCTCGGCCCGGAAGCACGGTACTTCAACATCTGGCCCGGCCTTTTCAAACATCACCTTGAATTTGGCGACGGTCGCGATCTGCGCTTTGGTGCTGACTACAGCATTACCCTCGAAGGTAACGGCTGACGTCCTAGCGTTTCGCGCTGACGGATCTGCTACGTCATCTGGGTGGACGTTTCACGGAATACGTCCGAGCTGGGCCACCTCCGAAGATACTGTAGAAGCGCAACCTGTTGCCGTTGCTCCAATTGCGCCTGCGGCGGGAGCCACAAGCCAAATTCTTGCCCTCATTCGGCAAACAGCTACTCGCCACCAAAACAACAGAGCCATTGCGAGATCAGGCCTTTCGACGCGAGACTGGCACGTTCTGTTTCAAGCGATGATTGAAGCGGAGAGCAGCTACAATCCAACCGCTATCAGCCCAAAGGGTGCCTATGGTTTGGGCCAGTTGATGCCCGCCACTGCGCGTGAGCTCGGCGTGGATCGGCGCGATATCTCCCAAAATCTCGATGGCGCGGCTCGCTACCTCCTCGCACAACTGGCTGAGTTTCGCAGCGTCGATCTGGCCTTGGCCGCTTACAACGCAGGACCGCATCGCGTTGTTCAATATGCGGGCGTCCCACCATTCTCGGAAACCCGCACATACATTGCACGCATCCACGACATTCGTGAACGGCTGTCCGATGGAACTTCGCGGCCAGCGCCAATCCGCGTGGCCAATACAGCACCCACACGTGCTCCCGTCATTATCGACCTGAACTGATCAAGGACATTTTCATGCCGAGACACCACTCACGATACTTGCCACTGGTGGCCGCAACCATAGCGCTCGCCGCCTCCCCTGCCTTCGCGCAAGACTTGTCACCTATTCAAACCATGCTGGAAACGGTCGAAGCCGCACTCACGGGACCAATTGGCATTGCCGTGGCCACACTGGCAGTCATTGGCACAGGCTTCATGTGCATGATGGGACGGCTGAACTGGGGATGGTTCGCTTCCGTGATCATTGGGATCGTTTTGATTTTCTCGGCGGGCACCATCGTCGACGGCTTCACCTAAGAGCAGGCACAGCAGATGGCAGAACGTTCTCCACTTTTTCTCGGCCTCGCGCGGCCACCCAAGTATCTGGGTCTCCCTGTCGGATATCTGGTGGTCTTGGCTATGGGGGTCGTTCTGCCGTTTATCTGGACGAAATCTCTGATCTTTTTCCTGATCGGGATCATCGCCTACCCCATTCTTTGGTTCGTCGCCGACAAAGAACCTCACTTCTTTGAGGTTCTGCGCATCTCTTTCGGCACAGTGCGTCCGACCAAAAACCGAGCGCATCATGGGGGTAACAGCTTTGGCGCTTGATGGTGGAACTCTGAGCGGCATCGGCCCTGCGGTGTATCAAGCTGGCGGATCAAGCTTTGCCCGTGAAAGCTACCTTGCCGAGCACTTGCCTTACTTCGCTCTGGCGACGGACGATGTGATGGTGCTGCGCGAGGGTGATCTCCTCGCTACATTGCGCCTTGATGGCCTCAACCCCATGACTACCGAGGACGATCGACTTGATGCCCTAAAGCGCGCAGTTGCCGCAATCGTGGCTCAAACCGGGAATGCGTTTGGCTTCTACATTCACCGTGTTTCTGTTCCACAAGACTTGGATCTGAAACCAGTTGAGGGTGATACCTTCGCATCCCATGTTGATGCCCGCTGGGCCGCTCACATCAAAGGCCTGCGCCCGTCCAAACGGCAGATGTACTTGAGCGTAATTCGCAGGCCCAATCTCGCGGCACGCATCCCGCTTTTACGCGCTCTCGCCCGCAAAGCATGGATCAAAGACCGCGCGGCACGTGTCCAGGAACTCAATGAAGTCATGGGCTTCTTCGCAGTAGCCCTGTCTTCAGCAAACCCAATCCGTTTGACAAAGACTGGCGGTGAATGGCTGGGGTATTTGAACACCCTAAACGCGGGAAGCTTTTCACCTATCGCATTTGGTCAAAGCCCCCTGCCCCTATCTCATACCATCAGTGATTGCCGCGCGACGTTTGACGGCGATGTGGTCACTGTTATCTGTGCCACAACAGGAGCCGTCAAATACGGTGCACTGTTCAGTATCAAATCCTATCCCGCACTAACAGATGTGACGCTGCTCGATGCCTTGGACCTGCCGCTCGATATCGTACTGACCAACTCTTTCAGCCCGATCCCGAACAACATCATGGCCGAGCGCATCCAGCGCATCATCAGGCAGATGCATGCTTCCGATGATGCGGCCGTATCTCTGCGCGACCAGCTGGCTTTGGCAGCCGACGATCAAGAAGCCGGTCGCATCGCGTTTGGCGATCATCACCTTTCCATCGCGGTCTACGCACCTGACCGTGACACGCTGGAACGCGCGGCCGCGCAGATCAAACGGGTCGGCCAAGAAATCATGGCTGTGATCGTGCGCGAAAACATGGCCCTCAAAGCCACCTATTTTGCACAGAGCCCGGGCAACTTCGGCTACCGCGCCCGCAAGACGCCAATCTCCTCAACCAATTTTGCCGATTTTGCAGCCCTTCACGGCAGCGTTGAGGGGCGCAGCAATGACGAAAGTCCGTGGGGCCATAGCATTGCGGTTCTGCCAACGGTCGGCACGTCAGGTTATCGCTTCAACTTCCACGAAGCGGGCGCTGCGGGCAAAGAACCTACTGTGGGCCACACGCTTGTTCTAGGCCGGACAGGAACAGGCAAAACACTGACCACAGCCTTCCTCACGGCCCAGGCACAACGTGTGGGTGCGCGCCTGTTCTTCTTTGACAAAGATCGCGGGTTGGAAATGGCGGTTAGGGCTCTTGGCGGCCGCTACAATGAAATTCGCGCAGGCGTACCCACAGGCCTCAACCCGCTCGCCTCTGAAATTGACGAACGTGGTCGCGCTTGGCTTTCTGATTGGTTGGCAACCTTGCTCACGCGCAGCGGTGCCCTTTCGGGAGAGCAATCCCGCCATATCCAAGGTGCTGTGACACAGAACGCGGATGCTGGCGCGGCTCTCCAACGTTTTGCCAGCTTTGAGACGCTGTTCCAGTCGTTGGATGATGATGGTGAGCTGCAATCGCGCGTCGCAGAATGGGCACCAGGTGGACGGTTTGGCTGGGTGTTCGATGAACCTGACCGTGGGCAATGCCTCGATCTCTCAGGCGATATCGTCGGATTTGATATGACTGAGATCCTTGACATGACAACCGAGCGCATGGCGGTGCTCTCCTACATTTTCCGCCAAATCGAACGCGTAGTTGAAGACCGACGCCCCACCATCATCGTCTTGGACGAAGCGTGGAAACTGCTTGATGATCCCTATTTCGGCGCACGATTGGAAAACTGGCTCGTCACCCTGCGCAAGATGAACTGCGTCGTGATCATGATGACGCAATATCCCAGCCAGCTACGCGACAGCCGCGTTGGCAAAACAATTGTAGAGACGGTTCCAACGCAAATCCTGTTCCCGAACGACCGCGCCACGGTTGCTGACTACGATTTCCTGCGCGTGAACGCCAAGGAAGCCGCTTTGCTCGTCCAACCCACCATTGGTCAACGTATCGCGTTGGTGCGCTCAGCAGGCGACAGCGTCTTTGTCGATGCCGATCTATCCGCCCTTGGCGACTTGCTCCCAATTTTGGGTGGCGGTGCAACAGGTGAGGCCCGCGTGCCAGCCGACTGGCGCTCAAACCCCGATTTCTGGAGACCTCAATGAGACATTTCCCACTTCTCTTCATGGTAGTTGTGGTGCCGCTGGTATCAGCCTGCGAGCAATATACTGAGAAAACGTCGCCCTGTTTTGGTCGGAATGGTGAGCCCGTGGTGACACGCGCAGCACTTTCCTTTGCCGCGACAGCACACGTTTCAGGCGCGAACGGCAAAGACTGCACCTTCGAAGCGCTGCCACCCCCAGAATGATCCGCCCTGCCATCATATCTGTTGGGCTTTGTGCCTGCCTGCATGCGACCTCAGGCATCGCCCAAGGTGTACCAACACAGGACAATGCCGCGATCGGGCAAACCATCGCGCGTGTGACCGCATTGGTTCAAGACTTGGGAACCCAAAGTGAGAAAGAGGCCGAGCGGTCTTCCATCGCCGACGTGCAAGCAGATCAGCTGCGCACGCTTGAGGCCATTTCTGCCGCCATGACCGGCCCAGGCTTTGGTATCAGCGCCCTTGAGGGCAATGCGGATTTTGGTGTCGCCTCTGTCTATCCCAATAGCGATACAAGTCCGATGAACAGCCGTCTTTTTGGCGAGGGGCGCGAAACGGTTGAGATGATGATTGTCCGTGTGGCTGGCGAATATGCCGGTGCACCAGGCGTTGCACGGGCTGGGCTTTCCGCCACGCAATGGCGCTGCCTGTTTCAGGCCCTGATCAAACAAGAAAGCCGCTTTAACATCACCGCCGAAAGCCATGTTGGCGCTTACGGACTGACACAGCTTATGCCCGGCACGGCATCTGACATGGGCGCGAATCCATATGATCCCATGGACAATTTGCGTGGCGGTGCGCGCTACATCACGACCCAGCTGAACCGCTTTGGGAACATCCCGCATGCCCTCGCCGCTTACAACGCAGGCCCCGGCCGCGTGATCGAGTATGGCGGCGTGCCACCTTTTACCGAGACCCAAGGCTATGTGCGCAACATCTCCAAATTCTACAACGAATACCTCGCCGTTGTGGGTGGAGCGGACGCGCTTGGCACATTGTCATCGTCAGACTTTGCCCTCGCGGAATATGCCAACATCTCGGATGCAGGCGTCTACTATGCGGCAAGCAGCCACGCCACGACGATGCAGGTCATCAACCGCCTGCGCGCGATCATTCTGCAGATTGATGCACAACCAAATGCAAAAGCCGCGTGGGAACTCAACACCTACGCCAAAGCTGAAATCGCCCGCATTTTGAATCTGCGCGTCAGGCTGATGGCAGCTAATCAACAGCGCGAAGCGGCCCATGCCCAGCACCTAGTCGCGGACCGGTTAGCTGAACGTGAATTCATGCAAATGGGAGTGCCAAATTGAAACAGCTTCTTCTTTCGGTCGCGGCGATAACCGCCCTCGGCCTCTCCACGTCAGTGCGCGCGCAAGGCGTGCCGACGTTTGACGGCTCACAGCTTGGCCAACTGGTCGCGCAGCTTGAGCACATGGCTGAAGACCTGAATGTGCAGCTGCAACAGCTGGCCACCATGCGGCTAGAACTTGAGACGCAGCTTTCCCAGCTTCTCAATTTGGACGCCCAGCTAATCTCTCTTATTGAAGGCAGCGGGTTGAGCGATCTCTTTGCATCGGTTGAAGAATTCCGCGCCTTACGGGGCAAACTTGTTGGCCCGTTAAATACAGCGCGCTCACTGGCGAGCGGAGATTTTCTGAGTGGCTTTAATCCCGGCGCGGAACTGGAAGCATCGGTAAAACGCGTGCTGTCTGGCAGTGGGTTCACACCTGAGACGCTCAGTACCCTTTCGTCATCGCCACAGCCTGCTGACAACCGCATCGCGACCTCCGCAGGCGCCAGCGCTATGTTGTCGGTGGCGGCCCAAGAAAGCCATGCTGAGGCAGGACAAAGCCTGGAACGGCTCGAGACAATGGTTGGCTTGATCGATGATCAAGATGGTTTGAAAGCGGCCGTTGATCTTAACACACGGGTTACAGCGGAGCTCGGCATTATCCTGACGCAAATCTGGCGCTTGGAAGCGGCACAGGGTGTCAGCGCAGGACAACTTGGTGTTGTTGACGCGGCGACATTGGCTGATGAGCGGCGGTTCAGGTCGATGGCGGTAGACCCATGATGGTCTATACTCCAAATGCGATCCGTTCGGTCGTTGCAACGCTTGTAGTTGCACTGCCGATGTCTGCTCTTGCTGAAACACCTGATTCAACATCCGGTGAGCCAAAGCCATTCAGTTCGATGGCCATTACCCCTGATGCAGAGAAGGCCTGCCGCGTGCCTCGACCTCCAGCAGATCTTGCGGAAACCGCTTATCTGCGCAACGGATATCGCGCTATTCTGCGCATCCTTGTCGCCGAACGGCAATTGGAAACCGAGACCTGTGACTGCCTTTTAGGTGAATTCACATGGGACATGGCACTCGCGGAACTGCCGCGCTTTCAGACGTCGGACAACCCGCGCCTCCCATTCAAGGTCCTCGACCTTTATGCCATGGCTGATGCGCTCGAGGCTAAGCACGCCGAGGGTTGTTCAGAATAGATGGGGATTATCAGCGATATCCTCGACCAAGTCGATGCAGCTGTCGACAGCGTCGCACAAGATGGCTTCATCTCATCGGCTGCAGCAGTGGGCAATGTCATTACAGCAGGTGCAGTCCTGTTGCTGATATTGCTGGGCATCAATGTTGTGATGCAACTCAGGCCCATGACCTTTGGAAGCGCCTTTGCGTTTGGGATCAAAATCTCACTGGTCGCCATCTTTGCGCAGAGTTGGGATAATTTTAGCGTCATCTACGGCATCGTAACACAAGTGCCGGACTCCGTCGGCGCATCCATTCTCGCTCTCACAGGATCTGGCGACGAGGCTGGCGTCTATGAGAGCCTCGACAACATGGTGGCCCGCATCACCGCCTACGGCGACACTATCGGCGACCAAGCGGGTTGGGTCTTTGGCGCAGTGCTCGGTGCGATCTTCTTTGTTCTCTCAGCACTTTTTGCAGCCGTTACAGCAGGGATAATCGCCTTCGCCAAAATCGTCTTCGCACTGATGATCGTGATCGCACCTTTCATGATTATCACATCACTCTTCAAACCCACTCAATCCCTCTTTGAGGCTTGGAGCCGTGCAACCATCGGCTATGCTCTGATGCCCGTCGCCGCTGCGGGTGCTGCTGGCATTATCGTTGCGATCGCAGAAGCCATTGGCGATGCCTCCGCCGATCCCGTCGATGTCGAAACCGTCAGTCTCATCTTGCCATTCTTGGTCATTCTGTTGCTCAGCGCCGGGATTATGGCATCCGTCCCCTACATCGCCTCCAACCTAACCGGCGTGATGGGCATCGCGTCTAACGCTGTTGGCCTGACTGGGCTGGCGCGTCGCGGCATCGTCAACACGGGCAATTATGGGACGGGCAGTGCCACGCGCCTCGCAACAGGCAAATCACCGCAAGAGCTCCAGCAAGCCGTGAATAGCGGTGTTGTCAAAACCGGCGAAGCGATCCGCAGAACACCAGCCTCAGCACTCAACACCGTCAAATCCTTCCGCGCCTCCTGATGAAAGACCAACACTAAAAATGAAGAGTCAAACGAGCCAAGACCAAAGCGACGCCTTTGCAGTGGATTTTATCTACGGCCCGCGAAGACGCGAACGATTTGCCTATTTTGTCGCTGCGGCTGGCGTTCTGGTCGGGCTGGCAGGAATGGTCGCTGGTGCAAGCTTGTTCCCGCTCAAATCGATTGAGACCTTTGTCGTCGTTGTCGACAAAGAAACCGGCCAAATGGACCGCGTCGCTGCCGTTCAAGCACTGTCCTTATCTGAGAGCGATGCCATCATTCAGGCCAACCTTGTGGCCTATGTAGATGATCGTGAAACCTATGATTTGACGGATGGTGAACAGCGGATTAATTCCGTGCTCGAGCGCTCTGACGGAGATGCCGCACGTACCCTGCGCGACCTTTGGACCTCGTCCAACGAAGACTACCCAATCGCTGTTTATGGCCGTGATGCTGTCATCGAGGTTGTGATCAAGTCTGTGAACCAGATTGAACCAGGGGTCGCCCAGATCCGCTTTACCCGCACCCTGCGCCGTTCGCGCGACACCCGAACCGTGACGCGCAGTTATGTTGCCACTGCTGGCTACGCTTTCGAACCTGAAACCCGCCAGCGCCTGCAAGACGTCTGGGCCAACCCCTTGGGCTTCGTGGTCACTTCATACCGCGTCGACGCTGAGACTTTGGAGAACTGATCCCTTGAATATCGCTGCCCGTTTGATCTGCGCTGCCGCATTGCTATCGGCGTCCCCCGCCCTGTCCGAGGCCGTTCCGCGAAGCGGGTCGCTCGACAACCGCGTGCGCACTGCCACTTATGTTGAGAACCAAGTCTTTTTGATTGAAACCGACCTTAGGCACTCAACAAGTATCCACTTTGGGCAAGGCGAACGGTTTGACGCCGTCATCGTCGGCGACACTGAAAGTTTCCAAGTCGATCCGATCCCTGAGCTCGGAAACGTGCTGACCATCAAGCCGCATGTGCAAGGGGCCTCAACCAACATGACGGTAATCACCAACCGCAGGACCTATTCCTTCCATTTGCGTGAAGGAGCCATTCCGGGTCGTTCAGGCATGTTTTTCGAGGTGCGGTTTCGCTACCCAGAAGATGAGCGTCGCGCAGCAGCAGCCAATACCCAACCCAAAGGCTTTGAAGCACCGCGTAATTACAGCTACCGCGTCGCCGGCGAAGGGGATTTTCGTCCAACCCATATCTACGACGACGGGCGATACACATACTTCACCTTTCCTGAAAACGCACGCCAACCAGCCGTATTCAAAGCAGACGATCAGGGCCGCGAACGCACGGTTAACTGGACCCAGCAAGGCAACACAGTTCGGGTGCTCGGCGTGAATGAATTCTGGACCCTTCGCATCGGCGAAGAGGCCATCTGCACTTTGCGCGATGACAGCGCAGTTTATGTGAGCAACTGATCATGGCAGATGAGAACACACCAGACCTGCAGGACCGCCTCAGCACGTTCAGCCAGAAGGGCAAAGCCAAACGCCGTGGAGGAAACATCGGTGTTGGCGCATTGGCGATTGCGCTTGCGCTTGGCGGGGGTGGTGCCGCTTATTTCTTGGCAAGCAATCTGCAAGAAGGAACCGAAGGTTTAGAAACATCTGACGTTGAGACCTTCCAGGATCAACGCACCGGAAATGGTGGGCGGTTAGAATTCCCGCCGGATGAAGCGGAACAGCGGGTCAACGACGCACTGATCGCCGTTGAAGAGGCGCTCGATGTGCCGACCCCTGCCCCAGCTCCGGCAGAGCCAAGTGCAGCAGTGCTAGAAGAAATCGCGAAGTTGCGGGAAGCGCTTGCTGCGAGCCAGTCCGCCCGAAACGCTGAAATCCAAGAAGCCGTCTCTGATCTGCGTGAAGCATTCCAAGTCCAGACAGATGCGCTCGAGGCGTCGATTGCCGCCAAAGACACCGAGATGGAAAACGCGCAACGGCAGAACGAGGCGCGTCTGGCAGGCTTACAGGCCATGTTGGACGCTGAACGTGCGCAGCGCGAAGGCCTTGAAGCAGAAATGGCGCGCGATGGCTTGATAGCAGATCAACGGTTGCTTGAAGAGCGCCAGCGGCAAGAAGAAGAGCAACGTCAGCGTGAAGCTGAGCAAGTCGCCCAAGAACTGCTAACCGCGCAGATTGTCTCTCCCTCGGTCGTTTATGCAGATGGCCCGCGGGCCACATCCACTGGCGGAACAAATCCCACTGCTGCAGTGGCAGGAGCGGATGGAGCACCTCTGTCCGAAAACGAACAGTATCTACGCCAAGGCGCACGTCCGCTAGACGTTCAAGAAGCATCCCAAATGGCCTTCCCGGAGCGAACACTTTCACAAGGCTCTGTCATTCAAGCTGCCTTGCAAACAGCGATCAACAGCGACCTGCCGGGCTCTGTTGTAGCGGTTGTGTCTGAACCGGTTCCGGCGTTTTCTGGCGATCAGATCCTGATCCCGCGTGGCTCCCGCCTTTTTGGCCAATACCGTTCTGGGATTGAGTTGAACCAAAAACGCATCTTGATCCTCTGGACTCGCGTTCTGACCCCAGACGGGACATCGATAGAAATCGCGTCCGTTGGCGGTGACCAGTTGGGACGCTCCGGCTTAACCGGCATCGTGGATACAAAGTTCACTGAACGCTTTGGAGGCGCGGCGCTGATCTCGCTGATTGGTGCTGCACCAGCTGTCGCAGCAAACAGTACCGACAATGAAATAGCCAGCGAAGTGCTTGAGGGGGTTTCTGGTGATCTCGAAGATGCGGTTGGGTCGGTCATTGCTGAACAGGTCTCGATTTCACCTACGATTTACATTGATCAAGGTGCATCCGTGACCGTTCTCGTCGACCGCGATGTGGTGATCTATTGAGCCAACCTCCACTGCCTGCGTCTTACCTAGAGCGATATCTTGAGCCGTTCCGCGATCTGCTGCTGCGGGACGACGTCGTTGAAATCGCAATCAATCCTGATGGGAAAGTCTGGATAGAAGCCGCAGGTGACGCAACAATGCGGCATGAAGGTCAAACCGTTGACCGCGCTACGGCATTCAATATGGCACAGACAATTGTCGGTGATGCCAATGCCCGCGTATCAGAGAAGAACCCTCTGGTGTCTGGCAAAGTTGAATATGCAGGCCGACCACTGCGCGTTCAGGTCGCGGTTCCACCTGCCATAGAACAGGGTGCTTCAATCACGGTCCGTCTGTTCGCCACGGCGGGCGTGAAGGGCTACAAACCATCCTATCTTTTTGGGAAAGCTGTCTCGCTGGATCAACTGCGGGCTGAAAAGATGAAGGACATTGCCAACCAAGCTAAACAAAATCTTGAAGGAGCTTTGGAGGCTTTAGTGCATCAACGGCTCAATGTACTGATCAGTGGTGGCACATCGACAGGCAAGACCACCTTTGCCCGACATCTTCTTACCCATGTCGATGATGGCGAACGGCTGATCACGATTGAAGATGCGTTTGAACTTTTTCCCAGCCAACCCAATACCGTCGCCTTGCTAGCAAGTCGCAGCAGTGGATCACAGAGAAGTTCGAACACGCTTCTGAAGGCGTCTTTGCGGATGCGTCCGGACCGGATCATCGTAGGCGAACTACGCGGAGACGAGGCGTTGACTTACCTTGAAGCAATCAACACAGGTCATGGCGGGTCTGTCTCAACCATCCATGCGGAAACAGCTGAACTTGCAATCGATCGGTTAGCCATAATGGTATTGCAAGCTGGCACTCCGCTAACCTTCGCTGAGGTGCGGCATTACATTCAGAAGTCGATCGATGTTATCGTCCAACTTGGGCGGGTAGATGGTAAACGTGGGATTGCTGAGTTCCATATGCCCCAGTAATCCCACGCTGTTGCAAACCCCAAATGGCGCGCGGTCATATTGTGTTGTCTGCGCACGAAGTTCATGTACGCCTCGAAATGAAAATCAGACCGATGATTATCAGCAGAAGCGTAGTGTTGATTGCGCTTGCGATCGCTAAGAAAAGGTCACCGATGGTTGCTGTATAAATGAACAGCAACCCATTTCCTGCAAGAAGCAGGTAGTTGCGATACAGCGATTGATTGTCGGCCTCGCCATCACGGATCATTTGCCTGAGTTTTATCAACGCAGGCAAATTAGCCAAGACGACGAGCACGCCGGCCGCAATAGGTAAAGCGCTGAGCAAGAAGATGTTCACTTTTGTTCCCCCAGAAGAAGTTGCAGCTCGGAAAGCAAATCGATCGTGTTCCTGGGAAAAACGCGCTCTGAGATAGACAGCCGATGCGTAACACCGCTCGCCCGAAGCAATACCTTCGGCGAAGATAAGATCTGAAGTGCATCATCCAAGATTTTTCCAGCGTATTTTGGTTGCAAGTACGCCAGCTGAAATCGATTGTGCCCCAACGCTTGGCCGCGGTCATTTGAAGCCCTTTGGTATCCAACACGAAGCGCGTAATCTTGCGCAGTCGGACACTCAGACGGCGCACGGAAACCGAGCTTATAGCCAATCGCTCGGCTGACGCCGGCCGTATCCATTGTATTATACGTGACTGGAAGCGGGTCACTAACGACAAATCCGGGAACGCCCATGGCGTCGTAGAGCGCGCTAGAAACCACCAGACTTACAAAGCCCCTAGCCAAAGACATCTCAGAAGACCCAGTTGGCTTATCACTTTGGTAGACGATGCGAGCACCCCGGAGGTATTCTGCTGTCAGGATACCGCCAACTTCACCGTCGTCCGGCTCATCTTTGCAGTCGTCTGGATAGACCATCGCCGTCGGGCCTGTCGTCGCTGCATTTAGTGAAGCGCTGAAGGCCGAAGCGTAGACCGTAGACTTGGTAGCAAGACCGAATGCCCGACCTGTCGCCAAGATGTGAGCCACCTTTTCGTCTTTCCACGGCAAGACATTGGCATCATCTGTTTCACGAATGAACGAGCAGGCATCATCAATGGACAGGTCATCACCATTCAAATCCGCCACGCGCCGTGACGCGAACTCCACAAAATTGATATCAAAAGCATCTTTCAAAGTACTTCTCCTACCTAGTGTTCGACTAAAGGTCTAGCATGGATATAGATGCTTTTATAGTATTTGCGCGAATTTGCGCATTTGACTCTTTGCAACATAAATGCTACATCATGTGCAAATGTTTGCAAAACGCTGTTTGTATGTTTGCAGTGCTCGAGTGAACCGGTAGCAAAGGTGCATTGCCGCATCAGCTTGAGCGGAGCTTCTGCAGCGGAACCTGAAAGGAAAGACAATGCCTAAACAAATCGACAAACCTTTGGCAACAGATCTGTCTGTTTTGCCACATCACTTGATCACCTCTATACTAGCTACAATAGATGGCGCGTTGGATCTTTGTGATCGCGGCGATACTTCCAGTTCGCGAGATTTTAGGGGCGCTTATGCTCTTGCACTACACTTAGCGCCGATAGCCGGCCTATCGAAAACGGATGTTGCGCAGCTAAGCAATACTAGCTTGTCGACCTTCAACCGATGGCTTTGTGCTGGCTCCGAACTGAAACCACATAGAGCGCATGTTGCCGGCTTATTCCTGGGCTTACGAAAAGTGGCGCAAGCTGCTAAAGATGCGTTGAGTTCGGAAGATCAGCCCAGTTCCATAGCTGACTCAAAAGCGCATCCCTCTGCAGCTGACCAAAATTTACTCGAGATGGCAGAGTAGGTGCGGACAGCGAACCTATCACTCGGATGTGTGGCATCGTTTTTGATGGAGGAGCTTGATGAACGAAGACTGCGTATGAGATTCAAACTTTAAATCTTCGAAACGACTGGCAACATATCGCATCATTTCAACGAACTCTCAGCATAAAGATCTACAGCATCAACTATATCAATCCCGTTGAAGGACCTTTTTGAGTATACATCAAAAATCATTGAAAGCTCCGTTAGCAGCAATAAGAAAACATCGCAGTTTGAAGTTCTAATTAGACTCCTGAACTTCTGGTATGTTCGTGGAGTAACGCCCCCTTCCTTAACATCGTAAGCAAGATCTATTAGCCTATCTGTCTGCTTATCATTAGGAAAAACGATGTTTTCCTGGCTATGCATGAATCTGAATGCGCTCCATTTGGCATCACTCGTCACTTGCCCAATACCGGCGGCAAAAATTCGTTTATCGCTGTTACTATCAGTCCACAATTTGACGGCATCTGGAATTGAATAAAATTCAACACCACTACCATCTAACTCTTGACGAATGTCAGATTCAAAGAATTGCGTAGTGTTGCAAGCAATTAGGACTTTGTCGACCTCTGCCTTTCGAAACTGTCTAACCTCACTAAGTACTCTTTCCCTGATCAAATGTGACCGTTCTTGCAACTCCATAGTCCATCCCATCATTGGGGCAGAACTAACTTGTACACTTGGATTTGAGATGTCTCCTTTGTACAAATCACCCTGCTTTGAACGCCATACGCTATTGACCCTTTTCCAAAGAAGCATCCCAGATTCCGGTGCGTTACCCGTCAATATCCCAAATTTTGGCGCACTATGTAATGGGTCCGAAACCGTCGCAATGTCGGCAAGGCCTATGAGATCTAAGCCTAGTTTCTCGACAAACTCCTTCGGTTCAAATTCTATTCCCCAAGTTCTATCTCCTGCATTGGTCATCATAGTTGAAGTTTCACCGGGGTTCGTAACTGTAGTCTCATCAAATATCTGAAGCACTTCGTTGCTATCTCCCAGAATCTCAACCGAGGTGAATGGGTTGATAAGGCCATACCCAAAATTGGAATTTGCCATTTCGGTTAATTCGGCTTTTTTCAAAGAACGTCCTTGCACTACAGAAGAAGCGAATAACTTCTCAAAATCAAACGACTGATGACCCCTACAGTGCAAAACGACGTACTTCTTCGCTCCATCCCCGTCGCGAAATTCGGCCAGATACGAGCGAAGTTCGTCAGAAAGCGGAATTCCGACATAGCCAAGTCGCCGACGGCGCGATGCCGCATCACGGCAGCTCGTCACGGGAGCATTTCTGGAAAGCAAATACCATGTGTGATGCTCTATGCAGAACTTTATTGTGGTCTTCACGCCTTCAGGCAAATCGTCCTCACCCGGCTCCAAAAGGAGCCGGGCCTTGGCGTAAGCTGCATCGAGTTCATCTAACATGGTCGGAAATAGATCCTATTCTTTTACGAAGAGGCCAAGCTCAGCTCTCTGCCATTCCAAGTCCCCTTTTTCCGACGCTAAGATCAGGCTAAAAGACGAACGTTGTCCGGGCCGAAAAAGCCGACGCGTTGCGGCCGTGACATCAAACGAGATTATTGATGCGTCGGCGGTCGGTGCCTTACGAAAGCGACCCGCGAACTTAGTAGACTCTGGTCCACTTGGTTCCTCATTAGAGGAAAGGTTGGCGTAGACATCAATCTCTAACGCCTCGTCTTCGGCTGGACCAGTGACCTTCGCACCATATAGCCTTAACTGAACGCCCTCGAGCTCTGACGGTTCCCATGTACCAGGCAAGTCACGATCCGCTGGAAACCGGAAACGTGGCTTTCCAGAACTAAGATTCGCGGCTGGTGTCGGGAATGGCATCTCATAGATCGAAGTACTTTGCTCGCCGGCTTGGTTGGTCTGAAGAAAATTTCGCAAACCTACCTGATCATATTGTAGGTCTTCATCCGCTAAACCGACCATCAACTTAACCATCGCAGCTTCAGGGGTCAGATCTGTTCCTGAAACCATTCCGAAAGCGAGAAGTTTGTTGGATGTCTCATAAAGCCCAAGTTCGACACGCCCTTGAGTACATTGGGTCACGTTGATCATTGTGACCTTTGGGTCGTTTTGGCTTGCATTTGCAAGCCGGGCCAAGAATTTTTCATCCGTGGGGATGTTACCAGCGCCATATGCTCTAACTACCGCACCCTTTGGAGTAAAACTTTTGCTATCGAACAACAAATCGGCGACGCCATTGTGGACAACTCCAGGGAAAACGTTGAAGTCAATTACGTTTAGCTCAAGGTTCTTCCGAACGAAGAAGGCGCCATCAGGAATGGGCAAGATGCGCGCTTCATTCACCTCAATGTTGGCGCCTATCTTGGCTAAGTTCGGATACTTTGGCGACTCGTATGCGATATAGCCGTTCGCATCCTTCTTTTTAGAACGGTTGCCTCGTAGAAGATCAGTTCCAAAACATATCATCACCTCTGGGATCACGGGAATACCCGTCGCCTTTGGGTTGGCAATTGAGAGCGAAGTGATTGTGTTTTGCAGCCCATCATTGCGGGCTTGAAAGAGGTGTGTTCGTTGAGATCCTGTCAACACCACCGGCTTGGCGAGGTTCGCTAACATGAAAGACAATGCAGAAGCGGTATAAACCATCGTGTCAGTGCCATGCAGGATGACAAAGCCTTCATAGTCATCGTAATTATTCTCGATGATTTCGGCCATTTCTGTCCAGTGTTCGGGGCCGATATCGCAGGAATCAAGGGCGACTGACAGTTTTGCAAAGCCTAGCCTATAGCCGAGACCTTCCTTTAGGACAGATGTCCGATCTAGGAAATCATTCCAATCAACCACCACTTGAGGCGACGCTGTATCATTTGGGTCTTTCGGCATCGAACCGATCGTTCCCCCGGTATATATAACCAACACACCTTTGTTCTCAGTATTCATGATGTTCTCCTATTTTTCATCTCGATTGGCAGGCTTAGTCGTCGTCACTTCGCCCAGCGTTGATTCACCCATAATTTTCTTAATGTGGGAGATCCGTTGGTCTTCGGTTGTATCTTTTTGTCGGATAGCCTTGTCGGTCTGTGCAATCGCCCACATGAATTTCGTAAGTGCCGCTGGCGGAGCCATATCGCCGGCGGAAATTGCTTTGAGCTTAAGGGGCGCACTGGCTGGCGCGTAGTTATCCATGAAAACAGGCATGATGGGATAACGCCCCGAAATTAAAACCGGGATATTCTTACCAATCGCCTTAGAAATCGACGGAAGAAGATCATAGCCTTTAACTACCGGAATGTTCCCAAGTCCAAGAGACTCGATGACCAACCCCCTTATGTCCCCTTGATCTATAACGAGATCTAGCAACTCTGGTCTAAGTCCAGGGTGTAGCGCCACCTTAAGAATTCGCTCTTCAAAATCAGCTTCTAAGTCCCAGCCCCGCAAGGAACCTAGACGACGTGGCTGCAGCTTGTAGTCGAGTGCCTCGCCAATAATTGCAAGAGGGCCTTCAGTGGGCGCATCAAAAGCCTTAAAACGAAAGTCGTCCACTTTTTCCGCTCGGACGGCACGGATGACCTCATCATTAAAGGCAATAACAACCTCAGGCAGCTTTTCTCCTTCTCGCGCCACTAAAGCAGCACGTAACAAATTCACCTTCGCATCAGCATATGGCTTGTTGTTCGGCGCTTGCGAACCGGTAAAAACAACAGGGAAGCGAAGTCGATCACCAAGAGCAAATGCGACTGCACTAGCCGCATAAGCCAAGGTATCGGTACCCATGGCTATCACTGCGCCCGCGATCCCTTCCGCCCGATGATCATAAATCATCTTTGCGATCGATACCCAATCTTTCGGAGTGATGTTCGCGCCGTCAGTTGGTCGACCGATCGCTGTAAGAACCTGTGGCTGGATAAGGTCAGTGAGGTCCTTCATGCTATCAAAGAATTTCTGAGGGTCTTCTGGCTCAATCAACCTTCCATGCTGGTCAACGTCCATTCCGAGAGTCCCGCCGACATTCGCAACAAGAACCTTTGGCAGATCATTTTTCTTAGGGCGCTTTTTGCGCAGTTCTTGCTTCCCATCGTCGGCCTCATTGTGGAGAACGTCGCGAAGCCGCTCGTTGAGCCAACTATTGTCCAGGACCTTCGAGTAGATCTTTGAACGTTGTGTGTACCCAACTTTCTCATCAAACACAGTAAGCCCTGTCGCGAGCATTGCCGCGTGCGGGCGATCTTGAAGCACTTGAGCCTGACCATTCTTGAGAGCTTCACCATAAGCAATTAGGACTTGGCTTGCCTGCTGAGGATATTCTTGCTCAAGAACACGCCAAGGTTCCAAAAAGTGATTTTTATCATTTTGAAATCGAATCGAACTTTTTTTGCCCCGAGCCATAGCAACCAATTCAGCCACCAGTCGCCTAACTCCACACTCAGTATCAATTTTATCCCGCTGCACTTCTCTTAGAAGAATATTAGTGAGAAGGGGTTGCCCTGAAGTATACTCGAGAACTGTCCTGCAGAGCTCATTAGCTAAGTCCGCTTGCACATAGTCAATTCCCGAAGAGAACCCATTTATAGTCTCATTCGACAAATCAAAATCTGGGATACGAATTGGTAGTACACGGTCAAATTTTGCTAGATCATCGACACCTAGCATCGTAATATTTGACAAACCTGTTAAGATGAACCGCAAATTATCGAATTTGGGATCACTCATTAATTCCGAAAGAAAGCGACTCAGAACTTCTAGCGCATTCCCGTAGTATCGTGCGCGATCAAGTTCATCCAAGAAAATGTAAGTCTTTCCGTCTAGATGTGGGACAACCACTTCCAAAAAGAAGTCGAGTAAGAATTTATGGTCATGGCCGCGCCGCCCAGTTAGACCATCTCCACATTCATCAAAATAGGAATCACACTCGATTTCAAGTCCAAGTGCTGCGCAAACCTCATCAGCAAAAGCATTAACAAACTCTGTAGTGGGACGAGGCGCATCGATAGACATTGCGACTGCCCCTAAATCGACTCTGATGCTTTTGATGCCCGCCTCAGTAAACTCGTCAATTATTTTCAACAACAGGCTAGTCTTGCCCA
>NZ_CANMEU010000013.1 GCF_947497045.1 uncultured Tateyamaria sp. | reverse complement strand
GCTTAACTAAGCCCAGATGAGCGACGACTCCTCAAAGTCAAACCGCCATCTGTCTCAAACCATTTGATGACGGACAGCTCACAAAGTGCTGTCAGCGCGGATGAACAAGTCTGACAAATCAGACGCCGTCGGTTTGGCCCAACTGGCTCGCACAGGGTGGTATGGTGAAGTGCATGTGAAGAGTGAGGCGAGCGATCAGTTGCGCCTGATACTGTCAGCGCGGGAGCGATTGATCCGCATCCGGATGGATATCGAAGGGCAAGTCCGGGGTCTTCTGAAGGCCTATGGGGTCCGGCTTGGTCCCGTTAATGCGGGCTACAGCCGAAAAAGCTTCCGCGATCAGCTTGGGTTGGCCATCAAAGGCGTTCCAAGCTTGGAGATGATCTTCGCCTCATTGATCGTCGTGCATGAAACCGTCTGCCTTGAAACCGCAGCGATCGACGCAAGAGTGCAGCGCCTCGCCAAGGACTCACCTTTAGCACGGCGTCTCACCAGCATTCCCGGAGTCGGTCCAATTGTCAGCCTCAGCTTCATCGCAACAGTTGATGATGTGGGGCGGTTCGGCAAAGCAACGGATGTGGGCGCTTACTTGGGCCTAACCCCGCGGAGATATCAATCTGGAGAAACGGATTGGTCAGGGCGCATCTCAAAACGCGGTGACGGAGCCATGCGCAAACTGCTTTATGAAGCGGCCAACATCTTGATCCAACGTGTCGCGCGCTTCTCACCACTCAAAGCATGGGCAATGCGGCTAGTCGCGCGGAGGGGAATGAAGAAAGCCATCGTTGCCACGGCACGAAAACTGGCTGTCATCATGATCCGCATCTGGCGTGATGGCACAACCTTCGCTTGGACCGAAGAGCAGCTGCCTGCATGAGATAACCACCAACCGAATACGCCCGTCCGGGTGTACAGACGTCCCATCGGGACGGTGGCCGGATGACCTCGCCGTCGAATGTCGATGCGCCTGAACTTAGGTGACCTCGCAGCGGACCATTTTGAGGCACCAGTCCCCGACGCCATTATGAGGCGGTACCGCCGACCTCGGAGAGAACCATGAGCCCGATGAGACCGAAAGACACCCTTGAATTAACGGCCGCAGATAGAGAACATTCACGCGCTCCGCAGCATCGGTCAAAGTGGGCTCTTCGCTGCCGTCGGGGCTGACGCAGCATCTGAGCGGTATTTGCTGAAGGCTCGGATGAGGACGGCCCAAAGCCGCCATCCGCTAACTTAGCTTGTAGCTGCGATTGCATTCAGTATTGCAGACATTCGCAATCAATCATTGAGTAGCGGTCAATGTACGTGAACCGCCATTCAACTGAACGGGTCTCGCAGCGCTTGTCGCACAGATGACCAAAAGGGGTGCGGATCCTTGATCCTCTTTGCCACCAAAACCATAAGGCTCTCGATTTCTTTCACTTTGGTTCTGTGGATGTCCGCCAAGCCCCTCGCCTCGTCAGAAGTCAAGCTGAGCTCTTTGATCCCTTTCACGAAATCAGGCAGTGTTCCGTAAGCGCTGCTTTGACCCCATCTTCCTGATGATTGCGTGATCTGCGAGTCCGTTGCTTAGAGTAGTTTGGCAATGGAGGCGGATTTGGGAGGCCATATAGAGCACCATATGGAGGAGATTTGCCGGATGGAGGTCATGGTTGGCCCATCTGGCAAGCGGCGTTGGTCGGATGAGTACAAGGGGCAGGTTGTTGCGGAGACGCTTGTGCCGGGCGCGACGGTGAATGAGGTTGCGCGGCGGCATGATCTTCGCCCGAACCATTTGTCGTCATGGCGGCGGTTGGCGAAGGATGGCAAGTTGCTGGTACCTGATTTGGCGGGTGCTGAATTTGCGCCAGTGATTTTTGAACCTCCGGCCCCCGAACCACCGGAATCCGTGATGTCATCGGTTGAGATCGTGTCCGGTGATGTTGTCATCCGTCTGGACGCGGCAACACCAGCGGCGCGGGTTGCGGAAATCGTGCGGGCGCTTGGCACGCTATGATCTTTCCGTCGAACCGGGTGCGGATCGTGATTGCGACTAAGCCTGTCGACTTCCGCAAGGGCCATGACGGGTTGGCAGCACTTGTGAAGAATGAGCTGCGCAAGGAACCGTTCACCGGCACGGTTTTTGTCTTCCGCGCCAAGCGTGCCGACCGGCTAAAGTTGCTTTACTGGGACGGCACCGGTTTGGTGATGACCTACAAGCGGCTGGAGGAAACGACCTTTACCTGGCCTGCGATCAGGGATGGGCTGATGTCGCTCAATCACGCTCAGTTTGAAGCCCTCTTTGCCGGTCTCGACTGGCGGAAGGTGAAGGCTTTGGCCGCGCGCGCGCCGACTGCGGCAGAGTGAATCAGGCGGTTGATTGGGCGGGCATCTGATCCCTCGATTTGGTAGGTCAGCGCTATGATTGCGACGGCTGATCTTCCTGATGATATTGATGCCCTGAAGGCCATCATTCGTGCGCAGCAGGAGCATAATGCTATCCAGGCAGGCGTGATCGACCGCAAGGAAACTCGCATCATCCAGTTGGAAAAGCTCGTCGCAGACTACAAACGCACCATGTTCGGTGCGCGGTCTGAAAAGGCCTGCCCGGAACAGTATGAACTGGCACTGGAAGATATTGAGGCCGCTCAGGAAGCTTTGCATGCGGAAGATGATGCCGATGACAGGCAGATCAGCGGCAAATCCCGCCCGCGCAAGGCGAACCGGGGGGCACTGCCGAAACATCTGCCACGCATTGAAGAGATCATCGCGCCGGACAACACGATCTGTGATTGCGGTCACGCGCGCCATGTGATCGGCGAGGACGTCAGCGAACGGCTGGATATCGTGCCTGTGCAGTTCCGCGTGATCGTCACGCGCCGCCCACGCTATGCCTGCCGTTCCTGCGAAAGCGGCATCGTGCAAGCCCCGGCACCGGCGCATCTGATCCCGGGTGGCATGCCGACGGAAGCGACAGTGGCGCATGTCATCGTTGGCAAATACGCAGATCATCTTCCTTTGTATCGGCAAGCACAGATTTATGGTCGCCAGGGCATTGATCTTGATCGTTCGACGCTGGCGGCTTGGGTTGGCCGGGCCGCATTTGAACTCAAGCCCGTCTATGACGCGCTTTTGGCCAACCTGAAGCAGTCCACAAAGCTCTTCATGGATGAAACTATCGCGCCGGTACTCGATCCTGGGCGGCGCAAAACGAAAACGGGATACTTCTGGGCCTTGGCGCGTGACGATCGACCGTGGGACGGCAATGCGCCACCCGGTGTGGCCTTTACCTATGCGCCGGGGCGATCCGGCCAATATGCGGATAAAATCTTGAGCGACTTCAGCGGGGTGCTGCAGGTCGATGGCTATGCAGGCTATAATCGGCTGATGAAGCGACCAACCCAGGGCGTGCAACTTGCTTATTGCTGGGCCCATGCGCGGCGCAAGCTTCACGAAGTGTCCCAAACCGGCACCACGCCAATTGCCGATGAGGGTCTCAAGCAGATTGGAAAGCTCTACCGCATTGAAAAGGACATCCGTGGCCTGAGCCCGGACGCGCGCCGGGCAGCACGGCAGGAGCGCTCAAAGCCCGTTATCGAAGCCTTCGAGGTTTGGCTCATGGCCAACCGCGCCCGCGTGTCGGCAAAATCTCCGATTGGCGAGGCCCAGAAATACATCGCCAAATACTGGGACGGGCTGATCCTGTTCCTGGAAGACGGCCGGATTGAGCTGGATTCCAACGCTGTGGAACGAACCATCCGCCCGATTGCCCTCAGCCGCAAAAATGCGCTCTTCGCAGGCCATGATGCCGGGGCACAGAACTGGGCGATGATCGCCTCGCTGATCGAGACCTGCAAATTGAACGCCGTCGATCCCCACGCATGGTTGACCGCGACGCTGATCGCCATTGCTCAAGGTCACAAGCAATCCGATATCGACGCCCTCCTGCCGTGGAATTACAAAGGCCTGACAGGGGGGACTGATGCCGGAGCGGGGCCATGAGCATCATCGAGTTGAAGACCACGCTTGAATACATCGAGCCTGCCGTCACGCGCGCCCTGCAAGTGCCCGCCAATATCCGCCTTGACCGCCTCCACCTGACCATCCAAGCCGCAATGGGCTGGACCAACTCGCACCTCTACATGTTCGAAGCAGGCGGCGCGACATGGGGGCTGCCCGACCCGGACTTCGGCAGCGAAGACCTGCCCGCCAACAAGACCACTTTGGTCGAGGTCATTGAGGATACCGGCACTCGCACGATCAATTATCTCTACGACTTCGGCGACAGCTGGGACCACAAGATCAAGATCGGCAAGATCAGCGAGCCCGCCCCCGGCGAACTCTACCCGCGACTGACAGACATCGCTGGACGCTGCCCGCCCGAAGACGTCGGCGGCGCACCCGGCTACGACGCGTTCCTCGAAGCCATGGGCGATCCGAAGCACCCGGAACATGCCGATCTCAAGACCTGGTATGGCGGTGACTTCGACCCAAACATCCCCGACAGCGACGAACTCCGCCTCGAAGTCCTCAAACTCTCCAAGCGGTGGAAGCCAAAGGGAAAGCGCTCCAATTGATCAAGGTGGGGCCAGCGCAACGCTTACAGTGTTCCTGACTTTAGTGTTTCAGGGTAAGCGTGAAGCATATCGGTTCTGCCGCCCTGCAGCGAAAACTCGATTCCCAAGCCAATGTCGCCAGTTTCCAGCCCTTCGGCAAGTTCGGCGGTCTGGTTGGAATCAAGCAACATGAGACTAGAAATTCTAACTTGCCTGTACGGCCGTTTTTCTAGTGACTTACCTTCGCCGTCGATCCTGTCATGCATCGCCGATTTGATTTCCGGACCGACACCATCTTCGATCATCTTCTTCCACTGCCAATTGTTAAAAAGTGTGGTTTGCTCGACGTCAATGAGCGACTTGGCCAATCCATCTGGCAGTGCATTGATCGTACCGTCCAGCTCCAATGCTTTTACAGGAGGGATGTACTTATTCCCTTCGGTTCGAAAACTGTCCCACTGCATGGGCTTACCTAACGCAATGCTCTCTTTCAACATCCTCAAGTGGGTGTAAATAGACTTGTAAGTATCTCTGAGGAAGCCGCGATCCCGATTGTTTTTCCCAGCACGTATCCCAATAACGAAGCCGCCGAAGCTGAGGAACACAGTCAACAGGGTGCTTGCAACAGACGCCCACGGAAATGGGTCAGGAAAAATAGTCAACAATCGCTACTCCTTAATACTCTAAAATGACAATGCAGCTCACTCAGACTTTCGGTGTGAGGCGGGAAGAAAACAGTTAATCTCATCCGCACAAAAGGTAAGCTCTTCATTGTTCTTCAGGGCATCTTGCGCGGCGGCGAACGCTTTGCCGTCCGTTTGTGGCTCGGAGGCATATATGCGTTCCAGTAGCTCCTGAAGCTCGTCCCTTTTGGTACGTGCATCTGCAAGTTCCATTTCAGGTAGATCTGTGATCAGTGAAAAGTAGCTTTCTCGGATTCCCCATAACTTCGAAGCGGTATCCCGATGTTTCTGCGCCGTTCCACCCGGATCGAAGTTCTTCAAGTACGCCGCGATGAATAGTGACAAAAACGATAGGAGGGCCGTAGCCAACTTCAATCGGAAATCATCGAAGACAACGACCCCGACCGCACCTGAACTTGTCAATGCGGTGACAGCAATCTGTGCCACCTTATATTGCGCCATTCTGGCCGCACACCGATCCGCCATTTTTAAGTGTGTTTTATGGCTGTAGACCACACGACCGAAACACTCACGGATCTGATTTTCGAGTTGCGTGTTCAATCCGTTTTCTGGCATCAAGCGGCCTCCGCCTGGCGCCAGTTGATAGGTACAACCGTTCCACCACGTGCAACCACTACTCCCCGCAGAACAGCATAGCACTCAACGAAGTGATCGCCTGCAAATGACGTCCGTTCACTCTTCTGGCCAGAACCGTCATCTCTCACAATCTGGCCGCGAATTTCATCCCGCGATTCCGCTTCTACGCCACGATTGAGCACCTTCCAGAAAAGTTCACAACCTTGCGGAAGATGTCGAGTATCGGCAACGAAAAGCAGGTCTTTGTTGCGGAGCAATGGGATATGCCGAGAAAGCATCTCGGTCAACATGGACGGTCGAAAGCCTTTCTGCGACACCCGACAATCGACAGACAGGTCGAACCGAACATCCACGCGGAACCGGTCTTCCACAAACTCTTCGGTATTTCGGAAAACATGAGCATGAGCTTGTTGCTCCAGCTTCACAGGAGCTGGGAAGGCCTTTCCAAAGACATTGCGCCACTTTTGACGCTCATTTTTTTGTCCGGAAGCATTTATGGCAGCTTGGCAAAGCTCGTACGCCTTCTTGGCTTTCCTCTGGAATTTCTTCTTCACCTTCACATGCTGCCGGCTACCAACCGCTAAGTAATAATCGTGATCCTTTTCGTGAGAAAGGTATTCAAAGAAGTCGCGGCTCATATAGTCGTAATAGTAATAGCTGCGTTCATCGTAGACGTCGGTCGACTCCAAAAAGTTGTAAGCCAGCGTGTCGATCAACAGTCCTCCCATGGCCACGCCGTGCTTGTTCTTCCATGCTCTGGCCATCTTGCAGAGCCGCCGCAGGTTTCTGTTCTTTCGATTATTTGACGCGACCATCTCTTCGATCTCTTCGCGAGGCTTGGTGATTTTCCAAGAGCCATCACCGACTGTGTCCGGGTATTTGAAACTGCCGTCTGCCAACTCGAAGGCGGGTTGGACCTCGATGTGAAAGTCCTTGTAGAGAACCCTCACTACCAAACGATCAACCTTGACCGTTGTCGTAGGGTACCTGGCGCTGATAGCATCCTTTGCGGCTTTCAATAACTTGTACTGTCCGCCGTCCTTGTAATCATCCCAACTGGATGAAGGCATAATGTATATCATGTCGAGATCGGACACGCCGTCGATCGCGGTAAATCGGCCGATTGATCCAACTCGAAGGCTGTTTGCGGTCTTTGAATCGGTGTCTCGAAACTCTTTGTTGAGAGCCGAGGTTACCTCTCCGTACCTTAGGCTAATCGTGTCACTGTTCGAAAGTTGAAGGTTGTCCAACAGCTCCTCAAAGTCTTCTCCGATGCCCATGTTTGTTGTCCTTTTCGATGGCAGCCTCAATATTGCGTAACGGGTTAGCGCCACATTATTTGGTGGCGTCTTTTGTACTTTCATCAAGATGCAGCGTCTCATGCGATTCGCATCAAAGCACCCGTCGCCATAAACAAACTAGCACAAAACAAGAACAAGTTCTACACATTTAGCACTCCCGAGCTTGAGTGCTAATTTCTTGCCAAAAACAACTTAGCTACAGCACGCGCACCACCGAATGTCGGCTTTTCTATTTTTGAGACCCTGATATCGCATGTGCGGCGAATGACCGGAATCCGCCGCTTCCTGCCGGAATCCCTCCGTCTTGATGTCAGAAAAACATGCCCTATTTTCTGACGTGGAGTTGAACTATGATCACGTCGAAAATCAAGCAACGCATTGTTGGGAAGGGCCGAGGCGCCATCTTTGCGCCGTCGGACTTCCTCGATATCGGATCGCGCGCAAGCGTGGATCAGGGATTGTCACGTCTGGCGGATCAGGGTGTGATCCGGCGCCTGACGCGTGGGCTCTACGACTATCCCAAGCAAAACCTCCGTTTCGGGCTCCTGGCCCCCTCCGCCGACGATATTGCGCGCGCGGTAGCGCGGAAGGACAATCAGGTTCTACAACCCTCCCCTGCCATGGCGGCGAACCAGTTGGGTCTATCCACCCAGGTCCCGTCCTACCCGACCTATATGACCGACGGGCCGACACGAACGAAGAAGATCGGGCGGCAGGTCATCCAGTTTCGGAACGCCTCTCCGAAGACATTGGTCGGCGCCGGGTCAAAAACAGGCACTGTGTTTCAGGCACTCCGCTATGTCGGCAAGGATCGCGTGGATGATCGTGTGATCAGCAAGATTGCACGTGCGCTGGATGCAAAGGATCGTGCGCAGCTCTCAAAGCAGAGCCGACGTGTCCCTGCCTGGATGCATCCCGTCGTGCAGCAGATCGTGGAGCACGCCTGAGCATGGACGTCTTCGCGAACGAAACAGCCCAGAACTCTGGCGACGCTTTCCATCCTTGACATCGGATTTCTCCGGCTATCACGCATGTCTGGCAGACATTCGGATCCCACTCCTCTTTTTGCTGAGTTCCAGTTTTCAGCGTTATAAACACCGAAGAAGTCGACTCTTCAAAGGATCTCTATTGTGATCTCTTTGAAAAAATGGCATCTAAAGCGTCATGAGCGCTGGAAGATCGCAAAATCTGAAGAAAGTTCTCGAGGCGGTGCCACCAGGATATCTTGTGGATGCCGCCTGGCTCACTGGCCAAGGTGTCGCTTACGAGACCTTTCGCGACTACGTGAAACGTGGATGGCTTGAGCGCGTTCATCGCGGCGTCTTCCGCCGCCCTGTCCCCAACACGTCAGGATCAAACACCATACCTTGGAATGCCTGCCTGCTCTCAATGCAGCACATCATGAACCACGAGGTCCACATTGGTGGCACCACTGCGCTTTCTCAACAGGGCTATGATCACTACCTGCGTCTTGGCAAAAATACTCCTGTCTGGGTTTATGGCGATGCCACACCAAAGTGGCTGGGCAAACTCCCACTCGACGCCCCCATCGAGACACGCAAAACAACGCTGTTCACTGATCCGGCACTTGGTCTCAAAGAGAACATCGGCAAGTCAGAAAATGCCCTGCCTTGGGAGTGGCAATTGCGGATGTCTGCCCCCGAACGAGCTGTCATGGAAGCCATGGACGAACTGCCGGATCATGGGAGTTTTCACAGCGTCGATATGATGTTCGAGGGCCTGACGACGCTGCGCCCGAAACTGCTCTCGGCGCTGCTACTGAGTTGCACCAAAATCAAGGTTCGGCGACTCTTCTTTGTGTTTGCGGATCGCCACGATCACCCGTGGCGCAAACGCCTCGACCCCAAAGCCTTCGACCTTGGGGCAGGCGACCGTGCGCTGGTCAAGGGCGGGAAGATTCACCCACAGTATCGCATTATGGTACCGGAGGAGTTTGTGAGAACGGAGGTCGAAGATGGCACGTCAGACCTATGAAGCCCAAGTCGCTCTTTTGGTACGCGTCCTGCCTCATGTCGCGAAAGAGGAGATTTTCGCGCTCAAAGGAGGCACGGCAATCAACCTGTTCTATCGCGATTTGCCGCGCCTCTCGGTTGATATCGATCTGACCTACCTGCCGATCAAAGAGCGCACTGAAAGCCTCGTCGAGATCAACGAAACTATGGATCGCATCGCTGCCTCAATCGAAGGAGGCATCAACGGCGCGCGAGCTCAACGAATTCTGGGTGGTGGGGGCGGTGCCACACGCGTACTCGCACGTCTGGGGGGTGCCGAGATCAAAATCGAAACCTCGCCGGTCACGCGGGGCGTTGTCCATGACCCCGAAATCCGCTCAGTCTCCGAGGCGGTGGCCGACGCGTTCGGGTATGCAGAAATGCAAATCGTTTCGTTCGAAGACCTGTTCGGCGGCAAGCTACATGCCGCAGTCGATCGCCAGCACCCGCGCGACCTTTTCGACGTGAAGCTGCTCTATGAGCACGAAGGCCTGACAGACAATCTGTTCAGGACCTTCTTGATCTACGTCGCCTGTTCATCACGTCCTTCACATGAGCTGCTGAACCCCAATCTCATAGATCTCAACCAGCCCTACGTCCGTGAGTTCGAAGGCATGACCAAATCACCTGTCGAACTTGATGACCTCCTGATGACACGCCGCCAACTGATCGCGGACATTCAATCCCGTTTCGACGAAAGCTCTAAACAGTTCCTGCTAAGCTTGCAGGATAGCACCCCGGACTTCTATGCCATAGATCGACCACAGGCTTCTGAGCTTCCCGCAGTGCGTTGGAAGCTTCTCAACCTGAAGCGACTGATCCAGGACAACCCGAGAAAACACGCCCAGCAGAGGGAAGAGCTGGAGAAACTCCTCGGCTGACTCTTCGACCGATTGATGGTGCGTCGCGATTGAACCGTTGCTAGGTTGTCTTGGCTCGAGGCTCCGCAGCGGTTGTGATCCCCGCATCCTTCAACTGCTCCCGGTCCGGCAAGTCCTGGAGCGTCTCCAGATCGAAGGCAACGAGGAACCGTTCCGTCGTCACATAAGTATAGGGCGCCCCGCGCCGCGGGGATCGTGGGCCTGTCCCGATCAACCCCTGCGCATGCAGCCGCCCGATCAAGTCGCGGCTGATGTCCTTGCCGAAGATGTCCTTGAGCCCGTCGCGGGTGATCGGCTGGTGATAGGCGATTGCCGCCAGCACGGCGACGTCGTATTCACGCAGATCGAGATCCTGGTCGCCGACATCCGCTGCGGTCCGGATCGCCGCCGCATAGGCTGGCCGGGTCCGGAGCATCCAGCCGCCTTTGCCTGACACGCTGTGTCCGACCTTCGCGACTTCAAATGAGCGTCCTTCGAGCTCAGCCATAAGGTCGTCGATCAAGAGATCGACCGAGGCCCCCTGCCCCACCACGCGCGCCAGGTCCTCGCGCGGCACCGGCGAGGCGCTGGCGAAGAGCACAGCTTCAATCCGGCGCATCCATTCGCGCCAGCGCAGATCGGGCGGCAGGTCCTCTAGGTCCTTGTCGAGGTCGGTTTCGGTGTGGTCCTTCGCCATCGCTCAGATCCCGTAGAGTCGGAAGGTGTCGCGCCCAGTCAGTTCGCGCACCGCACCGAGCTCAACCAGCCGGTCGCAGAACCGCCTTGCGGCGCGATCGGACCGGAGCGACGTCAGCGCCGCCGGCGCGACAGCATCCTGGCCCAGGAACAGCCGAACGGCCTCGTCCGCGCCCTTCGCCCGGAGCTTTGGCCCGACCACTTTCAAGCGCGCTGCACGTCGGGCCAAATCAGCGGCCTCCCGGGTCGCCTGGACCGCAGCCGCCAAGATCACGCCATGGCAGGCCAGGCGCAGTTCCGCGCCAGTCTTCCGCAGATCGGCCCGCTTGAGACCGAGCGCCAGCAGCGGTAGAACATGGCTCCACCTGAGGGCCTTTGCCAAAGCCGCGTCGGCCAAGACAAACGCTGTCTCGAGATCGCGAGGTCGCTCCTCGACCACGGCCTGCAACACGGCTGCGGCACGAGGGATCGGCGCCCCCTGGCCCGCGTCGAGCCAGGTCGCAATCTGCTCCGGCTGAAGTTCAGGCAACGCGCGGTGAAGCGCATTGACTGACACCGGTCTTTCGATGGCCCGTCGCCAGGACAGGTAAACCTCCCCAGCAGGGCCCGGGCTGTCACCAGGCTGCAGAAACGCCACCGCATCGCGTAGCTCTGAAACCCGCTCCGGGCGTCCCTGATGCGTCATGCTGGCCTCCGCCGCGCGCAGCGCCAGACGCCCTCGGAGCAAGCTCTGGGGGGCATCCTCCCGGTTCAGCACAAGATGCAGATGGCTCAGCGCAGCCCCTGACAAAAACGCCACATCTTCAAGGGTTTCCGCACGGCCGGAGGTGACCCAGGGGGGCAATCGCGGTAGCGTGTCAAAGATGTCAGCGGCATAGGTCATACCACAAGACTATCGTACAACGGCGCTTTCCGCTACCATATACTGTATAAACCGCCCCACCTTACAGGTCTATTCTATGTCCAATAAGTTTGCATTATCGGACGTAAAGACATATCCTGCCAATATGCCCATAAAACCAAGCCAAAACGACGAGAGATCGCGCGCAGACCCTGCTGCCCCGGCAAACGCAGATCAGCGCGACGAGGGAGACCGTTCCGTCGAGAACGCAATCGGAGTTCCTGCCTCTGTCGCCGCCTCCGGCTCTCTTGAACGGCTGGTCGAAACCGCACGCGATTATGCCGCACAAGCGACGGCCGAGAACACCAACAAAGCCTATCTGGCCGACTGGAAGCATTTTGCAAGCTGGTGCCGACGGCGCGGCGCCGATCCGTTCACACCGGACCCGCAGCTGATCGGCCTCTACATCACGGAGCTTGCGGCACCGCAGGACGCTGCCCCTGCCCTCGCGGTTTCGACGATTGAGCGGCGCCTGTCCGGCCTCGTTTGGACCTATCAGCAACGTGGCGAGGTTTTGGATCGCAAAGATCGCCATATCGCGACGGTCCTCGCCGGCATCAAACGTGCACATGCCAAACCAGCTGTGCAAAAAGAACCGATTGCGCCGGACGAACTGCTCCAGATGGTTGGCACCTTGTCCTTCAGCCTACGCGATCTGCGAGATCGGGCCATCCTGCTGATTGGCTATGCGGGTGGGTTCCGGCGGTCAGAGATTGTCGCGCTGGATGTGAACCGAGACGACACCATCGACGGCAAAGGATGGATCGAGATTGAAGATGAAGGGGCCATCGTGATTCAGCAGACCAAGACGGGGTGGAAGGAGGTTGCGATTGGCCGCGGCTCTTCGGACGACTCCTGTCCTGTGCACGCGCTGGCGCAATGGCTGCACTACGCCAAGATCGATCATGGGCCGGTGTTCCGGCGGGTGCTGCGAGACAATTCCAAGGTCCAAGAGGACAGGCTGTCAGACAAACACGTCGCACGACTGATCAAGAAGACGATGTTGGATGCGGGGATCCGAAGTGATGTCCCGGAAAAGGACCGTCTCGCCCTGTTCTCCGGCCATTCCCTGCGCGCGGGCCTTGCGTCCTACGCAGACGCAGATGAACGCCATGTTCAGAAGCAGCTGGGCCATGCGTCGGCTGAGATGACCAGACGCTACCAGCGGCGACGGGATCGGTTTAGGATAAATTTGACGAAGGCGGCAGGGCTATGAGGGACTAAGATTGAACAGCAAAACGATTGAGGCGTGCAATTTCGATGTATCCAGCCTGGCCGGGTTGGAAGGCCTGACGATACACAATATCCGGAAAGCAGAGCTCGGCAAATTGGATGGTCTTGCAGATCTTCCCTTGAAGAGCCTGGAGCTCAGGTGGCTTTCTTCTCCGGATCTCACACCCGTCCCTTTGCCAGAGACGCTGGACAGCTTGACCGTATGGCATTCATCGAAGCTGAAGTCAGTGACCGGCATTGAGCGAGCCCAAAATCTCAAGGAGGTCTATCTAAGGGAAAATGGCTCACCGATTGATATCACCGGTCTCTCGGCCCTTGGCGACTTGGAACATCTGATCATTGATGGTGGATATGGTGACGGCCAAAAAATCAATGACCTGGCGCCGCTTGAAGGACTACCCCTCACCGAACTGAGTTTGGTGAACATCAAGGGCGATGGTCTGGATTTTGGAGCCATTGCACGGCTTTCAAAGGTCAAGAAGCTAAATCTGTCGACGCTGAAGGTGCCACCTGAGGAACTAGCAAGGATCGCAAAATCGAAGCAATGGTACATGGACCAGCTGATGGACTTGCCGCAAGCAAACGCCAGCTATGCCAAACCGTGCAAAAAATGCGGTGACCTACCGCATGAGCTCTTTCTAAAGGGTAAGAAATGGCATTGGTGCCTCACATGCCAGAAGCCAAAGGTCGAAGAACATTTGGAAGGATTTAGGCGATTGGTAGCCGCGGTGCAGTAGTATTTCCATTTCTAATCAATTAGTTACGCGACACCTGCACAATCCGCGTCACTCATCGCCTGGATAGAGCGTAATCCTCAGCGACATGTTGAGGGCGGCCATTCTTGATATCGTCGCAGCGCTCAGGCCTTCGTTGAAGTCGAGTGGTTTATCCCCAACATCATAGGCCGCATTGAACTCCTTCAGCGTGCACTGGTCGAACATCTGCCGTTCCGATTGCGGAAGTTGCTCTAGAACATCCAGCATTGCCACAACTGTGGCGTCGACGTTCACGTGAAATCGATCATCTTCCTCGCCGATGATTTCCAAAACGGCGACCCAATCGCCCTGCCCGTCCTGGTGGTGACCAAGCACCACCAATCCTGCAGCCTCAAGGTGCCTGTTCAAATCATCGAGGCGTGTGCGCGAGTGTAGGTCCAGATCGGTGTTTCTGTAGTGAGTTTTCATATCATGAAACCTTGGCTAGTTCGCACTCTTGAGGACTTTGGCGGCATCCAAACAGCCAAGATCAACTGCTGCATCCAATGGCGTCTTGCCGATTTCACATCTCACCCGGGGATCAGCCCCAGCATCAAGCAGCAGCTGAATCATTTCGGCATCATCCCTGAAGGCAGAAACGTGCAGCGGAGCGTAGCCGAGATTGCCAATCGCATTCACATCTGCGCCTGCCTCGATGAGCGCCAACACCGGATAGCGCTCTTTGCCATAGAGCAGGTTGTGCAATACGCCATCACCGTCCGCTTCCCGGCTTTCAATGGTGACCTTTTCCTGACCCATCTGCGCGGGGAACATCCGCTCAGAAAGCCGCTGGAGGATTTCATCAACTGTCTCTCGTGCTTTTGGCTTGTTTCGTTTTGGCATCAAACCGCCCTCGCCTCGCTCAACCGGCCAAAGAAGGTCCGGTCCAAGTGCAGCTCGCCAGCCTGTGCGCGCTCAACCAAGGCACGGAGATAGCCGCCGGGCGACTGGATCTGCCCTTCCGACTGTTTATCGAAGATCAGAGCGACCACCGCCGCTGCAATTGGTGGGCTCAACACCTTGTTTGCAACGCCCCAGGCATCCTCTGAAATCCCAATCATCGGTCTGATCTTGCCCGCCGCGCGGTGGAAATCGTTCCAATCCTTGAGATATCCGTTCTCCATCGATCGTGCCATCTCGGCAAACTGCGGGCATGCGATCATGATCATCGGCATATCTACGTCTGATTTGCGTTTTCGGGTATGGGTGCTCCAGTTGATATCGAGATCAACATCCCCTGCCCCCTCCACAGGCTCATCGGTTGGCTCTTTAGGCGCTGCGCCTGCCGCGTGCTTTTTTTCAAAGCAATTACTCTTTACTGGATGAAGTTCATTTGTAGTTAGTAAGTGCATGTCATCTGAGTCATCCTTGGGTGACATATTTGATGTAGAAGGAACTACATCAGCGCTTGTTACGACCTCCTCAGAAAACGTTTGGGCATCAGATTGCTCAGGCCAATCAAAGGCAGCCGTGAAGGCCTCTTCGATCCGCTCTTTGAATGCTGCGAAGAGGTCAGAGACATAATTCAGCGTATCGAGCGCCGCAGACCGTCCTGGAAGGCTCTGGAGCAGTTCTGCGAACTCTGCCTCGAGATGACGCCACGGGCCTCTCAGCTGGCTCTCACGCGCCTTCTCGATCTTGGCCCGGACGACACGCCGGCTGATCGTGATCTGGCTTCTGAGGGCCGCACAGGCCTCGCGCTCTTGAATCTGCTGCACATTAAGCACCTCAAACTCTTCTGCACGGGCTGCCAGTGGTGCGAGATCAAAGCCATAGGCCTGAACGATGTATCCATCGTCGTCTCTGCGCCCGTAGCGTTTGCCGTTGGGGCTGTCCTTCATCGCGATGATGCCAGCCTCACAGAGCCGCCGCACATGTCGCTGTAGGCTTCGCAGGACCAGACCTGTCTTTTCTTCGAGGTACGCGTTTGACGCCCAGACGATCGGCCGCCTGCCCGCCTCCCAATCCTGCGCTTGCGTGAACGCACACAGCGTATCCAAGACCACAATGTCCCCCGTCCTGAGCCCCAGTGATGCTGCAACGCGTTTGACAGCAGCAACGGCCTTTGACTTGGGTATAGATAACTGTTCACCGGCTTCTGCATGCATTTCTGCAATCAGAAGACCCGGTGTCGGCTTGCGCCAACCTGTATGTGTCATGATGTTTCTTGACCTCCTCTGCTCGAAAGAAGGCAAAAGAATTCCGTTCGCTCAGGAGCGTTCACCGTTGACAGTGATTCATCAGAGAACTATCTTGATAGCGACCAAACTATTCTTGGATTAGCTCTCAGGCCCTTTGCTTGGGGGCTTTTCTTTTGCCAGTATATTCCTTCTTATCTGCTCGTTTCATTGTTGGTTCGCTCTGAATTGTCCGCACGAACCAGGTTAAAACCTTGTCAGCTGACAAGGTTGCGGATCACTCCAGAAGGCTCCTCTTGTAGCGTTCCACAAGCTCACCGATTTCTGTTTCGAGGAACTTGGAGAAGCCTTCACTATGCTTCTTTTCCAAATTGATCTTCACTGACTTCGCGCCGACCGTCATTGAGCCCACCTCGCCGAGGTCCAGACTGGCTTGTTTATGAGGGGCTCTTGTGGGTCCAGCGGCCGTGAGACTCACCAGCGCCGCTAGAAACCGTTCGTCGGACGTCATCTTCAAAACCTTGTCAGCTGACAAGGTTCTCTCAATCTTGCTGAGATCAGACCGTCCTTTAATCGATGCGGCCAACTCTAACCAGCGCGGACGCCCTATAGAAGGCGCTCGTCCAATCATTTCTATGACTGGCTTTGGAATGCCTTTTAGAACGCTTCTGAGCTTTGAAACTTCTGCATCGTCAATTCCCAAAGCCGCCTTGATGTCCTTCGGTTTGATACCCGCTGACTGCATTTCTTCTGCAAAGAGAGCCTTTTCGATCCACGAAAGATCCTGCCGGTTCGCGTTCTCGATCCCCTGAGCGATCACCAGGTCCCTGTCAGAATAGTCAGCTATGATAGCCAGAACTGGCCGCTCAAGTTCCTTGAGCGCGCGCAAACGGCGATGTCCGTACACGACCTGGAAGCGATCTTGCGTTTCGCCATGCCGGCGGACCGTGATCGGGACCTTTTGACCTTCTTCAAAAATGCTTGTTTTGAAGTTTTCAAACTCGCTGTCGTCATCGTCTGGCAGACGATCCCTGAACGGGGATGCGTCTATGAGCGACGGCTCAAGCTCAATGACACGGCTACTATTGGCCACTTGAGCCAGGAGAGCGTCTCTCTCTTCGCGAATTTGTGTGAGAGTTCGCTGCGTCGTTCCGATGATGCCCGCAGCGACGCGATTTGTCTTCGGCTTGTCATCAGCAGGCATGTCCTTGACATCCGGTGACCGCGCACCTTCTGTGCTTCGAATGTCGCCAAATGCAGAGACGATTGACTTTCGCTTACTCATGACCGCCCCCATGACGACTGAATCAATCCAACCAAAGCTTCATTGACCGTGTCCATAGATTCACGGGCGCGCTTAAGTGTGTTGCGCTGCACTTCGCCTGGCTCAACCTCGTAGATGGTGCGCTTGCCCAAGCCCGCTGCTTCGATAGCAGTGCTTTCCACCGCAGTTGGCATGAGCACATCTTCGATGAAGAGATGGCGCAACAGGCCGACGATTTGCGCTTGCGCTTGATCGTTTGGATCATGGCGCGTGATGAGATACCGCATGAAATCTTTGTCCATCGTGGCACCAGCATCTTTGATCACTCCGACCAGGTCTCCCATCATCAAAAGAAATTGGTTCATGGAGGCGACGTCCATCATCGCTGGATGGACTGTCACGAGTAGCCCCGTCGCAGCATAGAGAGAAGCGAGGGTCAGATAGCCGAGGGAAGGGGGGGTATCGAGGATAACAACGTCATAGTCGTCCTCAACCTCCCGTATGGCCTCGTTCAGCCGTTCGAAAAAAACCGAGCCAGTTGACGACTCTTTCATAGCGAGCACGCGCGGCGTGTCATATTCAAATTCCATGACTTCGATATTGCCTGGAATGAGGTCTAGTCCTGCGAAGTAAGTGGAGCGAATGACGTCTTTGATCGACTTGCGATGCTCGTCATATCGAAGCGCCGCATAGATGGTTTCGTTGGTGTCGACATCAAATTCTGGCTGAGCACCAAACATCGTAGACATCGAGGCCTGAGGGTCCAGGTCGATGGCCAGAACGCGATACCCTTGAAGGGCCAAGTAGTGAGCGAGATGTACGCTCGTCGTGGTCTTTGCACTGCCGCCTTTGAAGTTCGCCACGGCAAGGATTTGCAAATGCTCGTTTTCGCGCCGGCGAGGCAAGTAGTTAACCGCATCGTTTGAGTTCTTTTCCGCGAAGAACTCCCGAAGCTCATTAATTTGGCTAAGCGTATAGGCGCGGTGATTATTCTCCAACCGGTCTGGGGTAGGACCCTTTCCCTCGATCGATAGGGTGCGCAGCGATGACTCCGAGATTCCGGTCAGTTTAGAGACTTCGGGCGTCATGAAACGCCGCAGACTCTTTTGAGCTTGCGGGGGGTACATGCGTTCCCTGAGACTCTGCAGTTGCTTGGAAAGCATCTCCGCATGTCTTACTATTTTTTCTGCGGCATCTTCATCAGCCGTGCTGACGGTGTTTAGTGTATCTGCTGGCATTTCTCTGCTCTGACGGTAAATCGGCTTCTTGACGGACCTTTTGCGTCAGATAGTTACATGAATGGTAACCTAACGTCTAGTAATAGGTCTGATGCGCGCCGACAGGCAACCATTGAGCGTAACCACGACATCTTGCGCTTTTGCAAACTGGTGCCACAATACCTTATAGGATTATGCACCAAGACCTCACCTAAATGTCGTAAAGCACTGTTAAGATTACCTTTTCGTGTGAGACCGGATTTCACGGCCACTGATCTCCGCAAGATTTTAGAGCATAATTTCCAGATCTTCACCCAGCATCAATCTAGACCAGCAGCAGCTCAAGACAGACTCTAACTTGGCAAAAGGCCTGGAATTTTCCGCGACTCGCTTCATACCAGTCGGCGCGAAAACGATCCTTCTCCCGCCGATTCTTTCAGCGATTCCCTGGTGGTTCGATGAGCGCGTCTCTTCGAGAGTGTCCACAGTTACGATTGCTTCCCGCACTTTAGGGTATTTTTGGCTGGATGAAAGGGTAGGGGGGCTTGATCGTTCAACACCCAGTTGCTGCTGTGCATACGATGCACAGAAATCCGGCAGAAAGATATCACTTGCACCTAAAATATAGCATTGCATCGTGAGCATAGCTGCATTGCAGCATAAGCTATTGTTGCAGTGCAGCGAAGCGCTTATGTTAGCGCTATAGGCAGTTGGCTTTCCATCCTCTTCCCGGAAAGTCGCTGCAAGTTTCGAATGTAGCTGCACCTCCTCCCGCGGCACGTCCGGCAAGAATAGGGCGCCATCTCTCCTCCCGAGATGGCGCCTTTTCTTGTCCCATAGATCTGAAGTCCGCGGCTTGCATCTGGAGCAGGGTGCGTTACCGCTTTGCGACCTCGGATTTATGTCGGCATCTGCGAGCAACCACCCGACGGGCCCTCGCTAGCGATCCTTTGAGACAAGTCCTGATTGCGTGATGGCCGTCAGATTGTCCGGTGTTCGCCTCGTGAGCTCAGACCCGTCAGGCGACATCGCGGCTTCGACGAATTCCGTTTTCTTGAGGACGCCGCCATCGGCTTCCACCCAGGTTGTACTGTCTCCATCTTCGCGGGCAATCGATCCATCGTAATTCACGCGGATTGAGACTCCTCCAACCTTCACTTTGACGGAGTATTGATCGGCAATAATCCCGTCCCAGGCGTCGGAACAGCCTCGGCGCAAGACGATGATGTCGGGACGCAGTTTGATCTGCACGTCTTGTGCGTCGTCTCCATCAACGCTCTTGAGCATGACAAAGGCCTCTTGCTCTTTGGGATCGGCGTGAATGGTGGCGCGCGCATTTTTTGGCGGCCAGACCTTTGGGGCATCGCGAAGCTTACCCTCTGGATCCCGATGGAACCCAATATAGAGCTGTGCCGACTTCCAGACCCGGTGCATGGATCTTGTGAGCTTCGTCATGTTGGCTACCTTTTCTCCAACTTACGGCACAGACCCCAGGGTCTTCATACCCACCCACCACTGCCCCGGACAATATCAGGCGGAGATTCTGGAAAGGACCGCGGCACGCGGCCCTTCTCCTGAAACCCTGCCGCCCGGCGAGGGCAGGAGAGGGACCCACGCCAGCCTGAAGGTCATAGGGGAGAGGGGAGGGGGATCACCCGGTAACGCAGCCCGCAGGGACCGTTGTCGGGGACACCCCTTTCCCCACAGACCGGAACGGCTTGCGTGGGGGAACCAACGGTTCCCTCACTTGTAGGAGAAGTTTGCTGCTGGTGCCCGCGGCATGGCGTGTGTGGATTGGTCAACTTGCGGTACAATGCAGTGCAATCAGCTCTAACGATTACAGCTAGCCAGATACCACTGCAGCCTAATAATTTACACGTTCCCAGCCATAGTTGCCTTCATAGTCCCTCCAATCCACAAACACCGCGCGGACAGAGATTGAAGGACAGTGGCTACCAAATCTTTCCAGGCCCACGAAAGCAGCCGGGAGAGCGGCGACGGAGGACCTCGACCAACGATAGTCGCCTTGAGTGCCATAGGACCCGAAACGGACAGACTGATATTGATTGCAGTCTCCGTCACTTCCATTTTCATATTGTCTCGCCCGAACATCATAGACCCGAATAGACCGGACGAAATTAAACTCTGGCGCGCTAATGTCGATGTCGGCGCGGTCCTGTGCCAAGTAGATGGCGAATCCATCAGGGAGTGGCGAAGGGGCATTGTCTGAGGTTCGAACAACCGCCGGAAATAGCCTGACCGCGACCGGACGATGATTGGTCTCGCTTAACGGCGTGGTTGGCCCGAATGCGAATTGTGAGGGATCATGGCCGATTCCGCCGACGTGATTTTGCTCAGCATACCGGCCGACTGGGAAGCTCTGACGGGGCAGGGGAGGGGATGACCAGAAGACGATGTCGTAGAGACGCGCAGGTGTGTCCTGGTTCGGATCCCTTTCAAACGACGCACCCATGGGACAGCGCCAGATCTGCAGAGGCGGTTCCACCGGCCAAGGTGTGATGCGCCGAATGAACTCTGCACGTGCCCGGGCGCAAGGAACGGACGCGGGCCATCCACCGGAAAGACAAAGAAGGATGGCACAATCAATGGGGTAAATTTGAGCGCGCACGCGCTCAGGAAGCGAGGCGACGATCAGTGCAATGACAGTTGTTAGAACAAGAGCGGTAGTCTTCATGCGCGCACCCTCGCGGTCCAGAGAACAGTTTCAAACATGACACGTTAATATATATTTTGCTACTATCGTATATTTATGAAGTAACGTTCGTCAACGAAACAGACCAAAGCATCAGAATGGCAAATCCAGTCCCGAAATGTCTTCTCCTGCTACTGCATCCACGATGATTGTTTTGGGGATGGGACGAACCCAAAGCCGTGCAACACTGCCTTCGTCGGTCAAAATGAGGAACCCAACGGCCTCCAATGTTTCTGAATTCCGAATTCGGGCGACTGTACGCCCCTCCCAATTTGGTTGGCTGTTCATTTTGGGGCGTTTCCTCAATGAAAAATAGTCTACCGCACGCCATCTTTCTGTGCGGCCTTCATTCAAAATTTGTTCTTAAGGCGAATTTTGCTCCGCTCGGGGCACAGAGTATTACTATAGGCGCGAACAGGCCGACCCGCGACAAAAGCGGCCATGCGCCGGAACAACTCCTTGAGATAGCATGCGTCTTCTGGGGGTTTGATGTATAATTTAACATTATTAATCAGTGGATTATAAACATACCCTTCTAAAAAACCAATGATTACGAATGGCGTATACCCATGCATCGCGAACGATTTTATTGATACTGCTACCGGCAACGTTGTTCTGAAAGTAGGGCAGAGATGTTGCAACCGACTGGCCGGCCTCAATCAGTGCCGCGAAATGAACATCGCCAGCCACGTTGAACTGCTTCATCGTCTCTTCGATCTTCACGCGATCTGCCAGATCACCTTCATCCAGATGCGTACCAAAACACGCTACACGATGACCGGTTGAAAAGTTGTCACAGACGACTGTTTCGAAGCTGGCGTCGTTCAGTGAGATAGTCGTGTGAGATCCTACGTAGCCTGCCCCGCCTACAACTAGGATAGTGTTGTTCTCGCCCATCGTTTGCTCCCAATGGTTATTGTTGGATCGGCAACGGATCAGGTGACCGTCAAGTGTTGTCTATTTTTACCAACGCTCCTTCGATTTCAGGTGGCGTTAGCTCTGCTTTCGATGCGATAAAAGGCAGCGGTAGTGTCGGAACAGGAACGTTTTGATATGACTGCTGCATGAGGCTCTAAGAGCTGGTCGAACACGCTTGACCAAGCCTGATAGTCACTTGCCAGATTTAGAACTGGCCAATCACTTCCCCAAAGAATGCGATCAGTGCCAAATGCTTCGATCACGTAAGATAGAAACGGTGCGAGCTGATCTTCGGTCCAGTTGGAACCAATTTCCGTCACCATGCCAGAGAGTTTGCAATAGCAATTTCGGTGGGCAGCAAGCTTGCTCATACCATCTTTCCACCAAGTATCAGGCTTGCCGGAGATCATTTCTGGCTTGGCCACGTGATCAACCACGAGCCGAAGATCGGGTACTTCCAACAGCAATTGATGAATAGCAGGGAGATGGCGCGGCTGGATCAGCGCATCCATGGAAAGGTCACAACTGGCAACATGGCGCAGCGCATCCAAGACGTTTGGTTGCAAAATCCATGCAGTATTGCTGATGTCTTGCAGCATTGGCCGCACGCCGCGGAATTTTGGATGCTGTGCCAAACGATCAATCGTCAGTTTCGCATCTTCATGATCCAAGGGAACCCATCCGACAACGGCGGCCACGAAGTCGGTATAGTTTGCAAGGTCCAAGAGAAATTCAGTCTCCGGCACCGTTGCTGTCGCTTGCACAAGCACGGTTCTATCCACTCCACTTAGTTTGAGCAGAGGCTCTAGATCCTGCGGCCCAAAATCTTGGAATATGGGAGAGACGCTTAGGTTTGGCCACGGGTAGTCACCTCGAGCGAGGGTCCAAAAGTGCTGGTGGGCATCAATGATCATGATGCACCCATATCAAGTAAGCCGGCTGCTGCCAGATCGGTCCAAACGGCCTCAGGTATGGGCAATTTGGACTGTGCCAAGTTGCGTGAAAGCGTGGTCTGCTTAGCCGTTCCGACCAGAGTACAAGCCACCGCTTCATGCAACCCCGGGAACCGAAAAGCAGCGGCGGCCAATGGAACATCGTGGCGATCACAGATCTCTTGTATTGCCCCGACCCGGTCGAGCACACTCCTTGGAGCAGGTCCATAATCGTAATGAGCCCCCTCAACAGGACCAGTCGCCATAATCCCAGAGTTGAAGACACCCCCAATGACAAGTTGGGTGCCCTTTTGACGGCAAGTTTCCAGAAGGGGCGGCGCTTGAAATGGTTCGAGGAGCGTATAGCGCCCAGCCAAAAGAATAACATCGAGATCAATTTTCGACAGCAAGTCTTCGCAGATACCGATTGTGTTGACGCCGAGACCAACAGCTCGGATCGAACCTTCTTTCTTCAAGTCTTCCAAGGCGCGATATCCGGATTTCACAAAATCGGCTATTATGAGTGGATCATCAGTGCCGAGACCCGCTTCGCCGAGATCATGGACGTAGTGAGGTGCCCCTAGATTTGTAGACGCTTTGCTTGGTAATTTTGGAAGCAAGGAGAGACGGATATGAGTAAGGGAATACGGTTTACGGATGAGTTCAAGCAGGACGCCGTAGCGCAGGTTGTTGAGCGTGGATACCCGGTCAGAGAAGTTGCTGAGCGGTTGGGTATCAGCACCAAATCCCTGTACACTTGGAAGGCTCAGTTTGCGAAGTTTCCGCGTGTCAGATCAGAGGTTGCGGAACAGGCAGCGGAGATTAGGCGGCTGAAGCGAGAACTGGCACGCGTGACCGAGGAACGGACCATCTTAAAAAAGGCGACCGCGTACTTCGCGCGCGAGTCTCAGTGAAGTACGCGTTCATAGAGGCTCACCGTGCGGAGTTTTCGGTGCGGTCGATGTGTCGTGTGTTGGCTGTGCATTTCAGCGGGTTCTATGCATGGCTTAAGGAACCGTTAAGCCTACGTGCGCTTGAAGATGCACGGCAAACAGAGTTGATCCGTCAAGCGTGGAAAGACAGCGGGAAGGTCTATGGGTATCGCAAGCTAACAGATGATCTGCGCGATCAGGGCGAGACATGTTCCGAGAACCGTGTGGCACGTCTGGCCAGTCTTGCAGGTATTGCCGCGCAGATCGGCTATAAACGCCGTCCAGGTCGCTATGGCGGCAAGCCAGCCATCGTCGCAGACAATACGTTGGACAGGCAATTTGAGGTTGATGCGCCTGACACGGTTTGGGTGACCGATATTACCTACATAAGGACCCACGAAGGTTGGTCATACCTGGCTGTCGTCATTGATCTGTTCTCAAGGCGGGTCGTTGGATGGTCCATGCAGTCCCGCATGACATCTGATCTTGCATTGCAGGCGTTGTTAAGCGCTGTTTGGCGGCGCAAGCCAAAGCACAAGGTCATGATCCACTCTGATCAAGGCTCACAGTTCACTGGCAAAGAGTGGCAATCTTTTCTCAACAAACATAATCTGGACGCCAGCATGAGCCGCCGTGGGAATTGCCATGATAATGCTGTGGCCGAGAGCTTCTTCCAGTTGATGAAACGGGAGCGCATTAGACGGCGGACATACACCACGCGCGACGCTGCAAGGCAGGACGTCTTCGACTACATTGAGATGTTCTATAACCCAACACGCAAGCATACGAACAACAGCATGCTGTCACCGATTGACTATGAAATGAAACAGCAGAAAATGAACGAGGCAGGCGTCTAGGAAACTAAGGGCACCTCAGTCAGACCTTGCGCCCGCACCTCTTAATCGCGCCCCGACAAGCCGCCTTAGGTCGGGAAACCTTCTGTTCGGACCAAATGGCCAAGCGCTTAATCTGCCAAGTTATCGTCGTTCAAAGCCAACCAGTCGCCCGTGTTTCTAAAAAGTATCTTTCTTGGCGCTCATTGTCATACCATCGGCAAATGCAAAACAATCACGGACAATATCGGGAATAGTTCGATCCGTCTGGTCGGGTTCCCGTTGCTTGATGAACCACACATTTTCAGCAAACCGGCGACCGTCGATAAAGAAGGACTTGTCAAACCGACGGGCGAGTTCCGCGGTGCCACGGATGTTCTCAAAGCTCACCAGCTGGCCGCCTCCGGCGTTGTTGGTGACTGTGGTCATCACACAGGGAACGCTGGCGCCATTATCTTCCAAGTAACGTTCCAGCGTGCCAAATTCATGATACCTTAGAACGGGTGACGCCTTGCGCGCGCTGCGCGGAGTAAATGCGACCATCTCTGCAACCGTTGTAGCAAGAGGGATTGGTGATATCACACGGTTTGAAAACCCAGGGCAACTAAGGTCCTGGCTGGGTCTTCATGCGGGCCGACACGACCTCGGCTTTTTGCGACGAGGGATGGAGGCCAATCTTTTCACATTTTGGATTGCGGAAAATCGAAACGCAGCGTGATGCGGTATTTGGAAGTTCTGCTGACGTCTTGGCGAAGTGGGAGTCAGGCTTCGTCGCATCAGATAGCGGATTACAAACAAGGCAATCATTTTTGCAATGTCTGTTTGTACAACAAGAGTGTGAAAACTGACTATTTCAATGTTCAAATTTGCTAGTCCTGCACATTTCTTCTGACACGCCCCATTCATAGCCTTGCTCTCGAGGGAGCGAGCTTGAGGAGGTTCGCGGAGGAAGGGAGAAAAGGTTTTGCCGATAACCAACACAAGACCGGAGTATGGCTCGTATAGGGCTAACGTGTTCATGCCGACCTCTTACGAGGCCAACATCTTATGAGTGATTCTGTTCTCACCGTTAGCGGAATTGAAAAATCTTTTGGTAGCCACAAAGTGCTAAAGGGGCTCGGAGTTGAGGCCAAGGCAGGAGATGTTATCTCGATCCTCGGCTCTAGCGGTTCTGGGAAAAGTACCTTCCTGCGCTGCATCAACCTACTCGAGATGCCAGACAAGGGTGAGATTTCACTTAATGGCGAAAGACTGACACTACTGGCGAAACCAAGGCAAAAACCTCGTGTTACTGATCCGCGTCAAGTCGAACGGTTTCGATCGCAGCTGGCTATGGTTTTCCAGTCGTTCAACTTGTGGTCGCATCTGACCGTTGAAGAAAACGTGATGCTCGCGCCGATGAAAACTCTCGGAAAGTCGAAGTCTGAAGCACGAGAAACGGCACACAGATATCTGAACCGTGTTGGCGTTTACGATCGCAAAGATTATTACCCCGCCCACCTTTCCGGGGGTCAGCAACAACGTGCAGCAATCGCCAGGGCTCTGGCTATGGAGCCCAAGGCAATGCTGTTCGATGAGCCAACGTCAGCGCTGGACCCGGAGTTAGTCGGCGAGGTTCTCAAAGTTATGCGTGAACTCGCGGATGAAGGGCGGACGATGTTGGTCGTTACCCATGAAATGGGTTTTGCCCGCGACGTCAGCAACAGCATTCTCTTTCTCAGTGAAGGAAAGATCGAAAAACAAGGATCGCCCAACGACATGTTTACGGGCGAACGGAGCGGCAGGTGGGGCGAATTTTTTGCTCACACTCGGCCGTAAACACTCTTCATCAGGGAGAAAAATGATGAAAAAACTGACACTATCCGCTCTTGCTGCTTTGGCTCTCGCCAGTGCCGGAGGCGTTGCTCCAACGATTGCGACTGCTGAGGAGCAATTGACAATCCGTTGGGGGACTAGCCCAGGGTATCGGCCGTTCATCTATAAGAACGCCGACGGCTCTCTCACTGGTTTCGACTATGAAATTGGTGCAGCGCTATGCGCTGAGATGAACGCTGAATGTTCATGGGTCGAGCAGGCATGGGATGGAATCATTCCTGGTCTCGTCGCAGAAAACTATGATGCGATCCTTGCTTCAATGTCAGTCACGGAAGAACGTCAGCAGGTTGTCGACTTCACCCGAACTTATCAGAACGCGCCCAGCCGTTTCGTGGCCGCCGAGGGGACCGAGATTGATGACACAGGTAGTCTTGATGGTATAACTACTGGGGTACAGCGTGGATCGACCCATCAAGACCTGATCGAGGCGCGCTTTCCAGATGCAACCATTCGCGCGTACCCGACACAAGACGAGGTCTGGTTGGACCTGACAGCCGGACGCATTGATGCGACGTTCACGAGTTCTTTGGTGGCAGATGGTTGGCTTAAAGGCGATGAAGCCGACGGCTTCACAATGATCGGTCAAGACTATCGTGACCCAGAAATCCTTGGTGCAGGTGAAGCCATAGCCGTTCGCAAAGGTGACAACGATCTTCGCGAACGCATCAGCGCCGCAATCGACGCCATCCGCGAAAGTGGGGAGTATCAGCGCATCAACGCCCAATACTTCGATTTCGACATCTTTGGCCAAGATTAAACTCTCCCTGGCGCACCTCGGGTGGCGGCGATGCCGCCACCCATTTTTCTGGAAAACTGCAGCATGTTAGATAGCTTAATCGAATTCTCTCCTTTTTTAATGAAGGGCGTTTGGATCACTATCGCTTTAAGTCTGACTTCGGTCGCCCTTGCAGTGGTTTTCGGTGCGATCGGTGCCACTTTGAAAATGAGTGATAGCGCACATTTTCGTGCGATTGGTACAACTTACACAACGCTTATTCGAGGCGTCCCAGATCTCGTACTCATGTTGATCATCTTCTTTGGTGGACAGGTTTTGCTCAACTCAATTGGCAACAGCACCGGACTTTGGAACCGCGTAAACGTAAATCAGTTTTTTGCAGGCTCGTTCTCAATTGGATTTATTTTCGGATCATACATGGCAGAAGCCTTCAGAGCAGCATATCTAACCATACCCAAAGGCCAAATCGATGCGGCAAAAGCATATGGGATGAGGCCATCTGTATGGTTGCGCGAAATTGTTTGGCCACAATTTGTTCCATTGGTTCTGCCATCGTTTACTAACAATTGGCTCATTTTGATGAAGACTACCGCTTTGGTGTCTATCATCGGCCTACCGGATCTCACCTTTACTGCGCAACAAGCGGGAAGAACCTCACGAGAGCCCTTCGTTTTCTTGTTTGCTGCGTTCTTGATTTATCTTGGTTTGACGCTGATCTCGGAAGTTGGCTTGAAGGCCCTCAATCGACACTATCGTAGGCCTTAAATCACATGACACCTGAAATGCTAATTGAGTTCGCTCCAAAATTTCTCGAAGGCACGCTCGTGACTTGTGGTCTCGTTGCCGTGTCGTTATTTTTTGGAGCGGTTCTGTCGGTACCTATTGCTCTTGTACAAACTTATCGCATTCGGTTCCTCGCCCAAGCAGCGGACACTTACTCTTACATGATGCGTGGCACTCCACTCCTTATTCAAATTTATCTCCTGTATTATGGGCTTGGTCAATTTGAGTCTGTACGACAAAGCTGGATGTGGCCAATCTTGAAGAATCCAGAGATCTGCCTGTTGTTCGGCTTCTCCATAAATCTAGCAGCGTATCTCGCTGAAATACTTCGTGGCGCATTGCTTTCTGTACCGAGGGGGGAGGTAGAAGCTGCAAGGGCTTATGGAATGTCAGAGGCGTTGGTGATTTGGAATGTAACTTTGCCAGGTGCGGTCAGACGGATTATCCCAACTTTGTCAAATCAGGTCATCTTCTTGGTACATAGTTCTGTGATCGCCAGCGTGATCGCCATCAATGACGTTCTAGGCGTTGGCCGTGAGATGAACCTTTCATTCTACTTGGTCGTTGAAGGATTCATTGTTTCTGGTGCGATTTATCTGGTCTTGATCATGATGATCACCCTTGTCTCGCGCCTTCTCGAAAACCGTTATGCAGCTTTCATGAGATGAGACTTCTACAGCGGTGAGCAAAATTGACAATCGAGGCAAGCATTGGCAAAACGGAAACAATCTGGCACAACGTCATGCCTCTTTGCGCAAACTGCCGGGTTTGGCGCTAACCAACAGTCATTGGAAAGAGGGAGTCTGTCAGTGACTAATCAACCTTCAAAGCATATCTTCGATGATCTTGATCGGGAATTAATCTCTATATTGAGAAAGGATGGAAGGGCATCGCTTTCAAAACTGGCTGAAATACTCGGCGTGTCGCGAGGGACCATACAAAACCGGCTTGACCGATTGTTGGAAAGCGGCGGATTGCTTGGATTCACGGTCCGCACCCGCGAGGACTATGATGACGATGGTGTACACGCCATGATGTCAATTGAAGTCATGGGAAAGTCGACGTCAGATGTCATCAAGAAGCTTCGCGGAATTCCAGAGCTTCGAAGACTTCACACGACGAATGGGACGTGGGATCTCGTCGCGCGGATTGTTGCGCCTAACTTGTCTGAGTTTGATCGCGTTCTCCGTGACGTCCGCCAAATTGATGGTGTGACAAATAGCGAAACAAGTATTTTGCTCAGTTCAGTCTGACGTGTATTCCATGAAACAGCGCTTAACTTTTTGCCCGGAGTCTTTCATCTGCCGCTTCGCCAGTTGAATCCGGCAGTTTGTCGCGGAAGCCGCTAAATATTGCAACTTCTTGAGATACAAACTGTCACTTGGTATTGATAGTATTCTGGAAAATCAATAGCCCAGAGAATGTAATGCCACAACATAAAAACTTGAACGTCGTACCTTTCGTAAGCGTCGAAAACATGATGAATATCGTAACCACTGACGGGATCGCGGAGACGATCGAAGGTATTGCAAACTACATTCTACAAGATTTTAGAAAATGGCAATCATTTGACAAAACACCTCGTGTCGCGTCGCACTCTGATGTTGGCGTCATTGAACTGATGCCCACCAGCGATGGTGAGCTCTATGGGTTCAAATACGTGAATGGTCATCCGAAGAACATGAAAGAGGGCTTGCAGACTGTGACTGCATTTGGGGTCCTATCAGAGGTCAGCAGTGGATATCCAGTTCTGCTTTCGGAAATGACTATTCTGACAGCGCTTCGCACCGCAACTATGTCTGCCCTTGCTGCCCGCTACCTCGCACCCAAGAACGCCACCACCATGACGATGATTGGCAATGGTGCCCAATCAGAGTTTCAGGCGATAGCATTTCAAAAGCTTTGCGGTATCAATAAGCTACATCTTTTTGATGTCGATCCTACCGCGACAAGGAAGTGTCGAAAAAATCTTGCATCGCTCGGCTTCGAGATTGAGGTTTTTGACACTCCAGAAGATGCCATTCGTGGAGCTCAAATCATCACGACGTGCACAGCAGACAAGCAAAACGCGACCATCTTGACCGACAATATGGTAGGATCAGGAGTTCACATCAACGCTGTCGGCGGCGACTGTCCAGGGAAGACCGAACTGCATGCTGATATTCTGCATAGATCCGACATCTATGTAGAGTATCCTCCGCAGACACGCATCGAAGGTGAGATACAACAATTGGGTGAAGATCATCCTGTTCTTGAGATTTGGCGGGTCATGGCTGACATCCAGCCCGGACGCACCAGTTCAGATCAAATTACCCTCTTCGATAGTGTTGGGTTTGCAATTGAAGATTTTTCCGCACTTCGTTTCATTCGGGATCGATTGTCGACGAGCGATAAGTTCGAGCAGCTGGATCTGATTGCAGATCCGGATGACCCGCGTGATTTGTATGGGATGGTCGTGCGATCAAAAAAAAAGGGGCTCTTTGATGCTTAAGATCAAGCGCAGCGCGCAAGCACCATCGTCTGTCATCATGATCCGGCCACATCACTTTCACCCAAACGGTGAGACAGCGGCCGACAACGCGTTTCAGAAGGCGCCTGACGATAATCACAATGAGATCGCCGAACAAGCGCGATTCGAGGCCACTCGTGCTGCTAATGAGCTTCGTGAGAGAGGAGTTACTGTTCATCTTTTTGAGGATGAAGAGACAACCACACCTGACTCAGTGTTTCCGAATAATTGGTTTTCCACTCACCCAGGTGGACATGTCGCAATCTACCCGATGTTTGCTGAAAGTCGGCGGTCCGAGCGCAGGCAGGACGTAATTGAACTACTGAAGCAAAAGTATCGTGTTCAGGAGGTGATTGACTACTCAGGTTTGGAACAGGACCACTTGTTCTTGGAAGGAACGGGTGCCATGGTCCTCGATCACATTGATCGTGTTGTCTATGCGGCTCGCTCGAATCGCACTGATCCAATCGCACTCGAGCGTTTTTGCACCCATTTCAACTATGAACCGATGGTGTTTGACGCTTCGGATAAGTCTGGGCGTGCTATCTACCACACAAATGTTCTCATGTGCATCGCGACAGAATTTGCGCTCGTGGGTCTCGATCTCATTTCTCCCGAAAACCGGCGGGACGAAGTGAGGGATCGCCTTGAAGCTTCCGGAAAGCAGGTCGTAGCGATTTCTGAGGAACAGATCGCGGACTTCGCCGGCAACGCAATCGAGCTTCAAGGCAACGACGGAAGGGTATTGGCGCTTTCAAAAAAGGCGGAGGCCTCTCTCGAGCCTGCGCAGAAGGAGGTAATCCAACAAAACTGCGAACTGTTGCCACTAGACGTCGACACCATCGAAATGGCCGGTGGGTCAGTCAGGTGCATGATTGCTGGTATACATCTCGCGAGCCGTTAGCGGTCATTGGCGAAGCCGCAGCTAAATGCCGCTAAGTCCCGCGACTTGATCTTTGTCGCCGGGAGCTTCGCTGCACGATGAATTAATGGCTGCTTTGGCTTAGCGTAGCATTCCACACTCTCCCGCAATTGACCTCTTGAACTGGAGCTGTTGATGCGATGAAGGATGCTACCCCAAAAATCGCGGGCATCGCCAAAGTAAAAAGCAGTCTGTTCATAGTTCAGTCCTCCATTGTGGACTGACTACGGTGAGACGTTTCCGGCACTTGCAAAGCATGTTTAGGGCTATCGTGTCAACTCACGCTGAAGTGCAGTTCCTGATATGTCGTTCTACTCCAATCGTTTGTGGATCTCCATCAGCTTGGTTTCGAAGACCTCAGCGGGCGTTCGGCGTTGCGTTGAGGCGGCGGCAAATCGACCTCAAATATCGATTTGTCAGTGCCGTCGGTTCGGTCGATCTGGGGAGATACCGCCGCAACCTTTTGTTCGTGTTCTCGACCGTGCCTTTTTGATCCGGTGCCTGCGGGTCACAGAACCAGGCGTCAGCATCGATGCCGTCTTTCAGACGCTTCCAGGCTGAGAACTCGGTGCCACGGTCGAATGTGATCGACTGACGTGCGTCGGCGGGCAGGGGAGCCAGTCCCTGGATCAGTGCCTCCATGATCGGTTTGGATGTGCGATCTTCTGGAATTTTGCCTTCGCAGCTTTGATCGTCGTTCTCGTTCCGGTTATCCGGGACATCTATGCAATGGACCCAGGTGCGTTCGGTATAAGTCTTTCCGCATTCGGGCTCGGGTCTATCCTTGGCACCTGGACAATGAAACGGTTCTCAGACCACATTAGACCAAACGTCATACTGCTATTTGGCCCGGGAAGTAGCGTTATCGCAGTTCTAGGGATGGCAATGATCCTGACTGGCAGCGCGCCTGTTTTTCTATACGCCTGCACCTTCGTGCTTGGTTTTGGCCATTCGATGTGGCTGGTAACGCAAGACTCCGTCAGACAACTGGTGACGCCTTCCGAGCGCTTGGGTCGAGTCAATGCGGTCATTCAAACTGCGATTTATGGCATCCGCCCAGTTGGAGCGCTGGCAGGTGGGCTATTGGCAGGTAGCCTTGGACCTCAAGCCGGGATCTTCTTTGTTGTCCTCGGATATACCGCATCTTTTTTCGCAGCACTATTCAGGGGTCTACGGGGTGTTCGAAGCTACAGAGAACTGTCTTATGAAGGTGAACGCGGCCAAAAAGCCCATACGTTTGCGACTGAATAGCGGTTGAGGGATCCAATCAATGAATGATTTTTCCCCGCTCATGTGGCGTAATCTACGCTCGGGCGAACTGGCAGTGTTGTCAGCAAAAAATGCGATCGTTCTTGTTCCAGTGGGAACTGTCGAACAACATGGCTCCCATCTTCCTGTGGAAACAGACACTAGGTTGGCCAAAGAAGTTTGCATTCGAGCAGCACGACGTCTCGGGCGCACATACCCGACCGTGGTTGCTCCATTGATCTGGTGCGGCCTCTCGGAGCATCATATGGGCTATGCGGGGACGATCTCGGTCTGATTTGAGACGTTCTCCGCATTAGTGCATGACGTCTGTGAGGCGGTGCAGCGGTACGGCTTCTCACGTATCATGCTGGTGAATGGTCATGGCGGTAACGTTGATGCACTCCGGATCGTTGTCGGAACACTCAGTCGTGAGCTGACTCACCCGGTTCATGGACTGACCTATTGTCACCTTTCTGACTGCGCGGCGGCATATTCGGATATCTTGGAAGATCAGGACAATGTCCTGCACGCTGGCGAAGCGGAAACTTCGATGATGTTGGTGCTGGCGAGAGGTAGAATTGACGAAGATGCCATGTTGAATGAGCCTAGCGTCAAATTTGCTTTCGCAAAGGATCGGGACATCTACAGCTTCCTTCGTTTTGACCAGCTTTCCGAAACCGGAGTGAACGGCATCACAAAAAATTCGTCCGTAGAGAAGGGCGAAGCATTGCTGACAGAAGGGGCGAAAGCGGTCGCAGCTGCGACGGCGGGAACGTTCGATCTGGTCTAGACTTTGACCCGGTACACCAAGAAATCTGTGTTGGTTGCGATGCGGTCATACAGTCTGCGCGCGTCAACATTGTCGCTGTGAGTGTGCCAGTAAATGTCACTCACCCCATGTTTCCTGCAAGTTTCGCCAATTTTCTTGATAAGACGTTGGGCAACCCCTGATCCCCTAGCATCTGGAGCCGTGAAAAGGTCCTGCATGTAGCAGGTATCAGAGGTTTGGATGAGATTACGATGGAAGACAAAGTGCGCGAGGCCAATCAGCGCATCGCTTTTCTCTGCGACAAGACCGAACACTGGCTCCTTTGGATTGAGCAATCGCTCCCAGGTGATGGAAATAACCGTCGCGGAAAGGGCTGTTTCGCCTTCGCGACCGTAGAACGCATTATAGGCCGCCCACAGCTCCTCCCATTGCTTTCGATCATCGGAATTGATGGATCGCATATGGATTTCGATCATTGTAGCTCACCGATAAAATGTCATGAGCGCGTACTGCCGTATCGAAAGGTACGCACATGTTCCGGTATCGCGACGCCGTCCAGATTGCGAGGGTCCGGGATAGGTTCGCCGACTGTCGTTTTCACAGGAATGACGCCAGCCCAGATGGGCAGGGCATAGTCTTCTTCTTCATCAGATGGAGCGCCGGTGCGGACCTTCGCGCTGCCTTCCGATATTTCCATGCACAGAACCATTGTCGCTTTAAGGTCTTGTGCGTGATCAGGACGTAGAGAGCCGTAGCGTCCGGGAAACAGTCCATCCACGAAATGTGTGAGCTTTTGCAGCTTCTCGTCCGGATCTTCAACTTTGAAGGCTGTACCAAAGAGCGTCACGGAGCGTGAATTTACCGAATGATGCATGCCTGAGCGCGCCAATACAAAGCCATCGAGGATAGAAACCGAAAGACACACATCTGCATTGCGAGATTGGCGCAAAGCGCGGCTGGCAGATGAGCCGTGCCAATACACGTGATTGCCCTCGCGCCATTGCAGCGTCGGCGTGACAAAAGGCGTGCCTTCAATGACATATCCGACGCCGCACATCGGTTGCGCATCCAGGATTGTGTTGATGGTGGGACGGTCAAAATGCCCACGCTCGTGCATCCGTCGCAGACGCGATTTTTCGGTAATGGCAAGTGTGTCGGTCATGGAGGGCACTTTCTTTTAGGCTTGCATCTCAGGGGATGCCACAATATTGGATGTAGATAAATGTCCAATATAACGATTTCCTCTAAGGCCAATTTTCAGCGTGCCCTTTATGGTCTTTCGCTCGAATCGGACCAAAAGTCATCCTTGCAAGCGCAGCTCATAGAAGCGCTGAGGGGGATTATTTCATCCTCACCCACTGTTGCGGGCGCACGACTTCCGGCAAGTCGCGTCTTGGCGCAAGAACTGTCGATTTCGCGCACGACGGTGCAAGCCGCCTATGATCAATTGACTAGCGAAGGCATTTTCATTGCGCGCCAGGGCAGTGGTACTTTCGTCGCCAATGAGATCAGCCATCTCGCAACCCGGCCACTAAGCGCGAAACGCGCCGTAGCACGGGTTGAACCGCAGCCCATACGTTCCTTTCAAACCGGCTTGCCTGATCACTCTCTAATGCCCCACAAGCAGTGGGCGGGGCATCTTGAACGCGCGTGGAATGACCCGGAGCCCCGGCTTTTGGCGACACCTGATCCCTTGGGGTGGTATCCGCTGAGAGAGGCAATTGCCGACCACTTGGATGCTTGGCGTGGGATGATTTGCGATCCCGAGCAGATTGTCATCACGTCCGGCGCACGAGAGGCATTTGAGTTGGTGTTTATCGGTCTGCTGGGCGGCGGCCGAGACGTGGCCGTGGAAGACCCATGCTGGCCTAAGATGCGCAGCGCGCTATCTGATACGGGCAGCACAGCGCACCCGATACGAGTTGGCCCCGAAGGACTAGATGCACACAGTATCCCCGCCTGTGCGACCGCAATTGTCGTCTCGCCATCACGCCACTATCCGACGGGTACAAGCCTTCCTCTGTCGCGTCGGGCTGCGCTGCTGGATTGGGCCCGAAAAGAAAATGGACTTGTTCTGGAGGACGATTACGACAGCGAATTTCGATATCGCGGGCAACCACTCCCATCTTTATCCGGGCTCGATGGACTGCGACACACAGTCTATCTTGGAAGCTTTTCAAAGCTGATTAGCCCGAGCTTACGGATCGGCTACCTTGTTGTTCCTCTTGAGAGCCTCGCAGTTGTCCGATCATACCTTCATAGAGTTAGTGCGCGAGCGTCGCTTGTGCCCCAACCCGCGCTTGCGTCTTTCATGCACAGCGGCGAGTTCGCGATCCATTTACGCCGAATGAGGCGTATATATGGTGCACGACAAAAGCATCTCCTTGCCGAGTTGGCACCTGTTTCAGACCTATTGGACCTGCAAGCAGACCCATCCGGGATGCACCTGTGCACGCCATTGACCGCAAAACTCTCTCAGGCGGCAAGCGATATAGAAATCAGCACAGCCGCTAAATCCGGCAAACTACAAGTCGAAGCACTGTCGTCATTCAGTGTGCTGCCCGACCCTCCCGAAGGTCTTCTATTAGGCTATGCTGCGTTTAACGAAGCGGCGCTCAGCCATGCAGCGTCAGGCCTCATGGATATACTTTGGTCATTCAGTCGAAACGGAATGCAATGACCCAGAATACCAATTTGACGGCGCATCTATTTCTGTTGCTGGCCTGCCTTGCTTGGGGGGGGTCGTATGCCGTTGGCCGTTTTGGATTGAACGAAGGGTCTGCACTTTGGCTGACACTTTGGCGTTGGGGGCCGGGCGCGATTGTCTTTGCGGCGTACCTGGCTGTCTGTAGAGCACAAGTTTTCTCCGATTTACGTCAGCACTTTGTTGGCCTGGCTTTCATTTCCTTATTAGGGGTCGTCATCTATCCCGCTAGTCTGTTCCTTGCTGTCGCACATACCACTGCCCTCAACGCATCCCTTTACTTGGCCGTGACGCCTGTTTTGATCATGCTTCTGGCGCGTGTGTTTTGGGGCGAGCGATTGAGCCCGCTTGGAACGTGCGCGGTGTTAATCGGACTTTCCGGCGCTGTGGTTATCGTCTTTCGTGGAGACCTCGATGCACTGACAACATTCCGCATGGCGCAAAGTGACCTTTGGGCAATTGTGTCGGCGGCGTCTTGGGCTGGCTACTGCGTTGCACTGCCCGTCAAACCAAAGGCACTAGGCGAGCTACCGTTTCTCGCGACAATCATTGTGTTGGGGAGCGCAATTCTCATTGCTTTGGCGTTGTTGTCGGGGGACCCCATGCCCTTGCCTCAAAGCCGATCAATGGCTTGGTCAATGGTGTACTTCGCTATTTTCCCATCGATCCTCGCTTTCTTTCTGTGGAACTGGGGTACATTGAGGATCGGCCCGAGCACCGCAGCGCCCTATAACAATCTTGTGCCTCTATTTGGCGGGATACTTGGCATCGGAATGCTAGGGGAGACGATTGAGACCTACCATTTGGTTGGTGGCGGTCTGATCATTTGCAGCTTGGTCCTAAACACGCGGCGATGATAGAACTCGGATCGCTTTTAGATCTGGGAGTGCGAAGCCAGGCACCTTGGAGCGACCTGGTTCAGGTTCTACACGAATGAAAAGATGGCGGAAAACCTGTCCATCTATCCCCATCTGGGTTATGGAGAGATCGACAGACGAACTGAGAGCGGGTTCAATCGTTTTTTTTAAGAGCCCATTTGAGCTGATCCGATGGGAACCAATGCAGAGCCAAGGTAGTACTCCAACATGATTGATTGGCTAATCTTCATCCCGGCTTGTTTCGCACTCAACCTTGCTTTTGGGCCAAATAACCTGCTTGCGATGGCGCATGGCTCACGAGCAGGCGCGCTTTTTGCCCAAAAGGCAGCGTTTGGTAGGCTCTTGGTTTTTGTTCCGATGATTTTTGTCAGTGCGTTGGGACTCGGCGTTGTTTTAACCGCATCAGCGACGCTCTTCACCTTTGTGAAGGTCATTGGGGCTGCGTATCTAATTTGGTTGGGTGTGGCTCTTTGGCGGAGCGCTGAGAGCATAAGTTTTGAGATGTCGAATGCATCAGCCTCGTCGCTCGGCAAAGCTTTCAGAGCAGAAGGTCTCGTTGCACTGAGCAACCCAAAAGCTATCCTGATATTTGCCGCATTTTTCCCGCAGTTTGTTGACGTTAATAGTTACTGGCAGAGTTATGCCGCACTTGGCTTTGGATTTCTAATCATGGAAGCTGTTGCGATCTTCGTCTACGCGTCCGCAGGCCACTTTGCATCCCGCTTTGCTTCTGGAAAGCTGCCAGCGATGCAACGCGTATCGGGAGTCACCATGTTGGTCTTTGGAGTGTTTTTGTTAGTTAGTCCCCAACCGACGCGTTCATAGCGGTCAGGTGTCTGATGCCTACTGGCAGAGCTAAGCGATGCTAGGCGTAAAATTCTTTCAGTTGGAAGCGATTGCGATCTTGGTCTACGCTCCGGCGGGTCGTTTTGCATCACGTTTCTCATCGAACAACCTTCCGGTCATGCAGAGGGTGTCGGGCGTCACGATGGGCGTTTTCAGCGTACTATTGCTCGTCAGCCCTCAACCATCACGTTCATAACGGACCTTCAAGCTAGGCCGTCCAAGGACAGAGTCAGCTTTCGCTGGGTCTGAGTTAAAGACCGCTTAGTTTCTTGCCTCGCAGATTCCCGACCAAATTAAACTTGCACCCATTGCCCCAAACGCCGCAGCAAAAACACCCTCGAACAATTGCGAAAAGCGAGAGTAGCCGCGGACGGCGATCCCGGTTGAAAACAGCCACGCGTAAGCTCCGTAGATGACCAAGCCCGACAATGCGCCCATTGGCCCAAAGCGCGTTGATGACATTGCCGTCGAATGTGTTGAGCTGGGCCGCTAGGTATCGCGCGCCGCCATGCACCTGCAGGTAGGGGCTGTCATAGTATTCTGGGTTGATGCCGAGATCGCTAGCGGTGCCGGGCATGATCTGAGTGAGGCCAAAGGCTCCAACGGGAGAGCGGGCTCCGATGGTGAAGCGGCTTTCCTGCCAGATGAGCGCTTGTAACAGTGCCCGCCATTGAACCGGGGAGAGACCCGCGCGGACCACGCCCGCAAAACCGCTGGTCTCCTGGGCCACGCGGATGATGAGCTGCTCGATGTTTTCCGCGGCGTCGCCGAACATCTGTGCGCCGCCGGGGTTGGGATCAATCTCGGCATTGCCATAGACGGCCTCGACGGAGCGGGTCGGATCGCCGCTGCCGCTCTCCAGGTCCGAGGCCATGGCCGGCAGGCCTTGACCGCCAAAGCTTGTCTGGGCATCGAGAACGCGCTGAAGGGTTTCCAGCTGTTCGCGTTCCATCTCAGCAATGAGATCGCGCACAGAGAGCTTGTCGGCCTGGACCGCGAGGTCGGCCTCGCGATCACCAGTCTCAATGATATCGCGTGCGGTCAGCCCGCTGTCATTGGTTGGCACACCTTGGGACAGGGCGAGACCGGGCAGCAAGCAAAGGGCCAGGATATGGGGCAGGCTAGACTTCAATGTCGCCCCCCGGCGCGCCAAGGGGTGTGAAGATGCAATCTGGCGCGGCAGGGGCTGTCGAGGCCAGGAAGGTGAAGCAATTGGCCTGCGGTTCCTGGTACTGGGCGCAAGAGGCCAAAACGACGAGCGTGGCAATGAGCAACAAAATGCGTATCATGAGAGTCTCCAGAAGTCCGGGCGGTCGCGGTAATCGACGCCAACGAGGGCCTCGCCTTTCTCCATGCCGCCGAGGATAGTGAGATTGGGTCCGAGGGCGCTCAGATCGGCGTCAACGACGATAGAGCCCTGGTCATCGCGGATAAGCGCAAGGCGGCTGTCGCTGCCGGTGTTGAGAAGCACATCGAGTTCCTTCTCGTAGAGGTTCAGCATCGCGTAATCGGACGCATGGGCGCGGATGTTCGGAAGGAGGATTTGCGTCGGAACCGCCTCGACGATGGTCTTGCCGGTTCGGGTGCGTTCCAATTGGCTGGCGTATTGCGTCATCATCACCGCGACGGTGTTCTGCTTGCGCGCGGTCACGAGCCAGTTCGACAGCCGCTCGGCGAAATACGCGTTGTCGAGCGCCTTCCAGGCCTCGTCGATCACGATGATCGTGGGGCGGCGATCCTCGATCTCGCGCTCGACCCGGCGGAAGAGATAGGAGAGCACGGCCATGCGTTCTTTCTCGGCCTCACTGTCGAGAATGCCGGTCAGATCTAAACCCACCACATCGCCTTCAAGCGAGAAGGTGTCTTCCAGCGTCTGTCCGAAGATCCAGCCGTAGCGGCCCTCTTCGGTCCATTCGAGAAGACGCTGGTGCAGATCGCCGCCATCGTCGGTGGACACGAACAGTGACGCGAAATCCCGCCAGTTGCGCAAGCCGGGGTTTGTGGCTTGTGCGTTCTGACGCACGACTTCCTGGATGCGGTTGGTCTGGGCAGGCGTGAGCGGCTTGTCAGCACGGTAGAGCAGGGTGGCAAGCCAGTCCGAGAGCCAAGCCGTGCCGCGCGCATCGGTCTCGGTCCAGAGCGGGTTGAGGCCGGTGGGTTGACCAGCTTTCAAAGACGCGTAGCGCCCGCCATTGGCGCGGACCGCCATCTCCATACCGAGACGATAATCGAAGACGAAGATCCGCGCCCCTGCTCGATGGGCCTGTGTCATGAGAAAGGCTGAGAGGACCGATTTACCCGACCCGGGCCGACCCATAATCAGGGTATGCCCGCTGGTCGGTTCTTTCTCGGGGCTGCCTTGCTCGTGATAGGAAAACCGGTATGCGCTCTGCTCAGGCGTGGGCAGGTAGGTGATGACCTGACCCCAGGGCGTTTTCTTAGCAGGCTTGCCAAGCTGCGTCCGATGAAACGCCGCGAGATCCGCGAAGTTGCGATTGGTGATCGCGCTGGCGCGCACGCGCTTGGGCTGGTTGCCGGGATGCTGGCTGAGGTAGTGGGCTTTGGCCGCGACCCGTTCACCGATCATCTTCACGCCTTCGGCGGCGGCCGCGTTGACGATTTCCGCGCTGAGTGTCTGCAATTCGTCCAGCGTGTCACAGAAGATCGTCACGACCATGTGGTGCTCGCCAAAGCTCTGGCGCTTGGCCTCGAGATCATCGGCGGCGATATCAAGCGCTTCCATGAGCGACAGCGCCGCGTCCTGGCTGGCCTGCATTTGGCGCTTTTGCCGCTTGATCCGACCCGCCATAAGGTTCGAATTGATCGGTGTGAAGGAATGGGTGACGATCATGTCGACCGGCAGGTTCAGCATGTCGAACATGGTGCAGGAGGTCGCCTCTGAGTATTCCCCGATGGTGAAGCTCTTGCCGTAGCGATGGCCGACGACGCCTTCGGAGAGCTCAAAGTGATCCCCTTGAAACGTCACGCGGGTGTTGGCGACGTTGAAGGACAGAAAGCCATAAGTATTGGCCGGGTACAGCGGCAGTTCCTGACCAGTGTTGAGGGCCCCCAGAAAGCCGATGAGTTCGCCGCTTTCGGCCGTTAGGACGCGCGGGTTCAACTCCGTCAGGCCGGACAGGAACACAGTCACAGCTTCGCCTAGACGACGCAAACGCCTCTCGGTTGCTTCCTTCAGTCGGTTCGGCGCGCCGTGGTTCAGGAAGGGCAGGACGCTTTTCGGGGGCGGTCGGTGAATGACGGTGAGCGTCAAGGTCTTGTCGCGCAGACCGCTGGTTTTGAGTTTTGAGCGCCAGAGCCGATCCACCTCTCCCGCGAAACTGTCCTCGCGCACGGGCTCGAGGTCCGGCGTGATCGCCTTCGAGACCTTGTGGACATAGTAGCTGAACTCCGGCCCTAGTCTCACCGCGCTATCACCTTCATCCAACTAACAGTCCCGAAAAAGACGTCCCATTCCCGGCAAAACTCGCAATCTAGAATTGACGCTTTACTCGTTTTGAGATCGCCGCTCTTTGCGATTGGTCCAATAACACCTGCAACTACTATTTGCTGCGAGGCAAACTCTGAAGTGATTGAAATCTAAATATATAATCGGCCCATTCCTTTTCCTGTGCAGCAGAGCCGCTAGCTACTGGCTCGCAACAAGGATGCGAGTGTTGACAAAATATCCATAACGTATATTGAGCTATAGATCAACATGGAGGAACCGATGAATTTTACACGTTTTGCATCTGCGGCGGCGATAGCCGCGTGTCTTTCTGCGCCGGCAAGCTTGGCTTCTGCACAAGAAGCATGGGACATGGCTCTTGCCTACTCCGCTTCCAACTATCATTCACAAAACGCTCAACTCTTCGCCGACCTCGTGGAAGAGAAGACCGATGGGGCGCTGACCATTACGACCCACCCGAGTGGATCGCTTTACAAGGGCAATGAGATTTTCCGCGCCGTACGCACCAACCAGATTGCCATTGGTGAGCGGTTCATGTCTGCATTGGGAAATGAAAATCCGGTGCTTGAGGTCGATGCGATTCCATTCCTCGCCACCTCATTTGAGGACGCACGATCCTTATACGAAGCATCGAGGCCGACCGTTGAAGCCGCGCTCGAAGACATGGGCGTAAAGCTTCTCTATGCCGTACCGTGGCCGCCGCAGGGTCTCTATTCAGCGGACCCGATCAATTCGGCGGATGATCTCAACGGCGCTCGGTTCCGAGCAACCAATCAAATGACGACACGCCTCGCTGAACTGATGGGTGCTCAGCCGACGAAGATCGAAGCCGCTGAAATGTCGAATGCTTTCGCGACCGGCGTTGTAAATAGCATGATGACATCCGCGGCAACCGGCGTTGACCGTTCAATGTGGGAGTACATCCCAGTCTTCACCGACGTCCAAGCGGCCATCCCGAAGAACGTCGTCGTGGTCAATCTTGAGGTTTGGAACAATCTTTCATCTGATGTGCAGGCGGCAGTGGAAGAGGCCGCCGCTGAGGCCGAAAGGAACGGCTGGAGACTTGCAACTGAACTCGCGGAATCTGCCAAGAGCACACTCTCGGAAAACGGCATGACGGTAGCGCAGCCGTCCGAAGAGCTCTCTGCCGCGCTTCCCGAATTTGGTACACAGCTGACCCAAGAATGGCTGGAGCGTGCGGGCGAAAACGGCACCGCTATCATTGACGCGTACCGCAACTAAATACCGTTGGGGGGGCGCTAAGCCCCCCCTCACAACAAGGGGGGGCGTCCTTGACCAGACTGGTAGAAATCTTTGATCGACTCTTCAATCCAATCTATCGATTGATGGGCTATGTTGCAGCCGTTTTCTTACTTGCTATCGCCATCTTGGTGCTGGTTAGCATCGGCTCGCGCGCGTTGCAGATCTACATTCCAGGTCTGAACGTATATGCTGGGTTCTGCATGGCTGCAGCTACATTTTTCGCGCTGGCATCAACATTTGCCGATGAGAAACATATACGGGTTTCTCTCTTCCTAAGCCTTGCAAGTCCCAGAGTCCGATACGGGTTAGAACTCTGGTGCCTAGCTGCGGCAACGGTCATTGCAACATGGGCAACCCTGTCTTTTTCGAAGATGACACTGTTGTCATACGAGTTTGGAGAGAAGAGCCAAAGCATTGACGCCACCCCGCTTTGGGTCCCGCAATCATCGCTCGTTGTCGGTAGCGCCGTTTTTGCTCTGGCCTGCTTTCACGGACTTCTTCGTTCCGTCGCTCAAGGGCCATCAGCTTCGGTAGGTGAACTGGTCGACGATCCAATAGAATAGGTTGTAGTAATGGAGTCTCTTCTCCTCATCATCGTTGTGCTCGTCATACTGCTTTCGCTCCTTGGAAGCGGTCTTTGGGTTGGTCTTGCGCTCGCGGGCACAGCGGGAATAACTCTTGAAATTTTCACGTCACGTCCAGTTGGCGATGCTCTGGCAACGACCGTTTGGAGCTCCGCATCATCATGGACACTCACAGCGCTGCCAATGTTCATCTGGATGGGCGAAATCCTTTTCCGCACAAATATCTCAAAGAACCTCTTCTCCGGCTTGAGCCCTTGGGTTGGGCGGCTTCCCGGCGGCCTGTTGCATGTCAACATTCTGGGCTGTGCGGTCTTCTCCGCAATTTCCGGATCGTCGGCAGCCACAGTTGCGACCGTCGGCAAAATGTCGATCCCGGAACTGCGACAAAGGAAATATCCAGAGAAGATGATCCTTGGAACGCTTGCAGGCGCCGGTACACTCGGGTTGCTCATGCCGCCATCGATTATCCTCATTATCTACGGCGTCACCGTGAATGAATCCATCACGAAGCTCTTTATGGCAGGCATTCTTCCAGCCATTCTTCTGTCGTGCCTATTCATGGGTTATCTGGCGGTTTGGAGCCTCATTAATCGCAGCGAGTTCGACGATACTGACGCGGACAAAAAAGGCATTTCCAAGCTTCGTGGTCTCTCCGAACTGTCGCCAGCCATTGGTCTTATCGTTTTTGTTTTGGGGTCAATCTATCTAGGTTGGGCGACAGCAACAGAGGCTGCCGTTCTAGGAGTCGTAGGAGCCTTGCTGATCTCGCTCACGCAGAGAACTTTGACACGCGAGTCCTTCATGACTTCGCTTGTCAGTGCTGCCCAAACGTCATGCATGATTGCGTTGATACTCGCCGGTTCCGCCGTCCTTTCGCTGGCGATGGGCTTCACTGGGCTACCGAGGGCACTCGCTGAGTTGATCGAGGCGTGGTCTTTATCGCCGCTCGCGCTGATCCTGGTATTGACGCTTTTCTATGTCGTCCTGGGTTGTTTCCTCGACGGTATTTCCACGGTCGTCCTGACGATGGCAATTATCGAGCCGATGGTCAGAATAGCAGGCATCGACATGATCTGGTTCGGCATCTTTATCGTACTCGTCGTCGAGATGGCTCAGATCACGCCGCCAATCGGGTTCAATCTGTTCGTCCTACAGGGTCTGGCTTCACGCGATATTGGATTTATTTCGAAGGCTGCGGTGCCAATGTTCTTCATGATGGTGTTGGCCCTCGCTTTAGTGATTGCCTTCCCCAACATTGCGACTTGGCTGCCCGAGGTGATGGCCGGGCAGCGGTAAATGATGTACCCAAGTGAACTAATAGTCATCCGGCCCTAGCTACAAGCGTTAAGAATTGAGGAAACTATGAACGAAATTACACCTTCTTCGCGTGATCAGGTTGCACAGAAGATCATACGTAAGCCGTCTCAGACGGACGAAGCGGTCGACCTCATTCGTTCGAAGATCATTGACCTGACTCTTCCCCAAGGCAGCCGCATCGACGAACGTATGCTCGTAGAACAGTTCAAACTCGGTAGGACGCCGGCGCGTGAAGCCATCAACAGGCTTCAAGCCGAAGGTCTCGTGACGATTATCCCAGACCGTGGTGGTAAATTCGTTCGAGACCTCGACTTGCAGGAGGTTGGCGAGATCATGATGGCACATCAAGTGGCGGAGACGATGCTTGCGTCGCTTTGCAACTTTAGCTCGGCACGTCTGCTCGCCGATCTGCAACGCATCCAAGACGCCTACGAAGAAGCAGTAAAGGCCCGCAACTACCTGCTTATCACAGAGCTGAACGAGCGTTTTCACTTGCGCTTGTATGAGACGATCAACAACTCATTTCTGATGGATTTTGCCCAATCGACACATCGCCACGTCAGGCGTCTGTTGGTCATGATGTACAAACTTGAGGCCGGCATGCCCTCCGTTCATGACGAGCAATTCGATGCAAATATCGAGCAGCACCGCGCGATCATACATTCCGTTAAGATGAAAGATCAGGACGCATTGAAAGGGCAGCTGCCGAACCATGCCCTGCAAACTCAGTTCCGACTTTCGGCGTTCTATGAAAGCAATAGTGGTCGTGCGACCGGCGTCGATTTTTCTGGCCTGAACCGGGAAAATTGATGCCAGGTAGCCAGTGTAGGTGCTTGATCTACGAATAAATATATGTAATGGATATTTAAAATTAAAGGTGACAGAGATGACCGTGAAATCGCATTCCGAGCTGGCTGACGAAGTATCGAGGCTGATGCTGCCGACCGAAACGGTTGCTACTCCAGCATTTGTTATCGACGAAGCTGCTATGGCGCATAATCTGGATGCGACAGCGACTGCCGCTGGTGGCATTGATCGCTTGATGCCCCACGTAAAGACCCATCGAGCACCTTGGATATGCATTTGGATGTTGGGCCGCGGCGTGACAGCGTTTAAGGCAGCGACACCTCTTGAGGTGCGCATGTGCCTAGATGCAAAAGCTCCACGTGTTCTGTGGGCTTATCCAACGGCAAACGGAGCCAATATTGCCAAAGTCCTTGCCGCAGCCGAAAGCCATCCCGATAGCGAGGTGCAGGTTCTCTTTGACTGTGTGGAAGGTCTTGATGCCTGGGACTCGGCGCTGCAAGAGGCGACTGTCGATAACCTGTCGCTCGTCCTCGATCTTGATCCTGGCATGGGCAGGACGGGTGCGGATATCGAAGGCAATGCGTTTGACCTCGCCTCCGACGCGGCGCGGCGCACCAGGTTCAGCGGTTTTCACATCTACGATGGTCATATTCAGGACATTGAGCGAAGCGTCCGGATTCAGAAGAACGATGCAATCGTCACACGAGTCAAAGACCTGTTCGAGCGTGCGAAAGATGCTGGTTTGCCTACCCAGCTGACCGCAAGCGGCAGCTGGAGCTTTGACATTTGGCCAAAAGACGTTGCGGATTACGTCTCGCCCGGCAGTTTCATTTACTCGAGCGCGCAACACACCAAGGAGCTGCCCCACCTGGATTGGAAAATGGCCGCTTACGTCTTGTCCAGCGTTGTTTCCGCTAGGCCGGGAAGTGCCACACTGGACGCCGGATCGAAAGCGATCTCGCCTGACATGAGACTGAGCGAGCGTTTCTTCGGCCCTGGTGCGATCACGGCAATGAAAGAGGAGCACGCTGTCATTGAGACCGATGCACTGAATGTCGGACAGTTCGTACCACTAATCCCGCGCCATACCTGTACGACTGCCTATCTATTTCCCGAGGCTTTGGTCCGTCGATTGGACGGCACTTGGGAGACAATGCCGCAGCTTGGCAATCAGCGATGAGAGGCACGATGACGGGCGCGAACAGAAACATCGTTGAACTTGGTGGAAAGGCTTTCGAGCATGACATGGTCGATGCAGATGGCATCCGTTTTCACACCGTAAGTGGTGGTACCGGCTATCCCTTGCTGCTCATCGCCGGGTTTCCGCAGACGTGGTATGCGTGGCGTCGTATGATGCCGCTCTTGGCGGATAAGTATCGCGTGATCGCCATCGACCTCCCGGGTCAGGGCGAATCCGACAAGCCCATCGATGGGTATGACACCCGTACAACGGGCGACCGAATACACGCCCTAATGCGAGCACTTGGGCATTCGAAGTACAGCATCCTTGCCCACGACATCGGCGCATGGATTGCATACCCATATGTCGCGAAGCACCCAGCTGAAGTTGACCGCCTCGTGCTTCTGGACGCGAACATCCCAGGCGTGACACTCAGCAACACCATAACTGTTGGCCCTGACAACTGGAAAGCCTGGCATTTTCTGTTTCACCCAGTTGCAGATCTTCCTGAAACACTGTTGACTGGTCGCGAGCGTGAATACATCGAATGGTTCTTTCAGCGTAAGACGTACAATCCTGCTGGCACGTTTTCGCAGGCGGATATCGAGATTTACGCGGAGGCCTATCGGAAGCCCGGGAACTTGCGCGGGGCGCTGGCTTACTACCGGGCAGTGTTTGAGGACATTGAGCAAAACCGCGAACTGGCAAACAAGAAGATCAAAACGCCGATTCTGGCTTTGGGTGGCGATGTCGGTATGTCACCGGGCCTTCACGATGCGATGAAGCCGCTTGCAGAAAACCTTTCTGGCGGAATCATTGATGATTGTGGCCACTATATGCCCGAAGAACAGCCCGAGGAAATCGCGCGTCAGACGCTCGAATTTCTTCAGGGGGTCTAAATGAGTTCTGACACCATAGGGCCTTTGATTTCGCCGGCAGCTTTGCGTGGTTCTATTCGCTCTGGCGAGTATTCGGGGCTGAGCGGTGGTCTTGCAAGGGGCTTCGTGCAGTGCAATGTCGTCATCCTCCCTGAACGGTATGCCGCCGAATTCCTTGCCTTTTGTCAGTTGAACCCGAAGCCATGTCCACTTTTGGCTATGGGAACGCCCGGTGATCCTACGCTGCCAACTCTGGGCGACGACATCGACATCAGATCGGATGTCAGTGCTTATCGTGTGTTCGAGAATGGGGTGCCTACGGAAGAGGTTGCTGACATTGCCCATCTTTGGCGATCCGATTTTGTGACGTTCGCGCTCGGTTGCTCGTTTTCGTTTGAAGAAGCTTTGGAGGATGCTGGCCTCGATGTGCGGCATAACTCGCTGGGGCTGACAAATCCGATGTTCACGACCAATATCGAAACTGTGGCAGCCGGCCCGTTTCGAGGCGAGATGGTTGTAACGATGCGCCCCTTCACACCCGCTGGGGCCATTCGGGCCATACAGATTACAAGTCGATATCCAGGTGTGCACGGCGCACCAGTTCATTTCGGAGATCCCGCGGCGATTGGCATCACCGATCTCACTGAAGTCGAATTCGGCGGAGATGCGGTGCCTATTCATGATGGTGAGGTACCGGTGTTTTGGGCCTGCGGCGTCACCCCTCAAGTAGCGCTTGCCAATGCCAATCTGCCAATCTGCATCACACACAAGCCAGCGCATATGCTGGTGACCGACAAACGCAACGCCGAACTGGCGATACTATAGGAGGCGCGCGTGCCATCATCCGAAAACGTCTTCGGCAAAATCAAAAAAATTGGCCTGCCGATACCACCTTCTCCTGAGCCCAATGGACTTTACGACATGGTCACCGTTTCGGACGGGATCGCGATGACCAGCGGGCAGCTATCCCGATTAGACAACAGCGGAGCGCTCATCGCTGGGCGGATAAAGGAGGATGATACTTTGGACCGGGCCGCCGAGGCAGCTCAACTATGCTTCGTGCGTGGACTTGTAGCCTTGCATGATGCGCTCGGCGATCTCGAAAAGATCGACCGCATCCTGTTCATCCGTGGCTACTTCAACGCGGCAGAAGGCTTCGACCGGCACAGTGAAGTCCTCAACCATGTTTCACAACTGGCCATAGACATCTTTGGAGAGGTGAGGGGACGCCACAGTCGTTCAGCCCTTGGGGCAGGAAGTCTTCCCTCCAAAGGCTTGGCAGAAATCGAGCTGACCGTTCGTTTGCAAAACTAGCCCGCTACGACTTTCATTTATCCGTAGGAGACATATACATCATGGATACGAATGACGATGCCGCTACCCGTGCAGACGACGTCTGCATCGCGAAGATTGAAGCTCATGTCGGACGCACAATCCGCCGCGATATCTCCCGTCTTGTTGGCGCGGCGCAAGGCAACATTGAGAAGGCCGCTCAGTCGCTTTTTGACTGCGAACGACCGCATATCTGCATCGTCGCCGGGTTCTTCATCCGATATGCAGAGCCGCCGTCAGCCGAAACCGATGGGCTGATGGGAACGGCCCACCTCGCGACAGCTTTCTCAAAGCTCGGGTATCGCGTAACTGTCATTACGGATGCGCCATGCGCCAAAGCCATGTGGGCGACACTGACCGAAGTGCCATTTGCGATCCGGCTGGAAGTCGTCGGAGTGGACCGTAAGCAGGTCCTTGAACTCCGCAGCAGACTTCAATCTATGAAGAACCCGCCCACGCACTTTATCGCAATCGAGAGAGCATCACCCGGGTCTGACGGTAAGCCGCATCGCGAGCATGGTTGGGACATGTCGGAAGAATCCGCACCTCTTGATCTGCTTTTCCACGAGGACGGCTGGAAAGCGCCTTGGTTGACCATTGGAATCGGCGATGGCGGCAATGAGATCGGCATGGGATCGTTACCTGCCGAAATTGTAGAAAACGACATTCCGAACGGCGCGTTGATCGCTTCGACTACGCCCTGCGACTTCCTGATCGTGGCATCGGTTGCGAACTGGGGGGCCTACGCGCTGATTGGCGCGATGGCGCGTCTCGATAATCAGCTGAAAGAGGACCTTTTTGACCAGTTCACCGGGGAAATGGAAGAACGCTATCTGCGAGCAGCAGTAGAACTCGGTCAGGCCATTGACGACAGTCGGCTTGATCGGCCCGGCAAACCTCAAATGACTTGCGACCGCCTGCCATTGGCTGACCACGTCGCGATCATCGAAGAAATCCGCGAATTCGTGGATAGTGTTGGGCGCGAAGTAGCATGAATATGCCCACCGAATATCAAATGCGCTGCGGCCTTGGAGTAAATGCGCAGCTCGCCAATTTCATTGAGACGAAAGCACTCCCTGGCACTGGCGTCGAACTCAACCGCTTCTGGTCTGGTCTTGCCGCAATTCTTGCTGAGCTCGTGCCGGTCAACGAGCGCCTGCTAGAGCAAAGAACGACCCTGCAGATTGCAATCGACGACTGGTATCGCGAGGAGAACAACGACCCTTCCAACATCGTTGCTTTCGAAGCCTTCTTACGAGACATCGGATATTTGGCACCAGAAGGACCAACGTTTTCGATCGCAACTTCGGACGTCGATCCTGAGATCGCCACGACAGCCGGACCGCAGCTCGTTGTTCCCGTAAGCAATGCGCGTTTTGCATTGAACGCCGCGAACGCGCGTTGGGGATCACTATACGATGCGTTGTACGGAACTGACGCGATCCCAACCGACGGTTCTTTGTCTCCAGGTCTGGAATACAACGAACAGAGAGGCGCTGAGGTCATCCGCAAAAGTGCATCGTTTCTAGATTTGGCGATCCCGCTCACTGCCGGCACTCATGCCGCTGCTGTAGCATATGAGGTTTCGTCGAACGTGAAGGAGGTTTTGGTCAGACTTTCGGATGGCTCTGAGACAGGGCTTTCCAATCCATCCCAGTTCGCCGGCTATGTGCACGATAGCGATCAGCGCAAAATACTCTTCCGCAACAACGGTCTTCACATCGAATGCCGGTTCGATCCTGCACACCCTATAGGGGCCCAAAGCCCTGCTGATCTCAGCGACATCATCCTTGAGGCCGCAGTCACGACGATCCAAGACTGCGAGGACTCTGTCGCCGCGGTCGACGCCGACGACAAGGTGCGCGTCTATGCAAACTGGCTTGGCCTGATGAAGGACGATCTTCAGGAGGTCTTCGAGAAAGATGGCGAAAGCATCACGCGGTGCCTTAAATCGGATCGCGAGTATGTCGGGGCTGACGGCAAGACATTCACGCTTCCGGGGCGGAGCTTGATGCTCGTCCGCAATGTCGGACTCTTGATGACGACGGATGCCCTGCTCGACGGAAATGGTAACGAGATCCCAGAAGGTATCCTCGACGCCATGATCACATCGATTTGCGCGATGCACGATCTAAAGAAGAACTCCGGCATGCAAAACTCCCGCAGCAAGAGCGTCTATATCGTCAAACCGAAGCTGCATGGCCCCGAAGAGGCGGCATTTACCAACACTCTGTTCGGGAGGGTGGAGGATGTGCTCGGACTTCCCCGCAACACGCTCAAGATCGGTGTGATGGATGAAGAGCGGCGAACGAGCTTGAACCTCAAGGAGTGCATTAGAGCAGTACGAAAACGTATCGTGTTCATCAATACCGGGTTCCTTGATCGAACGGGTGATGAAATCTACACGGTGATGCACGCTGATGGCGTCTTACCCAAGACGGACATGAAGTCGGCGACTTGGCTTTCTGCATATGAAAACAACAACGTTGACGTCGCCCTCGAGGCAGGCTTCGCCGGTCGCGCTCAGATCGGAAAAGGAATGTGGGCGAAACCAGATGCGATGGCGGAGATGCTCGAGAGCAAAGGCTCTCATCCTGATGCTGGAGCAAGTACGGCGTGGGTGCCTTCGCCAACGGCAGCTGTGCTTCATGCCATGCATTATCACGAGATCAATGTTCACTCCCGGCAGCAAGAGATCGCATCCCGCCAAGCTGGTGTGCCAGGCGATCTCCTTTCTCCTCCTCTGCTCGGCGAGCGTGTATTGTCTGCAGCCGAAATTGCCCGTGAGATCGACAACTCCTGCCAGTCCATCCTTGGCTATGTCGTTCGATGGGTCGATCAAGGCGTCGGATGCTCGAAGGTGCCGGATATCGACGACATCGGACTTATGGAGGACCGCGCCACACTGCGCATTTCATCGCAGGTCCTTGCGAACTGGTTGATGCACGGGATCTGTTCGCGTGAACAAGTCGAAGCATCATTCAAACGGATGGCCGCTGCTGTCGACGAACAGAACGCATCGGATCAAGCCTATCGCAACGTGGCACCTGACTTCGGCTCGTCTATCGCGTTCAAAACCGCGCTGGAGTTGGTCTTTGATGGGGCCGACCAACCCTCTGGTTATACCGAACCAATACTGCACCGGCGCCGCCGTGAAGCAAAATCCAAGAGAGAGAAAGTAACGTGTTGAATATCAATCGTATCGACTGCGACGAAGCCGCTAAACTGATCGAAGGTGCCAAAGAGAAGGCCCGCGAGATTGGCGTTCCAATGTGCATCGCCGTGACCGATGAAAGTGGCAGTCTTGTCGCGTTTCAGCGAATGGATGGCGGCAAGGTGACCTCTTCGACGATTGCAATCGATAAAGCCTTCACCGCAGCGGGTGCTAAAAAGGCGACGCACGAGTACGGAGAAGCAAGTCAGCCAGGAAGCCCCGCGTACGGAATAAACTCCACGATAGCCGGGCGGCTGGTCGTCGTCGGAGGCGGTTTACCTATCGTCGTCGATGGCGAGGTCGTCGGGGGTATCGGCGTGAGTTCTGGATCACCGCAACAAGACACACTCTGCGCCGAGGCCGGGATCCAGAGGCTCTTGGACGATTTAACCTAGAGCTCAAAAATGCGCTTCCATTTTTCTCGAGTTTTCGAAGGGATCGACAATTGACCACGACCAACATCAAGGGCGTCATTCCAGCCGTCCCAACACCCGTCTCTTCAAAGGGTGAACTTGACACAGGCCGATTAATTGAGTTCGGCTCCTCTCTTCTGGCCGAAGGCGCGAATGCGTTGAACATCACCGGAACCACTGGAGAGGCAACTTCGCTTTCCAGGGAGCAGCGGCACCAGATTATTTCTGATCTGGGGAAGAGCAGCATCGACAAAAGCAGGCTCATGGTTGGGACCGGTGCTGCGGCGGTCGTAGACGCGGTGGCGCTGTCACGCACAGCTGCAGATAATGGCTTTGCAGCAGCACTTCTCCTCCCGCCATTTTACTTCAAAGATCCGTCTTTCGATGGCTTGCTGCGCTACTTCGGGGCGGTAGTAGAAGGGACCGCTACAACAGCGATCCCAATCTATCTCTACAATTTCCCAGCACTTTCCGGGGTGCCATTTACACCAGATCTCGTTTCCGCCCTTGTCGATCGATTTGGAGACCGAATAGCGGGCTTGAAGGACTCGTCAGGCGACTTGGATTACGCCGCTGCGATTGCCCAACAATTCCGTAGCCTTCGTGTTTTTCCGTCGAACGAAGGCACTTTGATGGAGGCGAGAGCGGGAGAATTTGCTGGAACTATTTCGGCGACGGCAAACTTGTCTGTGCAGTCCTGTGCATCGGCCTTTCAAGATGGTGATAAAGCCGAACTTGAAAAAGCTTCCTCTATTCGATCTGTTGTTGCGAAGGGCCCGTTGGTTCCGAGGATCAAAGCATTAATTGCCGAGCGGTTGAATGACTCAACATGGGCCAACGTGCTTCCACCCTATAGACGACTCTCGGCACAAGAAGCCGACTTGCTTCATGCAGAAGTGAAAAGCGGTCTGGGATGAAACACAAGCTCCAGGAGTGTTCAACTGACCGCTACCTAGACGGTTTGTGTTTTTGGAAGGCTGCGGCTGTTTGCATCTCTTCAGAATACTTGCGCCACCTCTAGCATCATGATGCTCTGACTCTCATGACCGCCACTGCTACAATATATCTGAATGCATGCAGCCATGGCTTGCCCGATCGAGCTTGTGCCGAAGCGATTGCCCGACAAGCTCGAAATTCCTTAGGTCGAAGGGATGAGGAAGTTACTCTCCGAGAGAATGCACGCCGGGCCTGTGCTGCTTTCCTTAACTCAGCGGCACCATCGCTAGCTATGGGAAACGGGACATTCCAGCTTCGGGCCTCTGCGATGGACCGGTTGCCGCCACGCTCTGGACGTATCTTGGTCGCAGAGCACGAATGGGGAGACAACGTCCGCTGGCTGCGTCGATTGTCTGCTAAAAGTGGTATGACAATCGATGTCATTAGGGGAAAGAGAGGCGCTCCACCGGATGTTTCGGCGTGGGCTGCGCGGATGGACGAAGATGTACGCGCGCTGTGCCTACCGCTTGTAACTTCCATCGACGGCCTTTGCTATCCTGCTCAAGAGATTGCATCGATCGCTAGACCCAAGGATGCTCTCGTTGTGCTTGATGTAGCACAAGCCTTGGGCCGGGTATCTATCGTGCCGGACGATATGAACTGTGACGTAGTCGTTGGAACTGCGCGCAAGTGGCTCCGTGCGCCACGGCAGACGGCAATGATGTGGTTGTCGACCCGCGCCGAACGCATGTTGGGATGCGATGCCCGTACTCTTGAACCTTTTGACCTGAACCTCGCACTGCTCGCCGGACTTTCGCGGGCATTGGAACTTTCGTCGGACGTCATTACGATCGCGGACCGGGTCAGTCAGCTAGATAATCAACTCCGCGACGGCCTGAATGGCGCCAAGATGATCAAGTTGAGTTCAGTTGGCTATGTCGGCACTGTCACCTGCCTTGTCCGCGCCGCGGCCAAGCCTGTCTTGGAAAAGAAGTTGCGCGCTGAGGGTATCATTGTGAAATGGTGCGATGCGGAATGGGATGAGCCGCTCGCAAATCACGGCAAAAGCAGTGAGCGACTTAGAATGTCGCCTCACATCTACAATTCACCGGCCGATATTGAGTCCGCGGTGAATGCAATCTGTACTGCGTGATAATCGTTCATCAAAACAAGAGCGAAGCGTCGTCATCACTTAGCGTGCAAACAGAAAAACAGCAAAGTGTTACATAATAAACCCTATACGTCTTCATTAGATTTAGCATAAGACAGATTATACGTCATCATGTTGTAGCTGGGTGGATTCACAAACGAAGTACGAATTCTGTATTAAAACAGAGCTTTGCATGGAGTATGAAGAATGGGAACCCACTACTCTCACCTGAGACTGGAAGAACGGCGCAAGTTAGCAAAGTGGCTTGAGGCTAAAATGCCAATTGCTGAGATTGCGGATCGCTTAGGCCGAGATGCCTCGACAATCTACCGCGATATCAAACGGAACTGGTACACGGACACCGAACTGCCGGAGCTGAATGGCTATCACGCTGTCGTTGCTCAGGGCAAATACGAGAAACGTCGCGCCATCCACCGCAAGATGGTTGTGCATCCTGAGCTGAAGGCTGCTATTGAGGACAGGCTCAAAGCCGGATGGTCGCCCGAACAGATCGCAGGCCGGATGCAGCTCGAACATCATCCGATCCGCGTGAGCCATGAGACGATCTACCGGTTTGCCTATTCCAAGGACGGTCGCGACGAGCAGTTCTATCGTCACCTCCCCAAGCATCGCAGACGCCGCAGGCCACGCGGCTACCGCAGGCACAGCCGGACCCATATCTTCGACGTTCAAAGCCTGTCTCACAGGCCCGATTGCATCTCTGAACGTGCGGAGTTTGGCCACTGGGAGTGCGATCTGATGATGTTCCGCAAGGAGCATGGAAAGGTGAACGTCACGTCCCTGGTCGAACGCGTCAGCCGTTTCGCCGTGGTGATGCGTAACGAGGATCGCCAGTCCAAGCCCATCATGGAGGCACTGATCCAGGGTCTGGCTCCCCTGCCCGCCGACGCGCGCCAGTCGATCACGTTCGATCGCGGCACGGAGTTCTCGGCCTGGAAGCATCTCAAGGCCGGGATCGGCGCGGATGCGTGGTTTTGCGATCCACAAGCGCCTTACCAGAAAGGCACGGTCGAGAACACGAACAACAGGCTCAGGAAGTACCTCCCCAGATCAACCGAACCGACGGCGCTGACAAATCGATATTTGAGGTCGATTTGCCATCGCCTCAATTCAACCCCGCGCAAGTGCCTCGGCTACCGGACGCCAGCCGAAGTCTTCGAGACCAAGCTGATGGAAATACAGAACCGGTTGGAATAAAATAACATATCAGAAATTGCACTTCAGCGTGAGTTCACACAGAAAGTTAGAATGTCTCACATCTGCAAAGTAGAAGTGTCACACTTCCCTGTTGAAGCAGGATTGGAGTGTGGCCGTGGGATGGGTGATCATGAGCGAGCGCGAGCTGAACCGCATTGAAGTACTAAGCCAAGTGACCCAAGGCCGGATGACGGCTGTGGCAGCGGCCAATGTGTTGGGACTAAGCCGACGACAGGTTCACAGGCTTCTGAAGGCGTTTCAGTCAGATGGGCCAGCAGCGATCCGCCACAAAGCACGCGGTCGCAGGTCGAATACGCGTCGCGGACGCTTCGGTTATGCCCTCAATCGTTTCAGGCAATACAAATGCTCCGACAATCATGATCGGCGAAAAGGCAAGCGACCTTATTCTGGAAGCGCGTCACCAATGATCATCTGGTCTTTGACTTCTCCCAAGTCGTAGAGACATGTATTCTTTTGCTCGATGGGGGCGAGCTAGCCGAAAAGTCTAGGATCACGACGGGTACCCGAGTTCAAAAAGTTTGACGCTTGCGTGACCGTCTTGGTTGAATCAGTTGCTGGATACGGGTCCTTCCTTGATGAGCGTAGTTAGATCCAAAAAAGCGCCATACTCGTTGGTGACGTCCCGAGCTTCTTCAAATGCGCGAACACGCTCCTCTTCTAGGCATCGCAAATACCCCTGCACATCGCTCAGATACGACTCAAAGTCCTGTTTGATGAGGTCACGATACTCCATGGCAGCAACCGACTCAGTCGGAACAAAAGGTCTCAATGGGCTGACACAAGAAAAAGCAAACGCATCAGGAGCCATAAGAACAAGCGAAATTATAGCAATTGGCACAGCATACAGTTTCATGGTGGCACCATCCAACCTGCCTATTTTCTTGCCTAAAACCCCCTCTCAGTCGTAATGATTAACGAATGGGAGAAAATCCGTACGCGACAAAACTATAGCTTGCGTAAAATATTTATATCATCGTATGGTTGTGGTGTCCATGGGGGACGCCCGGTCATACGTTGTCAAACGAGGACGTGACTGAGGTGATAGATTTAGAAAAAGAAGCACCGAATGTGGTTACGGAACCCAGATTCAGAGATCTGGTCGAGAGCGGCTATCAAGCAGAGGTTGTGTGTAAAGCGGACGCCTTCAAGAAAGGGCCATCCTGGTACGGCCTATGGATTGTCCGAGCCGTCAGCGACGAGGGTATGGAAAAACTGCTGGTCACTGCGCGCACGCGCACAACGTTCAACGATATCAAGATCCGCGAGTTCAAGACGGTTACTGGGGTGGTGTCCTTCCTCAGTGGCATGGGGTTCCGTAACGCCAATATCCCTCTCGAAGAGGGCCAACGCACAACCCACAGGCTCACACCGAAGGCTGATTGAAGCCACAGCTGGCACACTACTCGCCATCTCGCTTGCCAGCCCTTCGGCCGCGCAAATGGTGCTGGTCATGGAGGACGACGGCAGTCTTCGTCCTTCGCAATCTCAAAGCAGCTTTTCGCGGAACTATCGAGACGGCGTTGCAGTGGGGACCACATCCCGACCACTCGAAATTATCGGCGCAGAAGAGATTGCGGCTCTTTCTACAAGATCCTCTCCACAGATTGCCGCACCGCGCATTCCGCGCCCTGAGATCCTCTCTGCCATAAACGAGGCCGCGTTGCGTTATGCGAGCCATTCTGGTCTGCGGCGCGCCGACCTTTCCGTCACGGATTGGCTGAATCTCTTTCGCGCAAACATCGAAATCGAAAGCGCATATGATCCGCGCGCCGTGAGTTCAGCAGGCGCGATCGGTCTGGGCCAACTCATGCCAGGCACAGCCAAAGAGCTCGGTGTCGATCCTCATGATATGCGTCAGAACCTTGACGGTTCCGCCCGATATCTGGCGCTGATGCTGGAGACCTTTGGCGATCGCCGCCTCGCACTTGCTACCTACAATGCTGGCCCCGACGCCGTGATCGAGCACAATGGCATCCCCCCTTATCGCGAAACGCAGAACCACGTTGTTCGTGTGCTTTCAGTATTTGAACGGTTGGAAGGAGAGAATTCATGAACAGGACAATACAACTGGCTTTAGCCTTGGTGGCGCTTCTGATGCTCGCTGCAGAGCCCGCAATGGCACAAAGCATCGATCTGTCGCCCATCCAAAGCCTGCTGCAAGGGATCGTGGACGCTCTTACGGGACCACTTGGTGTCGTTATCGCCACCCTCGCTGTGATCGGCGTGTTTCTGAGCTGGTTCTTCAATATCATTGACCTGCGGCAGGCCCTCTGGGTGCTTGTTGGGATTGCGGGCATTGCCGCCGCCCCCACGATTGTCGCCGCCGTCTTCTCGGGCGGGTAATTCCCTGATGGCGGAGCGCTCCCCCCTTTTTCTGGGCCTGGTGCGCCCGCCAAAGCTCTTTGGGCTTCCGATCATGTATGCCATGGTCTGGCTCTTTGGCTCGGTTCTGCTCTTCATTTGGATTCAGAACATTGTCGTCCTCGGCATCGCAGCCGTTCTTTACCCGGTCCTGTGGAAGGCCGCGGACTGGGATCCGCGCTTCATCGACGTGATGATGACCGTCTTGCAAGAGACGCCACCGACCCGCAATCGTTCCATCCATGGTGGGGATAGCTATGCCCCGTGACGACACCATGGATCACCGCACGCTCCTACCGGAGTGGTTTGAACGCGAAAGCCGGCTGGCGCATATGCTGCCCTATGTCAGCCTTGCTGACGATCAAACCGTGCGTACGCGGGTCAACGAACTCTTCCAGTGTATCCGACTGCGCGGCGTGAACAGCTATACCACCGACGACAGTCATCTCGATAAGGTCCGGGCCCTTTTTGCGCGCCTCATTGCGCAGCTCGGCCCGGAATTCAGCTACTACGTACACAAGGTCTCCAAGGCTATCACACCAGACTTAAGTCCTATCTCAAGCGACAACTTTGCAGGGGCCGTTGACGCCAAGTGGCGCAAGAAGCTCGCTACGTCGGGCTTGCGCGACAAAACTTTGACACTGACAGTAATCCATCGCCCTCCACCAAAGAGCGCCCTGCCCTTTCTGGGCCGCAGCAATCCAAACCGGCTCAAAGAAGAAACCCAAAAACGTATCCGGCGATTGAACGAGGCTGTCGGCGTCTTCCTGTCCGGGCTGTCTGAGATGGACCCTCATGTCCTTTCGGCGCCCTCAGGTGAACTTGTTGGTTTTCTTGGGGCGCTCAACACGGGCCAGGAAATGCCACTCTTTCCGGCGGGAAAATACGGGTTTCTCTCCTACAATACTGCCAATACCCGCGTGACGTTCAAAGGCACGCATTTCGAACTTTCCGAGGGTGTGGTCGGACAGCGCTACGGCAAGAGCTTCACGATCGGTGAGTATTCCGAGCAAACAAGCTGCACGATGTTCGATATGCTGAACCTGCCGGTCGACATGATCGTCACGCACTCCTTTACCCCAATCAATTCAAATCTCATGGCTGGACGCATCAAACGCCAGAAGCGACAGATGCAGGCGTCTCAGGATGCAGCGCTTTCGCTCCTCGAAGCGCTCGACATTGCGCACGATGATTTGGAAGCCAAGCGGCAAAGCTTCGGCGAACATCATATGGTCGTGACCGTCTTATGCGACACGTTGGACGAACTCGAAACCCTTGGGGCCGAGATCGTCAACGCAGCAGCGGCCGAAGGCATCAAAATGATCGGCGAGCGTGCTGCCGCCAAAAGCCATTACTTCAGCCAGCACCCGGGCAATCAGCCCAAGCGGGTCCGGGCCAGTGCCGTGACCAATCGAAACTTTGCCGATTTCGCCGCCTTCCATCGCACGCAGCTCGGTAAATCGAATGAGCATCTGCCCTGGGGCAAGGTGATTTCTATGTTCCCGACCCCGGAGCAAAGCGCCTATCGCTTTTCTTACCATGAGCAGGGATCGCCAGACAAAGAGCCTACGAGCGGGCATACCCTGATCCTCGGGCAACCGGGATCAGGGAAATCCGTTCTTTCGGCCTTCCTGATGACACAAGCGCGGCGAACCGACGCGCGGGTCTTCGTCTTCGATTATCGTGCGGGCATGGAAATGGCCGTTCGCGCCAACGGTGGAACCTACACAGCGATCAAAGCGGGCCAGCCAACGGGCCTCAATCCACTTTGGACGGAGACCGATGAACGCGGCACGGCCTGGCTGTCTGACTGGCTTGGCACCCTTCTTTACAGATCAGATCGCCCGCTCACACCGGCTCAGACCAATCGCATTCAGGAAGTTGTGCGTCAGAACGCAACGGCGGCTAGTCCTGAGTTGCGGAACTGGAAGGATTTCTCATCCCTCTTTGTCTCCACTGACGACGACGGCGATCTCCACGAACGGCTTCAGGAATGGACCCAAAACGGTCGGTATGGCTGGATCTTCGGCCAAACCCTTGAAGACACATTCTCTCTCAAGGGTGACACAGTAGGGTTCGATCTCACCGGCATTCTCGACAGCGAGAACGAACGCGAACGCATGGCCGTCCTGAGTTACCTCTTCCACCGTGTTGAACGTGAGATCGAAGATCGCCGCCCGACGATCATCATCATCGACGAGGCCTGGAAGGCGCTCGATAACGCATATTTTGCCGAGCGCCTGTCAAACTGGCTTGTGACGGCAAGGAAACAAAACACCGTCGCCGTCATGATGACGCAATATGCCAGCCAGCTTGAGCGCACCCGGACAGGCAAAACCATCATTGAAGCCGTCCCGACACAAATCCTTTTGCCCAACATTCGGGCGCACGCGTCCGACTATGCGATGTTGAACCTCTACGAGAAGGAACTCGATGTCCTTCTCAATACAGGCAGCGACAGCCGTCTCGCACTCATTCGCGACGACGGCGGGTCCGTGGTCGTTGACGCCGATCTGTCGGCCCTTGGCTCCCACCTGACCATTCTCGGTGGCATGGAAAAAGGCGAAGCGCTTGTCGGTGCCGACTACCGGGATCGCCCCGATTTTTGGAGACTCTCATGATCCGTATCATTGCCAAGATAGTCCTTTGCATCGCGCCGCTTGCGGCTTGCACGGAGTACCGCGAGCTGAAGGCCAATTGCTTCAATTTCGTCGCTCCGGCTCCGGGCGAGAAAGACTGCAACTTCGCGCCGCTTGGCGGGCCGTTGGATGGAGCGACAGAGATTGAGTAAGCTCGTCCTTATCCTTGCGGTACTTGCGGCCACCACTGGCACCGCTGCCGCGCAAGGTGTGCCGACAAATGACAGCGGGCTAACGGCCCGCGACATTGTTGAGACCGGGGATCGGGAAGTCGATCTCGCTTTACAGGCCGATAAGCTGGCAACGCGGGAGCTTTTGGCCGCGATCAAGCGCGAACAACTGGCCACGCTGCAAGCCATACTGGATGCGCAAACCAGTTTCGACGGTGCCGGCGTTGGCCCCATGGTCACGTCCCTTGAGGGCGGCAGTGGCTCTGCTGATCGATCGGCAGGAGCGGTCTATGGCACAGCCGACATTGACCCAAATCCTGGTGGGCAGCAGATGTTTGGCGACGCAGCCCAAAACATCGAACAGCTCATCATTCGGGTGGCGCAGGAGACGGCAGGGTTTTCAGGCGTGGGTCGCGCGAGCCTCTCCGCCGTGCAGTGGCGCGCCCTCCTCCAGGCCCTCATCTGGCAGGAAAGCCGGTTCACGATCGGAGCCCGCTCGCCCGTCGGTGCCTTTGGGCTCACACAAATCATGCCCGGCACAGCCAGTGATCTCGGCATCAACCCGGAATACTACAACAGCCCCTATCTGCAGGTGCATGGCGGCGCGCGATATCTCTCGGCACAGCTTGATCGCTTTGATGGGAACATCATCAACGCTTTGGCCGCCTATAACGCAGGACCAGGCCGCGTGATCGAGTATGGCGGCGTGCCGCCATTCAAGGAAACCCAGCACTACGTCACCGTCATCCCACAAAAATACAATGCCTACCTTGCGCGCATCGGCGGTATCGAAGCCCTCGGAACCATCGACCCCACCCTGCTTGCCAATGCCAATCTCTCAATCACCGGTCACGGGGCGGCCTTTTATGGGAGCAATTCACCCGCAGCCATCCGGCAAGCGGCCCTGAGGATCCGTGACATTGTGGAACGGATCGAGACAACCAGCGACGTCCAAGAAAGCGTCGCACTCAACACCTATGCACGCGCCGAACTGGTCCGCCTTATTGCGGCACGGTTGCGCCTCAAAGCAGCCCGCACCCAGCCATTGAGTGCAGCGCAACTGGCGCAAGCCTCGGCGCGCATGGCCGAACAAGAGTTCATGGATTTCACCCTGGAGGAATTGGATTGATGTTCAAACGTACAGTGAGACTTGCTCTCTTCACGAGCTGCATGTTTGCAGCCATCCCAGCCACGATGATCGTGCCAGCCTACGCACAAGGCGTCCCGGTCGTGGACACGCAAAATATCGTACAGAACATCCAACAGCTGCGTCAAATGATCGAAGACGAAATTCTTCAGAATGAGCAGCTCACGCAGCTTCACGAGCAACTGGCCACACTCACGGAACAGCTCGCGGAGTTGCAACGCACTTACGAGGCGCTGACACGCTTGGCTGAGCTGCCGGAGATCATTCGCACACAGATGGAAGACGAGTTGAACGGACTGCTGGATCAGGAGTTCGGAGATATTCTCGCCACAATCGATGCGATCAAGACGGGGGATTTCTCGGGCTTGACCGGCTCCGGGGCAAGCGAGATCGAGACCCAGATGGACCGTGTTCTGGCCGATTTGGGCTTTGACGAAGACACCTTGAGTGAAATGGCCCGCAGCGGCAACGCCGGGGCCGAGCGCATCGCGACGCAAGCCACAACCGGCGCATTGGTCTCTGCGGCAGCCCAAAACAGCTACGAGGACGCAGGTCAGTCGCTCCGGCGCGTTGACAGGCTTGTTGGCCTGATCGACGACATGGACGAGCTCAAAGAGAGTGTCGATCTCAACACGCGGGTGACCGCTGAACTGGCCATCGCGCTCGTCGCCATGTGGCAGCTCGAAGCGGTTCAGACGGTTGGAGACGGCACCGGCGGCGTCATTGATGCCGCGACAATTGCCGAAGAACAGCGGTTCATGGAGTTCACCTTGCCGGACTTGCGCGCCGAGTGATGAGAATGGGGTTTCTTGAGCATTGAGTGACGAACGCGCGATCATAGAAGAAGAACTTGTCTACGGGGCGCTGCGTCGGGAGCGCCTCTGGCAACGTCTCGGTCTTGTTGGACTGATCTTTGGTGTTCTGGGATGCCTGAGTGCCGCAGCCGTTGCTGTTCTGGACGTCGACCCGCCTCCCGTCGTTGTCCCCTACGACCCAGAGACCGGTTTTGCGCTTCCTGAAGCCTCTGTCGGCGCAACGACAGTCACGTCAAACCAGGCCATCATTGAAGCCGAAGTCTTCCGCTATGTGACCGATCGCGAGGTCTACAATCAGCTCGACAACGATGTACGGGTCCGTAGTGTTTTGCGCCGATCAGATGCTGCGGCCGAGGCCGGCGTCCGCCAGATCTGGAACAGCGCCAACGAGAATTACCCACCAACAGTTTATGGACCAAATGCCCGGCTTGATGTCGAAATCCTGAGCATCAATCTGATTGGCAATAACCGCGCCACCGCCCGCCTTCGCAAACGCCTGACATCAATCAATGGCGTACAGGCCGGTCTCTTTACTGCAACCCTTCTCTTCGAATTCCGCCCAGAAGAAAGCCGCTCCATCGATCAGGTTTGGACCAATCCGTTCGGCTTCACCGTGACCGAGTATTCGATCCGTTCCGATAGATTGGAGAACTAATGCGCCTACGACAGAACCTCCCTGACTGGTTGTCGCCGATGTACCGAAGCCGTTTGGTGCATCGGAGCATTGGCGGCACCGCTTTTTGGGACAGGTGGAGGACCGCAGGCAACCTCACCATTCTGACGCTGTGCTTTACGTTGATCGCATCGACGGTCTTGGCGGAGGCGATCCCGCGCGGCGGGCCACGTGATGCGAGGGTTAGGGTCGCCACGTATCAGGAGGGGCAAGTCTACCGGCTGATTGTTTCGCTGACGCATGTGACGACGGTTGAGTTCGGCGAAGGTGAAACCATCCGATCCATCATTGCAGGCGACACCGAAGGATTTGAAATTGACGGCGTACCCGGTGGTCGTGCCTTTGCCATCAAACCGCTGGCACGCGCAGTCCACACCAACGTGACAGTCTACACCAATCGGCGCAGTTACTACTTCAACGTCAAGGAAGCCTCCCAACCTACCTTCTATGTGGTTCAGTTCACATACCCGGAAGACAATCGGCGTGCAGCAAACGCTGTCGCGGCCCAGGCACCAAACTACAACTATGGGGCCAATGAGCGGATCGAAATCACACCCACGCGCGTGTGGGATGACGGAACATTTACATACTTCCAGTTTGGCAGAAACGCCCCCGTGCCTGCGATATTCCGTCATTCGAACGGGCGGGAACGCACGGTCAATACCCAACAAGTGCAGAACGGGGTGATCCGCGTCTCGGGCGTGAACCCTGAATGGGTGTTGCGCCTTGCTGAAGCCGTTGTCTGCATCAGCGCGACACCCCCTGCAGGAGCGACATCCTGATGGCCGACAAATCTGACACCGACCTGGAACGCCGGCTTGCCGCCCTTGAGCAAGGTGGGGCCGCGTCGGCGCCCGCACAACAGCGGCGCTCGCCGGTTCTGGCGCTTCTGGTCGTTTTGCTCATCGCAGGAGCCGGGGCAGTATTCTATTTCCTGTCTCAACCTACCGAGGAAGTGGCACTTCCGACGGCAATTCCCGATGAGTTCCAGCAAGAAGGTGATGGATTTGGAGAGATCGAACCCTTTGTACCTCCCCCACCACCTCAACCTGAAATCGTAACGGTCACGCCTGAACCAACTGAACCCAATGCAGACCTCATCGAGCAGCTGGCCGCGTTGCAAGCTCAGATCGACGCGTTTCAAAATGCACCCGAGCCAGTGCTCGAAGACGACACGAAAGCTGCAGAGGCGATCAACGCGCTGACCGAGCAGATCGCAGCACTGCAAGCAGCTTCCGAAGATGCACAACGGCAGTTCCAGGAAGAGCTGTCAGCAAGAGACACCGAGCTTGAGAAGTTGCGGATGGATCTCGAGCTCGCAATGCTCGAAGCTTCAGCACCTGCCCCTGCGCCGCCTGGACCGACCGACGAAGAACGTCGGTTGCGAGAAGAGGAGCGGCTACGCCGCGAGTTGGAAGCCCGCCGTCTCGCCGAGCTTCAACAAAGAGCCGAAGAAGAACGCGCGTTTCAGGAACGTCGGATTTCCTCCCCGACGATCGCCTTCGGTGGAAGTGGAACTGGGAACGCGACCGAGCTTGCGGAACGCACCTTTGGCGACGTGACAGACTTTGTCGTGAACGGCGCACTCCCATCGACGGTGACGCAAGCCGAAGTCATCGCCAATCCGTCCAACACTGTTGTGCAAGGAACCATGATCCAGGCAGTTATGGAGACGGCACTGGACAGCTCGTTGCCCGGGCAAGTCCGCGCGCTCACCTCAGAAGACGTCTATAGCTACGACGGTGCGCGCCTGCTTATTCCGCGCGGCTCACGCCTCATTGGCCGATATCGCTCCGGCGCTGAAATCGCGCAGAAACGGGTCACGATCGCCTGGGACCGGATTATCTTGCCAACCAATCAATCCATTCAGATCAGCTCCTTTGGTGGTGATGAACTTGGGCGGTCCGGAGTTACCGGATTTGTCGACACACGCTTTGCGGAGCGCTTTGGTTCTGCGGCGCTTATTTCGATTGTTACGGCCGCGCCAAACGTTGCGGCCTCCAATGTCGAAGACGATGCAGCGGCCGATGTTCTGGAAGATATCGGCGACGATTTGGCGGATGCCACGGATAGCGTGATCAGCGACTACCTCTCTATCGGCCCAGTCATCTACCTCGATCAGGGTGCGCGCGTCACCGTCATGGTCGACCGAGACCTGGAGATTTTTTGAGCCATGTCTCTTAGCTATCTGCAAGCATCACTCGACAAACTTGAAGATGCTGCACGCGACGACGTGATTGAGATCTGCATCAACCCGGACGGGTCTTGTTGGGGCGAGTTCCATGGCGATCACTTCATGCGCCCTCTTGGACAAACCCTGACTGAGACTGAAATCAAGGACCTCGGAAACCAGATCGCCTCAGATGCCAGCACCATCATGAGCAAGGATCGCCCAATTGTTTCGGTGTCCATCACTTATCGCAGCAGGCATATCAGAGCGCAGGTTGTCACACCCCCGGCTGTCGTGTCGGGCATGTCGATCAGTCTACGGTTCTTCTCGACCCTGCCGCTCGAAAACATTCAATTGAAGTACCTTTACGGAGAAGAGCGCAAGCTGGAAGAGCTTCGCAACGAGACCAATCGCCAGCTTCGCGAAGTCGTTGCCCGTGGTGAGATTGATGAAGCACTGGCCTTTTGCGCCGAGCACAAACTCAACATGATTGTGTCAGGCGGAACCTCGACGGGAAAAACCGTCGCCGCCCGGAAGATCTTGTCCCTGGTTGGGGATGAAGAGCGCATTGTAACGATCGAAGAGGCCGCAGAGCTGCTTCCTAAGCAACCAAATGCCGTCACGCTCATCGCAAATCGCGATGCCCAATTCCAAACGGCTGATGTTCTGCTCACCGCCACGCTGCGCATGCGCCCAGACCGCATCATTCTGGGCGAAGTCCGGGGCAAGGAAGCGATGACCTTTCTGGAAGCGATCAACACAGGCCACGGCGGCTCTATGACGACACTGCACGCCGAAACACCGCAATTGGCGGTACAACGCCTAGCCATCGCCGCTCTAAAGACAGAAATTCCAATGACTTACCAAGACATGGTACAATATATCGAAAGCTCCATCGACGTCATCATTCAAGCCGGACGGAAGGGTTCCGAACGCGGGATCACCGAGTTTTACCTGCCGGGCGCAAGCCAATCCGAGGAGGTTGCCGCATGAAAAAGTTCGAGAACGTTATTCTTTGTTTTCCGATGAACAAAAAGGATGGGCTCACAAAAATGCAGGCCTCTCTAAACGAATATGGTCTGCAAGGTTGGGAGGTAGTTTCAGTCGTCGGCTCTGACTTTGCTGACATCGGCATGCGCGCCTTTCTCAAACGGGATATCGTCCCAGAGAATGTCTCGAGTGAGGCAGCATGAGAACGTTCGTCGCCGGTTTAGCGGTCTTGGCGTCATCGATCGGTTCAATTGCGTTTGCAGAAAGCCATCTTGTTCCAACACTGGAGCGCGAATTTGATGTTTGCCAAGACCGACCGTCGCAGCCGCAATTTGTAACCGACCTAGCGGACGACGAACCAAACAAGGCTCGGCTGCTCCAACAGGTTTATCGCGCCGAAGGCATGCAGAGGATTGTGGACGCAAACGAATGTTCTTGCGAGACGCGGTTCCCAACTTGGGATGCGGCCGAAGCGGTTTATCTTGAGCGCTTCTCAACTGCAGATAGGAATGAGCTTCGTGAGGCGATCTCTGCCTTCAGGCGTACTGCCAATGAACTTCGCAGAATAGCTAAACCAATCTGCGAACAGGCTGGAAACTGGTAAGCGAAGGACAACCTCATGAGTGTCGTGGCCTATTTTGTCGATACCGCTCAGGGCTATCTCGACGACGCCGCTGAAACCCAGTTTGGAGCGGTTGCTGCAACTGTTGGAACAATCGCCGTCGTTGCCGTGACGTTGGTTTTGATCCTCGTTTGTATCAACATGATCTATCAATACAGGGCAATGGATGGACGGACGGCCTTTTGGCTTGCTTTCAAAGTCGCCCTGATCGGAATTTTTGCGACGAACTGGGTTCAGTTTAATCTGGTGTCATCCGCAATTCTCTCGGGGTTGGACAGTATTGCGGGATCTCTCGTTGCCGCTGTTGGAGGAGGGACACCTGGACCATCGGGGACATTTGCCGAGGAGTTTGATGATCTAATCGCGGAGCTTGGAGACTATCTGAATGCCGCTGGTTCCGAACTCAATTGGATGGTCGGAGCGTTGCTTGATACACTTGGGGTGTTGCTACTGTCCTTGCTCGGAGGGCTCGCCGCATTTCTCATGGTCGCCTCAAGGCTTTTGATCGCGTTGCTGCTTGGCCTTGCCCCGATCATGATCTTCTTGACGCTGTTTGACGTTACCAAAGACTACTTTGCGCGGTGGTTGAGCGCCGTGGTTTCATTTGCAATGTACCCAATCGTAATTGCTGGCGTATTCTCGACCATCGCTGGCGTCGCAGGCTCACTTTTGACATCGCTCGGTGATCCCGAAGATGCCTCGAACATTGGCGCACTCATCCCGTTCTTCATGATGGTTCTGATGGCCAAAGGCTTCATCATCGCGACCCCGTTCATAGTGCGTGCCATTTCTGGAAACATCATGATGCCAGCGATTTCGGGAGGTCTGGGCGGCGCCTACGCATTTGGACGTGCAGCGTTTGGTTCGGTTCAAGCGCAAAACCGCTATTTGATGGGTTCCGCCACCGGTTCAGAGTACGCTGCACTTCGTGCGCGCCAGTTTTTTGGCGTTCAGCAAATGCCACAACGTCCCGGTGCAGGTAGCTCACAGGATGCAGCTGCCAATACTAGCACTGGCAACGGTACTGGTACCGGGGCGTTAATGCTTGCTCAACTTGCCAGACTAGGCAGGCTTGGTCGTCGGTAGTTCTTTTGAGCCTCCCCAAAATGTCCAACTCATACTTTCGAATGCAAAGAAGTTCAGGCTAGGCCGACCTTCATCCAGAACGCGGCGAATTCAACGAATGAGCCCATTTTTCATGATGCTGCGCGGTGAATGAATGTTGGTTTCGTAGATGTATGTCCTCTCGAACAGCTATTGTTGGCGCTCCTCCGAAGATAGCGCATCAGCCCACTTCTTGGACCATCCACCAAGCGGCTTGAGGAAGGTGAATAACTCTGCCCCGGCGGATGTGAGCTGGTATCCTTGATCACCTTTTTCCACAAAACCGCTGGCAGTCAGTTCCTTAATCCGCCGATTCAGGATCGTTGGCGACATTTGCTCACACCTGTCTTGGATTTGGCGGAACGTCAGCGGCCCGTTCGCAAGCTGCCAGATCACGCCAAGTGACCAGCTCCTTCCAAGTAAGTCGAACAGCGCCATGATGGGCTTACCCGATTTCGACCCCCTGACGGGGTTTCCCGGGGCCGGAACGCGTGAAGGCATAGAAATCTCCTGTTGCTACAATAAGCGTAGCATTCTATTGCTACACTTATTGTAGTGATCTAGCGGAGCCTTGTCATGTTCATACTGCCTATCCTAGCGGCACTCGGTGCATCTTTTGGCTGGGCGACAGGAATCGTTTTGGCTCAGTGGCCCGCGCGGCAGTTGGGGGCATTCGAGTTTACCCGGATTCAACTCATCGCCTGCTCGGCAATTCTCGCTGCCGGAGTTAGTGGATTTGGCCTTTGGCAAACCGTTAGATGGGAATTTTGGCTTTCCTTTACAGCCAGTATCGGCATCGGAATCGTTCTCGGAAACCTTGCCATGATCGAATGTCTGCGACGCGGAGGACCAAGACGGACCGAGCTTCTTCTTTCGCTCAAGGCACCGCTTGTTGGTGTTATGGCCTATCTCTGGCTCAATGAAACGCCGAGCACGACTGACCTACTCGGGGCGGGCATAACTCTTTCGGGTGTTGGCGTCGCCGTGTTCTTTGGAAGTGACGAACGCTCCGAGAGCGATGTGGCGACTGGCACTCTTGCGATGATTGCAATGCTCGGCGTTGCCGCGACTTCGTTTCAAGGGTTTGGTTTTCTTGTCATGAAACCGGCGATGCTTGCAGGTACCGACCCGATTGCAGCTTCCGCGATCCGATTGTTGGGTGCCGCGTTTCTGATCTCTGTTGTGGCGTTATGGCCTGCAAAGGCCTTCAAACCTCAGGCAGTTGTCACGCCCTATTTGCTTGGTCGCACCATTTTGCCGGGCTTTATTGGATATGGAGTCTCTTCGACATTGCTGCTCTACGCATTTGCAACATTTGACGCAGGAATTGCCGCTGTGCTTGGGTCACTTTCACCAGTTCTTGTGCTTCCCATTCTGTGGCTCAAAGAGGGTATCTTGCCTCGCCCACAAGCGATCCTTGGGGCTGCGATGACTGTGATGGGAACTTCTGTGATCGTGTTGCTATGAACCAATTCTTGAGAAGCAGTCATTGGCGCAGCCGCAGCGAATTCACGAAAAATCCACACCTTACCAGTTCGTCCACGGCGCGGCGAACGACGCTGTTTCTAGGAGCCTTCGTTCATAGATCGCGCGGTGTATTAGCCCGAATGAGCCCAGGGTCGCAGCGTTGGCGAATGTCAGGTTTCAGATTGTGCGGCAATGGCTGTGATCTCGATAAGCGTCACCTCATCGCCTAAGTCGGCACCAACGCATGCTCTTTGAGGCCAATTGGTTTCTAGCCCGATCCAATCACACCATACGTCATCCATCGCTGGCTTCATTGTCATGTCGCTTAAGAACACCGTAACCTGAAGAAGTGCCTGCTTTCCACTTTTTACCTCGGATAGCTTGGTCTCAAGAAACCGCAGACAGTTGCGCGTCTGAGCTTGAATTCCTTCTGCCGCGTCGGGATCGTAGGCGACTAGAAATGCCATGCCATTGAAAGCTACAGCGTCGCTACGACCTCGTGCGCTGCTCAGAATGCGTTTGATGTTCATGGTTCTAGCCCGACCTGCTATTTTGCTCGATCACTCATAGCAGACTTCTTCGTTATGGGAACGAATGACGGTAGAGTCCGCGTCTTTCTAGTTCGGGCACGACGCAGCGAACGGTGAATTTTCCCTATCCCGCTATTCATGGTTTCTGCGGCGAAGGCGACCGAAGAGCCCAGATTAACCGATGCTGCGCCTTTCATGAACGGCGGCTTCCAGGGAAAATGTTCACCCCCCCAAAAAAGCCTTTGACACTGACATTAGTGTCAGGGCTCTAAGCACGCCTCCTATCGACCCCGAAAGATTCGCAAATAGGAGACGAAGCGAAATGACAAACAAAGATGCGTGGCAGGGCAAAGTAGCGATAGTCACAGGGGGCAGTTCTGGAATTGGTCAAGCGACCGCGACCGCGCTGGCAGAACAAGGTGCAAATGTCTTGATTACGGGACGCAATGCCGAAAAACTGGCGGAAGTTGTCGCTTTGAGTGACAATATCGAAGGTCTGCAGATGGACAGCTCGGACGCAACGAGTGGCGAGCGGATCGTAGAAACCGCCATGTCTCGTTGGGGACGTATCGATTTGGTCGTCAACAATTCAGGGGCTGGGAAACCGGCCCCCGTAGATGCCTATGATGCGGATGTCATTGCAAATATGTCTGCTGTGAACATCGTCGCCCCTTCCGTACTTGTGAAGGCTGCCCGTGCCGCTTTGAACGAAAGCAAAGGTGCCATCGTGAATATCGGGACTGCCGTGTCTCGCAATGCGGCACCGATGTTTTCGCATTATGGTGCCACCAAAGTTGCCTTGGAACATCTGACCCAATCATGGGCGGTAGAGTTGGCGGGCGACGGCATTCGGGTCAACGCTATTGCTCCGGGACCCGTCAAAACGGGCGCGTTGACCGGAATGATGGGGCTGCCCGAAGAGATGGCCCAACAGGTTGAGGCACAGGAAGCAGCGCAAGTGCCGTTGGGACGTCGGGGGGTGACCGCTGACATCGTGCCTTGGATCTTGCGCTTGGGGAGTGCTGAAAACGAATGGCTGACGGGTCAGGTTTTGACCATCGATGGTGGGTGGTCACTGCGCGTATGATCTGACGGGACCCCGGTGGTAACATCAATCACCGGGGTCTTCTTGATAAACATGTCTAACGTTAACATGTAGGTCAGGCTTTGGAGGAGATGTCTGAGATGCAAGCGAAAGAAGCTGCCGAACGGCTGAAGATCACGCAACGCATGTTGCGCCACTACGAAAAAGAAGGGCTGCTGGAAGTTGGGCGCACGCTTAACGGTTACCGCAGCTACACAGAGGCTGACCTGAGACGCGCTGGTCGCATCCGCGACTTTATTGCGACAGGCTTTTCTACGCGCGAAATCCGCGCCATGGCTGCCTGCCTGTCGGACGAGGGATCAGGCCCGTGCGAAGGTGGCGTGGAAAAGTTGCGAGAAAAGCTGGAGCATATCGACAGGCTTCGGGCGGAACTCGATGAGAAGCGAGGCGCTGTAATTGACAGACTCGGCACCCTGCAAAACGGTCTCGCCACCATAAGCAGTCGTTGATCTTCGGTTTAGCAAGGTCGGCTCCGTCCCGCATGTCGCTGGTTGATAGCGCAATTTCAAACGGCACAAGACCCGGCCGGACAAAGATCGAACACGCTTTCAAGCGCACTCAAATTCACGCAACAGACACGCCACCGATTTCGCCTTCCAGAACGTCCAAGTCACTCAGCGCGTTTTCGACTTCCGTGATATCCTTGTTAGAGGGCCCTTCGACCTCCAGGTCGGCCTGTCCGCCAAAATCCATCTCAAACTGCCGCCGATCGTCAGCTATCACTGCGACGCGCGCATGTGGCGCCCCACTCGACGGACCGTGGTTGATGGGCGCCTGCCCATTCGCTTCATCGATTCCCATTCTGGCCTCGAAATCCCGCTCCGACAGCCCTGAACCTCTCGGCGACATCGGCATGGCTTGAACGCTCAAGGGCACATTCCCTAAGGGCAGTGGCGGCGGTCCTTCCGGGAACGGCAAATCCCCCTGCTGCGCGGCATGAATGCTCTGGAAGAACGGATCCTCAAAATAGACGACCCGTTTTGCACGCACGGGCATCTGCGCATCGACAACGACGACGATTTCATCGAGCGGCAAGCGACGCGCTTCATCCTCTGGGAGCAGCGGCGTCTCTTCTGTCCGCTCGGATTGGCTGCGCCCTTCGAAAGGGTTTTTCCCGACGGCCCGCGATCGGGTCACCACCGTCTTCGTGGTTTTGCCCACGGCTTTGCTGAGTTCCTCGACCGTCTTTTCGTCCGATGGAGTAAGGTAGAGCTTCACGCCGGCGTTGCCCTGAAGCGCGCGACGGGTGTTCTCCCCATAAATTTCGTCAATGGCGGGGATCGTTTGCGTGACCACGGCCAGATGCCCACGGTAATGCCGCAGCACCTCGATGCTTTCAGCCACGATCGGCATCTTGCCCAGCCGGTTGAACTCGTCGAGCATGATCATCACCGGCCAAGGCTCATCCGGACCTGGCTCCTTGTCCTGCAGCGCTGACAAGAGGTCCGAGAAGAACAATCGAATGAGCGGTGCCAGCGGCTTTACCATCAAAGGCTGTACCACGAGATAGACGCTGAACGGCTTCTTCCGGATCGTCCGGAAATCAAAGTCGGAGACAGAGGTCGCATCATCTATCGCCGGGTTTTGCCACTGATCGAGACCCGAGGTCATCAACAGCGAGACATAGGAGGTCAGCGTGTCGTTGTTGGTGGACGCCAATCGCGTGAAAATCAGCTTGGCCGCCGCGTTATCCACCTCATGACAGCGCGTGAGGTACTCCTTTTGCTTATTCCCGCCTGACGCCGCAATCCGGTAGATCTCGCCAAGGGTCGGACGCTTGCGCTGGAACGCCAGCAAACCCGCAGCAACAAAGAGATCGATACCGCCCTTCAGAAGCCCCTGCACACGATCATTGTCATTCTGCAAGAAAAGCGTTGCCAGGAGCTGCAGTTCCATCTGCTGGCGTGCCGGATCGGTCAACTCATAGATGCGCAAGAGCGGGTTGTAGCGATGCGTGCGTTTGTCCTCCCAGTCCGTCGGCGCAAACCGATAGACCGTATCCCCCTGCCCCGCCCGGTGACGCGCTGAGGCTTCAAAGCATTCGCCCTTCACATCGAGAACGACTGCAGACCCCTGCCAGGTTAGCAGATTGGGAATGACAAAGCCCGTCGTCTTGCCTCGTCCAGTTGGGGCCACGATCAGGGCATGCGGATAGGTTTTGGAACACAGAAACTGGCCGCGCGATTTCGGCTTGCCTAGCTTGCCGATCACGAAGCCTGTTCCCGGGGTGCCAAAGAACCCATTTCGTTTCAACTCGCGGCGCGTCTGCCAATGGGTGTACCCAAAGCGGGTCAGCGCGGAACCAGAGAGGGCCAGACTGACCATCAAACCACCAACTCCAGCGCCCCCCATGATCAGATTGATTAGCTGGAAATCATCCGGTCTGATGGCGCGGATCGCCAGATAGTTTTGCGCGATGTAGTAGAAATCGATGTCAGACTGGAACCCAAGGTCTTTGAAGGTGAGCACCGCAGAGGCGACCACGTAACCCATCGCGATCGCCACAAGGGTGATCAGAACCACGCCAACCGCAAGCCGTCCACGGCCCATCAGTGCGTCTCCCCACGCTCAGACTCCCCATCCCGAAGATCAGCGCGGTTGAGCTCATACTCCCGGTCTGCGATTTCTTCGACGACCGCCCGGGCGGCTTCGCTGTTCGCCGTATCAGCGTTAGACTGCAGATACACCTTCGCGGCATAGAGCCGATCGAGACGGTCCTCGATCTGACTTTCAAGAACGTCGACATCGCCGTCCCGCAGCCGATCAATCTCGTCGTCTTCAAGGTCGCGTTCCACCGCGTCGCGATAGAGAAGGCGCTCCTCGGCATCAGCAAACGGGGATGTCAGATTGCCATCGCGCTCATGCGCGACGACGCGCCGGACATCCGCATCAACAACCTCGCCACGCTCCAAAGTGATCGGTTCTTGCGCCTCGGTCGTGACCCGATCGCGCTCTTCTATCAACTCCTCCCGGGTCTCTGCCACGAGCCCATCTTGCCGCAGAACCTCGTTCCTCTCGAGCGTGATCCCAAGCTGCACATGGGCCGTGTTGAGCCTGTCGCGTGCCGTCTCCAAATCCGCACGGCGTTCCAGGTTCAGCCCGTCGGTCTCTGCGACGCGGGTCAGATCATCCGCGATCCATTGCCGCTCAAGCGCTGCATTCTGCGCCCCGGTTTCCATCCGAGCGATCACCACTGAGGAGCTGATCCCGGTCCCGCGCAGCGCCGTATCAACCTGGGCACGGACACTTGGATCCTGTAGCCGCTCCACTTGGTCCCGGTCGATATTGGCCTCCGAATAGACCCCACCATCTGAGGGTCGCTCAGTAAGAGTGACTGACCTGAGACCCAGTGGCTGCATATGCGCGAGACGCGCCTGAATTTCATTGAGGCTGCGTTCAAAACGCGGTCGTTCAACTTCCGGCTTGTCGTCAATCATACCCTGGATGCGCGTCACCTGATCGGCGTAACGCGTGCGGAGATCGTCGAATGATTGCTCCTCTGCCATGTACACATCTCCTTCCAAATTGAGCCTGCTACCCTTCGCCAAAACCTCGCCCGCCCGGAACAGCGCGTCCGCGATATCTTCCCGGTTTTCAGATGAGGCTTCAGCAGCCAGCGAGTGATAAACAATGCGCGTGTTTGCGATCTCCTCTAAGGCCCGCTCAAGGTCTGCACCAACCCGCGCACGGACCGCAGGCGGACGTCCTTTCTCCTTCGCGCGGTAGACCTCGCGGGTTCTGGCTGGGTAGTGAACAACCCCCCGATCCAGCCTACGCGTGGCCTCCAAACGCACCCCATATTTCTCGGCCTCTTCGACCATAGCGAGCCTAAAATCGTCGAAGTTGAACCGGTGATCACGACCCAAAAAGAAGAACTCTCCCTCCTGCGAGCGGCGGTTCAAAACGATGTGGGCATGCGGGTGATCACGGTCCTCATGGACTGCGATGATGTAATCAAAATGTCCCTCGTCGGTCTGAAAAAACCGGTCCGCAACCTGCGCCGTGATGTCGCGTACATCCTCGCCTCGGGTCCCGATTGGATAGGACAACAGCATATGTGTGGTCTGTCCCAACTTGGGCTTGAACCCCGCCTGCCAGCGCTTCGCAAAGCGCTCTGTGAGGTCCTTGATTTCACCCTTTTCAAGCCGCGCTTTGCCGTCCAGAAACCCGCTCGAGTCGACGATATGAGTGGACTTCGTGGTGAGGTATTCGAGCTGATTTGTGAGCTGGGATTTGCTATGCGTCCCACCCCCGCGAATGGCCTTGAAGACGGCCGCGCGATGCCCCACCGCAGCCCGCACCAGCTGCTTTTGTTTGGATGTATGCAGCCCCTGCATGGAGCCTCGGATCCGGCTCCACCCGTCCCGGAAAATCTCCCCGGTGACCGCCTCAACCGCAGCGGCGGCCCGTGGCGCATCATTCAGCCGCATGGGCAAACTCCCTCAATGCGGCTGTCGCCTGCAGCTTCATGGCGTCGCGGCGACGCCGCACAAGGAGGTCAATTTCGTCGGCGGTATCCAGAACGAACCGCGCCAATCCCCGCATCTGCGCAAGCCGCAAATCTGAGAATTCATCCGCTGCCCCCAGCCCTTGCCGGTTGGCCTCAAGCATTTGTTTGGTGAGCTGCGCGACCCCGTTTCCAACACGGTGCAATTCTTCTCTGTAGCGCGCCATCTCAGAGGCCAAATTTGCGTCAGGAACGAAGGTCCCCCCAGCCCCCTGAATGAGCCGTCTTAGCCCCTCTGTACGCGTCTCGATACCCGCTGCCTGCAGCACTCCTTCGAAGGCCTCAGCCTCTTCAATCGTCAGCTTCACGGTCACACCGACTGTCGAAACGGCAGCATCCGTCTGCCGCTCAGCATCTGCCTTCAGCGTGTAGCGTACCGCCCGGGGCGTCACGCCAAACCGCTTGGCCAGCTCCTTCGTCGACACACCCGCTTGCGCCTCGCGGACGATCTCCATGCGTTCTGCATTGGTCAGTCTTTTCGTCCGGGTCATGCGGAAGAAAGCCTCCCTATTTCCTGCCACCTTCATTTAAGGTCGCCCATCATCCTACATAACTATAGTATCGAGTCAATGGCTATACGTATGAATCATCCCTTGAGGCGGCCTTAAATTCCGTTTTGCCGAGCGCCATAGGCGCGAGGCCGCCCGAAATCGGCAACTTTCGGCTTGAACCTCTGCATTCGCCTCGTGGGCGCCCTTGGTGGGGAAGTCGGTCGAAAACCCCATTGCCATCGGGCTCGTTAGCGAACGCAGATCACGTCGCGCCAACCGACAGCAACAAGGGCCGGATGCCGAAGCGACCGACCCTTGCGCGGGAGGAAAGAGAGGGGGGGCGTTTCGGGGAGGGACGCCCCTCCCCTGAGCTGGTCACTCGGTGACGGGATTGTCGTCCGCATCGTCCGACCGGGGCTCGAAGAGGACGAGCTCGCCGTTGATCGGTGTGGCGAAGAGCTGGATCGTCATGTGCGACTTGGCGCTCTCGCTCTGAGGAAAGGCGACGCCCACTTTGTGGAAGCGAGTTTTGCCGTCTTTGCCGGTCTCGGGTGTGGTAACTGTGAAGTACTTAGCCATATCGATCTCCTTTCGTTTTCGATGCAAACGAACAAGCGAGACCGACCGGACCGGAAGTCAGGGAGAACTTTGTCTCGCGAGGAATGGGCGCGGAGCGCACAGGGGAAAGTTCTGCTTGAAGCCCGGTGAATTGCCTCAAAGCAAAATTGAGTGTGATCCGCGTTCGAGCGCAGCGAGAGGCAGCGGATCGCTCGTCGAACTGGCAATTCACCGCAAGCGGCAGACGGGCCAGGTCACGCAGATTGCATCAAGAAGAAAACGAAAGGAGATCGATATGGCTGGCGGGGTTCACAAACCAGTCCCGACGGCATGAGACTGGAAAGATGCTGCGCCTCAGGTGAACAGGTCTGCCGTCACGTCCATGGCGGCATGTGGCACACCGATAATGGCGATCTCTTCCTCCGGCATCACCAGATAGAAGATCACGTGTTTGCCTTCCGGGAAGCTCCGATACCCATCGGCGACATCGTCGCGCGGGCGGCCAACTGACGGGTTGTCGGCCAACCACTGAAACCGATCCGCCAACTGCCTAAGATAGTCTTCCGTTTGGTGCGGCCCCCAACGGTCCAGGGAGTAATCAGCGATTGCATCCAGATCGCTCAACGCGCGCGGCGTCAGTCGGTACCTAGCCACGTCGTGCGACGGCCCGCGCAACGATGTCCTCGGGCGACCACGCTTCCACGAACTCGCCAGCTCGAGCCTGATCTGCGCCGGGATTCAGGTGCTCCCGCAACGCATCAAGTGTCTCGGACTTCGTTTCGAGCTCTCTAAGCGCAGCCCGGACAACCTCGCTGGCCGACGCGAACCGACCGCTTTTGATCTGCTCTTGAATAAAGCCTTCCCAGTGCTCGCCGAGCGTCATGCTGGTGGATGCCATTTCAAACCTCCAATATTCAAAATGAATATATCTGATTTTCGGCCAGTTTCAACCACTGCGCCTCAAGCTGCGACATCACATGCGATCCTGCGCAGTTGAAACAACACCACGAATACAGGGACCGAATACCTGTTGCGGATTGGAGTGGCGCTATCGATCTTTAGAAACCAACCCGCGACCTGTGATGGCCGTGAGGTTGTCTGGGGTTCGACGCGTGAGTTCGATGCCATCAGCAGACATGGCCGCGCCCACGAACTCGGTCTTCTTCAAAACACCACCATCGGATTCGACCCAGGTTGTGCTGTCCCCGTCCTCGCGGGTGATCGACCCATCCTGATTGACACACCGCCGACCTTGACCGAGATGGCATATTGCTCGACGATCACGCCCTCCCAGGCGTCCGGGGCATCGCGCCGCAAGACGATCATGTCAGGGCGCAACTTGATCTGGACATCCTGCGCGGCATCACCATCGACTGATTTGAGAACGACGAACGCTTCCTGCTCGTCCGGATCTTCGTGGATCGTCGCTCGGCCGTTCTTCGGCGGCCAGACATGGGGCGCTTTGCGCTCCCTGCCATCCGGATCACGATGAAACCCGATATAGAGTTGAGCAGACTTCCAGACCCTGAGCAGCGATTTGGTGAGCGTCGTCATCTTTTACGTCCTTCTCGATCGGCGAACGGCTTTGAGACCGAGGCCGATGTTTTCTTAAGGCGATACGGTTCTGTTGTTCGGATTGAGGGCGGTGCGGCACCGCCCTCAATCTCTATTCACACGAGGTAGTCGGGCACCCACGCTTCGATGCGGGCCTTCTGCTCTTCGGTCACGCCATGCAGCTTCTGCTTGGCCGGGTCCGAGAACAGATCATCCAACGTTTCCGCCTTCTCGCCCTTCTTCATCTTGGCGAAGGCTTTGGCCCGGTCATCGGTCGGAGAGAGCTCCAGAAGGTGGCAATAGATGCCTTCCATCATCGGACCAGAAATCCGCTTGAAGAGATTGTCCGCTGTCGGTGTCCAGACCTTACGGATCGCCGCACCTGATTTCTGTTCGAGGAAATCGGAGAAGTCGGCATCTCCTCCGGTCAGGAGCTTCGCGAGCAGACGAGTCAGCTCTGCATCGCGGTGCTTCTTGCCCTTCTTCTTGAAGGTCGCAAAAGCTTTCTTGAGGTCCACGTCCCAGCGATCCGCAGGCGCGGCGTCTGGCTTGCTCAAACGCTTGTCCACATCGAACCCATCGGCGCAGGACGGTGCGTTGGTCGGCTGCCCTGTCGTGACACCCAGCACGTCCCGGAAACCCGTCATACCGCTCAACTGGAACGTCAGAAGATCGAGGAGCAGATCCGGTTGGTTCAGCATCGCGTTTTGCAGTACGGCCAGTTTGATCGCCTCCAGATCATCGCGCAGCTTTTGCGAGTACGGGTTCTTTGGAGCTTTCTGGATGGACCCATGATGCGATGGTGCGAGAACACCTGCTTCAATCGCAGCCTTCTTGTCTTCGGGCCGGATCAACCCACCCGTGATCTGCAGCTCACCGCTTTGACCCACATGGACCACGCATCCGGCCAGCGCCTTCTGGTCTTCCGTGAAATCGCCATCGAGGATGGATTGCAGTTTTTCCAGCTCCGCTTGTCCCGCCTCGTTCAGCACGTCGCCTTCGGCAAGCTCTGCGAGTTCGTCGTAGCGCTCGGTAAGATCATCCGAGAGAACACCTTCGACCGGATAGACCCGCTCGAATTTGTGTTCCTCCATGAGATTCCACGAGAGATACGCTTCCCCGTGGGTCATGACCCACGCCCAACCTTCCTCCTGCACGACCGTCTGTCCCGCAGCGTTCACGCGCTCGGCAAAGACCTCGTCGAGCACATCCCGATCTTCGAAGAACACGTCGTCAGAGAAGAGATCACGTGCGATCTTGCCGCCAGCTGCCTCATAGGCTTCCGCCCCGACAAAGACCGCGCGGCGGTCCGTGGCTTTAACGGCCTTCGGGTGTAGCACTCCATCGATCTGGTTCATATGCGTGATCCGACCGTCTGCGATAAGCTGGAGCACCTCGAGGATCAGTTTCTCGTCATTGGCTGTTGTCAGCTTCTGTGCCACCGTCAGATTAATCGTCTTCGCCTTGAGCGCGTCCAAAGCCGCGTCTGGCAGATGGGCGAGTTTCAAACGGCCTTTTACATGGACAACCGTGACACCGAAAGCGCTCGCGATGTCATCCGCACTAGCTTGAGATTGTGCCATCCGGCCATAAGCGCGGATTTCGTCTGCGGGGTCGAGGTCGGCGCGGGCCGTGTTTTCGGCATTTGCCCAGACCTCCGCCTGCGCAGCGTTCTTGGCCAGCAAGACAGGGATGGATTTAGCGGTCTCCTGCGCAGGATCGCTTTCGGCCAGATAGGCCAAAGCACGAAGACGACGACCACCGGCAACAATGCCGATCTTGCCGCTTTGGTCCTGTAGCCCGCCGAGGTTTTGCAAAAGCCCGCAGGTCTTGATGCTCTCGGCGAGAGCCTCCACGGCCTCCTGCGCCACCTCTTGGCGTGGGTTCAACGCGTGCAGGTAAAGCTGGTCTAGTGACGCGTAGATGATGGTCGTGTCAGGTGAGGTGTTGGATTGGTTTGTCATGAAAGTCATCCTTCTTGGTTGGTTGGGAAAGTGGTTTGGTTGGGGTTCGCCGGGACGGACATGCTTCGCGCAGACGCACGCATTCGGCTCGCCCCGGCGGCTGCTCGGTGTTCAGTATTCAGAGGCGTGCATGATGGTGAGGACGCGCCGGGTCACCGTGGGGTTCGCCGGGTCGTCACTGCCCATGCTGTAGTCGGTGTCGTAGAGATCGATCTTCCAGAAGATGTGATAGCTGTTGCCACCGATCTCGAACTCGAACGCACCGAAGCCGTGATCGCCGCAAGGATCATTGTCCTCGGTGAAGACATCAAAGCCTTGGACCCGTTGCATGATGATGGCCTTGGCCGCCGGTGACAGGTCCGCTACGCCGCGTGTCAGAACGATCTGACCCGGTACGGTGAAATCCGCGCCCCATGTCCGCCGAAACTTGTCATTTTGTTCCGCGATCTTGGCCGCCAAAGCGGCCTCCGCCTGAGCATCATTTGAGGTATCTGTCTCTTTCTGCATCCGGTTGCTCCTTTGTGGTTGGATGGGGTCTCTGCCCCTTGCTGTCTGGTTTTGAGCCAAGCCCCTTGAGGGGCGTCGTCTCTAAAACCTGACCCACTGGCGAAGTGCCGGAGTGAGCAAACGCCACCAAAATCGATGGGACTGGTGCGGCCCGCAGCGGCAGCGCCGCGAGGACACGGGTCCTGTCTATTTTGGTTGCGTGCGCGAGAACCCAGCGGGTTCTAAAGCAACGTCTCCTTGGACCGAGCGCAAAGCGCGACCGACAATGAGACCAGGAAGATTCAAGGAACGCAGTTCCGCAGCCCCAGAGATCGAAACCCTAGAAGGGCGGATCATCGGCCCGAGTCAGACCCATGCGAACGGCCCGGCCAGCGGTTCCGAAGGAGACGATGAACGGGCCAAATATGAGCAGGGTCTGACCGGGTCGGATGTTCCGGGCGGAGGGCGGCATTGCCGACCGGAGTCTGAAGAGCGCGGTGACGCACCCGCAAGGGTGCGACAGGGGCCATCAATTAAAGAAAACTAAGTAACGATAACTGATGGATTGGATGCCCCTCCTGCCGGTTCACAATGTGAACGGTTGCGCCATGATCGGCGCGTAAACAGGAGGAACGAAAATGACAGACCCACATCTCATTGGGATCGACATCGCCAAGCGCGTGTTTCAAGCACATGCGATCAATGAAAAGGGTGAAACGCTCTGGCAGAAAAAACTGAGCCGTGCGCAGTTTGCGAAATTCATTCACGAAATCCCCGCAACAACGATCATTATGGAAACATGCGGCGGCGCACACCACTGGGGACGTGTAGCGCAATCGGTTGGCCATGAAGTGCGGCTGATCCCGCCACAGTACGTCAAACCGTATGTGAGGCGGCACAAGAGCGACGCTATCGACGCAGCTGCGATCGCGGAGGCGGCGACCCGCCCGGGAATGACGTTCGTGGCCGTGAAAACGGAGGAGCAGCAAAGCCCGTCGGCTCGACCCGTCTGTGTTGAACTGGCTGAACTTAAGCAAAGGAGTTCAGCATGTCCCACTTCGATCATATCGCCTTCGTCAATTCGCGCCGCGACGAGCGCAGCCTCGGCCACCACACGCTCCGGGCCTATGCCCAGGATCTGCGCACATTCGCACGCTTCATCAAGTCACGCCAACTCAGCGATCCGCTGTCGAAAGACGACATCCTCGCCTACCACCGGCATCTGCGCGACGAGCTTGGCGCCCGGCCAGCGACCATCGAGCGGCGCCTCGTGACCCTCAAGTCCTACTTTGCGTGGCGCGCAGATCGGAACAGCGCCCTGCCCTCCCCATTCGCCGACGTCCGCATCTCTGTGAGGATCCCACGCCGCCTGCCGCGCCCCATCGATCGAGGCGTCCTCAGAGCGGTTCTTCAAGTCGATGACGGCCCGACCGCTGTGCCGTCGAAGCTTGGCGAGCATGACGCGACACTGGCCTCTGAAATTGCCGTCACGCTCCTGATCATCAAGCTGCTGATCGTGACAGGGCTCCGCATCAGTGAGCTGACAAATCTGAAGGTCTGCGATTTGTCAGCGGACGGAAGCCAAATCCTGGTAAACGGCAAAGGCAGCAAAGAGCGCATCGTCTTCGTGCCGAACCGTGAGCTGCAGACGGAGTTTCAGCGCTACTGTCAGCTGCGTTCCGAACACGGCTCCGTCGCCGCACTGCTGTTCCTCAATAATGAGGGACGTCGACTCCGATCCGCCACCTTCCGGAAGCGGCTGCGGGCGCTGTCCAAGCGCCTCGGAATTGAACCGCATCTGACCCCACACCGGTTCCGGCACTCGGCCGCGACGCTGCTGATCGAAGAGGGTATCGACATCCGCATGGTTCAGGCCCTTCTTGGGCATGCCAATCTCAAGACGACCGAGATTTACGTGCGGGTTTCGAACCATGCCCTAAGGCGCGCGCTTGAGCGGGTCGATGTGCTAAACGAACTCTCTCAATGACGGCAGTGGCGGACTCTTACCTTAGCGACACACTCGTTCAGCCGCATCCTTTCACTGCGGAATTTCACGATTGAAAATGTCTGTCGCTGATCCTGCTTACTGTAGCGGTTACTTGGCTCCTACGACTCCAATGCGTCAAGTATGGCCCGCGATTGACGGCACTCGGCCAGGCCGGGCCGGGTTACGAAATACAGAGCCGCAGCGATACCATTTAGGCGAATGGCGCGCTCTGAAAGTGACCCATGTCTTGTTTTGGCGGCAAGTAGCAGTGCATCAAGTTCGTTAGACCAGATCAGTTCGACGTCATCTGTCACCCGCGTCTCCCGGACATAGGGCTCAAGCTCCTTTGAATGCCGAGGCCATCCGTTTGGTAAACGGTCAGCGACGAGGGGATCAACGCCCAAGCTCAACTTCCGACCGTTGAGCGCAGGCGCAACCATCTCAGTTGCGTCTGTCAGAACGTCGAAAGCGCGCGAAACATCGGGGAGGTATGCCGCACCCTCTCGTGTCAGCAACAATCCCTGTGGCAGCCGCCGGAAAAGCGAAATTCCCAGAGACATCTCCAAGCGTTTAACCTGCTGGCTGACGGCACCAGCCGTCACCCCAAGCTCTGCGGCCGCTGCCTTGAAGCTCAAGTGTCGCGCGGCCGCTTCAAACGCCTTGAGGCCGTTCAGGGACGGAATTCGATAGGTCATGGAGTTTCCTAGCACGGGTGGCCAGCGCAGTAGGCCGAGATTTTCTAAGTCTCACGCTCAATTTCTATCGTTTGAATAAAACAGTGTCATCAATGCAAATCCTCTCAACAGACAGAAAGAGGACCTTATGACGATCAGATACAATCCCCCAACCGGATGGCCGCAACTTGGTCGCCCCTTCCATCATGGCGTGGTCGAACCAAAGGGCCGCGTTCTCCATATGACGGGGCAGGTCGCTTGGGACAGTGACGGGAACGCCATCGGCGAAGGCGACTGTGAAGCACAGGCCCGGCAATGTTTCGATAATGTCGAGAGCATCTTAAAGGCTGTCGGCGGGCGTTTCGACGACATCGTGTCGCTGACCATCTTCTACCTTGATCCAGCAGACATGCCTGCAATCCAAAAAGTCAGGGCCGAACGCCTCCAACGGGAGGACGGACCCGTTAGCATTCTCATCCAAGCTGCTGGGCTGATCACACCAGACCTTCTGGTGGAAGTCGCGCCAATTGCCGTGATCCCCGACGATCGCTTTCACGAACCAAGATACTGAGGTTGAACTGCTATGAACAAACATGAAGGTTTCAAAACCATTCGCAGCTTGGACTATGTGATCCTTCTTTGCGATGACCTCGCAAAGATGAAAATGTTCTACGAACGGCTGTTCGAATTCCAAGTCGAAGAGGGTTTGTCGGACCAAATGGTCTTCTTTCGCGTCGGCACTCTGTTTCTTGGTCTAAGGAAACGCGGTCGCCCCTACGACGGACCAAGCCTGCCAACGCTATCCGCATCCGTTCAAATCAGCTTTCGTGTGCCGCCAGAGGACGTTGATTTCGCATACGACAAGCTGGTCGAGGACGGGATTGACGTTATCGAGCCTCCGACAAATCAGGACTGGCCCCACAGGACACTGTTTTTCCACGACCCGGAACACAACGTCATTGAAATCTTCGCCGACATTCACCCGCGCGAGACACTGGCCAAACCTTCCGGCGCTCATCAGGTTGTAGAATGATCGCGGTTGCTGTGACTATGGCCCACATCCGCAGGCGAACCCTTTGTCCGTGAGGTCAAAGGACGCGATCAACGTCGGTGTCTGCAAACCCGAACGCTTTCATCAATAATCGATGTTCAGTACCGCCGATGAACGTATTCAGAACGTGATCAACCCGATATCTGAGATCAGTGGCAGCTCGTGCAAAAGCGAAGCATCCAAAGGCCGGAGCCCTTTCTCGGAGCGGGACGTTCACGACGGCAAGGCCTCGAGCGGCCCTCCTTTGGAGGAAGCCTTGATGCGCCTGAGCGACGCTGGCAAAAGCGTTGACCGTTCCGTCCTGCACCGCCTGCGCCGCGTCTGTGTAGGTTTCGAACACGCGGAACTGGCCAGGCGTCACGCCGAGTTCAAGGGCGGTCACATGCTGTATCTGCTCCTGGATGACTGCCAGTTTCAGATCACCCGCTGTGGCAAAGCTGCGGTACCCCGCTATGTGTTCTGCATCTGCTGCCCGGACCAGCAAACCATCAGGTAAGGCCCAGATCGGCCTGCTGAACAGTGCAACGTGCCGCCGTTCGGGGGACGCAAAAAGCCCTGTTGTCATCTGCCAGTCGTTTCGGGCGAGACCGGGCAGAAGCTGGGCGAATTCGGTTTCAACAAACTCAACATCGTCTATGCCGAGTTTATCGAGGGCGTATCGCGCCAGTTCGACATCGCATCCGGTCACCTCTCCCGCTTCATCAACATAGTTGAACGGCGGCTCAATGAGATATGCGACCTTCACTTCACTATCACCACTTGACCGTTGATTGTTCCTTCGACGCATTTGGCAAACGCCCGTCCGACCCGCTCCGACGGCACACGCTCATGCTCCGGAAACAAACCGCCATAGCGACGTTCGGACACATCAAGAAGCCCCGGGCTCACCACATTGATGCGCACCCCGGGCGGCATCTCGATCGCAGCACTCGTCACGAAACCCGCCAGCGCACCGTTTGCCAGTGCCGCCCCCGAACCAGCGACAACCGGGTCACGATCCAGGACACCGCTCGTCAACGTGAAAGAACCATTGCCCGCGATCCGCTTCAGCCCCTCCAAGACAAGGTTAATTTGCCCCATGACCTTGTTCTCAAGTCCCATCTTGAGCGACATGTCCGTCTGCTCTGCAAGCGGAGCAAAATGAACGCGGCCAGCGGCTGAGACGAGAGCATCAAAGGGTCCAACCTTTTCGTACATGGCTTCAATTGAGCGACGGTCGGAGATATCGGCGCGCGCGTCCCCGGCCTTTCGACCAACGCGAACTACGTCATGGCGCTGTGAAAGCTCGGCAAAGGCGGCCTCTCCCACATCACCCGAAGCACCAACAAGAGTGATCTTCACTGTAGGTACTCCTCATAGATTTCGAGCTTTCTGGCGAGAATTTCGTCACATCGATCAAGATCATCGCGGCGTTTGGCCAAAAGCCGGGAGTGATCGAGCAGAATGCTCTTTCGATCCAGGATGGTCGCATCCCCCTGCGCATAAAGTGCCGCAAATCGCTGCATCACCTTCATTGGCATACCGGTTTCACGAAGCCAGTAGAGAAGTGTCAGCCAGTCGACATTTTCCGGCGAGAACCGCCGGTGCCCGTCGGAACCGCGCACGACGTTCGGGACGAGCCGCTGAGCCTCGTAGTATCGGATCGTATCAACTTTGAGCCCCGACCGGGCCGCAGCCTCAGAGATGCGCATGGTTCAAAAACTCCTCTAGACCGGCAGATACCGGCCTTGAGTAACTTTAGGTCAAGAAGAAATCTGACAAAAAGTACAGCGTTTCGCGGCACATTTTTGCTGATACCATTTTAATATTGGTTAAAATGGTCGCTTTGGTGAGTACTTTTCAAAATAACGTATGTTTTTTGGTCCAATACCATGTTCCGCGCTAAATGACGCGCCAAAGTGCTCGACAGCTTGCTCAACAACCCAATCTCTAAGGCCTTGTTCAAATTCGTCTGAATGGGTTTCATTGCTGCCAACAAGATTAAAATGCAGTCCACCGTCACCCACATGGCCAAAATCGCAAATCGTGACCCCGGGGGCGAAGTCCCGCAGCTCATCTTGAATCGCCCGCCTAAACGCCAACACGTCTGGCCGGCGAAATCCCAGATCGAACGCATAGAGTTTCCCTGCCGTGCGCACACCTTCGGAAAGCGCATGGCGCAGCGCCCACATATCGTCTGGCCGACCAAAAAGCGCGTCTTCGATGGCAACGTCACCGTTCTCCCAAATGGTCATCAGCATTTGTTGTAATACCTCGTCCAAATCAACTTCCCAAGGCACGGGCTGATTGGGGCGTGTCAGTTCGATCAAAAGTGCAATCTGCGGCACGGTGCCACCCGCAAACGGGTTGCGCAGGGTTGGTACGTGGTCAAAGGCGGCGTTCATCGCATTTTGTGACATGAATTCAAATGCCGACAGCATTGGCCCCGCCATCTGTTCAAGCGCCTGAAGCAACGAGAAAATAGCCGCATCGTTTGGAGGCACGACAAGCGCCGCTGATTGCTGTCTCGCAATCGGTTCAAGATTGAGCACGGCTTGTGTGATGATTCCAAAGTCAGCACCGCTGCCTATGGCCAGTTGTTTCCAATCGGTCCCGATGTTTGCCTTACGCACCGGACCACCAAGCGGGGCAAGCTCACCCATGGCTGTCACGATATCGAGCCCCAGCACATGACGCCGCACATCACCGTAACGTAAAAAACGACCCCCGCCCGTGTTTGTTGCAATCATGCCGCCTATTTGGGGATCCGAGCCGAGATCAATCGGAAAGTGCAATCCCTGTTCGCTCAGGCGTTCATTAACCTCAGACAGGTGGAAACCGGCAGATACGCGCAAGGAACGGTTCTCAATATCTACGTCGAAGACCTCTTTCATACGGTCAAAACTGATGACAACTTGTGTTCCAGTTTCATCAGGTATTGAGGCGCCAACCAGACCAGTGTTGGCCCCTTGCGGCATGTAAGAAATGTCCAAAATCTTGAGGGCTTGAATGGCGGTAAGCAACTGTGATGTTGTCCGTGGACGCAAAACCGCAAGGGCCTTGCCCGTTTCCCCCCGAACACCCGCGACAAAACGGGCGGTGTCTGCGGGAGCTTCAATCACGTCCATGTCCGGTAGCGCGGATTTTAGATCAACGAAACGTGTCATACCGCCCGGCCCAAGGCGTGTTGTAACGACTGGTCTTGAATCGCTTGGTATATGGTGAATTCATCTGCAGGTTGTGTACCCAAAGCGGCGACAAATTGCATGCGACTGGATTGGGTCATTTTCGCTTTTGACGTTTCATCCCCGAGATTCGATTGAAATATCCCAGCGGCACTGACAGGCAAAAAATCTTCGTAGATAATTGGTGAAATCTCAACTGTGCCACGATCCAACATGTCTGCAAGATCACCAGACGTATCACCCACAGCTTTGTAACGGAAATATGCAAGGCCATCGTCATGCAGGTCGCGCCAATCATCAGGGAAGGCCGTGAAGGTTTTGTTGAGCTCGGCGATATAGTCCATGCTGTTGCTACCATCGGGGTTTGGTAAAATTTTGGCACGTGTTTCGGCCAGCAGCTGATCATAAAGCGCGCGACCTTTTGGCGTTAAGGCAACGCCGCGTTCCTCAATCTCGCCAAACCTGGCGGTGTGGTTGCCAGCATTCTGCGCACCTACAAAACGCACTTTTTCTTCCAATGCTTTAAAGCTGGTTTGGCGCAATAAGATCGGACATGCCCGTTTGGGCGGGCCTTCGACAATCGCTTTTGTCGAAAGACCATAATCGATCATCCCTTGTTGAGCCGCATCAATATCAAGCGTGCGCGGCGTCAGATGATTGATATGTGGCCCCTGAAAACCTACGACATCTGCGATCAACCGGTGGGCGTCGTGTAGTGTTTGATAGACATCCGCGGTCACAATAGCGTCTTCGGCCCAGCGGAATGTTTCAAGCACCTCCTTGATGAAATCGGCCGTATCAGCGTCGTTCAAGCCACCAGTTTCTTCTGCCTGTTTCGTCAATGCAACGGCGCGGTCGGTGAAAATGTTGCGTTTGGACAATGTGTTTTCTGCGATAGCCCTGAGGGCGTCGTCTTCAATCAATTCGAGCCGCAGCAATGACGTGAAGACACGAAACGGATTGTGTGCCAAGGCGTCACGCCCGATTGGCCGGAACGCCGTCGCATGGACGGGGATGCCCGCAGTGCTCAGGTCGTAATAACTGACTGGGAACATCCCCATCACCGCAAAAATACGACGGATCATCGACAATTCATCGGCGGTCCCGACCCTGATCGCGCCGTGGCGTTCATCTGAGATACGTTGCAAATCCTCGTCCGGGTTGATGCGCAAGTCTGCGGCGCGGGAGCTCGATAAAACGGCCTCGTTGGTGCCATTTACAATGTCAAGAAGATCGGAATAGGCAGGAACCTCGGCGCGATACATCGTCGACATTGCGGCAGAAAAGGCAGAGCGGATATCATCGGAACGTACAAAGTCAGACATGGTTTTCAGGCTTTCGATTTCAATAAATTTACGGCACGTATCAGACGCGTCATTGCATCGACCAGTTCGGAATCGGAATAGGCATAGGACATGCGGAAAAAACCAGGCGCACCAAAGGCTTGGCCCGGCACCAACACAAGGTCACTTGATTGCAAAACATGGGCGCAGAAATCCGCATCTGTTTCGATCAATGTGCCGTCCGGTGTCTCAGCGTCCAAAAGGTCCCTGCACGACGGGAACAGATAGAACGCGCCATCGGGCAAAAGCGCCGAAAGACCATCGATTGCGTTCACCTCAGTCCAAAGTTTATCGCGGCGTTTTTGAAATTGTGCACACCGTGTCGCCAGATAATCTTGGGGACTGGTGAGCGCGGCTAAAGCCGCCGCCTGACTGACCGAAGACGCACCCGAGGTCACTTGTCCTTGTACGGTCGTCATAGCTTTAATTAAGGTTGTGGGCCCAAGTCCCCAGCCAAGGCGCCAGCCTGTCATCGCATGCGCTTTGGACACGCCATTCACAATTAGGGTGCGGTGTTTCAGATCAGGGATCGCCTGCGTGCACGACGTGAACGGGACATAGCGAATATGTTCGTAAATCTCGTCAGCCATCACCCATACATTTGGGTAACGCAGCAAAACGTCCCCCAATGCCGTCAGTTCTTGCGGGGTATAAATCATCCCGCTGGGGTTGGATGGCGAGTTCAGCAATAGCCATTTTGTCTTGGGCGTAATCGCGGTCTCTAGCTGCGCAGGCGTCAGCTTAAAGCGCGCAGTTTCACTGGTTGGGATGATGACTGGTTTGCCACCAAAGAGACCGACCACGTCTTGGTAACTGGTCCAGAACGGCGCGGGCATGATGACCTCATCCCCGTCGTTCAGGCTGGCGGCGAAGGCATTCGCGATCACCTGTTTTGCACCTGTCGAAACGATCACGTTTTCTGGCCGCAAATCGCCCTGTGCATTCTGTGCAATCGCAGCACGTAGCGCGGGTTTGCCTGCGGTTGGTGGATACCGCGTATCGCCCACAAGCATCGCCTTATGCGCCGCTTCAATCACATGTGGGGGCGTTGGAAAATCAGGCTCGCCGGTGCCAAGCGACAGTACATCCTCGCCGGCGGCACGTTTCGCCGCCGCAGCTTCGGACAATTGAACGATTTCGGATAACGCCATGTTGGCGATGCGATTGGCCTTTTGAAACGTCACTAGGATAGTCTTGATTTTGAGAAGTTGCGCTGCACGACCGAAACAAACACGGTTATGATCCCGGCAAGGATCAGGTAGAAAACGGCGGCATATAGATATGTGTTCAGGTCGAAATTGCGGGCAAATACGGTGCGCGTTTGCCCCATAAGATCAAGGACTGTGATCGTCGATATCAACGCACTCCCCTTCATCAATAAAACCAGTTCATTGCCGTAAGCGGGCCATGCGATCCGAATGGCTTGCGGCAACATGATGCGACGCATGGCGGTCAGCCATGACATCCCGACAGATTGCGCCGCCTCCATCTGCCCTTTGTCCAAGTTGACAAGGCCGCCACGCAAAATCTCGGATACATAAGCGCTGGTGTTCAGGACGAGCACCAACAACCCGACGGCCCAAGGATTTTTGAAGAACACCCAAAGGGCCCCCAAACCGTCAGCACCAAAACTGCCGATCCCGAAGTAGACGATCCAAAGCTGCACCAGCAATGGCGTGCCGCGAAAACAATAGACAAGAACGTTTGCGGGCCACGAAAGCACGGCACGACCCGACATGCGCCCAAGCACAAGGCTCACGGCCAGCAGAAACCCCAAGATTGAAGACAGGACCAACAGTTCGATTGTAACGGCAAACCCATCAATAAAACGCGGGCAAAACTTTTTAAACAAGGCACCAGAGACAGGTGAGAGCCCGGCACACACACCATCGGAGGCTGCAAATTTTAGATCTTGGTACATCGTGTTATGTTCCTGAAATACCACGGCGCGAACGCTGCTCGGCCCAAGCACGGCCTAAGTCAGACAGCAGCGTCATCATCAAATAAAGCGCGCCTGCGGCGGCAAAAAACGTTAATTGACGTCCCTCGGTTTCGCCCCCAAGTTTTGAAATGCGCAACAGTTCGTCCAACGCAATGACCGCTGCCAATGACGTGTCCTTGAGAACAACCATCCAAAGATTGCCAAGTCCCGGGATCGCATAGCGCCACATCTGCGGGAAACGTACGCGGCGAAACACTTTTCCCGCGGACAGACCAACCGCTTGCGCCGCTTCAATCTGGCCTGCAGGCACCGCAAGATAAGCGCCGCGAAAAATCTCGCAGGCGTATGCGGCAAAAATTGCAGACAGCCCTGCAACAGTGGCGACAAACTTGGGGACCTCGACGCGGGCCTCGCTGCCAAAAGCGCTAAGTGATGCGTTGATCAACTGATCGGACCCGAAGAAAACAATCAGTAAGATCAGAAACTCCGGCATCCCACGAATGAAAAGTGTATAGCTTTCGGCCAACCAGCGCAGCAGCACGAAGCGGGACAGCTTGAGGGCTGCCAAACCAAGGCCCATGACCAAACCAAGCGTCATTGACCACAACGCGAGCGTGATCGTGATCCACGCACCCCGCAAAAGATCATCGCCCCATCCGGTGCTCCCAAAGGCCAAAGGGCCAAGGAATGAATTCATTGTTTCCATGCGAATACCAGCGATGCGCCCCACATTGATAACGTCGGGCGCACCGTGTCTTTAATAAATATCAGTGCCAAAGTATGCGACACTAATAGCTTCGTATGTGCCGTCAGCGCGGATCGTCTCGAGGGCCGCGTTGAATGCATCGGTCAGTTCATCATCACCCTTGCGGATACCGATGCCGATCTGATCGTTGATGTCGATTTTTGCTTCGATATACCCAAGGCCGCTCGTGGTGTTCAGAACTTCCGCAGCTGGCAAAAAGTCCATGACGATGGCTTCGATGCGACCAGCTTCCAGGTCGGAAACAGCAGCAGGGTTGGTGTCATAAAGACGCACGTCAGCACGGCTGCCATACTCGTCTTCGGCCCACTGCGAACCAACCGTCGACCGCTGCGCACCGATGGCCACATCGCCCAAACCTTCGAGTGTCAGATCTGACCCTTCTTTGCCCAAAACGCTCAGGTAATTCGAATAATAAGGCGCAGTGAAGTTAATCGCCTCCAGACGTTCCTGAGTGATGGACATCGACGCGACAATGGCATCGTATTTGTTGTTCACGAGGCCCGGAATGATGCCGTCCCAGTCTTGGGCAACAATTTCGCATTCGCGTTCCATCGCGGCACAAAGTGCCTTTGCGATATCAACGTCAAATCCAACAAGCTCACCATCTGCGGTGACGTTGTTGAATGGAGGATATGCGCCCTCAGTGGCGATACGCAGAACGTCTTGCGCCTGTGATGTTGTTGCCATTGCCAGAACGGCAAGGCTTGCTCCCATGAGTGTCTTTTTCATTTTCTCTCTCCCTGAGTTTTTAAAGAACCTTAGCCAAAAATTGCTGGCACTCGGCTGTTCTTGGCGCGCCGAAAATAACGTCCGGCGTGCCTTCTTCTGCGATCTTTCCGCGGTGCAGAAAAATGACTTTGTCTGAAACTTCGCGCGCAAAACCCATCTCGTGGGTAACGACGATCATCGTTCGTCCTTCGGCGGCTAAGTCTCTCATGACGCCTAGAACTTCGCCAACCATCTCGGGGTCCAGCGCGGAGGTTGGCTCATCAAACAACAAAATTTTGGGATCCATCGCCAAGGTGCGGGCAATGGCAACACGTTGCTGCTGACCACCTGAAAGTTGGCTTGGGTAGTTGTCTTTTTTGCCGGCAATTCCGACACGATCCAAAAGGGCTTCAGCCTTGGCGATGGCTTGGTCTTTTGGCAAGCCCAAGACCTGAACAGGCCCTTCAATCACGTTTTGTAAGACGGTCATATGGGCCCAAAGATTGAATTGCTGGAACACCATTCCAAGGCGCGCACGAATGACGCACAGCGCGCGGTGGTCGCTGACAATCATGCCTTTTTTGCCCTGTTTCAACGGAAGCTTGTCACCATCAATCGAAATTTCGCCACGCGTTGGTGTCTCAAGCAAATTGATACACCGCAGGATCGTAGACTTGCCCGACCCTGACGCTCCTAAAAGCGAAACAACCTCATGCTCACCGGCGTCAAAGCTGACCCCTTTTATCACTTCAAGTGCGCCGAAGGATTTGTGCAATCCCTCGACGTTCAGGTATGATTTGTGCCCGTTAGCCCGCATAAAACGAGCCAGTTGGCATTGCGAGGAAGTCATCCAACGAGATGTCTTCTTGCTTGAGAAAACCGGAATTGGGCAGTTTTCCATCGCGGACCATTTCAATAATCGCGACGACGGACCCCGCAGTTGTCCATGCAATCGCCGTCCGCTGTTGGCCTGCGACCTCAATGGGGCGAAAGCCGCGCACGAATTCGCGACGTTCCAGACGACCATTGATATGGCCCTCGGCACTGGCATGCACATAGACAACATCGTCTTGGACAGGTGGTTTTGCGTTGATCAAAATCTCGCCCGCTTCTTCACGACGGTCCCGCATCAGAAGCTCATGGAAGAAGAAATTCATCTGCTGCACATGGCCAGGGTAACGCATTGTCTTATAGTCAATATTTGCAACGCTGCCCTGATATGTCTCGCACATCGTGCCCAAACCACCCGACGTGGTAAACGCCTCAAGTTTCATGCCATCGATGTAGACGTCTTCGACCCATTCCATCGGCGATACCCACTTGCGCTCACCGTTCTCAAGGACTTCACAGTCGTTCAGATATTCGTTGACCACACCCTCTGGGGACCAGTTAAATGCGTAGCCCATCAACCCGGTCGGGTGCTGTGGCAACGCACCAACGCGCATCTTACAGGCCCTGCAATCGTCAAACTGGGAAATCAGGTTTGCCCCCACAATTCCGATGAAGCCGGGGGCTAAACCGCATTGCGGGGCCATCAGGCTTTTGGCAGTTTTGCTCATCTCGATGATCGCGTTTGTCGTGGGCACATCTTCTGTCAGATCAAAATAATGCACACCTGCATCATGAGCGGCTTGCGCCAATGCGATGTTCAACTGGAAAGGCAGGCAAGACAGAACAGCGTCTTGTTTGCCAAACTCTTCAACGACGTCAGTTGCTGATGACAAATCCAGCGTCTTAAATGCAAAGGATAGATCACCCTTCGGGGCTTCTTTGTCGATGCCCGTAACTGTGAAGCCGGAATTGTGCAGCAATTCTGCTGCCAGACGGCCGATCTTACCCAAACCGAGGACTGCAATATTTTCCATATTTTTTTCCTAAATGTCGAATTTAATGCCCTGCGCAAGCGGTAGCTCGCGCGAGTAATTCACAGTGTTGGTTTGCCGACGCATGTAGGCTTTCCACGCGTCAGAGCCGCTTTCGCGTCCGCCGCCGGTTTCCTTTTCACCGCCAAACGCCCCACCAATTTCAGCGCCGGAGGGGCCGATGTTGACGTTAGCAATCCCGCAATCGGATCCTGCCGCTGACAAGAAAAACTCGGTCTCGCGGACATCCGTTGAAAAGATGCACGAGCTGAGGCCCTGAGGCACGTCGTTCTGAATGCGGATCGCATGCTCTAGCCGTTGGTATTTCACGACATAAAGAATGGGTGCGAATGTCTCGTGATGCATGATCGCGGTTTGCGATGGCATTTCGACAATGGCAGGATGGACGTAAGCCGCGCGGGGGAAATCCCCTTCAAGCGCCTGCCCGCCGCCATGCACAACGCCGCCCTGATCCTTGGCTTGGATCAAACCGTGCGCCATGGCATCCATCGCGGCGGTATCGATCAATGGGCCAACCAAGGACCCATCGACCAGCGGATCACCAATCGGCAAACCCGAGTATGCCTTTATCAGCTTTGGCATCAGCGTATCATAAATGTCCTCGTGCACGATCAGGCGGCGCAGCGTGGTACAGCGCTGACCAGCAGTCCCAACGGCAGAGAAAACGATAGCGCGCAACGCCATTTCCAGATCAGCGGAGGGGGCCACAATCATCGCGTTGTTGCCGCCAAGCTCAAGGATTGTTCGCCCCAAACGTTTGGACATGTCATTGGCCACAGCGCGCCCCATTGGCACAGACCCCGTTGCGGAAACAAGTGCAACTTCTGGTGCGGCGGTCAGGGCTTCACCAAGATCACGTTGACCGATCAACACTTGGATCAAACCATCAGGCGCGTCATCACCAAACGTCTTCGTCACGCGGTCACAAATGACCTGCACTGCCAAAGCTGTCAGTGGCGTTTTCTCGGATGGCTTCCAGATCACTGGATCGCCACACACCAAGGCCAAAGCCGCATTCCAGCACCACGGTGCCACAGGAAAGTTAAACGCGGTGATCACCCCAACAGGTCCCATCGGATGCCACGTTTCGCGCATCGCATGCCCTGGTCGTTCCGACGCAATAGTCAAACCGTAAAGCTGGCGGGACAGGCCTACAGCGAAATCACAAATGTCGATCATTTCCTGAACTTCGCCCAAGCCTTCTTGAACGATCTTGCCGCATTCTAACGTGACCAGACGGCCAAGGTTCTCTTTCTCGCGGCGCAATTCTTCGCCCAGCAAGCGCACCAATTCACCGCGGCGTGGCGCCGGCACCAAGCGCCATTCCTGGAACGCAGCAGCAGAGCGCGAAATGACAACTTTCGCATCCTTTGGCGTGTGTTCTTTAAGTGTCGCGACAACGCTGCCATCGACAGGCGTTGTGACGTCTAAACGGCCCGTATCATCAAGATATCTGCTCAATTGGCATGCCGCCAAAAATTCTGAATAGGTCGTATTCGTTTTCGTTGCAGGCATTGTTTGCCGCTCCCCCTACCGACTCGTTTGAACAAATGTCGGTGGACGTGGCGCCAAGAAAAACACCAATTTGCCTTCCTATTCGGGAAAGTTATGACTATTCGTCAAATCCAACGAAAGGATGGCCCTTATGGATGACATAGACAAAAGATTGCTCCTCCTCCTCACACGCGACGCGCGCGCTTCGGCGGCAGATTTGGCGCGGGCCTTGTCTGTTTCACGCGGCACGATCCAAAACCGCATTGATAAATTGACGCGCCTGCGCGTGATCGAGAAATTCACGATCGAGGTCGGAAGCGGTGAGAAAGACAATCAAATCAGCGCGTTCGCATTGATACACCTGAAAGCCGATGATGACACAGTCGTCAAAGCTTCTCTTCATCGCCTCGAAGAAGTCTCCCAAGTCTCAACCTTAAGCGGGACGTTTGATCTGGTCATCGAACTGCGATGCGCCTCGCTCGCACGACTAGACGCCGTGCTGGATCAGGTCCGCGCTATGCCAGATGTTGCTGATACGCAAAGTCATATCAGGTTAAGGACTTGGAACAATTAACAGGCGGCCAAATGGCAGCTTAACGCGAAGCCGACTCTGGCCGCGGCTGCGCCAAAGGCTGCTTTCGTGAACCGTTCAACAAACGGTCCTTTCCGCCGGTGACAGAAACGGTTGAGTTTTGGCACATCCTGCGCTGCGGAGAAGGTCCGGAGTGAGCCGATTCCGTTGAAAAACTCGTTGTTTTTGGCGGTACGTCTGGGTTTATTGATTTGATTTTTTGGAGCAATCTGTGGCTACGCCGCCTTTCTACCCTTCGACAGGCACCATTGGCTTGAGTTTGGCTAGCTTTCGGAGGTTTTGGGCTGCGGCTGCGAGGGTAAATTCATCTTGGACACCGCAGGGGCCTCGTAATCGGAGCCGTCCCAACCCGAGGATGCGTTTGAGGTGGGCAAAAAGCATCTCAACTTTCTTTCGCCGCTTCTGCGCGGTCGGATTGAAGTCTGATGCCGTGCATTGACGGGCGAAGTCCCTGACGATTTCATATTTCTCGCGATGGACCGCGCGGGCCTCGGAGTTGGGGCAGCACTTTTCTTTCAACGCGCACCCTGTGCAATCGGACTTCAGCGCCCGATACTTGCGCGCTTTCCAGCTTGGTGCATTCCGGGCGGGGTCGGAATAGGTGCGCCAAGTGTGCCGCATTTCTTTGCCGCCTGGACAGATATAGTGATCGTTCTCATCGTCCCACTTGAAGTCGGATCGTGAGAACGTTCCATCTGTGCGCTCACCCTTGTCGAAGACGGGATGAAGGGAAGGATTTGGCGCTTCAATGCAAGCCAGACCAGATTGTCTTCTGATCCATATGCGGTGTCGGCAGCGATCCAATCGGGCTTCAGCCCAAAACGGTCTTCGGTGCGGTCGATCATCTTGCGCATGGCCCCTACTTCGGCGGTCTTGTTGGGCCGGCTGGCGTCCACATCCACGATGATGCTGTGATCCGTATCGATCAGATAATTGGTGGAATACGCAAAGAAAGCTGGACCTTTACGTGCCGCCGTCCACTGGCTGGCGGGATCAGCATGTGCGGTAAACTTGGGCTTTGCCGTGGTCGCCGCACCGAAAGCTTCGTCCTCCAGCGTGTCGAGATACTCTCGCACTGCGCGGGGGGCATCATTCGGATCAATCTCGCGGGCCGCCCAGTCTTCGGGATTGCTCGAGTTCTGTTTCTGGACATCGGCGCTGATTAAACTGGCGTCGACTGCGAAGCCCTGGCCACCAACCAGACCCTCTTCCATGCAGCGCGCGACCGTCGTCTCAAATACATGGCGCAGCAGATCGCTTTCGCGGAACCGACCGTGCCGGTTCTTGGAAAAGGTCGAGTGATCCGGGATACGGTCCGTCAAATCAAGGCGGCAAAACCATCGATACGCGAGGTTCAGATAGACCTCTTCGCAGAGCCGTCGTTCCGAACGGATGCCGAAGCAATACCCAACCAGCAGCATCCGGATCAGAAGTTCAGGATCGACCGAGGGGCGGCCCGTGTTACTGTAGAAATCTGACAGAAGTTCGCGGATGCTGCTCAGGTCAACGAACCGATCAATCGAACGCAATAAGTGATCTTGGGGCACATAGCCTTCCAGCGAAAACTCATAGAATAGCCTCGCCTGCGCTTCCTGCTTCGGTCCCATCATGGCTAATTCTCCCGCTCGTTGAGAGAATAGAATCAGCAGTTCATGCACCAATCAAGGAAGAGTTTTTCAACGAAATCAGCCCAAAGTGCATGATGCTGCATGGACGTCCGCTTTCGCTATCTCAATTGGCTTTTGGTAGAAATGTTATTACTGACACAGAATAGATATTTATGAGCAACTTTGGGGGTATGGAGCACGAAATGAGCAGTTCAGTTTTCTTGGCAGTATTGCTGGCGGCTGGTCTGCACGCGACTTGGAATTCTCTCGTGAAAGGTAGCACGGACAAACACGCAACGATGCTTGCTGTGGTCCTCGGTCACCTACCAATCGCCATGTTGATCCTCCCGTTCAGTCCTACGATTGATATGACGGCAGTGCCGTGGATCATTGGAGGTGTCATTCTGCATTTGGGCTATCAGCTGTCCCTCATTGCCGGGTACCGGATCGGCGATCTGACGCTCGTTTATCCTATCGCACGAGGATCGGCTCCGTTGATTGTTACTGCTGTCTCAATTGGGGTTTTGGGAGTGTCCTTCACAACGACGGAACTCACTGGCGTACTCTTTATTGCGCTTGGTCTCGCGTCACTTGCCCTTGTCCGAGGCGCGGATGGATCGAGAAACCCACGGGCCGTTGTCATGGCGCTCGTTACCGGTGCATTCATTGCTGCGTACTCCCTCGTTGATGGGATCGGCGCAAGAATTGCGACGACAGCTGTTGGGTTTTGGACGTGGGCAGCCATTGGCAATGCCGTGGGTATGTCAGCTTGGACGGCGTTTTTTAGACCTCGTACTTTCAAGGTACTGAAGGCAGATCGCTCTACGATATGGTTCGGACTTGCAGGCGGCACAGCGTCATTCATGGCCTATGGGCTAGTCATCTGGGCATTCACTCAAGCGCCAATTGCACTCGTTACCGCGCTTCGAGAAACGTCGATTGTTTTTGCTTTGTTTATCGGTGTTTTCTTCCTAAAGGAGCGCCTCAATCTGGCCAAAGTACTCTCGACATTTTTGACAATCTCGGGCGCGATACTGTTACGCGTGTCAAAGCCATAACTTTCAAGCTTAACGTAAATTGACCACCCTTGGTCAATGTAAGGATAATCCAAGAGATACTTTGATGAATAATGAACAGCCTATGAAAGAAATTCTCCGCAAAATTCCTTCATTGAAAGGACCCTTGCCTGACGAGGATTTGACGACGCTGCCGACATGCCCACATGAAGCATTTCGGCTTTGGCTGATGAATGCTCTTGAAGCAGGAGTACGCGAGCCTCATGCGATGACCTTGTCAACTGTTGACGACAACGGCTGTCCTGACGCGCGCGTTTTAATTCTGAAAAACGTTGATGAACGCGGTTGGCATTTTGCAATCAAGGCCAATAGCCCGAAGGGCAAGCAAATCGACGCTAACCCTGAAGTATCTCTGACATTTTACTGGCCTGACTTGGGTAAGCAGGTCCGCCTACGCGGTCCAGCAGTTGTGCTTACTCCTGAGGAATGTGCATCTGATTTTTTAGATCGCCCAATCGGCTCGCGAACGGCCGCTATTGCATCGCTACAAAGCGACATACTGGAAGACCCTGAGGACCTAAATCGAAAGTTGGGCGAAGCAGAGGTATTCTTGGAAAACAATCCAGATCATGTCGAAAAGGGGTGGCAAGTTTATGCCGTAGCTCCGTCTGTTGTCGAATTCTGGCAGGGTGCCACTGACCGCAATCACAAGCGGCTGCGGTACAGAACCGAAGACGGAGAAAGCTGGGTAGCCACACGCCTCTGGCCCTAGTCAGACAGCCTTGATGATCTCCAAAGACCAGATCTTGGCGCAACCACAGCGGAAGCTCGGCTTGCCCCGCATACCGGACAAAAACCCCCTGACAGAACTCCCATGCCAAAAACGGTCCTTTTTGGAAGGGTTTATCCAAGCAGCGGAGGTTCGATTTGGCCTTGTAGTAGTTACATTCCAACCGCCGCGAATTTGGCCATTGTTAGTGGCTTAAAGATTCGTCCAAGAAGCCAACCACTCGGTAAAAAAGCCGCTGATGAAACGCGGAACGGTCGAAGCCTTCAATATCTGCTCGCAGCACTATCGGGACCTCGCCCCATGTGGCTTCTGGGAAGACAGGCAAGACGGAAAAATGTCCTGCCTCTGGCTCCTCATAGAATGTCAGCCCAGTCTGAATATTATCGCGCAGCCTCTCTGAATTGGCGGTAGGCGATAGCTCGGCATCTTGCGCTGGTGCAAACACGAAGATTGGAACCGTAAGCGTGGCCAATTCAGCATCACTGAAATAGGCCGTTACTGGAGCCAAAGCGACTATGCTACGGATGCGGCTATCGCCCAGTCCAGACATTAGCTTGGTGTCCTCGAAGCGTCGATCCTTGGGGTCAACAAAGCGGCAAAAGGGATCGCTATAGGCCTCACAATGGTTTACCGCTTCGCCCATCGAAGGTCGTAGTCCGCCAAGGGCAAGTGCAGTCGCACCGCCTGCGGAAAATCCAATCACTGCAATCCGTTCGCTATCCACCACCAAATTCAGCGGGTTGGGTGCGGCGATACGGTCTGTAACCCGTCACGGCCTTTGAGACAGACAGCATTGTTTTGCTAAGGGAGTGTCTTTCGCTCATCGTAACCCTTGG
>NZ_CANMEU010000012.1 GCF_947497045.1 uncultured Tateyamaria sp. | reverse complement strand
AGCGTGCCCGAGTTTGTCGTGGCCCCCGCCGTGCCTGTGTTTGAGAACATCCCGGTGTTGTTCAGCGTCCCGTTCAGTGTGCCCGCGCTTGAGGACAGCGCGGTGCTGTTGTTGACCACATTGCCGGTGATGTTGCCGGTCGCGGTCATGGCGGCGGCGGCGGCGATATCGATGCCTCCGGTCGCCGTGAGGGTCTGGCCGCTGTTGATGGTCAGCGTGCCCACATCGATATCGGTGGCACCGCTCACCGTTGTACTGCCATCGACCGTCGTGCTGACGCCCGTGCCGTTCTGGGTCAGGCTGGCGAGCGTGCCGCCGCCCAGGGTCACGGTACCTGCGGTGTTTGTCACCGCGCCGACGGTGCCTGCGTTGACGTCCAGTGTGCCGCCGCCATTGACCGTCACGGTCGAACCGACGCTAAAGCCCCCTGCCCCGGTGCCGTCGATCTGCACGGTGCCGTTGTCGATTGTGGTCGCGTTGGTGACGACGCCCGCGCCTGAGTTGATGACGGTGCCGCCATCCACATCCAGCGCGTTGACGGTGCCGGTGTTGGTGAACTGCCCGCCAGTGTTGGTCAGCGTACCGCTGATCGTACCCGCGTTCGAGCTGGCATTGGCCACGGCACTCGCATTGGTGACATTCCCGGTGATCGTGCCTGTGGCATTCACGGTCAACTGGCCTGCAGAGGCGATATCGATGCCTCCGGTCGCCGTGAGGGTCTGGCCGCTGTTGATGGTCAGCGTGCCTTCGTCGATGTCGGTCGCGCCTGACACTGTGGTGTTCGCATCCACGATCGTGGTCGTCGAGGCGTTTGTGTTCTGGGTCAGGCTGGCCACTGTGCCGCCGCCCAATTCGACTGCGCCGTTCGAGTTGGTAATGGCTCCGGTGGTGCCCCCGTTCTGATCAAACGTGCCGCCCGTAACGGAGACCGCCCCGGTGATCGTACCAGTGTTCGTGGTCTCTCCGGCTGAATTGGTCAGCGAGGCCAGCGTGCCGGTATTGGTCAGCGTGCCCGAGTTTGTCGTGGCCCCCGCCGTGCCTGTGTTTGAGAACATCCCGGTGTTGTTCAGCGTCCCGTTCAGTGTGCCCGCGCTTGAGGACAGCGCGGTGCTGTTGTTGACCACATTGCCGGTGATGTTGCCGGTCGCGGTCATGGCGGCGGCGGCGGCGATATCGATGCCTCCGGTCGCCGTGAGGGTCTGGCCGCTGTTGATGGTCAGCGTGCCCACATCGATATCGGTGGCACCGCTCACCGTTGTACTGCCATCGACCGTCGTGCTGACGCCCGTGCCGTTCTGGGTCAGGCTGGCGAGCGTGCCGCCGCCCAGGGTCACGGTACCTGCGGTGTTTGTCACCGCGCCGATGGTGCCTGCGTTGACGTCCAGCGTGCCGCCGCCATTGACCGTCACGGTCGAACCGACGCTAAAGCCCCCTGCCCCGGTTCCGTCGATCTGCACGGTGCCGTTGTCGATTGTGGTCGCGTTGGTGACGACGCCCGCGCCTGAATTGATGACGGTGCCGCCATCCACATCCAGCGCGTTGACGGTGCCGGTGTTGGTGAACTGCCCGCCAGTGTTGGTCAGCGTGCCGCTGATCGTACCCGCGTTCGAGCTGGCATTGGCCACGGCACTCGCATTGGTGACATTCCCGGTGATCGTGCCTGTGGCATTCACGGTCAACTGGCCTGCAGAGGCGATATTGACGTCGCTTGTCGCGGTCAGGGTCTGGCCTGTGTTGACGGTCAGCGTGCCATCGTCGATCTGGATCAGGCCAGAGACGCTCGCGGTATTGTTGACCACAACCGACCCGCTGCCTCCCGATGTCAGCGTGCCGGTGATGGCCCCGCCCAACTGGACCGTGCCAACCGAATTGACGTTGCCGATGGCTGTGCCGTCGATGTCTAGTATGCCCGATGCGCCCACATCGAAATCATCACTCGTGTTGCCGCCCGTGTCGGCCGTGACGGTCACCCCGCTGTCGATCTGGAACTCTCCGCCGGTGACGCTGATCTGGTCGGTGGTGGACAGGTCCGCGGTGGCATTGGCTTGCCCGCCAGTCACATCCAGCGTGCCCGTGACCGTCCCGCTCAGATCCGATGCGGTCGCGGCGGTCGTCACATTCGCGGTGATGGTCCCGCTTGAGGTCATGTTGGTGACACCGCTCGTCACGTCCAGCGTGCTGTTCGTGCCGGTGATGGTCAACACGCCCGTGTTCGAGAACGTGCCCGCCGATAAAGTGACATCACTGTTGATCGCAGCAGCGCCAGTCACGCTGGTCGAGCCACCCGCCCCGCTCTGGGAATAGGCTGACAGCGTGGACTGCGCGAGGGTCACGGTGCCGCCCGAGTTCACTGCCGTGCCGCTGATCTGTCCACCACCGCTCACGCTCAGCGAACCGCCCGCACCGATGGTGACGGTGCCGGTCGCAGTCAACGTGCCGCCGGTCACGACGTTCAGCACACCAGCGGTGTTGACGTCCACATTGTTTACGGTCGGCACGGTCACATCCACCACGGCTGGCGGCGCAACATTGATCAGGACATCCTCGCCCGGTGCCGGAACCAGATCGCCATCCCAGTTGGTGCCCGTATTCCAGTCCGAGTCGGTATCCCCATCCCAAGTCACCGTCTGCGCAAAGGCCGCCGGTGCCACGAACACCACCGTGCTCAGCAACAGCGCGCGCACGCAACGCAGTCGAAAATGACCTTGAGAGACGTTCATGGAGATAAGCCCCGGGAAATAAATCAATTCGACATAGTCAAGCACGTCACGCGACGTTGAGCAAATCTTTGCCGCCACGGTCCGCGCGAAAACACGACAGCTGTGGCCTTTGGGCACGGGCGCATCCGTATGCGGGGCGGGAAACGCAGGGCTAGTGGGTGTATCCCACGCAACAGCGAAATATAGAAAGGGCTTGCAGGAATCACCAAAGCACGTAAAACATTTACGCCAAGAACAGAATAAAACGCCTTTTAGCGTAACTCACGCTGGCCAATCGGTGCGATACACCGAAAACAAGAGGCCAGAGGGGGCGACAAAGGTACCAAATGCGGGGCAAACCCGCAGCAGGCAGGGTACGACCACGGTCGTACCAAAAGAACAGGCAGGACGCGAGATGCAAGATCTCTCGGCGCGAATTGATACTCTGGTGGGGGCACATGCCGCCAAACTCTCCGAGCGGCTTCAGGCGCACCGGGAACAATTGTTTCCGCCCGACGCACAGCGGACCTTGCGCACGTTCACCTCGGGTGAGGTGGCGGACCTGCTCGGGGTCAAGGACGCGTATCTGCGCAAACTTCACCTCGATGGGCGCGGACCCGAACCGGAAATCCGGGCCGGAGGGCGGCGCCACTACACCCCTGACGACATTCAATCGCTGCGGCACATGCTGGAACAGGGCGCGAAATCGCCCGGCACCTACCTGCCGGGACGGCGCGGCGATGACGGGCTGCAAGTGATCACCGTGATCAACTTCAAGGGCGGTTCGGGCAAGACGACAACGGCTGCACATCTCAGCCAGAAACTCGCGCTCGATGGATACCGGGTGCTGGCGATCGACCTTGACCCGCAAGCGTCCTTTTCGGCGCTGCACGGGTTCCAGCCAGAATTCGACCTGCTGGACGGGGGCACGATCTATGACGCGATCCGCTATGACGATCCGGTGCCGCTGCGCGATCTGATCCGCAAGACCTACTTCACCAATCTCGACATCGTGCCGGGCAATCTGGACCTGATGGAGTTCGAACACGAAACACCCCGCGCGCTCGCGCAACGGGACGGAGCGATGTTTTTCACCCGTGTAGGGACTGCTTTGGGCGAAGTGCAACAGGACTATGACGTGGTTATCATCGACTGCCCGCCGCAGCTTGGGTTCCTCACGATGTCCGCGCTTTCAGCGGCCACGGCGGTGCTGGTCACGGTCCATCCGCAAATGCTTGATGTGATGTCGATGTGCCAATTCCTGTTGATGACCTCGAACCTGCTTGGGGTGGTGGCGGATGCGGGGGGCGACATGAGCTATGATTGGCTGCGCTACGTGGTGACGCGCTATGAACCCGGCGATGGGCCGCAAAACCAGATGGTCAGTTTCATGCGGTCGATGTTTGGCGATCATGTGCTCAATCACACCGTGCTGAAATCCACCGCGATCTCGGATGCCGGGATCACAAAACAGACTCTATACGAGGTCGAAAAGGGACAATTCACCCGTGCGACCTACGACCGGGCGATGGAATCCATCAACGCGGTCAATGGCGAAATCGAAGGACTCATTCAAACGGCATGGGGGCGGCATGGCACGTAAAAACCTGCTTCAGGGGCTGATGGAAGGGGGCGATCCCCCTGCCCCGGACACCGCCAAATCCAAACCCGGACAGCGGCCCCTCAAAGGGGCCATTGGCGCGGTCAGCCAGTCGATTGAGGCACTCAAAGCCCGCTCTTTGCTTGATTTAGACCCACATGCCATTGACGCAGGCGGCCTTCAGGACAGGCTCGAAAGCGACGATGCCGAAGACAGCGCGTTGCTCGCCTCGATCCGCGAATACGGACAACAGGTGCCGGTGCTCGTGCGCCCCCACCCCGAGGTCGAGGGGCGGTTTCAGATCGTCTATGGGCGCCGCCGGGTGCTGGCGATGCGCGATCTGGGGCAAACAGTCAAGGCGCTGGTGCGCGAATTGGATGACACGGCCCTTGTCATGGCACAGGGTCAGGAAAACACCGCGCGGCGGGGTCTCAGCTTTATTGAAAAGGCGAACTTTGCGGCTCAAATGCGCGATGCAGACTATGATCGCAAGGCGATGTGTGACGCGCTCAGCATCGACAAGACCGTGGTGTCACGCATGCTTGCGATTGTGGATCGCATCGGTGCGGACCTGATCCATCTGATCGGTGCTGCCCCTGCGGTGGGGCGGGATCGGTGGGGGCAATTGGCCACCCTGATCGAAGCGCAGGATCTGGACACAGCCACGCTTGCAGATGTGGTGCATGTGCAAGGGGGGGACACTGACAGCAATGATCGCTTCGAGGCGACGCTGAAAGAAGCATATCGCGCCGTCACTGGCACCGGGGGTGCCCCGATACCAGTCTCTAACAAGGCGAAATCAGGTCCCGGCACCCGCGCCTCCGTCACAAGTTCCACCACTGGCACCGTGATCGCCACAGTGCTGTCCAAGGACGATAAGGTTACCCTCACATTCCCCCGTGAGGGCAGCGGCGGCTTTGAGGATTGGCTGACCGATAACCTTGACCAAATTCACCAGAGCTGGGCCGCCCGCGGCACATCCTCTGATGAATAACCCCGAGCAGAAAAGCAAAACAACAGGAGGCACAGACAGGCACTAAAACGAACAAAGCCCCCCAGATCATATAACGACCCGAGAGGCTTCGATTTGGTTCTAGCACCCCGAATCTAACCCCCACACGAGTCGGCTGTCAACAACACCTGGCGGGTGAACGGGATTTTTTTGTCTTGTGAACAACGATGGAACGACTTTCAACGACGCCCTTTGGGCAGCGGCCCGTAACGGCTGGCCTCTTGCAGGCCGCCGCACGGATGGCCGATACCCCTGCCCTGCCCCATATCGACAAATGGCAGATCCTGCGGGAACTTTGCGTGGCCCGCGCCGCATTTGGTGTGACAGACCGCGAACTTGGTGTGCTCGAAGGGCTGCTCAGCTTTCATCCCGAACAAATGCTCGGCGGAAACGCCGACACCGTCGTGTTTCCCTCCAACCGCGCCTTGGGCGAACGGTGTCACGGCATGGCCGAAAGCACGCTGCGCCGTCATCTGGCCCGTCTGGTGGATGCCGGTCTGATCCTGAGGCACGACAGCCCCAACGGCAAACGCTACGCCGCACGTGACCATGATGGGACGCTGCTGCGTGCTTTCGGTTTTGATTTGCGCCCGCTTCTGGTGCGCAGTGCCGAGATCGCGCAGGCCGCCCAAGCTGCCCGTGCCGCCACGGCCCGTCTGAAGGCCCTCCGCGAGAAAGCGTCCCTGAACAAGCGAGATGCCCAGAAACTGGCGGCCTACGGAGCTGAGCAAGGTTACCCTGGTCCATGGGACGCGATTTTGCTCGACCTGCTCGACCTGTCCCGCCTCCTGCGCCGTCGTCTTGCTGTGGAAGAGCTTGACGCTGCGGGTGATCGGGCCTCCAAACTCCTGCAACAGACTCTAATATGGCTTAACAAAGCAGAAAATACGAGCGGCAAAGACAATCAATCCGAGCGGCAATATCAGAATTCAAATACAGATTCTTCTGCTTTTGAACATTGCTCAGAAAAGAGCATGGCCGCGGAGGTCGATAGAACCTCTCATCCGGAGCCGTCTGGATCAAGTGGTGATACCGAAGTCGGGAATTTGAACATACCGCTCCCCCTCATTCTGCGCGCCCTGCCCGAATCATTGGCCTACACTCAAGAACCCATCACGAGATTCAGTGATCTGGCCCGGCTAGGCGCGTTCCTACGCGGGATGATCGGGATTAGCCCATCCGCCTGGCAAGACGCCGTGGACACGATGGGTCCCGACATTGCTGGCATCACGGTATGCTGCCTCGTTGAGCGCATTGACGACATTCGATCGCCCGGTGGCTATATCCGATCCTTGACGCGCGAAGCGGCCGAGGGACGTTTTTCGATCGCGCGGCTGATTATGGCGCTGATCCAGCGTCCTGCGACCGTCAAGAGCGCGGAAAATTGACAGCTGTCAACTTGGGGTGCGGGGTAACGCGGTGGGCTGAAGTTGACAGCTGTCAACAGCCGTAAGGTGGGGCAAAACTTGACGCAGCGAAACCGAAGCCGCACAGTGCGCGCAATGAGCAGCAGATGGCTGTCGCACCGGTCGCAAAACGGCCGGGACGGGATGTAAAAGCCACAAAAGAGAGCAAAGACAGATGATCATGGGTCCGCATATCTCACCCAATTTCAGGGTGGCGCGGCAGATGGTGCGGGGCGGGTCGCATGTCTGACGATGATGATGATCGCACTGTCTTTGGTCAGGCGCTGCCAACGCCCCCTGCCCTACGACCGCGCGCTCGATTAACGTCTGATACACAAAACGATGATGAGCGCACGATTCTGGCGCGGCGTCCCGTTGATCCTGGTGCTTCTCAGGCGGGCCAAGTGCCGCTGGCCGAGATGCTGCAGCTCAAGACGCGCCGCACGGGCCTTGCGTCAAACACCATCATGGCGGCAGCGGCGGATTTGATGGAATTGCTGGGCCTGCTGCGGACGGGTCTGGTGGAGATGCAGTCAGAACCCCTGCACGCCCATCTGAGGCGGCGGCTGGTCCGCTTTGATCAGGATGCGCGGGCCATGAACGTCCGTGTGCAGGACATTGCGGATGCCCGCTATGCGCTTGCTGCAACGTGTGATGACATTGCCCAGAACCTGCCGGGCACCGAGCCGGGCTTTTGGCGGCAGAACAGCCTGACGGTAAAATTCTTTGACGATCCAAATCCCGGCGTCGGCTTTTTCACGAGATTGCACCGACTGTCGGCCAATCCGGGGCGGCACGGCCCGGTTCTGGAGCTGATGCTGGCCTGCCTGGCCCTCGGATTTGAGGGGCAATATCGCAAGGCACCCGACGGTATGGTGGCTTTGGTCAACCTGAGGAAGGACGTGTATCAGCGGGTGCGCAGCACCCTGCCCCGCCCGCGCCCGGCGCTGTCGTCCACGGTCGCGCCCGTGGTCTTGTCTGGGCGCCGCCGCCATGCCCGTATGCCGCTGTGGATTATCGCGGGCGTTGGGGCTGGCATGGTGGTGTCGCTGTATGTCGCACTGGCATGGACCCTGACCCAGGAGGCGCAGGCGGCCCAAGCCACGATCCTTGGTCTGCATGACCCGAATGACCCGATTGCGATTGAGCGTATCGCGGTGCCAGAGATTGCCCCCACACCGACCGCCGAGCCCGAGGTCGTTACGGACGCCACCCCTGAACCGGATAATGGGATCGTTTTGTATGAAGCGCCGCCAACCGGTCAGGTGGATCGGGTGCGCGCGCGGTTGCAGGTGGAGATTGATGCGGGCCTGACCACAGTCACCGAAGAGGGGGATTTTGTGGCCATTCGCCTTGGTCCCGCGCTGCAATTCGGGGCGGGTGCGGCGAACCTGACGAGCGAAAACCCGATCATTGTGCGCATCGCAGAGGTTCTGGAAGAGGAACGTGGTGGCATCATCGTGGAAGGGCACAGCGACAACATTCCGCTGAGCGGGCGCGGGCGCTACAAGACCAACGAGGAATTGTCAGAGGCGCGCGCGGCAACGGTGCGCGATGTGCTGGCCCGATATCTGTCTGATCCCGAGCGATTGTCAGTGGTGGGTGCGGGTGCGGCCAAACCGCTGGATCGCACCAACACGCCCGCAGCGCGGGCCCGCAATCGGCGCGTGGATATCCTGTTGCTCAAGGAACAGCGGTTGTGAGAGTGGTGCGCGCGGTTTTTGCTGTTCTGACCTATCTGGTTGGTGCGGTCGCGTTGAGTGCGTCGATCTGGGTGGGGCTGCCCCTACTTGGCAATGATGTGCTGGCCTTGTCCGAGGTGCGCGCGGCCCTGATCGGGGCTATTTTGCTGAGCCTGTTGCTGGTCGCCTTGTTGCGCCATCGGGCACGGCGCAAATCGGCCCAAGCCCTTGAGCGCAGTCTGATGGATGCCAAGGCGGGCGATGGCGCGATCCTTGCGGAACGCATGCAGGGCGCCGTTGCCAAGCTGAAAGAGGCGGGTGGGGCGACCGCGCTTTATGATTTGCCGTGGTATGTTCTGATTGGTCCGCCGGGGGCGGGCAAGACCACGGCGCTGGTCCATTCTGGCCTTGATTTTCCGGACACGGATCCGGGGGCTGTGGCCGGTTTTGGCGGCACGCGCAACTGCGATTTCTGGTTTGCGCGCGACGCGGTACTTGTGGATACGGCGGGCCGCTATACGACGCAGGACAGTGATGCGACCGCTGATCGCGCCAGTTGGGCCGCCTTTCTGGAGCAGTTGAAAACCGCGCGTCCGGATCAGCCCATCAATGGCGTCATTCTGGCCCTGTCCTGCGCGGATTTGTTGACAGCCGACGAAGCAACCCTGCGCGGTCATGCTGACACGGTTCGGGCGCGTCTTGCAGAGGTTCACAGCACCCTGCGCACTCATGTCCCGGTCTATGTGATGTTCACCAAGGCGGACATGATTGCCGGGTTCCGCCAGTATTTTGGTGCCTTTGACGAGTTGCGCCGGCGGGGTGTTTGGGGTGTCACGTTTCAGACCCGCGACCGTGCGCATGAGACATGGCGCACGGCGTCTGCCGAATATGCCCGCCTCGTGCGCCGTTTGTCGGATGAGGTGACCGACCGCATGGCAGAGGAATTGGACAGTGCGACCCGCATCGCCATCTTCGGGTTTCCGGCTCAAATGGCGCTGTTAGAGACCAGGGTGACCGATTTTTTGCAGGGCGTGTTCGAGGATGCGAGCGCCAACAAGGCGATCCTGCGCGGGTTCTATTTCACGTCCGGCACGCAGGAAGGCACGCCGATTGATCAGGTCCTTGGTGCACGTGCCGGGGCAGGGGGCTTGCAGCCCTCGTTCATGTCGGGGCGGGGTCGCAGCTATTTCCTGCATGATCTGCTCAAGAAAGTGATTTTTGCCGAGCGGGATTGGGTGGGTTATGACCGCGCCCGGATGCTGCGACGGGCCCTGTTTCGCGGCTTTGCCAAGACCGTGATTGTCACGGCCAGCCTGGCGGCGATGGCGGCCTTTGGCTACAGTTTCTGGAAGAACGCGTCGCTGGTGCGCGAGGCTGATGCGCAGGCCAGTGCCTATGCCACCCGCGCGGCCCCGTTATTGACGGCTCGCTATGTCGAGAATGCCGCCACCCGTCCGCTTTTGCCTGCTTTGGCCGCCGTTCGTGTCATCCCGGCGGGGTACGCCGATCCGCGCCCGCAAAGCCAGCTTGAACAGTTGGGTTTGTCGCGTCGTGCCACCTTGCGCGGTGCGGCGGTCGACGCCTATTCCGACAGTCTTGAGCGCCTGTTGCGTCCGCGCATGATGCTGCTGGCCGAGCGTCGTTTGGGCCAGGCCTTGATCGATGCGGATCATGCGGCGGCTTATCGCGCGCTCAAGGTCTATATCCTGCTCGCCAAGGAACAGGATGGCCGGGATGATGATCTGGCGATCCAGAGTTTCTTTGCCGAGGCGTGGAGCCGTGAATATGCGGTGTCGGGGTCGGATACCGAGTACCGTGCGATCAATGCCCATTTGTCTGCGATGCTGGCGTTGGATGATCGTGTGTCCCCGCCCATCAAGCCCAACAAGGCGTTGGTGGACCGCGCCCGGTTGGAGTTGTCCGGTCTGCCCCTGGCTGTGCAGGTGATGTCCGCGATTGAGGCGGAGGCGGGTGTGTTGTCGGCCTGGTCCCTGGGCAAGGCGTTGCCGGATCCGTCCGGCTTGCGGCTGGTGGATGGTCGTGATCCGGCGACCTTGGTTGTGCCGGGTCTGTTCACCTTTGAAGGGTATTGGAGCGCGTTTCAGCAGGCCTTGGTGGCGGCGCCAGCCTATGTCGAGGCGGATGCGTGGGTGTTGGCCCGTGGTCCTGCCTCTGCCACGCAGCGGGGTGCGCTGGTGGCGGATGTGCATGCCCTTTATGCGGCGCGATTTGAGGCGGTGTGGTCCGAGATGCTGTCCCGGATTGATGGCGCGAGTGCCATGTCCGTCGCCCCGTCGCTGGCCCGTGTGGTGGCTGTGCAGACCCGGTTGAGTGCGGTTTTGGATCCTGATCCTATGACGGGTGGAGACTCTAGTGCGTTGAAAAATATAAGAGATTTGTGGGGTGGTGTCGCTGTTGGTGAGTTGCGTCGGCGCGCGGAGGCGGTGCAGCGTCCGTTTGCCCCGTGGTTTGCGGCGGTGCGGGAGCAGGGTGGGGCGACCCCCGTGGACCTTGTTGTGCGTGATGTGACGGGGTTGGCGTCTGATCCGGCCCGCTGGCCCGTTGTGACGGCGCGTGCGGCGGCTATGCCCGCGCCCATACAGCGCATGGTGGCTGATGTGGGGTTGGGGGCAGCGCAGGCGGCGTTGCGCGCGGATGTGACAGGGGTGTGTCGTGCGCGGATTGCGCCGTTCTATCCCTTTGGCGGCCCGATTGAGAAGCCGTTGCCCGTTGTCGATTTCGCGGCGTTCTTTGGGTATGGCGGGCATGTGGATCGTTATTGGGCGACCTATGCGGGGCAGGGGGATATCGCCCTGCCGATGTCGGACATGGCCCGCCGCGACTTTGACGCGATGGCACGGATGCGGGGCGCGGTGTTTCCCGATAGTTCCGCGGTGCCGGACATGACCTTGAGCCTACGCATTGGCGGGGTGAGTGCCGACGTCGTGTCAATCGATGTTGATCTGGGCAATGGCGCGCAGCGGCTGGTGTCGGGTGGGCCGGGGATTGCGGTGCAATGGCCGTCCGATGTGCGGGGGATGCGCTGGAGTGTCAACGCGGGTGAGGCCAATGCCGCAGAGCTTGAGTTGAAAGGCGGTGCCTGGGCCATCGTCGAGGCGCTGCGCGTGGGTAGCGACGTGCAGACCAACGGGGCAGGGGCCGAAGCCACCCACACCGTGGGCCCTCATGCGTTTCGTATGATGCTGGGCGCAGCGGAGGGAGCGGCCCCCCCACCGTTTGTTGGGCCTATATGGTCCGATTTCACCTGCCTGGACACGCTGGAATAGGCCCATGACCACGGTGATCTATGGCAAACATCCGGGTTTTGGCGATTTCCTGACAGCGGGGCTGGACCCTGCCGCCCTGACGCAGCTGGAGGCCTGGGTGCAACCCTGCCTGACAGCCTTGCGTAAAGAGCTGGGTGAAGGATGGGAGAGCGCATGGGACAACGCACCGCCCTTGCGGGTGTGGATCGGTGCGGATGTGATCGGGGTGCCGCTGATGGGCATCTGGGTGCCATCGTGGGACAGGGTCGGGCGGCGCTATCCGCTGATCGTCGGTGTTGCGGGCTATGACACGGTTCCGCCCGTCCACCCTGACCATGACGAGGGGTTTTATGTGGCTCTTGAGGGCGCATTGCGCGACCTAGATGCAACCACTTTCACTCAAGGCGGGGTGCAGGGGTTGATTGAGGGTATCGCCGTCCCCCCGATCAATGGCACAGTGCCACAAATGCGCCCTACTGGGATGATATGGGGACAGCGGGCAGATGGGGATTTGCCCCGGCTGATGCGGGATGCACGCGCCACGGACGCAGCCCGTGCCCAACTGGGTCGGAGCCATTGGTGGTATCCGGCAGGGGCGGGCCGCGATGCCGGCTGGATGGGGACAAACGGGTTGCCGAACGCACGCGCCTTGCGCTGGCTGATGGCTGAGGTCGACACCGACACCATGCCCGCACAGGACGACGATGGCCACGCTGAGGAGGGTGGACGCAGATGAACGATGATACGGTGACACCTGCCGAGGGCCTGATGTCGTTCGAGACCAGTGCCCGAACGGATGTCGGCCGGGTGCGCAAGCTGAACGAGGACAGCCTGCTTGTCCAACCCATGTCGGGGTTGTGGCTGGTGGCTGACGGGATGGGCGGTCATACCGCAGGCGATTTTGCCAGTCAGGCCATCGTGGCCGAGATGGAAACCATTGGTGTGCCCGCAGGCGCGATGGATTTGCGCGCGCGGTTCATGGATCGCCTCACCCGCGCCAATGCCACCATTCAGGCCCACGCCGTCGAGGTGGGCCGGGGCACCATCGGGGCCACGGTTGCGGCCCTGATCATTCAGCAGGACCACTTTGCCTGCATCTGGTCCGGTGACAGCCGCGTCTACCGCATGCGCGGCCAGAAACTGACCCGTGTGACCCGTGATCACACCGAAGTGCAGGCCCTGCTTGATGCCGGATCCATCACCGCAGAGCAGGCCGAAAGCTGGCCCCGCAAAAACGTGATCACCCGCGCCATTGGCGTGACGGAACTGCCTGAATGTGACATGGTCGAGGGAACGCTGGAGGATGGGGACCTTTTCCTTTTGTGTTCGGATGGTTTGACGGAATATTTCGAAGATTCAGAATTGGCGGAAGTGTTGTATGAGGGCGTAGATTTCCCGCTGGACGGGATGTGCGCGCATTTGGTGGGCACCGCCCTTGCGCGTGGCGGAAAGGACAACGTGTCTGTTGTCATTGTGCGCTGTCATAGATTGAGTTTGCCGGGGTTGGCCGTGGACGGTGAGTATCCCGAGTTTCGAGGACTGCAATGAGCGACGACAAGAAAACGCGCCCCGACACCCCCGAGGTGGATGGCGACGATGACGACAAGACGATTCTGTTTCGGCCTCAGCCTGCGGCCAAGGATGCGGATGCGTCCGATGCGCCAAGCCCGCCAGAGGAGGCTTCAGCCGATGACGCGGACGATGCTGATCGCACCGTTGTGGTGCGCGATCCCGGCCCCGGTCGCACGGCCGCCCCTTCCGAGCCTTTTGACGCAGATGACGAGGCCACCGAAATCGTCTCTGCCACGGGGGATGAGGGCGCGGGTGCCGGTCCCGTCACCCACACCAATACCGCATCTGTTGTGCCGCCCCCGCCGGGGGCTGCGCCCACCCCTCTCAATACGCTTGAGCCGGGTCTGGTCATCAACAACATGTACCGTGTCGAGGAACGGCTGGATCAGGGCGGCATGGGCCGCGTGTTCCGGGGTGTCGAGATCGGCACAGGCGAGTCCGTTGCCATCAAGGTGATCCTGCCCGAGATGGCCGAGGATACCAAGGTCGCTGACATGTTCCGCCGTGAGGCCCGCGTGCTGCGTCAGCTCCATCACGACGCGATTGTCCGCTATTTCGCCTATGTTCCCCCGGATCAGAACCTGAATCTGCACGCTTTGGTCATGGGTTTCATTCAGGGCACCAAGCTGTCGGATGTCTTGAAAGATGATGGCCCTCTGGCCCGTGCTGACGTCATCAAGCTGACCATGCGCTTGGCCGATGGTCTTGAGCGTGCCCACAATATTGGCGTTGTCCACCGCGATTTGTCCCCCGACAACGTGATGTTGCAGGACGGTGATATCGGTCAGGCCGTCTTGATCGACTTTGGGATTTCCCGCTCGTCCACGGTCAAGGATGTCACCATTGGCAACGAGTTTGCGGGCAAGTTGAAATATGTCTCGCCCGAGCAGTTGGGATCGTTTGGTGGCCAGGCCGAGGGCCCCAGTGACGTCTATTCCCTTGGGTTGCTGATGATCGCGATGTTGATGGGCAAGCCCTACAACATGGGTGGCAACTTTGCCGAAGCGGTGCAGATGCGCATGGGTGTGCCGGATATCAGCATGGTCCCAGAGGAGTTCCAGCCGATCCTGCACGAGATGTTGCAGCCTGATCCGGCCCAACGGATGCCCGGCATGGCGGCTGTGATGGACGAGTTGCGCGCTTTGGATGGGGGTCCCACCACCCGGTCGCGTGGCACGTTGCCCCCCGCAGTTCCGACGCAGGACCGGTCGGTCCCCGGCTTGCAGGCGGTGCCTTTTGCGGCCAGTTCGACTGGGACGCAGGCGGGTGCTTCGCGCAGTGCCTCTGCCGCCGCCTCGCCCCAAAAGTCGGGTGGTCGCGGTGTCATGGTTGCCGTGCTGTTGCTCGCTTTGGCGGGTGCCGGTGGGGCGGCCTATTACTTTGGCGGTGATCTGGTGGCGGGCGGTGAAGAGGTTGCCAGCGCCGACACCGATCCGGTGACAGCCGGGTTGACCCGTGTTCCGGGCAGCCGTGCGACGTTCCTGGCCGAGACCGTGCCGCAGGAGTGTGCTTATGCTGCGCGCCGCACCCATGGAGAGAGTGCGGGTCTGATCGAGGGTTTTGCCGCTGATCTGACCCCGTTGCAGGGGATTGGCGAGGCATTCGGGGCCGCCTTTGGCAGTACCCCGGATGTGGTGCCGCGTGGTGTGACTCCGGCGCAATGTGCGGTGTTGGATTTTGCACGTAGTTTGCAGGGCACGCGCGGGGCCGGGGTGGAGTTGTCGCTGGCCGCCAACACCTTGTCCCGGTCCGATGGTGTGCTGGGCACGCTGCATGGCAGCACGGGTCGCGAGAACTGGCTGGCGCTGGTGGACCCGAACGGGCAGGTCTTCTCGCTGATGCGTCAGTTTGATGATGCCATTGGCGACGAGCGCCGCTTTGCCTTTCGGCTTGGGTCGGCGGCACCGGGGGTTTACATGATCGTGGCGACCGCTTCGGACAGCCCGCTGGTGCGGGCAGGCGCGATGCGTGACGGGACGCAGGCGGCGGATATCCTGCCGCTGATGACCCGCGAGTTGGCCACGGACGGGCAGGGGGCGGCGGATGTCGCGTTTCTGGAGTTGACCCGTTAGCTCCTGGCGCCTTGGCTTAGCGGACGTCGAAGGTTGCGATCCCGAACACCATGGCCCGCAAAACGTCGCCGGGGATGGGGGCAAACACGTCCTGTGCCACGTTGCCGATCCGGTCGGTCACGGCGAGAGGTGCGCCTTGGGTGCCCAGAGCCAGAAGGATCTGCCGGGTGGCCCGGTTGGGGCCGGAGCGCGCCACGGGGGCCTCGAACACCGGAGTGTTCCCCTCAAGCCGCACGAAAGGCGTCATGTCCTGCACCACCCCGTTGTCATCAACCAGCAGCAGCGTCACAAACAGCCCCTCGGCACCGATCACACGGCCTGACAGACTGTCCCCGCTGACAAGGCTGGTGCTGTCGAGCGCGAGGCCGATGCGGCTGGCGGGATAGCTGTCGGACTGGCGCAGTACGTCGAGGGTGGCGCATTGGCGCAGGTCGATCTCTTCGCGGGTCTGGATGGGTTCGAAATCCAGATCATCAACGACCCGTCCCGCCAGTTCATCCAGCACATCCAGATCGGCCCCGATAAAGGACACACCGGCCCCCGGATCGCCGCCCGCGCGGCGGGGCAGGGCGAGTGTGCATTGCGGTTGCGGCGTGGCGCGGATGCGGCGCAGCAACTGGCCAATTGCGATGTCTGATGCAGTGGGGTTGGGCAGGGGCCGCGTGGCGGGTGCAGAGGGGGCCACAGGGGCCTCGGCGGTGCCATCGCCTGCACCCTCACCATCGGGTTCGGTGATTTCAGGCTCTGTATCGGCGGTTTCGCCCTCATCGGGGACGACCACCTCGGGTTCTGTCACCTCCGGTTCCACAGGATCGGGCAAGGCGACAGGTGCGGGGGCGTCCTCGTCAGGTGTCACGACGGGCGGGGCGGGTTCAGGTGCCGGTTCCGGCGCAAGAAGCGCCAGCTCATCCGGCGCGGGCGTCGGTTCAGGTGCAAGAACGAGTGCGTCACCTTCTTCGGGACCGACATCGGGCAGGGGGCCTGCGCCACCTTCGGCCAATGGATTCAGCACCGTGTCGTCAATGGGGCTGAGACCATCAATGGCCAGCGGCGAGGGGTCTTCGGGGGCCACGACCAGCGGCTCGGGTGTCGGTGTCGGCTCTGGTTCTGGGATCGCAGGCGTATCGTCGGGGACTGCAATCCCGGTCTCTTCGGGTTGCAGATCTGCGATCTCAGGCTCTGTGGGCTCAGGTTCCACCACTTCGGGTTCGACGGCTTCCGGCTCGGTCACTTCCGGCTCCAGTACCTCGGGCGCGATGACCTCGGGTTCAGGCAGGTCCGGTTCGGTCAATTCAGGTTCGGTCGCTGCCACATCGTCGGGCAGGGCAAGTGCGTCACTTGGGGCCAATGCTTCGTCCTGAAGCGGGCCAAGCGTGTCCTCATCCAGAGGGGCCAGAACATCATCGTCCGGGGCCAGGGTGGCGAGGTCTTCGGGGTCAAGCGCGATGGCATCCGGTGGGATCACGGTGCTTTCGTCGATCACCTCGGCCTCGTCCACGATATCGGCGTCCAGAATTTCGAGACTGACGGCAAATTCGGGCGCGTCAGGTTCGTTGATTTCGGGTTCGGGAAGAAAGGCCACAGCCCCCGAAAACAGGAAAAAGCCCACGACACCCGCATGGGTGAGCGCGGAGGCGGTGAGCGATCCGTACCACGTCAGGCCTTTGGAGGCGGCATGGGGCAGAAAGCTCATTCCGGCGCGTCCTCGGTATTGAGGTGGAGCGTGACAAGCTGCACTTCGACGGCAATCAACTCTTCGGCGTCAAGCAGGCCCAGAAGGGCGGACGCGCCCAGATCACGGTCGGCCAGAACGTAGACGGTGGGGCTGTCGATGAGGGCGTCGGACAATGCGCCTTTTTCGATCGGTTCCCCATTCAGCAGCATCGCCATGTCCCCGGTCACGATCAACAGCGGGTCAGGTAGCAGATCAAGGGGCAGGCGGGTGGTTTCCGGCAAGGCCACCTCGACCGTGCGCGAGCTCATCAGTGAGCCGGTGGTGATAAAGAAAAAGATCAGCAAAAGCACGATGTTGATGATCGCCAGAGAGCTGTCAAAGACGGCGCCCTTGCGGCGTTGGGGCAGCCGTGTGCGCGCCATCTCAGGCCCCCTCGCGGGTGATTTGCACACCTGCCACGTTGGCCCCCTCAAGCGCTTCGAGCGCTTGGGCGACGTCCTGCACGCGGGCGGTTTCGCCCACAATCAGCACCACCGAACCTGCCGCAGTCTGTGATCCGATGGCATCTGCCAGATCACCCAGTTGCGTGATGTCGTAATCCTGCCCGGCGGTGCGCACGGTGCCGTTGTTGATGGTCCAAAGGGTGATGTCCGTATCCGCCCCGGGGGCAGGCGGCGGCTGGCTTTCGTCCGTTCCGGCGGTTTGGGCCTGTTCGGCGTCGGGCGCTGGCCCGGAGGCGGTCTTGAGCGTGATCAGTGAATAGGGCGTCAGGCTGGTCGATAGCATGAAAAAGATCAGCAACTGAAACATGGCATCTGCCAGAGGTGTCAGCACAAACCGGTAGCGCCTTGGGCGTTCCGGCAGCGGTGTCTTTGTGGAGGCCATCCGACGCGGACCCTGCTAGTTGGCCGCGTTCGGATCGACCCGTCCGTGGATGGCCGCTGACATCAGTGCCTCGATCATGTTGCGTTCACGGTCGATCCGCCCTTCGAGCCAGGTGGCGAGGAAAAAGGCGAACAGCGCGATCACGAGGCCAGCAGCCGTGGTTGTCAGCGCAACATAGATACCGCCCGCGAGCGTGGTCGGGTCCACCGCCCCTTCTGTCACCGCCAGCACCGAGAAGGCGTCGATCATGCCGACCACTGTGCCAAGCAGCCCGAGCATGGGCGCGGCCTGCACCACCATATCAAGTGCGCGCATCCGTTCGCTCATCGTGGCCAGTTCAACGATGGCGGTCTGGCGGCTGAGTTCCTCGGCATAGGAGACGTCGGTGGGCCGCGCCTGAATGCCCGAAAACACCGCTTGCAGGATCCGTGACAGGACGGAACGCCGTTGCCCGGCGGCGGTGATCGCCTCGTCCGCGCGTCCGTTCAGCCAATCGTCGAGGATCTTTTCCGCCTCATTGCGCCGCCCCACGCCCATGCGGGCGAACTGCCCGACTTTGTAAAGCCCGATCCCGAGCGCCACGAGGGACAAAAAGCCGAGCAGGCCGTAAACGGTGAACGTCGCGAGGTCAAAGATGGTCATGTCTGTTCCTGATAAAGGCGTGGATCACAGGCCGAAGGCGATATCGGTGCGCGAGGTCACCGTCAATTGGGTCAGGCACACATCGCTGCTGTCCGCGTCCCCCCCTGCGATCGCGCAAGAGGCCACATCGTTGACGATGATTTCGGACAAGTCTGTGCAGGGCGAGGGCAGGTTGTACTGCACCACCCGCCGTTTCCCCGCGCTGAGCGATCCGAGCGGCAGGGCCAGCAGGTTGCGGAATACTCCGTCTGCGCCGAAGACGGCGAGGCGCCAGGTGACTTCCTCGAAATCCTGATCCAGCCCGTTTTTGCCAAAGAATATCACCTGGCAGCCTCCATCGGATGAGGCGGTGGCCCGGTTCAGTTCGAGGGAGATGTTCGGGGTGGCGTCCTGTGCGTGCGCCACGGCACCCGAAAAGAAGAGTGTTGCCGCCATGGCAGTTAAAAAACGCATCATCAAAGCCCCCGGAATGCCTGCAATCAAATAGATGCGTGCATTAGCGGTCTTGGGCTCTGGCCTGTCAACTCTCAAAAGCGGATGAGCATGCCGCCATTACGGGCAGATTGGGTCTAGCGGTAGACGCCCACGATGTATTCAGGGGCGTTGCGGGGGGCCGCACTTTCGTCTGAAATAAACGACCGCGTGGCATAGCCCGTTGGCGCAAAGGCTTTCGCCTTGGCCCTGCGGTTTGTCGTATGCGGGATGACCCGTGCCACGACCTGTTGGCGGATTGCGGGCTTGGCGGTTGTATCTGCTGCTGCAAGCATCGCCACCGCGTCAGAGCGGCCCCGGGGCCGTACGTTCGAGACGTCCTGGGTGCGCAGCTTGGGTGAGATCACGTCGCTGTCGGCTGTGGGTTCCTGAAATTCTGGCGTAAATGTCGTCGCTGTGAAGGAGGCGGGCACATGGTCCGGGATCACAAAGCCGGAGCCTGCGTTGCCCCGGACATCTGGGGATATGAGCGTCGCTGTGCGCAATGGCGTACTGTAATCGTGCAAAGCCGACAGGCCAAATCCTGCACCGGCAGAAAAAGCAACAAGGGACAACGAGAGAATAAAGGTGCGTTTCATGCCATACGATATAGCATGTCGTGCTTAGGAATTCATCGTCACGATTAAGATATTTGCGGCTTTCCGCTGATTTTTTGCAACAGTTTCGGGGGTCTGGGGGCTACAGACCGGAACTTACAACCGGGGGTAGTCATAAAATTGACGCATTTATGTGAAACGCCACCCCTGATCCGGGTACTGCCCCTTGGCCGAAGATGATTTGCTTGCATGGCATTTGTGAGCCTGCATAAGGTGTTACACAGATGAAAACAGGCGTTTGGAGGCCTCTTTCAATGACCCGGTTCTGCCGAAATGTGGTGATTGCCCTAATGACTGGCGTGTTTTCGCCTGTTTTCGGGTTCGCGCAGGGCCTCGATATCCAACCTATTGGCATTGAACTGGCCTCTGAGGGTGATGAGTTGGTTCTTGCGGCCCTACCGAGCGCCACAACGGGCCCGGTTTTCAGCGGTTTGATCGAATCAGCGGGGGTCGTTCAGGCGGCCGTGCGCACGCCGGGCACATTGCCCAAACCGTCCATCATTCTGGGTGTCATCGGTGCCGGACAGGAAGAAGAGTTCGGGATTGAACGCCTGCTGCCCGCCACCGTGGAGGAGGTTGCGTTTTCTGTCGATGACCTTGCCGCCCGCGAAGCGATGCGTGCCGAGAACCCTGACTTGTTTCGCCGCCTGATCGAAGAGGGGCATCTGGACCCCGAGGCGGATCAGCTGAACCGCGCCCTGCAAATCGAATTGGCCCGGATGAATTGTTATCGTTCGGGCATCGATGGGGCGTGGGGACCGGGTTCTCGCCGTTCGGTGGGCGAGTATTTCCAGCAATTGGCCTCGGTCACGTGGGATGATCCACAGCCCTCAAACAGTTTGTTCCGTGCGATCATCATCAATGGTGATGTGGCCTGTCCGACACCTGTGGCGGCCGCGCGTCCGGCACCAACACCACGCGCAACCACGACGCAACGCACCACAACCACCCGGCGCGCCCCGGTACCGGCCCCGCGCGCCGCAGCGCCCGCCCCGGCGGCCAAGCCGAAACCCAAACTGTCGATCGGTGGGTCGGGTGTTTTCCGCTAGACACGTGTGCTGCCGCTGAAACCCGCAGGATAAATCAAAATCGAACCGCCTTTGGATTTGTCAGGCGGATGGAATGCTGTAGGCTGACTGCCGAGAGATATTGCGGTTTATCCCCGTGCGGGGACAATTGATTACATCCGAGCCTTGGCAAACGGGGCCGATCACAACAAGGGAATGATGGATATGGGTGACGCGTCACTTCGGGGGACTGAACTGAAAAAGATGGTGAAGCTGTCAAAGAAGCGCGCCATGTCCTTTGCCTACTGCCCTGCCGGATCCCCGCAGGATGATGTGTTCTATATCGACCGCAAGAAAAAGCCCGAGGTGATTGGCCGTGAGGCACGCGCCGAGAGCGAAGGCACCAAGCTTGGCTTTGGCACGGTGGAAAGCTCGGGGCGGGTCATGTCGCTGACTTGCACCCGCGAACTGCCGCAGATGGCCAAGAAGCTCAAGAAATACCTCAAGCTTGAAAAATGCCCGATGAACGTGATCGTTCTGGATGCGGACGGCAATGTTCTGGAAGAGGATGTAGAGGATCTGCCCGCCGATCCTGAAATGGACGCGGATGACGAGGATGTTGTCGAAGATGCCGCGCCTGTGGAGTCCGGTGATGATGATGCAGAACGCGCCAACGCGCTGAAAACCCGCGCTATGGCATTGCAGGATGCGATCAAGGGCGCGCCAAGTGCGGCGCAGGCACCGCTCGCCAAAGGGTACAAATCGGCTGTCGTTGCGTTGAAGGGCGGGGATTTGGACACCGCCGACGCCACAATAGGTAAGCTGGAACAGGCCATTGCCAAACTTGGCGACGGTGCAGAGACGGCGGCACCGCCGCCGCCCCCTCCGCCGTCTGCCGATCCGATGGCGATGAAATTGCAGACCGCTGCGGCCAATCTTGGCAAGCGGATCGAGGGATTGCAGGACGGCGACGGCAAGACCCGTCTGGGAACCGCGCATGCCGCATTGCTGAGCCAGATCGAGGGTGGCGATTTTGCCAAGGCGGCGGCAACGGCCAAGGCTTTGGGTGAAGCGATCACCAAAGTCTCTGCCGCGCAGACCAAAGAGGCCCCGGCCTCGTCCGAAGAGGCTGCCAGCCCGGAGCCGGCACCCGAACTGGCCGCTGATCCCAATGCAAGCGAAGACGGTCAGGCCTGGAATGCGGCCCGTGCCCGTCTGGAACCTGCTGTGATGAGCCTGCTTGAGCGCAACATGGGTGACGTCAGCAAGATGCGCGCGGCTTGGGCGTTCTTTACCGAAAAGGGTGACGCGGGTGCGTTTGCGGACGGGATGAAGGTTGTGCCCGGTCTTGAGAAGTTGATCGCCGAGGGCGAAGCGGCGGAACAGACCGATGCCGAAAAAGATATTCCGGCAGATGTGGTGCCCTTCGTGCGCGCCCGCCTTGGCTGGTCCAAGGCCCGCACCCAGTTGCAGTCCGAGATGATGAAGCTGCAGAATGCCATTCTGGCCGTGTGTCAGGGCGAGGAATTTGCAGGCATGGCCAACGACACCAAGGCGTTGTTTTCATATCTGGAGTCGCTGGATGATCGGCTTGAGGCCGCGCTGGAGGCGCTGGTGGTCGAGCCGGATGGAGCTCGTCGCGAGACCCTCAAGGGCGATGCCCGCAAGGTTCTGGCCGAGTATCAGTCCGAGTTGCAAACCCCGTTCTTTCAGGATGTGGACGCCAATAACGGCTTTGCCAATGTAAGTGTCACCGGCACGGCCACAACGGCCTTGGCCGAAGTGGATGCGGTGCTGGCAAAGGCTGCGTGACCTAGTTGCCCATCGGTACGGGCTGGTAGTCGGGGATGGTCGTGTCAAACGGCATCGTCACCCGGTAGGCCAGCCCCAGATACTTGTCATCTGCAAAGAACACCAGGGTTCTGTCGCTGACCTGCGGCGGGGTCAGGTGCGACAGGTCCGGTTTGCCGAAGTCCCGCAGCCGGCTTTGCCCTTGCTGCCATTCGGCGTTTTCCTCGGCGTCATAGCGTTCGAAATATGCGGTGCTGAACGCTTGCGGGTCAAGGATCACCCCAAAGCTGAACCCCTCGGCGAGGTGGTTCACCGCCTTGGCCGCGGTTTCGGCGTTATCGGGCTGCTGCAACGCCGGTACGTCCCCAAAGAGGGCCGCGATATCGGTATATTCCTGTGCGGTATCGACCCGCACCATGGGCGCGCCGGTCGTGTCAATCATCAGGTCGATCGGGGGAAGGTCCACGTTTGGCTACCTTTCGAGTTCAGGTGTTGGCATCAGTCTTCGACCCGCCAGTTTGCTTTCAGCCAGTCATCGCCCAGAGGCCACAGCCCCCCGGTCATTACCGACTTTTGCCACAGTTTGGGTTCGCCCGTCAGGGGGTCAGGCGCGATGACAAACAGGTTATGGTCCCCTTCACTGCCCCAGTTGGGGTCCGCAACCACAAATTCGGGCACCCCCAGTTCCTGAGTGAGCGTTTGTGTGGCAAGTTTGGTGAAGCGTTCGTCCTGGGCGGTTTTCTCGGCCAGCTTCTTGGCGTTGAGGTCTGTGGCCGAAGGTGCGGTGGTTTGCACGCTGGCCCAGGCCTGTGCTGCGGCGTCCGCGCGCGCGGTTTTGACCGCATCCAGTTGGGTGCTGATATGGCTTTCCAGTTCAGCGGGGGTCATGTCCGTCGTGGGTCGGTTGCCAAAGGCCGCCCGCACCAGATTGCGTTCCGCATCGGTGCTGACCTGGTTCAGCGTCGCCTCCATCTGTTTGTCATAGAGGTAGACGGCCCTGTCCTTGGGCAGCTTGGTGGTGGCGATCTTGCGCCCCGGTTCGACCAGCATGGACTGGACGTTGGCATTTACATCCCCCGTCAGCAGCGCCTTGTAGGCACCATCGGGCGGCAATGCGTTGAACGAGTGCATCCCGCTGGTGGCCACCATCGTCATGCCCTGATCACTGAGCCCGCCAAGGCTCTTGAGCACTTTGATCGCCCGGTCGCCCGGCGTGTCCGAGCTGTCTTTGCTGACCAGATCGGTGCTGCGTTTGGTGCCGCCGTGCCCGAACAGCGCATCGCCCGCCTCGTCACCGAACCCGCCAAAGCTCATGTCCCAGGGTTTGCTGGGCCCGGCCAGCCGGTCGACGCTTGCGATAAAGGCCGGATCGTCAATGTAGTCGAGCACCTTGTCGCGGTCTGTGTCCGGCAACCCTGCGGCGGTGACGGCCTCGGTTGATTTGCGTTTGATGAAGGCGAGGAATTCCGCCTGGGAGAGGATCGGCTTTTGGGTGTCCGCCTCGACCATCCGCATGAAGCCCTTGCTCGAAGAGCCGTCATTGGAGGTGCCGGACGCATTGGCCAGCGGGTCATAGGTGAATGAAAACCCGCTTGCGACCGCGAGCAGAAGTTGGGGTTGCAGCTTGGTCCAGTCCGCGCTGTCCAGCACGCTGCCCACGTTCATCAGCGACGGCGCAGTCGGGTCGCGGGTGCCAAAGACGGCGGCGTTGATTTGGGTCCGTTCCCGGCTGGAGGCAAGGCGGGCGCTGGCGGCGGCCACCGAATATTCCAGACTGCGCGTCAACGGATCGTCACCCGGCGGGATATTGATCACTGCGGGAAGGGGACGGCCCTGTTTGGGCTTGAAGGTGCCGGTGGTGGCGATGTCGCGGTACATCTCCATCACGGCAAGCGGGTCGTCGTCCCGCATTTTTCGCAGCGGTGCGGTGGCAAAGCAGGACCCCACATCGGCTTGTGCCACGGGGGTGACCATCGACTTCAGGATGCTTTGTTGGATCTTTTCCTTGATTTCGTCCGCCTTGGCCGGATCGTCGAAATCGGTCAGCGGGATGCCCATCGACTTGTGCATCAAATCCCGCGCGGCGGGGGAAGCGGGGACGGCGGTCACGGAATTCAGGATCGCTTCGGCCTCGGCCCGCCGGGTCGCCCCATCCGTGGGATCGCCAAAGAATGCGGCGAGCTTGTCCATCTCGGCATTCATCATCGCGGAGGGTTGGAACTGGCCATCAGCAGAGAACTTTTGCCGGTCAAGCACGTCCTTGAACGCGTCACCGTCCAGCGCGAGTTTCACCACAGTGTCGCCGTCGGTGTTGACGGTCTTTTCCATCATCGCACCCGCCGCCTCGGTGGCGCGCAGGCCTGCGGTCTTTTTGGGCGTCACGGATCCGGCGGCGCGCAATATGGTGTTCTGTTCAAACGGGATGCCGCGCGCAATCGCGTCCTGGGCCTGATCGGCAAAGTCCGGGCCGAAATAGGCCACCCGGTTCAGCAGTTTTTCGGCGTAGTCATTGGCAGCCCCGGTGTTCATGCTTTTGACGGGCGGGGTGACCCCGCCTGGTCCATCTGGGGGCTGCCATTCGAACCCGGTTTCGCATTGGCCCGCCAGATACACGGCTGTTTCGGCCAGCTTTTTCGGATCTTTGGCGGTGGCGGCGAGGCGGCAGGTTTGCGTGGCAAGGGCGGGGTTGGTGTCAAACAGATCCACGACATCCGCCACCATATCATCCGGGATCGGACGACCCGCAACCGGAGACAGAGGGCCAAAGGTGATGGCATCCAGCATGGTGCGCTGCGTCGTGGCGGCGGCCAAAACCGTCTTGGCCTGATCAAGCTCGGCTTTCTTGGTCGTCAAGGCGGCGTATTTGGCCTGATGGTCCGTCAGGGCGGTGGCCTTCTGCGTTGTCAGTTGTTGAACGTCGGTGCGCAGGTCGTTGTAGTCGTCCATCAGATTGGTCGGGATCGGGCCCTGCATCGCGTTGAGTTGCGCCACAAGTTGGCGGAGTTCCTGAATGCGGGCCTGTTCCAGACCGTCCAATCGGTTGTATTCGACGCTCGCGGCGGTGTTGGCTGCGTTGGCGGTCTCGTATTCGCCCTGCAATGTCTCCACTTCGCCCTTTTTGGTGCGCACGAAGTCCGGCGTGGCGGGCTGTCCGCCCAACAGGGCGGCGTTGCGTTCAAGGCTGGCGACGACTTTGTCAGCGGCCACTTTATTGGTGTCCATCAGGCGCAGGATGCCGTCCTGATGTGCCTCTTTGGCCCCTTTGCTGGCCAGATCAGCCTTTGCCATGCGCACGCCCACCGTGCGTTGAAGCGTATCGAGATCAACGGCCCGCTTGGCGGCCTCGTCTATGCGGGTGGTCAGGGCATTGAGGTCGTCCGCATCGCGCGATGCAAGCTGCGTGTTGATAAAGGCGAGGTCGTCTTTGATTTGGGTCTGGAGCGTGGTCATCTGCGCGAATTCAGCCTCGCCGCTGAACCGCGAAAGGTCAGCATCGCGCCCGGTTTCCAGACTGGTGCGGATCTGTTCGAATTGTCGGGTCACCGCATTCGTCAGGGCCAGCAGCGCGGCAGCGACCAGTTGTGTCGCCTCATCAGCGGTATGGAAATCGTCCAGTTTGGTGGTCAGAGCGCGCATCGCTGTGGCATCATCCATGGGAACAGAGGCGATTTCGCGCTGCAACACCTGGGCGGTCTGAACGGCTGCGGTCAAGGCCGCCGCCTGGGGCGTTGTGGCATAAGGGGTGGTGTCAAGGCCGGCGGCTGCGTTCAGCATCGCGGTGGCCAGTGTTTTGGCCTGCGCGAGTGCGGAGGCTGCTGCCGGTACATCCGCCATCGCCTCAGTCGCGGCGCGTACCGCGCGGTCATAATCTGGCTTGGCGGCATTTGCTGCCGTCATCGCCGCTTGCGTCGGCAGGGGGTCGGCCAGATGTTGCAGGATGACGCGGCGGGCGGTTTCGATCTTGTCCTTGTCGGACTGGGCAAACCCGTCTTCGCCAACGGCTGCGACGGCGCTGCGCGCTGTATCTGCGGCATCTGTCAGTTCGCGCCGCAACTGTTCCATCTGTGGAATTGCGCGGGCGATGATGGCCGCAGCCTGATCGAATTTCCCGTTGTTGTGCGCTGTATCGGCGGTGTCTGCCAGTGCCATGATGGGCGCGCGCTGCGGGTAGTCGTCGGGCACCTGTGCGGCGCTGGCGTCAAACATGGTCTTGAGGTCGAGGTAGTTCCCGTACGCCCCGATGATGGCCTTGTTCGTCGCTGATTTCTCGCGTTTGCGGAACAGATCTTTGACGCTTTTCTTGAGGTAGCGCGTGATGAATGTTTGCTGTGCGTCACTCAATTCGGCCCAGGTTTTCATCGATCCGGTCTCTTTTCAAATGGATTGGAAGAATAGCGTAAAAGTACGAAAGCCACGCTGTATTGCAATGGGCATTTGCGTGGGCCGTAAAATTTGCGGTTTGCAAATTGCCAAATGGCATCTATATTGCAAATAGATGCCAAAAAGAGATAGTGATGTCGTTGCAACCTCTCGAAACCAAAGCGCAGGCTTTTACCGCTGATCCGATTACGGATGCAGAAGCGGGGGCTATGCTGCGTGCTGTCGTCAATCTGTTTGCGAAATGGCAGATTACGGATGAAGAGGCGGCGACTTTGCTCGATTTGCCGGTGCGCACATATCGGCGGTGGAAAGCGGGGCAGCCGGGGCGGCTGGATCGTGACACTAAGGCCCGCCTGTCCAACATCATCGGCATTCACAAGGCGCTGCGCCTGATCTTTGTTGATACGGCCCGCGTCTATGCCTGGGTCAAGGCCCCCAATGCGGCCTTTGGCCAACCTGCGCTGCATGTGATGCTGGGCGGCGAGTTGACCGATCTGATGCGTGTGCGCCGTTATCTTGATGCGGAGCGTGGGGCTTGGTGACGTTCCCTGCGACCCATGTGGTGTGGGATGCAGGCGTGCGGATTGTCCGCAGCAGCTTTCCCCCCATTGATCTGTTCGAAGATATTGCAGACCCCGAAGACTGGCCGCTGCTGATTTCAGCCGAGCAAAAGACGAACCCCCGGGTGATGGACACGATTGGCAATCTCGACCTTGTGCCCCCGGCGCGCCGCGTCAGTGGTCCGGGGGCGAGTTACCTGATGGCCCCGTTCACCCACACCAGCCCGGATCGCCCCAGTCGGTTTTCGGACGGGCGGTTGGGTGTGCTGTATGTTGCCAGCGACTTTGACACAGCGGTGCACGAGACGATTTTTCACCACGCGCGGTTCATGGCGCAAACCGCGCAGGCCCCCGGCTGGACGTCGCAGTTTCGCGAGCTGGTCTTGGGTGTGGATGCGCGGTTGGTTGATCTGCGCGGCGCTGCCCCGGCCGACCTGCTTGACCCGGATGATTACAGCGCGGCACAAGGCTTTGCCGCGCAGGTGCGTCAGGATAAAGGTGATGGGGTCGTGTACCCAAGTGTGCGCGGCGAGGGCACGTGCGCGGGTCTGTTTTATCCCGATCTTGCAAGTCATCCCGTGCAAGGGCGGCATCTGGATTACCATTGGAACGGGGCTCGCGTCGATCTGGTCCGCGATGCCAGCCGGGGCGAGGTGTTTCGTGTCGTTTGACGAGTGCCGCCCCTGATCAAGGCGCATATGGCCACTTTCCCCCGACGATGATTGGCTGGATATTGGTAAATACCATTCTTCGCCTGATCCTGATGATCTGATTTTCACGATGCACGACGTGGCGCACGTGCTGTCCTTCACCGCGTATATTGATTTTGACGCCATGCTGATTGGGCTGCATGGCGTGCCGCCCGGCTTGCACCGGGTTGCTGACGATCTTGGTGCGCTCAACGGCTCAATTCCTGCCAGCCTCGGCCAATTACTGCCGAAAAGGTCCAGATCCGGCGTTCTTGTGACCAACGTGCAGGGTGGGCGCACTTCTGTCATGGATAGGCGTTTGCATTGACGGTATCTCGATGCGGGTCGAGGTGATGACCAGAAGGACAGCCGGTGAGTGATTTGCAAAAGAAGCGGCCGACCGGGCTTAATCGGCTGAATGCGGTGCGCAAGGCGCTTGTGCGGCTCAGATGGCACTATCTGACCCGGATCTGGGGGCACGATATTCATCCCACGGCGCAGTTTTCACTCTCTGCCAAGTTCGACCGGACCTTTCCCAAAGGGGTGCATATCGGCGCGCATTCCTACATCGCGTTTGAGGCGCGCATTCTGACCCATGACCGCACCCGAGGCCTGTATGTGCATACACGGATTGGGCAAAACTGCTTTTTGGGGGGGCGCTGCATGATCCTGCCGGGCATCGAGATTGGAGACAATTGTGTGATTGGGGCGGGGTCTGTGGTTACCAAATCCGTACCGGCCCGTAGCCTGGTTGCAGGTAATCCGGCGCGGGTCTTGCGCGAAAACATCGACGTTGTGGCCTATGGCCGGTTCGTGGATGCGGACGAGACCGAAAGCAGGCTTGCCATGGCAGAAGATGGATGATGCCCCGGTTCAGATCTCGTGTCTGGGGCGTGGCGGCTGGTGCCTGTGCGGTGGTCGCAACGCTGGTCGTATTCCTGCGCCCGCAACCGTCCCAGATCAATGATGTGGCCATCGTACCCCTGCCGTCCGGGCCGGTGCATATCGTCGCGTTCGGCACCAGCCTGACGGCGCGCAGCCCGTGGCCTGATAATTTGCAAACAGTGTTAAGCACGTGCCGCGATGCCCCCGTTCAGGTGACGCGTATCGCAGCACCCGGTGCAGGGTCGGCCTGGGGGCAGTCGCTTGTGTCTGATGTGATTGCTGCGCAGCCGGACGTGGTTCTGCTGGAATTTGCCATCAATGACGCTGATATCCTTGATGGCGTCCCGCTGAGCCGGGCGCGAACCCAACATGACACGATCCTGAGCGGTCTTGGTGCTGCCTTGCCCGAGGCGCGTATTGCGCTGATGACAATGAACCCCGCCTTTGGGCTGCGCGGCGTTGTGCGACCTTTTCTGAACGCCCATTACCAGCAATATCAGGCGCTGGCCGTGGATCACCAGATTGGCCTGGTGGACCTGTATTCCAGATGGCGCATGGCACCACGTGAGATTGGCAGACCTGCTGATGGGCTGCATCCGAGCCCTGATCAAGAAGCGCATATCATCATCCCGACCCTCGCCGCTGCATTGGGGTGTGACGCGGGATAGGGGCGTTGTCAGACGCCTGTGCCACGCAGAACAACGCGGACGGTCTGCATCATTATGCCCAGATCGGTCCCCAGGGACTGCGTCGACATGTATTCGGAATCATAGCGGGCGCGTGTCGCAAATTTGGTTTCGTGGCGGTCCGAAATCTGCCAATTTCCGGTGATTCCGGGGAACAACAGATAGTAGTCTGTGCCGGGGTAAAGCGTGCGTTGGCAGCACATCATCGGACGCGGTCCTACCACGCTCATGTGTCCCATAAGCACGTTCAAAAGCTGTGGCAGCTCATCCAGCGAACTCCGGCGCAAAAACCGCCCGATGGGAATGATGCGGGGATCGTTCTTGAGCTTTTGCGTGGCGTCCCATTCCGCACGGGCGGCGGGATCGGCGCTGAGGTGTTGTTCAAGGCGTTCGTCAGCATTGGGGACCATCGTGCGGATTTTCAGCAGCTTAAAGACACGACCCCGCCGCCCGATACGGTCCTGGAGGTAAAATGGCTTGCCACCATCCAGCGCAACGAGGCCCGCAACGATCGCGATGATTGGCAAGAATATGGGAAGGCTGGCCAGTACAACTGCAATATCCAGTGTCCGCTTGCCATATCGGCGGTAGAATGTGTTGGCGCGGCGGCCTGAGGCAAACTGTGAACGTGTCGAAGGTATCATATTGTCAAAAAACATAGAATTCTTCCTTGGCAGTCTGACCATATCCAGCGTCGGCGAATGTGAGGCGCAGGACACACATCACAGAGAGGTGCAGGTGGTCTGACGCATCGTCTTGTCGTCTTAATCGGTACGTTCAGTTTGTGACAAAACCGTGCTGCACGTGCAAAAAGATTTCATGCAAGCGTCGCGCGAAAGCGATTTCTGGCCGAACCTTGCTGAAATTACGAAAAACTGCGCAATAAACACGCGGACCGTGTCTGAGAGCTTGCATTTGCGTGGAAAAATCCGCTCCGGAGGGTTCGATTCGGGTCCGTAGGTGCATGTATGAGTGTCTGTCCTGGCGGTTGGCTGGCGTAGACGGCGGTGCGCCCGGAACACGCTGCATGTGGCGTCCTACCGAGGATTGCGCAGCGCCGTTGTCAGGCAATCCCGATAGGTTTCAAGCCGTTGGTCCACATCTTTCAGAGCGATGCCCACCGCCTGCTTTAGCGTGGCCCGGTTGTGGTATCCATCAACGATCATCTTGTGCGCCTGCATGGCGTCCATCTGTCGGCAATCTGCGACATGATAGTATCCAAGGGTGCCAAACAGGCCGATAAACTTGCGACTATACGCCATTGGAATGACCGGCACCCCACTGGAAAACGCAGCGATGCAGGCGTGCATGCGTGCCCCAAAGAAGAAATCCATCGCCGCGATCTGGCTTTTGGCCATGCCGGGGTCATGCGCAGGCGGCTCGGCAATCACCCCTTCGAATTCGCGGGCGAGTTGCAGGGCGGCTGCGTGGTCATCTTCCTTTGCCATGGAATTGTCGGGCCGGATCACGTGACTGATCAGATGCACGGTGCATTCGTCCAGGCCATTGAAATATGATACGAGATCCCGGATCAGCGCGGCGTAATCCAACTTGAGGCCAAATTCGTTCTTGCCGGTATAGCCCCCCGAAAACAGCAGGCCCGATACGTTGATCCCGACATGTACCTTGCCATCCTTGATCGGGGTAGGCTGGTCGTAGGGCAACAGGAAGGCGACGTCAGTTGCTTCCTTCAGGTTGAGGTTTTTGCCGGATATTTCTGCTGCATAGGCGGTCGACAATTGATCGCGTGCAAACACGAAGGCGGACTTGCGCATGACCCCCACAGCCGCCTTTTGGACCCAGGTGCGTTGAAACGGCCCGATGGTCTGGGGCGCAAAGCCAAGCGGCGTGCCGGCCGCAAGGGTGATCCGTTGCGCTGCTATCTGATAGAGGAATCGCTTGGTTCCATAAAGGTCGGTGAAACTGTCACCGCCGCAGATATCCACCATCAGGCTGCACCGCCGTGCCATCGCCCACATTCCGCCTGGGGAGGTCAGAAATTTTCGGCTGAGTTGGTGATAGGTCACGTTGTCCCCGGTGATGTAGGGATCATTTGGCTCACGCCATGCCGCAATCTCGAAATGTACGCTGTGCCCAAGCGCGCTGGCCGCCTCTTTGATGATCCGCATGTCTGCGATGGTGAGCGCCCCGATGCCCAGATTTGAGGATGTTGTCGTGTGGCCCAACAGCCCGATTGTGATCTCTCGACCTGCGTTCATGTTGCGTACTTCCGCTCTTTTTGCGTCTTATCACCTTGGGTCTGCGCGTTCTTCATACCGAAAGATCGTAGCGGGGAAACCGATCATCGCCGCACTTGGCGGTCTTTGGCCTGCCAGTGCAGGCTTTGGCCAAATCATTGGGCATTCTGATCAGGGGCCGCTACAGACCGGATCGAATATGGAGAGACGTATGGTCGACACCGCCGACCCGCTGAGTGCTGTAAAACTGAACGCGGAGGCCTTGATGAAGGCGGCTGGTCGCCGCGGTCGCAGTCCGCTGGCGCATGTGGTGCTGCGGCTGGCGCGGGTTCGCTGGCTCCGGTCACGGGTGCTTAAATTTGTCCTGCGGCTGGAGGGGGGAGAGATGTTCTCACTCTCTTATCGGGACCATCTGGCCCGGACCATGGACGTTGAGGTAGGACTATATTCCTATGGTGGCTTGCTGAAGCCGGGGGCATTGCCGCCGGGGTCGCGCGTTGGCGCATATTGTTCATTTGGGACGGGGATCACGGTGCGGCGCCGCAACCACCCGATTGAGCGCGCCACCCAACATCCGTTCTTTTACAATGCCGCGTTGGGGGCCTTGTACCGCGATACAATTGAAACGGATCGCGAAAATCCGATCAGCATCGGCCATGACGTCTGGATTGGCGACGGTGCCACGATCCTGTCGGGATGTCGATCTGTCGGAAACGGGGCTGTCATCGCTGCCGGAGCGGTTGTGACAAAGGATGTGCAACCCTTCGAAGTGGTTGGCGGGGTTCCGGCCAAAATGCTCAGATTGCGGTTTTCTGGCCCGATCCAAACCCATATCGAAGCGGCGGCATGGTGGCGACATTCCCCCGATATCCTGATGCGCAGGCCTGATCTGTTTCTGTCCGAGATGACGGTGGAGGCCGCACAGGCCCTTGAAACATGGTCAAATGAGGTGCGCGTCTAGCCGCGTCACTGCACCGCGTCATCCCGTACGGCGACCTTTTTCATCGCCATTCCCCAAAGCTCCCCGATCAAAAAGAAGCCGGTGCCAAAGATCACCAGCAAGACCATGCGTTCCGTTTCGAAGATAGACCCGAATGAGGGGTCCACACTGCGTGCGGTCAGGACGATCATGCCTCCGATGACAGATGTGAAGGCCAGCAGGGGTATCCAGGTCCGCCATGCCAGCCCGATCCGTTTATTGACCAAGGACAGCGACATGATGAGCGATGCGATTTCACCTAATATGGCCACGATCACGAGATGTGTCGCGCTGCCACCCATCAGAACGATGATCAACCCCACCGGGATTGCGCTGATGCGGACGAGATTGGCATAGAGTGGGTCCGAGGTATGTGCGGTTGCTATGGATATGGTCACCGGCCCGGCCTTGGCGATCCGCAGGCCCTGCATCAGCCCCAACAACACCAAGAGCGGCAGGGCCTGATCAAATGCCGCGCCAAACAGGGCGCGAAACAGAAACGGGCCGATGGTCGCAAGGATCACCGCAAAGCCAACGCCTGCCGCAATGCCCGCCTGAACAGCCGCAATCGCACCCAATTCAAGGCCGCGCTGTTGCTGAAACCGGCGCGACAGGGTGGGCAGGAACACGGTCTGGATCGTCTTGCCAACGATCAGGGTCGGTGTCAGTGCAATTGTGAATGCGGCGCTGAACCAACCCAACTCGATCGGCCCGAACTGGTTTGCGATGATCAACCGATCCCCATTCAGGATCATAAACATCAACAGCCCGTTGGTCATCAACGGCAGACCAAAAGCCATGACCCGCCGCGCGGTCGCTATATCCAGACCGAGCCCATATCGGCGTTGGGCCAGGTAATGCGACAACAGCACAAACAGGCCGTGTTGCAGCATGATCGACGCGACCATGGCGCGGTAGTCGGGAAAGATCATGGCCAGTGGAAAGATCGCAAGCATTGCCCCGCCTTGCGAGATCAGTGGGACCAGAACGAAGGACTTGAAGTCCTTTTTGCGCTGCACCCGAAACATGTCGAGATGCCGGAAGCCCCGCAGCATGGGGACCAGTGCCAACACCTGAAAGGCGTTCACCGCTTGGGGGGCCTGAAAGAATTTGGCCAATGGGGCTGCGCACAGGAACAACAAGAAGGCGAGCACGGCGCCGCGGATGATTTCGAACCCGTGCATGGTGTCTTGAAGTTTTGCGTCGTCCCCATCCTTGGCCTGGATGAGCATCCGGTCTGACGCCATGTTTGTCGCCAGCTCCATTGCTGCCACGACAATCGCAAAGGTCATCGCGATCCCGTAATTTTCAACCGTAAGCAGTCGGGCCAGGAACACGTTGCGGGCCAACAAGAACAATGATGACACCATATTGCCACCAAAGATGAAGGCGCTGTTACGGATCATATGCCGCGTCCGCCTTTATCGGCGGGACCTGCCCGCGACTGCGTGGTTCAGACATATATGCGGGCACGCAGGATGGCAGGCGTTTGTGTCTGTGCATGTTCAATCCTCCTCCGTTGCTGCGCAAAATCAGTGTTGAAAGACCTGCCGCATCATCCAGACCGTGCGCGCTGTGCGCAGCCGAAACAGCATGCCCAACCCGCGCAGCCGCTCGCTGGTCGATCCCAATTTGGGTGAGGTCAGAATTTTTGGCGCATGGGCCAGTGACGACATCAGCACCAGCACCGCACGGAGTGCCCAGACCGAGCGGCGGAAAGACTGTTGTGCCGTCAGTGCGTAGCTCTCCTCTGTCAGCCGCAGCCATTTCTTGCGCAGTGCAGTCCAGTCGTTCCGGGTGGGGTGAGCGACGCACAGGCGCGGTTCATATGTCAGGCGATACCCTCTGGCGACGGCGCGGTTGCACCAGTCGCGATCTTCGGACAGGCCGGGTATCAATGGCCCAACGTCATCCCATATTCTACGCCACGTCAGCAGATTGGCCGTTACTGAAAAATTCATCTCGGCGATATATCGCTCTTGATTGAAGGCGAAGACGGTTTCAAACACCTGCGCTCCGTTGCGCGGGGGCGCTGTTTCGTCAAACACATCCACCGCCCCACCCACGATATCCTGCCCCTCGATCAGATCGTAGGCGGTCTTGATCCAGTCGGTGGATGGCACACAGTCGCAATCAAGGAAAAAGATCCGGGGTGCGGTTGTATGCACCACCCCCGCGTTGCGGGCGGCGGCGGCCCCTTTTTGCGGCTCGGTCAGGAAGGTGATGTCGGGATGCGCCGCGCGCGTCTTGCCCAGATCCTGGGTCGAGCCGTTGTCGACCACCACGATTTCGGTGGGGGCGGGCAGGGGGGCTTCGGTCAGTGCCGCAAGGCAGCGATCAAGGCGCACCACATCATCGTAATGCGGAATGATCACGGCTGCTGCTGGTATTGTGGGCGACGGGTCGGTCATTGCGGCTGGTGTGGTCCGGGGTGATCCGTGTCGCCGATACGGCGGGTCGAAACGACTTTGGCCGGTGCGCCTGCGATGATGGACATGGCCGGATATGTGCCGGACAGGACAGCACCGGCAGCCACGATACACCCATCCCCGATCGTCGTTCCGGGCAGAACGACAACGCGGGTCGCCAGCCAGACATCCCGGCCGATGATCACATCTGCTTCGTTCATATTCTGTTTCGTCACGCAGGGACCATCATTGTAGCGATAGCTTGCGGCGGTGATCATCACCTCTGGTCCGAACAGCGCATCCGCCCCGATCACGATTTTGGCGACGGTCGGCCCCGCCCAGATCATGCAGCGGCCCCCAAGATGCGCATTGTCACCAATCTCGATCCGTTCGGGTTCGGCAAACCAGACGTTCGGGCTGATGCTGATACTGCGCCCCTGTTTGACCTTTCTCAGCGGTGTCACGTGAGAGTAGTTGTAGAAGTTCAGTATCTTCAACATGTGCAGATACGCGCGCGGATCGAACACGGTCAGCAAAAGACGCCAGAACCGCCGTCGAATTGACAAAGTATTTTTTCTAGCCAAATCAGCACCTAAACGGCAATTAAACCCCCAAGTCGGGCGCGCCGTACTCCCTTTTTTAGTAACCTCTAAGCCACGTTTTCCGTTCTCGCCAAACCATCCGCCACGTGTCCAGCAGTTGGGAGGACCCGTCGCGGCCAATCCCGACCATGACCCAACTGATCGCAAATCGGCTTGCGACCCAGGCCCGCACCAACGAGACCCCGATGGGCACTTTCCACGCGGGCCAGTATTGACGGATCAGAGTGACGCGGGCACAGGCGACCAGTTGGATCTTGTCAGCCCGCACGCCGGTCGATGCCCCAACGAGGTGCATGATCCGCGCATCGGGCGTGATCATTGGCCGATAGCCCATCTTGCGCGCACGATGGCACAGGTCGGCCTCTTCGCCGTACATGAAATACTTGGTGTCGAACCCGTCCAATTTATCCCAAAGCGTCTTGGAGATCAGAAAGAAGCAGCCAATGACGATGTCCACATGGCGCACCGTGTCGCGTTCCCATCCGCCGATTTGTTCGGAGTTGCAAAATTCACTGGCCGGAAACATTTTGTCCAACCCCAGAACCCGGCACGCCATGCTGCGCATCGTGATCTCGTTGCAGCAGGAAAACGGGTTCAAATCCCCATTGGGGAAATAGGTGCGCCCGCCGTAGACGCCCCCACCGGGGTTGGCCATGGCGAAGGCCAAAAGGTTCGCAATCGCATCTTCGTAGGTTTCTGTATCGGGGTTGAGCAGCAGCAGATAAGGGGCGTTGGCCTCAGCGGCGACGATGTTGTTCGCCATTGCAAAGCCTGCGTTTTCAGACGACGCGATCAGTTGCACCTGTGGAAATGTCTGCGCAATGGCGTCGGGCGAGCCGTCCCTTGAGGCATTGTCATACACGATCACCTCTGCAAGCACGTCGCCGCCGCATGTCAGCAAAGTCTCGATGCACTTAAGGGTCAGGTCCTTGGTGTTGTAGCTGACGATGATGATGGTGATGTCAGGCTTGGGGGCGCCGGGCACATTACCGTTCCAAACGCGAAGCGTGTGCTCACCGCTGTCACGGTCCGCCAACTTTGGTGCGGCGTTGTGCTGTCGATTTGCCATCACGTCTGCTCCTTCGTTCTGCGTTAAATCGACCAGCTGTCGAATGGCATATCCGTCATCTCTCTGAATGCAGCGGTGTCGGCACCGAGGTCGCGGCGCACGCGGGCAAGGTGGCTCTCTTCGAAAATGTGTTCCCGGCTTGGAAAGGGCAAAGCGATCAGCTTTTTCATCCGGTCCCGTGTGCGCAGGGTCATTTTATCGCGCATCCATTTGCCCATGCGGGTGTCGCGCGCGGATCGTAAAACCGGCAGCGGCACGCGCCCCAATTCGGCGCTGCGATTGAGGCTGGGCAGCGCTGCGGGGCCAAGCCGTTTGAGGCCCAGAAAATCCTGAATTCTATCCAGCTCGCTGACAGGTTTTGAATAGAGCGCCTCAAATTCCACGACGAGGATTTGATCCATTGCGAAGTGTTCCAGATAGGCCCGCAACTGGCGGGCATAGCTGCTCACGCTCAGAATATGATGATAGGGCCGATCCAGCCCGAGGCGCACACCAATATCCGGTAAGTCCCCCGGTGTTGCGCACATGTTGGCAGGGTCGGGCAGGTCGAAACCGCGTGCCAGCATGTGTTTGTACTGGGATACAAACCGCTCAACCGGGTCGCGCACAACATAGATGATTTTGACATCTGGCAGCAGGTCGTGAATCCGTTTTGGGACACCGGGAAACACATCGACCTTGCTGTAGTTCGGGCTGGCCTCGCCGAGAAATTCGGCTTCGCCCTGAAACCGGGATTTGTACCAATCAAGCCCGTTCCCATACTTGGACTCGATAAAGAAATCGGGCTCTTTCTCGGTCGTTACGGCGACCTGGGGATGAAGTTCAAAGTAGTTGTGCAATGACGTTGTGCCCGCACGCATCGCACCGATGATGATGAAATCGGGCAAGCGTTCCGTGGTCATTTGCAGGTTTTGGTTGTTCATCGCGGGATGTCTCGTTCTGACGCTGCGTGTTGGGTGCGCTCAACAGCCGAGATCTTCTCGGGCATCCGACGGTAAACGCGCCGCGGCTGATTGGTGGGGTATAGGTTGTAGGAAGGGGTGGCCGCTTGCAGCATCCACGACCCACTTCCCAGCAAAAACATCAGGAACACATAGGCTTCGCGCCAGACATGCACGCCCCAGAGCGCCACAAAGATACCACACATGCTGATCAGCCAGCCCGTTTTGTAGGTTCGAATCCGTGCGGTGGGCATGCGCAGCGGCACCAGCGTCAACGGCAACCAGATGAACCCCAAAAACACCAGCGCACCTGCGGGTATCCCATGTGTCATCGTCATCAACAGCCAGAACATATCGACGCTGTCGGACATGCCCGGCAGGTTCGTCCATTCGTTCAGGCCGATCCCGTACAAGGGGCTGCTTTGTATGTTCTGGATGCCGTAGCCTAGAATACGGGTCCGGTTGAACGCGGTTTGGGGGTTGTAGGCAAAGTCCTGAATGACGAATTGCAGGATTGTCCCGGTCAGGTATTCAAACAGGGCCACCGCAATGACGAACCACAGAAAGACCTGCCATCGTTCGGCCAGCCGTTTGAACAGACCGTCATAGGCCAGCAGCATAACCTGAGCAGACATCATGGCCAACGCCCCAGAGGACAGGGATAAGAACCCGGTGAGAAAGACCATGGCAGTCACGCTGAGGCGAAACAGGAGGGACCGGCCATGTCCGATCACCGCATAGGTCAGGCTGACCATGGCACCGATGATGATGCCGAAGTGGATTGGGTGATCCAAGGTGGCCTGCACCCGTTCAAGCCCCATGCGACGCAGGGGCGGAACCTCGGGTTGGGAAGGGATGATCGTGTTTGAAATCTGAAGCAGCAGGTTGTGCCCGGTGATCGTCTCGAACAGGCTGAATGGGATCAGAACCAATATGACCCCGAACATGAAGCGGACCATGCGTTCGAACGTATCTGCATCCCGGATCAGGCAACGGCCCAACAGGTACGCGCCCATCGTTTCGATCGTTGCGATCCCGATATATTCAATCGACGCGATGAACCCGTGATTTTCGGTCATGCTGAGTACGATCCAGACGCAATATAGCGCAAACAGGATATCGGAGAGGATGATCTTGCCCGCGCTGCCAACCAGCAACAGCCGCATCAGAAACGGGAGCAGAAACAATAGGATGGCCCGGCTTGCTGACAAGACGACCGGCCCGATGCTCAGCTGGAAGGGCACAAAGATCGCGATCAGATAGATCGCCAGAAACACCGGCAGCGCGTGCTTCGTCAGCTTGGTCGGCGTCCTGCGGTGCAGGGTGGTGCCGGACCGTCTTGCCTTCAGCGTTTCAACTGACACCCGGTCGTCCCTTGGCCTGGGTATGGCGTTCAATCGACGTCACATTCCCTGTTTGTGCCAATTGGGTGGACACCGCGTCATGTATGCTACGGGACCGCGTTCTTGGCTTGCGGCGCAGCCAGCCTGATCCGCTATCGGCCTTGCCATAAAGGTCGCTGAAGAACTGTGGCGGCGCATTGTTCACGAACGCCCCCAGCAAATTGTCGCAATCCCTGTCCAAAAGCTCGACCGCGGACTCGAGCCGCTTTTGGCGGGTTCCAAAGCCTGCAACCAGTATGACACCGTCCGTGAGGGTTGCCAAAACCTCGGCATCGGCGCTGTACAAGACGGGGGCGGAATCGATGATGACCACGTCAAAGACGGTTGGCAGTTCGTGCATGAGGTTGTGCATGGGCTGCGAGGCCAGCAGTTCAGCCGAATAATCGACGGTCTCGCTGGCGGGCAAAATCCAAAGTGATACGCCCGTATCTTCTTTGCTTTCGACAAGAACATCGTCAATTTCGCATTGCCCGCGCAACAACGACACCAGACCGCGTGGCCCGCCTTCGTGTTCCACGCCGGGCCGCATATCGGCTTCGATTAGAATGGTCTTCAGACCACTGCGGCTGGCAGACAGTGCAAGGGCATAGGCAATGGTTGATGTGCCTTCGCCATCAGAGGCAGAAGTCAGCAAAAGAGAGACGGATTGATCCTGCCGTTTGGGTCGGGTCACGGTCATAAGCCGCCGTATCGCCTGATTGAACAGGGCCACATCGGGGGCAGGCGGTTTGGCGATCTTGCCGAGCCTCCTGCTGATCCATTCAGGCATCCATCCCCGCGCATCAAGGCTGGGCGCGGCGGCGAGGATCTGGAGGTTCATATTCTCGATCTGCTTGGGAAAGCGGATACGATTGCTGGCGAGTTCAACGCCCGCGATCACGGCCATGCCAGACAACATCAACCCGATGAAGGTGAGGACCGCATAGTCAAATGCGCTTGCGCCTGCGGGTTCAGATGGGACCACCGCCGGTGTAAGCACCTGGACGGGTGAGGATTGGATATCCTGAAGCTGTTGCACCTCGTTCAGCCGATTGAGCAGGGATTGAAACAGCTCCACTTCGGCTTCGCGGGTGAGTTGGTGCAACGCGAGGCTGCCCGATATCTCTTCCGGGGTTTCAGCCTCCAACCGTTTGCGGATTTGCGCGACCCGTTGAGACAGAAGTTTCACAACCGAGCGGCTGGCAAATGTGATGCGTTCATTGTGCTCGTCGACGTAAGCCTGCGGCACGGCGTTTGCGATGGCGGCGGCGAACATGGGGTTGGGTGATGACACCTCGACCGAAATAACCGAGGTCAGTTCGTTGGTCTGGACCGTGATGATCGCCCCGAGCATCTTGGCCAACTCAAGCAGGTAACCGGTATTGTCCGCATCATCCGTTGCCTCAGGCGTGCCTGTTTGCACGGCGCTTTCATCCGGATCGTCGGGGGACGAAAAGGGAAGGATTGACGCCAACCGCCCCTTGATCGTGCTGCGCAACAGACGCTTGCCTGAATTCAGCACTGCGGGTTGCTGTTCCAGTGCAAGCTCGTTGATGACCCGCTGATAGATCGGGAGAGAACCCATGATTTCGGCTTCTTTCACGATGGGCGCGACTTCGTTGACGTAAGATACCGTGTTGGGGTCCGACAGCGATGCCCAGGCTGAATCAGAGGCAAGCAGGCTGCTTTCACGCTCATCAAACCAAAGCACGGTCGTTGCCGTGAACAGTGGGGGTAGGGGCGCGAGTATTTGATACACGATTGCCGACATGACAGTGGCGACCCCGAACAAGGGCAGGAACCAGCGGCGGATCGTGCGCAGCACTTGAAAGAAGCTGATGGTGAGCCCCGTATCGATAATGCCGACGTCTTTCACTTGCGTTCTCCTTTGAGACCCGGACCCCTTGTCCATGGGGCTGCGCCGCGCCCGAGATATCTACCGTCTTGTGAGTTCGCGAAAGCTCATCCCTGCAAACTGGCGGAGATTCGCTTTCCATCCGGCCCGCCTTGCATTCGCAGCAAGGTGAAACCCCCGAAAATACGGTGTTTTTCGAAACAGCACCCGCATGGCCAAAAGCCGCGACAACAGGAATTGACGCTTGCGCACCTGACCGGGCTGCATCGGTGCGATCTGTTCCGCGTCAAAATCAGCGACGTTGATGGCCTGCGCTTGGACTGCGCGCCTGATCAGTGCTTCGCCGGGTGGGGTGCGCGACAGGATCAGGCTGATGCCTTCGCGTTCTTCAAACAGGGGATACCCGTCTGCGTCGGTTTCCCACGCATCCGCGCAGACCAGATCGGCAAAGCCGCCTGTGCCGTCCGGGCACAATTTGCAGCGTTTCTGGATATGGCGTGACAACACGCTGCCCCAGCTTTCGCTGTAGCTTTTGGATCGTTTGGTGCCATCCTTGAGTTGGGCGGTGGCGTAGCCGGGCCAGCCGTCTCCGCGATAGCGAAAGGCTGCGATTTCGTCTGGTGATGTGCCCATTGTGTCCAGCAATTCCATTGCCCCCGCATGGCTGGGCACACCTGCGCAAAAGAACGAGATCGCAATGACGACATATTCGTTAATGCGCGGGTCATTTTTTGCCATGCCCCGCAGCGCGGCGACATCACAGGGTTTGCCGACAAACGCGATTTTTTTTCGCGTATCCAGTGCGTCATTGAGACCTGCCAGCGGTGCTGACGGGTAATACCGGGAGCCCGCCGCGCCGAACACATCCGCCTCTGACAGGCTTCGCATCGGCTCATTTCCAACCGGGTTGTCTGCCGATGCGTGGTTCTGAAGGACGATGTCCGCCTCGCGAGAGGCCAGAAGATAGGTGGCGATTGCCGAGATCACACCGCCGGAGGACCCTTGGTGGCGCAGATTTGGGTCTGATGCGTAGCCGGTTCGTGCCCTTATGACGGGCCCCCAAAGCCGATGATCTGGCCGCGCCTTTGCATCAAGCGTCATTCGGTGGCCAGGACAAAACTCTGCTATGCGCGCCTCGGCGTCTGCCGAAATCGGGGCATGTTGCACCGGGCGCAGCCAGCCTTTGCCCGACATCTCCATATCGATTTGCGCCGGGGCAACCGCCGCACACCCACCGCATCCCGCACACATGTCAGCCGATGCGACACGCCGCAGAACATTCGAATCATATTGTTTGTTTGACATAGCCAGAATGAAACCGTCCTTGCCCAACCGCTTATATTGGCGAGATGTAACACGACATCTTCGAGGGCTTGCACAAAGCTGGAGGAAGGGTGCAGACGAACGGAATTCCGCTCATTTGGCGCATGGAATGGAGCGGACCTGCACAAAGAACAGGCGGTTTTGCAGATGAAATCGGTGCTGGGGTGCGTTGTTTTTCCGCAGGCTTTTGCGCCGGGAACCATCTGAGGCCACCGGGGTGCCTGTGGGTCGTACCCTCGCGACCAAATGCGGGCGGTCAGCGGGTCTGGCAGTGGCCCGGTCGTGTCAGGGGGTGCCGTGTTTCAATGTGATATCGGCAGGTCCCTAGATGGGATCAAGGTTGATGGCCCACGGTATGTAGCGCTCAAGCGCATCGTCATCATACAATATGACAGAAGGGGCGTTGGACGGGCCGTTGAACAAGTGCTGCTCCAAAGATCCCTCATCATCCAGCGTGGTTTCAAAGATTTCCTTGCCGCTCGGGTCATAGCCCAGCCCACGGGCTGTCCAGTCAAACTCATCATTGTGGTCGATCAACACTTTGGATCGGTTCGCCCCGTTCACATCATATATGCGGATCGTTTCAAGACCGCTGTCCAGCAGCTTGGTGACGGTGAATGATCCGTCACTTTCGTAGGTGGTGGTCTTGGTGGAATATCGTTCCGAGTCGTGTTCATCGACCCATTTGGCGCTGTAGAGGTCACCGTTTTCAGTGTAGCTGTTTGTTCGGCGCTCCCCATCAGCCATGATGAATTCGGACTGGCGCAAGGTGCCGTCCGGGTCGTAGAGACGTGCATTGGACGTCCACGCAGCCCCTTCGCTGTCGTCGGTGATGATGTGGGAGGCCATGGCGCCCTCGTTGTCAAAAAACCGATCGTCGCGCAGCCCGTTGTCCCAAATCGTCTGGGATGCCGTTGTCTTGCCGGTTGCGGCATCAATGTCTTCGACTTTGCTTTCCCAAGGTTTCACGTCGTCAAGGTCACGCCATTCCCGACCGATCAGCGCGCCCATTGAGTCCAGAATATCTGTGACCAAGATGCCGGTTTCGACGGGAATGTCTTCTTGGTTGCCATCATCTGAAGGGGGTGTATCGCGTGCCAATGTCTCGGCCTTGAGCGTTTCGAGTTGGTCGTCCAGCGCGGCGTAGTTGATCCGCGTTCCGCCGTCGGCCACGGCGGATAGGTCTGGCCCAGCCCCCTCCAATGAGGTGAATGCATTTGTCGATACCGTCCACCCGCTGTCGCGCCCTTCTTGAAGCGTCGCCATGTTGGAGATGGTGGAGTAGGTCAACGCGAGGCCGGGCATGATGTTTCCTGTGACGCTGACATCCTGCGAGCGTTCTGCAATCGCGATGATCGGTGTCGTGACATGCCTGATTTCTTCATCCACGTTCTGGATCAGAATGTTGTTGGCCACGGTCAATCCAACAGTTTCCCCAACGACGAGGCTGTTGATGTGCGAATTGTAGATGACATTCCCCTCGATTGTGACGTCGCTGTAAAAAAAGTCGGTACTGCCCGGGTCCTGTTCCGCCTTGGGGTTTCGCATGAAGATGCCTTGCGCGAACGTATCGCCCGCCGCATCGCTTTGGATCAGGACGTTGTCACGGATCACAATACCTGTACTTGCCGCGTCGGAGTTGGTGGTCCAAAACTGGATGAGGTCGGGGTGATCGCCATGGCCCGGCGCATCCTCGTGGCGCCACGGGTCAAGATCGCGGATCACGTTTTGCTCTATCACCAGATTACGCACTTCGCCCACGACGATGCCGTCTGAGCGCAGATCGTGAATATGGTTTTTGGACAGCGTGACCCCGGTGACATCCTCAAGGCTGATGCCCCGGTAAAACCCAGTGATCTCGTTGCCATCAAGGAGGATGTCGGACGCCTCGCCAACCGCCACTGCGATGCCACCAAAGTTGCCTTGAACGAGGCCTCCGCGTGTGGCGACGTCTGTGACGCTGGCCGGATCGCCGCCAATGTCCGTGGCAGCAGGCTGCCCTTCAAAGGTGGAGCCCGAGATGGAAATAGCGCTGGATTCGACGCCCTTATGGGCGCGCACCTGCACAATCGCATCATTTTTGTCGTCACCAGTTTCTGGTATATGCGCAAACGACAGGTTGTCAAAATGGAGGTTTGACAGTCCCCGAATGTCCAGACCTTCGATGACAGCCATGTTGCCCGGATCAAGCGAGGCAACATGCACTGCTTTGTCAAACTGCCCGCCTGATGTCGGAAGGCTGGCAGGGCTTAACTCGATCTTGCCGTAGTGTCCCGGGGCCAGTACAATCTGTTCGCCGCCCGTGGCTGCATCCAGCGCCTTGATCAAGTCCTGCGCCGTTGAAACGACGATCTGTTGTTGCGCGGCGGAACCTGCCATCTGTACCTTCCCCATCTTGCCATCAACGGGTCCCAGAATCGGGACCAGAGGGGGTTTTTGTAAGGCTGAAGACACAAACTTTTGGTTAATCTGACCCGCATGAAGTCCACGATCAGAAACCTGAGGTGCCCTGTCCGCATGCGCACCGGCACCGAGCAAGGCGAAGATCGCTGCCAGTGAATATTGCGTTACAGAGCGTCGCATATCAGTGTCATCTCCGTATTTTCGGTGTGACTTTGGTTGGCAGACACGGGTTAGCGAGACGCGGATGCAGGTGCGTCCGAAGCCGTCTTGGGTTGTGTTCGTTTGTGACCTGATTTCTCGAAAGCCCGATCAACTGCATTCAACAGATGTGGCACCGAATGCTCCCATGACAGCGTATCCAGAACACGGGCCCGGCCAATTTCACCCAGCTTTCTGCCAAGGGCGGGATCGTCCATCAGCGTGGTGATGCACGCCGCAAATTCGGCGGGGTCGTTGTTCTTGGCATAAAGGGATGCATCGCCCGCACTTGCGCGCCCCTCGGTCAGGTCAAACTGGACAACGGGTTTGCCCAGACACATGTACTCCATGACCTTGTTCATGGTCGAGATATCGTTCATCTCGTTCCAAGGGTCGGGGGCCACGCCGATGTCGATCACATTCAAAGCGGCAAGCAGTTCATCGTCATAAAGTGCTCCCGTGAAGGTCACGAACGAAGACAGATTGCGATCTTCGACATCCTTTTTGACCACGTCCACATGCGGGCCGAAGCCGACAATGACCAAGTGGATGCTGTCGCGCTTGATCGTATTCACCAGATGATCCAAGGCCGCGATCAGCAGGTCCATGCCTTCTTGTTGCCCGATGACACCGACATAGCCCAACACGGTCTGCGCGCCCTTGCGGTAGTCGGCATTGCCCGCACCGGGAAGGAATTTTTCGATCCGGGGGGCCGAGCGGACGACAAACACGTCATCCGGCTTCATCCGGCCGCGATTGATGGCGATTTTGCGAAAGCTTTCGTTTGTTGCCATGGATACCGTCGCGGTGGCGAAGGTCAGCCGCTCACAGAGAAGCAACGCGCGATGGAACAGTCCCTTGCGACCAAATTTGGCTTTGAACAGCTCGGGGCAGACATCGTGGTGGTCAAACAGGAACCGCACACCTGCCAGACGATAGCGCCACGCCAGAAGAAAGATCAGATCAGGCGGATTGCACGCATGGATGATATCGAACCCCTGTTCGGCGCGGACCTTTTTGGCGAGCCGAAACCATGCCTTGATCGCTGTCCAATATTCCAGTGCGTAGGCGCGCGCGCCGGAATGGGCCTCGGGCAGTTCGGGATGGCGATAGATGTGAACGCCGTCGATTACCTCATATTCTTTGTCCCAACCCCGCCCCATCGGGCAGATCACCGAGACATGATATCCGGTGGCCGTCATACTCGTCGCTTCCAGCCAGACCCTGCGATCCAAGGGCACAGGCAGGTTTTCCACGACGATCAGCACGCGACGATCAGTATCTTGCATCCTCAAATCCCATGGCCATTGTGCAGGTGCAGCATGCAGTCGCATCAAAGCCCGGTCAACGAGATCGTGGCGCTCTGCGGTCCTCCGCTCAGAGGAGGCCGAGGTGCCGCTCGGGAATTGAACGGACCCGGGCAAAGATAGGATTCTTCCAAGGGGATATGTTTTTCGCTCTGATCACGCGAAAAAGGGTGGAAATCACCGTCAGGATGGCCTTCAGTTGTCTATGATAACGTATATTAAACGGATTTGAGGCTCTGGTAGAGCGCGACGGCAACGTTTTGGGTGGTGGTTTGGCAGCAATGGTTTTCATTGGCATAATTGGCGGTCTAATTGGCCTGGTGGTTGCGATCATCAGCGGATGGTCCGTCTTGGGCGTTTTCATAAGCTACATCGTGGGCGGAATATTGGCGGTTATCTGGTTGATCGTCTTTCGCGCCATTTTTCGGAATTTTGCCCCGTCATCTGGAAAAGGCGCTGCGAAAATCAAGGCAGGGAAGAAAAAAGGCCATCAGATCAGTGATTTATAGGTTCACTGTCGGTAGCTTCCATACGGGTTGAAACTGCGATTTTTCGGGCGAGTGCTATTCTAGGATAATAATTCTCGTGGTGCGCTTCGCAGGCATTCCTACCGGGTTTTCGCCTGTTGAGTAGATAATGTGTCCGACCACGGAATGCGAAATTATCTACCGGTACGTGGGCGATGGTCGTGAACTACGTAACTGCGTTTGTCAGCCATACCGGTCGGATCCCACCCAAGTGAGTCGCTTTATCTTCATCCTCCGAACTCCATTGAGGTGGATAAAAACGCGAATGATACGCTGATGCACATAGTGTTCTAAAAAGGTGATGTGAGATTTATAAACACCCTGAGCACGCAGGGTGTTTGCCATCTTAAAAGCTTATGGAAAGGGACGGCGACACATTGCCGATCCAAGCGGGACCCTCGCGCGCATCCGTCTTATTCTGCGCGGGCACAACTTGTGTTTCCGAAATATCTGCTCCAGTCTTTTAGGCATGAAGCGTATTCTCTCCCTCTGGTCATTCCTGATATTTTTCCTCTCTGGCCTCGGCCCATCCACGGCTTTGGCGGCTGATGAATATCTGCTGCAACCCGGTGATGTGCTTGATGTGCGGGTTGCGGGTTTGCCCAACCTTGATCGCCTCGTGCGCATCGAAGGCAGCGGCGAGATTTCGTTGCCGCTGGCGGGCCGTATCATGGTTGCAGGCATGACATTGGCGAACGGAGAGGACCTGATCGCAGGACAGATGAGCCGCAAGATTTTCACGCAAAGAGGGATCAACGGGGACGAGGCGCTGTTTGCCATCAATGCGGATGATATTTCGGTCGAGGTGGACAGCTATGTCCCGATCTATGTGATTGGCGATGTGCGCGTGCCCGGCTCTTTCGACTTTCTGCCCGGTTTGACAGTGTTGCGGGTAATTGGCCTGTCAGGTGGTGTGGGAACACCACTGGCGCTGGATCAGGACATGACCCCACGGATCATGCAATTGCGCACCCGCGCGCGCGCTTTGCAGGCTGAAATTGACACTCTTGAGACAAAGATTGCGCGGCTGAGCGCGCCGGTTACCCCGGAGGGTGATGCCGTTGCCGGCGCTGATAATTCCGATGCAACCGTTTCGGATGTAGAGACGTCGATCCTGTCCGCACAGCAAAGTTCCGCCATCATCGAAAGCGCGTTTCTGCGCAATTCAAAGGCCGCGGTCGAACGTGAAATCAAGATCCTTCAAGACCAACTGTCCCGAGAGATGGAAGGTGAAGAGGTCGATAAGGGTGAATATGATCGCCTGACCAAATTGCGCGATAACGGGTTGGTACCTGTCGACCGCCTTGCATCGGCCCGCCGCGCGTGGCTGGCCGCTTCAACCCGTCGATTGGAAACCGCTGGTGAGCTTGCGAGCCTTGAGCGGGAAGTTGGTCAAATAGAGTTCCAGCTTGAAGAGATGTTCACCAAGGTCGATCTCGAGCGGCTTGATGACTTGAGTGATGTGCTGGCCCGGCACACGCAGGTCAGCGCGGAGATGGTCGGGGTTTTGGAAGAGCTGCAATCACTGAACGCGGGATTTGTGGTAGATGAGGGTGGCCCCGCTGTTAATGTCACGATCACCCGATCTGACGGGCAGGTGATCGAGAATGCGGCGCAGGATGATGTCGCAATTCAACCGGGCGACTTGATCACAGTGACACTGACATTCGAGCAGTGATGAACATCGAATTTACGCTGCATTATTTCACATAACAAACCTTATAGGATTTTGGAATATACCGGGGTGGATTCACAAACGAAGTGCGAATTCTGTATTAAAACAGAGCTTTGCATGGAGTATGAAGAATGGGAACCCACTACTCTCACCTGAGACTGGAAGAACGGCGCAAGTTAGCAAAGTGGCTTGAGGCCAAAATGCCGATTGCCGAGATTGCAGATCGGTTAGTCCGTGACGCCTCGACCATCTACCGCGATATCAAACGGGGCTTTTTTACGGATGATAAGCTGCCGTATCTGAACGGGCTACTACGGGATGAAAGCCCAGTTGCTCGCCGCAGATCGGTTTGCCCGGCAGCGCAACCGCGACATCCGGCGATGCACGGATCAGGGCATCAAAACCGTCTGCCATCGCTTCAACAACACAACCCGAAATCCCTCGGATCGAGGACACCCGCCGAAGTGTTCTGCGAAAAGATGATGGAAGAGATGACCCGATCCCCCTACCCTGACACGAACGAGAGTCGCGGTTCAGGTATCGCTCACACAAAATGGGTTCAACGCATAGCCTGCAACAAACCAGGCTACCTTGCAGGGCACGCTCTTCGACAGTATTCGGTGAAGGCGCGCAACGAATATCCAAACAAGACGGAACGAACATGTTCAAGAAGTTGATAAGCCAACTGACCAGCAAAAGCCTTGTCAGATTGCTGCGTGAAAACGTTCGTAAGCAGGCGCTGAATTATTCGATAGCCATTGTGGCCATGATTATTATCGCCGTCACCTCGGCGCTGACTGCCTGGATCATGAAGGACATTATCAATTCGATGATGGAGAGTGGTAATAGAGCACAGGTCCTGGGCGTCGCGACCGCGGTTGCAGCCATCTTCACAGTAAAGGGGTTAGCGACATACGTTCAGATGGTCTGGCTTGGAAAAGCCGGGAATAGCATCGTCGCCCATCAACAACGAAAGCTATACTCAAATATCCTCAAGCATAGTGTATCCTTTTTCAACAAGGGAAACTCGTCAGATCTGCTGATGCGCGTAACGATGTCCGCACAGGGCGCGCGCAGAGTAATCGACACGATTGTGACAGGCTTCGCCCGTGATTTTCTGACCTTGGTTGGTTTGATTTTCGTTATGTTCTACCAGCAGCCATTCCTCTCTCTCTTCTCGCTGATTTTTGGGCCGATTGCGATACTAGGCGTCCGCAAGATCCTCAGCTACGTAAGAGATATCATGGCGTCCGAGATGACAGGTCAGGCGGAAATCATGAAGATTATCCAAGAAACATCTGCGGGTATCCGTGTGGTGAAAGCCTTTGATCTGGAAGAAAGTGTTTATGACCGAATGGACAGGGCTGTGCGTGATGTCGAAAAGAAGCGAAACGCGATCAGAAGGTTGGAAGCTGCTACAAGCCCCTTGATGGAAACACTGGCAGGTTTCGCAATTGCGAGCGTCGTCGCATTGAGTACCCTGTCGTTTTTCGGGCAGTCGCCGACATCCGCCGGGCAGTTGATGTCATTCATCACGGCTGTCCTGATGGCGTACGAACCCGCAAAACGACTGGCCAAGATGCGTGTGAACATTGAAACTGGGATGCGTATGGTTGACATGATGTATCAGGTCCTTGACCGCCCAGTTGAAGTCACTGAAAAGCCTGATGCAATTGCCCTTACGACCGCGACGCAGAGTGTCGAATTTCAAAATGTCGACTTTGAGTATCAGGATGCAAATTCGGTCATCAAAAATCTGAATATTACGTTCGAAGCTGGTAAAACCACTGCGCTTGTTGGGCCTTCTGGCGGAGGCAAATCAACCATCATCAACTTGATTATGCGGCTCTATGATCCGACGAGTGGCTCAATCACAATTGGTGGCACCGATTTGCGGGACGTGACTTTCAGTTCCCTAAGGCAACAGATTGCTTTTGTCGGTCAGGACACATTCTTGTTCGATGGATCGATAATTACCAACATCGCGATGGGTTTGAAAGACGCAACAGAAGAGCAGGTCTTTGATGCCGCGAAGGCCGCCAATGCGCATGATTTCATCATGGGTTTTGAGGCCGGTTATGATACACGGGTTGGTGAGAACGGCGCGCATCTCTCGGGTGGGCAGAGGCAACGGATTTCCATCGCTCGGGCCTTACTTCGCCAAAGTCCGATTCTGTTGATGGACGAAGCTACGAGCGCGTTGGATTCGGGTTCGGAAGTACTCATTAAGCAAGCCCTTGATCGGCTGACGGAAGGCAGAACGACCGTTCTGATCGCGCATAGGCTCTCTACGATCATGAATGCAGACAAGATTGTTGTTATCGACAGCGGGCGGGTGGCTGAACAGGGTGACGTCAGCGAACTTCTCGAACGAAACGGACTCTTTCGTGAACTTTATGATCATCAGTTCACCGCGGGTGTGGAAGAAGAGTCGTAAGTCTTACAAAATGCGACGTTGTCCAATTCAGTTTTCTGGTTCGTGCTGTCGAGTGCACGCTACTGTCTCTGAATTAGCGTTATCAGGGTGTGACGGTCCAAGCTTTTGTCTCAAACATGTCCATGGCCATTTTTCGCACTTCGACTAGTACAGGGTTTCGTTGCGTGCCATGCACGGCATCCTTAATCCGTTGCGGGCCGTACAATTCGTGAAGTTGCGCTTGGCCATTGGCGGAAAGCCGCAACCTCTGTTCGGATGAATAACTTTTAGTCTTCGCATGATAGACGAAACAATCGACAGCTACAGCACACAGAAAACCGGCTTCCTGTGCGCGCAGGTTGAGGTCGTTTTCCTCGCCGTAGCCTTGGGGAAAACGTATTTCGTCGAAGTAGCCAACGGTATCCAAGACGGACTTCTTGAGTGCAAGACAAAAACCGTTCACTTGATCGACGACAGGATAATTGAATTGCGAGGCGAAATCTGCACAGAATGCGTTTATCTCTCCCAAGGTGTCGAAATCTGATTTCACAATATTGGGCGCTGCATTTGGTCCGGGCAGGTAAGGAATGGACTGCCATCCTCCTGCATTGGAAAGCGGCCCGGCGATGCCAACTCGAACGTTGACGTTCAGACACGCGTGTAATCTGTCGATCCAGTCGCCTACAACAATGGTATCGCTATTTAGGAGAATGATTGTCTCATGATTGCTTCTGCGCATACCAACATTCGCAGCTTTGCAAAAGCCGTTTCCCTTTTCGTGCCGGATCAGGATAACGCAATCTTCGTTACCTGCCTTCACGGCCTCGCATAGATCTTTAGTTTCGGTGTCTGATCCGTCGTCGACGATGATCATTCGATCATCGGCGGAAAGCGTATTTAAGACAGAAGTTAAGCACAACTTCACGTCCTCAAAACTATTGTGCACACACACAACAACATCCACTGGAGGTCTGCTTTTTGCACTATCCATGAGAATTAGTTCGCTTTCGAAGAATGTTTTGCCCGGAAAAAGTCAGTCGAATTATCGATAGTATCTGAAAATTGCTCGAACTGAATCTCGGGGACGTCTGCCAATGCAATAGGCAAAGATAGTTGATCTCGTTTCGACCCCCTCAGCAAAAGCCCCCACCATTTAGTAAATAGTTTCTGCACCGCCGGTGAAGAAGGACGCAACACCATGGCCATTGTCTCGAAAAGTTTTTTACCTGGTTCCCGGGAGGAGATGTCGATACGCGCGAAATGTTCCGACAGATCTTTTAAGTTCTCCTTCCCAAGGTGAACACATGCCGCGGCCTCCGCCATTATGCTATTTCGACTTGAGTGTCTGAAAGTTGCAAAATCAAAAGGTGTATCTGCTACTCCCTCGACTACAGCCTGAGGGTTATGGCAAAGCAGCATATTGGCATCTATCCAGATTACCCATTCGTAAGCGTGAAAAAAAACCGGCAGATTCAGCTTGACAAAACGTGCTCTTCGACGCGGATCGACATGATGATAAGGGGAATGAACATGCTGCCAAGTCTTGGAAGCATCAAAGTACCGGTCGGAAAACAAGAAGAAATCCGCGGTGTCTGACCAATTACTGTCGACTGGCATGAGCTTGTCATAATCGCCGAAAATGGAGGTTACGACGGCGAACTTCTTGCCACCTGGATTAGAAATCCTGAAAGGATCAATTGCCCTTTCGTCACCAGGCGAAAGATATTTTTCTCCGGTGTCGCCAATCATAACACCACACCGCACCAGAAATTCCAAACCCCAAGCCGAAAGAGTTTTTCCATCTGTGCCTGCAAGAGCGCTGTTCGGAGCTAAGGCACGTTTTCGGCCTTCGACAAGGTAGTGATCTAGGCATTCCTTTGCCCCGCCATCAATCCCATGCGAATGAGCGTACCAGTCGATGTCAAGGCTGCCGTGTATGACGTCTGTTTCCGACCATAAAACTGTTCCACCTGGGGTCAGATCGTCTCCGGTCAGGTAGTGTCCAAATTTCTGGAACTCAAAAGCGCGACGTTTTTTTCTGCCTGCAAAGAAAATTTCCACTGCCCTCGAAAAAGATTCACCTTTAACGATTTTCAAGCGTCGGCGGAATGATTGCGACAGTCCCATGTATCGTGGCACCCCTTGGTTGTGTCTTGCAGTCTTATCTGCTGGCCTACACGGAAATCAATCCCATAAACACCTGGAGTATCCGAGCGCGGAAACCAGCGCATTCAAGCTCGGTGTTTATGGGCGCTTAGGGGCTTGTCAACGACGAGCGCGAGTAGAATAAGTGACGTCGTGTAGCGTAGGATGGGTGGTTATTATGGCGCAAAGTGACTTTGATGCGGTTCTTCGAAACGGACAATATGATTACATCGATTTCGGTTGCAGCAAGGGTGGGTCACTGGCCCTGGGTCATAGGCTACTTGGTGGAACGAAAGGGATCGGCGTTGATGTAGATGAACGAAAGGTAGAACAGACTATTGACGCAGGGTTTGATGCGGTTGTTGGAGACGTCACAGATCTCATCACACAGCCTAATTGCACACGTTTTGTGACAATGGTAGATTTTTTGGAGCATCTACCCAGTATTGATCTCGCTGAGAGGTGCATAGCGGCAGCCTGTGAAGCTGCTACCGATTTTGTTTTTATCCGTCAGCCGTGGTTCGATAGCGATGGTTACCTTTTTGAGAACGGCTTGAAGCTCTATTGGTCAGACTGGACCGGTCATCCGAATGCGATGACATCCTTGGAGATCTACCGCGTATTGGTAAAAATGACGAATGCAGCGAGGTGGCGCATCTATTCCAAGACCTTGATCAAGGACAGTTCCGATCTTGCTGTACACCCTGTTTCGTCCCCCCGCGACCAGCACGACTACGATGTTGCGAAACATGGCTCGAAGCGGAAGCTCAAATTCAAGCAACCTGTTTACCGTCAGATTGGCGCTATCATTCTTCTAAAGGATGACCCTCAGCTTCTTCGGCAGATCGAAAAGAAAACGAAGTGGACTAAGGTCTTATTTGACAGTGGCGATCCGTTGAGCCTCAGTGATCTGCGATCGCGCTTCCGCCCATCTTGATGGGTATCAATGAATTGACGAACTCTTGGACCGGATCATTGACCTAACTCTGACTGGCCATGTGGCTCTTTTCTGAGCATGAAACCACGTCAAAAGTTCAGTTAGATTCCCACATTCAATATCCTCGGCTCGGAGGATCGCTTTAGGACCCGGATGGGTGGTTAAAAAAGCTTTGACAGACTCCTCAAATAAGATCCGACGCGAGGTGCCGTAGGCATTGGATATTAGTACTTCGGATGTATTCTGAAAAATGGCACCAGTTGAAATCGCGTTTTCTATGGCATGTTTCTCGTGTAGCTCGGGATCGTCACAAAGGAGCGCGACCGGCTTTCTCAAAAGACAATTTGCCGCCGCCATTTCAATACCAGACGTGCCATGCGGAGAAACTCCAAAAGTGTTTGTATCAAACAGAATGGAATTTTTGGGCGGCCGGAAAATAGAGTTCAAAAGCCGCACATGCCTTCTGGACCCTGGAAGTAATTTATCGGAGACTAGATGCTTCGCAACTTGCTCGGCACCCGGCGCGTGGAGAATAATTGCATCGGCCCGCTCGTATGCCGCCGAAAGTTTCTTAAGTGCGCACTTCTTATAGTGAGGTTGCCATTCGAACCATTCGTTGTCGCGCACGTTGTCTTGGATGAGGTTGAACTCCGCACCGGTTTGACGGAGTGCAAAGGGGAGGCTGATTTGATCACGGAGCGAGCCAGCCAAATATTCTGACCACCATTTTTCCATGGCTTCGACAACGGTTGGTTCGTTGTGACGTCTCAATATTACCATACCTGCTGGGATCGGAGCATCACCGTCCGAAGCGCGCCCGTCGAAACCCAACGCTTTATATCGCGCAGCCTGTTCCAGCAACTTTTCGGGATCGTCTTTGTTTATCTTGATGCAAATATCGACTTCTGAGTAAATGTCACGACGACCCTCTGGATGCTCAAAGAAAATCAACGATGCTTTGTCAAGCTGGGCAAACAAGCTCTGCAGCGGTCCTTTGACCTTTAGATTGGCATCAATGTAGATGCTGCTGTCGTAGCGTTCCAAAAACCTGTGTGGTAAAATTTTTGCTAACCGAGAGCTTCGAGTTGAGCTTGCACAAACTTCCTCGTCGCTATTCAGGTGCACAATTTTCCAGCCGTTAGGCGGCAAGTTTGGGTTGTCTGTAAAGCATATGAAATCCACTTTCGAGTCTTGGGGATTCGGAAGTATTGGGATATCGTATCCCCCAAAAACGCATGTATACACGACCAAGGTTATCCAGATTTCCTACTTGCTCAGTTGCGCTTCTATTGCTGTGGAAATATACATTTCAGGATGTTACGGCAGCGTACGTGTTTCTTCAATCCTGCCGCAGGATCGGCCCCACCATGAAGGTTGTCAAGGACAATAAATGAAACTGTTTAGACCCACGAAGCGCTCTACAAAAAAAGACAAGAAAGATGTGGCTGTGACACAAGACGACGCCGAGAGAGAGGCCCAATCGTCGGCGCGTTCGTCGCGAAAGCCGCCGCAAGATCCTGCGCAGTCGAGTAGGTTGCTCAATAGAATTGCAGATCACTTCGGGTTCACAGATTATCTGGAAGTTGGCGTGCAACTGGGTATCACATTTAAAGCGATTGAGGTGAGCTATCGTGATGCAGTAGACCCAAATTTTCTTTTCGAAACGCCCGAGTTTGAAAGCGATATCGTGCGGTTTTTTCCGATGACGTCAGATGCCTACTTTTCTGGCCCTTGCGACAAGACATACGACCTCATTTTCCTTGACGGATTACACACCTTTGAACAATGCTTCCGGGATCTTTGCGCTGCTCTGCAGGTCCTAAATGACGGGGGTGTTATCGTGATAGATGATACGGTACCCGGAGACTTCTTCAGTTCGCTGGCGACGCAAGATCTTGCAATTGCTGCACGAGAAGAGCATGGTCTAAAAGGGAGCGCTTGGACGGGCGATGTGTTCAAAATAATCCCGGTGATCCACAATTTTTTCCCTAATCTACGATACTTGACGCTGCACGATCCTGAAAACCCGGCATATAAGCCGAATACTGTGCTTTGGCGGGCGAAACGAAACGACTTTAATCCAGCTGAGATGAGTCTGACCGAAGTGGAAAATCTAGGGTATTTTGATTTATCAAGTATCAGAGAATTATTTAAGTTCGTGGAATACGAAGAAGGTCTCTCGATCCTTTTTAACAATGTGAGGAAGCAAAATTAGGTGTTTCAACGATTTGCTCAACATGTATCAAAGCTCTATCTTAGGGGTCTTACACGGCCTTCTTTAAGGGGTTAAACTTATTACTCTTGCTTTCAATGATTTCTGGTCGAAGGCAATCTTGAATTGATATCAAGAGTGATAGCGACAGGTAGGACGGCTGAATAATGTGCGGACTGGTATTCTGTAGCGGTGAGCTGCACAACGCGCGACCTGCACCAGATGATCTTTTTAAATCGGCATGCGACTTGATGACCTCGCGTGGGCCAGATGCGTCGGGTATCGCCACCTTCGTTGATGGCGTAGCTGGCCCTATTCGTATGGGACACAGACGTTTGGCTATCGTCGACATTTCTGATGCGGGAAACCAGCCGATGTGGTCTGATTGTGGCCGCTTCGTGATCGTATACAACGGTGAAGTCTATAATTCGGAATCTTTAAGGTCCGATCTGATCGCAAGCGGGCACCGCTTCTCTTCACGATCCGATACAGAAGTCATTGTGAATGGCTATGCAGAGTGGGGAGAGGCGGTTGTAGACAGGTTGAACGGCATGTTCGCTTTCGTAATCTGGGACACAAGGGACCACTGTCTGTTCGCGGCTAGAGATCGGGTGGGTATCAAACCCCTTTATATTGCGGAAAGCGGTCAGCAAATTGCGTTGGCTTCCGACCTGCGTGTCCTTGAACGCCTCGGATTTACCAACGACATTAACATTGATGCGCTCGGTGCTTATTTGACGCTCGGTTATGTCCCGACACCGTTGTCTATTTTTTCCGGAGCACGAAAGCTTGAAGCCGGACAAACGCTCCGCTGGAAACCTGGAGTGGGCAGCGAACATCGTTTTTACTGGCACCCCCCCGATGCTGTGGCAAGTTCTCAGGACGCCGATATTGATGGACTTGAAGATCTCGTCAACTTAGTTACCCGAGAACACCTTCTTTCGGATGTTCCGGTAGGCGTATTTCTGTCTGGAGGGCTCGATTCTTCACTGATCGCGTCGTCTCTCGCGACGATTGGTACAGACGTCAAGGCCCTGACTATTGGCTATTCTGATGCGCCTGATGAGGATGAAGCACCGATAGCAGAACGCACGGCTCAGTATCTCGGCATGGCTATCGAACGCCACAATCTCAATAAAGATACCGCAACAGATTTTATAAACTCTACTTTTACCGCGCTCGACGAGCCATTAGGATACAGTGCAATTGTCAGCCAGATGGCAATCTCGCACGCTGCACGTAAGGCTGGGTTGAAGGTTGTTTTGTCGGGCGATGGCGGCGACGAGGTTTTCGGTGGATATCGTTGGTATGAATCCGATATGCGCAGCGGCCTTGGAAAAGGCAATAACTTCCTTGGCCGCCTGTCAACGCGCTTCACTGGAATATTAGGCTCTTCGAAATTGCGTCGTGTGGCAAATTCGAGCCGTGAAACCGACTTTATGCAGCGTTCAGAATTCCATCGCCATCTACACGCAGTATTTCCGACACTCCGTCCGGACGAAGTTGCGGATATCGTCCCGCAGCTCTCAGCTGAACGAGCCGAAGAATTGGCAATCGAGTCTTTACGACGGCACGATGCACCTGAATTGCCGCTGAAACGCCGGCTGCAGCGGATCGACTTAATGACGTTTTGTGAAGGTTCCGTTCTGCCGAAAGTCGATCGAACATCGATGGCCGTTGGTCTCGAGGTCAGGCCGCCACTACTGGACCATCGCGTGATCGAGTGGGGATTGTCACAGCCGATTTCCGATCGGATGGACGCCGCACCCAAGAATGCGGTTCGACACATTCTGCGCGGTAGGGGTCTTGATTTTCTTCTGAATGAGAAGAAACGCGGTTTCAGTTTGAAAGGCATCTCGCAGCTTTCCGGCAAAAATATGCTGAGTGACCTGTGGAATACAGGTGAAGACCGGAACCTGTTCAAGCCTGCAAGTGGATTACGGTTGGAACCGAGTTCGCACAGCTATAAAATGAAAATCCAGACGCTGTACTTTTTAGACCGCTGGATGCGGTGCAGAGCGAAGGAAAAATATTGACCTCGAGAAACGATGACCGTGCACGAGAGCCCCGTGTGCAACGACGCCTGCGGCGTTTAAAAAACAGTATACGCAAACGAATAGTGCGAAAACCGGGCGGAAAGCAGATTTCCGGGCTGGAGGAAACGTGGAACAAGCTCATGACGCGAGTAACGGGGCATATTAAATTTCATGGGAACCTCTTCGACTTGAAACACCCGAGGATGATCGAAGGCATTCAGCAGGCGCTCGAGAAAGGAACCTATGAGTGGCGTGAAATCGCCATGATTGACAGGCACGTTCGATCAGACGACAGGGTCGTTGAACTGGGTTCTTGTCTAGGGGCGACGTCGCTGTTTTTATATGATCGCGTAGGAGCTGATGGGTTGATCGTTTTTGAGGCGGACCCTCGAAATCTGGAGATGGCGCAGCATAATTTTGAGCTCAACGGTAAGTGCGTTCGCGTCGAAAATGCGATCTTGTGGTCCGGTCCCGAAAGACCGGAAACCGTTTCATTCGGTTCAAACGAGAACCCCTCGTCTTCTTCGTTGTTGGATCGTTCAGGTAATGAAAAAATCTTTGACGTTCCTACACGAGACTTTGAAACGGTGCTGCGGGACCATAAAGCAACAGTCATCGTGCTGGACATCGAGGGTGGAGAGATTGACCTCTTCAACAATTCTGGTGATCTCTCGGGTGTGCGCGTCATTGTCATGGAGGCGCACGAACGCATTGTAGGTGAAGACGCGAACCAATCGATGATCGAGCGGCTTGAGGCGCGAGGTTTCAAGGTCGCAGAAAACTTGTCAAATAAATACATCGTACTAACACGCCCATGACGGAATGTAGTATTTTCGCGCCAACCTAACCTATTGGGCGACTGCCCATAATACGTAATGTGGCGTTTCGTCCCGCGCGTAAAACTGGGTAGCTAATCGTGGCAATGTACCGGTTCGAAAAAAGGGTGCTTGAAAGCCGATTGAGCGTTCCGGACTTACTGGACAGTATCGACAGTAGATGAATGCAATCGGCGCCAAAATAATTTTGCCCCCGATATCGCGCTACCATCCCCTCATTGAGATCGAAGCCCAATTCCTTGATTTTGGATACAACCGGGTCGTTGGATCTCGCATCTACGAGTCTAACCCGCCCAACAGTGTCGCGCAGGCGCGTCATCATCACGTAACGAGAACAGAACGGACACTCACCGTCATAGATAATCTCAATGCCTTCCATTTTACTACTTTCTGCTGCCGCTTCATAAACCATCAGGGAGTGGCACGATAAACTCGGTCGACTTGTGCTCCTCGTACAATGGACCGTCGTCACTCAACGACGTGCAGCCTGACCGTGTCCGGTAAATATAGTGTTCGATATCGTGGGCGGCAATAGCAGCGAAATCTCTGTACAAAAGCGGGTTAGACCAAACGTGATGTGGGAAGAGATCGTAGTTATAGCGTCCTGCTAGTGTTTCGCGTTGCAATGCGTAAAGATGTGTGAGTCGTATCGTCTTGGAGATTTGCTCAGATGTGCGGCGAAAATGTTGCCGGGTTTCAATGTCGAACGAACAACCGTCAATGGCGTGCTCAAAATCATCAACAGTCTGTGTTGACCCCCAAGTAACTGTGGGAAAGTGACCCTTTTCATAGCGCCCTAACCGATGCTGTGCGGCTGTTATCGAAATCGTACCAAAGTAGTTCGATGGTACTCGTATAACCTCACCAGAATTGGTAACGGCAAATGCTTCGGATATAACGAGGGCGCGTGTATCGTACCAACCGAGCCGTACTATCCCGAAAATTGCAGGGGCAAAAAGAACTACCGCTATACATACAGCCACCACAGACCGTTTCTCAACCCATTTCGGTAATCGGTGTACGGCTGCAACGAGTGCCAGATTGAGGATTATCCACTTCCAAAAGAAAATTCCACTGACCAAAAATATAATGATATGAGTTAGGTCATAGAATAGGGTCAGTCCAATCATTGTAACACGCCTAGCGATAAACACGACCGCAGCAAGCTGTGCCAAAAGAATGATGATATTCAAAAGAACGTGTGATTGATCGGCAAGTTCGATTACGAGTTTAGCTGTTTCTTGCCACGGGCCGAATGGGAAGCTTCCACTGAGCCAAGCATTAATGGATAGTACGTGTGTGGGGTTTTGAAAGACCCAAAATAATGGACCACCGTCTAGCATAATTTTCTGGAAACCAGAGAAGAAATAATTTGAGAAATGCGCAGCGATGCCGATCATGAATACGATTACTGTTGCTACTTGCTGATTGCATCTAAATAACATCTGGGTCGGTTTTGCGGACCTAATACGGCCGCCGCGTGCTAATACGATACATGCGATCCCTAGCAGTAAACCCATCTCTACGACCGCAAGATAATCGGTATGACTTATCCGAATTTCAAATAGATTGGCTCCAATGGCTTTCTTGGCGAGAACTGCCGTCGCAGGAACAATAACGAAAGCTGGATACAAGAAAGTAAGTACTGCCGCAGTGATGGCGGCCAGAGGAATAAAACGGGCTATCGCAAGCACTGTGTCGGCCTCTGCGGAGACACCCGAAGGATAAGTTATTGTGGCTGCATATGCATAAAATCCGAGCATTACCGCTACGACACGACAAACTATGCGAAGGGCTGGAGATACAGAAGCACTGGGAAGACCGGGAAACACGATACAAACGGCGAGAACGCTAAATGGAACCCAAACAGCGACCAAGCTGTCTCCTAAAAGCATCTGAGCCAAGTATTTGTATGCGAAAAAACCTACAAGACAACAAAATGCAGCGGCAAATTCTACAAGCGTTGGTTTGTCGGACGCCAAATCCTGCTCTAGTGTTGGTTTATGGATCATCATCCGGCAACCCATCGACAAATGCTGCACGTTACGCACATGCTCCGGGTTTCGATTGTCAGGCTGGTGTCGCTCATTTGGAGTATCTTTCAAGTGCACTACGCGTTGCCTTTGAAACGCGCATCAAGCCTGCTGAAACAAGATCTTCCGTTGACGAAAACCGCCGTGATCCCGAAAAAACTAAGCTCTGGTCCTCGACCTTGTCCAAGTCGCCTAGGTAAAGCTTGTAGTGCGCAGCCCCTGCGGCGTGTTGTTCCCGGTCTACCGCTTCCTTGGAGCGCGCGCCGAAATCATCGAAGTACTTGAAGTGCAACAACGCACCCCAATCATCTGACATTGCATACGCTTTGCTCACCCTGTGTGGCCCACCAGGAAACTGGGTACCTTTTTGCCACCACAGGAGCGGGACCTTTGACATGTTTGGTGGCGAAAGCTTTTGCTTGCCTTCACCAATGAATTTCCGCGCCCATGCATCAAGTTTCCGGCGCTTCTTCCCCGGCCGTAGATTGCGACGTTTAAGATTGAAAACTGTTTTCTCGACAACTTCTTCAACAAGCCTGGGTATGCGATCCTCTCCGTCCGAAAATAACCGTTCCCGTGCACCACCGAATATGCGGTAGTGTGGTGTGGGCCACAGTTTCTGCGCTTTAGGTTCAAGCGGGATCAGCCGGTAGTTCCCTCTGTCGAAAAAGGGAGCAACACTTAGAAAAGGCGCTCCAGCTTGATATTGAACTTTCGAAAGCGGTTCTTTCGGATACATATCCACCATTGTTGTGAACAATGCGTTCTTATTTCGCGTCTCGAGCAATGCACAATATGACTTTAAATCGATGTCTGGCCATCCAGGGTAAATGAGCAACTCATCCACATCGATGAACACAACCCATTTTCCGTCGCAAAACAGGTCAGCAAGAACCTCGCGCCATGCAGCTTTATGCTCAGAGTAAGGATTGCTCGTATGAAGCCGGGTAACCCGAGCATCACCATCAAGAATTTGCGCCGTTTCGTCGGTAGAGTCGTTATCAATGACGATGAAATGTCCGACTCCCAGTGCCGCATGATGCTCTATGAAATGTGGTAAGCGAATTGCCTCATTATAACTGAGCACAATGGCTGTAATACCTACATCTGGTATTTCGGGAAGTATGTCGCAACCAAATATGCGCTTGAAACGATCGGTAGTTTCTTCACTTGCCATGTGTCGTGTCGCTGCCTTCACTGGATCTGCAGAACGCTTTTCGATTGCCATGCACGGTTAACAAACTAGTCATAGTCGGTCCATCTCGAACTTCAGCATCGATGAAGTTTAAGTGCTCTTGACCCAGCCCCCTGAAGTCAGGCCATTGAGGTGTTAGCAATCCGTCCGAGAAAAGGATGGACCATGAAACGCAGATTTTCAGACGAGCAGATTATTGGAATGATCAAGGAGTACGAGGCGGGCGTGAAAGCCCAGGAGCTTTGTCGCCGCTACGGCATTAGCTATGCGACCTTCTACAAATGCAAAGCAAAGTTTGGCGGCATGAACGTATCGGATGCCAAGAAGCTGCGGGCGCTGGAAGACGAGAACAACAAGCTGAAGCGTATGCTGGCGGATGCGATGCTGGACAATGCCGCATCGAAGGATCTGGCGACAAAAAACTACTGACGCCTGATGTGAAGCGACGAGCCGTGCGCGCTGTGATGGATTGGCGCGGCTTGTCCGAGCGTCCGTTGCCCGGCAGGCGATTTGCATGGCAAATCTGCCGAGAGGGGGCGTGTGAATTGGCCGGGCTGCATAGGTCAGTCTTTCAGTATCAGAAGCGGGATCAGGGCGATGATGCCTTGTGCAAGCGGCTGCGCGAGCTGGCAAATGAACGTCGTTGGTTCGGCTATCGTCGCTTCGGCATCTTGCTGGGCAGGGAAGGTTTCGAGGTGAACCACAAGAAGCTGTTCAGGCTCTATCGCGAGGAAGGGTTTGCGGTGCGCCGTAGGCGGTCACGTAAGCGGGCTTTGGGCATGCGGCGCCCCATTCTGATGCCGGATCGCGCCAATCAGCGGTCGTTGGATTTTGTCTCCGACGCCTTCGAAGATGGACAGCGGTTCCGCATCTTGTGCATCGTGGATGACTGCACCCGTGAGGCGCTGGCAACTGCCGTGGATCGCTCTTTGTCTGGCGCGAGGATGACGCGTGAACTGGATGACCTGATCCGTCGGCGTGGCCAGCCCGAAATGATCGTCTCTGACAACTGAACGGAAATGACGTCTCATGCAGTGCTGAGATGGTGCCAAGATACTGGAGTGGGCTGGCATTACATCGCGCCCGTGGAACGCTTCAATGGCCGTCTGCGAGATGGGTGTTTGAATGAGCATATCTTCGGCAATCTCGCCGAAGCCCGAAAGATCATCGAAAACTAGAGGATCGATTGTAACACACAGTGACGACACACATCACTTGGCGGGCTGGCTCCAGCCGTTTACGCCAATCTCAACCGTGGCCACCCGGCCTGCTTCGATTGAGCTACGCAAGGGCTCCGCTCAGCGGCCTTGACCGCAACCTAATCACGAGAAAGAAACAGGAACGGATTCTACATCTAAACGGCCCGGATCAAACGGGTGAGACAGGATAAACAGTCGAGAGTGTCGTGACCCATCGGGCGGCACAAAGCGTAGCGCGCTACTTTGAGTTGAAACTTATCTTCAAAAACGATGTTTAACCATGCGGGCAAACATCGTACGAGAACCGTCCATACGCAACTTTCGCTTCAAGAACGTCGCAAGATTGAGATCTTGCGGCTCACCAAGGTGCCCGTACGCGAGATAGCTTTTCCGCAAGCGCGACATCCGGATATGTACAGATCAGGATATGACAACAATCTGCAACCGCCCCGATAACACGCCGCGTAAATGCTTAGTATGGAGTATACCCACCGAGGTGTTCCATGAAAAGATAATGGATGAGATCACACGATCCTCCCATCCTCAACGCCAATAGGGGACGCAAGTCAGCTATAGTTCACACTGCGATCATCAATGGGCCGTTTGATCCATAGACCCTACAGCTTGCCTTCCTCGATCCACTGTTCGACCAAACCGCGGCTCACTTCGAAATGCATGCTGTCCTCGCGCGAGAAGCCGGCCCCCCAGTACCAGCCCTCGTTGCGGAAAAAGTCAGCAAGGATCGTGAGGCCAAGCTGCGTCTTGCCATCGCCGAGCCGGTCGAGTTTGCCATCAATGTTCAGGTCAAGGGACAAGCCAAAGGCGTGGGTTGAGGTGCGCCCCGGTGCCCCACGGATGTGGCGCACGCACAAGGCACCTGCCGTGTTGATCCGGGCATAAAGATCGGGGTCGGTCGCCTTGATCTTGTCAAATACCCTGCCCAGGGACTCGATAGCGGGGGTCAGCATGCGCACACGCACAGGGCCAACCTGTTCTGTCTTGAGCTTGTCGGCGAGCCGGGTATTGGTCATGCCCTGACACTCTGATGTCAGCACGTCGCGCGGTTTGCCAAACACGCTTTCGAGGTACGATGGCGACGCGATCTTGAGACCTTTGTTCAGATCACGCCGTCCCGCAATCAGGACGACCTGCGCGTAGGAATCGATGATGTCGTTGGTGCCGTCACCTTGGAATACAGGCTCGGTGCCTGCACCGGGTGTTGTGTTGGTCGGGCCACGGCTGGAAAACTCGACACGCCCGATTTCCTTTTCGAGGTTCTGGACCGCCTCGGTCAGGGCCTCGATTTGTGAACGCAGTACTTCAATCTCGATCCGGGCACCGCTGTCGATGGCAGAGGCTGCAAATTCGGTGTCGCCATCGGACTCGTATCGAATTTCCTGTTCGGGCCGAAACTGCAAATAGATCAGCACGCCCAACCCGACAAAGATCAGGGCCATAACGCCGAGAATTGCGGGAATTATACGATTGTCCATAATATGTTGGCCTGAAAAACGGGGTTTGGGAAACAGTGAATGACCGATTTGACCAAGTCAACAAATCGCATCACAGCAAGGCGCTGGCGTGATCATGTGCCTCAGATCACGTCGATCACAATGATCGAGATATTGTCTGCCCCGCCCCCGTCGAGCGCGATCTGCTGGAGGCGTTCAGTCACGGTTTCGATGGGTTCTTCGGACAGGACCCTCTCCAGAATACCGAATGTCGCGTATTTGGTCAGCCCATCCGAACACAACAGAAAACGGTCGCCGGGCAGGATTTCACCGCGGATCTTTTCCAACTCCAACTCGTCACCGACCCCCACGGCACGGGTGACGGCATTGGATTGTGGATGGTGTTCGGCCTCGTCCCACGTCATCTCACCCGCCATAACAAAGGCGGCGACGACGGAATGATCGGTGGTCAACATGTCCAGCACCCCGCCCTGAAGGCGATAAAGGCGGCTGTCCCCGGCCCAGAACGTCGCAAAGTGGTCTTCGGCGATGGCAAAGGTCACGACGGTCGTGCCCATTGTCAGACCGCCGCGCGCCTCGGATTCTTTCAGGATCAACTCGTGTGACCGCGCCAGCGTGTCGCGCAATGCGTGCAGCAACCCGACGGGTGGCAATGTCGGGTCGATCATCGCGACGCTGTCGACAACGGCCTGCGACGAGAAATCGCCACCCTCATGGCCCCCCATCCCATCGGCCACGACCCAGATCCGTTGATCGGGCAGCGCGAGAATGCTGTCTTCGTTTACCTTGCGTTTCAGCCCCACATGGGTGGAGGCGGAATATCGTATTTGGGTCATATATGCGCGGCCATACCTTGGGTGCCCCATGCGTGGGGAGACAGATCGAACAGGGCGCGCATGTTGCGCCCTTCGGGCAGCCCGCGCGTCAGCATCAGGCGGTGGTCGTGATCCATGGCAGTTGACCAGATGGCGGTCGTACCCCCGGTCTGTTGCGACAGCAATTGGCCTGCCCACATATGCTCAAGGGGCATCGGGCCGGCATAGGGCAGTGCGGGCGCATGCGTTGGCAATGGGGGCATCGGGCCAAGCGGTTCCAGCGCCCCTGCCAGCACCTCGCGGGTGTTGCCATCATCCAGCATCGACAAAGCGATCTGTTCGAGATGTTCAAAAAGCGCGGCGTTTGCAAAATGGCTGAGCGCTGTGTCCGCTGCATCAATCGGGGTTGCCAGCGTCAGCGGATATTGCCGCCCGACCCGGTCGACCGAGGCCATCAACAGTCCCATCATACCGGTGTCGCCAGCTATCCCCTTGGGCAGCGTGAACCGCCAGATCGGCGCGGACATATAGGCGTTATCCCATGCCTCGGAGAGTGCTGCGCGCACCTCGATCATGCCCTGCTGCATCCAGGCGTCCCATGGCTGCACAAATCCGGCGCTGACGTTCAGCCGCAGGAAATCCCCAAGTGCGGGGATCTTTCCGAATGCGCCAAACCGCCCATTTGTTACAGCGGACATCAGAACGACTTGGGGCAGCTGAATTTGCTGAGCGCGGGCAAAGCAAAGGGGTTGAGCACCGAGCCGGACTGCAACTGGAAGATTGCGATGCGCCCCCCCACGTTGAAGATCACGCGGTTGCGGTCTGATACGTTGGTGCGGCGCACTTCGGCCGCACTCAGCAGGCGGAACCAGGCCCACGGCCCATCGCGCGTGATCGCGTTGGAGGTGTTGTTGACCACGGGTTGCAACACGATGCGCGCCGATCCGACCGTGCCGGGCCACGTGATCGCGGCAGGTTTGGGCGCGACGGAGTGGGCGAATTTCACCTCGGTGCCGTCAATGTCCAACACGACTTCCTGCGCCTTCGGGTCCAGCGCTTCGGGTGTGATCTGGAACGACACGGCAGGGTTCGCGCCACCGGCAAAGAACGCGTCGCGAATTTCGGCAGCGTATTGCAGTTGTTGCAGAACCGCCGGGCTGATCCCCAGATCGGTGTCATTGACCCGTTTCCAGGCCCATGGTCTTGCCCGCGTGTCGACGTATTCGCGCAAATTGTCGTTAAAGAACCCGTCGATCATCCCGTTGGGACCGAACAGCCGGGCAAAGTCACCCATGGCGACATCCGCCTTGGCTCCGCGCTCAAACGGATAGCGGTTGTCGAGCGCTTGGGTGCAGAACGGCAGCACCTGTGCCTGCCACTTGGCGTTGATCGAGGCGCGGGTCCCATCCGCTGTGATCCCCGAGGACCCCGTGGAAATCTGGGTGGACCAGCGCTGGATCGGTCCAGGCAGACGGTTGGCGAGCTCCTGAAAACGGACAATCGCAGTGGCGTCCCCTGCCCCTGCCCCGACACCGCCCGCAAAGCTGAGCTTGTTAAGCTCTTGGTAGACTTCCGTCAGCCGCCCGGTCAGTTCGGCCAGTTGTGACGGCTGGCCGTCGATTTCTGCGACCAGCTCATGGAGCCATGCAAAGCGTTCGACAACAAATTCGCCGGGCTCTTTGGGCGGCGGGCCTTGATCGGTGGGCAGGTTGGACGTCAGGGCATTCAGGAACAACTGGCTGCGGCTGGACAGGGTGGATTGCAGTTCGAGCGCGCCGATCTCCTGCGCCCCGTCAGCAAGGCCAGAGGCATCGATTTCGCGGGTTTCCGTCAGTTTGGTTTCGTCGGACACGGCGGTGAGGATATTCACCAAAGGCGAGGTCGGCCCCGACAGCACATTGGTGACTTCGACCGCGTGGCTCAGGCTTTCCATCGGGATGATGTCGATATCGCCGAGGATCTGATCATAGCGCGAGATATAGTCGGTGTAGTAAAGATCAAGAACATCGCGGCTCATCGCGACAAGCACGGTCTCGGATTGTTCGGCCTCACCGCGCGCGCCCAGTACCCAGCTTTCACGCTGGATCCGTTGGGCCACGCCAAGCGCCTCTTCGAGGAACACGTTGTTGAACCCGTCATAGGTAAAGATGCCCTCTACCCCTTCGTTGAGCGGCTTGCCGGAGGACCGCACGATCACGCGGCTGATGGCTGGGCCGCCAATATCCGTGAGGCGCCACTGCGGCAGTTCCTTGGCGCGGGGGGAGTTGATGATCCCGTTATAGATGCGTTGGGCCAGCGGCATTTCTGATAGCAGTCCCTGGATCTGCTCGACCAGCGGGCCGTTCAACCCGATCTTGTCCAGCGGTGCGTCGAGTAGTGCGTTCAGGTGCTGCGTCAGATTATTGCGCAACTCGTCGCGCCCGCTGCCCTGGAATGCGACGGACCAATCCAGCGCCATCCACTCCTTGATCAAATCCTGATTCATCGGGCCCTGTTGGCCAAGCATGAGATAGATCTTGAGGCTTTCATACAAGAAGTCAGGGTTGTTCATGTTGGCCTGCATCTGGTCCTCAAGACGCAGAAGAAGGCGCGGCAGCAGGTGTTCGTTCAGCGCGGCGCGGTAGGATTGGCCAGCCTGATTGCCAAGCACCTTGCCTTGATAAAGACCCCATGTGACGGACCCATCCGGGCTTGGGTCCCCTGCCGCCGGGTTGGCGGGCATGCCACGCAGGATGTTGAGCGCAGGGACGACGCCGGGCAGATCGCTGTCTTCAATGGGGCTGCCGGGAATTTGCGCCGCGGCCGTGCGGTAGAGTTCGACGCTTTCGGCGGCTTCTTCCAGCAATTCGGCGTTGCCCACATAGCTGCGCGCCCACAGGCCCGTCATGCCAATACCGCCCAGAAGGGCGGCGGTTATGGCGATGCGCTTGGTCCAGCGATAGCGGCGTTCGACCTTGTCATCGGCGCTGACAAGACCGGCCTCGGGGAACATGACACCCTCAAACAGCCGGGTCAGAAAGAACGAGCGCCCGGTGCCCCGCCCCGTCCCGATGGCCTGACGGCCAATGCCGAATGTGCGGGCCATACCCATCATCAAACGGTCAATGGGCGTGCCTTCCTGCGTGCCGGATGTGAAATAGACTCCGCGCAGCAGATGGCGTTTTTCGAACCGATTGTCCTGAAACACCTCATCCAGAAACGTACGTGCCGTGGCGCGCACAGACGCCACTTGCGAAGGAAAGCTCGCGATGAGCGAGCGGCGCTGGTGATCGGTTTCCTGCTGCATCCGCTCCAGAGATTGGGCGTTGACCTGCCCCAAAAGCAGGCTGAATTCCTCGTCAAAGGCCGCCACGGGGGACAGTTCGGCCTTGGTTTTTTTCTGCAAAGGCAGGGTAAAGCCCCAGACCTGTTCGCGGTCTTCTTTGCCAAGATGGTCAAAGAACTCGGTGAACCCGGCAATCAGATCGGATTTGGTGAACAGCACATAGACCGGAAAGCGGACGCCCAGCTTCTCGCGCAACTCGTGCAGACGACGGCGGATCGCGGCGGCGTGGCTTTTTTGGGTGGCCTCGTCCTGCAAGGACAGATCCGACAGGGACACGGCCAGAATGGCACCATTGATCGGCTGGCGGGTGCGGTGCTTCTTGAGTAGTCTGAGAAAGCCCTGCCAGCCTGCGTTGTCCTCGGATTCTTCGCTGTCCTGGGTGGTGTAGCGGCCCGCAGTGTCAATCAGGACCGCGTCATTGGTGAACCACCAGTCGCAGTTGCGTGTGCCCCCGACCCCGCCGATGCTGGCCTTGCCCACGCTTTCGGCGAGCGGAAAGTTGAGGCCGGAGTTGATGATGGCCGTGGTCTTGCCCGCACCGGGTGGGCCGATCATCACGTACCATGGCAACTCATAAAGCGAACGTTTGCCAAGCTTGGATTTGCGCAACGTGCCAAGCGCTTCTTTCAGCTTGCCCTTGAGTTCGAGCAGTTCGGCCTTGACCAACTCGTCGTCTTCGTCCCCCGCATCCTCGTCGATGGACTCGACAATATCGTCCTCCATCTGCTTTTCGCGTTTGGCGCGGCGCATGATGATGATCAGGATTGTGGTCAGGGCCAGCAGCACGATCACCCCGATGGAGATCAGGCGGGCCAGTACGCTGGCAAAGGGTGTAACGCTGCCGAAACCCAGAAATGGACCAAAGAACCAGATCAGCAAGGACAGGGCGATCGCCACCAGAATGGTGGTGGTGATACCGGATCGGATGCGGCGCAAAAGGGTGAAAATCATGTTGCGTCTTCCCTGACCAATACGATCTCGATGCGCCGGTTCTTGGCGCGTCCGTCGCGGGTGCCATTATCGGCGATGGGTTCCTTGTCGGCGCGTCCTTCGGCCTCAAGCCGATCAGAGCTTTCGACCTTACCGGCCAGTGTGTTCATCACAGCCTCGGCGCGGGCAAGCGACAGATGTTCGTTCGATGGAAAGCGGGACGAGCGGATCGGGACGTTGTCGGAGTGGCCGACCACGATGATCGGGCCAGCGGTTTCGTCCAGAGCCTGCGCGACCTTGCGCAGCGGCTCCTCGAACGCAGGCTGAAGGCGGTCAGAGCCCGAGCCGAACATGCCGGATCCTGCCAGCCGCACAGTGATGGTTTGCTGGTCCTGGAACACTTCGACGATACCGTCGGTGATTTCCTGTTCCAGAAAGCCCTGCACGCGTTTCAACTGAACATCCGGGGGTGGAGGGGGCGGCGGCGGTGGCGGGGCACGGCGCATCAATTCGGCCACTTGCCCACTGTCAAGCACGGATAACTGCCCGATCACCTGATTGGTCGAACGGTTCAGCACCCAGTTAAAGGTCAGGAACACCGCCGTCATAACGACCGCCACGCTGGCGGTGGTGATCCACAGTGGACGCCAGATCGACAGCACCTTGTGGGGTTGTTCGACACCCTTCCAATGGGGCGACATGTCCTTTTCCACCGGACCACGTTGGGCCCGGATGATGCGGGACAACCCGGCGCGGATCTGGAGATGCTTGTCCGAACCATTCTGTTCGACGCGCAAACGCCCCTCAAACCCAAGCGAAAGACACATATACAGGAACTCTAGCAGGTCGATATTGCTGCTCGGCTCTTTCTCAAGCCGTGCAAGCAGATCGAAAAAGCGATCCCCGCCCACGGTCTCCTTGTGGAAGGTACCGACCATGGATTGCTGCGCCCAGATCGATTGACCACCCCAGGGCGTGTTCAGCACCACATCGTCCAAAGTGGCGCAAATCGCATAGCGGGCGATCTTGACGTCCTGGGCATCGACACCGACCTGAAGCGCGCGGTTCTCGAACTCGCGCACTTCGGCCACCACCGAGCGGCGCAGCTTTTCGGGGTCCATGTGCTGGGCGCGGTTGCGGATGCGCGACACCAGGGAGAACAACGTGGCCGCCGCCGCGTTGATCTTGTTCATACCCGTCATCCCCTGTTCGACACTGGGCTCGCTGGATGTATCGCGGGTCGCGGAAGAGGCCGAAGGGATGCCCATGGCCTGCGGGTTCGGAGTAACCTGCGGTGTGGGCTCGGGTTGTTGCGCAAAGGGGGATGGGCTGGACGGCGCAGGGCGTCGCCCACCGGGGTTGGGGCGGATGATCGTGCGATCCGCATCATCCGGTTCGGCGAATGGATCCTTGTCAGACATGCGTTCTGTCCCCCAATTTTAGCCCCGAATTGGCTATCAGCCTTGCCGAATGGCCCAAAGTTCCATTTTCAATCCTGGAAATTCCCCGGACACATGCACGGCCACACCCCCGGATGTCGACATCTTACCCCAATGGGTGCTGTCACCGTCCAGTTCAAAGTACACCACACCTGCGTGATATGGGATCTGACGCGGTGCCACAGGCAAGGGGCGCAGCGGGATGCCCGGAAGGGCCGAATTCACCAGCTGACGAATTTCCTCGACCGGGCCGATCTTGGCCTGGTTCTGGAAATGGCGGCGGATGTTCTCGGCCGGGATGTCGGCCTGTACGGCCAGCACAAAACCAGCGGTCGACAACAGTTTGCGATCTGCAATGACGCCCACGCTGATCCCGTATTTGCGCGGATCAAGCGGGATGGATACCGCCGTTTGTTCCAGCACGGACGACAGATACTGGCGCAGCACCTTGATGACGGGGTTAAAGGTCTGGGTCAGCTTGTCATGGGCATAGGGCGGAAACTCGGGCGCGGATTTGTCGTTGGCCATAAAGGTCGACAACTCGCCTGCCAGCATCAGGCACACGCGGTACATATCCTGCGGGTGTACGTTTTCGATCTGGGCCAGATGCTGCACCAGCGGGTGCATCTTGTTTACACACATCAACAACAGAAAATCCGAAATCTCGGCAACGCCCTTGGTGCCCCCCCCTTCGGACAACCGTCCGGCCAAAGCCGTCTTGCGATGCCCAAGCAGCCCATCGAGCTCTCGCACGAAATCCTTGAGCGGCCCGGCGGCATTGCAATCCAGACAGGACGCGATGAAGGACTTGTCGAGCACGACTTCCTTGTCGGGCTTTACTTCCATGATCTTGGCGACGGGGATGCACAGCCGATCCGCGAGATCATCGACCTCAAGCGCGAATTGCAGGCGCAGTTTGCCCACGCCCATGGTCACGGCCTTTTTCCCGGTCGATGTGACGTCGGTCACTTCGATCTCGCCGGGGCGCAGACGTGCGGCGGACAGTTCGGCACCGGTCATGTCGACCTCAAGCGCGCCTTGGCGGCGCTGCGGGACGGTCAGGTAGACGGCGCAGTCCTTGATCCCCTCGGGCACATCCAGTGCGGGCGGGTGATCTTCGGAGGCGGGCACGCGGAACACGGTGCCATCATGGGTCAGACCCGAACAGGACTTGATTGCGAACTGACCGAACTTCAGGACCTCTTCGTCAATCTCAAGCGCGTTCACACCCCAGGCATAGGGCGCAATGCGGCGCGCCAGACCCGCGACAAGGCTTTCGGTATAGCGGTCGGCCTGCTGAAAATGGTGGGGCTGAAGGAACAGGCCTTCATTCCACAAAACCTTGCTGTCCCAGGACATTATGTGTCCTCCCGGCGGTCACGCGTCATCATTTTAACTTATCCAATTGGTCCTGATAGGCGCGGGCGAACTCCTTGGCGAACAGCTCTTGAAAATCGTTTTCGGCCTGGTCTGCAATTTCGGTGTACATGCTTTCGTAAATTTCCCAATAGCGGGCTTTGCGGCTCTTGAGCATACCGCTCAGGCTGCTGTCCTTGCTGATCTTGCCCTCAAGCACAGCCGGGTCGAGTTTCTTCAGGATACCTTTCAGCGCGGCTTCCATGCCCGTGATCATCGCAACTTCGTGGGCCTTGATGTCCTTGAGGGCCTCGGTCGTGGCGTCTGCGGCATCCAGATAGCCTTGGGCTTTGGGGCGGACCATCGCCTCGATCGCCTGTTCGGGGCTGATCGAGAATTTCAGAGGGTTGTTGCCGCCCACCTGGATCATGGTCTGCTCGATGCGGAATTCGGATTTGATCGAACTGCGCGTCATCAGAATTTCGCGCATCCCTTCAATCATCACCCGCAGCACCTTGCCCATGCGCACCATCGTGGCGGGCAACTCGGCGTCTGGCACATCGACACCTTCAGCCCCAAGGGACGCCAGAAATCCGCGCGCCGGGGCACTGCCACCGCTACCACCAACGGGTGCGGTTTGGGACGGGACGACATGGGCCGCGGGCACCGGACGGGGTTCGGCCACGGGCTGCAAGGGCTGTGTTTTCGGCTCGTCCGGGATGCGGGCGGAGGGTGGCGTTGGGGCCGCAAAGGGGTCACTCTGGCCCGCAGGAGCACCGCGCGCAGGCGGGTTGGGCGACAGAAAATCATCATCCCAATCATCCGGGATCGCCCCGCCACCCGATGAGGGGGCCGCCACGTTGAAATGATCCTGCGCTGCCGCGTTGTGCATGCCGACACTGGCCCCCTGCCCGTCAAAGGGATCGGATGCGGGGGGCAGAATATCGTCGTCCTCGCCAAGCGGAGGCAACAATCCATCATCGTCGGGCTCTTCGCGATTGACGCTGCCGGGGCCTTTGGGGGCCGCTTCGCGTCCGCCCAACAAATCGTCCAGAAAATCACCGCCGTCGCCGGGCGCATCCAGCAAATCCGATTTGCTTGGCGCGTTCGAGGCCAGCCCATGGGAAATGGGGGTATCCGCCACAGGGGCTGCAATCACGTCCTCGGTGGCGTCCGAGGCGATGGTCACCAGAATTTCGTAGGGGCCGACCGACAGGATATCGCCGTCATTAAGCGGGGTGGGCGTGCTGCCTAGCGCCAGCTTGCCGTAGTTCAGAAAGGTGCCATTGGTCGAAAAGTCGACAACGATGACGTTGCCGTTGTGATCCTCGATGGCGCAGTGCCGCTTGGACAACTCGCGGTTGGGATCGGGCAATACCAGATCATTTTCGTTGCCGCGCCCGATGGTCAGGCTGGCTCCGTGCATCGACACAGGGTCGCCGTTGCCCGGAATACTGCCTGTAGACTGGAACCTTAGTGTAATTGCCATATCGCCTCAGCCGCCCGTCAATACCGTCGGCGCGCCCGCAACGATCGCACCACCTAATGAGCACATGTCACCGATCCGGGCGGCAGGCAACTTCTGGATCAAGACTGTCGCGGATCCTTTGGCAATCGGGTGGGGTGGAAAGTTGGCGGCCGGAGGTGCGATAAGGCCAAGGCACATGTCCGTCACCCGGGCGGCGGGCATCTTGCACACCAGCACAGTCACGCAACAAGGCGGCATGATCGGCAAAGGCGATCCCAAGGTGCAGGGACCTGTATGCATGTCTGCAACACGTGCTTGGGGTGGGCCCGGCATCAAGCGGTTCCTTCTTGCGAGGTCGGTTCGGTCAACTCTACCTTGCCATTGCCACCGCGTGCAATGTCGAGTGCCCGATCAATGATCAGATTAAACCGGGTTTCAGGATCGGGGCCCAGTTTGAGGGTCTTGAGGTTGATCCCAAAGGCGCAGGCCGCCACCACGCCGATCGGTGCCGGGTGTTCTTTCATGTCGCCGGGGCCCAGATTTCCGGGGGCATAAAACGCCGCCGTTGCACAGGGCGCGGTCTTGTCACCGGAGGACTCGGTTTCCAGCACCGTTTGTAGGCGCAGGCGGATATCGTCAGTGGGCTCGAAAACCCACGCCTCGGCAGTGGTCAGGCACAGGCTTTGACCGTCGGGACCGATCAGGTCACGACCCGCCAGGCACGCCCACCACACACATTCGCGCGGCGGTAAGGACACGGACAGCACCCGGATCAGATCCACATGCGCGCCGACCTCTTCCAACTCGGCCAGCACAACGGGCACCGCAGCACTTGCCGGTGCCTTGAGCACTGTCCTGAGCTTGGCATTGGCACCCGCGAGCAGCCGCGCGGCGGGCTGGTCCGGGATCTTTTTGAGATTTTCAAATCGGTCTGACATAAGCCTGCTCAGTTGATCATGGTCACGCCACCGTCGAGGGTCAGCATACCATCCCCCGTTACGGTGGTCATGGGTGAGCCGACATCGACCGTGGCCTGCCCTTCGACAGTGACCATGATGCCCGAAATGGTGATCCCGCTGTTGTCGATGGTGATTGAATTGGCACCCACCGTCAGCGAAATTTCCATCCCTGCGGTCACCACGACTTTGCCTGCGGTGGTGTCCAGACTGTAGTTGCCCATCGACACGGTCACATCCTCATTGCCCATAGACACCTCGCGGGTCACGTTGCCTGCACTGATGGTCTGGGTATAGTTCCCCTCCTCGATGGTCGTCTCGGTATTGCCCTTGATTGTCTCGGTCGAGGTGCCTTCGATCTTTTCGGTGTGGTTCGTCTTGACGAAGATATCCTGATTGCCGGTCTCGACCTTAAAGATGTGGTCGCCGGTCTCGATCGTTTCGGTCTTGGTGTGATAGATCGTCTGGGTCAGGTCACCGGGGTCTTTCTTTTCTTGCCCGATCTTGATTTCGGCGTTGTTCTCGATGGTCTGGAAATAGTCCTTTTCGGAGTGCATGCGGATGAACTCGGCATCCTTTTTGTCCTCGAACACCAGCTCATTATAGTTGGCCGCCCCGCCGCCCTTGGTCGAGCGGGTCTTGATCCCGGTCTGGGTCATGTTGGCGGGCAGCGCATAAGGGGGCATGGTGTCGGTATTATAAAGCATGCCGGTGCAGATCGGGCGATCAGGGTCGCCTTCTTCAAACTGAATGGCGACTTCCTGTCCGATCCGCGGGACCGAAATCATGCCCCAGTCTTTGCCGGTCCACGGCATGACACAACGTACCCAACAGGTGGTGTTTTCGTCTTTCTTGCCCACGCGGTCCCAATAAAACTGGACTTTGATACGGCCATATTTGTCGGTGTAGATCTCGTCACCCGAGGGGCCGGTCACAACGGCCGTCTGCATGCCAAGCAACCGGGGCCACTCAGTCGTTTGTGGCGCGCGGAAGGGTTCGGCCTTGGGGATGACATCAAAGACGACGCGGTAGGTGTCCTTGTTGTCCTCATCCACCGGAATGGTGCTGTCAAAGAGCGGCTTCTTGGTTTCCTCAACCTCGTAATCCGTCTCGATCTGTAGGTGATGCACCGCATGGGTCACCAGATATTCTGCATTGTTGTTCTTGCGCGGGTGCCCTTTCATCTTGAGGGTCTGACCGACACCAAGGGTGCGGATGTTGCCCGCCCCGCGCGACAGCTTGTGCTTGACGGCCTCGGCTTCCATGCGGATTTTGGTGAAATCGTCGCCCATCCCCTCAATCCGGCTGTGACCGGGATAGCGATAGTGTTCGTATTTATTGTGTTTGTGCTTGCCCTTTGAAATCGCCTTTACGGTCTTCTTGTCCGCCTTCGGCTTTTCGAAATCATAGTCGTTCAGGGTGATCTTGCCGGTAGTGACACCCGTGGCTTCGCTCCAGTCAAAGATGTGGTCATTGCGGCGGCGGTACTGTGCCTCTTTGAAGTGGAACTCGAATTCGGGGCCGCCGGGGGTGGCCTTGTGCGCGCTGATGCTGTCGGCCAGCACCATTTTCAGCTTTTTGCCGTCCTGCACAAAGTAGTAATAGATGCCCTCTTCTTCCATCAACCGCGAGATGAAGTCGAAATCGGTCTCGTTATATTGCACGCAATAGACGCGCTGCTTGTAGCTGCCCGTGGTCTTCTTTTGCACGTCCGACCAGAAACCGTAATCCTCGTCTTCAAGCACCTCTTGGATAATCTCCAAAACGGTCTTTTCCTGAAAGATGCGGTTTTCCTGCGTGCGGGTCAGGAACCACAACCAGGGGCGGACCTCGGCAACAAAGTGGTTCAGACCCTGGGACAGGCCCACATATTCAACGGATGTGCAGGTGCCGGTGAAAAACCGATCTGCCTCGTCAGCGTCTTTCATGCCAAGCGATATATCCGAGCCCAGAATATCCTGAAGATCCAACTTGTCGTCGGATGACGTGAATTCCACGGTGGTTGTGGTCAAGGTGCTTAGCCCCTCGACCACACGCGCATTTTTCAGGTTCACGGTCTTGGCGGAGTACTCCCCCTCCATCCAGACCTTTCGGTTCTCCAGTATTAAGTCTTTTTCGGCCATCTCAGCACTCCTCGCCTCGGAATCCGCGGCTATGCGTCCGTTTCAATAAGGCATTCATCGGATCGGAGGCGCGCAATGATTTCCGGGTGAATGGCCCAGTATTGCGCAATGGAAAAACCGTCTCCGATCACAAGCTTTGCATCAATCAAAGTCTCAAAATGTACACACAGGACAGGTTTTGGATATTCCCCGTCCACCAAAAGCAATTGGTTCAAATAGTCGTCACCCTTGTACAGGTAGTAGCTGCTCTTCTGGATCCCCAGAATAATGATATCCGGTTCGTCATCCCGTTCAGGATCCGGTTCCGGGATATTGCCCATCGAATTCATCTATAATCCCTCCAACAAGGCGGCCAGCTCGGGATCCATATCCTCTGCGTCCGCGCTGTCATCGTCATCATCAAAGCCAGCCAAAAGATCATCAAGCGATGTGTCCATATCATCGCCCGTATCTGCATCTGATCCATCGTCAAGATCGCCCAACAGATCGTCAAGCGATGTGTCATCGCCATCCTCACCGTCGTCGGTCGGAATGTCCACCTCAAGGCTCAATGTGCCTGCACCCGGACCGGGCCGGGGGGCGGGTACTTCGGCTTCCCATGGGCCTGCGATCATGTCACCCGCAAGCGAGCGGAACGAGCCAAGGCGGATTTCATTGCGCCCCTTGACCCAGACCACAGGCATGTAGCCCCGGCCCAGGGTTGTCTGGGCGGCGTCACTTGTCAGGTTGCGTTCGGTGCATGGCAGCGCCACCTGATCACCGTGCCGGTCATTCACATAATGGAATGGCAGATCACCCAATGACATCAGCGTGCCAAGGTCCATCGCTTTGCCGTCTTTCTTGTAGGTGCCTGCCAGCAGGATCGCGACCATCACGACCGGGTTGGCCCACAGCATGCCCTTTAGCCCCTCTTTGGGTGTGAACTCCTCGAACTCGAACGCATAGATCGGATCGGATTTTGTACCAAAAGGTTGGCGCAACAGGAACCGGGGTGAGGACAGCGCCAGATAGGCAGCCTCTGGCAGCGCGCGAAGGGTGTCCCACGCCTTGGCGACCAACGGGTGGCGGTCTTCCTTGGCGACATCAAGATAGCCCGGCGTGATCGCCGAGAAAAACGGCGCATCCACATGGGCACCCACTTGCCCGATCCGGGCCAGCAATTCGGCGTGGGGCGGGGATTCCTCGAACGTATAGAGGCCGAACAGCGCGGAAAAGCCGCCTGCCCCCTCTTCGGGGTCCAGTACATCTGTTACCAGTTTGAACAAGCCGCTTTGGGCAAGGTCCTCATGGGCGGCCAGATCGGCGGCCAACTCTTCGGCGGACACATCAAACAGGATGATCTCAAGGGTGCTGTCCGTTTCGATCCGCCGCGCGAGCATATCAAGCGAGCGCCACTGCGCCTCAATCGCTTGAAAGTCAGGGTGGTGCAGCACAAGCCGCATGGCCGAACTCAGCGCTTCGTCCACCGCCTTGGTCATCTCGGCGGCACCCGCATCGGGGGCCTTCACGATATGAGGTCCGATGATCTGGGCAATCAGATCGTCGGCAGCATCCGGTTGGGTGAGCACGCCGCCACTGTCTCCGATCAGCGCCTGAAAATCGCTGAGTTTAAGGTTCGTGGGTACCGATGTGCTGGCTGACCGTTTGGGCAGCTTGATCGGAGTGGCATAGGTCTCGGACCATGACTTCAGCTGGCTGACGGCCTTGTCCGCCATCGACCCCATGCCCAATTGCTGGCGCAGTCCCGAAATCTCGTCAAAGATCGCGATGTTCTCGTATAACTCATCCGGGTGCAGGTCATCCAGCTCTTTCAGCTTCACATCCACACCACCGCCATCTTTGCCGATTTTGAGGGTGAGCGTGGTGCCGAAACCCGCAATCACATCGTCAATCGTGTCCACATCCAGCGGGATGGGTGTGCGACTGGCGAGCGCATCGCCAGTCTCCATCAGCCCCCGCGCGGCGCGCCCGGTAAAGTCACCAAACACGGCCATGCGGAATTTCGATCGGTTCAGGCTGTCGCGTTCCGGGCGTGGCGCGGAAATCAGACCAAATGGCGACTGCACTGCGGGCGGAGGCGGGACGGGGACATCATCCTCGGCCCCGGTTTCATCCATGCTGGTCAGGGCCTCCGCTGGCCCCTCTTCCTGTGGGTTCGGATTGTCGAGCCCTGCCAGAATGTCATCGAGGTCATCGCCTGCGGAGTCGTCGTCCAAATCACCAAGCAGCGCGTCCAGATCGGCAGTATCCGTTTCGGCATCGCTGTCGCCAAGCAGCGCATCAAGGTCATCGCCCTCAGATGGCGCTTCGGTATCATCACCAAGATCGCCCAGAATATCGGAGAGGTCGGTATCCGTGCTGTCCTCGCCGTCGATGTCGCCAAGAATATCATCCAGATCGTCCACCGCTTCATCCGCTGCGACAGCGTCCAACTCGCTGAGTATATCGTCTGTATCCGTGTCGGAGGCCGCGGCGTCTGGTGCGTCCAAGCCGCCGAGGATGTCGTCCAGATCATCTGCGGGCGTGTCGTCCTCCGCCGCGTCCAGACCGGACAGGATATCATCCAGCCCGTCTTCGGCGGGGGCATCCGTTGCCACCTCAAGCCCACCTAGAATATCATCCAGATCATCCGCTGCCGCTTCGGGCGCGGCAGCGTCGAGCCCACCCAGAATATCGTCGGTGTCTGTATCGGTGGCCGCGGCCTCCGGCGTGTCCAAGCCGCCCAAGATGTCGTCCAGATCATCTGTAGGAGCGTCTTCCTCCACCGCGTCCAGCCCACCCAGAATATCATCTAGCCCGTCCTCGGCGGGTGTGTCTTCCACTGCATCAAGCCCGCCCAGGATATCATCCAGCGTGTCTTCGTCTTCGGGCGGAGCATCGGGCGCGTCCAACCCTGCAAGGATATCGTCGGCCTGGGTGTCGGGTGGAGTATCTACAGCCGGAGCTTCCAGACCGGCCAGCACATCATCCAAAATGTCGGCTTCCGGCGCATCCTCGGGCGCGGCGTCGAGACCGGCCAGAATAGTGTCGGCGCCGTTATCTTCGGCAACATCCTCGACAGGGGCGATATCGCCCAGGATATCTTGCATATCCGCCTCGGGCGTGGCCTCCGGGATCTCCAACCCGGACAGGATATCATCCAACCCATCACGCGTGTCCTCGACCTCTGGCGCGGCCGCGATGCCACCCAGAATATCATCAAGGGGTTGATCCGCGTCAGCCGTGGGCGCTGTTGTCTCAAGGGTTGCAAGAATATCGTCGGTGGCGTCCTCGGGGGCATCCTCGGCCAGTGGCGCAGCAGCCATATCACCAAGAATATCAGCGACGCCATCGGCCCCTACGACATCTTCATCAGGCACCTCTAGCCCGGCGAGAATGTCCGCCGTGTCATCTGCGGCGTCTGGGGTTTCGATCCGATCCAGCCCGGCCAGCACATCCGTGGTGGTGTCTTCTGGCGGGGCCTCTTCGACCGCGGCGTCGGCAAGACCGGCCAGCACGTCTGACGCATCGTCGCCCATGTCGGCAGGTGCTGTGGGCGCATCCAATCCGGCAAGAACGTCGTCGGTGGTGTCCGCCACTGGCGCGTCGTCCACCCGCTCGATCCCCGCCAGAATGTCACCGGATGGGTCTTCACCTTCCGAAGGGGTGTCAACCTCTGTCCGGGCGATGCCGGACAACACGTCCTCCGCACTGTCACCCTCGGGCGCCGTTTCGACGGGGGTCGCGCGCAAGGCGTCAAGGGCAGAGCCATGGGCATCCTCGACCACGGTTTCCGGCGCGGGTTGCAGGGTGCTCAGCGCGTCCGCAACAGAGGTGTCGGGGGCCGCATCCGTGGGGGCCTGCGCGGCCAATGCGGCAAGGGTGTCGTCCGTGCCGGTGTCAGCAGTACTATCTGAGGGCAACGCACCACGCAGACTATCAAGTGCAGCGTCTACATCAGCAGATGGGCCTTCGGAGCCACCCAGGGTGGCCAGCAACGCAGGTTCGGACAGCAGCTTTTCAATCAGGGTTTCGGCCCCCGCCTTGCCATCCATATAGGTCATCAGGTCCGACAATTGCTGGCGGGCCTCAAGCAACGGGCGCAAAGCATCGACATTTTCGGCAATGGCTTGCGGGGAAAAATCAGCCATCTTGGTAAAGGTCAGATCAACCGAAAGATTGCCCTCCCCCGTCAGCGTATTGGGCACGGAAAACTGTGCTTTGGGGGCGATGGCGGCCATACGTTCATCAAAGTTATCGATGTCGATTTCAAGGAATTTACGATCTGCAACTGCCGGGGTTTCGGCCTTGCCTGACAGGTCGGAAAACACACCCATGACAAAGGGCAACTGCACCTTTTTCTGGGCCCCATAAAGTTCGACATCATATTCGATCTGAACACGGGGGGCGCGGTTGCGGGCGATAAATTTCTGACTGCCGCTCATCACTTGCCCTCCCGCGCGGCGCTGAGTTCAGCGCGCAACGCCACCAGCTCGGCCTTGAGCTCAAGGACATGGGCGTCGACCTGATCGGTCTCTTCGCGCACCAATTCGCGCAGCTTTTCAAACTCGGCTTCGGTCTCGTCCTCCACGGCGGACTGCATCGTGTTGACGAGCAGACCAATAAAGAGGTTCAGCACCGAAAAGGCAGTGATCACGATGAAGGGGACAAAGAAGGCCCATGCCGATGGGTAAACCTCCATCACCGGGCGCACGATACCCATCGACCACGATTCCAGCGTCATAATCTGGAACAGCGAATACAGCGAGCGGCCAAGGCTGCCGAACCATTCGTCAAAGGCGGCACCGTACATGATCGTGGCCATGACCCCGAACACATAAAACACGATCGAAATCATCACAATCACCGCGCCCATGCCCGGCAACGCATCCAGCAGGGCCTGCACGACAGCGCGCATTTGCGGAATGACGGACAACAGGCGCAAGGCCCGAATGACGCGCAAACCCCGCAAGGCAGACAGGCCCGCCGTCTGGGGCAACAAGCCCACCCCGACCACGAACAGATCAAAGATGTTCCACGAGTTGCGAAAGAAGCTCAGCCCATAGGCATAAAGTTTGAGCACCAGTTCGATCACAAAGATGGTCAGCACGATCTTGTCGACCACAAACAGCAAATCACCCGTCTGGGCCTGCACCCATTTCGATGTGCCGACCCCAAGTGTGATCGCGTTGAAAATGATCAGCGCAAGGATGGCGTTGTGCACACGCGGCTGTTCCAGAAACAGACGCAACCGGGCCCGATGGTCCGTGGGCGCACTGGGTGTGTTCATATCGCTGCTCGTCTGGGTCATCACATCTCCGGTCGTAAACTGTGGGGCTTACTTCAGGTCTTTTTCGATTTTCTTGAACTTGGTCTGCAAGGACTTCATCGCGGCGACAGCCTTGTTGGCGGTGGCCTGCAATCCGCTGAGTGCAGACAGGTTCTTTTCATACGCCTTGGCGGCGGCAAGGTCCAAATCCCCTTTCTTGAGGGCGGCGGCAAAAGGGGTCAGCGCATCTTCAAGCTTGGACATGTCCGCATCCAGCTTCTCCAACTCGGGCTGGACATCTTTCTTGAGGATGCTGGTGCCGAAATCGGCCAGTTGGCCGTTCTCGTGGTTCTTCAGCTTCTTACCTGTATCAAGCAGATACTTGGCCACGGATTGGGCGGTTTTGCCCGTGTCGTTCAGCTTGGACACGGCCCCTTCCACGTCCTTGGAAGCTTTGGAAATGGCCGCTTGCTTCTTCTTATCATCACTGCCCGTCAGCGGGGCATAAAGGCTCTTGGCGGCTTTGGTGCCAGTGTCGATGACCCCGGAAAACAGGGATGAGACGTCGAGCGTATTGATCTGCGCCATCGCCTTTTTACCCGCAGCAAGCCCGGCCTTGGCCTCGCCCTTGCCGGATGCGAGTTCCTCAAGAGCGTCCGAACACTTGCTGTCGATGTCGGCCTGGGCCTTCTTGATCGCCTTCTGAAGAAGGCCCACCACCTTGATTTCCTCCATGGGGGACTTGGCCTTGTCCGACACTTTCTTGGCATCGCTCGCACGGTTGGCAAGAAGGGCCAACTCGTACCGCACCAACGCGGCCATCGCCTTGGACAATTTCTTGTCTGTCCACTTCTTGGGGTTCAGATCAATCTTGTCGTCATAGGTCAGCGGTTTGACGAACAACTTGGCGACCTTCGGCATGGTCTTGATCCACTTGACGACCTCGGGCTTCATTTCCTGCGTGGGTAGCACCGACAACTTGGCGGTCATCGTCTTGGTTCCGGGGGCGGCAGGCATAATGAAGTTCCTTTCAAAAGCATCGGGTCAGATGCGAACCGCAAACCGATCCGCGGGGTCATCAGGTGGTCACAGGGCCGCGCGTGTCATCACAGGTCATTCACAGGCGGTGGCCCCGCGCTATTCGATCAGGCCAACTCCTTCACATCATCGGCAATGCCGGACACGGCATCCAGACAATCCACGATCTTTTGCAACTTGCTGTCCTTGGCCTTCTTCGGTTCGGGCATGGCATTTATCGCCTTTTTGAGGGCTGTGCGTGCGGCTTGCAGGTTGGCCAAGACAGCATCCGGGTCGCCACCCACGGCAGCGTCGAGTTCAGTCATGTATTTCTGGGCCTCGTCCGCCTTGGCCGTGGACTTGGCGATTGCCTTGGTTGCAGCCGGGGAATCCTTGCCTGACGCGGCGATCTGGGTCTTGTACTTGTTGATCGCAATCTCGGTCGTGGCCTTCTTGACGCGCATCGCGCCGATGGCATCCTTGACGCCGCGCATATCCGCGATGGCCTCGCCGATGGCGTCATCCGCCGCCGACAGCGAGACATTCGCCTTTTCGACTTTCAGCTTGGCGGTCTTGAACTGTTCCTTGTAGATCCCGACAGCGTCATTGGCGGCGGACATGCTTTTGTGAACGATGGTTGCTGCTGCGACTACGAAGGCCGCCGTGACACCCGCGGGGGGCAGGGCAAGGGCGGCCGCCACAATCACAGCCGCGGTCAAAAGCCATTTGCCGATCTTGATGGCCGTGGACAGCTTGCTTTTCTTCAGCTCCTTGGGCGCATCCGCCAGCGCCTTCATCGTCGCCTTGCGGGCTGGCAAGGCCAGATCCGAAATCAGCTTGGTATAGGCGGCCTGCGCTTCTTTCTTGATCTTCTCCAGACGGCTGGTCTGATCCTTGTTCTGGGAGTCGACGAACTTTTGTTTCTCGCTGTCAGACTTGGATTTCTTCAGTGCTTCCTTGCGAAACTTCTCTTCGGATTTGCCGAGCTTTTCCTCCAGCGCATCCATCTTGCTTTGCAAATCACTTTTCCAGGCACTGATCTTGGCCTTGTAGGCACGCTCAAGGTTGATCCCCAGTTTGACCAGGAAATCCGAGGCGACAGCCTGATCGACCTTGGCAAGGCCCGGGTCCTTCCATGTGGCTGAAATCGAGCCTTCAAAGTTGATCCGGCCTGACCTGCTTTTCATGCGAATGAGTTCGCTGGCGGCGAACCCGCTTTTGGGTTGAATGACGAATTGCATCGTTCTTTGTCCTTACTCGAAGCTGTAGGTGAATTCGTGGTCCGCGACGTCGATGGCCACCTTGTCGATGGTGCCCCCCTCCATCATGCGGCGCAGGAATTCGGCGGAAATATCAGGCAGCATGGTGTTTGTGACGATGGCGTCGATCATGCGCCCGCCGCTTTCCAGTTCCTGACAGCGATCCACGATCTCGGCCACAACCGCATCGGAATACTCGAAGGGCACACCATGGGCGGCCTCGACGCGCTTCTTGATCCGGTTGAGTTGCAGCACCGTGATCTTGCCGATCATGTCGGGGCTGAGCGGATAGTAGGGAATCGCAACCAGACGCCCAAGCAACGCAGGCGGGAACACCTTGAGCAGCGGCTCTCGCAGCGCCTTGGCCATGCCTTCGGGTTCGGGCAGCAATTCGGGATCGCTGCACAGGTCCATGATCAGGTCCGTGCCCGCATTCGAGGTCAGCAGGATCAGGGTGTTCTTGAAATCGATCACGCGGCCCTCGCCGTCTTCCATCACGCCCTTGTCGAACACCTGGAAAAAGATCTCGTGGACGTCCGGGTGCGCCTTTTCGACCTCGTCCAGCAAGACGACGGAATAGGGTTTGCGCCGCACCGCCTCGGTCAGCACACCGCCCTCGCCATAGCCGACATAGCCCGGAGGAGCCCCTTTCAGCGAGGACACGGTGTGCGCCTCTTGGTACTCGGACATGTTGATGGTGATGACGTTCTGCTCGCCACCGTACAGAACCTCAGCGAGGGCCAGCGCGGTTTCGGTTTTGCCCACACCGGACGTGCCCGCCAGCATGAAGACCCCGATGGGTTTTGATGGGTTGTCGAGGCCCGCGCGGCTGGTCTGGATGCGCTTGGCGATCATCTTCATCGCGTGGTCCTGACCGATGACGCGCTTGGCCAGATGTTCTTCGAGGTTCAGAACCGTCTCGATCTCGTCCTTGACCATGCGGCCCACGGGAATGCCTGTCCAGTCGCCGACAACGCTTGCCACCGCCTGATGATCCACGATGGGCATGATCAGGGGGCTGTCGCCCTGCTGCTCTACCAGTTCGGCGTTCTTGGCCTTCAACTCGGCCATGATCGCGGCGCGGTCTTCTTCGCTGATCGGGGTCACGGCTTCGCTCTCGGCGGCGGCCTCATCGGCGGCAGCACCTTCGGGCGTGTGGGTATTTTCGACTGACTGACCACCCTCGCGCAGCTTGGCGCGCAACTCGATGATTTCGGAGACCAGCGCCTTTTCCTTCTCCCAGTTGGCCCTGAGGCCGAGCAAACGCTCCTCTTCGGCGTCCCTGCTGGCCTGCACCTCGGCGCGGCGGTCGGCCACGTCATAGCCGGCGGTCTCGTCCCGGCCGATAATCTCAAGCTCGGTGGTCAGCGATTCAATCCGGCGCTGGCTGTCATCGACCTGGGCGGGCACAGCGTGCTGGCTGACGGCGACACGGGCACAGGCGGTATCCAGCAGACTGACGGATTTGTCGGGCAGCTGGCGGGCCGGGATATAGCGGGCCGAAAGAGTGACCGACGCTTCGATCCCCTCGTCCAGCACCTGCACCTTGTGGTGTTTTTCGAGCATCGCGGCGATCCCGCGCATCATCAGCACGGCCTTTGGGATGTCGGGCTCTTCGACATGAACCACCTGGAAACGGCGGGTCAGGGCGGGATCCTTTTCAATGTATTTCTTGTACTCGGCCCAGGTGGTTGCGCCGATGGTGCGCAAGGTGCCGCGGGCCAACGCGGGTTTGAGCAGGTTGGCGGCATCGCCCGTCCCTGCGGCCCCCCCTGCCCCGACCAGCGTGTGGGTCTCATCCACAAACATCACGATGGGGGTGGTTGACCCCTGCACCTCGTCAATGACCTGACGCAGACGGTTCTCGAACTCGCCCTTCATCGAGGCACCCGCCTGCAACAGACCCACATCCAGCACCAACAGGCGCACGTCGCGCAGTGCGGGGGGCACATCACCACGGGCGATGCGCAGGGCGAACCCCTCGACCACAGCCGTCTTGCCCACGCCCGCCTCGCCGGTCAGGATCGGGTTGTTCTGACGGCGGCGCATCAGTACGTCGACAATCTGGCGGATTTCCTCGTCGCGGCCCACGATAGGGTCGATATCGCCGTTGCGGGCCTGTTCGGTGAGGTCGGTACAGAACTGCGCCAGCGCCTCCTCCTTGCCCATCTGCGAGGGGGCCATGGCACCGCTCGCCTCGCCGGGTTCGGCACCACCGCCCGTGACCGACCCGTCCTGCGGGCGCATCGCATCCTCGGGCGAACCGTCGGTGATAGTGTGGAAATCATCCGCCAACGCGTCCGCCTTGATGCCTGCCAATGTGGGCGAAATGCTCATCAGGATGTTCTTGAGGTTGGGGGTTTCGAGCATCCCCAAAATCAAATGACCCGTGCGCACCTGGTTCGAGGAATAGAGCAGCGAGCCCCAGACCCATGCGCGTTCCATCACGTCCTCAAGATGGGCCGACAGGTCACTGACAGACGAGGCCCCGCGCGGCAGATTGTCGAGCGCCTTGGTCATCTCGGTCGCGATGGCACCCGCATCCAGATCGAAATGCTGGATAATGTGGTGAATGTCGCTGTCTTGATTGTTGAGGATCTGGTGCAGCCAGTGTACCACCTCGACATACGGGTTGCCGCGCATCTTGCAGAATACAGTGGCGCCTTCAATGGCTTTGAAACCAAGGCTGTTGAGCTTGCCAAACAGGGCAACGCGGCTGATTTCCGTCATGGGTTATGTCCCTCCCGAGAGTACAGCGGCATGGGTCTGGGCGTTTGGCTCCAGAAACAGATCATCCGCATCTTTTGTTATGGTTTTCTGGCCAATCCATCCGGTTTGGCCAAGGCGGACCGTTTCGCCCAGTTTCGGCTGCGGAATGTCATCCGCCGCAAGGACCAGGTTCACATCCCAATCAAGTGCATCGCCCACATAGTTGCGCACAACCGCGCGCAGACGGGCCAGCGATCCACCGCCCGGCAACAGGCGCTGATAGTCAGCATAGCTGAGGGGGCCAATGCGCAGCCGGAACTTGGCCGAGCGGGTCCACACGCGATCCCCGATCGAGGCGGTGCGGCCCAATTGGGCAGGGGCACCCATCTGCCAGCGATCATCCGGTTCCAGCTCAAGCCAGCAACCGACGAATTCCTGCACCTCGACCCGCGCCCCGAAAAAGGCCTGAATCATTGACTGCAATCCTTCGGCATTCTTGGGGCCTTGGGACAGCAACCCGGCAAAGTGGCGCTTGGCAAGATCGGGCAGGTGATCCTTGCCGCGCAGGTGCTGCCCGTGAAAGCCCGCAATGGCGGCAACCTTCTGTTCGATCCCGTCATTCTCGCCGCGATCAAAACTGGGTGCAGGCTGGCCCGACCGCCACGCGCGATAAAACAGCGTGGTCAGGCGGTGGGTGAGCATGTCGGCAAAGCGCACCAGCGTGGGGTCGCGGTGGTTGCGCATCCGCTCGCGGGCATATTCGGTCAGGTGCAGCGGCAAGGGCCCCGAGGGACCAAACATGCCAAAGAACCGATTGGTCAGACGGCCCGGCTTTTGGCCCTTGGGCGGCTCAAATGCGGCCAGGGTCGAGGGCGGAAATTTCAGCTCAGCCTCTTGGCCATGGCGCACCGCATCCTCGCGCGGGCGGCGGGCCTTGCCAATGCGGGGGGCATCGGGAAACGCCGCTTCCAACATACGGAAGGCGTGAAAGATATGGTGTTTTTCCGGGGACGCGGCCAGCTTCTCAAGAGAGGCTAGACGATCCTCCCCAGACCGGTTTCCGGCCGCCATCGGGTAATCTCCCCGCGTTGCTGGGTGACAAGCACCGTTTCGGTAAAACTGTTGATGGATACATACTTGCGGAAAAACCGCTCCAATACGGCACCAAGCGCATAGGCACTGGTGCCTTCAAAAAAACTCTCGTCAAAGGTGATCGAAATCTCAAGACCACGCACAGCCGTCGACAACACCTCATCCGCCATGCGGCGTACGATGGGGCGGGTGCGGACCGCATTCAGCCCCTCAAGCTGCTTTTCCAGAACCTTGTTGCCCGAGGGTGCATAAATCCCGATCAGTTCGCGCAAGGCCGCCGCGCTGTCATCCGCGTCATTGTCGGCGATGCTGATATAGTTGAGGCTGAGATGCGAAATCAGCCGCCACGCGGTGTCGCCCTGTGCCAGGGTCTGGCGGGGGCGGGTTGGACCCACCGGCGTGGTGATATGGGCAACGGGGCCACCCACGGGCAAGTGAAACACATCCTTGGCACCTGTGGGCAACAGCAAGGGCAAATCGCGGTTCGTGACCATCGCCTGAATGGCCAGCTGATCCAGCGATTGGCCAAAGGGGGCCTGTTCGGAATCCACCAGCGACAGGTAAATCTCCGATCCCAGATAGGAGGTGCGTACACCCTTCAGCCGCTCTTTTTCCGAGCGCTGGCGCATCTTGCGGGCCTGGGTGAAATAGGCGGTGTGCATGTCACCCGCCGCAGTGAGGTCGGTCGCGGAATAGAAGGGGCGAAACGGCACATCCTTTTCGCCATCGGCTGAAATCCCGGTTACACTTTCGATGGCATAAATTTCGAAATCCATGGGCGCGGTACGGTCGGCAACCACATGATGATCCACCTTGGACGAGGTGACATGCACCCGGTCGCAGCGTTTGTGAAACAGGTTCACGGCAGGCACCGCGTTCAGGGTAAAGGCCTCGGGTGTGACGCCCGCGGCAATGTCGGGGTCCCCGTTGCTGAGCAGAATGTAGATATCGACATCGGACCCGGTGCAGCGCGTGAGCGCGAGCGACAGACCTTTCACTTCGACAAAGTGAAAGCGTTCGGGCATCGCGAAATATTCCTGCAACAGCCGGTAACCGTCAAAGCTGCGCTGCGGGGTGGGCAACAAGGCCTCGTCAGGGTCATAGCCGCGCGGCTCGACCGTGCCATTGGGCAGGTCGGCAATCCAGTCGGCACGGCGGTCGGTTGACCGGCCCACAAGACCCGTGACCTGCGTGCTGAGCAATTCGTGCAAGGCCCAGTTCTTGCCCTCCTGCCCGTTCAGGTACAGCACAAGACTGTCCATCGACAATTCCGAGATCGGCAATCCGCCGTGGCGGTTCAGACGCAACCGGATACCGGCACGGGCCTCGGTCTCACGCGACACACCGGCGGCGACCAACTCGCCCCGGCCGTCAATATACTCGGCCTGGGTGATGGTGATGGGCCACAGATTCACATCTGCCGCGGTGCGGAACACACAAGCGGTATGATCATCGTCACCCAAGGCGCTGCGCAATTCGGAATGGCGCGGAATGACATAGCCATCCTCAAGGGCGGCGTTCTGCATGTCAGGCTCGAACGCGGCGATCATCATCGAGGGCGATGGGCTGAGGTAGTGAGGATAGATGATCTCAAGCAGGTGCGAGGTCAGCGCGGGATACTGCAATTCCAATTCAAGCTGGACGCGGGCGGACAGAAAGGCGACGCCCTCCAGCAAGCGTTCCACGTAAGGGTCCACGACCTCCATCCCGTCCATGCCCAGACGGGAGGCGATCTTGGGATAGGCCTGCGCAAATTCGGCACCCATGTCGCGCATGAAAGCCAGTTCGCCTTCGTAATGTTTGAGCAGTCGGGTATCCATGGCGGGGTCAGGCGATCCTTTCCAGTTGCAGCTCGCCCGTGGTCACATCGACCTGGCTGCGCAGATACAACTCAATCGGCATCGGTTGGGCCCACATGTCGGCGCGGATATCGTAGGACACGACAGAGTCGTGGTTTTCCTGGCCCACACGCAATTCCACATCCAGCGATCCAGGGTGAATGCGGGGCTCGAAAACCTGTACCGATTCCATGATGGACTTGCGGATCATCTCGGCCCGCTCGGCGGTGGAATAGTCGCCCGCAACCTCGCGAATACCGAAATTCAGGGTCGAGGCGATGACATTGGGATAGAGATCGCCGTCAATCTGGGAGGCACTGTTGGCGGTGTTGAGAAGCCAGGCCAGATCGCGCTGGATGATGTCGCGCAGCTGGCGCACGTCGATCACACGGGTCTCGCGGCGCTCGGTCAACTCGGTCGGATTGTCATCCGTCAGCCGATCCAGAAGGGAGGGCTGCAAGCGTTCGGCGATCATCTTGTCGGACATGGATCAATCCCCGTCGCCAGAGGTGTCCGCACCCGCATCCTCGGCCGTGTCGAGTTCCAGCACGCGCATATCCATCAGGGCGGTGTCACCCAGATCGGTTGCAAACAGGCGCTGCCCGATCCCGGCAAAGGTCTCGGCACCCAGATCGACCCAGTTGGTCGCGCGGGCCAGCTTTTCGGCCGCACCACCCCGTTCGATGGTTCCGGCATAGCGGGTCGGGATCAGGCCCACGACCTCGCCACCATTGGAGGTGGTCAGGGTACACGGGGTCCACACCGCGTCGCGCAGATCGGCGGGGGCGTCAAATTCGATGCGGGAAATCGTGGTGAAGGGCATCCAGTAATATTTGCCGTTGATCACCACCTCAAGGATCGGACCAAGGCGCATATCGGCATCGGCGATCCATTCAAAGCGGGTGCCGTCGATGGACCCGGTGGTTGTGGGGGCGGCGTCAAAGGCGCGGGCACGGGTGGCGGCGGCCTCGTCAGGGCGGCCCGCGGCATTGGCCTTGAGGGCTTCAAGGATCAGGGCGATCCACTCCTGAGGTTCGCCAAAAATCAGAGGGTCCTTTTCGCCCGCGAACACCTTGTCGCGGTAGACCTCGCAAATGATGCCCTCGCGATAGGTCTGGGCCATGGGCACGGCCATCTCGTCCATCTCGGCGGATACTTTGAGTTGGGCAATGGCGCGCTTCCACTCGCCACGGACGCTCAACAACTGGAACAGAAAGATGCGCAAGGCAGGGTTCGACGCGTCTGCGCGAACGGCATCCTGCAACGCGGCCAATGCGCCATCCAGATCACCGGCTTTGAGTAGGTCTTCGGCTTGCACGGGGCATCTCCAGATTGGGCATAAGGCGGCAAAGGGCAAGCCCCGAGGGGGGGCTTGACCAGGTTGTTCAAGAAAGTGCGAAAAGCGCGGGGCTTATACGACCAGCTCGGCCTTGTTCTTGACACGGCTCCACATGGCTTTGGAGTGCTCTTTCATCTTACCCTGCTTGTCCTGCGCATGGTACGTGACTTTCATCGCACCGTACTGCATGACCAGCGTCTCTTCGCAGATGTCATCGCCGTCCGAACCGGACCAGCTGATATCCTGAACCATCAGCAGTTTGAAATCGAACTGCAGGAAGGTCACACCGGATTTGCTTGTGGCACCGCCCGAACGACGCAGCACGATGTGAGCGTCATCAAAGTGAGCGCCTTCGCACAGCTTCAGGAACAGACCACACGAGGCCGTGTCGGTCTTTTTGGTCACGGTCAATTCCTTGAACGTGGCCTTACCGGCACCACCACCACCAGAGATCGAACCGATGTTGATGTTGTTCTCGGCACCGATTTCAAAGCTCAGGATTTCCCAGGCTTTCTCTTTGGACATGTCCTCGTCTTGGGTCTCGCCTTCGACTTCTTTCACACCGGGGATATACATAAATGCGTCAAATGACATTTCGGATTTTCCTTATGATTGATCGTTTCTCAGTTGGTTCTCTGTCAGGCAATGGGCGCTAGATCAGCCCTTTTCGCTCGGCAGCTTGGACACCAGTCGAAGGGATACGGACAGCCCTTCAAGCTGGTAATGGGGTCGAAGAAAGAACTTCGATGTGTAGTAGCCGGGGTTGCCCTCGACTTCTTCAACCACAACATCGGCGGCGGCCAGCGGCTGTTGGGCCTTGACTGATTCCGGTGAGGTGTCAGGGTTGAAATCGACATACTGGTTGACCCAGGTCTGCAACCAGTCCTGCATATCATCGCGGCTTTTGTACGAACCGACTTTGTCGCGCACGATACACTTGAGGTAATGCGCAAAGCGGCAGGTCGCGAACAGATAGGGCAGACGGGCGGCCAGATTGGCGTTCGCCGTGGCATCGTCGTCGTCATATTCCGCAGGTTTGTGCAGCGATTGGGCACCGATAAAGGCGGCCAGATCCGAGTTCTTGCGGTGGATCAAAGGCATCATGCCGTTCTTGGCCAATTCGGCCTCGCGCCGATCCGAAATCGCGATCTCGGTGGGGCATTTCTGGTCCACGCCGCCATCATCCGTCGGGAACGTGTGCGACGGCAGACCCTCGATCGCGCCACCGCTTTCGATACCACGGATCCGCGAGCACCAGCCGTATTCCTTGAACGAGCGGTTGATATTGACAGCCATGCCATAAGCCGCGTTGACCCAGCCATATTTGGTGGCATCGGACCCGTCTGTGTCCTCTTCAAAGGCAAAGGCTTCGACGGGGTCGGTGGCCGACCCATAAGGCAAACGGCCCAGGAACCGGGGCATCGCCAGACCGATATATTTGGAATCCTCGCTTTCGCGCAGGGACCGCCACGAGGCGTATTCCGGGGTCTGGAAGATCTTGGTCAGGTCACGCGGGTTGGCCAGTTCGGACCAGCTGTCCATCTGGAACAGGGTCGGGTTGGCACCGGTGATCAGAGGGGCGTGGGCGGCGGCAGCAATCTTGGCCATCTCACCCAGCAATTCCACATCCGGTGGGGAGTGGTCAAAGTGATAGTCGGCCACAAGCGAGCCATAGGGTTCGCCACCAAACTGGCCAAACTCTTCTTCGTAGATCTTCTTGAAGATCGGGGACTGATCCCAGGCCGTCCCTTTGAACTTGCGCAATGTCTTGTGCATGTCCTTCTTGGAGATGTTCATCACCCGGACCTTGAGCATCTCGTCGGTCTCGGTGTTGTTGACGAGGTAGTGCAACCCACGCCACGCACTTTCAAGTTGCTGGAAATCAGGGTGGTGCAGGATCGCGTTGACCTGCTCGGTCAGCTTCTTGTCGATCTGGGACACGATGCTTTCGATGGTGCGCAGGGCGTCGTCGCTGATCAGGGCGGAATTGGCCAGCGCCTGTTCGGCCAGCGTCTTGACGGCCTGTTCAACGGCGGACTTCGCCTGATCCGACTTGGGCCGGAATTCCTTTTTCAGCAGGTTCTCGAAATCGGAGGACCCGAACGCCGTGGCTTCACCACCGGCTGCGACTTCTGTTTCTGTCTCGGCCATCTTTTACTCCTGATCTTCGCTGTCAGCTTTGGGGGCAGGCTGTGCGGCAAGGGTCTTGAGCAGGGTCGGATCCTGCGTGATCTTGGCGATCAGCTCCTCGGCACCGGTCTTGCCGTCCATATATGTCATAAGGTTGCTCAGCTGCGTGCGGGCATCAAGCAGTTCCTTGAGGGGCTCAACCTTGGCCGCAATGGCGGCAGGGCTGAAATCATCCATCGACGAAAACGTCATGTCGACGGCCATGTTGCCCTCACCCGTCAGAGTGTTGGGCACGGTAAAGGCCGCGCGGGGTGCCATCGACTTCATACGATCGTCAAAGTTGTCGACGTCGATCTCAAGAAACTTGCGGTCCGCAACGGCAGGTTGCTCGACCTCGGACTTACCGGCCAGATCGGACATGACGCCCATCACAAACGGCAACTGCACCTTTTTCTCGGCACCGTACAATTCCACATCATACTCGATCTGCACCCGTGGCGCGCGATTGCGCGCAATGAATTTCTGTGAACTCCCAGCCATCCGATTTGTCTCCTTCGAAATCAGTTTGTTTTTTCAATGGTCACGCGAACTGGACCAAAATTTGCTTAATCGTCATCATCGTCTTCTTCTATGCCGCCGATTAGGTTCACGTTATCAACACCTTCAGGGGCCATATTTTTTACGATGGTCAGAAAATCCGCATTCACAAGCTTTTTCGCACGCATCAACAGGATCGGCAGCGGGCTCGAAGGCTCCTGGCGCTCATAATACCCTATAATGCGGTCCAATGCATTCTGAACGTCGTTGGGAGAGTTGATGCCACCCACGGCACCACCGCCCCCTGCGGGGATGCCACCACCCATCGGGGCACCGCCGGTCGCGGCATCTTCGTCGCCCTCGCCTGCATCCCCATCCGCCACAGCGGCCCCGCCCGCAGCCTGAAGACGGGCATTGGCCTGCTTGAGCAGTTTTAGAAGGGGGTCCAGATCGGGGCCCTGCCCCGGTGTCTTGTCGTCAAACAGCGCATCGATGGCCTGCACATCGGCATAGGCCTGTGCGGTGGCCTCGGCGATCTCGCGCAGGTCGTCTTCATCCGTATCCTGAAAGGCTGCGGCGACCTGACCGGAATCCGGGATATTTTCCATATCGCTGGCAGGGGTGCTTTCGCCCTCGGCCACGGCGATGTCGCGCAACGAGATACCACCAAAGGTGCGGCTTTTGGTCAGGGGTGCGCGGCGCACACCGCGCAGGATGCGCCCGTCGTCGGTCAGGGCCAAAACGGCGTTGACGCGCATGGTCGGGTCGTCGTCATCATCGGCATCAAGCTGCGGGTGGCATGTGTCCCAATGCTGGTCCAGACAACCGGCAATATAGGCGACAGCCTTGGCGAACCCGACATAGCCTGTCAGGCGCAACTGGGCCTCGGCCATGAACACGCCTGCGCGCAGATCGTGACTGCGCTCCATGATGGTGGCAGCCTTTTCGGCCACGTCCTTATAGTCGGGGTCCTCAGCCGCGATGATCTCGTCACCCGCCTGGCGTTCCTCGCCGGGCTGGGCTGCGATCTCAAGCTCCATGAAGGCCGGATCATACTCCAGGTCCTCACCACTGGGCATATCTTCCCCATGGCTCTGAAGCAGCGTTTCGACGTCCATAACTTTCCCCAGTGCGCCTTGTTTAGGTTGGCTTTAGATGCCTGACGCTTCGACACCATAATCCGAGGAATCCACTTTGGCTACATAAAGTACATAGGGGAATTCCCTACCTTGGAACAATTGTCCACAATACAGGGCGGACCCCGATCACTGTGTCACAAGACGCAACAAGGTGACGCCCTTGCGCCACCAAATGATTGACCTGCGGTGCTGCGCGGCGCACAGTTGTGCCTGTGATTAAACAGAAACTTATATGACGGCCTGCATGGACGATCTAAATTCTGAACAAACGCTGCCCCCGGCACGCGCTATACGATTTGACCGGGTGGCCGACCTGTTCGGACGGGTGCCGCAAATCGAAGAGTTCATGCACGAACGCCCTCAGGGCGACGAAGGCTATCGGGGCTTTCTGGACCGGCTGCGCAGCTCGCAAACCCCCGAGGACGCGATCACCTTCACCGCCTTTGCGATCGAACCCAAGGTGGCGATCCAATGGGGGCTGGATTGTGTGCTGGCGATTCAGGGGGATCTGACGCCCGAAGAAACCATGCTGGTCAACTGGATCGCCGAATGGCTCGAAGAACCGACAACGGACGCACGCTGGAAAACACTGCAAATGGCGATGTTTGCGCAGCGCCGGACGGCGGTGGTGCATCTGGGCATGGCGGTGGGATGGTCAGGTGGACCGCTCGCGCCCAATGATCTGGTGACAGTGCCGCCATGGCGGGCGCCGCGGGCGATCAGTGCAGCTGTGCTGCGGGCCGTCGGGCAGGTGCAGACCGAACATCGACAAGCCACCCTTGATCACGTGCTGGACCGGGCCGCCGGACTGTTTCGAATTCACTAGGGGTGCCGCGCGGCCAACCCACTCGTTCTCGCCAAAGGATCGTCGTTTCAAATGGATGCGCTGACACTCACCATTGAAAGCCATGCGGTCGAAGACCTGGAAACAGAGGCCACATGCGATGTTACCGCGCGTTCGATCCGGATCGGGCGCAAGGCGGGCAATGACTGGGTGCTGCCGGATCCGACGCGGCACATCTCTGGGCACCATCTTGATATCCGGTTCACGGACGGCGCCTATCTGGTGCACGACCTGTCCACCAACGGCACCTTTCTGAACGGGTCAAAAGAACGGATTGCGGACGGGCACGTGATTGCGGATGGGGATCGGCTCCAGATCGGGCCCTATGTCATGCACGCGCGACTGCGCGAAATGGAAAGGCCGTTTGGGCCGACAAATGTGCCAAGCCCCGGTGCGAAGGTGGCAATCCAGACGCGGCCCCTCACCCAAAGCGGGCAGCCCGTGCAGGCGCCTCCCGGCGCGGCATTCGTGGACAATGGGCCCAAGCCCGGGGTGCAAGCGCCCGGCAGCGGGGCGAGTTCATCGGCACAGGCCGCACAAACACCCGACTTCACCCGCTTTCGCAGCAAAGTCTCGGTGCCGCCAACGGGGGCGCTTCCCTCTGATCCGCCCGGCGATGTTGGCGGTGCCCCGGCTGGTGGCAACGATCTCCAGATCCCGGATGACGATTTCACCCACGACCTGCCCAAACCAAGCGCGCCCTCTGTGGATGGGCCTTTCGTGGACACGCCAGCCGCAGCCAAACCCACCATCGGGGCTGAACTGTCCAAGGCACCGCGCGGGTTCGGGGAGTCCTTCAGCGACCCCACTCCCGATCCCGCCACATCACAACCCCAAGCAGTTGAAAACACCCCTGCCCCCAACGTGAACGCGGCGACGAATGACCTTCTGGCAGGCTTCCTTGAGGGGGCGGAAATTGACGATGCGGCGGCCCTGCAAATCCCGCTGCGCGATCTGGGGCGGATGCTGGGGCAATGCGCACGCATGGGCACGCGCGAGATGATGCAGATGCTGCAAGACCGCTCGGCGGTGAAACTGTTCGTCGCGCAGGAAGACCGGACAATGCGCGTGGCCTCGGGCAACAACCCGATGAAATTCATGCTTGACCCCGATCAGGCCTTCGAGACGATGTTTGTCACCCCCCGCGACGGCTATCAGACAGGGCCAGACGGGTTCGACAACGCGCTGACGGATATTCGCAAACACCAGATGGCGATGATGGCCGCGGTCCAGCCCGCCATGGCCGACATGCTCGAAGGGCTTGCGCCCAAGGATATCGAAGCCGCAGCCGGAGGCGGTGGCGGCATGCTCGGCAGCGGCGCGCGCAAGTGTTGGGACGAATACAACAAGCGCTGGACGACCCGCGCGGATCAAGGCGAAAACGGGATGCTGGACGCGTTTGTCGATGCGTTCGCACGGCGCTATTCCGAGGCACTGGCAAGCCTGTAACGGCACCGGATCACGGCCCACGGGAAGCACCGCGCCGGCCCGCTTGATCTCCGATTAAAACAACGACAAAACCCAAGATTAAGACAGCCGTCCCAGAGCTGTCCAAAACAAGAAGGCGCAGACCAGGATATGCTCAAGCTCAGCGACAAGCCCGTCATTGCCAAGGGTGAGCGGCAACACGTCTATGCGCATCCTGACGATCCGACCCTGCTGGTCAAGGTGCCCCAACCCGGCACCTTTGATCCCGACGGGCACCTGCCGGACGCAGGCTGGCTGACGCGCCGCTTTCGCCGTGCGACCATGTACAAGGGTTTCTTGCGCGAATTCGTCGCCTATCTTGAACTCAAGGCCGAATATCAGGACCCCGGTGCGCTGCTGCCAATCAGCGCAGTGCACGGAACGGTGCCGTCCGATCTGGGATTGGGGTTGGTCTATGAACGCATCTCGGATCCCGACGGCAGCCTGCCCCCTTCGCTCAGAGAGTTGATGGATGCCGGGCGGTTGGAGGCATGGCACGTGGCCGCGCTTCACACGTTCTTCGATACGCTGATCGCGCATCATGTGGTGGTCAGCAACAAGAACCTCAAAAACATCATTTTCCAGACCGAACGGCGGGGCCACGGACGCTTTGTCTGGATCGACAGCTTTGGATGCAAACAGGGTATACCCCTGCGCAAATGGTCAAAACGGCTGAACACACGGAGGCTCGAGGAATTGCGCCGCCTGTTCGTGGGGCGTGCGGAAGAGGCCTTGGGGCGGGCGTCCAAGGCGTAAAGCGGCGCGCGGCAGGGGTGAGTTGCAGGGTCTGGCTCAAGTCAGCATCGGGGTGACGGAGGCGGGCAAGATGATGTCCAGTCCGGGTTGGCGATCAAGTCTTGCCTCAAGGGATCATAAGGAACGAACGTGTATATCTGGGGTCCTTTTCTGGACGGGAACAACGAGCCTCTAAGGCTTATCGGCTAAGCTGCCGTTCGTCCTCAGCGTCGCGGATTCCAAGAGTGAGCCCAAAATGATCAGTGCTGCACGGCACACGAATATCTGCTATTTGGCTTCTACGGCCAGTCGTCTGGCCAACACCAAGATCAGTATGACTGCAATGAACAGAAACACCGCACCGACAATCCATGCGATAGGTGTCGAGTAAATCTCAGCGACAGTTCCGGCCAACACCAGACCCAATGCGCCCCCCAACTGTTGTACCAGCGATCTCAGAGATAGCATGGTCGAGCGCTGACGGTCTTCTACGCAGCGATGCAAAATACTGCTGGCTGGCGTCTCAGAAACACCAAGGATCACGGAATACAGGATAAATGCCGTCACAAAACCGACGATATCGTCTTGCACCGCCAATGCGATCTGAGCGCCTGCCAAGCAGGCAAAGGCCGCCGCCAGCGTCATGGCGTGCCGCCGCTTGAATATCCGGCTGATATGCGAAGATAGAGATGCACCCAAAGCGATGGAGAAGAAATAGGTCGCAGTGACGACACCGATGACGGTATTTGCGTACCCCTCGTCCAACATGGGTTTTGCACGGGTCGGCCAGATCACCTCGACAGGGTTGGTTGCCATCAGAAAGAACGCCAACGCTGCCAGAAGTATCGACAGCGCGGGATGTTTCAGTGCCAAAAGGCCCGCGTCCTTTATCACCGTTGGGACACTCGCAAAGCCCTGGATGAGAGCAGTGACGTCTCTAGGGCGCGGTTTTTCGACAATGGCCAACATCGTGAAAACAAACACGCCCGACATTACGCAAAAGCTTGCCACGTAGGATACATCATAGATGCTGAACCCAAGGCTTTTCGCGACCTCGCCAAAGACATCGGGCAGAAGACCTCCCAAGACTGCGCCAATGGCCAACCCTACGGCATTGGCCCATTGCGCTTTGGCCAGTGCAGGTTGGACATCCACATCAGGTGCTGCGGCCTTGAAGGTTTCGACAAACCACGCATCAAGCGTGCCTGACCTCAGCGCGCGTCCAAAACCGATGAAGGCAAACGAAAACGCCAGAACATGAAAATCACGCGTCGAAAGAAAGAGCACGAGCGAAATCAAGCTGGTGACGACCGCCGTCAGAAAGACCGGCTTGCGGCCAATGCTGTCGGCAAGGCCACCGAACGGCAGCTCCATCGCCATCGTCGTGAGCGAGTAGACCCCGAAAAGCAGCGAGATTTGAAAGAGGTCCATGCCACGGTCAGTCAATGCCAGAGCAACAACGGCGACGGTCAGTCCCATCGCAAAACGGTCAAGGAACTGGTGTATCTGAAATACGCGAATGTGCCGTTGCGCTGAAGCGTTCAGTGCTGCGAAAGAGAACTCGATTTCAGTGGCCATCTTTGCAGCATCGTCGTTGGTATCGACATGCACAATACATCAAGCGAGCCAGAATCTATGCCGCGCAACAAAGTGGCCGTTCGTGCAAGCGGGGCGAAGGTCTGGCTTGTCCCGCCGTCCCACCGATTCGTCCACGACATGGCGGAACGGCGGTTAAACCCTACGTTCCCCCATCCCTCATAAAGACGCTCAAATATCCACTCTCAAACCACTCGGCCCTAAAACTGGAACCGGATTTGCCCTGTGATCCCGAGGCTGTCGATATCGTCTCCGAACCGCGCATCCACCCGCAAGGCGGCGTTCAGCTGGCGTGACCCGGCGGCCTTGCTCGGTTCCAGCAGGCGGACATAGTTGATCCCTGCGCTGATCTCGCTGTAGCGGCCCACATTCGAAATCGTCAGGTCCCGCACAGCGCCTGCGGCGGACACGAACTGTGCCTCCCGGTCATTGGCAAAGTCATTGTAGAGCGTGGCCGTCCCGAAATAGCTCAACACGCTGATCTCATCCGGCAGGACCCGCGACTTGGCAAGGGTGGCGCTGGCAAAGCCGATCCGGCTTTTGCTGTCATCCAACGTCAGCTCGCCGGTGCTGCCCAGGCTGATGGTGTCCGTCTCGTTGTTGGTAAAGGAAAAGCCCGCCGAGGATACAAAAGTCAGGCCCGGCGTATTGCCCACGGGCCAGGAATAGCCCAACGCGCCCGATAGGGTCTGGCCGCGGTTTTCGTATTCCTCATCGTTCAGATCAAAGCCTGCCCCACTCGCCACGGCCGTGTTGGTCGAGGTGAAATCGGTCAGCTCATAGCGATACTGCAAATCGGCAAAGAACCGGCCCCGTGCGGCCGTCGCATAGATACCCGCATAGCGTTGCAGGATGTCGGTTTCGGTGACGCTCAGCAGGGTGTTGGTGGGCAGGCCCGTGTTCAGATCGACGTCAAACACGTTGTTGATCGTGGTGCCCTGGTTCACGCCCAGCAACCCGCCAAAGGCCAGATCCCAACCACCATAGGTACCCCCAAAGCAGGCAAAATCGCCACCGACCTGCAAACCACCATAATTCAGTTCAACAGGCGAGGTGCCACTTGCCCCCGACGTATCATCGACAAATGCACCCTCGGCATCCGCATTCCCGCCCGTCAGGCGCGACCACGCACCCGCTCCGCACGGATCAGTCTCCTTGTCGCCGGCAATGTCGCTGACAAAGGGGCTGGTCGGACGGTTGATGATGGCATCGACCAGCGTCTGGGTCAGACCGACGGTCACAGCCAGGTTCGCAATCCCGGTATTCACCCGGCTTTGCAACTGGATCGCACCCGACCCGTTGTCGCTCACGAAATACTCAAAGGCCGCCGTCTCGGGCAGCCCCGAGAAGCTGCTGAAACTCAGCGCGTTCGAGGTGCCATAGGTGAACAGATCAATGTTGCCGATATTGCCCGCCTCACCGATGGTATTGAACTGCAGCGCAGCCGTACCGCTCAGCGCGCCCGCAACAGCGATCGTATCGCCACGGGTCGAGCCGGTGGTGACATCCGCATCCAGCACCACAGTGCCGTTGATATCGGCATTGCCCGACACGTTCAGCTGCGTGGTCGGGTCACCATCGCCCAGATCAATGGTGCCGCCCGAACCGGACAGGTTGCCGGTGACGGTGCCGCTGGTGCCGGTCGTGGTCAACGTGCCGCTGTTGATGAGATTGCCGGTCACCTGACCAAGCAGGCTGACAGTGCCGCCCGCACTATTGGTCAAATCGCTCACCAACGTCCCGGACGAAGCGATGGTCAAGGATCCGCCGCTCTCGTTGGTGAAGTCGTTGGTGGGGGCGTTGTTCAAGGTCCCGCCCGAGATCCCGAAACGGCCCGCGTTGGTGATGGCATTCGTGACGGTGGTGTTGCCGGTGCTGTTGACGATCCCACCCGCATTGGCGTCCAGAGTGTCGATGGTCCCGCCCGAGAAATTCAGAGTGCCGGTGTTGGTGAACAGACCCCCGACAGTACCGCTCACGTTGGCGGTGCCGCTGGTGTTGGTGACAGCATTGTTGGCCGTGCCGAACACGTTCAGGGTGCCGCCCCCATTGGTCACGGTCGAGGCCAGCGTGCCCGCAGACTGGATCGACAAGGCACCACCGTTGATCTGCGCACCGCCTGCGGTCACAGTCAGAGTGCCAGTGTTCACATCGACCGTACCGCCATTCAGGGTGAGGCCACTGTCCACGGTGCCGTCGCCGGTGAAATCGGTGTCGCCCCCGGCATTGTTGATCAGCGTGGCAACACGACCGCCATTGATATCAAGATCGCCGGTATTGGTGACAGTCCCGGTTACGATGCCAGTGGTGGTCCCCGCGCCCGTGCCGGTCAGGGTCACACCTTCGGGGCCATCAGCCTGGTTGATCAGATTACCATCAAGGGTGCCGGTCACCGCCAGCGTACCGCCATCCTGGTTGGTCACCGTGCCAGTACCGGTCGCGCCCGCCTGCAAGGTCGCACCCGAGGCGACAGTCAGCGTACCACCATTGGCGTTGGTGGTAGCACCGGTCACGGTGAATGTGCCCGTGTCGACATCAAGCTGATTGTTGTTGGTAAAGGCGCCGGTCACGGTCTGGGTCGCAGTCGCATCCAGATCGGCATTGTTGGTGACATTGCCGGAAAACAGCACATTGCCATCCAGATTATTGGTACCGTCAAAGGTGGCATCGTCCTCAATCGTGATGGTCGCCGACGAGATGGTGACGGCATTCGTGCCATCCGTGTCGATATCGCCGTCGGTGCTGAAGCCGCTGGTGGTCAACGTCCCGGGGGCGGTCAGGCCGGTCACATCCAGCGTACCGCCATTTTCGTTGGCAAAGCTGCCGCCGACGGTCTCGCTCTCCACAATGGCGAATGTGCCGCCATTCTCGACATTGGCAAGCGTGCCACCGTTGAAGTTGAACGTGCCCCCGCCGATGTCGGTCAAACCACCCACCGACCCGGCATTCATGTTGATGGTGCCCGCCGACTGCGTGACGGTGGTTGTGATGGTGCCGGTATTGGTTGCGGTGCCGCCATTGTTGGTCAGGCTCGCGATGGTGCCCGAGTTCGAGAGCGTGCCCGAGTTTGTCGTGGCCCCCGCCGTGCCTGTGTTTGAGAACATCCCGGTGTTGTTCAGCGTCCCGTTCAG
>NZ_CANMEU010000011.1 GCF_947497045.1 uncultured Tateyamaria sp. | reverse complement strand
CTCTCAAAAGCAGATGTGGACATCTGCAGTATGGCGCATTGCGACGCCGGTTGGAGCAGGAGCCATCCACCCCATCACCTTTGCGTATTGCCACCCTTCGTCGGGCTGACTACGCTTAAACTAAAGGAGTAAGACCATGACCCTCAATTTCGTCGTCGTAGTAACCAAGAGGTGCATGGTCCGATAAGGTTCGCCATATCCGTTTCCATGCGCCCCCGACATTCTCGGGGGCTTTTTCGTTTTTAGGGCTCAGAGAACCAAGATGAACCGCACAAGAACACCTCCGCATTTGATCACATTGATCCTGTTGACCGGGTTTTCGCCCATGTCGCTCAACATGTTTCTGCCCTCTTTGGCCAACATCGCTGTCGATCTTGAAACCGACTACAGCACTGTGAGTTGGGCAGTCTCTGGGTATCTGGCAATCACAACCGTCATCCAACTCATCATCGGTCCCTTGTCAGATCGGATCGGCAGGCGACCGGTGCTTCTGGTTGCGTTGCTCGTTTTTGTAATCGCATCCGTCGGCTGCACCTTTGCTCCGAACGTCGCAGTCTTTCTGACCTGCCGCATGCTCCAGGGTGGGATCATTGGTGGCTATCCACCGACGTGCCGCTGTCGACCAAGGGGTTTTGGGGCATCGGCATCCTGATGCTGACGCTGAGCCTCGTGAATTTTGTCAAATACCGCTTCGACAATCAGCAACGCGTGGACCGGATCAACCGGATCGAAGAGGCACGGAACGAAAAGCTGCTTGAAGACTACGTGGGCGAAATCAAAGACGTCGCCTGATCAAAACCGGGCCGCCCTGTCGTGGGGCGGCCCATTTATTTATACCACGACGTTGTGGTCCGGCCCGTATGGGAACCCGGTGATATTCTCGGCCCCATCCTCGGTGATGACCAGAATGTCGTGCTCGCGGTATCCCCCTGCACCCGGCTGTCCTTCGGGGATCGTCAGCATCGGCTCCATCGAAATGACCATGCCCGGCTCCAGCACGGTGTCCACGTCCTCGCGCAGTTCCAGCCCAGCCTCGCGCCCATAGAAATGCGACAGCACCCCGAACGAATGGCCATAGCCGAAGGTCCGGTATTGCAGCAGGTCGCGGTCTTCGAAAAACGCATTCACGCCCGCTGTCACGTCAGCACAGCTCGCACCGGGTTTCAGCAGGGACATGCCCAATTCATGCGCGCCCACGTTCGCCTCCCACAGTTTCAGGCTGGCGTCGTCTACCGTTTCCACGAACAGGGTGCGTTCCAGCGCGGTGTAGTAACCCGAGATCATCGGGAAGGTGTTGAGTGACAGGATATCACCACGCTTCAGTGCCCGCGCCGTGACCGGATTGTGCGCCCCATCCGTATTCAGCCCCGACTGGAACCACACCCACGTGTCGCGATATTCGGCATCGGGAAAGCGTGCGGCGATCTCCAGCTCCATCGCATCGCGGCCCGCCATGGCCACGTCAATCTCGCGCGTGCCGACCTTGATCGCCTCACGGATCGCGTAGCCGCCCACATCCGCCACCTGTGCACCCTGCCGGATCAAGGCAATCTCGGCTTCAGACTTGTGCATGCGCTGGTTCATTGTCGTCTCAAAGAGGTCAACGGTGGCGACAGGTTTCAGGAAATCCTCCATCTTGGCCTGCTGCATGAGGGTCAGATGGTCGGATTCGACGCCGATCACGGCCCCTTCACCCGTCACCTCACGCACGGCACGCCAGAAGTTGTCGCGCTGCCAGTCGGTGTAGGTGATGTTGTCGCCATAACAGCGCCGCCACGGCTGGCCCGCATCAATGCCTGCACTGATGGTCACACAAGCATCCTCGGTCACAACCAACCCGTAAGGGCGGCCAAAGGCACAATAAAGAAAGCCGGAATAGTAGGCGATGTTGTGCATTGAGGTGAACACGGCGGCGGTGGCCCCCGACGCCTCCATCCGGTCGCGCAGCTCGGACAGGCGGGCCTGATATTCGGCATCCTCAAAGGGCAGAACGCCTTGGGGCCCATTGTGAAAGCGGTAAAAGTCGGGGCGAGCGGTCATGGATGACCCTCCTTTTCAGAAAGGTCCCGGCGTCCAGGACGAAACGGCATATGCGCGCGGGCGACGCCATCGTCCGCAGCCTGTCGCAGGCTTTGACGGTTCAGGCGGCGTTCGTCAAGCGTGCGATGAGATCACTATCCGGGTCGACCAAAGCGTCTATCACGTTGAAATGGTGTTCATCCGGCGTGACGACATGTGCGCAGCCCCACGCATCCGCCAGCATCTGCGCCTGGTCCAGAAAGGCGGGCCGCTCAGCACCGCCGACCCAGACGGTGACTGGCACCTCGGGCTTGGGCTGATGCACCGGGCTTTCGGCGCGTGCCATCCCCGCATCCATCCCGAATTCAGCGTTCATACTGGTGCGCAACAACGGTTCCAGATCCGCCACGGGCGAGATTGGCACCACATGCGTCAGCCGGGCGCGCACCACCTCGGGCAACATCCCCGGCGCAAGCATCCGCGACACCAGATGCCCGCCCGCGGAATGACCCGCAAGGCTGATCGGCCCCGTGCTGCCACCGGCAACTTCGATCACTGCTTGGCAAATTTGCTGGGTGATCCCCGCGATCCGCACGCTTGGGCACAGATCGTAGGACGGCATCGCGACCGCCCACCCCCGCGCCAAGGCACCCGCAGCCAGATGTGACCAATAGGAGCGGTCAAATTTCAGCCAATAGCCCCCGTGCACAAAAATCAGGGTACCCTGTTCGACCCCTTCGGGACGGAACATATCCAGCGCCATCCGCTCGGACGGACCATAGGACAGACCCAATCGTGCACGCGCGCCCAGACTGTCACGAAACGCCTCCGCGGCCTGCGCCCACCGCGGCACATAGTCGGCAGCGCCCTTGATATAGGCCCCGTTGGCATAAGCGTCGTCCATATCCGTCACTGCACTGCCCTCCTTTGGAACTGGACAATGCTAGCCCGGCTTGGTTCACATGCACCAGCCCGTAACAAGAGAACGCCCAATGTCTGATCAGAAAACCGACCTGAAATCCCTGCTCAAGGATCCTACCTTGCTGGAAACACGCGCTTATGTGAACGGCGCATGGATTGACGGCGATGACGGCACATATGATGTCACCAACCCTGCACGCGGCGATGTGATTGCGGAAGTCGCGGACCTGAGCCGCGCACAGGTGGGCAATGCCATCACCGGCGCCGAAGCGGCGCAAAGAGAATGGGCGAAATGGACCGGCAAGGAACGGGCCGCCGTCCTGCGCAGATGGTTCGATCTGATGATGGAAAATCAGGATGATCTGGGGACCATCCTGACAGCCGAACAAGGAAAACCGCTGGCCGAAGCCAAAGGCGAGATCGCCTACGGGGCCAGCTTTATCGAATTCTTTGGTGAAGAGGCCAAACGCATCTACGGCGAGACGATACCGGGCCACCAGCGTGATAAGCGGATCACCGTGATCAAGCAACCCATCGGGGTCGTCGCATCCATTACCCCATGGAATTTTCCCAACGCAATGATCACCCGCAAGGCGGCACCGGCGCTGGCTGCCGGGTGTGCCTTTGTCGCGCGCCCCGCCGAAGAAACACCGCTGTCTGCGATTGTGATGGGCGTCTTGGCCGAGCGCGCGGGCATCCCGGCCGGCGTGTTCAACGTGGTCACATCCTCGTCCGCGTCCGAGATCGGCAAGGAGTTTTGCCAAAACGCTGCCGTGCGCAAACTGACCTTTACAGGATCCACCGGCGTTGGTCGCATCCTGTTGAAACAGGCCGCCGATCAGGTGATGAAATGTTCGATGGAATTGGGGGGCAACGCCCCTTTCATCGTATTTGAAGACGCAGACATTGACGCAGCGGTCGAAGGCGCGATCCTGTGCAAGTTCCGCAACAACGGGCAGACATGCGTCTGCGCCAACCGGATCTATGTGCAGGCCGGGGTCTATGATGCCTTTGCCGATAAACTGAAAACCCGCGTGGCCCAGATGAAGGTGGGCGACGGGCTTGAGGACGGCACCGACCTTGGCCCGCTGATCAACCCCAAAGCCTCCGCCAAGGTGGTCAGCCATATCGAGGACGCCAAAGAAAAGGGCGGCAAGATCATCCTCGGGGAGGCGCAGGACGATATGAGCGGCAACTTCTTTGCACCCACCATCATCACGGATGTGACCCAGAACATGACCGTGGCCCAAGAGGAAACCTTTGGCCCCCTCGCCCCTCTGTTCAAGTTCCACGACGAAGACGAGGTGATTGCCATGGCCAATGACACGATCTTTGGGCTGGCCTCGTATTTTTACGCGAGGGATCTGTCCCGGGTCTACAAAGTCGCCGAGGCTTTGGAATATGGAATCGTGGGCGTCAACACCGGCATCATCTCGACCGAAGTGGCCCCCTTTGGAGGGGTCAAGCAATCGGGCCTGGGCCGCGAAGGATCCCATCACGGGATCGAGGATTTCATGGAGATGAAATACATCTGCATGAGCGTCTGATGCTGATCATGTGCCTCAATGGGTGGGGCGGCAAGCTGCATGACAGTCTGCTGCCTTATCTGACCCAAACCGCAGCTGACATCCTGTGTCTGCAAGAAGTGGTGCACAGCCCCGACAGCGACAAGGATTGGCTGACCTATCGCGACGGGGATCATGTCTTGGCCCAGCGCGCGAACTTCTTTGCGGATGTCTGCGCCGCGTTGCCGGACCACATCGCCACCTTCTGCCCGGCGGCGCGCGGCGTGCTGTGGGATGGCGACACGTCGGTGCCTTCCTACTGGGGGCTTGCCACTTTTGTACACCGATCGCTGCCTATTGTCGGGCAGGCCCAGGGGTTCGTCCACAAATCCTACGAACCTGACGGGTACGGCGATCACCCCCGCTCGCGCAGCGCGCATGGGGTGCGAGTGTTTGACCACGACGCGGGCCACGCGATCAGCGTCACGCACATGCACGGGCTGCGCGATCTGGCAGGCAAAATGGACACCGCCGAGCGGACCACGCAGGCCCACAAACTGACCGCACTCTCAACGCAACTCAGCGAACCCGGCGATCTGAGGATCGTCTGCGGGGACTTCAACGTCGAACCTGACAGCGACACCTTGCAGATATTGGGACAGGCCGGGCTGACCGACCTTGTTACCACATGCGGTTTCACCAGCACGCGCACTGCTCAGTACACGAAGCCGGGTAAATTCGCGGATTACATGCTGATCAACGACCCCGGTGCAGTGCGCGATTTCGACGTGGTGCAGACCCCGATCGTGTCCGACCACTGCCCGCTCAACCTGACAATTTGACAACGCCCGGAGCCTGCCGATGTTCACCGCCCACGACCTCGAAGATGCCGCAGCATTTGTCCACGCACGCATGGCCCCCACAGCGCAGCATCACTGGCCCCTGCTCAGCGCAGCCACCGGCGCACAGGTCTGGGTCAAACACGAAAACCACACACCGACAGGGGCGTTCAAGGTGCGCGGTGCGCTCACCTTCATCGACTGGCTCACGCGGACCCGCCCCGATGTGACGGGCATTTGCACCGCAACGCGCGGCAATCACGGGCAAGGGCAAGCATGGGCGGCGACCAAGGCAGGGCTGACAGCCAAAGTCTATGTGCCGCGCGGCAATTCGGTGGAAAAGAACGCCGCGATGCAGGCCTTCGGGGCAGAGTTGATCGAACATGGCGATGACTTCGACACCGCCCGGGTCGAGGCATTGCAGGTGGCAAAGGCAGAAGGGCTGTTTGTTGTACCCGCTTTTCACCCCGAACTGGTGCGCGGCGTTGCCACATATGCCTATGAGCTGTTCACCGCACAACCCGACCTCGACACGGTCTACGTCCCCATCGGCTGCGGGTCAGGCATTTGCGGCACGATCATCGCACGGGATGCCTTGGGGCTGGATACCAAAATCGTGGGCGTGGTGTCAGACAAGGCGCAAACGGCAAAACTGTCGGTCGAGGCAGGCCGATTGGTCGAAACCAACGCGGCGGACACCTTTGCCGACGGAATGGCCGTTCGGGTGCCGGTGCAGGCCGCATTGGACATCTACGGACCCGGCGCGGAGCGGATCATCACCGTCAGCGATAATGAGGTCGCAGACGCGATCCGGCTTTACTTCACCGCGACACATAACGTGGCCGAAGGGGCAGGTGCCGCACCATTGGCAGGGTTGATGCAAGAGAGGGCTCAAATGCAGGGGAAAAAAGCCGGCGTTATTCTGTGCGGCGGCAATATCGACACCGGATGGTTCAAGACAGTACTCGACGGCAACACGCCAAAACTCTGAAGCCAGTCAGAACTTCCTTTCGCCCAAAATACCTTGGGGGAGTCCGCAAGGACGGGGGCAAAGCCCCCTGAAAAATAAAAATGGCCCGGGGTGCGCAAGCACTCCGGGCCTCCGTTTGGTTCAGTTCACGGCCTTGGCGTCAACCACATCTGTTTCGATGGCCTTTTGGCTCGAAATCCGGATCTGGCGGGGCTTCAGCGCCTCGGGCACTTCCTTGACCAGATCAATGTGCAGCATACCGTCGGCATGGGACGCACCAGTGACAACCACATGGTCCGCCAGGTGGAATTTACGGTCAAAGGCGCGCGTGGCGATGCCGCGATGCAGGTATGTGTGCCCCTCATCCTCAACCTTCTTGGCCGACACGATCAGGCTCTTTTCCTTGACCTCGACACTCAGGTCAGTTTCCGAAAATCCGGCAACGGCGATTGAAATACGATATGCATCCTCGTCAGTCTTTTCGATGTTGTAAGGGGGGTAGCTGTTCGTGGTCGCTTCAGTCGCAGTGACCCGGTCCATCAAATCCGCGATCTGATCAAAACCAACAGTTGCGCGGTAAAGCGGTGCAAAATCATATGTACGCATGTCTTATCCTCATTTGAGCGATGACAGGGCCCCTTCCAGTCGGACAGGCAGCCCAGGGTTGCTATGTTTCGGACCCCGGTTGGGCATCCGACGAACATGATGTGGGAAAGATTTTCAGCTGTTCAAGACCCTGTCAGGGTTTGACGAACTTGGCCCCGATATTGCTGCGCGCACCGCCACCAACAGTGATCCGACGGATCTTGGCGGTCGGGGTCGCGATGGACATACCAAGCTGGGATTTCAGCTCGGTAACCCGGTCAGGCAACACCATACCGATCGCGCGTTTCTGACCTTTGTGGTCGAACATGCCGGAAACAACCGCAATGATCCGACCGCGCCCGTTAAGGTGCGAAAACACCGGACTGCCGGACGAGCCATAGGTGACATCGCAGTCAAACACCATCGCATCGCCATAGCGTTCCAGCATCTGACATTCCTTCTGGCGCGACTGCGCATTCGCACGGCCCCGCCCATAAGACACGACGCTCACAGGGCCGGGCGCAATCCGGTCGTTATGGACGTAGAATGGCGGCACCTCGAATGTGGAGATCGGCTCAGCCAACCGGATCAGCGCAACGTCATAGGCGACGTTTGTGTCCGTCAACGGGCCGATGGGGTCGAATTTGACATGGGCCGCAGCGGCTGAGGCACGGCGCACCGCCACCGCCTCTCCGTTGCGCAAACCGGCGCTAAAGCGGATATCCTGCGCCTCCCAGACGTCTGCGCTGTTGGCGCGGTAAAGACAATGCGCCGCCGTCAGCACAAGATCAGGCGCAATCAGGGTGCCCGAACAAAACGCACCACGTCCGAAATCAAGGCGGCCCACAGCCTTCCAGCTGGCCGCCGCATAATCAGTGTCCAGCGTGCGCAAATCCGTCGTTTGCGCAGTCGCACCCGTGCCCAGGGCCATGCAAAATATCAGAAGAAAGCGGATCATGGCGTCACGAACTTTGCGCCGGTTTGATGCCGTTTGCCGACCAGAACGCGCGAGGATAATGTGTCCTTACGGGCCGTCATCTCGGCCTGCAACTTCGCAAGTGGCGCACCAAGCGAGGTGCCAAGGGATACCGCCTCGCCCTCGAACTCGGCCTTGGCCGACACCACGGACACGATGTGCACCTGCCCGTCCTGCATCAAAAAGATTGGGGCACCGGAACTGCCCGAATCCACGCTGCACGAGGTCACAAGCACGCCCTCTTGCTGCGCCATCACAGTGCACAATTCCTGCAATGATGGGGCTTCCGAGCGCCCCTTTCCATAACTCACCACAGCCACCTGCGATCCGCGACGGGGCCGTGCGGTGGTTGCGAAGGGGCGGATTTTGCCATCGCGAATGGGGTGGTCCAGCTCAAGCAGAGCCAGATCATTGCGCACCCCTTCAGGGTTGACGTGGCCCGCATAGGAATAGTCGGGATGCACCACGGCGCGGCGCACTGTCCGATAGGCCGAGGCATGGCCATCGCGCCATCCGGCCAGGAATTCAACATCGGTGTGATCAATGCGTGCGCGGGTCTCTTTGTCGAACAGGCAATGCGCAGCCGTCAGCACCATGTTCGGCGCAATCAACGCGCCCGTGCAAAACCCGGTGCCGCCGATATTGAGCCGCCCAACCGCTTCCCACGCTTTGGCGTCTTCTCCCGTGGATAAGCGGCGCAGATGTGCGTCCTGCGCAAAGGCCGCCGATGTCACCACCACCGCCATAATCGAAAGTGCCATCCAACGGCGCATACACTACCTAACTCAGTCCCGAGGCTTGGGCCTCAGGTCTAGGAAGCAAAGGAGGCGAAATTAGGGCAGTCCTTAAATTTAGCGCAAAATGGGAACATCCGATTGAGACCGGTCAAGGGCCGCAGGCCGTGGCCCGCCCGTGGCCCAGTCCAGCAACTCAACCGTGTGCACCACCGGCACCCCCGCAGCCGACCCGATCTGCATCATGCATCCGATGTTGCCAGCGGCGATAATGTCGGGATTCTTGGCCTCGAGTGTGCGCACCTTGCGTTCCTTCAACTGGCCCGAAATTTCGGGTTGCATCAGGTTGTACGTGCCCGCCGATCCACAGCACAGGTGGCTGTCCGCTGGTTCGACGACCTTGAACCCAGCCTTCTTGAGCAGGTCCTTGGGATAGGTCTTGATCTGCTGGCCGTGTTGTAGCGAACAGGCCGCGTGATAGGCGATGGTCATGTCCTGAGGTGCACCACCTGGCAGGTCCAGTTTCATCAGGACTTCGCTGACATCCATGGCAATTCCGGCCACGCGGGCTGCATCCTCGGCCAGTGGTTCATTGCGGAACATATGACCGTAATCCTTCACCGTCGTGCCGCAGCCGGATGTGTTGATCACAATCGCATCCAACCCGTCGCCATCCATCTCGCGCGCCCATGCGGTGATGTTCTTGGCCGCTGTTGCGTGGCTTTCCGCTGTCTTGCCCATGTGGTGCGTCAGCGCCCCGCAACATCCCGCCCCTTCGGCCACGACAACCTCACAGCCCAACCGGGTCAGAAGCCGGATGGTCGCATCGTTGATGTCTGTGTTGAGCGCCTTTTGCGCGCAACCCGTCATCAGCGCCACGCGCATCTTTTTCGCCGCCTTGGGCGCGAATGTCTGCGGGTCATCATTGCGGCTGACCGGCGGGATGTGATCAGGGGCCATCTCAAGCATCGCGCGCAGACGGGCGTCGGGCATCAGCCGTGCGAACGGGCGGCCAATCTTGGCCCCCAGCAATGCCACCCGGAACCGCATCGGATAGGGCAGGATCTGTGCCAGCACCCATCGCAACACCCGGTCCGTGAGCGGGCGTTTGTAACGGTCTTCAATATACTCGCGCGCGTGATCAACCAGATGCATGTAGTGAACCCCGGACGGGCAGGTGGTCATGCAGGCCAGACAACTCAGACAGCGATCAATATGCTTGACGACTTTCTCGTCCGGCTCACGGTCATTTTCGAGCATGTCCTTGATCAGATAGATGCGGCCACGGGGACTGTCCAACTCATCGCCCAGCACCTGATAGGTGGGGCAGGTCGCTGTGCAAAACCCGCAATGCACGCAATTGCGCAGAATTTCATTTGAGCGCTGGATCGCGGGCTGTTTCAGTTGCTCGGGGCTAAATTTTGTTTGCATGTCAGGCCACCATCAAACCGGGGTTCAAAATACCGCGCGGATCAAACCGGGCACGCAAGGCGGCGCTCAATACGGCTACCCCCGGCGCTTCTGGTTGAAAGACCGGCACGGCGGCGCGCAAGTCATCCGCACCCTTCATCAGCGTGGCATGACCACCCAGACGGGCCACCACATCTTGCACAATACGGTGCGTGGCCGCGCCATCTCCCTCACCCTGACCGACCCAGATCAAACCACCCCCCCAGTCCATCATGCTCTGACACCCTTCGGGCAAGGCCGCGATAACATCCGGCCCGTCCCCCGGTTTGACCGAAACGCGCCAAACGGTGGGCAGGCCATGCAAAGGCACTGCATCCCGCACCCGGGTCCAATCCGCATCATCCGTCCGCGTCACATCGCCAAACCCACGCAAGACATCTTGCAAAGACGTCGCCCGGTACGCCACCGAACTCGCAAACCCCTCAAGGCGCAGCCACACGGCACCGTCAATCCACGCCGCCCCGGACACCTCAAAAGGCGATCCAAGCGCCGCACTCATCGCAGCGACAGCGCGCTCAGGGCTCAGGTTTCTGATCACGAGTGTGGTCGTCGCCTCAACCGCCGGAAGCACTTTGAGGCTGACCTCGGTCAAGACACCCAATGTGCCCCACGAACCTGACATCAACTTAACCAGATCATAGCCGGTGACATTCTTCATCACACGACCACCATTCTTGACCACATGCCCGGCACCGTCCACAAAACGCACCCCCAGAGCAAAGTCGCGCGCAGCACCCGCCTGAATGCGACGCGGACCGCTGGCGTTGGTGGCAATCACACCGCCGATGGTCGAGGCACCTGCCGTGCCCAAAAGCCCGGTCATATCATAAGGTTCAAAAGCAAGGCGCTGGTTCTCAGCGGCCAATGCAGCCTCAATCTCCGCCAGAGGCGTCCCGGCTTGCGCCACGATTGTCAGGGCACCGGGTTCGTACAACGTGATGCCGGACAAGCCTGACACCTCCAGCACTTCGCCTGTCACCGGACGGCCCACAGCGCGGGTGCCACCGCCGCGCACAATCAACGGGCCTGTCGCGCCCGATACCTCCTCGGCCACATCCGCTTCACTTGTCAAAAGGGTCATATGTTATTTGTTCCCAATAATCCGAAAAGGGCTGGCCGCTTACTCGGCGGCCAAAAGCGCACTGCGGCGTGGCTGTGAAACGGCAAGCGGAAACACCTTTGCAGGGTTCAGCAGCCACCTGGGATCAAACACGTCCTTGATCGCCATCTGCGCTTCCAGATCGGAGGGCGCATATTGATAGGTCATAAGATCACGCTTTTCGATGCCAACCCCATGCTCGCCCGTCAGGCAACCGCCCACCTCGACGCACAGCTTCAGAACTTCCGCCCCGAACTCTTCGCAGATCTCAAGGTCGCCGGGTTTGTTGGCATCATAGCAGATCAGCGGGTGCATATTGCCGTCGCCAGCATGGAACACATTGCCCACGGGCAACCCGTATTTCTGAGACATCTCACCAATGCGACGCAGAACATAGGGCAGCTCGCTGACTGGGATGGTGCCATCCAGACACATGTAGTCACTGACACGGCCAATGGCCGAAAACGCCGCCTTCCGACCCGCCCAGATCCGCGCACTTTCTTCAGGTGACGCACTTTCGCGCAGCGCAACGGGATTATGGCGACGGGCAATCTCGGTGATCAGGGCGAGTTGGTCGTCAATCTCGGCATCCGATCCTTCGACCTCGACAATCAGCAAGGCTTCGCACATGGGATAGTCAGCCTTGGCAAAATCCTCGCAGACTTCGATCAGCATCTTGTCCATGAACTCAATGGCGACAGGCAGAACACCAGCCTTGATAATGTCACCAACGCAAGCGCCCGCGATCTCGGCACTGTCAAAACCCATCAAGACGGGACGGGCCCCTTCGGGTTTGTGCAGGATGCGCAAGGTGGCCTCGGTCACGACACCCAACTGCCCTTCTGAGCCACAGATGACACCGAGCAGATCCAAACCACCAGAATCCAGATGCGCGCCGCCAATCTCGACAACCGCGCCATCCATCTGAACCAGCGTGACGCCCATCAGATTGTTGGTGGTCACACCATATTTCAGACAATGGGCACCGCCGGAATTCATGGCGATGTTGCCAGCAATCGCACAAGCCAACTGGCTCGACGGGTCCGGAGCGTAAAAAAACCCGTCCGATTCAACCGCCCCCGTCACACTCAGGTTGGTACGGCCCGTCTGCACCCGGACAAAACGGTTGTCATAGTCGGTCTCAAGCACCTCGTTCATGCGCGCCACGCCCAGAATCACACAATCTGCTGTCGGCAAAGCCCCCCCCGCCAGCGATGTGCCCGAACCACGGGGAACAACGGGCACCCCTTCGGCGTGACAAATGCGCAAGACGTCAGACACTTGCGCCGTGGTGCCGGGCAACACCGCAACCATCGGCGGACAGCGGTAAGCCGTCAACGCATCACACTCATAGGCGCGGGTCTCCATAGGGTCATCAATGACCGCATCAGCAGGCAACACACTGCGGAGCCGTTCAACCACACGCGCCTTGCGGGACAAAACATCAGAATCAGGAACTGGCATTTCCATAGGCGATCTCCTCAGGATTGGTAAAATAATATGACCAATTTGTACGGGATGCAATCCTTATCGGTGCGGTGTATGTGCACACCCATGACCTGGATTGACCGACTTGCGTTTTTTGAACCGCTGGATTTTGCAGCCCTTGGACTGTTGATCGCCGGGTGGGCACTGATTGGCTGGCGGATCGAACATCCCGGGGCCAAACACCCCTCGACCTCATTGATCATGGCCGAGTTTCGGCGCGAGTGGATGCAGCAGATGATCACGCGTGAACCGCGGATTTTCGATGCACAGATCGTATCGAACCTGCGTCAGGGCACGGCCTTCTTTGCATCGACCTCAATGATTGCAATCGGCGGGACACTGGCGGTGATCGGCAACGCCGAACGGCTGACCGGTATCGCCAATGATTTGGTGCTGATGGACGCGCCGGCCTTCGTGTGGGAGGTCAAACTTGTCATCCTCGCCCTGTTCCTGACCAACGCATTCCTGAAGTTCGTCTGGGCGAACCGGCTGTTTGGATACACCGCCGTCGTCATGGCCTCGGTCCCCAATGATGTCACAGACGCCAATTGCGGCCCTCGCGCAACCCAGGCAGGCGAATTAAACGTAACAGCGGCAAGGTCTTTCAACCGGGGATTGCGGTCCGTCTATTTCGCCTTGGCATGTGCTGCGTGGCTCGCCGGGCCAATTCCGCTGTTATTGGCCACATTATTCACTTTGGCAGTGATATGGCGACGCGAATTTGCATCACAATCACGTACCATTTTGCTCCGCTCAAAGACATAACGGGACAAGCCTTTCAAACACCTGTAAACTGCGCCCCATGAACAAGATATTCGCCCTCATACTCGCTATGATTCCCTCCTTCGCGCTGGCCGAAGAACCCGTGATCGAAAATGTCATGGCGGTCGGAACCGGAACAGACACATACCGGTTCTCAGTCACGATCCGGCACCCCGATACAGGTTGGGACCACTACGCAGATGGCTGGCGCGTGCTGGACATGAATGGCAATGAACTGGGTGTTCGCGTCCTGTTCCACCCACATGTCAACGAACAACCTTTCACACGCAGCCTCGATGAGGTCAAAATACCTGCAGGCACGACACAGGTGCAAATACAAGCACGCGACCTGCCCGGCGGCTGGAACGACGGCACAACAATTGTAAACCTGCCCTGACCTGAAACGGTCAGAGCGGGCTCAACCCACAGCCCCGCTGCTTCCTTTCGCCAAAAATACCTTGGGGAGTCGCGCAAGCGACGGGGCAAAGCCCCTGAAACATCGTGTCGCGCAGCGGCCTTGGGATCAGGTCCGGTGATAAGGTGATCCGGCAAGGATGGACGCCGCGCGGTACAATTGTTCCGCCAACATCACCCGCACCAGCATATGCGGCCACACCATCGCACCAAATGACAGCCCGTGATCCGCATCCGCGCGCAAGGTCGGATCAATCCCATCCGCACCACCAATCACAAATGCCACATCAGATCGACCCGCATCACGCCAACCTGCAAGGCGGCGCGCAAAGGCAGGCGAGGGTTCGACCTTGCCACGTTCATCCAGACAACAGATCAGCGCACCTTTGGGGATCGCACGGCGCAAAATCTCTGCCTCGCCGGGCATGCCCCCGCCTTTGCGGTCCTCGACCTCGACGATGGACAAAGGGCTAAGGCCCAAGGCCCGGCCCGTGCGGTCAAATCGGGTGACATAGTCGGAAATCAGCTCGGCCTCGCCGCCCCCACGCAGGCGGCCCACCGCACAGATATGAACGCGCATCTAAGGCGCGGTCAGTTCGCAGCCGGGCTGGGCTGCCACATCTTCTCGAGCTGATAGAACTCCCGCACTTCGGGGCGGAACACGTGGACAATCACGTCACCCGTGTCGATCAGGACCCAATCGCCGGTATCCTTACCTTCGATCCGCGAGGCGTGACCAAACTCATCCTTGATCCGCTGCACCAGCTTCTCCGAAATCGCAGTAACCTGCCGCGAAGACCGCCCCGAGCACACGACCATGTAATCGCCAATCTCGGTCTTGCCGCGCAGGTTGATCTGCACCACGTCTTCGGCTTTGTCATCGGAAAGTGAGGAAAGAACGGCCTCAAGGAGCAAATCGCTTGTGGCTTTCGTTTTGGCGTTGGCCGTCATGGCCGCCGCCCCATCAGCGGCGCGCACCGCTTCGGCAGAAATTGACAGGACATTGTCCTCCTTTTCATCGCGTCGCCGGAATCCCCGACGCTGGGATATGCTTTATCGTAACAACGCAAACGTGACATTTCAATGAACCGCATGCGGCCCCGCCGCGACGTCGCACGATTGCGCTCAATCAACAGGCAGCCAGTCTCAGTCCGGGGCAATATCCACCTGCGTCTTACCCAGCATCCGAACCTCACGTTGCGGGAACGGAAACGAGATGTTGTGTTCCTGAAACATGTCCCAAAGCGCCAGATACACATTGCCCCGGATATTGGTCAGCCCGCCCGTCGGATCAGTGATCCAGAACCGCAGGATATAATCGACCGAGCTGTCCCCGAATCCAACCATGTGGCACACGGGCGGGCGGCTCGACAAAACACGTTCAACCCCCATAGCGGCCGCAATCGCAAGTTTACGCACCTGATGCGGATCATCGTCATAAGCTGTGCCAAAGTAGATATCGAGGCGGACAAACTCGTCCGAGTGCGACCAGTTCACGACCTGCCCGGTGATTAGATCCTCGTTCGGGATCAGGTATTCGCGCCCGTCGCGGGTCACCACGGATGCGTAGCGCGCCCCAAGCGTCTGAATCCACCCGAACGTGTCGCCAAGGCTGATCACGTCACCGGGTTTGATCGACTTGTCGAGCAGGATGATCACCCCCGACACAAGGTTCGACACCACCTTTTGCAGACCAAAGCCAAGGCCCACACCAATGGCCCCCGACAACACCGCAAGCCCTGTCAGGTCGATCCCAAGTGCACGCACCCCCGCAAAAAATGCGATGGCGTAAAGCACGATCTGCACCACCTTGACGATCAGCACCCGCATTGAGGGCGAGATATCCTCGTTCGAATTGATCCGGGCCGACGTGGTGGTCGTGATGAACCGCGCCAGCGCGAACAACACCCCGATGACCACCGCCCCCTGCACCATCAGCAACAAGGACAAGCGCACATCACCAATGCTCAGCGCGGCGGCATCCAGCACCTCGGCGGTTTCATCAACGATCCCCAAGATATAGAGGGTAACATATATAAAGGCCCCAATCCGCACCACACGGCGCAGCAGCATCGAGCGGATCAGCCGGGTTGCAAACACCACCAGTAACCACGCCATGGCAAGCGTCGCCACAAGGCTCAGGATGTAGGATCGCGATGGCCATGTGAACTCGCGCATGGCCAGCACAACGGCCCACATGATCGCAACAAAAAAGATTGCGCGCAGGCGTTGATGCACCACCACAAGCACGCGCATGCGCCATTTGGGCCAGCCTTCGCGCGTACCCATCCATGCCCGGATCGGCGGCCCCAGCCACAGGCGCAACACATACGAGGCAAGGAACACACCCACGACGATGGCAACCTGATAGCCAACCCAAGGCCGCATCAGCGAATGAAACATCCCGTCGATCTCGATCAGGATCATTTCACCCAGCGACAGGAGGGTATCAACGAGGGCCTCGCCGTCGCCGCTGTTGCCAGTAGCCGCCGCCTCAGCCGCCGAATTCAGCGCATCCGCAATGTTGTTGGTGGACTCACCGCCCGTGTGGTTGGCCATATCGCCCCTCTTGGTTCGCCCCAACATGCAACGCCCCGCCGGGGCAGGCAATCGTCCGTCTGCATATCGGGACTGCACGCTTGCTTGATCGGCACGGGGAATCCGGCTAGTGACCCGTTTATGACCCGTTTGTTTGACATGGATGACCGCGCGCGCCTGCGCGAACGCTTTTTTGGGGCGACGCACACGGTGCTGGCCAGGCCCTGAGCGCACTCAACCGCATTCATCCGCTCAAAATCCGCACATCTGATCAAGGGAGAGGACCATATGTCCCCCAAAACACTCTATGATAAAATCTGGGATGCCCATGTCGCGCATGAAGCCGACGATGGCACCTGCCTGCTTTATATTGACCGCCATCTGGTCCACGAAGTGACAAGCCCGCAGGCCTTTGAAGGGCTGCGCATGGCCAACCGTCCCGTCCATGCGCCCGACAAGACCATCGCGGTGCCCGACCACAACGTGCCCACGACGCTGGACCGCGCCAACGCGGCAACCATGACCGAAGACAGCCGCGTGCAGGTCGACGCCCTTGACAAGAACGCCAAGGATTTCGGGATCCACTACTATCCTGTCAGCGATGTACGTCAGGGCATCGTGCATATCGTCGGCCCCGAACAGGGCTGGACTCTGCCCGGCATGACCGTGGTCTGCGGTGACAGTCACACCGCCACCCACGGGGCCTTTGGCGCACTGGCGCACGGCATCGGCACGTCCGAGGTGGAACATGTGCTGGCCACTCAGACGCTGATCCAGCGCAAGGGCAAAAACATGAAGGTCGAGATCACCGGCAAACTGCGCCCCGGCGTCACCGCCAAGGACATCACCCTGTCAGTCATCGGTGAAACCGGGACCGCAGGCGGTACCGGCTATGTCATTGAGTATTGCGGCGAAGCGATCCGCGATCTCAGCATGGAAGGGCGGATGACCGTCTGCAACATGGCAATCGAAGGCGGCGCACGCGCAGGCCTGATCGCACCCGATGCAAAGACGTTCGAATACTGCATGGGCCGCCCCCACGCCCCCAAGGGCGCACAATGGGAAGCCGCCGTCGCATGGTGGAAAACCCTCTACTCCGACGATGACGCCCATTGGGACAAGGTTGTCACGATCAAGGGCGAAGACATCGCACCCGTCGTGACATGGGGCACTTCGCCCGAGGACGTGCTGCCGATCACCGCAAACGTGCCCTCGGCGGATGATTTCGAAGGTGGCAAGGTCGGCGCGGCGCAACGTTCGCTCGACTATATGGGCCTCACGCCCGGCACGCCACTGTCCGAGATCGAAATCGACACCGTGTTTATCGGGTCCTGCACCAATGGCCGGATCGAAGACCTTCGCGCCGCCGCCGAAATCCTGAAGGGCAAAAAGATCAAGGAAGGTCTGCGGGCCATGATCGTGCCGGGCTCCGGCCTTGTGCGGGCTCAGGCCGAAGAGGAAGGGCTGGCCGACATCTTCAAGGAGGCCGGGTTTGAATGGCGTCTTGCGGGTTGTTCCATGTGTCTGGCCATGAACCCCGACCAACTGGCCGAAGGGGAACGCTGCGCCTCGACCTCAAACCGCAACTTCGAAGGACGGCAGGGCTATAAGGGGCGCACCCATCTTGTGTCGCCCGGCATGGCAGCTGCGGCGGCGATCACCGGGAAACTGACCGATGTGCGGGATATGATGTAAGGTGGGCAATACTGCCCACCTTACCTCGGACCGCGGTTCAGGATGCCTTGCGCACTTCACTGCCCCTGAGTCTGCGGGCCGTAATCCGGGTGCAGACCCTGGTCACCTTCCCGGTGCCCCAGTCCGATTCGACCTTCGTCCCTTCGCTATATGACATCACGTCTTTCCATATCTGTTTGTCTTGCAGGGCAAACACAGCGCGCATCGGATCGGTTCCCGACGCGCCACAAGCCAAAGGAAACACCCAATGGATAAATTCGAAACACTGACCGGGATTGCGGCCCCCATGCCGCTGGTCAATATCGACACCGACATGATCATCCCCAAACAGTTCCTCAAAACGATCAAACGCTCGGGTCTTGGGGCCAATCTGTTTGACGAGATGCGCTTTGATCGCCAAGGCAACGAAATTCCCGATTTCGTGTTGAACCAGGACGCCTATCGCAATGCCGAGATACTGGTTGCGGGCGACAATTTCGGCTGCGGCTCATCCCGCGAGCATGCGCCATGGGCGATCAAGGATTTCGGCATCCGCTGTGTGATCTCGACCTCGTTTGCCGACATCTTCTACAACAACTGCTTCAAGAACGGCATTCTGCCCATCGCGCTGCCTGCCGAGGCTGTCGATGTTTTGATGAGGGACGCCGAAAAAGGGGCCAATGCCCGCATGACCGTCGATCTTGAAGCACAGACGGTGACCACGTCAGATGGCGAGGTGTTCCGCTTTGAGGTGGACGCGTTCAAGAAACACTGCCTGATGGAAGGGTTGGACGATATCGGACTCACCATGGCCAAAGCCGACAGCATCACCGCGTTCGAAGCCGAGGCGAGCCAGGCACGCCCTTGGGTTTAAGGCCGCGTTAACCAAAAACCTATCAGACGGTGCTCTGGTATGGCTCTCGCACGGCCCGTACACAACATCTGGGCCGTGCCAAATTCCTGCCTCAGAAATGATGCACAAACGCACCACACCCTCCCTCAAAATGCCCAAGGTTTTGCGTTTCGTTAACCAACACACTTGAGCCACAGGGTCGATCAAGGCAACAATGCGGCAAGAATGAGGCACACCCGCCCGACCCGGTGGGATCAAGTTGGAACAAGTTCGCGGCAACGTATCGCGGCTGGCCAGTTTGAAGGGATCGAAACGTGATAGCACGACTGTCTGGCGCAGCAATGCGCGGCTTTTTGGTGGCATTGGTCGTCGCCACTCCGGCACTTATTGTGCCCGGCGCGTCTATTGACTCGTCTCAAGCAACTGTTTTGGTTGCCCTTTTTGCGGCCTTTATGACCTTTGTCGAATATAGCTCCAAAAGCCCCAGCATCGTCGAGTTTCGCGATGCAGCCCCGTTCAACCGGCTGCGGTTCATCGCGCTTTTCCTGACCGTTTTCCTGCTCAGCGTGATTTGCAAGGGCAAGACCGACCCCACACTGCTGACAGGCGCGCTGACGTCCATCGGCACAATTGTGGGCAGCAGTATCGATTTTCCCTACAGCCCCGTGCGCCTTGTCGTGCTGATGCTGCCAAGCAATGCTGAGCCAGACATTGTACAGTCCGTACGGACGGCTGCGGGCCTTGCCTACCTTATTTCGCTGACCGCGATGACAGCGTTCCTGTTCCTCGTCCGGGTGCTGGGATGGCCCGCACGGTCGGGGGCCTTCAACGTCTGGGTCAACCTGCCCCTGTTTGACCCGACAGCAGGCGGCGATGTGCTGCATCGCCTGAACCGCGATGCGCGCATCAACATCGCGCTCGGCTTTCTTTTACCTTTTGTTATCCCTGCGGTGGTCAAACTGGCGGCAGACCTTTTGAACCCGATCTCTCTGGAGAACCCGCAAACCCTGATCTGGACAATGAGCGCATGGGCCTTTCTTCCTGCCAGCATGATCATGCGCGGTATTGCGATGCAGCGGATTGCCGAGATGATCCGCGACCAGCGCAAACGCGCCTATGCCAACGCGGAAGGCGATATGCTGACCGCCTGATTACCACGCTCGCCGCCCTGTTGATCGGCATGGCTGCGCAGGCGGACACATTGCGCGTTGCGACCTACAACACTGAACTCAGCCGGGATGGTCCCGGGCTGCTGCTGCGCGATCTGGCGCGCGGCGCTGACGATCAAATCAATGCCGTGCTTGCGATCATCAAGGCGGCCGATGCCGACATTCTCGCCCTTCAGGGGATCGACTATGACCTGACAGGCGAGGCGCTGTCGCAGCTGTCAAAGGCCGCAGGTTATGCTTACCACTTTGCGCAACGCCCCAACACCGGCATGCCCACCGGCCTTGATATGGACGGCGACCGGCGGCGCGGTGGCCCGCGCGATGCGCAGGGTTATGGCCGCTTTTCAGGTCAGGGGGGGATGGCAATCCTGTCGCACTTTCCCATTCTGGACACACAGGTGCAGGACCTCTCAGCCCTTTTATGGCGTGACGTGCCCGACCCGACACTGCCCATGGTCAACGGCGCACCGTTCCCCAGTGACGCCGCCCAAGCCGCACAACGTCTTTCAACCACCGCCCATTGGATTGTCCCGATCGACACGCCTGCGGGTGTGATCGACCTGATGACCTTTCACGCCAGTCCCCCGGTGTTTGACGGGCCCGAAGATCGCAACGGCAAGCGCAATCACGATGAAATCCGACTGTTGCAACAGGTGCTTGACGGGACGGTGGGCATAGCACCCGCCGGCCCCTTTGTCATTGCGGGGGATGCCAATCTGGACCCCATCGACGGGCAAGGCATCAAAGCGGCCATCACCACTCTGCTGACCGACCCGCGCCTTCAGGATCCGGCCCCCAAAGGGACCCACGGCACAGACACCGCAGATTGGGCAGAGCCCGTACCGGGGAATCTGCGGGTGGATTACGTGCTGCCCTCAATCCACTGGCGCATCATCGACAGCGGCGTGATGTGGCCCACCCCCGACGATCCACTGGCTGAAACAGCCGCCACGGCCAGCCGCCACCACCTTGTCTGGGTGGACCTCACCCTTGACCCCGCACCCCCGGATGGATAGGCGAAACACCACGCATTCACAGGAGTTTCGCCCATGTCCAACCCATCCCTTTTGATCCTGCCCGGAGACGGCATTGGCCCCGAAGTGATGGATCAGGTCACGCGGATCATTGACTGGTTCGCGGCCAAGCGGAACCTGCCTTTTGACGTGGAAACCGACCTTGTGGGCGGAGCCGCCTATGACGCGCACGGCACACCGCTGCACGACGACACAATGGCCAAGGCGCTGGCCGCGGATGCGGTTTTGCTGGGTGCTGTGGGCGGGCCAAAATACGACGACCTGGATTTTTCGGTCAAACCTGAACGTGGCCTGCTGCGCCTGCGCAAAGAGATGGACCTGTTTTCGAACCTGCGCCCGGCACAATGCTTTGACGCGCTGGCGGACTTCTCGTCGCTCAAGCCGGACCTAGTTGCGGGCCTCGACATAATGATCGTGCGCGAGTTGACCTCTGGCGTTTATTTCGGTGAACCGCGTGGCATCTTTGAGGAAGGCAACGAGCGCGTCGGGATCAACACGCAACGCTACACCGAGTCCGAGATTGACCGGGTGGCCCGCTCCGCCTTTGAGCTGGCGCGGCGTCGGAACAACAAGGTCTGCTCGATGGAAAAGGCCAACGTAATGGAAAGCGGGATCCTGTGGCGGGAAGTTGTCCAGAAGGTCCACGATACCGACTATCCGGATGTGGAACTCAGCCATATGTACGCCGACAATGGCGCGATGCAGCTGGTGCGCGCGCCCAAACAGTTCGACGTCATCGTGACCGACAACCTGTTTGGTGACATCCTGTCGGATTGCGCGGCCATGCTGACCGGCAGCCTTGGCATGTTGCCGTCCGCCAGCCTTGGTGCTCCGATGGCGAATGGGCGGCCCAAGGCGATGTACGAACCCGTGCACGGCTCGGCCCCTGACATCACAGGCCAAGGCAAAGCCAACCCCATCGCCTGTATCCTCAGCTTTGCCATGGCGCTGCGCTATTCCTTCGACCAAGGGGACGAGGCGACCCGGCTTGAGGACGCCATCGAAAGGGTGCTGGCCGATGGCGCGCGCACCGCTGATCTGATGGGTCCCGAGGGCGGCACACCGATCTCGACCACGCAAATGGGTGACGTCATTCTGGCCGCTCTGGACGCGAGCCTGTAACCCCCAAGAGGCGCGATATGTCCCCCAACATCAAAGGCGCACTGCTGGCCTTGATCGCCTTTGGCATCTTTTCGACCCACGACGTGTTCATCAAGACACTGGGGGCGACCTATTCCCCTATCCAGATCGTATTTTTCAGCGTTCTGCTGTCGTTCCCCTTGGCGACCATTATGATCATGCGCGATTCCAAACCGGGCACGTTGCTGCCCGTTCGCCCGTGGTGGATGGCGGTCCGGACTGTGGGGGCAGTGATCACCGGTGTCTCTGCGTTCTATGCCTTTTCGAACCTGCCCCTGACGCAGACATATGCGATACTGTTTGCAACCCCACTGCTGATCACGGTCCTTTCAATCCCGATCCTGGGTGAAAAAGTGCGGCTGCCGCGTTGGATGGCTGTGCTGGTCGGGTTGGCAGGGGTGATGGTTGTCTTGCGCCCCGGCACCACGGACCTCACACTGGGCCACGGCGCGGCCATTCTGGCGGCCCTCAGTGGCGCGTTCGCATCCATTGTAGTGCGCAAGATCGGGAGCGACGAACGCACCGCCGTTCTGTTGCTCTATCCCATGGTGGCGAATTTTGTGGTGATGGGCGCGGCGCTGGCCTTTGTTTATAAGCCCATGCCGATCGAACATCTCGGAATGCTGGCCGTGATCTCGACCATGGCGTGGATAGCGGCCCGGTTTATCATTGCGGCCTATCAAACCGGTGAAGCGGCGATTGTCGCACCCATGCAGTATTCCCAAATCCTGTGGGCGACGGGATATGGGCTGATCTTTTTCGATGAAACACCAGATATTTACACCGCAGTCGGCGCAGGTATCATCATCGCCTCCGGCCTGTTCATCGTGTTCCGCGAAAGCCGGGGTGGCTCGATCAACACACCCGTCCTGCGCACCCGCAGTCGCGTCGGTACACCGGGGCTGGTCCGCCTGAGTGGGATGATGACGTCCGGGCGGTACCGCGACAAACCGGACAAGCTGCCCGAGTGAGTTAGAATGCGACCCTGTCCCCACCTTTGAGCGCAAGGATCTCGCGCGCCTGATCAGGTGTGGCCACTTCGCAGCCCAGATCCTCGATGATACGCCGGACCTTGGTGACCTGTTGCGCGTTGGACTCTGCCAACTCACCACGATTGATGAGCAGGCTGTCCTCCATACCGACACGCACGTTCCCGCCCATCTGACTTGCAGTGGTCGCCAGTGGCATCTGCGCGCCCCCCGCGCCCAGAACCGACCAACGGTAATCGTCGCCAAACAGCCGATCCGCCGTGCGTTTCATAAAGATCAGGTTGTCCACTTCAGGTCCGATCCCGCCCAGAATGCCAAAGATGAACTGGATGAACACCGGGGCTTTGAACAGTCCCACATCCATGCAGTATTTCAGGTTATAAAGGTGCCCGACATCATAGCACTCATGCTCGAATTTGATGTCGTGGGGGACCAGCGTTTCGGCGGCCTCGCGAATATCGGCAAATGTATTGCGAAAGATGTTGGCCTCGGACCCTTCGACATAGTCCTTTTCCCAGTCGTATTTCCATGTGTCATAGCGTTTGGCCAGCGGGTGAAAGGCAAAGTTCATCGACCCCATGTTGAGGCTGCACATCTCGGGCGAGAATTTGGTGGCGGCCTTGATCCGCTCCTTGATCAACATCGTGGGCGCACCACCCGTGGTGATGTTCAGCACCGCATCTGTGGACTGTTTGACCCGGCCCAGGATCGGGGCATAGTGATCCGGTTCGACCGACGGGCGGAAATCGTCGGGGTCGCGTGTGTGCAGATGCAGGATCGAAGCCCCCGCCTCGGCCGCGGCAATGGCCTGTTCGGCGATCTGGTTCTGGGTCAGCGGCAAGGTGTCGGACATCGTGGGCGTATGGATCGACCCCGTAACCGCGCAGGTGATGATGGTGGGTTGTTTGGCCATGGTCCTAGTCCTCTTTGATACGTACACGATAACTGAGCGGGAACAGTTCGAGGTCGTAGCGGTCACGGACCAATCCCCATATCCCCTTGGGGGCCTTCAGCATGACAACAATGGCCACCGCACCCAACACCATCAGATAAATGGTCCCGAAATCCGCCAGCGTTTCACGCAAAAGGAAAAAGACAAGCGTGCCGATAATCGGCCCCTCAAGCGTGCCAATCCCACCGATCACCACGATAAAGATCACAAAGGCTGTCCAGTCATTGACCGAGAACGCCGCATCAGGGGAAATGCGCAGCTTTTGCAAAAAGATCAGCCCGCCGATGATTGCCGTGAAGGCGGATGTCACGACATAGACCTCAAGCTTGGTCCGCCAGATGTCGATGCCAAGGCCCGAAGCGGCCACTTCGCTGTCGCGGATGGCCGTCAATGCAAGCCCCCGGCGGGACCGCAGGAACAGGTATACACAGGTGATGACGGTGATGGCCGCCCCAAGAGCCAGCCAATAGCTAAGCGCCTCACGCCCTGACCGTGACGCCGCCAGCGATTTCACCACTCCGACAGGCAAGGATGTGCCCGACCCACCCCCAAGCGCGGATACTTGCGCGAATGTAAGGCGGAAAACCTCCGCCATGACCCACGTACCGATTGCGAAATAGGCCCCTTTAAGTCGAAAGATCAGCGCCGCAACCGGAACCGAAAGCATCGCTGCCAACACCCCCGACCCAAGGATCGCGACAATCGGGTGCAACCCCCCAAAGATCGTGAGCGCGAACAGCATGTAGCCTCCAAAGCCGACAAACGCCTGCTGGCCCACTGACACAAGGCCCGCATAGCCCGCCATCAGGTTCCACAGGCAGGCCAGCGACAGGTAGAGGAAAATCTCGCCCATCAGGCGCAGATCAGCCCGACCCGCCCACCAGGGCGCAAGAGCCAGCACAATCACCGCAAGTGCAGCGATAACCATCGCAACGCGGCTGGCGCGTGTGGCGCGGGTGACAACCGGGGCGCTCAATGTTCGACCCTCGGGAACAGACCATTGGGGCGCACCGCCAATACAACGAGGAACGCGACATGACCCGCCAGCACTTGCCAACCGGGGTCAATCTTGGCCCCGATGGTTTGGGCCACGCCTAGAATAACACCGCCCGCAAGCGTGCCCCAGATGTTGCCAAGCCCGCCAATGATCACCGCTTCGAACCCAAAGATCAGCCGCCCCCCGCCGATGGACGGATCAAAGCTGGTGCGCACGCCCAGCATCACACCCGCAATGGCCGTGACCGCCAGCGCCAGCGCCATGGCCAGCCCGAATACATGCGCCTTGTTCAGACCCATCAGTTGGGCAATATCCTGATTGTCGGACACCGCGCGAAACTGACGGCCCAGGGCGGTTGCATAGAATATCCATTGCAGCCCCGCGATCACAGCCACCGCCAGCCCGAAGGTAAGCAGCGGCAAAACTCCTAAAGATAGGCCCCCGACCGACAGGCTCGCCGTTTCAATCGACCCGGCAGACAGCTTTTGCGGATCGGCGGTATATCCTTCGAGCAGCGCATTTTGCAGAATCACCGACAGCCCGAACGTGACCAGCAAAGGCGGCAGGATATCCGGCCCAAGGGTCTGGTTCAAAAGCCCGCGTTGCAGCACATATCCAATCCCCGCCATCGCAGGCATCACCACCAAAAGCGCCGCAAACGGATGCACGCCCAGCATCACGGTCGTGCTTAATCCCAAATAGGCTGCCAGAATGATCAGATCACCATGCGCGATATTGACAAGCCGCATCACCCCGAAAATCAGGGACAACCCGGCCGCAAAGAGCGCATAGAGCCCACCCAGCAGGATACCCTGCACCACGGCGTTCACCCACTCGATCATGCGGCAACTCCGAAATAGGCGGCGGTGATCTGGTCGCGTGTGATGTCCCCGACCCGGCCCGACAGCGACACGCGCCCCTCCTGCAGGCAATAGACGCGAGACGAGACCGACAGCGCCTTGGTAATATCCTGTTCGACGATCATGGCCGTCATACCCCCGCCGATGATGCCGGGCAGGGCCTCATAGATGGATTTGATGATCACCGGGGCGAGACCCAGACTGATCTCGTCAAACAGGATCACCTCGGGGTTGGACATCAGTGCGCGCCCGATGGCCACCATCTGTTGCTGCCCGCCGGACAGTGAGGTCGAAGGCTGGTTGCGTCGCTCTTGCAGGATCGGAAACAGATCATACACGGCCTCAAGCGACCATGGCCCCGCACGCCCTACGGTGCTGCCAAGCCTGAGGTTTTCTTCGACCGAGAGCGAGGCAAACAACTGCCGCCCCTCAGGCACCAGCGCCACCCCCGCATAAGCGACCTGATCGGCGCGCAAGGCCCCGATGGGTTGTCCCTTGAACCGGACCTGATCACCCGCGTTATGCAACAGGCCCGAAATCGAGCGCATCAGCGTGGTCTTGCCCGCCCCGTTGGCCCCGATAATCGCGATCACCTCGCCAGCATTGACCTCCATATCAACACCGTAAAGCGCCTGAAAATCTCCGTAATGAGCATCGAGGCCCACAAGTTGCAGCACAGGCTCAGACATCGGGATCGACCCCCAGATAGATTTCCTTGACCTCGGCACTGTCCATGATCGTCTTGGGCGGCCCTTCGGCTATCTTCTTGCCAAAATCGATCACGATCAGCCGTTCAACAACCGCCAGCAGCGCATGCACCACATGTTCGATCCAGATAATCGTCGTTCCGCCCGCATGCACGGCCTTGATGGTGTCGATCAGGGCGGTACATTCGGCTTCGGTCAACCCACCCGCGATCTCGTCCAGCAGCAGCAGCTTGGGCCGGGCTGCCAGCGCACGCGCCATCTCGAGCCGCTTGCGATCGAGCAGGGTGAGGGCCCCGGCGCGGATATTGGCCTTGGCCAGCAAACCGGTGTCCTCAAGAACAGCCAGCACATGCGCCTCAGCCTCATGGCTGCGCATCCCCGCCCCTTCGACCGCACCGACCAGCGCGTTTTCAAACACCGTCATCCCACCGAAGGGCTGGGGCACCTGAAACGACCGCGCGATGCCTATCTTACAGCGCCGCGCGGCGGAGCTGGTCGAGATATCCTGCCCCTGAAAAGTGATCCGCCCTGCATCAGGGCTGAGGGCCCCGGTCACCAGATTGAACAGCGATGTCTTGCCCGCCCCATTGGGCCCCAGAATGCCAACAGCTTCGCCTTGTGCGATATCAAAGCTGGTGTCGTCGGCGACCACAACGGCACCGAACGACTTGCGCAGACCTGCGACAGATAACAAGGCAGACATGTGGGCTTATCCAAGCAGCTGCAATTCGCCGCCCACCGGGATGTCGGGGGCATGGGCGTTGTTGGTGATCACCAATTCAACCCCATCGCCCTGCCGTTGCCACTGGCCGGACACCAGCGGCGTCTTGGACACGTTCGGCACAGGCCCGTTCGACCAGTTCACATCGCCCACGATGGTGGACATATTCGTGCCCTTGATCGCGGCGGCGATAGCGTCCGGGTCATCCAGATCCTCGGCCCGCGCGATAGCGTCCGCCACGACTTCGAATAGCGCGTGTTTGAACCCGATGGGCTGCGTCCATGGCCGCCCGGTCGCAGCGGTGAACCCATTGGCCAGTTCGCCTGCCGACGTGCCTGTCAGCGACGAAGAAAACGGATGGTTCGGCGACCACCAGATTTCAGTCGTCAGGCCCACGCCTCGATCCCCAAGCGCCTCGATGGCCGAGGGGAACAACAGCGCCTTGCCGATGGTCGCGACCTTGGGGTTGAACCCTTGCTGTGCGGCCTGCGCCCAGAAGGTGCCGAAATCCGGTGGGATCATCACACCCGTCACGATCTCGCAGCCTGCATCCTTGAACGCGGCGATATAGTTCGAAAAGTCGTCATTGAGCGGCTGGAACCGGCCCGGATCGATCAATTCAAACCCTTGCGCCGCGAGTGGCTTGGGAAAGCCAAGCTCAGGGTCGCCCCACGCGTTGCCATCTGCATCATTGGGGAACAATCCGCCAACCTTTTTGGCCACACCTGCGTCACTCCACAGGCCGGTAAAGTTCGTGATGACGTCCTCAAGCCCCCAGAAGAAGTGGTAGGTGTATTGGAACCCCTCCGCCGGATTGCCGCCCCGCCCAAAGAAATAGGGCTGCCATGGCGCGTCAGTGGTGACGCAGGGCACCTCGTTGATCTCGGCCTGATCCGCAACCGGGTTGGTGGTGTCAGGCGTCGCAGCGGCGGTGATGATGTCAACCTCGTCCGACAGGATCAACTCGGCTGCCACTTCGGCGGCGCGGTTGGGGTTGGACTGGCTGTCCTTCTTGATGATCTCGATATTATAGGACTTGCCGTTGTTGGTCACACCGCCCGCGAAATGCGCGCGCAGCCCGTCGAGGATATAGTCGTCCGCCTCGGCAAAGCCCGCCAATGGGCCAGTGGACGGCGTGACGAACCCGACCCGGATGGTCGGATTATCGGCATAGGCGCGCGTGGCCGTCAAAATGGCCGGGGATGCGACCGTGGCCGCCAATCCGCCAAGCATCTGTCTTCTGGTTGTTCCCGTTTTCATAGCGTCTCCTCCCTGAGATGTATGTCGTGGTTTGGCCTTCGATTGATCGAGGCCTGCACCCTTTGGTGTCTTTCATTTCGGATTATCATGGTCCGGTGGGCAATTTATTGCGGCTTCCTTTTCACAATATATCTTTCCGTTATGTTTCCTCCGTCACTTCGTGGGCCAAGAGCCGGTCAATCGCGCGCAGATGTCCTGCAACGCGCGCCTTGGTTTCCTCCAGATCCGTCGCGGCCCAGTTCCGAAACCCCGCCCGTGCTGCCATGCCGGTACGCCCCTCATCCAGAAGGGTCTGCAAATAGGGCAAAGCGTGCGGTGTCACATCAAGGTCGCCCAGCACCTGATTGTGGATATCCTGCGTGAGCTCGATCCCTACCAGATCCGCGTTCTCAAGCGGCCCGAGCACCGCCATGCGCCGCCCGAAACTCGCTTTGACCACATCATCAACCGCTTCGGCGGTGCAAATCCCGTTTTCGACCAGCGAAATCGCCTCGCGCCACAGCGCGTGTTGCAAGCGGTTGCCAATAAAGCCAGGCACGTCTTTTTCGACCATCACCGGGGTCTTGCCTGCACCGCTCAGCAGCGCGACCATGGCGTTCGCAAGGGCCGGGTCCGTCCATTCCGTCTTGATCACTTCAACAAGCGGAATCATGTGCGGCGGGTTCCACCAGTGGGTGCCAAGGGCGCGGTGGCGTCCCGACAAGCCCTCCATGATCTTGGTGATCGGAATGACGGATGTGTTGGAGGCGAGGATGGCGTCAGCGGGCGCGTGGGCCTCAACCTCAGCAAAGATCGCCTGTTTCAGGGACAGTTTTTCCGGCGCCGCCTCGATCACGAACATGGCGTCCCCAACAGCATCAGGGATCGCATCGCACAAGGTGATCCGGGACAATATCTCAGAAATTTCGCCCGCCTCCGCGCCGAGCAGCACCAAACTCGTAGACACCCGTTCAAGCACACTGCGCAAGGTGTCGGCCATGGGATCGGTCACACAAACACTGTGGCCTGCACGGGCGAAGGTCAGCGCGATGCCGTGGCCCATCAAGCCGGCCCCGATGACCGCGATATTCGACACTGATTCCATCAACCTGCCGTGTACCCGCCATCGGCATAGAGGATATGCCCGGTGTAGAAATCCGACGCGCGCGACGACAGGAACAGAAGCGGGCCAGCCAGGTCCTCAGGCTCGCCCAAGCGCCCCTTTGGCACCCGTGACAAGAACCCCTCGCGCACCGCCGTAGCCTCGGGCGTGTCCTCGAACATCCATGCGGTAAGCGGTGATCGGAAGACGGTCGGCGCAATCGCGTTGACGGTGATGCCCGTCGGCCCAAGTTCGCATCCCAAAGCCTTGGTCATCCCGTCAACAGCGGCCTTGGACGCGCAATAGGCGGTGTAGCCCGCCGGATGGCCCAGCAATCCACGGGCGGAGGACATCAATACGATCTTGCCCCCTGTCCCTTGCATCTGCATCTGACCTGCCGCCGCGCGCGCCATCAGCCAGCTTTGTGTCACATTGGCGTCCATAACGCCTTCGAACGCAGCGGGTGCCATATCGCCGATCTTGGCGACCTTGTTCATGCCCGAGGCAACCACCAAAATGTCGATCCGTCCAAATGTGGCAACGGTTTCCTCGATCAGCGCGGCACATGCCGCCTCGCTGTCGGGACGGGCGTTGATTTGATGCGTGTCGCCCGTGCAGGTGGCAGCAACATCGGCCATCGCACCGGCGTTACCTGCCGCCAGCACCACCTTGGCCCCAGCACCCGACAGACAGCGCGCGGCCACGGCGCCAAAGGCCCCGGATGCGCCGGTGATCAGCACAACCTTGTCCGACACATCAAAGAACGACAGTGGATTATCGAGGCTCATGGCCGCCCTCCTTCGGGATAGGGTATGACCACGAGCATCTTGCATACGTGATTGCTGCGGTTCTCGATCTTGCGCACTTCGCCCGGTGGGATCGTACAACTGTCCATTGGGCCAAGAACGGTATCGGAGTCGTCGATAAGGACCGTCATCTCACCTTCAAGCACGACATAAACCTTTTCGAACGGGGTCGCGTCCGGGCCCGCACCGCCACCGGGCAGGAATTGAGAAAGACCGACCCACTGGTTTTCGGGACCGCCGTCTTCGAACCCCTGCAGGCGCAGCCCCGTCACACCCCAATGGTTCGGGGCCTCATAAGTCGTCGCATCGGCAAAGCGCTTGAGGTGCATCAGAACGCCTCGCCCGCCTCGATCCGATAGCCCTGATCCTTGTCCATCATGGCGACCAGACGAATGATGCAGCCATCACCCCGATCCCAATTCCAGGGGAAGAAGGCAAAGGTGACACGTTTGCCGGTGACTCGATCCAGATCGCCGCCGACGTTCTCGATGCCAAGGATGCCGTTGCTGAACAGCTTCTGGTGGACGGGTTCCCATTCGGGGAAGTCCTCTTCCCAAGGGGTACCGCCGGACCATTCTAGGTATTCCTTTTCCAGATGGGGCAGGATGGGGCCGTTGCGCTGCGGGCCGATAGCTGTGGCCAGCGGGTGGTCGTTGGCCTGGGTGTCATGGCCGACAACCTTGACGCCCTTTTCAACCATCCAGTCGGCGGCGGAGGGCACCAGTCCGGGGCAGTAGGCAAAGTAGTCTCCATCTTCGTACTGCTTGTGCCATCCGGTGTTGATGATCAACACATCATTCTTGCGAATCGCATGACCGCAGGCTTTCTCCAGATCGTCACCCGTAATCGACTCCCACTTTTTCTTGGGAATGCTGACCACCAGACCCGAGCCAAAGAAATGCGGCAGCGGCACCTCGTCGATGAAGGGCGTGCCCTGAACCACGTGGGCCGGCGCGTCGATATGGGTTGTGACGTGCATTGTCGTCGTGATCGTCTGGCTCAGCACACCGGACTTGGCCATGTAGTGCTTGCGGTCGATCTGCACGTCCTTGAAATACGGCCAGTTGGGGCACTGGAACCCATAGCGGTGGCTGAGGTTCACGAACTCCAGCCCCATATCGTTGTTGTCGTTCTCCTGAAAATCGATCCCGCGAATATTGACGACCATCCGTTCCTCCCAAAACCGGTTAAAGGTGTTTCACAATATGGTGCAAATGTATCATATAGCGGTCAAGAACTGATTTGACGGTCGCAATTTCCGAAGTTGAGCACGTCGAAAAAACGGACAAATACAAGGGTGGAACCGGACATGAGCATGCAGGAAACCTCTAAAAATCAAGGGATTCAGGTGATATCGCGTGCAGCGGCGATCTTACGGCTTTTGGGTCAGGAGACGGATGGGCTCAGCCTTGGGCAAATCGCATCACGTGTCGGATTGCCCCGCTCTACGGTACAGCGGATTGTCGCGGCACTGACGGTCGAGGGGTTCATTTCAACCGATAAAGGGTATGGGGGAATCAGGTTGGGGCCAGAGATTCAAAGCCTCGCCCAAGCCGCCGCTTCTGGCATACGTGACCGTCTGCGCCCCATTATGAAACGCATTTCGGACGAGACCGGAGAGACGGTTGATCTGGCTATTCTCGACGGAGACAAGATGCTGTTCATCGACCAAATCGTGGGCCGTCAACGCCTGCGCGCTGTGTCCAGTATCGGCGAATCCTTTCCCCTGACGACCACCGCGAATGGAAAGGCCGCATTGGCCTGCATGGACCCCGCCCGCGCGACCCGGTTGATTTTGGCAGAGTTGGAAGGCGACAGCTCCAAACCGCTCGCCACGATCCTGCGCGAAGTCGAAGACGTCCGCCAGGGTGCCCTTGCCCGCGATGAAAGCGAACATACCGACGGGGTCTGCGCCCTTGGGCTGGCCATCGAAGACAGCAATGGCGACATCTATGCGCTGTCCACACCCGTGCCCGCCAGCCGCTATACTCGCATCAAGGATCGCCTGACCGACGCAATCCATCGCCACCTGTCCGGGCCCGTCTGACACGCGGTCGCATCCAACCGACTGGTGTCGCAAAAGAACTGGACAGGTCTGTCCAGTTATCGGACAGTCCCATGCAACCAGACGGATGCGACAGGGGACAGACATGGATTCACACTACCGGGTTATGGTGATCGGTGGCGGCGTTGTGGGCACATCGGTGCTCTACCACCTTGCCAAGATGGGTTGGACGGATGTGTGCCTGATCGAACGCTCGGTGCTGACAGCTGGGTCAAGTTGGCATGCCGCTGGTGGGTTTCACGCACTGAATGCGGACCCCAACATTGCACAACTCCAAGCCTATACAATCGATCTGTTCGAGGAGATCCAGGAGGAATCCGGTCAGAACATCGGGCTGCACATGACAGGTGGCCTGACCATGGCGGGCACGCCGGATCGGTGGGAATGGTTGCAATCGGCCTATCGTACGTTCCAGTCTATCGGGATTGAGGATTGCCGCCTTGTCACCGTCGAAGAAGCGGTCGGGCTGAACCCGATCATGTCGGGTGACGGTCTGCTTGGCGGCATGTGGGCCGACCGCGAGGGGTATATCGACACCACAGGCACTGTGCATGCCTATGCCAGGGCCGCCAGGAAACGCGGTGCCACGGTGATGGAGCACAACCGGGTGCTGGAACTGAACCAGACCCTGCAAGGCTGGAACGTTGTCACCGAAAAGGGTACCATCAGTTGCGAACATGTAGTCAATGCCGCAGGCCTTTGGGCCAAGCAGGTGGGCCGCATGGCGGGGGTTGAACTGCCCGTCTCGCCGCTCAACCACCACTATCTGATTTCCGACACGATCCCCGCGCTTGAGGATTTGGACTTTGAGGTGCCCATGACTGTGGATCTCGAGGGGTTCACCTATCTGCGCCAAGACCAAAAGGGCGTGTTGCTGGGCATCTACGAGGTCGACCACCAGCACTGGATGATGGACGGCGCACCGTGGGAATACGGGTTCGAGCTGCAACAAGAAGACCCCGACCGCATCGAAAAGGAGCTGATCCTGGGGTTCGAACGCTATCCCGCGCTTCAGGACGTGGGCGTGAAAACATGGGTGAACGGGGCCTTCACCTTCTCACCCGATGGCAACCCGCTGGTGGGGCCTGTGCCGGGCAAACGTGGGTATTGGTCGGCCTGCGCGGTCATGGCCGGGTTCCTGCAAGGCGGCGGTGTCGGCAAATCGCTGGCCGAATGGATGATCCATGGTGAGCCCGAGGCGGATGTTTACGGCATGGACGTCGCGCGCTATGGCGTCTGGGCCGAGAACAAGCAGTACATCAAGGAAACAACCGGCCAATTCTATTCCCGCCGGTTTGTGATGACCTATCCCAACGAACAACTGCCTGCGGGCCGCCCGCTGAAAACCGCGCCCGCCTATGCGGACATGACAGCCGCCGGATGCCACTGGAGCCAAAGCTGGGACCTCGAAGTGCCGCTTTATTTCGCACCCCAAGGGTTCACGGAAAGACCATCGCTCAAACGCAGCAACGCCCATGATATCGTAGGTGCCGAGTGCAGGGGCGTGCGCGAACGGGTCGGATTGCTGGATATCACGGGCTTTTCCCGCTTCGAAGTCACGGGCAAGAATGCGGGAAAGTGGCTGAATTCGATCATGGCATCCCGCCTGCCCAACCCCGGACGCGCGCGGCTGGCCCCGATGCTGGGCGAAGACGGGCGGCTCAAGGGGGATCTGACCGTGTTCAATTGGGGCGATGGCGTCTGGTGGATCATGGGCAGCTATTATCTGCGCACATGGCATCAGCGCTGGTTCGACGATCACATGATGGACGGCGTAACGCTCAAGGACCTTGGCGATGAAATGGCCGGCTTTTCGCTGTCAGGCCCCAAGTCGAAAGCGGTCATCGACGCGCTGACCGATGGCAAGGCAAGTACGCTGCCCTTCATGGGATGTCGCGCTTTCGACATCGGGTTGCTGCGCTGCAAGGTCGGACGGCTGTCTGTGACCGGCGAGATGGGTTACGAAATCCACTGCCGTATGGGTGATCATGCAACCTTGCGCAAAACGCTGCTGGCCGCAGGCGCGAACCACGGGATGATCGAATACGGGTTCAACGCGCTGTTGTCCCTGCGCCTTGAAAAGTCGTTTGGCATCTGGTCGGCAGAGTTCACCCAAGGCTACACCCCCGGCATGACGGGCATGGATCGCTGGATCGACTGGGACAAGGAGTTTGTCGGCAAGGCGGCGGCGATCGCTGAACGGGATGGCAATGGCCCCGCTCAAATACAGGTCACGCTTGAGGTAGACGCCGCTGGCGCGGACGCGTCAGGCTATGAGCCAATCTGGAAAGACGGACAAAAGGTCGGCTTTGTCACATCGGGCGGATACGGGCACACGACCGGGAAATCGCTGGCCATGGCACTGGTCGATGCGGATCACAGCGGCGCGGGTACGGATCTGAAGGTGCACATTGTCGGGGTCGAACGCAGCGCAAAAATCATTGCCGCTTCGCCCTATGACCCCGAGGGCAGGGCGATGCGCGGATGAGCGATCAACCCAGACGACGGCGGGGACGCGGCGCGGCCCCTGCCAAGACGCGCAAGACGGACTACCGCCAACTGCGCAACCCGTTCCCGGCAATGAATGTGTTTTCCGACGACCGGATCGCGGCAATGCACAACGCCGCACTGGACGTGCTGGAACGGCTTGGCATCAAGGTGCTGTTGCCGGAAGCGCGTGCGGTTTTCAAAGCGGCGGGCGCACGCGTTGATGAGAGCACGCAAATGATCCATATCGGGCGTGAGGTGGTCGAGGCCGCGCTCGATACAGCGCCCAAGTCCTTTGCGCTGAAAGGCGGCGCACCCGAGCGCGATCAGATCATGGAACTGGGCACGATGATCTTTCAACCGGGCGCGGGCTGCCCGCATGCCACCGACCTTGAGCGCGGACGCCGCCCCGGCACGGAACAGGACTTTCGCGAACTCATCACCCTGACCCAACATTTTGACGTGCTGCACATGATCCCACCGCTGGTTGAACCGCAGGACGCGCCCATTCACCTGCGCCACTATGCGATGACCCAAGGGCAGATGGAGCTGACGGACAAGGTGCCGTTCATCTACTCGCGTGGCACTGGGCAGGTCGATCAATCCTTCGAAATGCTGCAAATCGCGCGCGGTCTGTCAGATGAGGCGTTCCGGGCGGACGCGCATTGCTACACCATCATCAATACCAACTCGCCGCGCCAGTTGGACATTCCCATGGCGCTCGGGATCATGGATTTCGCACGCGCCGGGCAGATGGCGGTCATCACGCCGTTCACGCTGATGGGGGCGATGGCACCGATTACGGTGGCGGGGGCGATGACGCTGTCACATGCCGAGGCGTTGGCCGCCATTACCCTCGGCCAGTTGGTCAGCCCAGGTGCGCCCGTGTGCTACGGCACGTTCACCTCGAATGTCGACATGAAGTCGGGCGCGCCCGTCTTCGGCACGCCCGAACACTTCAAGGCGTCGCTCGCCGCCGGACAACTTGCGCGCCATATCGGGCTGCCATGGCGCTGTGCATCCGGATCAGCGGCGAACCTCGGCGACGTGCAGGCCGCAAACGAAACTCAGTTCGGCACGTGGGGCTGCCTGATGGCGGGGGCAACCGTGACTTTGCATGCGGCAGGCTGGCTCGAAGGGGGGCTGACTGTCAGCTATGAAAAGCTGATCACCGATGTCGAAGTGCTGCAAATGGTCGCCGAGCTGTGCGTGCAAACTCCGGCAGAAGAGGCCGAGATCGCATTGGACGCGTTGCAAGAGGTGCAACCGGGCGGCCACTTTTTCGGCGCAGCGCACACGATGGAACGCTACAGCACCGAGTTCTACGAGCCGCTGGTCGCGGACTTTGCCAATATCGGCACTTGGGAGGAGCGGGGCAGTGTCGATGCAACTGCCCGCGCAACCGGCATATGGAAAGGGATCCTGCGCGACTTTACCCCGCCCACAAGCCACGAAGACAACCTGGAAGACTTGCGCACCTATATCAGCAAACGCAGCGCCGAAGGCGGCTGCGCGCCGGAAAACTGATGGGTGCCCCCCTGCTGCACCGGGATAACCCGGCCAAGAATCCACTGATTGGCAATGTCAAAGTCACCCGACAGGATTGGCTGAACGCGGCCCTCGCTGTGTTGAAACAAGGTGGGGTCGAGACAGTCAAAGTAGCCGATCTGGCCGCCAGGCTGGGTGTGTCGCGATCCAGTTTCTATTGGTATTTCAAGAACCGGAGCAACCTGCTGGATGCCCTGTTACAACATTGGCAGGACACCAACACCGCCGCCATGGTCGCGCAGGCCAATGCGCCCGCTGATACGATCACTACCGCCTGCTGCAACGTGTTTCATTGCAACATCAACACCGACCTGTTCGACAATCGGCTCGACTTTGCGATCCGGGATTGGGCACGCCGGTCTGATCGGGTGAACGTGGTGCTCAAGGCCGGGGACGACGCGCGATTGGCGGCCCTGACCGCGATGTTCGCCCGTTTCAGCTATGACCCGCTTGAGGCCAAGGCCCGCGCGCGGGTCCTCTACTACATGCAGCTTGGATATGATGACGCAAACCTGGGCGAAACCCTTGCAGAGCGTCTGGCGATGGTGCCCGGATATCTGGTGGCCTTCACCGGAAAATCTGCGCACCCCAAAGAGATCAACGCCTTTATCAAATACGCGCGTGCTGTCACCGACGCTTGACCCCCGACCACGACCGCCTCAAAGATTGCCTTTTCAGGAATTGAGGGCCTATGCGCACCCAAGTTGTCATTGTCGGTGGTGGACCATCCGGGCTTTTGCTTGGCCAGTTGCTGCACAAGGCCGGGATCGAAGCGATTGTACTCGAACGCAAGTCACGCGCCTACGTGCTGGGCCGGATACGCGCCGGGGTGCTTGAACGCGGCCTCGTGGGACTGATGGGCGAGGCGGGTGTGGATGCCCGGATGAAGGCCGAAGGGTTTGTCCATGACGGCACCCTGATCGGCTATGACAACGACATGTTCCGGGTAGATTTCACGCAGCATACGGATGCGACTGTTATGGTCTATGGACAGACGGAGGTGACACGCGACCTTTATGATGCGCGCGACAAGACCGGAGGTGACACGCGGTTCGAAGTCGACAACGTGGTGATCCATGACGCGGACACCGACGCCCCGTTCGTGACTTATGACCAGGACGGCACGCACCACCGCATCGACTGCGATTTCGTGGCTGGCTGCGATGGCTTCCACGGGGTCAGTCGCCAGACAATCCCGGCATCTGTCCGCCGCGAGTATGAAAAGGTATATCCGTTCGGCTGGCTTGGCGTGCTGTCCGAAACACCGCCCGTGAATGACGAATTAATCTATGCCAACTCCGACCGCGGCTTTGCCTTATGTTCGATGCGCAATACCAATCTCAGCCGGTATTACATCCAATGCGACGCGGGCGATGATGCCGGAAACTGGAGCGATGACGCCTTCTGGGACGAGCTGCGCCGCCGCATTCCACCCAGCGCCGCCGAGGCCCTCGCCACAGGGCCAGCCCTCGAAAAATCCATCGCACCCTTGCGCAGTTTCGTCACCGAACCGATGCGGTGGGGGCGCTTGTTCCTGTGCGGGGATGCCGCGCATATCGTCCCGCCCACCGGGGCCAAGGGGCTGAACACCGCAGCTTCGGATGTGCACTATCTTAATCAGGGTTTGCGCCAGTTCTATGCCGACAATGACACCCATGGCATCGATATCTATTCGGAAAAGGCGCTGGCGCGGGTGTGGAAGACCGAGCGGTTCAGCTGGTGGTTTTCAAACCTCATGCACCACTACCCCGGTCAAAGCGAGTTTGACAAAAAGATGCAGTTGGCCGAGCTGGCCCTGCTGCGCGACAGCCCCGAAGCGCAAGCCGCCATGGCGCTAAACTATGTCGGGTTGCCGTACTGATTGGCAGACTGAAGGGCGGCGACGCACAGTTCCGCCACGGAGAAGGTCAGCATCACACCCGGCCGACATAGCGCGGGTCAGGGGGCCAACCATTGCCCTTTCCACGCGTCCGACCGCAGGAATTCGGCGCGACGGTGCCGCGCCCCGAGGTGCACAAGATCAATGTGCGTGATGACGCAGTATAGCACCGCAAACCGATCCCGCCGCACCGGTTTATCATAGGCATAAACCTCTGAAATCGGGGTGCCGGGATCAGGCACAGTCCCGTAGGACACCCGCGAGGCGGCGGGCACCTTGTCCCAGGCCGCCTGCACTGCATCGCCAGTCTGGATCGTGACATGGGTGGTCAGGCGGATTTGCAGGTTGGATCTGGGAACCCACACATGCAGCGCAGCATGAGGGTTTGACCCAAGCGCTGCGACTTTCGGGGTGGCGATATCTGTGTGTACTTCGACCACGCCCGCCACCTGCCCTGCATGGCGCAGGGCCACCGTCCGCGCCTCGGGCAACCCGCGAGGCGAGATGGTCGCAAAAGTCGGATAGCGCGCGGGTGCCCTGCTGTCAGCCACACCGTGCCGCAAATACTGCCAGCCTTCCTCCAGAAATGCCGCCAGATCGTTTGGATCACTCATATCCTGTCATCTCCAGATAACCGACGCCTGTATGGGAGCCTTCGATGACCACCGGCCCCTCCCAGTAGGGGATGCTCAGCGGCATCCACGCTTGGGTGTTAAGCGCCTCGACACGCACATCAACGCCGCGACCCGGCAGCTGTACCTGCCACGTTGTGGGCACATCGCGCCCGCCCACCTCGCTTTGGGTCATGGGTTGGGCGGCAAACGCCCCGTCGGGATAGGCTGTGGTGCGCCCATCCGCCTCGATCCACGTGGAGGCGCTGTAAAGCGTTCCGTCGCGCTGGCGCAACTGAAATCCCATCAAATTGGTCCCATCATCAAAGGACAGTGAAAACCAATCCCAACCTGACTGATTGTCTGACAGTGGTTGCGACGACCATTCCCGATCGAGCCACGCATTGCCAGTCACCTCGACTGGCCCGTCTGGCAACATCAGGGTGCCCGCAATCTCGTAGAACGGTTGAGAATAATAATAGCTCGCCTGCCCCTCGGCCGATTTGACCGAAAACCCATCCTGCCCGTGAAACACCAGTGGGCCCTGCGCCTGCAACGCCATGTCATAGGCGAAGTCGGGGCCTTGGGCCGTCAGAGTCAGAGTGTCAAAGTCCGGCCCCTCCATCGCCCATTCGTCAATCCAGGCACGGAAAGGTTCGGCTTGGACGCCCGCGACTCCGACGCCCCCCCGCGCGAAACGTTCCGTGGCAAAATGCGCCTGCGGAGTGGTGACCGCCGCATGAGCAAACCAGACCTGAGGAGAGGCCCAGCCGGCGTCCTCTCCGGGTGCGAGGGCCGTGCGAAACAAGGTCCATTGCAGACCATATGGCGTCCCATCCACATCTGTCAGGTTGGCCGTCAGATACCACCACTCGATACGATAATCCGGGTGTGGGCCGTGATCTGCGGGAAAGTCGAATTGCGGACCGGCCTGCGGTACTTCAAACCCTTGGGCGTCCGTGCCAAGACCCGCAAAACCCTGCGCGAACACGCTGACAGGCCAAAAAAGAAGAAAGACGACCAGCCTAATGCTCATGGGCAAACACCTTGAGCAACGCATTGGGCGGCACCCGCATCAGACGGATCGCAGGCCACGCCGCAGCTGTACCGGCAGCTAATATCGCATATGCCCCAAGCCGCGCATAATCCGCAGGAAACAGATACATCGGCAAACGCCAGCCAAATGCCTCCACGTTGATAATCGCCAAAAGGACCCATGCCAGACCAAGCCCGACAGGCAGTGCGAACAGGCACACAACCCCAGCGAAAACAAGTGCGCGGATAACCTCCAACTGCCCAATGCGGCGACGGGTCAGCCCAAGCGCCCAGACCGGAGCCAGTTGTGGCACGCGCAAATCCGCAAGAGTCAGGAGGCACATCAACATCGCAAACCCGGCCACGGCCAGCGTCAGTACGTTGAGCGCAGCGGTCACCGTAAAGGTCCGGTCAAAAACGCTCATCGAAAATGCCTTGAGCGCGACTTGATCGGTGATGGCGCTGTCGGCGATCCCCACCTCATCACTCAGGGCGCGCCGCAGAGTTGCGGCGTCGTCCGTGCGTAGACCAAATTGACGGGCGCTGACCTCTGGGTGAAGGCTTTGGAACAGCGCCTCGCCAATCACCAACTGCCCGCGTGGGTTGCCGTAGTCGGCCACAATCGCCGCCAAGGGCAGCATGCGATCCGGGGCCACCTCAACAAGGTCCCCGATCCAAAGCCCCGCACGGCGAGCCAGTTGTTCATTTGCCACAGCCGCAGTGCCCGCGGCAACTTGGTCCCACGCAGAGGGGGTTGCGGCCAGGAACTGCCAGTTCTCGCGATAGGTCGGCCCGACCCGCACCCCAAACAGGCGCGTCGGTTGGCCTGCCACTTGCGTGTCACGCACAAGCAACGGCAAAGCGGTTGCCCCGAGACGTGGCGCTGCCGCTTCGATCGCGGCGGCTTGCCCGGCAGTTTCCGCCTCGACATAAAGCTCGGGCGCAAGACGCTGGTCCAGAAACGCCACAAAGGTCAGCCGAAAGCTCGACACCATGGTGGCCACCCCGATATTGGCTGAAATGGCCAGCAGCAGCGCCATCAACGCAAGGCTGAGACCGGGCAATTGCTGGCGCGTATCCGCCCAGAACCAGCGCGCCACCGGCGATTTGGCTGTGCCCTCGGCCAAGGCCAGGACCGGACGCACCAGAAGGGGCAGCGCGAGTGCGGCCCCGATCAGGAAGCAGCCCAACAGTGCAAAACCCGCAACCAGCCCTGATCCCCATACCGCCAAAGCACCCGCACACAGCAGCAAGCCGAGTGCGCCCACACCCTGAACCAACTGCGCATTGCCCAATGTCATTGCCCATGCGCGGGGTCGCGCGCTCGCCAGCAGCGGCATCCGCGCGATCTGCCACAGCCGTCCACCCGCCGCCGCCAAAGCGCCGAGAACCGCGATGGCCATGCCCGACCCCCACCACGAGACCCTGAATTGCAGCGTTCCGGCCATTTCAGCGCCGTAAAGGCCGCGCAGCGTGCCAGCGACGTCCGGTAGCAACAGCGCGGCGATCACATATCCCAGAACCACCCCGATACCTGCGCCGACAAGTGCGAGCGCAACGACCTCAGCAACCATCAACGTGATCAGATGTGGTAAGGGCACACCCAAGGCGCGCAGCGTCCGCACCATGCCCCGCCGTTGTTCGAACGCAAGGCCGATGGTGCTGTAGACAATGAACAATCCCACCGCAAAGCTGAGCAAACCAAAGGCGGTCAGGTTCAGATGGAAACTCTCGGTCAACTCACCCACATCTGCCGACTGGCTGGCAGATTGCAGACGCAGATGCGGGGCCAAGTCTTCCAAGGCGGGGCGGCGCAGGGGCTGATCTGGTTGCACCAACAGGCGGGACAGGTCACCGCGCCTCAGCAGTTGTTGCACCGCGCCGACGTCCCCGACAGCGATGCCCGGCGTGATCGTGTCCTCAACCAAAACAGTGACACCATCACCGAGTGCCTGGGCAGTTTCAGCCGTTGCATAAAGCTGGCCCTGACTCAGGAAGCTGTCCGGGTCGCCCGCCTCTGCCATCCCTTCAACGCCGAACCTTGCAGGAGAAGACAGCGGATCAAACCCAAGCAGGCGCACGCCGTCCAGTCGCCCTTCGATGATGGGCGACACCAGCCAACCCGCACGCCGCAGGGTCACAAAATCCTGTTGGGCAATACGATCCCCCGCGCGCGGCAATATCTGGTCAAACTGTCCGTCACCCAAGGTAGCCACCGCCGCATCATAGCTTGCGCGCGCCTCGGCGTTGATGGCCTGAACACCGGACCACAGGGCGGTGGCCAAGGCGAGACCGACCAAAAAAGCAAACGACTGCAAAGGATTGCGACGCCAGTGCGACGCCAAGGCCGCAAGGCACGCACGCGTCACGCCAACACTCCACGGCTAAGATGCAACCGGCGACCCATACGGGCGGCGATGGTGGGTGAATGTGTCACTAGCAGCAATGCAGCGCCCGTATCCGCCACGAGGGTCAACAACTGGTCCAGAACCTGCACGGCCGTACTTTCATCCAGATTACCTGTGGGTTCATCAGCCAGCAACACTTGCGGACGCGCCGCAATGGCCCGCGCGATGGCGACACGCTGTTGCTGGCCGCCCGACAGGGCCTCGGGGTATTTGCGCATCTGATCAGACAGCCCAAGCCGAGCGGCAAGATCGCCAATCAGGACCATATCCGCACGCCCTGCAAGCCGCGCCTGAAACGCGATATTGTCCGCCACATTCAACGATGGGATCAGATTGAACTGTTGAAAGATCACAGCCACATCCCGACACCGCACAACGGCCCGATCACTGTCGGACAAGCCGGTCAGATCGTGACCCGCCACGCGCACAGTCCCAGCATCCGCGACCTCAAGCCCACCGGCAATATGGAGCAATGTGCTTTTGCCGCTACCGGATTCCCCGGTCAGCGCAAGCGTTTCACCGGGCGCAAGTGTCAGGTCCACACCACCCAACACACGCACAGGCCCATCCGCCCCCGCAAATGTCTTCTGAACACCGCATAGAAAAAGGGCCGGGTCGGCTTGCGTCATACGCGGTTCAACCCCGTCGCGATCAACTCTGTCACGGGCACACGAGCCTTCAGACGGGTCGCCAGCAGAAACATGCCCGCGACCTTGCGTTGGATATAGAGCAAATCCATGGGCACCGGAGGCGGCACAAAACCGGCAGCGGCCAGCGCCTCACCTTCGCGCTGCAACCGCCGGGACAAATCCGATGTGCCAAGGTCCAGCAGGGGCGCGACCCGGATTTCATCAAAGACAAGCATGATCATATCAAGGATGCGGTCGCGAAACGGGGCCTCGACGGTATCCGGCACCAATCCCATCTGCATCACGATATGGCCAACCTCGGTGCGTTGATCTGCCAACCCGGCCTGCAAGAGTGCACGCATATGGGTCTGCAAGGCCGCAGGCACGCGGCGCGTCGCGCCAAAATCCAACAAGGCGATCCGCCCCGTGTCCGGATCAAAGCGATAATTGGCAAAGTTGGGATCGGTCTGCATCACGCCGAACTCAAACAACTCTCGCAACATCAACATACACAGCACATACATCACCCCGTCACGCACATCCTGAGGTTGCTCAGCGACCGTTTCGATCTTGTCAGACTTCACGTATGTCATTGCGAGCACTTTTCGCGTGGTCAGCGGCGCATGGAGCGCGGGCACGATAAAATCCGCATCATCTTTCAGCAATCGGCCAAAGGTCGCAAGATGAGCGGCCTCGGCGTTGTAATCCGCTTCTTCCTTCAGTTGCGCGCGCGCCTCATCCAGATAGGGACGCAATTCAAAGCCCTCGGGCAACAGCCGTGACATGCGGATCAGACTGCCAATGTTTGACACGTCACTGTCAATACTGCGCGCGATGCCGGGATATTGCACCTTGATCGCCAGTTTGGTGCCATCAGGCAAACACGCCCTGTGAACCTGCCCGATAGAGGCCGCCGCAATGGGGCGCACATCAAACTGGGCAAAGCGCTGACGCCAGCCGGCACCCCACTCCGTATCCAGCACATCGCGCAACTGTTTGGGCGGCATGAAATCAGCATCGGCGCGCAGGCGGGCCATAACCTCGGCCAGTTCGGGGGGCAACACATCGCCAGCATCCATCGAGACAAGCTGACCGACCTTCATCGCCGCCCCACGCATGCGCGCCAACTCATCCGTCATGCGGCGCAGGTTGCCCGGAGTCATAAACAACTCGCGCGGTGTCGGGCGACTGCCCTTGCCCCACTGGCGCGCACCGTCAACAGCCATGCGTCCGGCCACATCCGCGGCGAGCACACCCATGCGCATCATGCGCGACACGCGACCTGTCGGCACCGCCAGCGGGCGCGATATGGGGTTATTTTGGCTCATCAGTGTTTCATGCCCTCGGCTCCCTCGTAAGCTAAGTGTCGGATGCATAAAATCAATTCGCCGATACATGGCCAGCGCGGCATCACATCTGCTTGCATCACTGCGAATTAGAACATACCATGAACATTATGCCCCGACACTCTCTCGACTCCAAACTCGCGATCCTCAGTGATGCGGCCAAATACGACGCCTCTTGCGCCTCATCAGGGTCGACCAAACACGATTCACGCGATGGTAAGGGATTGGGGTCGAACGAGGGATCAGGGATTTGTCACGCCTATGCCCCGGATGGGCGCTGCATCAGCCTGCTCAAGATATTGATGACAAATTTTTGCATCTATGACTGTAGCTATTGCGTCAATCGGGTGTCCTCAAACGTACCACGCGCACGGTTTTCGGTGGACGAGGTCGTGGATCTGACAATCAATTTCTACCGCCGCAATTACATTGAAGGGCTGTTCCTGTCGTCCGGGATCATACAGTCGCCAGATCGGACAATGTCGGACATGGTGCGCATTGCACGCAAGCTGCGCCATGAGGAAAACTTTCGCGGCTATATTCACCTCAAGACGATCCCCGATGCGGCCCCCGAATTGATCGAAGAAGCGGGATTGCTGGCAGATCGGCTGTCAATCAACGTCGAACTCCCCACGGATGTGTCGGTCAAGAATTTCGCGCCGGAAAAGAACCCCGCGCAAATCCGCAAGGCAATGGCCAACGTCCGCATGCGCAAAGAGGTAGCCAAGGACAGGTCTCACACCGGCAAACGCCCGCCCCGGTTTGCCCCCGCAGGGCAATCCACTCAGGTGATTGTGGGGGCGGATGCGTCAAACGATGCGGCGGTGCTGTCGCAATCCACCCGGCTTTATTCCAGTTACAAGCTGAAGCGGGTCTATTACTCGGCCTTTTCGCCGATCCCAGACAGTTCCAGCAAGCTGCCGCTGATCCGCCCGCCGTTGCAGAGGGAACATCGGCTCTATCAGGCGGACTGGCTGTTGCGGTTCTATGGGTTCGACCTGAACGAAATTACGGGTGTAACCCCGGACGGGAACCTGGACCTTGATATTGACCCTAAACTGGCGTGGGCTTTGCAGCATCGCGGCCTGTTTCCGCTGGATGTGAACACTGCGAGCAAGGACATGTTGCTGCGGGTCCCCGGCTTTGGCGTCAAATCGGTGCAACGGATCCTCAGCACACGGCGGCATCGCACGTTGCGCTATGAGGATCTGGCCCGCATGGGCGGATCGATGACAAAGGCGCGCGCGTTCATCACAGCCCTTGGATGGACCCCCGGCGGGTTGACGGACAGCGCGGATTTGCGCGCCCGGTTCGCGCCCCCACCCCAGCAATTGACGTTGCTGTAATGCGACACGTCGCTTTGCCCAAAATCGGCACTGCGTTGGCGTGGCGCGATGCGGCGCGCGCGTTGTTGGGGGAACAGGTGCCGCCCAGCGACGTCATTTGGGGCGACAATGATACCCCGCCCGAGTTGTTTGCGAACCCACCCACACCAGTTCGGAATCGCAGCGACATCACCGTGCCGCGCAGCTTTGTGGCATTGGCCAACAGCGTGGTCTGGCATTCCGACCCTCAGCGCTTTGCGCGGCTCTATGCACTGCTGTGGCGGGTCCAAAGCGCGCCTTGGCTGATGTCTGATCGGGGGGACGCCGAAGTTGCAAAGCTGCGCAGCCTGGAAAAAGGCGTGCACCGCTGTCAGCACAAGATGAAAGCCTTTGTCCGATTTCGCGAGATCGGGGACCCGATAGCGCCGCGGCGATCCTTTGCCGCGTGGTTTGAACCGACCCATCACACAGTTGAGCCGACCGCGCAGTTCTTTTGCCGCCGCTTTGGCGATATGGATTGGCGTATCCTGACCCCTGATGTCAGCGCCCATTTCGAAAATGGCCTGTTGCGGCTGGAGGACGGCACCGACGCCCCCGACCTACCCGATGATGCCCACGAAGAGCTGTGGGTCACCTATTTCCGCAACATCTTTAACCCCGCCCGGCTGAAAGTGGTGGCGATGCAGTCGGAAATGCCCAAGAAATACTGGAAAAACATGCCCGAGGCGGTCGCCATTCCCGAACTGATCGCCACGGCACCTGCCCGTGCACGCGCCATGGCAGAGGCCGCCCCGACCCTGCCACCCGCGCACGCCGCCGGAGCGCAAGCCATGCAGATGCGCAATGTCTCTGAATGGACTGGGTCCGCCTGCGCCATACGCGACGCGCTTGAGGGCTGCACACGCTGCGATCTTCACAAGAGGGCGACCCAGGCGGTGCCCGGCAGCGGCCCGGCGGATGCGGACCTGATGATTGTCGGGGAACAACCGGGCGATCAGGAGGATCTGGCCGGGCGTCCCTTTATCGGACCGGCCGGGCAGCTTTTCGACCAGGCCGCGGCCCATGCAGGTCTGACGCACGAGGCGCTTTACCTCACCAATGCAGTCAAGCATTTCAAGTTCACGGCGCGTGGCAAAAGGCGCATCCATCAGCGGCCCTCACGATCTGAAATCGACCGGTGCGCATGGTGGCTGAGCGCAGAGATCAAACAGGTTGCCCCCAAACTGATCGTCGCGATGGGCGCAACGGCGGCGTTGGCAACAACCGGGTCCGGGCAAGCGATTGTGAACAGGCGCGGCAGGATCGAGGATGGGCTGCATGGGGGCAAAGTGCTGATCACATTTCACCCTGCCTATATCCTGCGCGCACAACCGACCGAGGTTGCCCAAACAGCCATGCACGATTTTCAAGCGGATCTCGGGCTGGCGGGCCGGATCGTCTCGGGCGGTGCCGTGTCCTCTAATGAAAGTCCCGCGATTTCGGGATGACGCGCACATTGCGCGGATGGCCGTGGGTGCCGTTGGGGAGGGCTTTCCTGACTTCATCGGCGCGGGCAAGCGGAGGGGTCATCACATCATTTGCCAACCGATCAAGCGCATCGCTGCGATCGGACAGATGATGGGCCACAACATGGATGACATCATCGCTGCGCTGCACCATACCTGTGACATCAATGATCCGCGCGCGCATGATGACCTTGCGAAACGCCTCCATCACTTTTGGCCAGACGACCAGATTGGCAACGCCGACCTCGTCCTCAAGCGTAATAAAGCAGACCCCCTTGGCGCTGCCGGGGCGCTGGCGGATCAGTACAATCCCAGCCAGCTTGATCAACTGGCCATTGCGCATCGTATTGAGAGCCCCGGTCGAGCGATAGCCCTGCCGTGTCATGCTTGTACGCAGAAACGACATTGGATGCTTTTTCAAGGACAGCCGTGTGGTTTGATAATCCGCAATGACATGTTCACACATGGGCATCTGCGGCAGGTTAAACTGCACTTCGCGCCCCTCATCCCTGTTTTCCTGAAATAGGGGCAATGCCGGCGCATCCCGCAACGCACGGGCATCCCAAAGCGCCTGCCGCCGATCCAGATCCATGGAGCGCACGGCATCCGCCGCCGCCAGTTTGCGCAAGGTGCCGACATCAAGACGAGCACGCTTTTTCAGGTCTGCCAGATCGGTATAGGGGGTCAGCCGCGCCTCCATGATCCGGTGCGCCATGTCCTGCCGCACGCCATCAATCTGGCGCAGCCCCAAGCGCACTGCAAAGACCCCTGGCGCGACGGGTTCCAGCGTGGTGTCCCAATCGCTGTAGTTCACATCTGGCGCACGCACTGTGACGCCATGTTCACGGGCATCACGCACAATCTGGGCGGGCGCATAGAACCCCATAGGCTGCGCGTTCAGCAAAGCCGCACAGAACACATCCGGATAATGACATTTGATCCAGCTTGACACGTACACAAGATGCGCAAAGCTGGCCGCGTGGCTTTCAGGGAAACCGTAATCCCCGAACCCTTTGATCTGATGAAAGCAGCGGTTCGCAAATTCCGGGTCATAGCCGCGCCGGATCATGCGCCCGACCATCTTTTCCTCCAATGCGCCAATGGTGCCGCGTGACCGGAATGTCGCCATGGCTTTGCGCAGCTGGTTGGCCTCGTCAGGGGAAAATTCGGCGGCAACCATAGCAACTTTCATCGCCTGTTCCTGAAAGATCGGCACGCCCTTGGTCCGCTTGAGCACGTTCCTCAGCTCATCCGGATCATGGGGGGCGGCAGGTGAGGGGTACTCTTCGGCCTCTTTCCCGCTGCGCCTGCGCAAATAAGGGTGCACCATATCGCCCTGAATTGGGCCGGGCCGGACGATGGCAACCTGAATGACCAGATCATAGAATTCGCGCGGCTTGAGGCGGGGCAGCATGTTCATCTGCGCGCGGCTTTCGACCTGAAACACCCCCAGACTGTCGCCTTTACACAGCATGTCATAAGTCGGCGTGTCGTCCTGCGGAATGCTTGCCAATGTGAATTTCGGTCCGTGATGGGCTGCAATCATATCGAAGGCTTTGCGGATGCAGGTCAGCATTCCAAGGGCAAGCACATCTACCTTGAGGATGCGCAATTCGTCGATGTCGTCCTTGTCCCATTCGATGAAACTGCGCTCGGGCATTGCGCCGTTTCCAATGGGGACAGTTTCGGTCAGCTTCTTTTGCGTCAGGATGAACCCGCCAACATGCTGGCCCAAATGGCGTGGCATGCCAATCATCTGATCGGCCAGCTTGATCGTGCGCGCCATCAGTGGATCATTCAGGTCAATGCCCGCCTCTGCCGCCTCGCGCGCACCCACCTCACGCCCCCATGATCCCCAGATGGTTTTGGACAAGGCGGTGGTGATGTCTTCGGACAGCCCCATGACCTTGCCCACTTCACGCACGGCCATACGAGGGCGATAGTGGATCACCGTGGCGCACAAGGCTGCGCGATCACGCCCGTATTTTTCATAGATATGCTGGATGACCTCCTCACGCCGCTCATGTTCGAAATCGACGTCGATATCAGGGGGCTCTTTGCGTTCTTCACTGATGAAGCGTTCAAACAGCAGATCGTTTGTCGCCGGATCAACGGCCGTGATGCCCAGAACGTAACAGACGGCGGAGTTCGCGGCTGATCCGCGGCCCTGGCACAGGATCGGGGGGGTGCAATCGTGGCGGGCGAAATTGACGATGTTCTGGATCGTCAGAAAATACTTGGCAATATCAAGCTTGGCGATCAGCGCCAGTTCTTTGCGCAAGGTCGCCGTTATGGCATCGGGTATGCCATCCGGATAGCGCCATGCCGCCCCTTTCCATGTCTGTTCGTCCAGATATTCCTGTGGGGTGCGCCCATTGGGCACAGTTTCCTGCGGGTATTCGTAAGACAGTTCCAGCAGGCTGAACGTGCAGGCATCCGCGACGATCCGCGTTGCGTGAATGGCATGCGGCCACTCTGAAAACAGCGCCTTCATCTGCGCGGGGGATTTCAGGTGCCGTTCCGCATTGGCATCCAGCAGAAAGCCTGCCTTCTGGATTGTGGTTTTGTGCAGGATACATGTCATCACGTCCTGCAAAGGGCGCTGCCCGGGGGCGTGATAGTGCACGTCATTGGTCGCCAGAATGGACAACCCATGGCTCTTGGCCAACGCATCAAGGCAGTTGATGCGTGCGCGATCATCGCCGCGATAAAGGTAACTTGCAGCAATGTGCTTGAGGGTCGGCAGGGCGCGGATCAGACGGCGCAGGCCCGCGCCAAAATGATCAACATCCAAACCGGGTATGGCGATCAGTTGCACACCCGCACTGTGCTGTGCCAGATTATCCAATGTGAGGTCACAGGCCCCCTTAAGCTGCCATGACCCATCAGCCGCCTGCATCTTGGCTTTGGACAGCAAGGTACACAGCCGCCCATACGCCGCCCGGTCACGCGGATATGCGAGGAACATCTCCCCCGTCACCAGCTCCAGGCGGCAGCCAATCACGGGGGTGATCTCGGCCTTATGGGCCTCGGCATGCAAGCGGACCACGCCCGCCATTGTGTTCAGGTCCGCACAACCCAGTTTGTCATATCCCAACGCATTTGCGGTTGTGGCCAGATCCACGGCATCCGAGGCCCCGCGCAAAAAGGAAAAGCATGTGGTGACGCCAAGCTCCACAAAAGCGCTTGGTCTGTTGCGGGTGAACCCTTCATCCTCGATTGTGCGCCTTGGGCGCTGGTTGTCCATTTCGGGCATCAGGCGAACATCCCATGCACGAACCAGCGTGGATCCCCGCCGCGCCCATCATCATGCAGACCCTCGCGGTAGAGCCAGATGCGGCGGCCTGTCTGATCCTCGACCTTGAAATAATCACGCAGCCGGGTGCCGGGGCGGTCTCTCCACCATTCGGGGGCGATCCGTTCCGGCCCCGCATAGCGGGTGACGCGATGGGTTTGCTTGCGCCAGACAAACTGTGCCGGTGGGCCTTCTGGCACCGCATAAAGCACACGCACTTCTTCGGGGATGTCCAGCAGACGGATGGGGCGGTTGTGGGACGCAGCCTCAACCGGTTGAGGGGGGGTGGACAGGGCGGCGACACGCCCCTCGGCACGTTCCGGTACGTGGCTGGCACGCAAGGTAGGGCGCGACACAGCCTGTGTGCCGAACTTTGCCGTCAGCCGATCCACAAGCAAGCTGAGGTCCAGACCATCCTCAACATCGCCATCCAAACGCTTTTGGACAACGTGCATCGGTTCCACGCCGCCTGCGGCCAATGTGATCAGATCAAAACCGAAACCGGGGTTGATACGCTCGACCTTGTCACGAAACAGGCTGTGCAGGTGGATGGGGTCCTGTGTACTGGCAGACATGGCAATGTCGACATGGCTGACATCGCCATCCGTGCGGTACACCGTCAAATGCAGCCTGCGACACCCCATGCTTGCGTGCTGCAACGCATCACACAGGTCTTCGCACAACTGGGGCAGATAGGGTGTCGGGTCAAAAACAGGCTCTGCCAAGCGGCTTTGGACCATGAACCGCGGCTTTGCATCGACGCTAGCAACAGGTTCGGCCAACCGTCCAAAAGCCTGATCCAGCCGCATCAGCGGGTTGGAGGCGAGGGCCGCTTTCACAAAGCGCCGTGTCAGCGACAGGCGCGGCACATCCATCAATGCCCCGATGGTTTTAAGCCCCAACCGTTGCAACAGCAGCAAAGTGTCACCGTCCAGACGCAATCCAGCGACAGGCAAGGGCCCAAGTTTGTGGGGAATTTCATCGGCCATGCAGATTGAGCGCACAGGCCCAAATCTTGCCAACGCCCAGGCGCTTCCCCATGTCGGGGCAACGGCCAGTTGTGATGTCAGGCCAAGCAAGGACAATTGGGTCTCCATCTCGATCAGCATCGCAGCTTCGCCGCCAAGCAGATGATCGGAGCCGCTTGTGTCCAAAATCATCCCATTGTCGCCATCACGCACCGTCCAAGGGCACCAGCGCCGCGCCCACAGGACCAAACGATCCAATGCGGCCCGGTCACCGGCCTGATCTGCATATTCCACCTGCAATTCGGGGCAAATCGCGCGCATATCCACAACGCGTGACCCCGGCAGAATGCCCATCCCCCGCGCGATACGATTGGAGGCGTGGATCACCGGGCCATGATGCCCTTCACTGGCCAGCACCAACGGAATATCATCCTGTGGCGCGTTGCCTTGTCGTTCCATCACGCGCTGCCATCGCTCCATCGCGAAGTGGGGTAATGTGATCGAGACGATCCGCCGTCCGGTCATATGTCACCGTCCACTTGCCCGGCTTGGCCTGACGCGACCGGAACAGATTGAGCGACCAGCGCGATTCCCCCGGTGCGTGGGTGTCGTAGACGTGGGCGGTGGAGGGGATGGACCCGATCCGCCAGCGGTTGCGGGCCGCACTCAGGTTTGGTGTGGCGGCATGGCGCACCAGCCAACAGGGTACATCCGCGGCCTCTGCACGCATCGCCAACCGCTTGGTCGCGGTAAAGTTCAACGCGGCGGGATCGCCCCATATCTCGCCAATCACGGCGGCAAGTGTCCGACAGCGCAACCCATCTTCCAATGCCCACAGGACGTCGGCCGGACGTGACAAATGCACCGCGATAATAGGCCGCTGGATGCCAATCCCTGCAAGACAGAGCCGCCCCGTTTCGCGGTACGACACGCGATCCTGCACCCACAAAACAGGCGCATTGATGCGGGGCAGGCGCGCCAATATGTACCCAATTGCGGCTGCGTCTGTCACCGTTTCGGGAAAGATTTCCGACAAGGTATGCTTGATCGGGGCCCGCTGATGCCACTGCCCAAACTTGTATTTTTGAAGAGACAAAGACTGCATGCACGTCACATTGATTCCCAAATGTTCCTCTTTTGTTCTAAATGTATGAAGTCATTTGGTCAAACATTGTAAGGGGCATTCGTCAGACTCACAAAGCCCCAGAGTCTGTTCTGTATTGGGTCACAGCCGTAAATCAGAACGGCAGCGTCCTGCCTCTGCCAAGGCCCTGTGATGATGGGGGTGTTGTTTGGCGGCGCGGTTGTCGCAAACTTGGCAATTGGCAAAATTCTAGAATCCACCCTCCGAAATTGAAATACGGCCCATCATGCGTCGGTTAGATTTGTCACCATCACTGATACATTGTCAGTGAAAACTCAGGAGGTCTGATTTGGAACATCCAACTCTTACTCTGCGAAGCGCGGCTCACGATATTCGGGGGTACCTTGCAAGCGCATCTTTGGCGGCGGAAGGCCTGGGCGAACATGTCGACGAAAAAGTGGCTCTGCATGCTGAACGCATCTCCAAGGCCATCGATCAAATCGCCTATATCTGCGACACGGATCTTAACGAAACTGAGAAACCTGAAACGATAACCCGGCTCAACCGGGGCGATATCGAAGGCATGCTTGAAGACATCACCCACCTGATTGGCCCCGTTTACGAAGACCGGGCCGGACACCCCAAAATGGACGTATTGGTTTCGTCCGGCACACGGCTTGTGTGCAGCAAAACAAGACTGTTTCGGATCATTTACAACCTCACAGTCAATGCCGCGCATGCCATACGGGCGAGCACCGGTAGTCAAATTACAATCCGGGTGTCGCAAGGATGCGGTAACGTCTGCTTCTCGATATCGGATGACGGCCCTGGCCTGCCCGAACATATCATTGGCCACTTATATCCCCGGATTGACCGCCCACCGGCGATGGGCGCGAATATTGGCTTTGGCTTGATGACAGCCGTCAGCCTTGCTCGTGAAATGGGTGGCAGAATACGCTTGCTGCGCAGCTCCCCAAACGGTACCGAATTTTGTTTGATGTTACCCGATAGACCGATCTGAGCACTCAGATCGCAACAGCGTCCCGCCTGTACACAGCACGATGTCCCAAATGTGCAAAGGTTTTTCCCCCCAGCCTTCTGTACAGGCCACAACGGCGGATGGTTTCCCGGCCATCCGCCAATTTTTTGCTTTTACCACATGGATCAAAGCTGGAAATTCACCAGGGAAAAAGATGCGATACTCTACGCCTGACCCTCCCGGAAATGCCCGTAAGGGCAGGAAGGCAGACAGCCCCTATCGGTGTAGCAGGGCGTTAACCGCGTCTACACTTTCCCGGATGGCACCCGATGAGATGCCGGTGCGGGATAGCACCCGCAGCCCGACATATTGCGCCATCAGCAGCCGAGCATACTCTGTCGGAAACTCAACCCCATCACTGTCACAAAGCGCTGTCTCGAAGCCGATATGCAGTTTCTCGGCCGAGGCCAAAGTACGGGGCGAAATGTCGGCCTCTTGCGCCGCCGCCCCGGAAAGCGTGGAACACAAGAGGCAGCCCATGCGATTTCCGGAATCCACGGCATCTGTGATTGACCGGAACAGCGATCTGATCCGCTCTCTGCCCTCGACGCTTGGGTCAGACAGAATTTCGACTGCCTTACCCACCTCTTGGGCATCATAAAGATCAAGTGCCCGAAGGAAGAGCGCCTTCTTGTCATCGAATGCCTTGTAGAGACTGCCCCGCGTCAACTTCATGCCTTCAAGCAACTGATCGGTCGTCGTCGCATCATAGCCGTGTTCCCAGAAAACGGCCATTGCGCGGGCTACCGCTAGATGTGTGTCAAACTCTCTTGGTCGTGCCATGCGTTCCATATAGGAGTATTTTCTGAATTAGGAACTTTTTAGTTCCCAATCACGGAAAGGTGTTTGGAATTATCCTGTTCCAAACTTTATGCTGCTCTTATCCGCACCGGAGACGGCATACCCGCCCGACCAGCAAAAGGACCAAAACCCATGAAATTCTTCTCGACAGCCTTGATTGCGATCACTGCCGCCACAATCAGCTTCAGCCCCGTTCTGGCCGGTGACCACAGTTCCGTCGCGTCTGGTACATTCACCGGGGCCAGCGATCACATCACAACAGGTGGTGTGCAGATCATCAAAACTGCTGACGGTGGTGCCGTCGTCATCCTCGATACGGATTTCAGCTTGGACGGGGCACCTGATCCGCGCGTCGGCTTCGGGAATGATGGCACCTATGTCGACGTGACGGATCTGGGCGAACTCCAGCAACTGACGGGCCTTCAGATTTACATCGTACCCCCTACCGTCAATGTCGATGATTTCAACGAAGTCTACATCTGGTGCAAGCAATTCAGTGTGCCGCTTGGCGTTGCGGGCATCTCGTAACCCCTCATCCGGGACGGGCAGGGATTGGATTGCCTCGGCACTTTTCCCAGAAAACGAAACGGCCGTCCCAAGGGGCGGCCGCTTATCGTTTCTTTCAGGGTGCGTTCTTCAGATATCACTGATCGGCTTATGGACCAAGAAAGACAGACTCCGAACGATAATCATCGCCAGATAGGTGGCGATGGCAGGGCACACGGGTGGCCCAAAAGCCGAGCGATCAGGATCACGAAACCAACCCGTCCCCGTCGCCTAACCGCCTGGACCGCAGTCAATGCAACGCAATGGCGGATTGGGGCCGAATTCCAGTTCGGCGGCGAGGTTGCGAAGGGCCGTGCGCAGGCCTTCCTCGATCACCGGATGATAGAACGGGCGCTGCAACGTCTCTGTCACGGTCAGGCGGCTCTCAATCGTCCAGGCCAGCAGGTGCCCGATATGTTCGGCGGCAGGACCAATCATCTCTGCGCCAAGCAGGACACCCGTTTCGCGAACTGCATAGACGCGCAACAGCCCCTTGTCCTTACCGATCACGCGGGCACGCCCCTGATCCTCGAAAGAAACCTCACCATAGGCAAAATCAACTCCGGCCTTGATCAGTTCCGCGTGACCTCGCCCGGCAATGGCGATTTGCGGGTCGGAAAAGACCACGCCCAAACCCACGCGCCTGGCACGGCGGTATACCTCCGGATAGCGCGCAGCGTTTTCACCAGCGATCCGACCCTCGTCAGCGGCCTCATGCAGCAACGGCAACTCAATCGCGGCATCCCCTGTGACAAAGATCGAGGACAACCCGTCGCCTTTCATGTCAGCACGCATGGACATGTGATCATGGCGCGGGGACCCTCGATCATCCAGAACAAGCGATGTGTTTTCGATCCCGATGTTGTCTAGGTTCGGTCGCCGGCCGGTCGCGGCCAATAGATAGTCAAAGCGTTCCTCACCCGTGTCGCTGGCATCGCCCTTGTCGGTCCAACGCACCACCACCTGATCCCCATCCCGGGAAATCTGTGTATCAGCATCGAAATGCGCTGCGAACTCCGACCCGAAAGTCTGGCGGGCATAGGCCACCAGATCCGGATCACTCAGCGGTCCAACGGAGTTTCCCAATCCGAACAGATGCACCCGGACACCAAGCCGCGACAAAGCCTGACCAAGTTCCAAGCCAATCACACCAGCACCGAAAACAGCGACCGAGCGGGGAAGGTCCGTCCACTCGAACACGTCGTCATTGACGACCAACCGATCACCCGCAGCCTCAAACGGGAGCGGAATTGCAGGGCGAGAGCCAGTCGCAATGATAATGCTGCGCGCAGTCAGACGGGAGCCATCGTCCAGTTCAATGGTGGTGTCATCAAGGAAACGGGCATTCTGGCGGATGAGGTGCTTCTGGTCGAACGCCTCTACGGTATCATGCACAAAGCCAACGAAACGGTCGCGTTCCCGTCGCACGCGGTCCATCACCGCGACACCATCAACCGTGACTGATCCTGCCGAGACTCCGAACCTCTCCATATGGCGCGCCTCATTTGCAGCATCCGCCGCTGCGATCAGCAGCTTGGAAGGCATACACCCCACACGCGCACAGGTGGTTCCCAGCGGGCCGCCGTCAATCAGGGCGACCCGATCCGTCTGTTTGACAACCTCGCGGTAGGCCGCCATCCCGGCGGTTCCGGCACCGAGAATGGCAACATCAACATCGTAATCTTTCATCACATCTTCCTTTGGCTCTGTCACAGGCATACTACCCAAGGCAGGAGTTTTGGAAACCGTGCGATTTCGGCATCAGGAAGGAAAGCATCCCGCGCGATGGGGATGTTGAACACAATCGCGAGAAAGCTCCCGGCCGCTGATTATCAGATAAAAAGAAATGTCTAGCTGTTCGCCGATTATGGCCATTGAGGTCATTGAACAGGCAATGCGTTTCAGAGGTTGGATAACATTCAAAGCGTTCGCAGACCTCCCATTGTTGAAGGGAGGTCGGATCAGCCGGTACAATGAGCTGTATAAGATCCTCGAAGAAGGAAAAGGCTGTTCTGTTGTCATCGCCTTTGTTAAATTACCTGCCACATCTTTCAACTATCCGGCTGATTTACCGCGCCAAAGAATGAACAGGCCGGAAAAGACAATCAAACCGGAGCCAAGCACCATCACAGCCGTCAATTGCTCATCAAATAGCACCACACCCAGCGTGATCCCGAAGAGTAACCTCGTGTACCGGAAAGGTGTCACGGCAGATACCTCGCCGGTGCGCATCGCTTTCATAAGGCATGAATACGCGGCAACGCCAGCCGTAATGGCCCCCAATACATAAAGAGAGGTGCCAGTATCGGGATATACAAATGATACGCCTTGCCAGACCGAAAACATCGCCCCCGCAACCGCGATAGACAGGAAACCGTATAGTCCGAGAATGGCTGTGCTGAGTGTGGCCGGGGCAGCACGGCTTGCCAGATCACGTCCTGCAAAACCGATCATGCCGATAACTGCCAAAATCGACAGGACTGAAAAACTGTCGGTTCCCGGCTGGACCATGATGATGACACCGACAAAACCGATAAAGATTGCAGTCCACCTCCGCCATCCAACCTTCTCTCCAAACAGCAATGCGGCAGATGCAACGACAACCAACGGTGTTGCCTGCAATATCACTGTCGCGGATGACAACGGTGTGAACGCAATGGCAAGGAAGTAGAACAGACGACCGACGATTTCGAAGTACGCGCGAATGCGCATCGGTCGAGAGACGGCATCCTTGATATATAGGGGTTCGTTGTTCAGGCGGGCCAAACACGCGAACACCGCTGCCCCGCCAAGGCCAAAGATCATCAAGATTTGGCCGACAGGCAGTACGACAGACGCTGCTTTTACAAAGGAGTCTTCGACGGCAAAAATGGCCATCGCCGCGACCATCCAAATGCTTCCAATCAGGTTTGCTTTGCGATCAGTTGCAATGTTTGCGATCATTCGCGTTCCGATTCAGATACCAGATCAGGCGACAACTGATGTATCGCAACTCACGTCCCAGCGTGTCTTGGGTCAATGACGCACACACCATGAGCCGTCAATCTGAATAAGTCGCAACCAGTCATCTGCTTGCCTGCGCAACCGGCCGGATTGTCCCGCATTACCACCGCTACCCAAGATACGGCGAAGATCCGAAAGGAGCTTATACTGGAAGGGACGATTTCTCGCTGTATCGAGGTTGAACAAGCGAGACGCGGGACGAAACCGCCCTGTGCAAAAGTGGTTTTCGCTGACGCAGCATCCGAAAGTTGGGCCCGAGCACGCTCAACTTCGCCAACACTTTCGTGAACTCACGTCACCGACTAAATCTGACAGCCATTCATATGAATCTAAGACCCTGTTTTATAACTATATTTAATTACCGGATCTCACGAATTCTGTGAGTATATCCAATGCTTATAGGGGGCATTCGGAGGAAGAATTTTAAGAATCCGCACACATCCACACTTGGTTGACCAGCGAAGAGGCCGGACGTTCGGCCAGATCTTCGCTGTAACCAAAAACTCATGCGGAGATCACCCATGCTATCCGAGATCCTTGCCAGCTTGCGTGCCAGATTGCTGAACACGTCTTCTCTGGCCCAAGAAACCGTCCGTGATGGACAAACCCTGACCAACGGCTTTTTCCAAAGCACCGTTGTCGACAACACACCCGCGTTCATCCTGAACAATGACTTTGCACGGTTCCTCAACTTTGGGCAGGTCGAAACAAACGGCGCACCGTCTGCCGTATCTGTCGAAGCCGAAGACGCCCAGGTCTTCAACTTCCGCAGCGGCAGCATCGATGCAAATGGCGAAGTCGCCACAGGCATCGAAGTTACGGACGGATCAAGCGCAGCCATCCGCAACTTTGGCAGCATCGCCGGCGAACTGAACGGCGTTGAATTCAGCGGGCCAAACAGCTCGGGCACGCTCGACAACTTCCGCGGTGGCGTCATCTCCTCTGACAGCCGCGCTGTCGAGATCGAAGGCGACGGTATCAGCGTTCGCAACTTTGGCGACATCATCGGGACCGACAACCAGCGTAACGGCACCATCTACACCAACGCGACAGCCGAAAATGTCAACATCTCGAACTTCTCAGGTGGGACAATTGATGCAGGCGAAGGCAATGACGGCGCAGGCATTTCGTTCCAAGTGGGCGATGAAGTAGGCGACGTCGTGTCCAACACCGTTTTCAACGGTTTTGGTGCCACCATTCAGGGACGCGGCCAGGCGGCTTCCAACACAGGCGGCGCAGGCGACGGTATCCGGATCAACAACGGCGCAGAAGGCACCGTGTCGGACACCGACATCGTGAACTCGGGCCTGATTTCATCCGAAAGCAACAGCGGCACCGCTGGCGGTATCCGCATTGCAGATGGCGTGGCTGCCGAGGGGCGCATCCTCAACACATCGACCGGTGTGATCGAAGGCGTTCGCAACGGCCTGTATATCGGTGAAGGCGAACATGATCTGGATGTTCTGAACTTCGGGACAATCCAATCCGACAGCCGCGCAGTGAACATCGACGGCACCGGCGTTAACCTGACCAACGCAGGCGACATTCTGGGCACCGACGACCAACGCAACGGCACCCTCTATGCTGACGGGACTGCGGATGATTTTAGTGTCCGCAACCTGACAACCGGGACCATTGATGCCGGTGAAGGCAATCTGGGTTCGGGCTTTGGCGCCGAGATTGGTGGGGCCGAAGATGGTGCCAACACTTTCACGCTTGAAAATGACGGAACCATCCAGGGCCGTGGCAATGCGCCTGCAGGCAACAATTCGGCTGGTGACGGCGTACGGATCGGCAATGTCGGCAACACGGGCACAACCGATGCGACCATCACGAACACGGGTGATATTCTGTCCGAAGGTGGCAATGGTACTGTCGCAGGTCTCCGGGTTGTCAACGGTGTGAACTTCCAGGGGTCGTTGACCAACTCCGGTCTGATCGCGGGTGTTCAAAACGGCGTCTACTTCGGCACGGGTGACCACACAGGTGGTTCGTTTGTGAACGAGGAAGACGGAGTTGTGTCATCCGGCAGCCGTGCGCTGAACATCGATGGCGAAGGTCTTTCCGTCACCAACCGCGGTTCCATCCTTGGTACCGGCGATCAACGGAACGGCACGGTTTATGCGGATGCGACAGCTGACAACTACAGCTTCACCAACTCCGGTCTGGTGGACGCAGGCGAAGGCAACAACGGTTCTGCCGTGGCGTTGCAGACAGGTGACGTTGATGGCGACATCGTTTCGGCTGTGATCGTCAACGAAGAAGGCGGCGTGTTTCAAGGTCGCGGCGACGCAACCGAAGGCAACCAGGTTGGCGACGGTCTGCGTTTGTTCAGCAATCAGGAAGACGCAAGCTTTGCCGGTCTGGTGCAGAACGACGGCGTGATTGCCGGGTCCGAAGACAGCGACGCTGCGGCAGGTATCCGCATCGACGGCGGTCTGAACCTTCTGGGTGCGATCATCAACGAAGGCGAGATCACCGGCACGGTGAATGCCATCGACGCGACCGAAGCTGGCAGCGTGACCTTTGTCAACGATGACGACGGTGTGGTGAACGGCAACGTGTTGCTGGGTGCCGGAGAAGATATCGTTGTCGACCTCGGTCAGATCAACGGTGTTCTTGATGGTGGCGCAGGCGATGACGTTCTGATCGCAGGCCAAGGCGACAACGTGATCGTTGGTGGTCTGGGCAACGACTTCATCGAAGGTGGCGACGGGTTCGACACGGCAGATTTTTCTGATCTGGACGTGGCGGTGACTGTCAATCTCGACGCCAATGGCAACGGCACGGCCACCCGCGAAACCGGGTTCTCCGTTTCGGTGCAGGATGTCGTGGTCGGTGCTTCGCTCCAACCCACACCCAATATCGATGGCGGTGCCGGATTTGTGGCAGAGGCCCTTGCAGGGAACCTCTATTACAACGTCCATACAGCGGACTTCCCCGGTGGTGAAATCCGCGGGCAGCTCGAAGTTGTCAGCGATACGGGTGCGGGCCATAACCGCGTGATCCAATTGGCCGGATCGTTGGACGCAGCGCAGGAACCTGGGCCGACCTCCGACAGCGAAGCCACGGGCGAAGCGACGCTCACCATTCGCTTCAACGAAGCAGGCGAGGTGATCTATTCCTCGGAGCTAAGCGTGACCGGCCTGAACGAAGCGGACCTGCAAACGCCGGTTCCGGGTGTCGTGTCGGCCATCCACCTGCACAATGCGCCTGCCGGGATCAACGGCCCCATCGCGCAGGACACGCTGGTGGACGCTGGTGCAGTGGTCGACGCTGCGGCAAGGTTGGGTGTTTCCGGAGCCGATGTCATCGACGAAGTTGTCGAAGTCGACGTTCTCAGCTCGATCGAGCGTGTGATCGGGTCCGATGACAGCGACACCGTGGATCTCAGCAGCTTCAATGGTGTGACCATTGATCTGGACCTGAGTGCACCTGCACCGAACCCGGCTGCAAATGGCGACGAAGGCCCGCAAGATGGCGGCATCATCGTTGACGGTGGGATCGCAATCGAAGTGGATGACTTTGAAAACGTCATCGGATCTTCGGGTGATGATCTGATCCTTGGCAACAATGAGTTCAACATCCTGTACGGTGGGGCTGGTAACGACGCCATCCACTCGTTCGGTGGTGCGGATATCATTGACGGTGGTTCGGGTATCGACACCGCGTTGTTCTCGGCGGGAGCGGGCGTTGTGCTTGACCTCGACGAAGGCGGCAACGGTGTTGCGACTGTCAACGCGCCGGACGGGGCCACGCTTGATCAGGTGTTCAACTTTGAGAACATCAATGGGTCAAACAACGCGGGCAGCCCGAACGGTGGCAACGACATCCTGTCCGGGAACTCTGGTGCGAACCAGCTGAACGGTCAGGCTGGCGATGACATCCTGAATGGTGAGGGCGGCAATGACGTCCTGATCGGTGGCGCAGGATCAGACACCTTCACCTTCGAAGGGCTGTTCGGCAACGACACCGTCAACGACTTCCAGAGCGGCGTGGACCGGTTGGACTTTTCGGACTTCGGTCCGGACTTCGCCGAAAGCCTCGTTGTGTCGCAAGACGGTAACGACGCCCTGCTGACCTTCTCTTCGGATGCCTCCGTGCGCCTTGAAGGGGTCAACAGCACCGACCTGACAGACGACGACTTCATCGCCTGATCCCCAAACTTACCGAGGTGGCGGCACGTGTCGCCACCTCTTCATTCCGAAAAGAGATCACCAAAATGTTTCAGAAAAAATCCACCGTCAAAACCGCATGGAGCAAGCTGCGCAGCGGTTTTCTTGCCATCGGCTTCTTCAGCATGATTTTGAACGTGATGATGCTAGCCGGTCCTCTTTACATGCTGCAGGTCTATGACCGCGTCCTGACCAGCCAGAACCAGGACACCCTGATCGCGCTCAGCATCCTTCTGGGCGGGGTCTTTGTCGTAACCGGCCTGCTGGACCTGATCCGCACACGCATCCTGAACCGCCTTGGTGCGCGGTTTGAACTGATGATCGGCGCACCTATCCTGCAATCATCGATCCGGCGTCGTGTGCAGGGCAAGGCCGGCGGTGACAACCCGGCGGCCGACATCACTGGCCTGCGCGACTTTATCTCGGGTCCGACGCTGATCGCCTTTTTCGACGCGCCGTGGATTCCCCTGTATTTGGGTGTGCTGTACGTCCTGCACCCCTATCTGGGCGCTTTTGGGCTGGCCGGTGCCCTTTTCCTGACAATTATGGCCCTGATCAACAACGCGCGCTCTGCCGACGTGATGCAAGACGCATCCCGTGCGCGTTCCAGGTCCGACGCTTTGTTCACTGTAAGTGAACAAAACGCAGAGCTCGTCCATGCGATGGGCATGACTGGTGATCTCGCCCGTCGCTGGACAGCTCTGCAACTTAATGCACATGACCTCAAATCGCGCGTGTCCGATCGGATCGCCGGTTTTTCCGTGATGTCGAAAACCACGCGCATGGCGCTGCAATCAGGCATGCTTGGCCTTGGTGCCGCGCTGGCGATCACTGGGCAGGCCACCGCTGGTGTTATGATCGCGGCCACCATCGTACTGGCACGTGCGCTGGCCCCAATTGATCAGCTGATTGGCCAATGGCGCACCTTTCTGGCGGCGCGCGGGTCTTACAAGACCTTGCGGGCCTTGTCCGAAACCTATCCCGAGACACCCAAGCGTCTTGCCCTGCCCCGTCCGCAAATCTCGCTGAATGCGACAATCGCACAGGCGGGTCCGCCCCTTGCGCAGAATGCTACAATCGGCGGGATCGAATTTGTCCTATCCGCCGGTGATGTGCTTGCGGTCATCGGGCACAGCGGGTCAGGCAAATCGACCCTCGCCAAAATGCTGGCAGGCATCTGGATGCCGCAGCGTGGGGCGATCCGTCTGGACGGCACGCCGATGGCGAAATGGGACGAACAGGATCTTGGCCGCTTTATCGGCTACCTGCCGCAGGACGTCCAACTTTTCGATGGGACAATCCGCGAGAACATCGCGCGTTTTTCCACATCGATTGATGATGCCAAGGTATTGGCCGCTGCCGTGGCCGCCGATGTGCACGGATTGATCAGCAGCCTGCCCGATGGCTACGCGACCGAAATCGGTGATGGCTTTCATCTGTCGGGTGGGCAACGCCAGCGGATCGCTTTGGCCCGTGCACTGTATGATGATCCGTTCATTCTGGTTCTGGACGAACCGAACTCGGATCTTGATGCCCAGGGCGAAGCGGCACTGCGCAACGCCATTCGTGGAGCAAGTGCGCGTGGAGCCATCACATTCGTGATGACCCATCGCCCCAGCACGCTGGAAGCCGTGAACAAGGTTCTCACCCTCAACAAAGGCACGCAGTCGGGCTTTGGCGACAAGGAAGACATCCTACGCCCCCGTCAGCACGAAACGCCCGTGACGCAAACCGCCGCAGCACAGCTTGCCGCCCGTCGCGCACTAGCCCCCGCTCAGGAAGGAGCAGCCCAATGACAACCTCCCTCGCACATGCACCAAGCAACTCTGTTTTGCGTCTTGAAGACTACAACAGAATTCCACCCAAGACCGTTGATGGCGGTATCGCGTGGTTCGTCGTCTTCGGCTTTTTGGTTGTCACTGGTTTTGTCGGCGGTGCAGCCTACTGGGCAACGGCATCCAAGCTGGATGGCGCTGTGGTCGCCCCTGCATCCTTCGTGGTCGAAGGCAGCCGCAAGACCGTCGAACATCTGGACGGCGGCATTGTCAGCAGCATTCTGGTCAACAATGGTGATCTGGTTGAGGCGGGGCAGGTTCTGGTCGAACTCGACAGCACCGATCTGGGCGTTGATCTGGATGTGATCGAAAGCCAAATCAGCGACCTGTCCGTGCGGCGCGCCCGCCTTGTGGCGCAATTGCGCAAAGACGAGACATTCGAGCGCAGCGATGTCGCCGCCGCATTCCGGGTGTCATTGGAGCCGGACACATGGGCCTCTGCCTTTGTCACCCAGAAGTTGCTCTTTGATGCGGAACGGCGGTCACGCACTGCCGAAGGCGCGCTGAGCGATCAACGTGCTGCCAACCTCGAAGATCAGGTCCGCGGTTTGCAAGCGCAGCGCGCATCCAACGCGCGTCAGCTGGAGATCACCAGGCAGGAACTGGAAAATTTACAGATCCTACAGGCCAAGGGCCTTGTGGCCGCTGCGCGCGTGAACGCCCGCCGGGTCGAGGTTGAACGGTTGAACGGCGTGGACGCCTCTTTGCAAACGCAAGAAGCACAGGCCCGCAACCAGATCAGCGAGCTGCGCCTTGCCACCATTGGTACGCAAACCCTGCGCGACGAAGCGGCCTCAACCGAACTGGCACAGATCGAGGCATCCCTTGCCACGCTTGAACCGCAATATATCGGCGCAAGTGAACGATTGAAGCGGGTGTCGATCACAGCACCTGTCAGCGGTCGTGTGGTGGAGATGACGGTGTTTACCACAGGCGGTGTGGTGCGTCCCGGCGCGCCCATCATGGACATCGTGCCCATTGATGAGCCACTGGTGATTGAGGCGCGCGTGAACACGGCGGACATTGAAAAATTGCATGTCGGCCAGTCCTCGCGCGTGCGATTGTCGGCCTTTGATCAAGGCGATGTGCCCGAGGCCAACGGCACGATCATCGACATCTCTGCCGACAGCCTGGAAGACGAGCGTACAGGCCAGTACTACTATGTCGCCCGGGTGAAACTGGATACAGAGCAAAGCGCAGATGTGGCCGCTCTTGATCTGGTGCCCGGCATGCCTGCCGACCTGTTTGTAAACACCGGTGAGCGGACTGCGCTCAGCTATTTGACGCAGCCGCTAAGCGATCGGTTGGCCCGGACGTTCATCGAGTAGTGAAAGACCGCGTCACGCCTCGAATGTGGGCGTGACGCCTTTGGGCGGATTCTGCTGGATATATGCCACGATCTTGGCAAGCAGCGGTTTTCGGGGGCAGTTCAGGCGCGATGCGGCCCCTAGGTTTCGCAGGTTTCCCGGCGCTTCGAAGGGAATGAATGTCAGTGGCCAATTGTCTTGAGTGAACTGTTCTGCGGCAAGGGCCGACACAATGGTACAGTCATCTGAATGGCAAATGTACCGGCAAATCGTCTCGAACCGCAGGGCGCTCAGATCAAACGTCTTGCTCGCCCGCGCGGCGACATTTGTTTCGGGCAAGCGGGCTTCAAGTTCGTACCCGAAAGAGTGCGGCAAACGAATGAAATCATGTACCGGCACGTCCTCGGGTCGGATCGAGGACAATGTGTCAAGCGGATGACCCTTGCGAACGCCCAGATACAGCGGCTCTTCCCAGATGGATGTGAATTCCAGTGTTGAGTTGTGGTTCAGTTGGGCGACCAAAGCCGTATCAAGAACGTGGTCTTCGACCATTTGCAGCATGTTCTGGGGCAAGTCCTCGATCATGGTAACCCGCATGGAAGGGAACAGCGTGCGGAACAGAACCGAGAAGTATTCAGTCAGATAGGGGGCGAGTGTAGGCGTCAGGCCGATGTTGAAGGGCACCGCCTCGGGGTCGTTGAATTCCGTTGCCGTGTCTCGAATGCGCTGCGCACCGGCCAGCATCTCTTCTGCGATGGCAACCACGCGCGCGCCGCAGGTGGTTGGACGCACGGCCCCGCTCAACCTGATGAACAGATCCGTGCCCAGTTCTTTTTCCAGCTTCTTGATCTGGTTGGAAAGGGCCGGCTGCGACACGTTGCAGTCCTCGGCGGCACCGCTGAAACTGCCCAGCCTTGCCACAGCCACAACGTACTCTAGGTCGCGTAAATTCATCAAAACTCACAATGCATTTGCAGTCTTAGCTTAGGAGATTTCTAAAACCACAAGAAGGATCGTCTGTCACGCTGTATGCGTATCAAACAGGAAGCTACATCTCGCAGTTGCGCCATGATGGCGGCAATGGGGAGACGTAGCAGGCGTGGTATTTGCAGCTAAGCGGACATCGCCACTATATGTTTACGGATTTCGATATCTGCCTTGGCAAGGTATGTCCTGTACGACGTTTCATGGAGGCACTCCAATTTGATGAAAAGCAAACTTCTTGCATTTGGGCTGGTGGGAAGCATGCTGGCCGCACTTTGTTGCTTTACGCCGCTCTTACCGATCGTTCTCACAGGATTGGGCTTAACCGGGCTGCTTGGCGTGATCTATAACGATGCAATTTTGCTTCCCTTGATGGCTGGTTTCATAATTCTGGCGGGGTACGCATTTTGGCTGCAGAAGAAGCAAAAGTAGTTCTGGAATCCATACTGACCTGTCCCTCATGCGGGCATGTCGAGACGGAGACCATGCCGACAGATGCCTGTCAGTGGTTTTACGAATGCAAGGCCTGCAACATCGTCTTGAAGCCACTCCAAGGCGATTGCTGTGTATATTGTTCGTATGCAACAGTGCCATGCCCTCCGATCCAAGAGGGCAAGCCCTGCTGCGCATAGCGGACATTTTTGGCTTCACAAAAACGCGGCGGGTTTATGCAACGGCTGCTGTTTGCAAATGATCCTCTGGGATATTTTCAGAAGTCACTCATATGTATTCGGGCTGTTGCGTCGACAGCATGAAAAATAGCAGTTCCGCCCCAATCTCGGGGTCTCGAATTCAGTGCCAGCTCAAAGGTGTTTTGGGGCGCTAAAAACCCTTTGGTCCAATGACCCATCCAGGTCCACTTTGCCTGATGTTGCGCGATGCAAGATGACGGCGTCGCAGATTGCGTTGTGGTGGCGCAATGGTATTCTGTCCGAGGAGAGGCCCGCCCGCCGTCGTGTATCGAAAGCCGGAAAGCCGCTGTTATCACAACTGAGTCGTTCTGATCCGGCTTTCCACCTTGGCGCACGCAAACCGTCGATTGATCGAACTGGGCAACCTCAAGGAACCTGATGGACAACCATATGCACGCCGATCATTTTATCGATCAACTTCGCCTCATGGGCGGACTGCCTGACGGCCTGACAACCGACCGGACCCTCGAAGCCTTTAGGGCCATTCCGCGCGAGGCTTTCGCTGGTCCAGGGCCTTGGAAGGTTCGCTCCGCGCTCGCCCAGAACGGCTTTGAAGCGCACCTTACACCCGATGCTGATCCACGATGGCTTTATCATGCAGTGCTCGTGGTGTTGGACGAGGCGCGAGGCATCAATATCGGGGAACCGACCCTATGGGCCCGCCTCCTCGCCCGTACGGATATCCGGCCCGGTGCGCGCGTGCTGCAGGTCGGCGCAGGCGTTGGCTACTATACCGCCATCCTCGCCCATCTCGTCGGTGCAGAAGGAAGAGTGGTGGCTTATGAAGTGGAAGGCACCTTGGCCGAACGTGCGAAAACCAACCTGACAGCATGGACGAATGCGCAGGTGCGCCACGGTAATGCAGTCACGGACCTGCCCAATGACGACGAACACGGTCCCTTCGACCTTGTGGTTGCATTCGCAGGCGTGACCCATGTGCCTGATACATGGTCCTCACACCTGTCGGAGGAGGCCCGGCTGCTCCTGCCGCTGACGGGTGAGAATGGTTGGGGGGCGATGATCCTCGCACACCGGACCAATGAGGGTTTCGAGGCTGCAACTCTGGGGCGGTGTGGCTTCTATCCGTGTGCGGGCGCGCGCAACCACGCGCTGGCCAAACAAGTGTCCGACCTCTTTTCAGATCCCACTCATCTGGCGGGTTGGCGGTTCAGGATGATCCACAATGACAAGCGCATTCGGCTTGAGCCGGTGGATGGATGAACCCCCTGCCCTGTCATGCTCCGAAAAATCGGAACGTTTAGCTACGAAGCCGCCTTAGGCGTTGTACCATTCCTGGTCTTCTGAGTGTTGGTGTGATGGGAAAGGGCCTACACCTCAAAAACCGAATGAACCGACGGCCACTCTACATTACGAAACGAGATTTCCCGAACGTGGAGCCTGACGGAGACGGCCGCGCCATGGCGACGCGACCGCGGGCGTGTCAAGCGGGCCCGTTGTTGTCCATATCGAGGAACATCTTCCACGCACCCGTTGCATCACGCTTGTATCCAAGGACCAAACGGCCCTCCGGCCTTTTGACTTCGCCTGTATCGCGCATCTTCATCGTCCCGTAAAAACGGCCAGACACAATTGCGGTGTCGCCATAAAATAGCAGGTCTTCAATGTCATAACCGGAAGTGATTTCAGCGGCCGCGATGCGTGGGTTGTATTTGTCTCGGATCGCCTGAGTGCCGACAGTGACGGGTTGACGCTCGTTCGCCGTCATAACATCCGGGTGGCATGAGGCCACCATCCGCTCAATGTCACCATCATCCAGGCCAGCATTCCATTCTTCGATTGCGGCTTCAATTTCTTCACGTTCAGTCACGGTCTTGCTCCGAGGTTTTGGGGTCATGGGCTGTAAAGAACTGACCGATGATCATTTCTTCGATTTGGCCAAGAAAGGCTTTTGTCGCAGGTCGCTCGGCAAATTGGGGTGTCACCCGCCTTGCCGTCTCGTAATCAGGAAAGGTGAAAACGTCTGCATAAAGCGTCTGGCGGGACTGATCCATCGTGACCAGCGTTTCCCAGGATGTCACACCTTCCAGCGCCGTAAAGTCTGCACGTGCCGCTTCGCGGATCGCGTCAACTTCGCTGTTCTCTTTCATCTTCAGGATGAAAATTTCGGTAATCTTTGACATTGCGGCTTCCTATTGATTGCGGTTGCATCAAGTTATGTCATCGCTATCGTAAGAATAACCCGACTATTAACTGACATACTGATCGAAAAATCGAACAATGAGCAGAAGCAACTTTGGAGATATCCGGGTCTTTGTAGAAGTCGCCCGGCGCGGCGGTTTCAGGGCTGCTGCTGAACATCTCGGCCAGGCACCGGCATCCGTGAGTGAAGCCGTTCAGCGGTTTGAGGATCGACTGGGTGTGCGCCTCTTTGAGCGGTCCACGCGGTCTGTCGCACTTACGCCGATCGGGGAGCAGTTCTACGCTCGCAGCTTGCCAGCCATTGCGGAGCTGGAAGGGGCGATCAGGGATCTTGATGATCAGAAGGACAAAGTCACGGGAACGCTGCGCCTCTCTGCACCTTATAGCGCCGGTCCGTTCTTTCTCGATAACCTGGTTGCCCGTTTCGCTGCCGCCTATCCAGCCGTCGATGTAGAAGTGATTTATGACGACCAAAAAGTCGACCTCCTGACATCGGGCATAGATGCGGCGATCCGATCAAATACGTTGCTTGATCCCGATACGCATGCGACTGCCGTCGGTCCCGAATTGTCCATGAGCATCGTGGCCTCGCGGGACTATCTGGCGGCCAGAGATGTGCCAGAGCACCCGCGTGACATCCTGCACCACGATACGATCTGTTACGCCTTCGGGGCCGGTAAGCATAATGCACCTTGGGAGTTTGTCGGCTCGGACGGCCCCTTTACAATGCGACCCAAGCCTCGGCTTGTTGCCAACGATATGCGGTCACTTCTGCATTACGCGCGCAACGGACTTGGTCTTGCGTACGTCTACGCCGAGATCGCAGCGCCATATATCGCGAATGACGGCTTGGTTACGGTGCTCGGCGAACACTTGTCTTCTCTGCCCCGGTACTCGCTCAATTACCGCAGCAAACGCCATATGACGCGACGACTAAGGGCATTCGTCCAAATGGCAAAAGAAGGCAAAGAAACTCGGTAGGGCATCTTGCAGTATGAGATAGCCGGGCGGCATCGCATATTGAGATTGCTCTTGATTGGTATCTAGATCGGTAACTAGGCACCACACAGCATACCCGGAACAGGACTTTTCCGGCTTTTGACGCTCGACCGGGCCGTCCTTCGCCTTACGCTCGGAAAATGTAACCAGGCATTCTTTCGATGATACCCGACGAGGCTATGCACGATGTCAGAGAAAAGGCCCTGACAAATCAGAATTCCACGTAGCACCTGTTTAAGATGGATGTATGTTATATGTTATGGGGTCTGTATGATAAAACGCAGATCGATCCAAAAGGAATACAACGTGAACCAACGACCCTGTGCACCGTTTCGAGGTGTCCCATGAGACTGACAAGTTTCACTGATTATGCACTGAGAGTGTTGCTGTATACGGCGGCACGTGAGGAACAATTGACGACAATTGCAGAGATGCAGAAAACATTCGATCTGTCCAAGGGCCATCTGATGAAGATCGTTCACTTGTTGTCGACTGAGGGCTACCTGCACGCTGTGCGGGGCAGGTCCGGCGGCGTCCGCCTTGGAAAGGCACCAGAAGACATCAATCTCGGTCAAGTGGTCAGATTGACGGAACCCGATTTCCGCCTCGTGGAGTGTTTTGGGCAAGTGAACCACTGTATCATTTCACAGTTTTGCAAATTACCCGGTCCGCTCAATCAGGCTCTGGACGCATTTCTTGAGACGTTGGACCGCCATTCGCTCAGGGACATGATGCTGACACGCGATATTTTTGAACCAACGATGGAGCGGACATTCCCGCAACGGGGTCCATCTTTCGATTTGGATACTGAAACAATCTAGATCTGGTCCACCAACTCAAACACGTCGCAAAAGCGCACTGCCGTGTTCGCCGCTTCGGGCCAGTCATTTGCCGGTAGGGTTCATCCTGTAGATTCATTGTCGGTTGACTTTCATCACGAAAGATATAAACCTGATGTATCTTAAGACGGTGTCATCAAGCTGCCCCGGATTACGACAATGTGACCACTCACGGATACAAAATATGACTTGGCTCGAAACACTGAAGACCGAAACGCCAGAAGAGGGTTTCGAATTAGCGATAAAACTCTCGCGCATGGCGGTGAAATATACTCAACCCGATCCCAAAATCCGGGACGAACTACGCCAGAAATACGAAAGGGATGCAGACAGCCTCACGGCGGCTTCTCACGTTGTTGCAATACACTTTCAGACAATCGCTCAGGCCAATGGGTTTTGGAAATGAATGGTGTCAACACATCCTTTATCAATGGATGACAGGTTAAGGCTGCGCAGAATCTACGAGACGCCTTTGGCCAGTGACGGCAAAAGGGTCCTTGTCGATGCTCTTTGGCCACGCGGCGTCTCAAAGGAAAGGGCAAGCCTCTTTCTCTGGGCAAAGGAGGTTGCGCCGAGCCCGGACCTCAGAAGATGGTTCCACAAGGATCGCGCACGATGGCCGGAGTTTCGGTCGGAATATATCGCTGAGCTGAAGCTCAACAGTTCCGTGTCAGTCGTGGAGGACCTCGCAAGGGAGGGTGTTGTGACATTGATCTTCGCCAATGCGGATCTCGACCACAATCATGCGGCGGTCTTACGGGCCTTCCTGATCGAGCGGCTGCGTCCAAATTAGCCCCTTAAGACCAAGCCCGGCTTTGGCGGGGCTTTAGAAGGCCAAGCCAACCAGCACAATCGTTTGCCCACCACGCCGCACCTCAAGGATGGTGCGTTTCCCGGTGATGCCCGGCGTCAGCTCTTCTCGATCGATGATGTGTCTCGCTCCTCCGGTTCATCATACAGAATACGTTCTGCCGCACCCTGAAGGTCGTCGTATTGGCTTGATCGCAAACACCAGAAAAAGGCGAACAGACCAACGCCCCCAAGCAATAACGAAACCGGGATAAGGTATAGATAACTCGCGGTCATGCGATACTCCGGACTGGTTCTGTAGACGTCGGAGCGTTCAACCGAAGAGCGTTCAGAACAACGATGACAGAGGATGTGGACATTGCAATTGCAGCGACAAGCGGTGTCACATACCCAAAGAACGCAAAGGGGATTGCGACCGCGTTGTAGACCAGAGCGAAACCCACGTTCTGAACGGTCAGGGTCCGGGCTGACCGGGCAACATCAAAGAGCGTAATGATACCGCGCAGATCGTCTTTCAGAAGCACGACATCTGCTGCGGTCCTGCCGACATCCGTCGCAGAGGCGGGCGCGATCGAGACATGGGCAGCGGCCAGTGCGGGTGCGTCATTGATCCCATCACCCACCATCAAAGGCTTTCGACCGTCTCTGACCGCGCGCTCAACTGTCCGAAGCTTTTGGTCCGGAACATGCCCAGACCTGTAATCCTGCATGCCGAGCATCTCCGCGACCTTCGAAACCTTCGTCTCGCTATCGCCTGAAAGCACCGATGGGGCCAACCCCGCCTCCTGTATGCGCCAGACGACCTCATGGCTTTCTGGGCGCACCTCATCCTCAAAACGGAATTCCGCCACGACCCTGCCGTCTTGGGTCAGCACCGGCCCCGCATCCCGAAGCGCGCGCCCACCATCATTGTCGCCAACCGCCCACTCGGACCGGCCAAGCCTGAACCTGGATCCCGCGATGATCCCCTCGATACCGGACCCGGGAACCTCTGTCACATCATCTGCGTCATCCAATTGCGATGACTGCTGTCGCCATAGGTCAGCTATTGTCATGGCATAGGGATGCCTTGAATGACGGGCCAGTGTTGCAGCTGTCTTCAACATGGCCGGGTCCAGATCGTCCTTATTGATGAGCGCGGGTTTGCTGCACGTCAGTGTTCCTGTCTTGTCGAAGAACACCGTGTCGACTTCGATCAACTTCTCAAGAGCGGACCCGTCTTTCATCATTATCCCCGCATCAAACAGTCGACGCGCCGCCGTGACCTGAACCATCGGAACCGCAAGGGCCAACGCGCAAGGACATGTGATGATCAACACGCTGACGGCGATAGACAGCGCCAGATGGATGTCCCCGCCCATGCCGTACCAGAGGATGAACGCGGCAAGTGCTGTCACATGCACCACAGGGGCATAGAGCGACGCAACCCTGTCAGCGAGCCTTGTGAAACGGCCACGCACACCTTCGGCCCGTTCCATCAAACGGATCATATCGGCAAGGTATGACCCCTCCGGTGGGGCCGAAGCGCGCAGGACGACGGCCCCCGAGAGGTTCAAGCCACCGGAGACGACACCACTGCCCGGACCAATGCCGACCGGGTGGCTCTCGCCGCTGACCAGAGAAAGGTCGACTTCGGATCGGCCTTTTTCGATCACACCGTCAACCGGCACGCGATCGCCTGCGGCCAGCATTATCCTCATGCCCGGCTCAATTTTGTCCGTCGTCAGATATGTTGTCGTCCCATCCCCGTGCAGAAGGGTAACGCCGAGCGGGATGAGTTTCTGGAGGCCGTCAATCGCGGAACGGGCCTTCTGACGCATCATATGGTCCAGTGTCCGCCCGATAAGCAGGAAGAAGAGCAGACTTGTCGCCGCATCAAAATAGGCGTGCGCCCCAGCTGTCACCGTATCGTACAGGCTCATGGCATAGGTGACGACAAGGCCCACTGTGATCGGGACATCCATATTGGTGCGGCCATGCCGTAACGCGTTCCAGGCGCTGAGATAAAACACGCGACCGCTATAGACCAAGGCAGGCAGAGCGATGGCGGCCGAGACCCAGTGGAACAATTGCCGCGTTTCAGGTTCGGCACCGGCCCAGACCGCCACCGACAACATCATAATGTTCATTGCCGCAAAGGCAGCAACCGCCAGGGATTTGAGCAATGCGCGGTAGACGCTGTCACCCTTGGTTTCTTTCGACCCGCTGAGGAACGCGTCAAACCCGATCCGGTCCAGTACGGTACCGATCGCCGGTGGGTTGTCCGGATCGGTAAACAGCACCGTCAGACGCCGCGTCGACAGGTTAACCCGTGCAGAAGCAACATTCGTGACATCAGTCAACGCCGTTTCGATCTTTTGGATACAACCGCCACAGTGAATGCCCGGAACGCTCAGTTCGAGCCTCAGTCGCCCGTCGGGAAGCGCGGTACTGGCATGAACAATGTCACGATCATCGATCGCCATGGCTCTACCCCTCGGCGGGTTCGCGTGTCACCTGTGCCGTATCGCCCCGCATCGCGACATATGCATGCCACGTCGCATGCCCAAGTATGGGAAACACGACGATCAAGCCAATAAGCGCCGTCAGCAGGCTGATGGCGAACAGGGCGATAACGATGCCACCCCAGACGATGGCTAAGCCTTTGTTGGACCACGCCATGGCCATGCTCACACCCATTGCCGTCAATGCGTCTTTCCGCTCGTTCATCAGCATCGGTATGGAAAACGCGCTGATGGCAAACGAGAAGGCGGCGAACAAACCGCCCGTGGCCGTGCCCACAAGAAGCAACCCCCAGCCCTGTGGCGTGGTGAATGTTGTGGCAAGGACCTGATCGAAGCCTCCAAAGGGGATCATCCCAAAGAAAAGCGCATAGAGCAGAAACGCGGCGCGCAACCAGAGCATCACAACAAGCATCAAGATAACACCGACAAACAGAATTTGGCCCGGCGACCGCGCGTGGACGAGCATCATATCACGCAGTTCGGATCGTTTCCCCGCCGCAAGCAGCAGGCTTTTTTCGTAAAGCCCCACTGCGATGGCAGGGCCCATGACCATAAATCCCGCGAGCGCGGGCAAGAGGATGTAGTCATATCCCAAAAGGAACAGACCGCCGATGGTGATCAAAGAGATGACGAACACAAAGAGCCCATATGCCAGACTGCTTGCAGGTGACTGGAACGTGTCCCTGATCCCCAGTTTCAGCCAGTCAATAGGAGCGGCGAGCGGTAGGTCGCGATGGAAATCGGGGCGCAGGGGGGGCTCCAGAGGAGTTATTGCTGTCTCAGTCATTTTCCATCCTTTCTCAGCATCCTGACTTGGCGGCACGCATCTGCGCGGTTTCACTGTCGGCAACCTTGTCATGCGGCACGCACCCGGGTTGTGACGACACCGCAACGATCACCAGATGCGCGTTCGCAACGAATAGCCCGGCCACGGCAAGTGCTGCGAGTGCCATCCAGACCGCTGGCCTCGATGTCCAACGTTTGTTGATCGTCGCATGGTCCGGTGCCGCCTCGGTCATTGTGGTTTCGGTCCCAAATCCCGGATGTAGAGTGTCAGAAGACGGCGATCCGCCTCGCTGAGCCGGTCTTCCCAATATGGCATAACACCGATACGGCCATGGCGGAGCGTTGCAGCGATCGACTCTGCATCACCACCGTAGATCCAGAAGTCATCTGTCAGGTTCGGCGCGCCGACATCAAGGATACCGCCCCCGTCGTCGCCGTGGCAGCTTGAACAGTTATCCAGAAAGAGCTCTTGGCCAACTGGCAGGCCCTCGGTCTGTTGCTCGGTCAACTCATCGGGTCGTGAAAGTGATATGACGTAAGTGGTTAACGCACGCCGTTCCGTAGAATCGAGTATCCCCTGATCACCAAAGGCCAGCATTTCAGCATAGCGGGTCTCATCATGTGAGGTGTTGATGCCAACCCTGAGGGTTTCAAGGATGGTGTCCGCATCGCCCCCCCAAAGCCACTGGTCATCTGTCAGGCTTGGAAAGCCCGGACCGCCCGACGCATCAAGGCCATGGCAGGCGGAACAGTTATCCTCGAACAGACGCGCACCATGAGAGCGTACAAACGTCATGGCACCATCGTCGGCTTCAAGCTCGGACATGTCCGTGGCGGTGAATTTCTCCTCCCAGACCATCCGCAGGGCGGCGGATCTGGACAGGTTTTCTTCGACGATGGTTCTCTGATCTACTCCCAGAACCCCTTTCGTGTAGTTCGGGCCGTAGGGCCAGGTTGGATAAAGAATCCAGAGCAGGACTGACAATAAAATTGTGGTGGCAAGGAAAAATTTAACCGGCCTCGGGACCGGAGTCATAAGCTCTTTGATACCGTTCCATTCGTGCCCGGTCGTCATAAGTCCGGTGTAGGGGTCACGTTCTGGCTTGCTCATTTCTGCGCCCCCTCATCCTCGTCCAGGATGCTCTTTGCTGCCTGATCGAACTTTTCCTGGTTGGCAGGCCAATAGGCGTAGACAACAGCGCCAAAAAAGAACGCCATCATATAAAAAAGCCCATAGGATTTGGCGAAGCCCACAAAGAAATTGTGATCGAATTCCATCTGTCATTCTCCCCCGGTACTATTGCTCGCCTGCTGATGTGCGACATCGGTGAGACGGCCAAGGATTTGAAGATAGGCGACAAGCGCATCCATTTCGGTCAGGCGACCCGGATCACCGTCAAACGCCCTGACGTTGGAATCTTCGCCATAGCGTTCAAGGAACGCATCGGCAGGTTCCGAGTCGGGTCTGGCCTGTCCGTATGTATCTTGGGCGGCATTCTCGATCATCTCGTCCGTGTAAGGCACCCCAACCTTTCGAAGGGCCGCCAAATGCAGGTCCATATCCTCGTTCTTGAGACTGTTGCGCTGTAGCCAGGCATAGGACGGCATCACGGAGGAAGGAACGACATCCCGCGGATTGATAAGGTGCGCGACATGCCAATCGTCGGAGTATTTTTCGCCAAGCCGCGCCAGATCCGGCCCGGTGCGTTTCGATCCCCAGAGCATCGGATGATCGTATTGGGATTCGACCGCGAGAGAATAAGGGCCGTAACGCTCGACCTCGTCCTGCAAGGTTCGGATCATCTGTGAATGGCACGCATAGCACCCTTCGCGGATATATATATTACGCCCAGCCACCTCCAAAGGCGTGTAGACCCGCATGTCTTCCACCTCCTCCACGGTCTCGTCGATGGTGAACAGCGGCGCGATCTCCACGATGCCGCCAATAGAGGCCACGAAGATGATTGCGAAAACAAAGGCTATGGCGTTGCGTTCGAGTTTTGCGTGTTTGTCTAGCATGGCATCACTCCGCGGGTTCTGTTTCGAAGACCGGTGGCAGGTCATAGACAGGCGGGTCTTCCAAAGCAGGCATCCGGGTTGTCATCCAGATATTGTATAGTCCGATCACACCGCCGAGGAAGAAGAGGAACCCACCAACCGCACGCGCGAAGTAATAGGGGATCATCTCATTAAGTGAGTCGATGAAGGAATAGGCCAGTGTCCCGTCTTCTGCATAAGCGCGCCACATCAGTCCCTGCACGATGCCGGAATTCCACATTGCGAATACGTAGATCACTGTCCCCGACAGCGCGAGCCAGAAGTGCGCTTCGATCAAACGGCTTGAATACATCCGCTCCCGGTTCCACAGCATCGGTACGAGCGTGTAGAATGCACCAAAGGTAATCATTGCGACCCAACCAAGCGCGCCCGCATGCACGTGGCCCACGGTCCAATCGGTATAATGCGAGAGCGAGTTGACGGGTCGAATGGCCATGAAAGACCCCTCAAACGTCGACAGCCCATAAAAGACCGCCGCAACGAACATGAACCGCAAGGTCGCGTCGTCGCGTACTTTTTCCCATGCACCATTCAAAGTGAGCAAAGCATTGCCCGCCGAGGCCCAGGACGGGACGACAAGCACGATGGAGAAAGTCATCCCGAGGGTTTGAACCCAATGTGGCAATGCCGTGTAATGCAAATGGTGCGAACCTGCCCACATATAGAGGAAGGTAATTCCCCAAAAGCTGATGATCGACATCCGGTATGAGAAAATCGGTCGTCCGGCACGTCGGGGCAAATAGTAATAGAGCATCCCCAGAAACCCGGACGTCAGAAAGAAGGCAACCGCGTTATGGCCGTACCACCATTGCGTCATTGCATCCTGAACACCCGAGAAAAGGGAATAACTCTTGGCATGCGCCAGCGACACGGGCACGGCCAGGTTATTGACGATGTGCAAGATCGCAACCACGAGGATGAAGGCCAGGAAATACCAGTTGGCAACGTAGATGTGGGGCTCCTGTCGACGCGCCAGGGTCCGGATATAAAGGGCAAAGTAAGTGACCCAGACCACCACGAGGAAGATATCTGCATACCATTCTGGCTCGGCATATTCCTTGGACGCGGTGATCCCGAGCATGTAGCCCGTGACCGCCATAAGGCAGAAAAGGTTGAACCCGATAAGAACAACCCAGGGAGACAGGTTGCCGGCCAGGCGGGCACGTGACGTGCGCTGAAGGACGTGGAACGAGGTCGCGATGAGCGCGTTGCCCCCAAAACCAAAAATGACACCTGTTGTGTGAACCGGGCGCAGACGTCCAAAGCTCGACCATCCGGCATCAAAGGTCAGTTCGGGATAGACGAGAAGCCAGGCAACCCAGTCACCGACAAACGTGGCAAAGACCAGCCACATCATGGAGACGATAACCCCAACCTTCGTCGGATCATCGTAGTATTTGGTGATCCGATCCGGATCCGGGTTGGGATCATAATAGCCACGCATGACGACAAACAGCAGCGCCAGTCCGGCAAAAGCGAGGAGGGCGCCGTGCCACCCCAGAACGTCATCCCGTCCCACGATGCCGAGTGCCAATCCGAAAAGTGTCAAAAGCGCGCAGAGGATCATGGCGGAGGAGCGTTCATCACGCGTCAATTGCGATATCATCAGAATGTCCTTTGCGTTTACAGTGTCAGATCGTTCGGAACGGTCGCGGTATCATATATCAGAGGCCACTTTATCTACAGAATTCCAGATAGAACTCTGCATCGTCGGTCACCTGTACGAAGTGTTCTTCCGCAGGCAGGATGATAAACGTGTCGCCTACATCAAGTGTAGCAACTGGCGTGCTTTCGCCAACAAGAAAATACTGGACCTGACCCGCCGTGACGATAAGGCGCGCATAAGTCCCTTCTTTTGTACTGTGCGACTTTTGCAGGCTCTCCGGAACCTTTCCGGCCGCAAAGAGAGGGGACTCGGCGTACTTCTCTACACCATCTGGCAGGCTACGTATGGCTGGCATGTTCAGACCTTCTATATTCCAGTCCTCCCACCGCGAAGCCGCAGAGGAGGATCACCTTCGTAATTTCTAACACTATGAACACGATATGTATCGAACTCTCGGCCACATCGGAACCGGCGATTATTTCCAGTGTTCGCGCATCCAGCAGCGGCATCAGATAAAGGCGCTGAATGGCAAACAGTGCGACCGGGATCCACAAAAAGATGAACCGCGACCGCTCACTCAGAAACACCGAGATGAGAAGGGCGGCGCAGAGAGCGGCCTCCGCGATACCAACCCAATGGAATTGAGCGCGCCCGACTTCGAGAAGCTGAGGCGTTGAAAGGGTTGTGACCTGAAATTTCGCAGGCGCGGCGATCAAGGAACCGCCGATGACAACACCCGCCCAGAGTCCCGATAACCCTCGTGATACGACTGGTGTCATGCTACCATCTGCTTCCCGGCAGGCCCGGCATGCCGAACATCGCCATTTGCAGGCTCGAAGCGATCCGTTCGGCGCGCTCCATCAGATAGGGGATCGCCTCGGGGGTCGGCGCAGTATCCTTCAAAGTCTGTTCGAACAGCGAAAGCCAAACTTCAAAATGCTCAGGGCGGGTCTCGATCAAGGCTTGATGTTTCGGCACGGGCTTGCCTGAATACCGTCCGGCATTGAAGGCCACGGAACACCAAAAATCCTTCATCTTCGTGAGGTGCGGCTCCCAGTCGTCACCGATCTTGCTTGCAAAGATATGGCTGATCCGCTCGTCCGCCCGTATTCTTTCATAGAACGTCTCTACCAGTGTGGAGATATAGGCGTCATCAATACCCAGTGCATCAGCGTTCTTCTGTATCTGCTTTCGTCGCTCGCGCGCAGTCCGCAACTGATTTGTCATACCGGATTCCCTTCAAACATGTGGCACCTCAAGGCATGACCGACATCAACTGGTGACACCAACGCATATTGGCCGCGCGCGCCAAGGAACACGTCAACGGATTTCCTGAGTGCACGGCGGGGCTCTGCGATTGGCTTCGCATCGACCTCTTCGGTCAGATATTCGGCCAAAGATGGTTGATGTTCGACAAGGTAGATATCCGCTTCGATGTTGATATCCTTCGGAGATCTTGCGAGTCCGAGACCCCCTGATCGACCGCAAACCTTGGCGATGAATTCATTGACGCCAAGCGCGTGGGCCACCTTCATCAGATGATTGCGGGTCATCTCATTGAACTTTACGACTGTGAACAAACGGTCCCCCTCAGGGCCAGATACACTGGGATCTAACTGTCTACCCTGCTTGAAGCGTGAGGAGCACCAAATCACCCTCTAAATATGATCTATATATTATATTTCTTTTACAACACCCTGCGCAAGCATTAAGATTCATCAAAGGTATTTCTTTGATCAGCCTGCTTTCAGAACCCCGGTGCCACGCTTGGAAAAAGTCAATCTCAGCCCGGGGAACAGGTCATGCCCAACCCCGAATGGGGAGCGCAGAGCACGCAGCGCGGCGATATAGGATTGCCTTGCCGATCTTGTCCTTTGCAGGACTTGGTAAAGATGATCCGGCCCCTAGGGTCGTCGCAGCAAGAGGACCGTCCCCTGACCTCCGTCTGCACATATCGATACGACGCCGAGGCTTCCTGATGCGTACCCGGTGAGTTCCTTGCATGCCTGGCTCATAATCCGGGCACCCGTTGCCCCAAATGGATGTCCAATCGCAAGACTTCCACCGTTCGGGTTAAGGCGGTCCATTGGAAATGGTCCCAGATCGTCCGTCACACCCGCTTTCGCACGGCGGTAACTGGAGTCCGAAATCATCTTGATGTTTGCCAGAACCTGAGCCGCAAACGCTTCATGGATTTCCCAAAGCGCGATATCGTCCAGTCGCAACCCATGTCGCGCCAGCAGCTTCGGGATCGCGCGTGCAGGCGCCATGAGAATCCCTTCATCGGTGTAGTCCATCGCTTCAATCTGCCAATCAACCAATTCGATGCCGTCCTGACGGCCCAAAGTCGCCAGCCCGACCTCATCGCACACCCAGACTGCACCAGCCCCATCTGTCAGCGGAGAGGAGTTTCCGGCGGTGAGGGTGCCCGCGTCGGAACGGTCGAAAACAGGCTTGAGCGTCGCCAGCTTTTCCTGTGTTGAATCAGCCCGTGGGATCGTATCGGATTTCACGTCATCGACAGGAACAATGAGGTCATCAAAGAACCCCGAGTTTTGGGCGTCAGTTGCACGTTTGTGGCTGTTAAACGCAATCTCGTCTTGCTGATCGCGCGGGATCTCAAACAGCTTCGCAGTGTCTTCGGTATGTTCACCCATAGATCGGCCCGATATTCGATTGGCCCATCCTTTGATGGGTAAATCAAAGCTGTCTGCGGTCAGGGATTGCATCGCAGTGATGGCCTCCGCAGGGTTCTTCATTGCCAGACCTGCGATCATCTGCGCGATGTCCGACTTGAGCGCGATAGGCACTCGGCTCATTACCTCAACACCACCAACCATGCCCAAATGTGTGCCACCCCGACCAACCATCCCGGCAGCCTGAATTGCACCCATCATGCTGGTGGAACAGGCAAGGACGGTCGAAAACGCGGGAATGGATGGATCAAGGCCCGCCCCAAGCGACAACTCTCTGGACAGGTTGGATATTGAGGGACTTGGAATGACCTGCCCCCAGCTTACGAAATCGGGCCGGGTCTGCGCGGCCATCGCCTTGATCACAGGGGTCGACAACGAAATGGAATCGAGTTTGGCAAACTGCGATCCTGCCTTGACAAACGGTGTCCGTTTGCCGGGAACGAGATAAACCTTGGTCATTTGAATATCTTCCAAACCTCTGCCGATATCTTCCATCACCCCCGGAAACGTCTGCGGTTTACGGGGGTACGTTCGTTTCTTTTCGCTACTTGAGGTCTCGTGCGGTCATAAACGCGCGAATTTTCGACGCGATCAGCGGACCATCTTCTTCAAGGGCGAAATGGCCAGTATCAAGGATATGGTAATCCACGTCGTTAGCGTCACGTTTTATACCTTCGGCACCCGGTGTCGGGAAAAAGGCGTCGTTCTTGGCCCAGACAACCAGGCTCGGAGGTTGGTTATCCTTAAGGTACTGCTGCCATTCAGGATACAGCGCGACATTGTTGCGATAGTCATAGAACAGATCAAGCTGGACGGCGTGCTGACCCGGGCGTGACAGGGACTGGAAATCCAACAACCAGTTGTCCGGCAGGATTCCGTCGGGGTTACGGGTGCCGTGGGTATACTGCCAGCGCAGACCCTCCAGGCTAAAAACATTGCTCGCTATGACCTTCTCCAGCTCTGCATCGCGGCCTTCCCACAGCTTCATAATGGGTGCCCATGCCTCCTTGTTCAGGCCCTCCTCGTAGAAGTTGCCGTTTTGGAAGATCAGGGCATTGACCCGCTCAGGGTGTCGGGTGGCAATCCGCAGTCCAATGGGTGCCCCATAATCCTGGAGGTACATGGCATAGGAGGAAATCTCGCGTTGCTCCAAGAACTGATTGACGGTGTCTGAAATATTATCAAATGAATACTCATACTCCGCCGGATCAGGAAAATCGCTCGCACCGAAGCCCGGATAGTCCATGGCAAGGACGTGAAACTCGTCACCCAAGTCCCGAATGAGATTGCGGTATTGATGGGATGAACTGGGGAACCCGTGCAGCAGGACGATGGAGGATGGGTTGTCCTTACCGGCTTCGCGGTAGAAAATATTTACACCATCGACAGTTTCATATCCGTACTGCACGTCGGCAGCAGTGGACGTATTTGCCGACAAAGACAGTGCCGCAATCAAAACAAGCAGCAAGCGTTTCCGTAGGTTCATTGAATGTTCCTTTCGAACAGGAGAGTGAAGGGGTGATAGTTGTCCGGCCCGAGAGTTTTCCCGGCACATAAATGCGCCAGAGACCCACCGAACATGGCCAACAACAGCAAAGCAGGCTCCTATGCGTAACCGAAGCATGAATTTACTCGCTGGCTTTGAAATCAAACCCTTCATCAGAATACATGAAAAACTCGCACGGGGTGTCAGAGACGCAGGCGGTTGTATGGACGCTGCCAGCCGCCACCGACCAATACGCGCCTGGTTTGAGTACAGGTGGGTTTTCCTCTCCCGCAAACGGATTGGTCATTTCACCCGACAGGACAACTGCGCGGTAGGCATGCGAATGGATGTGTGGCGGTGTTTCAAAGTTAGCAGGGAAACGTCCAAACGTGCCGTGCGCATGCCCGTTACGATCACCATATGCCGTGGCAAAGGTGATGGTATCATCACCGGGAAAGGCCGGCAGAAACTCCTTTTGTTCAGCCGGCAAAGCAGAGTCCGCGATGTTGCCATCACCCGCCATGGCCTGCCCGCCCGAGAGCAGGCAGACGGCTCCGGCGAACAGGCATGAAACGGTCGTAGAAAAAGAGGGGAACGCCATCTTTCCGAACGTCCTGTTTTCAGAGAGCACGGCTCAATTCCGTCCGGCCATCACGCCACCATCGACGTTGTGAACGGCACCTGTTGTCCAGCTGGATTTGTCCGACAACAAAAAGACCGCATGGTTGGCGACATCCTCGACATGACCGACACGGCCAATGGGGTGAAACGCACCAAACCCATCCGTCAATGTTTCCTTGATCTTGTCGGGCTCAATGAAAGCGCCATAAATCGGTGTAATAACCACCGCGGGTGCAATCGCGTTGACCCGGATATTGTGTTCGCCCAATTCCATTGCCAGGTGCTGTGTCAGCGAATGAATACCTGCTTTGGCCATCGAATAGGCGGCGGAAGGCGTCGCTTTGACCGCTTGATGTGCCCACATGGATCCGATGTTCACAATCGAACCACCTTCATTCTTCATCATATTTCGGACCACGGCCTGGGTGAAGAAATACGTCGAGCGGTTGAGCTCCATGTATTTGTCATAGTCCTCCGCATCGGTGTCGATGAACGGTTTCGGCGCGAAAACCCCTGCTGCATTGACAAGATGGTTGATATGGCGCGACTCGGCGTCGATTTTTCCAATGACGTCTTTGACGGAGTCGGCATCTCGCAAGTTTACTTGAATTGACTCTGCCGACCCGGCCCTGATCGCATTAAGCTCAGCAACCGCCTCGTTCAAACGGTCGGCCCCTTGAGAGAACAGGACAACTGTGTGGCCATCCTCGACAAGTTGCTTCGCAGTCGCAAAGCCCATGCCTGAAGAACCACCCAAGATATAGCTAATATGTTCGTGCATTTTATGTTCCTTTATTTCCTAGTTCTCTGTTTCAGGCGACGGCCAGTATGAAATGAACCCGTCCGCATTGGGCATTTCGACCTCAGGCAAACTAGTCGCATCCATCACTGCACTATCGCTGATAATCTCGTTCTGGCTGAGGAGGTAAGCGACGACTGCGTAAACCTCGTCATCGGCAAGACTGCCGGGCGCGTAATAGGGCATCGCCCGACGTACATAATCATAGAGAGTGGTTGAATATGGCCAGAAACTGCCCACGGTCTTGACGTGGTCGGGCCGCGTAAGCGTACCGATCCCACCGACGAGATCCCCGGCTGGTCCGCCCTTTCCTTTTTCACCATGGCAGGCCGAACATTGTTCCAGCCATACGGTTTCGCCTTCGGCGGCAGAACCGCTGCCAGCGGGCAAACCAACACCATCCGGGCCAATCGAAATATCCCATTTCGCAAGGTCACTTTCGCTTACGACCTGCCCAAGATCTTGGGCATTCCCTGAGATCGCCAGAGTAAACGTCGTTGCGGTCCATAGCGCCATCAGGCCGAGCTTAGACATAGACATTGGAGATACCTCCGCTGCTGGACACGGCCCAAGCTTGGATAGCGTTTTGATGAAACAACTGGTTGGGGGCGTAGGGTTCGTACCAAGCCTCCCGCGTTGGTTGCACGGCACCGGTTTCGTCGGTGGCGCGGCTCATCAAGGTGGCCGATTGACCCTGCCAGACCCATGGCAACTGAAAACGCGTCAAGGCACGCGCAGGTGTTTGGTCCGGGATCAGCGCCTCGGCCCAGGAACTGCCGCCATCGGCAGATACTTCAACTTTGGTGACCCGCCCCGCACCGGACCAGGCGAGACCACTGATTTGGTACAGCCCCTGAGCGCCCGGCTCTCTACCCGGTGACGGTGACGTGATGACAGACTTTACACCCATCTCGTATGTGAACTGGCGCGACTTTCCATCCTTTTGCAGCAATGTGTATTTGGATGTTTCATCCTTTGTGTGAACGGGTGCCGATACGACCTTGATGCGCCGAAGCCATTTGACGTTCATACTGCCCTGCCATCCCGGCAAGACAAGCCGCATCGGATAGCCTTGCTCGGGGCGAATACGCTCACCGTTTTGATACAATGCGATGAACGCATCGCCATCAATAACCTTCTCAATCGGGATGGAACGGCTCATCTTGGCGGCATCACCGCCTTCAGCCACCAACCACTTGGCCGAAGGTGAGACACCGGCTTCGTTCAGCAAATGGGCCAAGGAAACACCCGTCCATTCGGCGTTGCCAATGAGCCCGTGGATTTCCCCGGCCGTCCGCTGTTGCGGCTCGTCCATACTGTTGAACAGACTGTTGCCAGCGCATTCAATGAAACAAGTCCGCGTCACCATCGGGTAGCGCAACAGGGCCTCAACAGTGAACACAAGCGGGCGTTCAACAAGACCATGAATGGCGAGCCGGTGTTCTTCCGGGGCAATCTCAGGGATGCCACTATGATGACGCTCAAAGAAGAGACCGTTGGGGGTTATCGTCCCTGCAAGCTTTTCCAGGGGTGTGAATGAGACGCCCGACCCATCTCCGATACCTTCAGGAAACAAAGGCAGTGTGGGACGCACCACTTCGTTTTCAAAAGGCGACGGTTGACCGTAGCTGGTCAAATCAAGGCCGGGCGTAGAGCTCCAGTCAGGAACTCTCAACTCCTCTGCTCGACTCATTTCGGAAGACAAACCCAAAGCGCCTACAGCAGGTAGACCTGTACGAAGCAGCCAGCGCCGGGAAATGAGACCATTCCCCGCGGCGCGCTCTTCCGAACCAAGGGGGAGAGACTTAGTGGAAGTCATTGGGTTAAGACCTTCTGAATTGAGATTCATTTGTGCAGAGGAGACGGATGCTAGGCAGACGCTTTGATGCGAGTGACGGCGTCCTCGGTCCACCAAACACCATTGGCAACCATGCGATAGTTGATCAAAGCAGCCAAATAGCCGTCGCCTTCCGGTACTTTCGCACCGGCAGTAGCATCGCGAACGACTGCAACTTCATACCCAAGTTCGAGCATCTCGTAGAGATGTGCCTGAACACATAGGTTGGCTGACATGCCACCCAGGATAACCTTGTCGATGCCCTGCTTGCGCATCTGCAAGTTCAGGTCGTTCTGCGCTGGTCCATATATCTTGTGAGGGGAACAGATCACCGTCTTGCCGTCATTGATATACTGTTTGTACTGAGGCATCCAATCCGCCCCGGATCCATCGAAGTTGTCGACGTTAAGTGCACTCTCCCGATCAAACATCTTGATCGCGTGCATGGTCTTTTCCAACCTACCTTCGAATTTCCACTTGTGGTCATGCGGGTAGTAATAGTGGGGGGAAATGAAGACAGGCATATCGACTGCTTTGGCAGCAGCAAAGAGCTTCTCGATATTGTCGACCGTCTGTTGTTCCGTGACGCTCTCTCCGACAACGCCCCACGTCACCCCTTCTTCCGACAAGAAATCAACTTGCGGATCAACGATGACCAAGGCGGTTCGCCCTGTCTCGATCTCCATGTCGACGTCAGGCAATCCCGGGTTCTCCGGGTCCGCATAGTGGGCCGCCGCTTCATCCGTTGACGCATTGGCGCTGCCAACCATAGTCGTACTCACAGCAGCCGTAGCCGCAGCAAGCGTAACACCGCTATTTGCCAGCAAACGACGCCGCGACTGATCAATCTTTTCAGGGCTGACATCACATCCACACTGTCCAGTCGTCTTTTCCATGGTCTCGTTCCTTTGTTTCGGATCTGTTTGACAGGATGAGCCTTGGAACGCGGCTGTGATTTCAGAAAGCTGTTCCAGATCGCAAATTCTTGCCTTTCCTCTACGGGAGCGACCCTGAGTTGAGCGTAATTCAGCCTAGTTCGAAGCCGACTATGTGGCGTCACCACTTGCAGCTTCAAAGAGAATAGGGTGGCTACGTGGTGCGCCGAAAGCTTGATGATCTCTGCCAAAATGCTGCTTGATAAGCCGATTTTGGGCGCTTCAATGGATCGCAGCATTCTGCCACCCTTGCAAAATCTTGGTATCCCGGTAGCCCGAACGACCCCACGCTTATCGAGGTTAACAGTGTTTACCACGGTTTGTGAATCGATTGTCGGCTGCCAGGACGACAAGCCACGAGTGGAACTTGCAGACCCCAACGCCGAAAAGGAAACTCGATATGAAAACCCCGATGATACTGACAGCTGTGCTTGCAACAACCGCCATTCTGGTCGGTGGCTATGGTCAGCTGCAGCCAGCCAACGCCCAACAGGAGGCCGATTGGAAACCCGTCTGGACTGCTGATGGCGAACTACAGCTGCCGACCGGCTATCGAGAATGGGTATATCTGGGTTCGCCACTTACGCCAAATGCACTTAATGGCGGAGCAGCTGGTTTCCCCGAATACCATAACGTTTACATGCATCCCGAAGTCTTCAAAATCTATCAGGAAACCAAAGTGTTTCCAGAAGGCACAATCCTTCTCAAAGAACTGCAACTGACGCTGAGCAGCGATGAAGATGATGGATCAAGCTATGAAGTGTCCGGGCGGGGTTACTTCCCCGGACCCTATAATGGCATCGACATCGCGGTAAAGGATTCCACGCGCTTCAGCGACAGCAAAAATTGGGGTTACTTCAACTTCGGACACCATGCCCCACCATATGCTGAAACGGCTGCCGCTGCCCCTACAGCAGCATGTGCCCAATGCCACATTGATAATGCGTCAGCGGACATGGTGTTCACCAAGTTCTACCAGATCCTCGACGCGGAATAAGTACTGCGCAGGAGAGGTTTAACGGTGATTTGCTTCCTCTGGCCCTCATCGGCCGGAGGAAGCAGTCGAAACCCCGGATCGAAAGGGCCCTGCACCACCCAGCCTTGATAGAGTGGTCAAATGATCAAAGGCCAAACACCTTAAACCGGAAGATTGGATAGACAGATGACAGAAGACGCGCAACCAAAGCAGCCTGCGGACCTCGCTGTGGCGATGCACTCTCCGAATGATACGCTTTCGTCCAGTGGCATGCCGGAAACCGCGCGTGCAACAGAAACCACAGGGGGAAAGTTTCAACAGATTGTATCCTGCGGCAATCATCGCGTTATGGCGGACGAACCCGTGAGCTACGGTGGTCTTGATACAGGTCTGTCGCCCTATGATTTTCTGGCCTCGGCCGTGGCAACATGCACAGCAATGACCTTACGAGTGTACGCCGCTCATAAGTCGTTGGACCTGGGTCGCATAAGCGTGGGCGTGACACACGAGAAGGTGCACCTGGATGACATGACCACGGCTGCGACTTCCGAGAAAAAATCAATCGGATACATTGACCGTTTCGAACGGTTGATTTCGATTGAGGGGGATGTTTCGGATGAGCTGAGGAACAAGTTATTGGCGATCGCTGACAAGTGTCCCGTAAGCAGAACGCTCGAAAGGACGTCCCAGATCGAGACTGCATTCTCCAACGACTGACGCAGCTCATTTTGCAACCACGATACCCAATCCGTAAACCTAGGTCGTGGCCCGGTAGCACGGCCAAGCATGGCCTCAGTCATGCCCTAACTGTGGCTGCCTAAGCCCGATAATAGATACGCCGCACACTCGTGAGAGTGATAGTCGTAAACACTTCATCAAGGCAGATTGGTTGGGACGTTGCCAGAGCGTCTAGTTGGTCTTTGGTTCCATTTGCGCACCAACCATCCAAGAAATTTCATCAATCTTTCTGGACAGCTGATTCAGGAGATCCGCGCTGCTGTAGTCTTTCAATTCGGTAACCGTTTTGACGTTGCCGCGAACAAGCATTTTCAGTTGGAAGATCGAACTTGAAAAGGCGTTGATGTGCTTTTGCGCGGCAGCAATATCCAAAGGATAGTCGGGCAGGTGAGACCCTTTCGCAACTGCCTTGGCTGTACCCCTCACATGCCCGCCCAAAGCCGCAATTCTTTCGGCCACATGGTCCGCACAGTCGGACAGGTCAGCATGCACTTCGTCGAAAAACTCGTGCAAAGCCAGAAATTCCCGACCCTGCACGGTCCAATGGATCTGTTTGGCATGACTGGCCAAGTCGATGAGATCAAACAAGCGTTGCTGCAATACTTCGCAGACGTCGTCGTTTGGCGGTACAAATCGCTTCGGCATCCTTTAACTCGCTTCCATTGGTTGGCAAACGCTCATCTTGTTGGGCTGTTGGAAAGTTGTGTGACGGGGTTGATTACCGCCTGTTTAAATGGGGGTGCAAGGCTTCCTCATGTTGCCTTCCTTCACGTCATATGGTCGTCGCATACAGGCGGCGCGTATCTCAGAATCTTGCCAAAATTCTGGAATCTAAGGGGTTTTTGTTTCCGCTCAGGTTGCCTTTGTTGAAGGTTCACATTTTTTTGAAAATTGCTTAACGCACGTCAGGACAGGTTAGGCACGATGGGATAACCCGGTCACAAGGACTGACTGTGCTGAATAGTTATGGATCATTGTTTACCTATCTGACCTTACCCGAAGCCGCTCAGGGGCACGCATAGTTCCGACATCTCTATCGCTGACTGCAAGCGGAAATAGTTTCAGAAACTTGCGGTTTTCTGGTGCGGTGGTAGTGTATTTGTTAGACTTAGCAGGATCTGTGACTAGTTAACGATTTGCCCATGCGATCAACGCAGGGTGCCACGCAGGCAGCCCGATGCGGACTTTGGAGTAAGCAAATGCGAACTGGAAGACAAGCCGCCTGGCCCCGAAATGGCAAAGCCATCGGATACGGAGATCTCACATTTGGGTATGCCGCGCCGGTTGAGAACCTCGAGACTGAGGCGGTAATGCCTTTCAGCATCATGGCACTTCATCAAAATTCTTTCGTCGCTGACGCCGCACTTGGTGGCCGCAAGATGCAACGGGCACATGTTAAGGCTGGCGATTTTTCCTACATACCGAAAGGTATTTGGCAATCAACATCGTCGGAGAAATCCGGTGGCTACCTCTACCTTGTTTTTGATGATGGTCTTCGGCAGCGTTGTGAAACCGAGCTTGGAGTGTCAAAGCCGCTTTTTGAACCCATCGACTTCCATCCCCGCCTGGAACGCAGCCCGCAATATTCTGCACTGATCAATGATTTTTTGGGCTCCGAAGGTCTTGGTGGGCGGATGCGCGCGGAGGCGCTGGCGTCTTTACTCGTGTGTGAGATCCTGAATTTCAGAGGATCAACCCAAGAAGCTGTCCGCGTCGGGTTGGGCAAATTCAGGGTCGCGCAGATTCTGGAGTATATCGACGAGCACACAGATGAAGAGCTATCGCTGGCAACACTGGCTGAAATTGCGGGTGTCAGCGTCTTCCATTTCTCTCGGATGTTCAAAATTGACACAGGCATGACGCCTCATAAATTCGTATTGCGTCACCGGGTCAACAAAGCGCGCGAGATGCTTGAGCGTAGCGATGCAACACTCGCACAAATTGCTTACGAGGTTGGGTTCTCATCGCAAAGCCACATGATTTCCAGCTTCAAGCGCTTTGTCGGCACCAGCCCAGGCAAATACCGCAAGATCATCAAGCAGTGAGTCGGCGGTATCTACACGTCGGTATATGAGCCGGTCGTCAGGGGCCCCGTTTTCGGAACCGTAAAGAAAGCTGTTTTAGGCCGAAAAATCGTTATCCACCAGCGGCGCGAAGATTCGGTTTCGACCATCAAACCGACACCTGTAGAGATGTCAGGGGCAGGTCCTTCGGGCCGACGCTATCTCAGGCTTTCTGGGCAAGATGGTCTGTTCGGAACCGAGCAAGAGATCATATAACTGTGATGACAGGCTGATGAAGATTTACGGCGGGCGATTTCTTGCAGAACCTGACACAGTGAACGAATGGAACCCAAACGTTGGAGCGTGAACTCCGATCCCAATGGAGTCGAATGGAGAAACATGGAACTGAATGCGGATTTTGAAAAACGCGTGGTCGTCCACTCTGATCAGCTTGAGTGGAATGCCTCGCCGATGCCCGGCGTGGATCGGCGGATGCTGGACCGGATCGGAGGCGAAGTTGCGCGCGCGACAACCATTGTACGCTATGCACCCAACAGCAAGTTTTCGGCCCATACCCATACCGGGGGGGAGGAATTCATCGTGCTTGACGGTGTCTTTCAGGACGAGCACGGCGACTTTCCGGCCGGGACCTATGTACGCAACCCCCCGACATCACAACATACGCCTGGGTCTGACGCGGGGTGTACGATCTTTGTAAAGCTCTGGCAGTTTGACATGGATGACCGCACCCAGTTCCACAGGACTATGGCCGATGAACTACCAGCGCCCGTTGACGGTGTCGCCACCGGAGTGCTGCATCAAGACGACCGCGAAACGGTGACGTACAGCCACATCGACGCGGGTGCGAACTATGCCAATTCCGACGCGGGTGGCATCGAATTGCTGGTCATTGAGGGCTCCATTGTCGAAAGCGGCGACACGCTTGGCAAGGGTGCATGGTTGCGTCTGCCCGAAGGTCAACCATTGTCCACTGTTGCAGGTGCTGATGGTGCAAAGGTCTGGGTCAAGACGGGTCACTTGCCATATGCAAGACCACCGGCCGTCTGATGGGTACTGGCAAGAAACTGGCACTTGTTGCCGGGGCGGGGGCTGGTCTTGGTCAGTCGCTTCTCACGCGCTTTGAGGCAGGTGGGTATCACCCTGTCGGGCTTGGCCGTACGCGCCCGGACTCGCCCGTTGGGGATTTTCATGTGCTCGATCTGGCCGATACCGCAACCGTCCCGAAAACGATTGCCGAAATCATCACAAAACATGGTCCACCAAGTGTCGTTGTTCACAACACGGCGGAACTGGTGATTGCCCCGTTCACGGGCACAACCGTAGAGGATTACAGCCGAACCTGGACATCGATGGTACAAACAGCCGTGTTACTGGCCCAGGCAACATTGCAGCCAATGACCCGAGCTGGCGGCGGGACCTTTATTGTCTCCGGCGCAACTGCTTCCTTGCGTGGTGGCGCGCGGTTTTCTGCCTTTGCCAGTGCCAAATTTGCACTGCGGGGCCTGACCCAATCACTGGCAAGAGAATACCAGTCAGCAGGTGTTCATGTGTGCCACACCATCCTCGACGGGATCATTGATACAGAGCGTTCGCGCGATCTGCACAGCCTTGATCCGGCGAAAATGATGAAGCCGGAAGATATCGCAGAAATGTACTGGCAATTGGCACATCAACCCCAATCAACATGGACGCATGAGATTGATATGCGACCGGCATCAGAAAGCTTTTGACATGCAAACTCTGATCATTGGTGGCGGGCTGTCTGGCCTGGCTTTGGCTGAACAACTTGAAGCGCAAGGCCACGACTACATGCTGGTCGAAGCTCGAGAGCGCTTTGGCGGGCGGATCAAGACGGAAACGCTTGGTACGGGTTATTTCGACATGGGTCCGGCATGGTTCTGGCCAGGGCAGCCCCGGATTGCCGCATTGATCGACCGGCTGAAACTGGAGAAGTTCGACCAGTTTTCCGACGGCATATTGTCCTTTGAGGACGAGCAGCAGAATGTGCAGCGCGGCCGCGGTTTCGCTTCCATGGAGGGGTCCTGGCGGCTTAAGGGGGGCTTGGCGCATCTTACCCAAACGCTGGCAGATCGCCTGCCTGATGCGCACAAACGGCTGAACGCCGCTGTGACCAGCTTGTCCAGGACCAGCGGCGAGATCACGGCGACCTTTGCGGATGGCACCACGCTGACAGCAGGTACGGTTGTGCTGGCGCTTCCTCCAAGAGTTGCCGCCGAAATCACATTTGAACCCGCTTTGCCTGCGGGGACAATTCGCGCGATGCAGGGTATTGCAACCTGGATGGCAGGGCAGGCAAAGGCGATCGCCGTTTATGACAGACCATTCTGGCGGGAAACAGGGCTTTCAGGGGACGCGATGAGCCGATTTGGCCCAATGGCCGAAGTACATGATGCTTCACCTGCCGAAGGTGGGCCATATGCCTTGTTTGGGTTCATCGGTGTTCCGCCACAGAACCGCAGGGATGAACAGGCCCTGCGCCATCAGGTTTTGGCACAATTTGCCCGGTTGTTTGGCGAAGAAGCGGCCAATCCCAACAAGCTGTTTATCAAGGACTGGGCGTTTGATCCCTACACATCAACGGACGCGGACAAGAAACCGCTTTATGCGCATCCATCCTATGGACTGCCTGGTGCGATGATCGATTTATGGGATGGTCAACTCCGTTTTGCCGGGACAGAAGTCGCCCCTCAGTTTGGCGGCTATATCGAAGGTGCGCTGGAGGCCGCGGACAACGTAGCGCGGACAATTGGTAACACCACAAAAGATCGCGCCCACGCGAGTTGATCCAAATCGGATATGTTGAACGCAGCAGACTTGGAAGCGGCCGCAGCGTTGCCTTATCTGGAAGGTACACGACTATACGCAGGGGCAGACGAATATCTGGGCGGGTATAAGCGTGTTGCATTAAAAACTGAGCTTTGCACGGTCGTGCAAGGAAGTCACAAGCTCAGCTATCGCAGATCTGTCAGCAAAATTGCCAGCCCTTTCGGACTGGCAATTCATGTAACTTCTTGATCTGGACAAAAACCGTGCGCGGTTACTTGTAAGCAATCATGGAAACTTCAACCAGCACTGGCGCGTTGGGTTTGCCACCGGGCAAGGCCCCAACTTCGACCGCCGCGCGCGCAGGCGGCAAATCGCCCTCGCCCCAGTAGGTTCCGTACACCTCATTGAAGGCACCATAGCCTGAAATGTCGGTGATAAAGACAGTGGCCCGAACCGCATCATTCAGGTCATACCCGGCCTCGGCCATCACGGCACTGATATTCTCCATCACGATCTTGGTTTGGTCCTGAACATCATTTTCACCATCACTGGCATGCGCCGGGATTGCACCATCCACATACGGAATTTGACCAGAGATGTAGAGAAAGCCATTCGCCGTTTTGATACCCGGCGAATAAGGCGCGATGGGCACGTTTCCAGAAGGGTAAACCCCTGTCCGCGCCTCTTCTGCACTTGCAGCGGAGACGCCAAACGCGAGGGCCGCAATCCCGGAGATAAGAATATTTTTCATAGTATTTTCCTTACTGTTGGAAGTTGAATCACTTGGCCGCTTGAATGATCAGGTCCGCGACAAACTGCGGGTTTGAAACCATGACAACGTGGCTTGAGGGAACCTCGGCAGATGTAGCGCCGATCTTCTTGGCAAATTCGCGTTGCAGCGGCGTTGGCGTCATCTTGTCATCGCCAGCGATGGCAAAGAAGGATGGTTTGTCCTTCCAGGCGGCCTGCGTCACTGGTTCTTCCAGTGCTTTGCTGTTCAGCAATCCTTGGCTGGCGGCAATGAATGCAGCCTGATCCGCTGGCAGATCATGTGCAAAAAATTCAGCGGCTGCGGCCTCTGGTAGATAGAAATAGCCGGCCTCATCCTGCTGAAGTGCGCCCAGACCCGGGGCCGGATAAACGTCAAGCATTGCGGCTTCGCCCAGAGACTGGCCGACATCAGGCGCATAGGCGGCGACATAAACCAGTGACTGGACCTTATCGTGTACACCTGCTTCGGTGATGACCATGCCGCCCCAGGAATGACCAACCAGAACAACCGGGCCTTCGGCACGGTCTATGGCACGATTGGTATAGGCCACGTCGCCCATCAAGGAGTCCAACGGGTTCTGGACGGCAATGACGTTCAGGCCCGCCTCGCGCAAGAGCGGTGAAACCGCGCTCCATGAACTGCCATCAGCAAATGCCCCATGGACCAAAACCACCGTTTTCGCGGCAAGCGTCTCGGCCAATGCAGTCGTGGTGCCCGTGAGCGTTAGCCCCAAAGAGACGAATGTAGACATAAGAAGCTTTCGGAATCGCATAGTTTTCTCCCATAGGTTGATTTAGGTAACTTAACTAGTGCACTAGTCTTTAAATTGTGACTGCGACTCATGTCAATAGTGCACTAGCTAAAATGATTGAATTCAGAACCCCCTCATGCCCTTCCAGAGGTCACTTCAAACGGTCTCGTATTTTCTTGAGTTCAGTGATCATTGCTTGGGCTTCGACGTCACTTACACCGATTGCGCAGCCAAAGGCTGGCGGGATAGACACTGCCTTCCCGCGCAAGCTGGCTCCTCTTTCTGTCAACACGACATTGACTCGCCGTTCATCATCCGAATTTCGTTTACGAACGACGAGACCCAGCTTTTCCATGCGCTGTACAAGAGGGGTCATTGTTGCCCCTTCAATCTCCAGTGCCTGCGCCAATTCGTTCACGGTCATGCCATCATTTTCCCATAAGGCAAGCAGCGTCAGATACTGTGGATAAGTTACGTTCAGGTGAGCAAGAAGTTCCGCGTACTTCTTGGTAATCGCACGTGACGTCGTATAAAGCGAGAAGCACATCTGTTCGCTGAGTATCAGCGGATTTTTCAGCTTGGTGTTCGACATCATTTGCTCGCTACGGGATCAGTACGGGTCTGATGAGGTTTGCCAAGACCTACAACGACATAACACTCTAAAGCGGTGAGCACCGCAACTGCAATGGTAAACCGGGGCAAACATTTGGTCGTCTCCGACTTTGGCCAGCAGGTAATTGGATTCGGTAAGTGTTTACAGCTATTTTTGCTGATGACACGCCTTGTGCCGTTTACCGCATGCTGCGCGCATCGTCTTTTGACAGGTCGTGGTTCCATCTGATGCCCTGCACAGACGCACATTTTTCGAGCGACACCCACGGAGCAACTGTCAGACTGCTGCAAGATGTAAAACTTATGAAATCTTCAACTTTGGCCCGCTTTGAGCATCCAGATCGTCTTTTCGTGCCATGTCAGCCGATCTGTCAATATCCCCGCTGAAACATCGTCTTCGGCATTTTCAGAAATCTGGATAGCATTTCGCAGGATCTCGGCAAGCTCATTGTGTTCGTCTATCAATTTGTTGACCATGTCATCAGCAGACTGGGCACTCGCGGCTTCCGACCCGCCAGCAAGAGCCATAAAGTCCGCAACCGATCCCGGAGCAAATGCACCCAGGGCTCTTATTCTCTCGGCAAGCTCATCGAGAGTTTCCCATAAATTGGTGTATTGCTCTTCGAAAATCTTGTGCAGCCTGAAGAACTGATGGCCTTCAACGTTCCAATGATAGCTGTGGGTCTGCACGTAGAGCCGGAAGGTTTTGCCTAAGACAACCTTCAAAATTTCGATGTTCGAATCCGTCGCACTGATCATATTGTGTCCATGTCAAAAAGAGCGCTTTTCACAAGTGCGCCAGCAAACTTGGCCTTAGGGTATCGCGAGTGCGCTAGTAAATTGACCTAAGGGTAATTTTGACGATCCAATAGTCAATAGCAGGATGAGCGGATCTTCGCGATTGAGATGTAAGCATATGTTAATATTACACGAAGTTTCTAATTATTTGGGCTTTTTGCCCCGCCTTGCGGAAGCTGACACCCTGGGGTAGTGATGCTGCTATGCGGCACCGTACGGCCTGTCGATCATCGGAGAGTGATGCAAATGGAGTGGACGTTTCTGATCAATGCCGACCTGTCAAAGCTACAAAACCTCAAGACGGATGGGTGATAGCTATGTGTGTCGGGCGGCTGCATAATTTTGTTGTTTTGGGTAGTGCGGACCTAAATGCGCATGCCGTTTCAGCTGAAAGCGCCGGAGAAGTTGGGCATACCGCTCGGCTGAACGATCCGTTGAGGTCCAAGATACTGCAAACACTTACACAAATGGCCCCATGGGAACCGGTTTCTTTGGAGATTAGCCGACTTCCTGAGCAAGAATATGCAAGTCACGAGGCTTTTCGAAATCCCCCATAACTGCTGTTGAGTATTTCTTCGTTCGACGGCGGAGCAGGACATGAACAAAAATTTCGAAGATAAGATCATTATCGATCGCCACTATAGCCTGAGTTGCGTCCAACCTGGATCGCAGCACCTAGAGTTGAAGCCTGATCAATACCTCGTGGACATATATCTTAGTGGGAGCAAGGGCAGGTTCTCGCAGCCGCCTTGTGCGGGTGCCCCTCAAACAACGATACCGAACTCGTTCAATTTTCTGCCATGCGGCACAACTGATGTTTATTCGACTGTGCGCAATGGCCTTTCCGTGCGTTTCGTTTTTGAATTGAACGCCATTCGTATAATCCCGGCCCGAGAAGCCTTGCGTGACTGCACAACCGCTATGTGGAACCAACTGGATGTCGCAATGCTGGGCGCTGCGGAGATCACCAAGGGATATCTTCAAACGCCCAACCACAGTGTCAAAAATGTCGAAACATCGTTCCTCCGCGATTTGCTGGCGGTGCGGATGTTGCAAATTTTGAGCCAGACAACATTCGATGAAACAAGTGTTCAGTCGCCTTCTATCCAACGCAGTATCGAGTTTATCGACGCAAATCTCTCTGCTCCGCTACATCTGGATCACATCTCGCAACACGTAAATATCAGCCAGCACCACTTTGCCCGCATGTTCAGGTCTGCCATGGGCATCAGTATCCGCCACTATGTGATCAAGCGGCGGGTCGAAGCGGCGGAACGTATGATTTCTCAGACCGATACCAGTCTGGCAGAAATCGCCTACGCGACGGGCTTTAGTTCACAAAGTCACATGACAACCGTTTTCCGACGAGTCACCGGACGCACGCCCGCCACCTACCGCACAATGTTGAGCCGCAGCGCGCAAACATCGTGAAGAGCTTTATGCCAGAGTGACATCTGATTTTAGGACCACTTTTCCCTCATTTCACCCGCACGGACTGAAGCGCCGGATCACCAAAAAGCATCCGACAATACAAGAGGGCAAACCCTGAATAGGCCGTGATCCAAAGCAAGGCAGCTGCGGAGTACATAACCAACGGTTCCATAGGCGTAAGCTCAGCAAAAAATCTGGCAGCTGTCGCGCCAATGACGCTGAGATAGAGCAGATTGGTACCCATGTCCGCTCGCAACTCACGGCCCGAATGCCCCAGTGTCGCTCTCGTCATCAGGGCCAACGTCATGCAACCGATCGCCCCCGACATCCAAATGTGCTGTGAAGCTGCCGTGCTCAAAAGGTCTGGCCGCAATATCGAACACGCCACAAGAGCAGCCCCGAGAGGTATGAAGGCATATCCGACATGCAGCACGAAGAGCAGGGAATTCGAAAAGGTTGCAATGCCCGACCATCTAGAAAGCCGTATCGCTTGAAGCAGGCTCGCCGCCAGCAATGCATAGGCGGACAAAGCCTGATCCGGCAACACAACCCACAAGATCAATGCGATGGCCGTCACGACCAGAGCGAGGATATCGAAATAACCCATCGGCTTTGACGGGACGTTTGTTCGACCGGTTTTCATCAGCCAATTTCGGGTGAACACCGGGATCACACGGCCACCGATTATCGAGATTTGCATCAACGCGGCTGCCACTCCAAAGCGAAGTCCAACCCCACCGGCCCCGTAATCCCCTCGGGCGGCCTCAATGTGAAAAAGGCCATTCGCTGCGACGAAGGCAGTGAGCGCAATGACGACAATCAGGTTTTTCCAATTTCGCGCCGCAACGATCTCATGTGCGATGATGATGGCCAAGAGGATTGGAAAGAGGAGGTCAATCGTGGCAACTGTGATCGGTGACAACATGTCTGACACAGAGAACGCCCCGCGCCCGACAGCCCAGACGACGATCAGGAAAGCGAGCCTTAGCCCGCCAATGGGTGCACGCCCCGTCCAGCTGGGTACGGCTGTAAGAAGAAAACCGGCGATTATCGCTCCGAGATAGCCAAACAAGAACTCATGTGCATGCCATGACACTGGATCCATCCGAATTGGCATTGAAATAACGCCAGCAAGCATGGAGGTCCAAAGCATCATCGCGACGGCCGCCCAGATTGCGCCCAGGAAAAAGAAGGGCCGGAATCCGTAGGACAGGAATGTGGACACTGGTTTCACTTTCTCCGAATGTAGCGATGTTCGCGGACCACCAGATTGCACACGGCTATCCCAAGGACTGGGTTATACTCAAACTTTGGGCGAATCCCACCCGATGTCTCACATTGGCGTAGTCGGCGACTGCTCTTGCTCAAGGTCAGACACCAGTCGGTTCGCGCGACCCCGAAATGCCTGATAGACAAAGATGGCAAACGCGAACACGCCGACCCCAAAAACGATATCGCCAGGGACCCTCATCCAGACGAGTGCTTCCATTATCGGAGAGTGAATGAATTCAGCCGATCGGGCATGTGCGTAACTGTGTTTTACGCTGGCATAGGTTTGTAGAATGCCCTGTGGCAAAAGGGACAGGAACGTCATCATCGCAAGGCCAATATTGAGAGACCAGAAACTGATCTTGATCAGCTTGTGGTTCCAGTCTCTGAGATCTGTCAAACCGCGCATGCAATAGAGCGTGAGCCCAAGACCAAGCATACCATAGACACCGAACAAGGCCGCGTGGCCATGATTGGCGGTCAAGTTCATACCCTGCATGTAAAAGAGGGCCAGAGGCGGGTTAATGAGGAAACCGAAAAGCCCTGCTCCCACGAGGTTCCAGAACAACACCGCAGAGAAGAACATGAAGGGCCATTTATAGTTCTCTTCCCACTTCTCTACCTCTTCCAACTTTGCGTGGTTGTAGGCTTCGAACCCGACCACCATGAGCGGCACGACCTCCAGCGCAGAAAAACTGGCCCCGATGGCGATCACCGAGATCGGGGTGCCGCTGAAATAGAGGTGATGGAACGTCCCCAGGACGCCACCGCTCAGAAAGATAATGGTCGCAAACAGAACCATGACGGTCGCCGTCTGGATTCGCAGCAATCCCATATGGATAAACAGGATCGAGATCATGGCCGTTGCGAACACCTCAAAGACGCCCTCGACCCAAAGATGCACAACCCACCAGCGCCAATAATTCGCAATGGCGATGTTTGTATGTTGCCCCCACATCAGGCCAGCCAGATACAGCGTGCCGATTGCAACCGCCGCAAGGGTGATCAGATAAAGCAAGGACTTGTTGGCGCTTGACGAAAGGGCCTGACATTTTGTTGAGACAAGTGTCAGCACGGGATACATGGCGCGCAACATCAGCAAAACCCACAGCAACAACCCGACTGCCAGAAAGATCTGCCAGAAACGTCCCAGGTCCACGAATTCATAACCTTGGTGGCCGAACCAGAAATTCACCGTCATGTTCTCGATGAAGCGATGGATCGCGGCCCATTCCCCAAGGAAAGAACCACCAACGATAATGATCAGGCTGACAAAGAGGATGTTGACACCTAACACCTGAAAAGGCGGGTCCTTTCGGGCAAGAAGGGGCGCAACGTAGAGACCGGTCGCGAGCCAGGCCGTCGCGATCCAATACACTGCAAGCTGTGTATGCCAGGTGCGGGTCACGGAGTAGGGCAGATATTCGACGAATGGCAGACCATAAAACCCCTGCCCCTCTACCGCATAGTGGGCCGTGACCATTCCGAGCAATACCTGCCCAACAAACATGGCGGTCACCAGCCAGAAATATTTTGCAGTGGCACGCATCGAGGGTGTGACGGTCGCTCGATCCATAAAGTCGAACTGAGCAAACCCACCTTCCGGCTCAACATTGTCGCGCCAGATGTCGTACTGTTTGGCATAATACCAGACGATGGCACCAATACCGGCGAGGAGTAGAATAATCGATGCAATGCTCCACATGAAATTGGCCGCCGTCGGCACGTTCTCGATCAAAGGTTCATGTGGCCAATTGCTGGTATAGGTATATGTCTCACCCGGGCGATTGGTGGATGCAGCCCAGGACGTCCAGAAGAAGAATGCATTTAACGCATGGGCCTCATCGGCGGTCAGCACTGAGTGTATGGGCATCGCGTATTCGCGGCGCAAATCCAGGTATTCCTGCCCCTCGGCCATGAACAATCGGCTATAGTGCTCACCGACCTCTTTGATTGCCTCGTGTCGGCGATCACTCACTTTTGTCGTCCCGGAAACCTCATCGTAAGTGTTTGTTCGCATCTCGGCGCGGAGCATCCCCAGATAGGCCGCACGCTTGGCGTCGTCGCTTAAGGTTGGGAGCGGGTTCTTGTCCTCGTACAATTTCAATAAGGTGTTGGCCTCGCGCTGAAGCCAGTCGGCGGTCCAATCCGGAGCCACATACCCCCCATGGCCCCAGATCGATCCTTGCTGCATACCGCCGGTGGATTGCCAGACATTTTGCCCGTATTGGATATCGGCACGGGTAAATACCGTGGCCCCACCTTCAGTCTGGATCTTTTCGGGGATTTGAGGGGCAACCTGATAGATCTCGTGACCAAGGTAGAGAAGCGTACCAAAGAAAAGCACGAGGCTCGCGGCAAGAATGCTCCATAAGCGGTTTACAGAAAAAGTTGATTGATAATTTTCCACGTCAAAAACCCCCGGTCGTCAGATGTGGGCAAAGATATTTTATAAGATATATTTTGTCTACATCTTTGATTGCACATGTTTCTGTTTGACAGTTCTCAGAACAAAATCTAGAAGATATACTTTGAAAATATCTTTAAATATCAACTGATCTAGCGTTCAATACAGGCTGGACTCCGGGGAGAGCGGTAACAATGGTACAACTCAAATTGCCCGAGGGATCCCGCATCGTTGCGGGCAAGATTTGGCCCAAACCGGATGCGACAGGGATTCGCGAGATCAAAGTCTACCGCTGGCAACCGGATGACGACACACCCCCGCGACTTGATACGTACTACATCGACACTGATCGATGTGGCCCCATGGTGCTTGACGCCTTGATTATGATCAAGAACGAGATCGATCCAACGCTTACATTCCGCCGGTCCTGTCGGGAAGGCATCTGCGGTTCATGCGGCATGAATATCGATGGTACAAACTGGACAGCATGCACCAAAGGCATGGATGAGATCGAAGGCACGATCAGGATCTACCCACTTCCACATATGAGTGTCGTCAAGGATCTCGTGTGCGATATGACTCATTTTTACGCGCAGCACGCAGCGACCAAACCTTGGCTGCAAACCACATCACCCACACCGGAGAAAGAGTGGCTTCAATCCGAAGAGGATCGGAAAAAACTCGACGGGCTTTATGAATGTATCATGTGCTCGTGCTGTTCAACCGGATGTCCCAGCTATTGGTGGAATTCAGATCGGTATTTGGGTCCAGCGACGCTGCTGAATGCGCACCGCTGGATATCCGACAGCCGGGACGAGGCGACGGGGGAACGGCTGAATTTCCTCGAAGACCCTTTTAGGCTCTATCGGTGCCACACGATTATGAACTGCACGAAGACGTGCCCCAGAGGACTGAACCCCGCCAAAGCCATTGCCGAAATCAAGAAGATGATGGTCGAACGAAACCTCTGAAACGTTCAGGGGGTTTTTGAAACAAGCTGCGACGGAATTCACACATCCAGCCTGGTCAGGAGGTCGTTGTGGAATCACACATAGCGTCAGTGCAGAAACATATGCCCGGTATTATCGTCGCCGGCATTATCGCTCTGGCGGCGCAGTTCCTGTCAGAGCATTATGGCGTACCTGCCATGTTGATGGCACTGCTCCTCGGGATCGCACTGCACTTCCTGAGCGAGGAAGGGGCATGTCCACCAGGCATTGAGCTGTGTGCGACAACCGTCCTGCGGATCGGTGTCGCACTACTTGGTGCCCGGATCAGTTTTGAGCTTCTGCTCGCCCTTGGGGTGGAGATGATCGCCCTTGTACTGCTCGGGGTGATCCTGACGGTGTTGCTGGGTTTAGCTGTATCCTACCTGCTCGGTCGCGGATGGCGCTTGGGTCTCCTCACAGGCGGGTCGGTGGCAATATGCGGGGCCTCAGCAGCAATCGCGATCGCCGCTGTCCTTCCAAAAAACGAACACTCCGACAGGAACCTCAGCTTTACCATCCTGAGCGTCACAGTCCTCAGCACCATCGCTATGATCGTCTATCCAATTGTCGGCCAGTCCATTGGGCTTTCCACCGACGAGATCGGGGTGTTCCTCGGCGGGACAATCCATGACGTTGCGCAGGTCGTTGGCGCAGGTTTTTCGGTGTCTCAAGAAGCTGGGGACGCTGCCACATTGATCAAGTTATTTCGGGTCGCAACTCTTGCGCCCTTCATTCTGCTGCTATCAATCATGTTCAGGGGCATGAGGACCGACAAAGGTGCTGCGGGCGTTCCGATCGTTCCATCCTTCATCATCGGCTTCCTTGTTCTTGCAACACTCAACAGCTTTGGATTGCTCCCTGAATGGCTAAGCTCAGCACTTGGCCAGATATCCCAATGGGCGTTGCTGACGGCCATCGCCGCAGTCGGGCTACGAACCTCATTGCGCCGTGTCCTCGAGGTCGGACCTCAAGCCATCGTGATGATAATCTCGGAAACTGTCTTCATTGCCCTCGTTATCTTAGGGGGTATCTACTGGACCCGTCACGTTTTCGTGCCGCTCCAAGTGCTCGTTTAAGCCACTTTTCTTTCGAATGTGACGGGGCTTTTCCAGCCCAGTGCTGAGTGGCGGCGGCGCGGATTATGGAAGCCATTGATGTAAGCCTCGAAATCTTCAGCCTGTGTGAGCATTCCAGATTCTAGGGTCTCGGGGTCAAATATTGCTCCCGAAATTTTTGCTCTTCGGAAGGTACAGCCAGAAAGCTTCGCACCGGTGAAATCACACCCTCTCAAATCACATCCGTCAAAGGGCATTGCGGGTCAACAGGCCGCTGACGTGGTCGTTGAAACAATCGAGACGATCCCGGTGTTTCAGACCGCCTTTGCGCGGTACGCCGTTGCAGCACTTCTGATGCTGCCGTTCATGTTCACCCGTCCGTCTCTCTTCCAAATGTCATCGCCTTCACGATATCTGGTCCGGACGATTGCAGGCTTTGGAGGCATCGCGTTGATGTTCGCGGCCATTCAAGTAATTCCACTGGCTTCTGCCACCGCAATTGGCTTCACCAGCCCAATTTTTGCGATGGTTTTTTTTCTGTTCTCTTGCTTCAAGAGCAGGTGCCGAAATTACGATGGATTGCGGCCATCATGTCCGTCATCAAATGGTTTGAGACAGATGGCGGTTTGACTTTGAGGAGTCGTCGCTCATCTGGGCTTAGTTAAGCA
>NZ_CANMEU010000010.1 GCF_947497045.1 uncultured Tateyamaria sp. | reverse complement strand
AGCTAACCAATTGGCTTCATTGGAAAGTTTTGGCTTCTTCCAAAAACACGCGTCCGAGTGTTGTAATGCTACAAATAGAACAGTGGCTAATGCTGATGACTTAGCTGGGATACGTACTCGCTACGACTTGAGTGATGCGAATACAGTTGCGGCTGGCAGAACCGACATACCGGGCTTGGAAGGGCAAACTTTTGAAGGGCTTTCACCAGCACTTCGGCGTCAAGCAGGACTAGATACTTTGGATGACTTGTACGGCGTTAACCGTCCCATCAAATCGCCAAACCCTAATCCGATTGCTTCTCGTCACGCTGAAGAAGACATATTCAATGGTCTAGCGCGTCAGATTGACGATGCAGGATTGAACAGTGCCCAGCTAAGTGGTCGAACTGTAAATGTGCATATTTCGAACACAGGCGGCGTTTGTAACACTTGCTACCAAGGGCTTGGAACTTCGACGGCAACGCCGGGTGTTATTCGTCAATTTAGCGAACGTTACCCTACACTGAACATACGAATTACAGCTGAAGGAGGAACCGTTCGGCCTAATGTTGACAGTATCGTTGTAAGAGGTGGCCAAATTGTCGATTGATCGTGAGCTGTTTGCAACGCTGGACGAAACGGAGCAGGCCGAACTACTTGTGCGATTAAGTCGTTCCGCTGCAATGTCTGTAACTGGACATGACGATATCCAAGAAACGTTACTTCTAAATACGGCGTTGTCCGAACGATTGTTGAAAGGAGACTATGACGTTAAATCCGAGTTGATGAAATTTATCGAAGACCCAGACATGAAGTCTGATTTTGGCAGTATATATGAGGTTATAAATGGTGATGAGAAGGCATCGGCCGCACTTCACATTGTGAGCTATGGTTGCGCTTTCAATTTAAGGTTAGCAGCTAAGAAAATGGGCCTTCATATTTTACCAGACCCAGTGCTGGAAGCTTTGCCAGACATTGCTGATTTTTATTTTGATCAAGCTGAGATCTTGGGACTGACCTAATCACCGTTCCAAATTCTCGACCACGCAACCGATATCCAGCTGCACGGAAACCTGTTCGACAATGGCTTCTAGCTCTTCGTAAGCGTGGTTTAGGTTCACCGCGTAAGGCTTGCCAAAATGCGGATTGCCGATGAACGTGGCGAGTATCGTCTTTGTCACTGACAAAAGCGTTTGCAGTACATGGCGTGATGGTTTGCGGTTACGGGCGATCATGCTGGAGTAGTAGCTGGGTGGTTTGCCCAATATGCGGCGGGAAAAGCTGCGTTGGGATATGACCAAATTATTGCGGCGGTAGCAATGGAACGCGTCTTGCAGCAGTTGGGTTTGGTTGATCTCGCTGTATCGCATTTTGTGGCTCCGTTTTGGCGTAAAAGGCAGCTGCGAAACAGCTGCACATGTATTTATCGTTCCAGTGGGTCCAACTTGGTGCGGATGGGCGCTCGAACTTATGCGAAAAAGAATGATCGAGCGACCGGTATCGTCGTTGATCTCTCGAATTCACCTGTGACGGCTGATCAGCTTGGCAACGTGCTTGGGCGTGTGAACGGCGCTGGAGCAACAAACATCACCGATATTGTGATTATAGGGAATTGATCTAATGCCTTCATTTCAATGCAAGTGTGGTGAACGGTTGGACGTTGGTGCGGTACCCAATCCAAATGAATGGCTAACAATATCAGATGTTGATTATGATGGTTACTCAGAGAAGGTTGACACCGAAGCTCTTTACGACAAGTTCACACACTTCCTAAAGTGTGGGAAGTGTGGGAAGTGTGGGCGACTTTGGTTTTTTTGGAACGGCTTTAATGCTCCGCCCCAGTGTTACGAAAAGAGGGAGCATTAGTGCTCAACGCTCCAACTCTTTAGCGACGTTCATCAGCTCTAGTTCAATCGTCACGCGCTCCACCAAATCTTGGAGTTCTTCGTGGGCGTGGTTCAAATTGGCGGCATAGCTTTTACCAAAGCGCGGATTGTCGATAACCTTGAGACTGCTATGTTGAACCCACGACCCGCTTCCCGCTAAACAAACCCATGCGCCGCCTCGCTCATATCCTGTCCTTCCTCGCGACACTTCTGCTGGCGATGCCGGGCCCAAACACGGCCCTTGCCGTGCCCATGGCCGTCTCGGACGCCAGTTTCGCGCCGATGCCTCCACACTCATCCACGCGCAGCGCACAGCTCACCTCATCAGCCCGCGCCCCGCCCATATCGCGCATCTTGGCGCACCCCGAGCATGACCGGGTCGACGGCTTCGGGTCCCCGCAGTTCACCCTGTCAGGGCTGCAGATCGCCGAGCTTGGGCGGATGTTCCAGCAAACAAACGCGCGCGCCAACTGCAACGCGTTTATGGCGGCCTCACTGGAATACGGCGTGGAGGCTGGAATTGCCTGGGGCGTCGGGGCCGCCATTCCCGGCGACAAGACCGTGATGGCAGTGCTGGGGTGGGTCATTCGGCGCGGCGGCGATGAAGTCAAACGTGCTGTCGATACCGTGGTGGAAACTGCGGCGGGGGTGGCTACAAATAGAACAGGGAGTGCTGTGGCCGGCGTTTATGGCAACACACGTCCAATGACGGACGAATTTCCCGAACTTGCCGTCGTAAACCCGCATTATGTTGATGGTGCAGGGCCTTGGGTGAACACGAACTGTGTTTCTTGTGTAAATGCTACAGTTGACCGGATGACTGGCCGAAATCCGAGTGCGGTCGCAGGCCAATCGAAGTAAGCGTCCGGTCTGACCGCCCTTACTTATTCTGGGCGTCGATGACGGCTCTTACGAACTCGGTTTTTCGCCCTGCATACAGCTCCCGGCCTTGGTCACCGAGCTCATCGACAAGCTTCTGTTTCAGGTGTGCGTATTGATCCCGGAGTTTTGGGTCGCTTCGTAACGCGTCACGGAAGGCAATTTGATCGCGGCAACCGGCATCGTCGGGATGGTACAGGTGCAAATTGTTGGTTCTGATGTCGCCATCGCTCAGCCGGATAAACAGCCGCCCGCTTCGAATGCCTCTATCTATGTAACCCAACTTCGTAAGAGCGGTCGCAATCTGCTCTTCGTGGGTTGAGCGCATGGCAATGTCCAAGATGGGTTTTGCCGCCAGACCGGGTACTGAGGTGCTGCCGATATGGTCGATATCAAATGGCACATCTGGCAGAGCCTGGGCGATTAATGCGGCCTCTTTGGCAAACAAGTCAGCCCATCTGGGGTCGTATTCAGTCAAAGACAAAGAAGCTTGACGCAGGCCAAGTGCAGGACGTTCAGCAGTCATGAGATAACCTTTCCGCCTGCCCAAGGCAGTCAGCCGTTCACGCGGGTGATCTTGTAATCGGGAATGCGGGTGATGGTATAGGCGAGCCAGGTTTGGGTATCAACCCTGTTGAGTTTGGCAGTCTTAATCAGCGTGCACGCGGCGGCGCGGCCACCCGCGGGTGATCCAACGAAGAGGTAGTTTTTCGGCCCAAAGCGATGGTGCGTATGGCGCGTTCGGCGGTGTTGTTGTCCAACTCCAATAGGCCATGGGCCAGGCACGGCCTGAACCGCCGCGTGCGCGTATCTTACACTAGGACAACTCCGGCAGGGTAGTCAGACCGGACGCTTACAATCAAATGAATATGGGGTATCTGCAGCGTAGTGAGGCTGGTTTGCATGAGACGGAATTGTCACCGCGCGAGCTGGCAGTGACGTTTACGGATCAGGAACGCTACTTCGTGTCAGAATCTACAGTTTACCACGTGTTGAACGCGCACGACCTGATCACAAGTCCCGCCTTCATCGTGCTCAAGGCAGCCAACGAGTTCAAAGACAAAACAACTGCGATCAACCAACTTTGGCAGATAGACTTCACTTACATCAAGGTTCTGGGCTGGGGCTGGTTCTATTTCAGCGCGGTTCTGGATGATTACTGAGATGCTCAAAGTTTTCTAGATGCCTGCTTGGTCCGTTTTCTTCTGTGCTATTTTACAGTCAACTAGCGAAAGCATGCCGTTGTTGGTGTGTTTGCGTTTTGGGTTGTAGAATATCTCGATGTAGTCGAACACGTTTTGCCTTGCTGCGTCGCGTGTGCAGTATGTGCGCCGTCTTATCCGCTCGTGCTTTAAAAAGGCGCAGCCGCTTTCTATATTCTTACCAGCCCCAACGCCTAGATCGCGCGGCGGAGCTTTGAAGCGAATAGTCTTGCAAGTCCGGACTCCTTGTGGATCCAGGAGCGACCCAAGCATCGACGGCTGCTCCCGCCTGAGCGGTGATCCGGCAATTTTTGACCAATGAACTTATAGGTTGTTGAGCACGAGCTATTCGTCTGGTAGCGTCAGAAATCGGAAACCCTGATACAGGAGAGATCAGATATGCTGAATTATCAGACCTCAATGCATCGCGCAGCAGGCGCAGTAGCCCGTTAAAGCGGTCTGACAGGTTTCCGATCTGAAGGCCGCCTCGTGAGCGGCCTTTTTTGTGTTTTCCTCATGTGGCGGCTTTCCATAATCCATGGAGAGAACAATGCCAAACTTATCCCTTTATATCCCACTCAGCCGTTCGCGTGGCCTCTTGCTGCGGCTGTTGTTTATTCTGGCGCGACGCCCCCGCAGTGAGCATCCCGTTCTGCGTGGGCACGTTGAGTTGCCAGACTACCTGAAGAAAGATGTTGGCCTCCCGCCAGAGGTTGAACGCCCACCGCCGGTGCGCCATCGGCTTCCCTTTTGACCAGCCTGGCGGGCTTCGGGTTGCCCGAAGGTCCGCCAGGCTGCCTTTACAGAGGTGACGACTAACTGTTCAAGCCAAGAGGTTATTATGCGATTGATCCTGTTTCATGGTGCCCCGGCGGTGGGTAAGCTGACCGTGGCGCGCGCGCTGTCTGATCTGACGGGTGTGCCATTGGTAGATAATCACCTGACCATTGATTTGGCACGCAACGTATTCAGCTTCAGCGCGCCGGGCTTCTGGGATCTGGTGCATGATGTGCGGGTCGCTACGTTGCGCGGTGCGGCTCGGGCGGATGTGAAGGTGCTGATTACCACCGCAGCCTATAGCCATCCCGACGACCTGCCGCTGCTTGAGGATTACGAACGCGCGGTAGGGGAGTTTGGCGGTCAGGTAGACTATGTACATCTGTCCTGCTCGGAGCAGACCTTGAGGCACCGCGTCGTGGCACCCGACCGGGTGAAGCGTGGTAAACTATCGACCGTGGACGGCCTGGCGCGCTATCTCGCCGGAAACAACTTTGTTCCAGTGCCGCGAGCGGCTTGTTTGAGCTACTCAACCGAGGCAGCACAGCCTGCGGAGATTGCACGGGAGGTGGCAGGGCAGTTCGAGATGCCAATGCCACTTGAGACTGCACCAATAAAGCGCCCAACAGAAGACTGAGACAGTCACACAATGCGAAACTGAGCCCACTCTTTCATTGCCGGTGCCGTCTAGGAAAGATGCGTCTGTATCTTTGATCGCCTGATCTAGCCAAGTTGAAACACTGGCAGATTTTGCCGTTCAGCGTTTGGTGAGTTCGAAAACCCATTGCCTCGTGGTAGGCTAAGTCCTCGGAATTCATGGTTGTGATCGTCGTGTCCATTTTGGCAAGTGCAGCTCTTTCTGCTGCGGCCGGACTGACGATGAATAGTGTCTGGTGGACTCCGTGTCTGGCAGCTGAAGGCATTATGGGTGTGCCGACTGTGCTTCATGCCGGTTCAACGCCCTATGTGTTTTCGACCTCGTCATCTGCTAGAGGATGCTGTTTCTCTCAGCGACGGAACAGCGTATCTTTGTCGGTTCTTCGATGTCGCAAAAATGCGCAAACACTTTGTCATCTGGGCTTGGAACATGCGATGCGCGGCGGCGGGTCGAGGCGGGCTCAGATGCATTGATTGCAAAGGTCACCGTCTTGGTGGCAACGGCACCTGATTGGACAGCGACACCAGCCTTCAAACCGGCTCCGTCAGATTGGCTGATCAAGGCCCAGCTTGTGCTGTGCACGCTCAATAGAGGGGACCGCAGCAAGCAAGCGACGGGTGTAATCCTGTTTGGGGTCTGCAAAAACAGCGTTTCGTGTCCCACGCTCCACGATGTCGCCCATATACATGACCGCAACATCGTCACACATCTGCTGCACGACGCCAAGATCGTGGCTGATGAACAGATATGTCAAATCGAGATCACGTTGCAGGTCTTTGAGCAGGTCGAGGATTTGCGCCTGAATGATCACATCAAGCGCCGAAACCGCCTCGTCACAAATGATCAGAGACGGGTTTGTGGCAAGTGCGCGGGCAATCCCGATACGCTGTCGTTGACCGCCCGAGAACTGATGCGGGAAAAGGTTCATCTGGTCGGGCGTCAGGCCCACCTGTTCGAACAGCTCCGCCGCACGCGCAGGCCGGTCTGTGACGGGGTAGGTTCCCAGATTGTCTAATGGCTCACTGACAATCGCACCGGCGCGCAAACGGGGGTTGAGTGAGGAATAGGGGTCCTGGAAAATGACCTGCACTTTCGCGCGCGCCCGACGGAGCGCTTCACCCTCCAGTGCCAGAACATCGGTGCCGTCCAGTGTGATTTCGCCCGATTGCGCATCGACGAGGCGGGCCACGGCGAGGGCTGCGGTGGTCTTTCCCGATCCACTTTCACCGACCAGTGCCAGTGTCTTGCCCTTGGCGATATCAAAGCTGATTCCGTTCACCGCCGTAAACATCTCGCGTTTGCCAAATCCCTTTTTCACCGGGAATTGCACGGTGAGGTCTCTGACGCGCAGCAAGGGGGTATCGTGTTCGTCTGTGCGCGCGGTGGTATCAAGTGTTTCACTTGTCAGATGTGGCACGCTTGCGATCAGGGATTTGGTGTAGCTGTGTTGCGGGTTTTGCAGAAGATCGTGCACGCGACCGCCATCCACTTTCTCACCTTTGAGCATGACAACAATCCGGTCCGCCATTTCGGCAACAACGCCCATGTCATGGGTAATCAGAATCGTGGCCGTTTGCATCTCGCGCGACAACTCACGCATGAGGTCGAAAATCTCGGCCTGTACGGTCACATCAAGCGCGGTCGTCGGTTCGTCTGCGATCAGGATCTTGGGCTGACATGCCAGCGCCATTGCAATCATCACTCGTTGCCGCTGTCCCCCTGACATTTCATGTGGATATGTTGCAGCGCGGCGCCTGGAATTGGGAATGTGCACCGCATCCAAAAGCTCGATGGCGCGGGACCATGCGTCGGTTTGGCTTAACCCCTGATGGCGGCGCAACACTTCCGCGATCTGTTCGCCAACGGTGTAAACCGGGTTCAGCGAGGTCATCGGTTCCTGAAAGATCATCCCGATCTGATTGCCGCGGATATCACGCAGCGCGCTGTCTTCCATTTGGGTCAGATCCTGACCTTCGAAAAGGATACGGCCCTTTGCAATGTGTCCGATGCGCGGCAACAGCCCCATGATCGCCAGTGCTGTCATGGATTTGCCGCTGCCAGACTCGCCAACAATACTGAGCGTCTCTCCCGGTTCGACATGTAGGGACAACGCGTCCACGACAGGCACCATCCCGCCGCGTGTCGCAAGTTCGACCCGTAAGTCTTCGACTGACAATAGCGGCATGGTCAGCGCTCTCTCAATTTAGGGTTCAGGGCGTCGTTCAGCCCGTCGCCGACAAGGCTGACGGCAAGCACGGTGATGAAGATGGCAATGCCCGGAACCGTGACGGTATAGCTTGCATCAAGGATATATTGCCGGTTTGAGCCGATGATCTGACCCCAGCTTGCGACGTTCGGATCGGTCAGCCCAAGAAAACTCAGACCTGCTTCGAACAGGATGGCGGACCCCACCATCAGGGCCGCCTGCACGATGATCGGGGGTAATGCATTGGGCAGGATCACACCAAAGATAAGCCGGTTGTCCCGCACGCCACCTGCGCGCGCGGCTTTCACATATTCCAGTTCCCGGATGCGCAAGAACTCGGCACGTGTGATCCGTGCCACAGCGGGCCAACTGACCAGGCCGATTGCGATTGTAATCATCAGCAATGACGCTCCGAAGAGGGCAACAATGACCATTGAGAACAGAAGTGTCGGGAGGACCTGAAAAAATTCGGTCAGACGCATCAGGATTTCTTCGACCCAACCGCGATAGAAACCAGCCAGCGCACCAACCGTGATGCCAATGGTGACCGTCACGAAGGCAGCGGCCAAGCCAACGGTCAGTGTTACCCGCGCACCATGAATGAGCATCGAAAGCAGATCCCGGCCCAGATAATCGGTGCCAAGCAGGTAACCTTCCTGGCCCGGTGGGGTGAACGGCACCCACACCATATCAAAGGGGTTGCCCGGATAGATCATGGGCCCAAAGATCGCGATCCCGCCGATCAAAAAGAGCATGAACAGCCCGGCCATTGCCGCGTGATTGCGGCGGAACATCCCGAAGGCTTCGGCAAACGGGGACCGGGCTTTGATAACGGTGTTTTCACTCATGTGCTTTTCCGGATGCGGGGATCAATCAGGCGCAGGGCAAGGTCGGTCAGAAGGTTGCCGATGATCACGACAAGCGCCGAGAAAAACAGGATGCCCAGAATGGTCGGTGTGTCGCGTGCAAGGATGGACGTAAGCGCAAGTTGCCCAAGCCCCGGCCAGGAAAACACCGATTCAACCAGGACAGCGCCTGAAATCACGGCAGAGAATTGCAGTCCCGCCAGGGTGACAACCGGTGGCAGGGCGTTTTTCAAACCATGCTTCAATGTGACGTCGCGCGGGCTCAGCCCTTTGGCCTTGGCGGTACGAATGTAGTCGGAGCCAAGAACCTCCAGCATGGATGCGCGGCACAGTCGTGAATAAAGCGCGATAAAGATCGACCCAAGAGACAGCATTGGCAAGACAAGGTGATGCGCGACCGACAGCGCCTGCGGGAAGAAGCCACCGTCTATGGTGACATCTCGCATCCCTGCAACCGGGAAAAGCGGGATATTCAGTGAAAACGCAATGAGCAGCAGAATCCCGGTCCAAAACACCGGGGCTGCATATCCGAACAATGCGAAAAGGGTCACGATATGGCTCAGGATGCCGTTTGGGCGAATGGCGGCAAAGACGCCCAACAAGATGCCCAGGATCAGCGCAAAGATTTGCGCCGAGAACACCAACAGCAATGTTGCGGGCAATCGCTCAAAAATCATCTCGGTCACGGGGCGGTTGTAAAAGTACGAATGCCCGAGATCGAATTGCAGGACCCGCCAAACATAATTGCCAAGCTGCACGATGATGGGTTTGTCCAACCCGTATTCGGTACGGATCTGTTCCATCAACTCGGCGCTTGCGCCGCCCATATCGGCAGCAATTGTGTCCACGACATCGCCCGGAGCGAGGTTGATCATCGTGAAATTCAGCACAAGAACAGCGATCAGCAGCGCAAGCGCATAAGACAGCCGTTGTGCCAAAACCTTTAGAATGTTCATAAGCACCCCGTAAAATGTCCCCCCCCCATCAATGGGGGAGGGACGTCAAAGCAGTTGTTTGGCGACTACTCTTTCAAGAAGACCAGATCATAAGGCGACGAGGACGCCCAGATGCCAAGTGGCGGATTGCCCACCTTGTTGTTGTAGATCGTGTGGTAAGGCAGCGTGTTGGTCCAATATACAGGCAGGTCCTCCGCAAGGATTTCCTGGAATTCCTTGTACAGGGCCGCCCGCTTTTCGGGGTCAATCTCCTGACCGGCCTCGTCCATGATCCGATCAATCTCGGCGTTCTGATACTGCTGTGTGTTCGACCAGATCACGCCTTCCTTAATGTTCTGGCTGTCATAGGTGCGGTGGACGCCGATCACCGGGTCGCCCCAGTTGAACACCGTATCCCACGTCATATCAAAATCATGGTTCGAGATCTTGTTGGCCCAGGTCGGGAAATCCACAAAGGAGTTTACAGTGACATCAATGCCGATCTTGGCCAGTGATGCCTTGGTAAATTCAGCCTGTGGTTTCGTCGTCGGGTTGCCGTGGTCAATGGTCAAGGAAAACCGTGTGCCGCTGCTGTCAGCAGGATAGCCAGCCTCGTCCAAAAGCGCATTTGCCTTGTCGAGATCCAGATCATAGCCGTTCACATCCGGATAATACAGCGGCGAGCCGGGGTGAATGCCGGTCTTTGCGTCCTGGCTGAGCCCCAGCATGATCGCATCAAGAATGAACTTCTTGTCGACCGCGTAGGCAATCGCTTGACGCACCCGCTTGTCAGCCAAAGGACCGTCAGAACCGGTATTGAACGCCAACCAGTTGATCGGACCAATCGCTGCATAGCCTTCATCGGTTGCGACAAGGTTCTCATTCTCACTCATGCGTTTGATATTGCGCACCGTGTTTTCGAAGGTCGTCATGTGCAACTCGCCATTCTCCATCCCAATGGCACGGGCGGAGGCATCCTTGATGATGCGATAGACGATCCGGTCCAGATAGGGGCGTCCCTCAATGAAGAAATCATCGTTGCGTTCCAGGATAACCTGCTGATCTGCCGTGAATTCAACAAATTTGAACGGGCCCGATCCGACCACATCCTGACCATTGCGTGGATGCGCCTTGGGATCCTGCCCGTCGCCGTAGATGTGCTTTGGGATGATGGGCATCAGTTGTGATGACATCGCCAGCAAAAGCGCCGGGTGGGGCTGGGACAGTTTCAGAACCGCGGTATGTGCGTCTGGCGTTTCTACCGTTTCGACAACGCCAAACATCGTCTTGAACGGGTGGTTCGCCTTGATCGTGTCAACCGAGAAGGCGACATCTTCAGAGGTGATCGGCTCTCCGTCATGGAAACGGGCGTCTTGCACCAGCTTCAATGTCATCGACAGGCCATCATCGGACCATTCCCAGCTTTCCGCGAGATAAGGCTGGGGTGTCCAGTCTTCGTCATAGCGCAAAGGGGCCGCAAAGAGCTGCGCACCGGGCGCGCCGGTAACAATCCCGGACTGAACGGCCGGGTTCAGGTGGCGCGGTGTTTGCGGCAGGGTTGTCACAAGTGTTCCGCCGCGCACCGGTTCTTCGGCCATTGCGGTTGAACACAACATGGCAGCGCCGCCGACGGCCATTGCCAATTTGGTCAGGACACGTGTCTTCATCCAGATTTCTCCCGTTGATATGATTATTATTGGAAAGAGCGTAGGATGATCCGATCCTTCGGAAAAATAGATTTAATACGCTTGAATACACCAAAAAACATGGTTTCTAGCTGGCTTCCACTTCCCGTACGGCAAGCTGCTCGAACAGGCCCTCGTCGCGAAGTCCTTGGCAACATTCAATAAAACTCAATACCGATCGCGGCAAGGTTTGGCGGGCCTGCGTCACAATGCCAAAGCGCCGCACGGGAATTGAATCAGTGACGGGTAACACGGTGATCCCTCGATTGATGCCCTTGTCTGAAAATGGGCGTGCGTTCAGGATCGAGAATCCAAACCCCGACGCGACAAGGGTGCGGATCATTTCAACAGAGGATGATGTGTGCGCGATGCGCACGTCAATTCCTGCCCGTTTGAATAAGTCGGGATAGTACTGACGCGACTTGTGCAGTTTGAGGTTGATCATGGGACGATCCTGCAAATCAGCGAGGCTGACTTCTGACCGGCGCGCCAGGGCATCTTGATCGTTGACCAATGCGTAATGCGGCAGGTCCACCATTGGATCAAACGCATGGTGGTTCCCGGTCACTTCTTCATAGGTAAAGGCGATGTCCGCAGCACCACTATCAAGATAGTCGATTACGCTGTCCATGTCGCCCTCGACCAGCTCGAATTGAACGTTGGGATAGTCCGTCTGAAAGCGTTTGATCGCTGACGGCAGAAATATTGATGCGGCGGTGGCAAAACAGGCAAGCCGGATGCTGCCGGTAATCGCACCACCGAGCGCGTAGAGCTCCGATTCAAATTCACGGCTGTCCGCCAGGAATCTATCCACCAACTTCAGTGTTTCGGTTCCGGCCCGGGTCTTTTGTAAGCCCTTGGCAGGCACACGCATAAAGATGTCGAACCCCAGTTCGGCTTCGATGACGTCAATGGCTGACGTTATCGAACTTTGCGAGATGCTCAGTTCTTTGGCCGCGGCAGCAATGGAACCCAGTCGTCCCGCCGTTGCCACATACCGCATTTGTTTGAGTGTCAGATTGCCCGGCATGCCTTCCACCAAAAAATACGTCGATATGGGCAATTAAATCTACTTTTTGGGAGAAAGAAAACCTCCTAAGTCTGAGGTCACGCCCTGAAACACGATGGATTTTGCCATGATAACGATTTTTGCCGCTCGTAATATCCTGACGATGAACCCTCAAAACCCCGAAACCACCCATGTGGCAATTCGCGATGGCATCATCCTTGGTGCGGGCAATCTGTCCGATCTCGAAGGCTGGGGCGATTATGAGTTAAACACTGATTTCGCTGACAAAGTTCTGATGCCCGGCTTTGTTGAGGGGCATTGCCATCTTCAGGAAGGGGCGCTGTGGTCCCATACCTATGTCGGCTTCTTTGACCGGATGTCGCCCGAAGGCGAGATGAACGCAGGCTGCACGTCTCTGGACGAGGTTCTGGCCAAACTTGCCGCGGCAGAGGCCAAGATGGATGACCCGGCTGCGCCGCTTCCCGCTTGGTCGCTCGACCCGATCTATTTCGACAACCAACGCGTCAACCGCGCGCAACTCGACAGTATTTCGACAGAGCGTCCGATCGGGATCATGCACGCCTCGGGCCACATAATGAACGTGAACACCAAGGCGCTGGAACTCGCGGGCCTGCTGCGTCCGGGTATCAATCACGAAGGGGTGCCGCTGGGGGCCGACGGTCTGCCCACTGGTGAGCTGAAGGGCCCCGATGTTATGAGCCCCGTGTCCATCCATGTGGGGTTTGACCGGGACATGCTTGCCTGTGACGAGGGCGGTATGTGGCGCTTTGGCAAGTTATGCGTGCGGGCAGGTGTGACAACCGCAACGGATCTTGCAGCCCGCCTTCCGGAGGATGCAGTCAACTTGATGCACAAGGTGACTGGCAACAAGACGTTCCCGGCCCGTATTGTCCCCTTGCGCTTTCATCATGGGGTCAGCCCGGAAGATCTGATCAAACATGTTGAGGACCTCGCGCCCAAAAGCACCGATAAGCTGCGTCTGGGACGGATCAAAATTGTGGTCGATGGCTCTATCCAGGGGTTCTCGGCACGCCTGCGTGCACCGGGTTATTACAATGGAGCCCCAAATGGGCTTTGGTACATCGCGCCCGAACAGCTGGCCTATGTTCTGGAAAATGCTTTGGCAAAGGGAATCCTCGTGCATTGCCACACCAATGGGGATGAAGCCACACAACTGGTGATCGACACGATGCGGCAGGCATTGCGCAAACATCCCGCAACGGATCACCGATTTACCTTGCAGCATTGCCAACTTGCGGACACTGCGCAGTTCAAACAGATCAAGGAACTTGGCCTTTGCGTGAACCTGTTTGCCAATCATCACCACTATTGGGGGGATCAGCACTACGAACTGACCGTGGGGCCGGAGCGGGCCGAGCGTATGAATGCCGCTGGCACTGCTGCGCGTCTTGATGTGCCCTTTGCGATCCATTCGGATGCGCCGATCACCCCATTGGGGCCGCTCTTCACCGGCTGGTGTGCGATGAACCGGAAAACCGCCTCTGGCCGCATATTGGGTGAGCGCGAGAAGATCACGCTCGATCAGGCGCTCCACGCGATCACATTGGGCGCGGCCTACACATTGCACCTTGATGGTGAGGTCGGATCGATCGAAGCGGGTAAACGCGCTGATTTCGCGGTGCTGGAAGACGATCCGCTGGACATGGGCGTGGACGGGCTGAAGGGCACAAGGGTCTGGGGCACCGTCCTGGGTGGAGAGATTTTCGCGGCTGCCGATGTCTGATGGCCCACTTCTGCTGACCATCATTGCGGGCTATCTGGGTGCCGGCAAAACGACCCTTGTCAATCAGCTGCTGCGCCATGCCAACGGGACACGCTACGCGGTGATGGTCAATGAATTTGGCAGCCTGCCGATAGATGAAGACCTGATCGAAGCCGAAGGTGATGACCTGATCACACTGGCCGGTGGGTGTGTGTGTTGTTCCTATGGTGATGATCTGATGATGGCGATGGCGCAGATGCGCGATCTGGAACCAAGGCCCGATCACATCCTGCTGGAAGCCTCCGGTGTCGCGTTGCCCGGAAACATTGCGGCCGCGATCAGCCTTTTCGGTAATGATATCGAGGTTTTGGGCATCGTCCTTTTGGCTGATGCAGAGGCTCTGTCGGACCAGCTTGCGAACCCCTACCTGTCAGACACCGTGACGCGGCAGCTCGCGGCAGCCGACCTTGCGGTGCTGACCAAAGTTGATCTGGCAACACCAGACCAGATGCAACGCGCCCGCCAGATCGTTGCAGAGCATGCACCAGGTGTCGCCGTGATTGAAAGCGAGGGTGCCGATCTGACGCAGTCAATTCTCCTTCTGTCGCGCCAAGATACGCAGCAGGCCCCTGGAACTGACCACACACCACATCACATTCACCTCGTGACAGAGACGTTGCCAATGGCTGATGCTGTCGATGCCGAGAATTTTGCCAACCAACTTGCACTTGACCCCAAGGTCGTGCGCGCCAAGGGGCATCTCGCCAACAGCGGTGACGGCAGGTTGATGACGCTGCAACTGGTTGGCCGTCGATACTCGATCTACCCCGCAGCGGCGCATGTCAAACCGGGGCTGGTGATCATAAAAACAAACGGGCAGTAGGGGGATGTGTTGGCTGCGTCATGGCTGAGATGCGGTGTTTACCCCGAAATTGGACGCTCGCAAGTTCTATTTCAAACGCATCAAACAGGCATATGACCATCGCCACTTCCTGTGATGAACGGATGGCGTGCAATCCGGGTTTCAGAGTGATCTTCGATGACCGGGATAGACTTTGACAAGGTCTTTCGCTGCAAGTTCATCTCGGGCCAAGCCGCGGCTACTCTTGCGGACAAACACACTCGGCGAATTGCTCTGTTGTGCAGTGCCTGCAAGGCGGCCTTCGTTACACGATGCCACCATTGGCACGCAGGGTTTGGCCGTTGACCTAACGGGCATGTGGCCCTGCCAGAAATGCCACGACATTTGCGATATCTTCGGGTGTGCCCAACCGCTCCAGCGGCGACGTCTTTGCCATCCGGTCCACGGCCTCTTGTGATTTTCCATCAAGAAACAGATCAGTTGCCGTTGGTCCCGGCGCAACGGCGTTTACTGTGATGGAGCGGCCACGCAATTCCTTGGCCAGAATTGACGTCATGGTTTCGATTGCAGCCTTGATACCGGCATATATCCCGTAGGTTTCAAGGTTTAACCCAACAACACTTGTAGAGAAATTGACAATCGTGCCACCGTCCCGCAGCCGGTTGGCCGCCTCACGCACTGTATTGAACGCGCCTTTCAGGTTCACCGCGACTATGCTGTCAAACAGCGCGTCATCACTATCAGCGATCAAGGCCAGTTTCATAATACCTGCATTGTTGATGAGCACGTCAACACCGCCAAATTCCGCCTCAGCGGTCTTGAACATCTGCCTGACTGCCGCTGCGTCCGACACATCCGCTTGCACTGCAATGGCGCTGCCGCCTGCCGCCGCGATATCCTGAACAACGCTTTTGGCCGCATCGGCGCTTCCTGCGTAGTTCACAACAATGTTGAACCCACCGGTTGCAAGACGCCGGGCAACGGCTGCCCCGATCCCGCGTGAGGCCCCTGTGACGACAGCGGTCTTATGTGTCGCATTCTTCATATCTGCGCTCCCTGAATCAGTGGGTTTCCATCACCATGGACGGCTCTTGTTGATTGTCACCGCCTCTCGCCTGTAGGCAAAAGGGCCCTCGCCGGACCAACTGCTGCCGTCCGGAAACCGCAGCTCCACATCCTGCAAGTCATCGGGATTGAATATCCTCATGTTTACCCCCATCAGATCCGTTGCTTCATTCTGTTCCTTGAAGGCCTGTGAAAAGGTCCAGTGTGTCGTGGTTCCACGGTGGGCGCAGGACTGAAGCTCGGCGGCGTCGTTCCATTTGTCGCGGCGCAGGAATGAGACCGTATCGCCCGATGTTTTCACCACCTCCGTTGGAAAGTACCCCCAGGCACCGCCTGACTTTCGGCAAAGGCTGCAATTGCAATCGTGGATAAACTCGGGTTTGGCAGCGATTGTGACGCTGACCGCGCCGCACAGGCAATCCGCAGTCAAGGCCCATTCGGTTCGGTTGTTCATGCCTCAACTCCCCTGCGCCAGACGGATGTGTGATCCGCAATAAAATCCAACAGACTACGGGGTGGGTGCCCGGTCACACGCATCACGGCATCGGTCACACGATCCTCTGAGCCGACAGCGATATCCGCGTCCATGGTGGCAAGCGTCGTTGCATAGGCTTCTGGCAACCTCGCTGCCATGTGCCGTTTGGCAAGTTCCGCCAGGCTGAGGTGATGGTGTGTGACCGGACGGCTCAGGGCGTCGCGCAATATCTTTGCGACATTGTCATAGCTGAGCGCGGCGGGGCCTTGCAGCAGGATCTGCGATTGATCCTGTTGTCGCTGCGCCGAACCTTGCGGCACCCCCTGATCCGACGCATCCTGCCTGATCTGCATGCAGAGATGGCAAGGTCCAGCACACTCAGCACCGAAATCCGGACCACACTGCAATATGAGCGCCGCGAAAGGGGCAAAGCCATCGTTGATCGCGCAATCGAGCGGGGGGAACTGCCCAAAGACACGGACAAGGAACCCGCCAATGATGCGCTTGCCAGCCTCCTGTATTGGCGGATTGTCGTGACGGGTGGCCGCGTCAGTGGCGCTGAAATAAACAAGATCGCACGGTTCATAGCTGCTGGCATGAAAGATCAGTGAACCGAAGCCGCATTTGCCTCTTCGAGGTTTTCGCACTTTTGGGGTTTGCAGCCAATAGTGTTTGATGACCTCAAGACTGTCGGGTTCCCGCGGTGGTCACTCAGCCGGACGCCCGCAGGGCCGGCATTGTGGAAGTTGCGAAAAGTTCAGGCTATCGATGCTGGATGATCTCAGATCGGCAGCAATAATGAGGTACTCAAAGCATCGCCCGGCGGGCTCAACCGATCTCGAAAGACTTGCAGACGGCACCGTCAGCGGTTCGACAGGTGCGAAAACCTATCGCCTCGTAATACGCGATCGCCGCACCATTCCCTTCTCCGATGAACGCCTCGATCTTCCGGATGCCAGCCCGACGTGCAGCGTCGTGGGTCGAATGGAAAAGTTCTTTTCCGACACCTCGACGAGCGGCCGATGGCCGAACATGAGTACCAATTATTCCCCAACCGACAGGTGTGCCATAGGGATTTCCTTCATCCGCAGTTTTCAATGATTGAAACCCAAGAATGGTTCCGTCCTCGTCCACGGCAATCGAGCATCGTATCTGATCTGGGTGGTCAATATAGTGATGTCTTGCGAAATCGGGATCACTGGGCTTGGTCCTCTTCATAGCGGTGACAAGCTCTTTGAGAACGTCACTTATACTTTCAGCATCATCTGAAGTTGCGGATCGTATTTCCATGTATGATCCCACCCTTTTGGCCCTCTTGGACTTTACTGGCATTCGATGGGAATGATCACAATACACGACCGCAGCTCTCAGCAGTGCGCCGGGCCGTTTTTTAAATCACTGAAATTGAAGATGCCATGCACGCTATGTCTCCCAGACCTGCACCGTAGCTCTGAGCCATCGGGCAAAGACATCAGCAGCTGCATTTCTGTTTCTGGAAGTGTGCAGGGTGTAGTGACCCAGAAGGACTTCGGGCGTGCCGGGCAACGCACATAGACGTCCTGCACCCAGATCATCGCGAATGATAAACTCGGAGGCCAGCACCATGCCCATCCCCGAGATTGCGGCCCGCAACGCGACATCATCAAGATCAAAATGGCCCCCGTAACATAGCTGAACATCCGGTGTTGTGGTGTTTTGCAACCAGGCCTTCCAGTCCCAGTTGCTGCTTGTGCATTGCAGCGCGGGAATGCTGGACAGATCGGCATGGTCAAGGACTTGGGATAGCAGGTTTGGTGCAAGGTAAGGTCTGCATCGGTCTTCAATCAGAACCTCCGCGTCCCGGACTGCGTCCCCAATGGGGAAATAGGCTACGGTGACGTCAGCGCGCGTGCTTTGCACCAGACCTGTCGCGTCATTGGTCTCAACCCTCACTGTGATGTCCGGCCAACGCGTCTTGAAGTCGCCAAGCAACGGGATCAGCCACCGGGTGGTCAGCGTGGTTGGAACTTGAACAGTGATGTCTTGCCCATCTCCCATTGCGGTCTCAACAGCGTGAATGAGGATATGCAGCCCCGGACGGGATTGGCGCAGAAATGCGTTACCTGCGTCTGTAAGGCGTATCGCATTGTTGCTGCGGTTGAACAGTTGCACGCCCATGGATGCTTCGAGGTTCAAAATCTGACGACTGACAGCGCCGGGCGTCACCGAAAGACGCGCAGCGGCAAGTTTGAAGCTGCCGCATTCGGCCACGACACCAAACACACGGATGGCGTTAAGTGAAACCTGTTCGGGTCTCTGCATGACTAAATCTCATTCAGATTGAGAAATTATCGTTTGTTTGTATGCGCAGATAAGAGCCTACCTGTACAAATCGTCAAGCGAGAATTCATCATGCAACCTTCACAGAACCATATGGCTGCGATCCTATGGGTCCTGCTAAGCACCTTTCTGTGGACGCTGATCTTCGCGGCGGGAAAGTTCGCTGACGGCGGCATCGGGGCGTTCCAGTTGACGTTTCTACGCTACTGCGGTGCGCTGGTCATGCTGCTCGTACTGGCGCCAAGGCAGGGTGGTGTCAGAGTACATCGCAGCCAACAACCCATGATACATCTTGCCAGAGCGGTCAGCGGTTGTGGCGCAGCCGTTGCCATCACCTGGGCATCTGCAAATATGCCGCTTGTCGATGCCACCGCAATCGGAATGCTCTATGGGGTGTTGGCCATCCTGCTCGGTACTGTTGTCCTCAAGGAAACCGTCAGTCGAACACATTGGGTTGCCGTCATCGTTTCGCTTGTCGGTGTGGGAACGGTCATGTTCGGCAAGGGGGCGTTTCAGGGCGGCCTTTCGATATTGCCTGCCTTGGTTGCTTTCACAAGTGCGGCATTCTTTGCGATTGAAGGGCTTTTGATCAGCCTGCTGGGACGGTCCGAGCGGGCCTTTACCGTGATGCTTTATGTGACGTTCTTTGGGGTCGGCCTGATGCTCGTACCTGCCATGTTGGAGTGGCAAAGTATCAGCTTGAGGCGCGGAGTGATCTGCCTGCTTCTGGGACCGCTTGGTTTGGCGGGGCAGTACTGCACCATTCGGGGCTATCGTTCTGCGCCACTTTCGGTTGTCGCGCCTGTGGATTATTCTTGGCTGCTGTTCTCCGTGATCCTGGGCATCATCTTTTTCCAAGAGGTCCCGGATACCGGAACGTGGATCGGATGTTTCGCCATTATTCTGGGCGGTGTGCTTTTGGCGCGATCCGGCGGACGAAAATAGCTTATGCGTGACGTCAGTACTAGCTGCGCCGCAGAGGTCACGACAGCGGGATCCACATATCGATGTGAAGCGCCGATCCTGAGGCAGCCTTTCATCCCATCGAGGAGCAATGCCCTCCAGTCCCGACTGACGTGAAACAGGGCATCGGTGACCGATCAGCCGATGTCTTCATCCTCGTCCGGACTTTGCCGGGATTGAACAATTGTCCTACAGTTCAGGAAACCGAAGAGGAGTTAGCACAATGGCGCAGTTCCGATACATCGTACATGACGTTCAGGCGGCCGTAGACTTCTATACCGGCCCTCTGGCTTTCACCCTCATTGAGCAGTACGGCCCCGCAATGGCTATCCTCAACAAAGGGGACCTTGATCTTTGGGTGGCGGGACCTCCCGCTTCGGCGTCGAGGCCCATGCCAGATGGGGCGCAACCCGTACCTGGTGGCTGGAATCGCATCGTTATTTCCGTCGAAAAGCTGGAGGAGCTTTCGGCGAAACTCAGAGAGCAAGGAGTTGTATTTCGGAACGAGATCGTTGCCGGACCTGGCGGGAGGCAAATCCTGTGTTCCGACCCGTCCGGCAATATCGTTGAGCTTTTTGAACCGGTTTGATGCAGTTCATAGCCATGTCATTATGGGCTCGATGCAGCCTTGTGACACTGTGGGTCGCTAAAAAAGGTCGGGGGTCAATTGGCGGGACAAAGTGACGTCTGATCTAGCTGATTTTCCCAATTTGGTTGCGTACGAAACCTGATATTGCAAGACCTTCTGCACGCCGTTCTTGAAGGCAGTACTCAGCGTTCGCATTTTGACATACCGACGACCAGGTCGCATGGAGGTTCTCTGATATCGCAATTGTTACTCTGCAACGAGCAGACCCTTCACCACAGAATAATGTCATGTCCGCCGCAAAGACTTTTGATTGGGTAGACAAGGTAACATCTTGATCTACTGGCAAACCAAGTGTCGTTGATAGGGTGAAATCGACTGGAAGCCTGCGTTGTTCATGCCGCAGTTCGTTAACACAAGCCTTTTGGCTCCATTCCTTAGAGAGTAACGGGCAGATTTGTTGTGATACTGAGTATTCACCAAAAGTTCCGTAGACCCCTAGGTTTATTTTAATGCTTTGAATCCTCGCGGGATTTTCCTGGCTGCCAGCCAAGTCACGAAGCGCAGCCTTATATTCGTTTGTGGCAAACCACCGTGGCTTGCCGAAAGGCCGAGGGTTGGAACGATACTTTGGAAGTGTGCTCGCATCTCCGCGGATTGTCTCAATGTCCCGCAGCGCGACGGCGGGGATGGAAAATACGAACTCATCAAGCCGGAAGAAAAGATCACTTGCAAGAAATTGGGGGTCAGGGACGTCCTTGTCTGAGTAGGCTGATAGGCTAGCCCAAACAGAGAGGCTCGTGACTATGGCTATTGCTGCTGCATGTAGCTTCCTGGTCTTCACACTGGCTTCCCAATAACGTTCCATGACGTCGTTACTCGTTCAATGTGCACTTTTCGTGCAGCGAATAAGAAACTTACGGGCAATCATACGCAAAATTTGTAATTGAACTGGGTCCGTTGTGGACCGTGTCTTGTCAGTCGCCGCATACAGCTCGAAAAGCCGACTGTTTGCTGCATATGAAAAATTGGCTGATGAGCAAATTTAAACTGTGCGGACGTATTGCGGTTTTGGGCTGCACTGTGTGTGTCTTCAAAGACCGCCTCTGCCACAGCTTCAAAATCCGTAGGGTCTGCGATACTCAAATCGCTTTGTCGCTGACAAGGCGCATTCCAAGATGTGCGGGGGGCGTTCCGACCGCGCATCCACCACGGGCCGGGTCGCGCACAAGAAAAGACATTGCGGCAAGATGCTCTCCACCCACGAAAAAGGCGGGACAGCGTTCAGAGGCTGCGCCGCTTGACGCGCTGTCGTAGCAATCCATTGTCCATTCCCAGACGCTGCCATCCAGATCCACAATCCCTTCTGGGGATGTGGAAAAGCTGCCTTGCGGTTTCAGTGCGCGCGGTGTCAGTCCTTCGATCAGATAACTGGACGCCCATGTCAGGGCGGCGTCGGTGAACAACGGGTCCGGTGCCTCTGGAAGGACCGATGCCGCCATGGCGCTCCATTCTTCGGCTGTGGGCAGGCGGAAACTGCTTCGGGTCTTGTCGTTGATCCAGTGTACATATTGCAGAACATCGACATAGCTGAGCCCCGTTGCGGGCGTGATGGCTGGATCCTGATTGGGCCGGGGGCGCAGGGTCAGCTCGCAAGCCCCCTCAGCCGCACATCGGTTCCATTCCGCGATTGTGATCTCGTGTCGTTGGGCATAAAAAGCGCGCCCGCCCGGCAGCATGACCGGCTTTGCCGCCATTTCGGGCATGAAAGCAGGATAGGGGCCGCGCTGCATGAGCACGACCCCGAGAATGCCCGCCGCCACCAGACCCAGAACAGCAATTCGCAGGGATGATTTGCCGAATAGGGATCGAAGGGCGGCGGGGTTCATTGGGTTATCCTGTGTTCTCAGGTTTCGAACGAGTGGGGAGCGACCACCTGCTCCATCAGGGCGTTGTCCCATTGTCCCTGAACAACAACGTGTGCTGTGGCTCCGAGGATCACCCCTTCGATCAGGTTGTGATTTACATAGGCGTAGACCCCCGGTTGTTCGAAGGTATACATCGCGGCCACCGCGCTGCCGCCGCGTACAAACCATGTTTCCATGTCCTGCAGTGGCGTGTCCGTGAACGACGATTCCCAGATATAGTTGCCGTGCCCGCCGATCAGGTGCGGACGGGAGTCGCGGTTGGCCTGATTGTGAATCATCAAGACGGTTTCGCCCACATTGGCCTTGATCGCGCCTTCGCCAGTCAGGGCACCGACAGCACCGTTGAAGACCGAATGTGTCGGGATCAACCCACGCATGACTCCGAGGCTGTCTGTATAGTCGTCGCCCGCCGCTTCATAGGTTTTGTAGTCACCGTTTTCGTGTTGGGGCAGATAGTAATCCTGCTCACCGAAATAGGCGATGCGATCATAGCGTAACGGATTGCCGTCCTTGTCCTTCAGCCCGTCGCGCGGCAGCACCATGACGGCGCCGTTCATCCCGTGGGTGACGTGATAGGGGATCATGTCGCCGCCGGGGGCACAGTGATAGGTGAAGCATCCGGGCTTTGTTGCCTTCCAGCGCAGCACGCATTCCTCTCCCGGATAGACATGGGTCAGACCGCCGCCCCCGAGCGCCCCCGTTGATGCGTGGAAGTCGATGTTGTGCTCCATCATGGAGCTGGTGGGATTGCGCAGGGTCAACTCGACCATATCCCCCTCGTGGACGATGATGAGCGGACCGGGAACCGAGCCGTTGTAGGTCAGGGCCCAGACGCTTGCGCCATTGTCTTCATCGACCACCATCAGGCGTTCTTCCGTCTCCATGGTGATTTCGACAATTTCCGGACCACCGGTGGCGACCTGTTCGTGTTCAGGTGCAAAGGGCGGTGCAACAAGGTCCTGCTTGACACGAGTGTAACCGCTAAGGTCTGCCGGTTTTGCCTTGCTGTCCGCAGCCTGCGGGTCGGCTGCTTTGTAGAGGTTGGACGACGTCGCGTTGATCCCACGCATTTTCGGAGCGCGTGGGGCCGACACCGCGGCGGTACCCGTCATTGCAGCCGCACCGGCAAGCATGCTGCCGCGCAATACGTTGCGGCGGCTGGTTTTGATAAGGCCAGGATTGATCAAGTTGGTCATGGTTCCCTCCTCTGGGGATTGGGTCTGACTGGGGGCGATTTGCCTGTCAGCCGTTGAAAGGCAGTCACAGATTGCCAAGCTGTGCTTCAAAACGCTCTTTGGCCCTGCGTGGCACGCGACCTTCAAGGAAGTTGCCGGGCACTTGGGCATCGCCAACGGCGATGGTCATCACCATCCCCATGGCGAAATGCGGTTTGCAGATCACGCCATAGACGCCTTCAACATCCAGCGTGACTTCGATTTCTTCGTTGATCTTGCCTTTGAAGGCTTCGGCCCCCTCGGGCAGCATCCCCTGATTAACCTCGGCGTTGTGGCCTTTGTCTGTGGCGGTGAATCTGATCGTATCACCGGGCGCGGCCTGAACGAATGCCGGTTCGAAAACCATGCGTTCCCCATCAGAACCCTTGTTAAGCATCTGAACATCGAAGGTTTCCGCGAAGGCGGTGCCGGACATCAAAGTAACCAGTGCGAGGCTTGTTGCGAGGGTGCGGATCATTGGTATTTCCTTTCAGATCAGCATTTCTGTTGATCCGCAGAATACCGTTTTGCGGAAACCGGACTTTGCGCTGGGACAAAGATATCGGAGTCTCATCCGGGTCGGCCCTACGCAACTGGGTGGCATTGGACGCTGCATGTGTGACAAAATGCCCGCATGAACGAATTGCCGTCCCGCAAGACACTGCCGCGCCTGGACGAAAGTCTGTTGACGCATTTTCCTCCGTTCTCCCGTCTGGAACGAAGCGACATTCGCGCGATCCTCGATCAGGCGACGTCGCGTCGGTATGGTGAGGGGGTCGCGATTTTCGATGAGGGGGCCGAGGCTGAACGGTTCTTCATGCTGCTCGATGGCTATGTCCGTGTGGTCCGCATTACACCCACAGGTGAGCAGGTTACGGCATTTCATATTCCCGCCGGGCAACTGTTGGGCATCGCAAAGGCGATTGGCAAAGACATCTATCCTGCCACTGCGGTGACGGCCACGGACTCGATCGTTTTGAGTTGGCCCAACCGATTGTGGGACAGCTTCGTGGCCGAATATGAAGGTTTTTCTACCGAAACGTACAAGACCGTCGGCAACCGCGTGGGCGAATTGAACGACCGTATTGTCGAGATGGCCACCCAGCAGGTCGAGCAACGCGTGGCAAATGCCGTACTCCGGTTGATCAATCAGACGGGCCGCAAGGTCGAGGGTGGGATCGAGATCGACTTCCCGATCACCAGACAGGACCTGTCGGAACTGACAGCCACCACGTTGCACACGGTCAGTCGATTGCTGAGCGGTTGGGAGAAACAGGGGCTGGTGCAGAGCAGGCGCAAACGGATAACGGTGCTGAGCCCGCATGCGCTGGTGGTGCTGAGCCAGGGATGAGGGCCTAGCCCACTATGGTGGCGCAGGTCAGTTCGACCAGAAAGGCCGCCTCGTCCAGATCATATTCACGACAGCAGTCCCTGATCTTGTGAAACGAACTGATCAGGCAACCGACGCACAACATTTTTGGGCGGTTGAACGCTGATATGGTTTCTGGCCAATGTGTCATCAGATCACAAAGCGGCAGGTCTGGATCATCCAGTCTGGGGCGCGCTATGGCGTTCTCCTCGTGCGATCAGGCTAAGACACAAATCTGTCTGAACGTTGTTGCAGCGCAAACTCCCGCGCCGCGCAGGCCGCTATCAATTGGTCAGCCGCCCAATCCCACAGGCCCAATCGGCCACAGCTGAGTTCTGGTATGCGCTGGCGAGCCTTACACTGTTGGTCAGCATGATTGCGCTGCATTGGCTGGTGTCGCGCAGATGACCCGCAAAGGATGGTCAACAGGGCGTATCGCGCTGGCTCTTTATCCGTTCGGAGCGGGAGCGGCGGCGGTAAATGTCTTTTTCGCCGCGCTGATCCTGAGCTGGATCGGCGGGCCGATCCTGTCGACCACACTGTCGATTGTTTTGGGGTGTATTATCGGCGCGCCTGCGACATGGTATTTCGCACGACACATCCGCCACCTGATGGATGTCTCAGACGGAGTCACAGGATATGAAAGTCACGATTGAAAACGGGATGCCCACGGTTGATGCGCATGATCTTGGCAGGCTGCTTGATATGCCGCCCGACCGTGTGCAGGCCGAGATGCGCAACGGTGCGCTCACCTCGCGGCTGGAAACCGGCATAGATGAAGACGCTGGCAAGATGAGGCTGACGTTCCTTTACAAAGACAAACGCGTGCGACTGACCTGTAGCGAAGATGGTGAGGTGCTCAGCACGGTTCGCGTAAATACCGGGGAAACGTAATGACGCTCACCTCAGCAGGGCAAATGCGTGCGTGGTCGGGACCGGCCCTGTTCAGTTTCGGCTTTCGCCCCTTTTTCCTGTTCGGCGCTGTCTGGGCGGTTCTGGCGATGCTGCTGTGGCTGGCAACGCTGGTCGGCTGGATCGAACTGCCGACGCGCTTTGAGCGCGGCTCGTGGCACGCCCATGAATTCCTGTTCGGCTATCTTGGCGCGGTGCTGGCGGGGTTCCTGCTGACGGCGGTCCCCGACTGGACCGGACGCTTGCCGATGGTCGGCTGGCGGTTGGCCGCACTCTTTGCGCTTTGGGTCGCAGGCCGGATTGCAATCCTGTTCTCAGGGACGCTTCCGCCTCTTGTGACACCGGCGATCGATCTTGCCTTCCCGCTGGTCCTTGGCGCGCTCATCCTGCGCGAGATCGTGGCTGGCAAGAACTGGCGCAACCTCATTGTTCTGGCACTTCTGGCGGTGTTCACGCTGGCCAATACGCTGTTTCACTACGAGGCGCTTGTTGGGGGTTACGCCGCACAGGGTTTCGGGCTTCGGCTGGGTCTGGCCACGGCGGTGATGATGATCGCGGTGATCGGCGGACGGATCATCCCGTCCTTCACCCGCAACTGGCTTGCGCGGTCAGACAACCCCGCGCGACCCGCCCCGCCGATGCAACGCTTTGACAAGCTCGTGCTTCTGATCAGTATTTCCGTTTTGGTGCTCTGGGTTGTGCGCCCGTTTGCGCAACTGACCGGTGTGGCGCTGATTGTGATGGGCGTGTTGCACTTCGCGCGGCAACTGCGCTGGCAGGCGCATCAGACGCTGGCAGAACCGCTTGTCTGGGTTCTACACGCCGCTTATGCGTTCATTCCCCTCGGGGCAATTGCGCTTGGCGTCAATCAGGTCGTGGGCGGTTCCGGCACGGCTGGCGCGCAACACCTTTGGATGGCTGGCGCTGTCGGAACCATGACCCTTGCGGTGATGACCCGAGCGACGTTGGGGCATACAGGGCGCGATATGACGGCGGACAGGGCGACCTTGGCCATCTACCTTTGCCTGTTTGGCGCGGCCTTTGCGCGGCAGTTCACCTCGGTCTGGCATGAAATAAGCTTTGTCGCTGGCCTTCTGTGGCTCGCCGCGTTTGTCGGGTTTATCGTGGCCTATGGTCCGGCTTTGCTGCGTCCCAAACCGCAGGCAAAACCATGACATGGACAGAATTCGCCGCCGTCTTCGCGGCATTCTTTGTGACGCATTCGATCCCCGTCCGCCCGGCGATCAAGTCGCGCCTGATCGCCGGGATCGGGCAGTGCGGGTTCTTGGCGGGCTATTCCATCTTGTCGCTCGGGATGCTGATACTGCTGATCTGGTCGGCAGGGCGCGCGCCCCATGTTGAGCTTTGGCCGCAGATGCCGTGGCAGCGCCATGCCGTGCATCTGGGCATGCTGGCCGCCTGTCTGATCCTTGCGTTCAGTCTAGGCCGACCCAACCCGTTTTCTTTCGGCGGCGCAGGCAACGGCGATTTTGATCCGGCCCGTCCGGGCATCGTGCGGATCTTTCGCCATCCGGTTCCTGCCGCGCTTGCGTTCTGGGCGGGGCTGCATCTGTTGCCGAACGGAGATCTGGCGCATGTCCTGCTGTTCGGCGTTCTGGGTGGTTTTGCGATTGCTGGTCGTGCCCTGATCAACCGCCGCAAACGTCGCGAAATGGGAAGTGATGTCTGGATCGATCTGGATCGCAAGGTTGCTGATGCACCCCTTCTGGCAGGGCCCGCGTCACCAGCTGGCTTTGCGCTGCACCTTGCCGTCGGCTTGGGTACGTTCGCAACCCTCTTTTGGCTGCACCCCTATGTGATAGGTGTCACTGCGCAATAATCGGCAGGCATTGGGGCGGCCTTTGGCGAGATAAGCGATCTGGCCCAATATGCTCTGGCCGGGATGGGCGGCGACCGGGTCGCAACAAGGCGCTTACGACATGTCCACAAACAGGCAAGATGTTGCGCGAAATTTGATGAGTAGCAACTTGCTCAGCCGATTCCCCCGGTATCTAAGCATCTCTTTTCATTGCCTTTCGCTGTGCCTTTGGGTCTCTGAACTTGAAACCTCCAGCGCCGCTCCGCCGAATATCTGGGGTGAAGTTGACGGACGTTGCTCTGCACAACGATGCTTGGGGCAATTGCAGAGTTTTGAGGGAGGAGATGCTAATGGCTCGTCAAAAGCCACGATCCGATTTTTTCACTTTCGCGGTCCACTGGTTGCTTATTACGGCCCTGAGCGTAAGTCTGTTCACCGGGTTGCGCATTGCTGCGGATATGCCGCAATCAAGTTTCGCGAGCAATTTTTCGGGCCTCCTGCCACAGGGCAATGTCATCTTCTGGCATTTGATTTCCGCCGTTGGATTTGTCGCGCTGTTCGCGGCCTATGCGGTTTTTATCTGGCGTGCCGGGCTTTGGGGCAGGATCGCTTTGAACCGATCATGGCGTACCGACATCATGGGCGGGACTGACGCCAGAGGTTGGTGGCGGGCGCTGAATGTGTTGATCTACTGGGTGGCGTTTGCGGCGCTGATTGTTGCGTTGATCACGGGACTGGCCATGGGTGTCTTGCCCGGCCTGATGGCCTATCCGCTCGCTGCCATGGTTCACGAATATGCAGCCTGGGTGTTGCCCGCCTACATGGTGGTGCATGTCGCAGCACTTGCCTTCATGGGCGGCGTCTCGCAGCTCTTGAAGATTTTTCGCCCGACCCCTGCTTTCGGGATCGCGGCCGGGGGCGCTGTGATTGCGGGAACGGCAGCCGCAGCCATGATGATGACGCTCGAGCGGACCGCGTCCGAGAACCTGATGGTTATGCGCACGGATGAACTGCCCGATCTGGACGGCAATCCCGATGATGCAAGCTGGGGCATTGCGGCACCCGTGACCGTTACCACGACACGCGGTGCAAACTCTGATGAAGGCGTCACCGATGTGACTGTTCGCGCGCTCCATGACGGCACAGACATCTATGTCCTGCTGCAATGGGAGGATGCCACGCGCAGCCAGAAGCACCTGCCGCTTGTGAGGACCGAAGCCGGTTGGCAAGTGCAACAATCCGAATTCAGCATACAAGACGAAGACGACTACTACGAAGACAAGTTTGGCGTGATGCTGTCCCGCGGCGGCGGCATTGCCGGGGATCATTCGATCCACCTTGGCCCGCAACCGCTTGATAACGCGCCGGAGCCTTCGGGCGGGCGAGGTCTGCACTATACGACCGATGGCAGTGTGGTCGATGTCTGGCACTGGAAGTCAGTGCGGACCGGCAACACCGTTATGAATCAGATTGACGACAACTATTTCGGCCCGCCAATGGTTCCCAAGGGCGAGGGGCGCTACACTGGCGGTTACAGCAAGGACCCCAAGGATGGTGGCGGATATGCCATGAATTGGGAGGAATACTCGGACGATCTGGTCACCCCCGTCGCGTTGCCCCGTGATCCGTCGATGCTTTCCCAATTTCAGCAGGTCAATCTGGCCCCAGACGCGGGCGATGACATTGGGCTGTTTTTGCGCGAAAGCGAGACGGTGCCCTACGATCCTGCGCTCGACACGCTTGAGAACTTTCCCGTCGGAACGATCCTGCCTGCTGTCATCGTTGACGCGCCGATGGAAGGTGATCGCGGCGACGTCACAGCTGTCTCGCATTGGGAAAATGGTGTCTGGACGATGGAGGTGAGGCGTAAGCTGGACACCGGCTCGGAATATGATGTGGCCTTCTTGCCGGATGCGCCAACCTATCTTTGGGTGGCAGCCTTCGATCACGCGCAGACCCGCCACACGCGCCATCTCTATCCGGTCGTCGTGGAACTGGAGTAGCCCATGCCACATCTTCGGATTGCAAACTGGCCCCACAAGGTGCCTTTGAACAAGGGAACACTTCTGGAGGCCGGGCTTGAGGCCGGCGTTCCAATTCCCAACCAATGCCGATCGGGCGACTGTGGCAGCTGCAAATGCCAGCTCCTCAGTGGTGAGGTCACGTGCCTGCCACATATTGCCGGGACACTGAGTCAGGAGGAAGCTGCGAATGGCTGGATCCTCGCCTGTCGATCAAAGGCAAGAGGGCCACTCGAAATCCGGTTCCCCGAACCTCTTGGCGCACCAACCATTGCGCCGTGCCGATATCGGGCCGAGGTGATCGCAGTGACGCAAGAAACGCGGGATGTCGTGGCAGTTCGGTTGAGGCCGCTGACCCCACTGGAGTTTCATCCCGGGCAGTATTTTGATCTGTCATTGCCGGGTAAACCTGCGCGCAGCTATTCGCCCGCCACGACGTCAGCCCAAAATGAACAGACATTCTATATAAAGGTTCTGCCGGACGGCTGCGTCAGCCCGATGATCGCCAAAGGTCTGCCAGCAGGCACCCGGATTTGTCTGGACGGACCGTTCGGTTCATCCTGCCTGTCGGATATACCCGATCGTCCGATCCTGTTGCTGGGCGGAGGAACGGGGATTGCGCCGCTGATCTCCATGGCGAAGCACCTCGTGGAAATGGCACCACATATACCCTGCCACATGTATTTCGGCACCCGCACCGGCGAGGATGTCTTTGCAAATGATGCGCTAAGTGACCTCTTGAAGGCGGGACCCAATTTCCGGCTGTCCGTCATTCTGTCGGAAGCGGATGAGACGACAACATATCGCACAGGTTTCATAGGGCCTGCGGTTGCTCAGGATTATGCCAGCCTGTCACAGCATCGGATCTTTGCCGCGGGGCCGCCTGTGATGGTTGAGAGTTGTCAAAGGGATATTATCAGGCTCGGTGCCGAGCCCGATCAGATATCGATAGACAGTTTTCTGCCGTCGAAACCCCATACTGCGCCAGTCCGTGAATCCGGCCTGATGCGGATTGGGCGAAGGCTGTTCGGCGGTGCGTCTTGACAGGTCCACACCCCATCACCGAAGGCAGACGATGCCAAAGGTTCCGCACCTGAAATCGCTGATCATATCTGTACATCCCCTTTGAGGATCGCCTTGCCAGATCAACTGCCCGAGACAGCGTCGGAAACATCAATCTGGCGGCAGGTGGATGCTTTGCCAGCACACATTCCATGCACTATGGTCTGAATGGCCACGTGGGGCATTTCCGCACCGGGCGTTATCGGAAAAAAATCGCCGTAGCAATAAGGCGAAGCAGCGAGAGGCCTACGGGGACCGTACGCGGCTTTACGTACCGTACGTTACATCACTCGCAGCACAACGTCCTGTCCCAGGGGCGCAACTGGATATGAGTGAGACCGCGACTGCTACAAGAACATCGCGCTTTGCAAAGAATAAACCCGTCTGCACGAATAAAGATATTGCGATCAGCATGGTGCCAGATTTAGGCTCGGGCGTTGAGCGCAAAGGGACAAACCCTGTGCTGGCCAAAGGCTTTGAAGGATCTGTTTATGTCCGGGTTTGTGCGCGCATTGTTTCAGCCACGGCTCGATTTGACCCTGTCCACGGGCAAACATTTTGAAACGCGGATTGTCGAGCGTCCGGGGCTGTGGATGTCACAGGAGGAATTGGCGTCGCTGTCGGCTGATCTTGTTACGGTCGCTTCGAAAACGCTCGCGCGTGGGTCATTGACCTATGGCGTGTTTTCAGGTGATCCGGAACGGCTGAAGTCCACGATTGTCACGATTGTACGCCGCAAGGACACCCGGCAGCCAGTCGCATTCAACGCGCTGGCTCTGATGGATATCACGACGATGACGGAGCCGATGGAGGTGTTGCATCTGGGGTTGGTCATGGTGGATCCAGACCAGCAATCGCAGGGATTGTCGTGGGTTCTGTACGGTCTGACCTGCATCTTGTTGTTGTTTCGCAATCAGATGCGTCCGCTTTGGGTGTCAAACGTCACGCAGGTGCCTGCCATTGTGGGCATGGTCGCGGAGACCTTTGACGATGTATTCCCAACGCCCCGGCGGTCCAAGGAGAGATCCTTGCAGCATCTCCTGCTGGCGCGCACGATCATGGCAGAGCACCGGTACGTTTTCGGGGTAGGGGCCGATGCCGGGTTTGATGAAGACCGCTTTGTCATCACCAATGCCTATACCGGAGGCTCGGACGATCTAAAGAAGACCTTTGAGGAAGCCCCCCACCACCGCAATGCTATTTACAACGAGTTCTGTCAGAACCTGTTGGACTACGACCGGGGTGATGACGTATTGCAGCTTGGACAGATCGATCTGGCGACGGCCAGTGGCTATCTGAAGAATTCGGTGCCCCGGGCGTCTCTTGCCAGTGTCGGTGTGACCCTGGTGGCCTTGATGCTGCAACGGGTGATCCTGCCCGCACTGCACTGGTTCGACAGCAACCGGCATTTTGGCACGTTGCGCCCGCGAAAGGACCCGATTTGACCTTTTCCTACGATGATTTCACAAACCGCAATATCGGGTTTGTAACGCCAGAGGAACAAGCCCGCCTGCGTGCGGCACAGGTTTTTGTGTGTGGCACGGGCGGCATGGGGGGCGCTTGTGTCATGGGGCTGGCGCGCATGGGTGTCGGGCGACTGATCCTTGCGGATATCGACGCGTTCGAGACATCGAACATGAACCGGCAGGTCTTTGCCTTTCGTGACACCATCGGGGGGCAAAAAGCCGAGGCCACGCGCGATCTGTGCCTGCAAATCAATCCCGAGATGGAGATCACGGTCTATCGGGACGAGTGGCCGGACCATGTGCAAAGCGCTGTGGCAGACAGCAAAATCGTCGTCAACGGGACAGACGACCTTGGTGCATCACTTTTGCTGTACCGCCAATCGCGCGAGGCTGAACGTGCCGTGATCGACGCCTATGCCTCTCCGCTGCCATCCGTCTTTGTGACGCAGCCAAAAGATCCGATGCCGGAAGAACGGTTGGGATATCCAACCATTGGCACCGCTTGGGATGCACTCAGCCAGGCGCAACGCGAGAGCGCCTTTTTTGCAGAGGCGACCTATGTGGTGTTGCATTCTTCTTCGCGCCGCTACATCGACCTTGAGCTGGCTGGTGAAGTCACAGCCGGTAAACGCAGCCGCATGTCTTTTGCACCCATGGTGATCTCGACCGGGATGCTGATGGCCTATGAAGTGGTCAATGGCATTCTGGGGCGTCCGCCGGGTGCGGACCACCGTGGGTGGTTTTTTAACCCCTACGCTGCGCGGGTCGAACATCCACGCAATCCTATCACGGCAGCGGTGCTGCGGCCCGTCGTCACCCGCTTTTTGCGACGCATGATGGCATGACGGGCTTTTCGCCGGAATTGATTGCCGACAGTGTTGTTACGTTGGCAAGCCTGTTTGGTCTGGCGCTGTTCGGGCAGGTATTGCGCATGCAGCGCCCCAGAACCGTGCTGACAAGGCGGTTTCTATTTGCGATCCAGGTCGTGGCCGCGCTGTTGGCCATCCGGCTTTTGCAATGGCTTACGGGTGCAGAAGGGATCGGGCGTTTGACCTTTGCCTTTGCCGGCCTCGTCCCGCTTGCGATGCTCCTGGTGGTCGAGGCATTGCTGCGCCGGCACGCGCCGCTCATCCTGAAGGCATGGGCCGCTGTCGGGGCGCTTGTCTTTGCGGTTGTGGCCGCGGTGACACCACCAACTCAGGCGTTTTTGGCCATTATTTCGCTGGCGGGCTTTCAAGTCCTGACTGTTGTAGCACTGACCGTCCTTGTTCTGGCGCGAGACAGGAAAAGCCTGTCGGTGGCGGAAAACACGACAATCGACCGGCTGGCACTGTCCCTCGCCCTGATCGTGCCACTGACCATATCGGATTTCCGAACCGAGTTTCTGGACTTTCCGGTGCGGTTGTCAGGTATTGCCATTCTGGCCATGTGCTGGCTTGGCCTGACGCTTCGCCGCAGTGATGCGACGCAATCCGAAGTCGTCTCGGCCACCGCGGCACTTGCTGCGGGTCTCGCTATTGCGTCGCTCTGCATCATGGAACTCGCCGGGCTTGATGTGCGCACAACGGTGCAGGTGATGGCGATTGTCGTCAGTGTGGGTTTGCTGGCCTTGATCTTCTATCAGGCCCGGCTGATCAGGCGCGAGGTCAAGGTCGGGCGGGTGCTTGATGTCTTGGCCGACGATGGTCTGAGCAGCCATGATGCGTTCTTGCAGGCGCTTCAAACGAGGGCGTTGACCTCGGGCGCGTTGATCCTGAACGCTGATAGTCTGGGGGATTTCGATGCGGTGTTCAAAGATCACCTGATCCGCCGTGGCGTCGTGTCCTCGAAAGATCTGGACCTGCTTGGCAATCCAAAGCTCTCCGAGCAGTTTGCATGGTTCTTTCGCAAATTCGAAGCCAGCCATGTTATGTTGGTGTCCAAGGACCCGCTTCGCACCATGGCGCTGAATGTGCCCGCGCTCGCCCAATCGCGGCAACTGGAACTGGAATTGCGGATTGCACAGCGGCTCGCAGTCCTTCTGGCCGAGCGGGACGCATCGCATGATTGAGATCGTCGAACGCGATTTTGCGTCATTCTTCGAGGTCCCGTTTCAGGCCTATGAGGACAGCACGCCTTATGTATCTCCGCTGAAGTCTGACCTTAAGCGTGCCTTGATCGCAGGTACAAACCCGCTTTTCCCAAGCAACGAGGTCTTCAACTATTTCACCGCCTTTCGCGACGGGATCCCGTTGGGACGGATCGTGGTGCATGATCATATCGCCTCAAACAAGCTTTACGGGACCAAACACGCCTCGTTCGGTTTCTTTGACTGTGCTGATGACACCGAGATTGCCAGGGCCTTGCTGGACAAGGCCGAAGGATGGGCCCGAAGCAAGGGGCACGAAGAACTTGTCGGGAATTTCAACCTCACGGCGATGCAGCAGATGGGCGTGCAGACTGACCATTTTGAGCGCAAAGCCTATACCGACATGGTCGTGAACCCGCCGCATATTCCAAGGCTTTTGCGCCAGAACGGTTTTGTACCCGTCTTTCCTGTGACCACGTTTGAGCTGGATCTGGCCAAGGCCAAAATACCCCCGTTACAGCTGGAAACGGACTGTGCTTTCGCCCCGGTCCGGCGCAAAACCTTCGCCGCACGTATGGAAGAGGCAAGGCAGGTGCTCAATGACGGGTTTTCGGACAATGCGATGTTCGTGCCCCTGACAGCCGGGGAATTCAACTTTCAGGCGGGTGAGATGATGAGCATTATCGACCCCCGACTGTCCGCGGTTCTGGCCAAGGGTGATGAGCCCGTCGGCGTCGTGATCTGCATTCCCGATCTCAACGGCTTTCTCAAGGCGACACGCTCGCGCTTTACACTGATGACCCCGTTTCACTTCCTGCGCTTCCGGCTGCGGCGCAAACGTGCAGTGATCATTTTCTACTCCGTTGCCAAGTCGTGCCACGGGCGCGGCCTGATGAGCGCAATGCTTTCGCGAACCCTCACGCAACTGCGCGGGGCTGGTTATGAACAGCTTGGCATCACCTGGATTGCGGACGAAAATCAGGCGTCCCTACGAATGATGTCCAAGATCGGGGCCACCCCGTTGCATCGCCTTCATTTGTTCAGGAAAGACCTGACATGACGCCTGATTTGTTCCGGCAGCTGGTTGCGCGGGCCAGTCTGGCCCCCAGTGTTCACAACGTTCAACCGGCCCGCTGGAAGCTTGAGGGGGATCGGATTTGGTTGTTCGAAGACCACAAGGTGCGCCTGCCTGCCGCAGATCCCACAGGCCATGATGCCGCGATGAGCCTGGGTGCGGCGCTTGAGGGGATGGTGCTGGCTGCGGCGCAGGAAGGATTGCGCATATCGCACGATCTGGTGACGGATGACGGCACCAGCGACATGCGCCCCATCGCCCGACTGACTTTCGCTCCGGAGACCGCCGGCACCCCACAAGGGGATGCGCTGGCCCGGCATGTGATCACCCGGCAAAGCTGGCGCGGTGCGTTCAAAGCCCCAACGGATGAAGGCCGCCAAGTCGCACAGACACTTGCTGATGCAGATTGCCACGTGTTCACAGCTTCTGAAATGATCCGGCTCATTGCGAAACTGCTGGATACGGCCAGTTTCACGTTCACCAGACGGGATGACTTTCGCACAGAGCTTGTCTCGTGGATGCGATTGCGGCGCAGTCATCCGAATTGGGCGCGCGACGGCCTGAATGCCGATGCGATGCGACTGGGGTTCTTTGAAAGGATCGGCGCGAAAGTGTTGCTGGGCTTTGGATTTCGCCCTTTGTTAGCCTGCGGTCTTGCGGAAAAACTGCTGTCTGAGGAACAAAAGACGGCTGCCGCAACCGCCATCGTGGTATTTCACCGCCCCAAGGGCGAAGACCCGTTTGTGAGCGGTCGCGCCTTCTACCGGGCCTGGCTCAGGATCGAAGCTGCTGGTTTCGGGGCCTCTGTGCTCACCGCTCTGGCCGATGATCTGACGAGCGCCGAGGCTTTGGCCGGGATGGCGGAATTGCCCAAGGACCGCCGCATCGTTTCCGCCTTTCGGATCGGGCACCGCCCGCCGCATGCCCCGTTCCCTCCTGCGCGACGCTCCGTCGACGCGCTTATCCTCTAAAGCTGTTTGAGAAACTCGATCAAAGCGGTCTTGTCCGCCTCGCTCAGCGTTGCACCAAACGCATGCCCCTTGCTGCTCAGACCCGGTTGGCCTGTGTCCAGAACGACCGGCGTGGAAAAGGGGATGTAATCTCGCGGATATCGCCCGTCTTCCAATTTCAGCCCCAAACGCGAGAAGTCGAGCATGTGCCCGCCCAGTTCAAACGTCTCTGGTCGGGCCTCGGGTGTCAGCAAGTGCCATATGGTCGGGACCGTTCCGTTATGCAGATACGGGGCCGAGGCCCATATGCCACTCAGTGGCGGCGCGGCATAGGCCCCAGTGCGTTCAACGGCGATTTGATCGCGATAGGCCGTGTCCTCAAAGACAGCGACAAGGTCTTGCGTGAAGGTCTGCGCCCTGAGCGGATCGGTACCAACATCGCCAAGCCAGTTCGGGAACGAAATGATGTCTGGCAACACCCCTGCAACGGTATAGGTGCCATGACAGCTGCTGCACTGCTCCCCGTAGACTGCCGCCCCTCTCAGGGCCAGATCGCGATCAATCACGCCGGGAAAGGGTTGCGGTCTGTAGGTTTTATCCAGAAAGGCAAGGATGTCTTCGGCTACGGGGATGGACTGAATTGCCGTGCTTGGGTGAACGCCCATGCTGGGTACCGTAAAGAATGTCGTGATTGTCGCCAAAGCGGTCCGCTTTTCGGCCGTATTGTCCACGGCCGTTGTCTCGGTTTGTCGTTCGGTTTGCGGGATGGCATAGGCTCCGTCGACCAGCAGACTGCTGCGCCAGTGCCGGTATCCAAGGTCCGGAATAGAGACGATACCCGCATCGGCAAGGTCAGCCCCGAGAAACGGTACCCCAAACACATGTTTGAGCGCGGCAACCCCGTTGGTGCTGCCCGGAACCCCATTGACGAAAGGCAGTGCACGATCGTCGTCGATCTGATCCAGCCGCGCACCGACCAACGGCAAGATCAGCCATCGCAACGTTTGGCGCTCGCGCCAGCCTGTATCGGGATGCAGCGCCATAACCGTTTCGATCAACAGATCCGGCCTCTGTTGATAGGCTTTGAGTGTTCGAAAAATGGACTGTGTATAGGCTTCGAGGTTCAGGGAACTGTTGGGCATCCCAATCCATGCGGCGGCGGGGTCGGGGACACCATCAGCGCCGTAGGTCACACCGGCATGACAGGCCGCGCATCCCAGATTGGCCACATGTACCGGCAGCCCCACCATCGGAGAGATCACCCCATGTGTCACACCCAGTGGCAACGCGCCCGGCGCGCCGGGTACACCGTCCGGCATATTCTTGATCCGGGCCTGCACAAGAAACCCGAATGAGGTCAGCACCTTATTCAGCGTGTCGCGGTCGGTTGAAAGCGTTGGGCTCTGATCAACCGCCTCAAGGACAAGGGCTGCCGTCATCAATTTCCAGGGTACCGCGTGACTTTCCAAGGCTTGCAGGCTCAACCCGCCAAATGCCGCGCCGACAAAAGCAGCCGCTCCGCGTTCCGCGGCACCCGCACCGGGCGCAACAACGGGCACCGCCTGCGAGGTCACCTCGTGACGCGCGCCAATCCACGCTCCGACAACAAGAAATGCGAGTGCCCCGAAACCCAGAAGTATTCTTCTCATTAAATCTCCTGCTCAAGAGGCTACGTTGAAGGCATCTCTTGACGTGCTTGTCGTAGCGCCCCGGTCCGCACCGATAGAGGGTATTTCCGGAATAATACTAGTGTTACACAGCCTTTTTGGAAATGTCATGGCGACAGCAAGCGACGTGTTGTGCCAAAGTAAGGCTGTGATGCCGATCCAACGTGTTGGGTGGTCGTGCGTTTATCAGGTCGGGCAGGAGAGCAGGATATTCCAGACGTCGTTATGTCCAGCCACGACCTCGCTCCGCTGAAAGCAGCCGTTTGAGCAGATGGCGCGAGGTTCCAATTTTGTCGCGTTCTTTATCCGTTCCGTGATGGGCCTGAACCAATCCAGCACCTGTTGAAAAAATCGGGCATCGCTCGTAAGCCTGAACATCTTTATGGGTTCGCGGATGCCCTTGAGGCTGAGTTCACCTTTCGTTTTGACCTTGAAGTCATCCTCAACCGTAATTCTCGCCCGCTTACTCGGTAGGATTTCACCGTCATCCGCCTCATCGCATAGCCCAGAGAGACGCCAACACCAAATCCGAGACGGTGGCCCAGCCGTTTCCACACCGTACACAGCTTAGCCATTTGTGCGCGCATCGCAACCGCAAGCCTGACCACATCCCCCGCAGGATCGTCACGAGGGACGAGGTCATTGAACAGCACCATCACCCCGTGACCCATGCGAAGATCGATGTCCGCGCCATGCTGGTTGATCAATTTTCTCATTTCTTCGTGATAGGTTTGCAGCGCCTCGATCGTCTCTTCGGGCTCTGCATTTTGATAGAAGTGCCGGCAACACAGCGCGAAGTTTTCGCGCCCGCAAAGGGTCTGGTAGATTTGGCGGGTGTACGGATCTGCAAGGGCAAGCGGCATGTCGTGTATCATGCCCTATTGTGGGATCGCCATAGTGTGGTTTTCGCAAACGGAGCCCCAGTGGAGAGTTTCTTCCCCGGCAAAGCAGCTCTGGAATTCATCGGAAACCGTTTGAGGTATGAACTTACAAACGCACTCAAGAGTTTGGGCGGTGACTATGGCCCGATGGCGCGTCCTTGTATGACCTCGCGACAGGCTCAGGAATTATGCCAGGTATTAAATGCGCAAAAGCCAAAATGACAGGATACATGGCGGCATGATATCGTTTGTTGAAAAGCAGACCTGAATTCATTCAGTATCGTTGGTTACTTTGGTCCGCACTGCGGACATCCCCCCTTCTTGCCAAAACCAAATGGCCAAATGCGGCCGGTATCGCCAATGGCGCAAGAGTATTGGCTTTGGCAATCTCGCGCTCCGTTTGAGGAACAGACCTTCAACAGGCTCTTTGGTCAGATGGCGTCCAAGACGTTCGGGATACCGACGGTGCCAAACACCCGACCTGACGGTAAGCCTGTTGGTGAGCCGCCAGGTGGCTCTTCGGACACGCCTAAGGTCAAGGTGCCCTGAACAGCTGCAATCTCAGGCGGCAAGGGCAGGCGGACGCTCTCCCCTTCGGGCCAAAGTCCAACAGATTGGGCGGGTTCATCCGGTCCGTGCGCCCAGACCTGCAATATGCGCCCCGCAGGAGCCGCCCCGGCAGTGCGGGTCAGGATCACCTCGTTACGCGTCTTGTCCACAACGGCCACCACGCGGAAGTCACCGGTTTGCGATGTGATTTCGGCTGTGTATAGCGGCCCGGTCCGTTGCGGCACTCCGGCTTGCCACGAGGTAATGGCCAGCAACAGAAGTGCGGCGACCCCGGTACCGGTAAGGGTCTGCCACAGCCCTGCGCGCTTCCAGAATGACAGATGGGGTGCCTGTGGAAACAAACGCCGGATCACAGCTGCCTTCGCTGCGGCGGGTGGGTTCACGGGCTTCAAGTCTGCCATCTGTGACAGGCGCGCCTCCCACTCTATGATGCGGGCGGCAAAGACGGGATCAGACATGGCACGCTCGCGCGCCTCGTCAAGGGCGGCGTCTTCGAGAAGCCCGATAGCATATTCCGCAGCCAGCATGTCATCTGTGTCCGGATTGTCGATCATTGGCTCATACACTCCCGCAGGGCGATCAATCCGCGCCGCAACCAGGTGCGCATGGTGTTGAGCGGCACCCCGGCTGCGTCGGCCAGGTCAGAATAGCTGTAGCCCTCAAGGTAGGCTCCCTTTATCGCGGTTGCCCGGTCCTGTGGCAGAGTGGAGATGCACTCGGCCAACCGACCGGCCTCTGACGCGGCGATGGCCGCTTGTTCGGGCGTCGCGCCGGGGGCGGCCAGAACATCGTGATAGTCTGCCAGATCCTTGTGGCTGCGCTGCGCACGCAAGCGGTCGATGGCCGTGTTGCGTGTGACCGTGATCAGCCAGGTCATCGGCGAGTGGCCAGTTACGCGGTAGCGCCCGGCATTGTTCCAGATCTTGATGTAGGCGTCCTGCATGGCGTCCTCCGCAATGGGCGTCTTTCCCAATACACGGACGCAAACGGCAAAAAGTTTCGCGCTGGTCGCTTCATAAAGCGCCTCGAACGCAGAGCGATCCCCCAAAGCGCATTTGGCAATCATGGCCTCAACGTATTCCGGAGTCAGAGTTTTTCCGCCTGTCATGGGTCCATCAGAAAAAAAATGACGCACAGCTGAAACTTTCGTCCTCGATCCCACGTGACTTAGGCAATCGATCTGCAAATGCGCAGGTCATTGCAACCGAAAAGGACGACAACATGATGATCCAGAAGACCGCCGCCGCCGCTGTGCTGACACTTTCGCTGGCATCGCCGGCCTTGGCGATGGGGCACGCCGGAACCAAGGGCTATGCGTTGGCCGAAAACGGCAGCACGCTTGTCACCATGGCCGACATCGCAGCCCTTGACCAGATCCAGACGTTTGCGCTGGACACGCCCGTGCGCGCGATTGCCTACCGTCCCGTGACCGGGCAGCTCCTGGGCTATGCCGATGGTGCGATCTACAGCATTGATCTTATGACCGGAAAGCTGACGGACCTTGGGGCCGCCTTCATGGAGGATGCCGTAATCGGGGATGGCGCTGTCGCGTTTGACTTCAATAACCAGATTGATGCTGTGCGCGCAGTGGGTGCGGATGGGGCAAACCTGGTTTATTTCCCCGATGGGTTCGGTGATGGCGATGAACGGGCCAATTCGGTGCGTCGCTTTTCGGACGCATTCTATGTGGAGGGTGACAGTTCTGTGGGTGCCGATCCGTTGATCTTTGCAAATGCATATACGAATGCAATCGCCGGGGCGACGGCGGCATCCACAGCCCAATATGCACTGGACGCCCGTGCCAATACGCTTGTCACGCTCGCCAACAATGCAGGAGAGCTGGCAACCGTGGGTCTGCTGACGATTGATGGCAAGGCTGTCGATGTGACCGACGCCGGTGGCTTTGACATCGTATCACCCACGGAGGGCACTGATATGGCCTATGCCGTGTTGCAAATCGACGGCGAAGATACGGCGGGTCTCTATCTGGTCGATCTTGGCTCGGGTGCGCTGACCGATCTTGGTGACCTCGGCCTGAGTGGCTTTACCGGCTTTGCTGTATCACAAGGTATGTAAGGAACGTTGGGTGAGGTCTTGTTTTGACCCGCCTTGTGACAGTGAAGGAAGTGCCTCTGGCCAAGCAAGGCTGGGGGCACTTTTTTTACCAGCGGTGTTGAAGACTTATCGCCGGTACCGCGTTCCAAAACAGTCTATATTGGTGATCAGTCGGGCGGGGATGACAGGAACAGACCGTAGGGTTCCAGCAAATCTGGCGGAGCTCTCCCGTGGAACCGGCGTCGGATGAGTGATCTGTCAATGTCTGCCTCTGGAGAGCCGCAAAGCCGCGTGCGATAACTCCTCCAAAGCCAGCTCCGGGCGGTACGCAAGGCATTGCGACCATGCCGCGATGCATCCGACGTTGGGTATTGAGTCCAATTTACCGGATGCTGTACTGCAGCAAATGTCCGCTACAGTAATTCGCGCACGTCGGGACTGATCGTGGAGACACATACATTTGGATGTGTGATCCATGGTAGTTCTGTTTTCGTGTTCGCTCTCGTTTCGATCATGGGTTTGGTGGTCCACGGAAAGCGAACTCGGGTAGATTCGAATGTTCGGGCACCTCCAATACGTTTGTTTCTGCTGCTATGCGCACGCGCTGCATCTATCTGGGGCTTGCTGCATATGCTGGCCTAAATGGTTTAGAGCGGGGTTGGTTCGAGGAACAGATTTCCTGTCCTTCGCCGTGGCCGGAGCCTCGATCGATCAGGGATCTTCGTTGAGGTACTAAGGTGGCGAAAATCAAAGACTGGACCCGTCGCGGTTTCGTTCCGCCCCAAGTGCTCGTTTAAGCCACCTTACGCTCGAATGCGACGGGCTTTCCAGCCCTGACCCTATGTGCGAGCAAAGGCGCGGATCGTTTCAGGAGGCAGGGTGGTTTCAATGGGTCTTTGCGCGGATCACCTCAGATAATGTTCAGGGCAAGCACTGGTGATCCAAGGCGTAGATCGGGTGCTTCAAAAACTGAGATCGTCATAGAGTGAGCCTTGTGAAAACCCCTTATCTTTGACCTCTTCAGCTTCCCATACCGAAAAGCCGGAGATTTTCGGGTTCTGAACTTCTCCGCTGATCCGAATGGTGAGCGATCCATCGTCCACCGCCACCTGACCGACCAGATCAAGGGCAGTGTTGAAGCCCGCCTCATCCGTGATGTCCAGATTGTTGAAAACAAGTTCGTCTTCCACGAAGACATCAAACACACGTTTGCCGGATGTCGCAGCACCAGACCAAATTTCGGCAAAATTCAACTCGACATCATAGGTGCCGTTGTCGACTTCCAGATCATAGGTAAGGCTGTTCGCGCTCCAGCGTTCCGACTGATAAAGAGCGTCATCGCCTGTTGTACCAGCGATATCTGTGCCGGTTTGATGCGACCGACCGTTATTGAAATCGTCGGCCTGATATTTTACGCCGTTTTCTGCTGTAAACGCATCGCCGCCCGCATTCACCGCATAGACCAGCGTTGGCAGGGGGGCCGCTCCGCCGTCGGTCGTGTCGCCGGTTTCATCCAATTCGAAGGTGAATAGCTGCCGGGTGCCATCTTCGCGGTCACTCAGTCCAAAGGACAAAGTGCCATTGGCCGGATCATGGCCTGCACCAACATTGATTGTGAAGATATTGTCCACCGTATTTTCGTTAAAGACATATTGTCCGTTATTGTCGCGCGGGCCGTTATCGTCGTGGATGATGATTGGGTAGGCGTTTCCCATGAAGGTCACCGCATCGATGTGCCTGCCGTTGGACCATTCGCCCTTGGTATCAAGCAGCCTCGCATAGTCAAACTCAAGGTAGAGGTCACCCGAGGTCGGATCATAAGTTGCTGCGGACAAGGGTGAGATGTGGTCGGTGGCCAATTCGAACATGTTTCAATTCTCCTACAGATGGGACAGGTGGCGTGACGGGTCCTTGTATCGAACCGGCGCGGCGCAACTGTCAAAGATCTTTCGACTATCAATAGGTTGAGGGCGAGATGCTGCCAAAACGCATCTGGTGGCGCGCGACAATTCTCTTAGATGGCCGCAGCTTGCCAGCGTCTGGGACTTTCACAGCGTTGGTCCAGGTATCGGGGGGGGTGGTGCCGCTGCCGCAACGTATACGAGCGCCTTATGTGGCTTTGCCTTCAGGGTTGGGCCGTCAATATGGCTCAACAACTCTTGCAACCAGCAACTGTTCGGTCTGCTCCGCACAAGCTTGCATTTTTCACTGGAGCAAAGTCCCCAACATCAGCGATATGTATCGACGTGCATATCGTTGATGTTGGCGACGTTTCCTTTTGTTCAGTGGCTATATCTCTTGATCTCGCCGTTGGCCAAACGTGCCTTATAGCTTAGCATTTCACGCCGCACGATTGGTGCGAGGAAGTACAGACCCAGAATGTTCGGCACACAGATCAGGAAGACCAGAGCGTCCGAGATATCCAGGATCGGTCCCAGTTGCACCATGCAACCCAGTGCCACAAACGCGCAGAACATCAGCTTGTAGATCGTCTGCCCCATATGGCCTTCACCAAATAGATAGGTCCAACCCTTCAACCCATAGTATGACCACGAAATCATTGTCGAGAATGCAAAAAGCAACGCACCAAAGGCCAGCGGTAGCGGGAACCAGCTGATCTGCCGCTCAAAGGCAGCCGATGTCATCGCCACGCCTGTGGCATCACCGGCAAAGTTCGGGTCCGCAACCTGACTTGTTCCGATGACCAGTGCCGTGATCGTACAGATGACAATGGTATCAATGAACGGCTCCAACAGCGAAACGTAACCTTCGGTCACGGGTTCTGGTGTTCTCACGGCGGCGTGCGCGATGGAGGCCGACCCGATGCCCGCCTCGTTCGAAAAGACGGCACGTTGGAAGCCGATGATCAGTGCACCAATCGCACCACCTTGCACGCCTGCACCTGTAAATGCACCGGAGAAGATATTGCCAATCGCAGCGGGGATCGATGTGAAATTCATCAGGATGACGATGATCGCGAACACGCAGTAAAAAATCGCCATGAAGGGGACGATCTTTTCCGTCACGCGGGCGATGGACTTGATACCACCTATAATGACCATGAAGACGACCGCGGCGAGGATCAGGCCGACCAACCAGCCCAGCCCGTCAAGTGCGCCCCCTGCGACGGTATTCAACTGCACATAGGCCTGATTGGATTGGAACATATTGCCGATGCCCAAGGCACCAACAAAGATACCGATCGCATAGAACGTGCCCATGAACCTTCCGAAACCGCCCATGCCGCGTTCTTCAAACCCTTTGCGCATATAATACATCGGGCCGCCCGACACGGATCCATCGGGGTTTTCCTGCCGGTATTTGACCCCTAGCGTGCATTCTACAAACTTGGTGGACATGCCCAGAAAACCCGCGACAATCAGCCAGAAGGTGGCCCCCGCGCCACCAATCGTCACGGCCACAGCAACCCCACCGATGTTACCAATGCCGACCGTGCCAGACACGGCTGTGGCAAGCGCCTGAAAGTGTGACACCTCACCTGGACTGTCGGGATCGGCATAGTCCCCACGGACGAGTTGGATCGCGTGTTTGAAGCCGCCGATGTTCACGAAGCCCATATAGAATGTGAAGAATACCGCCCCGATCACGAGCCATAAGACAACCAGCGGAAGCCCGGCTCCCAAAACGGTGATCTTGAAAAACACGAAACTGCCGATCGCTGATGCGATGGGTGCCGTGATTTCGTTGATTGTATCGTCAAAGCCTGCATGTGCGGCCAATGTAGAGAGCAGTAGAGCCGTAAGCGTTGCCAGGAACCTCATCATAACTTGTCTCTCCATTTTTTTGTTGGCTCACCACCTGTGGGTGACCTTTGCAGCGGGGTATCAGGGCACGACGACAACAGGTACGGGCGAGGTCTGGACCAAATTGCCCGCAACGCTCCCGAACAGCAGGTTCTTGATGCCCGACTGCCCACGCCGTCCGATTACAATCTGCTGCACACCAAAGTTTTCCGCGAGTTTGATCAGTGTTTCCGCTGGTGGCCCATGCCGGACAACCGTTTCATACTCGATGCCCTCGGTCGCCAGCTGCTTTGCTGCGGGTTCGACGACGCCGGAGGTCGCCCTGTCGATCTCTTCCTCGCGGCGCATGTGACGCTCTGCGTTCTCTTCGGGTGTATTGAATGAATAAGGTGACCATTCGATGACGTATGTTATGATCAACTTTGCGCCGCCAAGCTTGGCCCGCTCACTTGCATACCGAAGTGCCCGCTGGCCACCGTCACTACCATCTATCGCAACTAAGACCGAATTCGTCATAAGACTTCCTCTCAAACTGCATCTGGCTTTGGCTGCATCGCCTGCAAACGGTAGAAAACCAACACAGCTTGTCAGGAAGTGTTGATCAAAAAACACATTTAGACAAGCCGCGTGACTCATAAGGTCGATATGGACGCAAGATCGACTGGAACAATCAGGCCAAAGCGGCACATCAGGTACAAAGTGTGCGTAGATTCTGAGCAGAGGACCGTAATGCATGACGGCTGAGGTCACGCTTATCGCGGAGCTTGATGAAGGCGACATAATCGTGGCGTGGCGGGCTCAATTCCTGAAATGTTGCCCGGACAGGTCGGCATAGGTGGATCCGGGGTCCGGAATTGCCCGTTGAAGCGGTAACGGCAACGGCTGATTTTATCACTCCTTACAGGTTTTCGGCGGAAATCCGACGTGAATGCGTGGTGACGCAATAAGGCCGTGACATTCCAGATATCGGCGATCAGGTTGCGAAAAAATCGATCAGTGTGGCGTTGAACAGATGAAAGCGAATACCAAACCGGGGTTTCCCGAGCTGCGCGAAGCCCGCCGGGAAGGCATCTGGCTTTTGTGGGCTGTGTTCCTGTTCAGCATCTTTGTGAACCTGCTGATGCTCACAGGCCCACTGTTCATGCTGCAAGTCTATGACCGGGTGCTGGGATCGCGTTCCGAAGAGACGCTGGTGGCTCTTTTTGCGCTGGTGGGTGCGCTTTATGGCCTGATGGCAATGCTGGATTATGCGCGTGGGCGGGTGCTGGCGCGCTTTGGGGCACGCTTTCAGTCACGGCTGGATGATCGGGTTTTCGATGCGGTGCTCAAACGCGCGTTGTTGCCCAAGGAACGTGCTAACCCGGCCAGCGGTTTGCGTGATCTGGAATCTGTTCAGGGTCTTTTCACCTCGCCGGTGATGTTGGCGCTTTTTGATATCCCCTGGACGCCCTTCTTTCTGGGCGCGATCTTTATTTTCCATCCCTGGCTGGGCTGGGTGGCCGTTTTTGGGGGTGGGATGTTGATTGTCATCACGCTGCTGAACGGATTTTTGACGCGGAGCAAGACGATGGAGGCCCAGACCGCCTCCAGCCATGCCAGCGGTTTTGCCGAACAGGCCCGCCGATCCTCCGAGGTCGTGCGGGCACAGGGGATGGGTCCGGCGGTGTCCGCACGCTGGCACAGCATGCGCGACGTGTCCCTTCAGCAGACGATGAAATCCAGCGATTGGACGGGTCTGTTTTCAGCTGCGACAAAGTCCTTCCGGCTGTTCCTGCAATCCGCCATGCTGGCCGTGGGGGCCTATCTGGTGTTGCAGGGGGAAATGACGGCCGGGGCGATGATCGCAGGCTCTATCTTGCTGGGCCGCGCATTGGCACCGATTGAGCAGACCATCGGGCAATGGGCAATGGTGCAGCGTGCGCGCGCGGCCTGGTCCGCGCTTGGCGCTTTGTTGGAAATCACGCCGCCAGCCCCCAAAACGCTGACCTTGCCGCAACCCGAGGCGAATATCTCCTTTGCGGGTGTGTCCGTCATGGCCCCGGGGGCCAAATCCCCGACCCTGAGAAACGTCTCTTTCTATCTAGGTGCGGGGGAGGCTTTGGGGATCATCGGCAAAAGCGGGTCGGGCAAGACGACACTGGCCAAAACACTTTTGGGCCTGACACGTGTGGCGACCGGAGAAGTGCGGTTCGGCGGAGCAACGCTGGATCAATATGATCCCGATGATCTCGGATCCTATATCGGCTACCTGCCACAAAACGTCGTGCTCTTTTCGGGAACGATTGCGGACAACATCGCGCGCATGTCGACCGAACCTGATGGGACAAAGGTTGTCGAAGCCGCAAAGCGGGCCAATGCCCACGACATGATCCTGACGCTGCCGGATGGGTACGATACGATTGTGCACGGCGATGACAGCCAGTTGTCGGGGGGGCAGCGTCAGCGGATTGCTCTGGCCCGCGCGTTTTACGGGGACCCGGTTCTGTTGATCCTGGACGAGCCCAATTCCGCGCTGGACAATGATGGCTCTTTGGCGCTGAACCGCGCGGTCAGTGAATTCAAGGCGAGCAATCGCGCAGTCATCATCACAACGCACCGCCCCTCTGCGATTTCCGAATGTGACCGGCTGATGGTCATTGATGGCGGGCAGGTCAAGGCGGACGGCCCTCGCGACGAGGTGCTGAAATCCATGGTGAGCAACGTGCAGAAAATCAAACAGTCTTTGGCAACGGCAAACGAATAATGAACGCATCCCCTCAAATACCCGGGACATGGACGGCAAAGGGTCCTTTGTTCGTCGGCGCTTTGGCACTGCTGATCCTGGTCGGCGTGTTGGGCGTGTGGAGTGTGCAGGCCCGCATCTCAGGGGCCGTCATCGCCTCGGGCATGATCCAGGTGGAATCGAACCGTCAGGTGCTCCAGCATCCCGAGGGCGGTGTCGTCGGGGCCCTTATGGTGAAGGACGGGGATCAGGTTGCCGCCGGGGACGTGGTGTTGAAGTTTGACGATACACGGCTGGTGTCCGAGTTGGCGGTCATCGAGGGACAGCTTTTTGAAATCCTCGCCCGCAAGGCACGGCTAAAGGCCGAGCGGGACGGGCTTTCGGCCTTGGTGGTCTCGGATGAATTGCAGGAACTGGCCGCCGAAGACCCCGAAGTACAGGCGCTGATCGACGGGCAGGCGCAGCTGTTTGAGGCGCGCGCCACATCCTTGCAGCAAAGTTCCGAGCAGATCCTTGAACAGATCGCGCAGGCCGAAAACCAGATCGAAGGGGCGTCTGCACAGCTTGCAGCCCTGGAGACGCAACAGGGCCTGATCGAGAGCGAACTTGGCGACAGCCAGCAGCTCTTTGAAAAGGGCCTTACGCCGGCGTCGCGCGTTTCTTCGCTGCAACGGGAACAGGCGCGACTGTTGGGAGAGATCGGCAGCACCACTGCCAGCGTGGCGCAATTGCGCGGGCAGATTGCCGCGTTGAATATCGAACGCATCGCGCTGACCTCGCGTCTGCGCGAAGAGGCGATCACCGCCCTGCGTGACCTCCAGTTTCAGGAAGTGGAACTGGTGCAGCAACGCTTGATCACCAAGGATACCCTGTCCCGCATGGATGTGCGGGCTCCGGTCAGCGGCGTGGTTTACGGCAGCCGCATCTTTGCCCTGCAATCGGTGGTCTCACCCGCAGAAGCCATCATGTATATCATCCCGCAGGACCAGCCGATGGTGGTCTCGTCTCGGGTTGATCCCATCGATGTGGATCAGGTCCATGTGGGGCAGGATGCGTCCTTGCGTTTTGCCGCGCTGGACCAGCGCATGACGCCGGAAATTTTCGGGCAGGTAACGAAACTGTCCGCAGATGTGTTTGTCGATGAGGCCACAGGCGCGTCCTATTATCAGGTCGAACTGGTGCCCAAAGAGGGCGAGATGACGAAACTGAACGGCCAGATCCTGTTGCCCGGCATGCCGGTCGAAGCCTTCATCACAACCGCCGAAAGATCGCCACTGAATTACCTGTCCAAACCGCTGACCGACTATTTCACCCGGGCCTTCCGCGAAGGCTGAGGGCCGGACGCACCAACATCAAAAAGCGGGCTTTCGAGTTTGGTGCGGACGATATCGGTGTTGCAATTCCACCGAAAGCTCTTGGGGTCAGAACCGATTGATCTCAAATATGCGGCCCGATTGACGGCTCGAACAACGAGCGTCGAACATGTTTGACCTTTGCTGGTCGAGCGACGCAAAAATGGCAGGTCCTGAGCGGGGCTATCCTCGTCAAGCTTCGCAATAAATGCAATTGCTGCAATATGCGCGAATGGCGGCCTCTTGGCGGCGGCACCGCACCTTTCAGGGTAAGATGAATGTCTGCAAGGGACCGACATCGCCTCAGAGATCTTTGGAACACAAACAGTTTCTTTCGCTTGACGAAGAAGCAATCAAGCGTCGTCGGGTCCACGGTTCTGCGGAGCGGTCGTCGATGATTTTCAAACACGGTACTCCGCTTGGCATGAAAAGCTTTATTGTCCAGAAACTTTTGTCCCTCGTGACTGTGATCAGCGAGGCGCGCACGCCGTTGACCTTTTCCGAACTGGTCGCGCAAACGGGGCTGAACAAGAGCACGCTGCATCGTCTGCTCAGCATCGCGGCTGATGAACAGCTGGTGCAGCATGTCAAAGAGTCCAAGGTCTATCTGCTCGGCCCCAAGGTGTTCGACCTCGTGCGCAATGCCTATGCGGGATACGACATTCAGGCGGTCGCCTTGGACGAGATGATGCGCCTGCATGGTCTGTTTGAGGGCAATCTGACCCTTGGGGTGCAGAATGGAACCGATGTCGTGTACTTGCGCCTGATTGAGGCCAAGGGATCATTGGGCGGGATACAGCGCCCCGGCATGCTGGAACCTGTGCATTGTTCTGCCTCGGGCAAAGCACTGATGGCCTACCTGCCGCCCGCCGTGCGGGACGGGATTACCCGATATCGAGGCATCGTCAGTGTCTTTCTTGACCCGTTGGACTGGAGTGTCGCGAAACAGCGTGAGTGATACGGACGTGGTCCTTTGCTGCACCCAAGCTGCGACGCAACGTGTTCGTACATGCGAGAAGGCCGTGTTTGCGCGCAAAACGCCGCATATGTGATCGGGACAGTCTTTTCTTTCCCGTTGAGCGACTGGCTCTGTATTGAAGGTGGGGGGACGCACGCCGTCTAAATGACTCTTGCGACGGGGTCCGGCCAACAAGCGACGGTTGACCTGCAAGGTCTTGCCGCCCTTGGGGCTTGTGGTTCATCTTTGCCGTTTGGTGCGACGGGCATCAAGATACACATTATTGGAGGGCGCAATGCGGGTACTTTTTACAGGTGGAAGCGGCAAGGCAGGCAAATGGGCCATCCGGCACCTGCGGGCGCGGGGCCACCGCGTGGTCAATCTGGACCAAGTGCCCTCGGGGCTGGACTGCGCTGAATTACTGGTCGACCTGTGCGATGCGGGCCAGGTGATCGGAGCCATGAGTCAGTTCACAGACGGCACGGAACTGGACGAGGGGACGGGCGTTCCCACTTATGATGCCGTCGTGCATTTCGCCGCCGTCCCGCGTGTTATGATCGGCACTGATGGCGAGTGTTTCCGGCAAAATAGCCTGAGCACATACAATGTGATTGAGGCGGCCGCGAAACTTGGCATCCCGAAGGTGATCTTTGCAAGCTCCGAGACCACCTATGGCATTTGCTTTGCAGATCGAGAGCTGAAGCCCGATTTCGTGCCCGTCGATGAGACCCATCCGACCGTGCCACATGACAGCTATGCCATGTCCAAAGTCTGCAACGAGATGACGGCGAGGTCGTTTCAGGCGCGCACGGGCGCGGACATATACGGGTTGCGGATCAACAATGTGATTGAGCCGGATGAATATGCCGGGATGTTCCCCGCCTTTGTGCAGGACCCGGCGCTGCGTCGTCGAAACATCTTTGCCTATATCGATGCCCGAGACCTGGGGCATATGGTGGATTGCTGCCTGAAAACGGATGGGTTGGGTTATGAGGTGTTCAATGTGTCCAATGATGACATGTCGGTGGACCTTACCGCTGACGAGGTGATCGCACGGTTCTACCCCGGTGTCGAAGTGCGGGGCGAGATGGGACCGAATGAGACGTTTTATTCGAACAAGAAGGCCAAGGAGATGGTGGGCTTTGCGCCGAAACGTTCCTGGCGGGACGTGTTGCGCTAACTGGTCCCGCGTCTTGGGTTCGCCATGATGCAACAAACTGTGCGTCTGCGCGCGTGGGTGCGGCCCTAGCCCCCTTGCGCATCCCTTAGCAAGTTGCGCGCTATGCGTTCAAAGATTGCGCTGCCGATCGGGATGAGATCATCGGGAAAGTCATAGTCCGGGTTATGCAGGGCGGCATGATCTTCGCCCGGTCCCAAACACAGCATGGCCGCCTTTGCCCCCCAACCGAACACGCCAAAATCCTCGGACGCTCGCATGGGGACGTTTTCCTCGCCATGGGGGACACCGATTGCATCCATCGCCTTGGTCGCCACGTTATAGGCCTCCGGGTCATTTACAGATGCGGCGAAGTGGTCGTGAACCTCGAACGTCACGTCCAGCCTGAATTCCTCTGCCACTGAAGTGGCAAGGGTACGCGCCGCCGTCTCAAGGCCGTCCAGACCTGCATCACCGGCCGTGCGCAGGGTTGCGAAAATCTCGGCCTCACCCGGAGCGATGCCAAATGTCGGCTCTCCGATATTGGCATGGGTAATTGTCACGAGGCGGAAATCATCGTTGCGCGGGCCGCCCTCACCGTGGCCCAGAGCATCCAGCGCGGGGATCAGTTTGGCGACCGCCAATGCAGGCGACACACCGTCCTGCGGATCGGCGGCATGGGCGGTTTTCCCTTTCAGCGCAATCTTCAGACCCAGAGATGCACAATTCATCAGCCCGACACGGGTAGAGACAAACCCAAATGGGCTTCCCGGCTCGTTGTGAATGGCAAAGGCCCAGTCCGGTTTGATGTCTTGATAGGCGGGGTCCGCGACAACCGCCTTTGCGCCGCTTCCATCTTCCTCGGCGGGTTGGAACATCAGGACAACGCGGCCTCGTACCACCGGCCTGCGCGAGATCAGACGGCCCAGGGCAAGTAGCATGGTCATGTGCCCATCATGGCCACAAACGTGGCTTTTGCCCGGGATTTGTGAGGGCCACGCGATGGTATCATTGCGTTCGTGGATGGGCAGGGCGTCAAGTTCGGCCCGAAAAAGCACTGTCGGGCCATTCTGTCCGCTGTCGAAAATTGCAGCCACGCCATGGCCGCCAAGCCCCGCAATGATGCGCGTGGGGTTCATTGGCCGCAGTGCTGCCACTATGGTCTTTGCGGTTTCCATTTCTTCGCCGGAAACCTCGGGGTGGCGGTGAAGCGCGCGGCGAAATTCGGTCAGTTCAATCAGGTCACTATTTGTCAGCATTTTTCGCTCTGTTTTCGAATTCGGAACCGATGATCCCTTTGGTTTCAGATCACAGGGCAAGGGTACACTGTTGAAACTGTGAATAACATCGTTCAGCCCTGCCGCCACCCAAGGTGGAAACCTAAGTCCTGCCGCGAAAGTTCACTTCTCTAATCGGGCGTTTGGTGGCCTGCTGCTGGTTTCGTGGACGGCAACTTCAGCTTTCATAGCTCGCAGACCCAATGGCGAGCGCTGCTGCAGGCTTCCATGCCGATCAAACAGGGCTCTAGCTTCGCAAACGCGACGGCCATAGCTTCCTCGTCTTCGCTCGGAACGGTTAAGCGTGGTTCTTTCGGTCCAGTCTTCTGATCTTCAACCGTTTTGCGCTTGCGCCACTGTCTTGGGATTAGGCCCCAGTTCCCGGCTCAGTTCCGGGATCGAAGCTTGCGATCATTGTATCGCTGCTCGGACAGCGTGCGTGGTCGTGACGCTGCCATGACGAATTTGTCCCATAGTGTTTCCTTCCAGTCTTGCGAAAGGATCACACCATCAAACCGCGGGATCAAACACCTAGGTCAGATGTTGAACTGTATAACGCAAGAAGCCCGCCATAGCAGCGGGCTTCTCTTCTGTGTTTTGGACGGAACAGGATCAGACGTCTGGTTTCCAAATCAGATGCCGGGACGGTGTGGTCCCACCAGATGAAGCGGTATCGCAAGTTTGATCCAATGCGGTGTCCGCTCTGATCATGCGAGGAAGTCGAACATATCTGCTCTCGAGAATTGATCGCCACCTTCGGTCAGGATGCCCAGCATCCCGACATCGGAAATATCAATGATCTCGCCTGATCGGGCGTCCTTCGTATAGTCCAACGCAAAATCACGTGCGAGATCATCACCGATCGACTCTGCAATACCGTCAGCAGGTCCACGGACAGAACTGTTGTTATTCTGGTTTTCCAAGGAAATGAGGAGTGAGTCCTCAACAAAGCTGTCTTCGATGGAAGAGAGCGTGCTTGTATCCAGCCCGGTCATCAGGATGTCGAAGGCCTTGTCATGGAGGTCCTCATAAAAGCCCTGAACGGATGGGTTCGTGACGGACTGACCCGCTCCGGATGTGCTGTTGTTGAAGAACGCGCGTCCCGGATCCCGCACGATGTCCAATGTGTCATCACCATCATTGTCGCCGCCATGTGTGACCTGTGAAAACCCACCCTCCAAGAGCCATTGGGCTTTTGCGATCTGGTCTGGACCCTGTGCGTCATCAAGCCAATCGGAGACGACCTGGCCTGCGAACGTCGTGGGTCCGCCAGAGACAACAATCATTTGCTCGTTGTTGTCGAAGGCTGTCTCCAGCGACGCCGTCATATCCCGTGTCAGAGCAAATTCACCTGCGCCCACGTCGATGTCAGACCGTGGGGAATAGACGGGTATATCATAGGCGTCAGACGCAGCCGAGGCTACCTTTTCGACATCGTCAAACCATTGGCGTGCACCACCCCGATCCGTGTCGATGAATGCGCCTTCCAAGATCATAGTTTCGGAGGAGCCTGTGATATTGGCATCGCTGTCCGCGATGTTCTTCGCACCCAACATCAATGCCGCAGTGGACGCCGCATCGTCAATTTCACTGATGTCATTTGCCACCCAAAGCCGAACGCCCGCAAAGTCATTTTCAGTACCGATCGATTCCCCTTCAATTGGGTCAGGGTCAACCGGTGTGGGATCCGGGTCGGGATCAGGGTCAACCGGCGTGGGGTCAGGATCCGTGTCTGGTTCGATGCTGAACGAGACAGTCTCTGACAGCAGCGTCTCACCTTGTCCGCGAGCACCGGAAAACACATCAAAGCTGAATTCGAAGGTACCCGCAGAAAGTGCTTCACCCGTCAGGAAGTCACCGTTGGAGTCACCAAACAACGCATAGGGTTCAACATTCTCCAAACGCGTCTGATCGCCCAAGTTCAGGCGCATACTTCCAACCTCATCGGCCAATGTTGCGTCATTTACTTCGACGGAAAGGGTCACGTCCTTTCCGGCCAAAAGGTCTTCGGAGATAGCCTCGCCCGGTGTGAGCGTTGCAATAGCAGAATCCGTCTCGGTATCGATGATTGAGATCGTCAGATCATCGATAGTCAATTGAGGTTGCATCTGGTCGTTTCCTTCTTCTGGATGGGGCAGAGGCCCCGGGTTAAAGCTGTTCAGGTCTCATCCAATGACATTATCGGTGACTGGGTTTTGGGGGTGGTCAGCGCGGGAGGCTTTATGCGCAGCCGGATCCCGCCCCGGTATTTTGCTTTGCAACGTCATGCGGTCATTGAGGTGGCGGGATCAGACAATCTCGATCCCGGTGAGATTGAGAAATGGTTCGAGATTGATATCGGCCGTGGGATCATCACCCTCCAGGGTAAGAGTGAAGTCGTTCTGATGCGGGCTGTCCTCCTGGCCGACCTGGAACAGTCCCTCGTTGATCACCAGAAGGTAGTCCGTGACCAAATCGATATCTTGGGTATCTTCGACGATCAGCGCGCCGCCATTCACAATGATCCCGGCCACCTCTGCATCGGTATCCAGCACGAGCGTTTCGCCTTCACCCACGACCACGATGTCACCAACATCCGGGAGTGATCCTGCCCAGGTTGACGCATCTGACCAGCGCGCGTCATCCGGGGCGATGTCCACTGTGTCCGAGGTGGATTGCGCACGCTCTGGACGGGTGATCTGATCGGCATCCACGGTGCCGTAAGGGACCGTTCGGCCCAGATCACGGGGTTCGCTGGCATTGTCCCCCTGATCGCGCCCGCCACCAGACACCACCGTTATGCTGTCAGAAAAGGAGCGTTGATCGATGGCCGGGCTGCCGCTGCTGCTGTCATAGTCAAATTCGGTGGCAACGAGCTTGAGGTAGGTGTCTCCGCCTTGCCGGAAGACAGATGATCCGGTCGCCTGCATCAAAGCGTCAAGGCTATCGACGCTATCAGCCCCCTGGATGGATGTATTTGGCGACAGATCAACGTAGCGCAAGACGACGGATGCGCCGAGCGGCAGATCGGTGACATCGACCGAAAAACGAGAGTCCGGTGCGCCCTGATGATCAACCGTGTAGATCAGATCCTGATCTGCAAAAACAAGAAATTCCGTCCGGTCATCAGCATTCAGATTGGAAAGCTGCGGACCATCTGAGCGCGTGACCGTCATGGGAACGCTGGTGCTGGTATGTTCCAGAACACCGATTGTCGTGCCAACGGGGTTCACCCATGCGCCAATGGATTGATCATAGGTTGCACCCTCTCCCGCATTGAATCCAGGCTGATCCACCCTGACGAACTGGCCGCCGACATCGTCGATGCGCGGTGTAAGGATCTGTCCCGGCGTGCCAGTGATCGACCCGTCAATATCAACAAGCCCTACAGAGAAGGTGCCTTGCTCATCCGTGATCCCCTGACGATCCCGATTGGTAAAGGGGTTGGTGCCATCGTTCTCAAACGTCACATTTTCGATACTGTGCCGGGTTGAGTTATCAACACCGATATGTTGCGAAAACGCGCCGTCATCGGTGCCCGAAAATCCGGCGAAATGACTGTCACGGATCGCGAGCGCCTCGTCATAGAGCGAGATGCCATGACGCTCTCCTCCCCGAATTGGGCTGCCATCATCATTGTCAGATGCACCAACGATCAAGCTGTCTTCGACGGTCTGCAATCCGCGCAGGAAGGTTGCGCGCCCGTTATCCGCCAGGATCATGTTTTCGAACGCGCCGCCAAAGCCGCGAACCCAAACCGCATCACCACCGGATTTATAGCCCTCGAAATCCTGGATGAGATAATCCACCGCGTTGTTCTGACCATCGCGTTGGGTGATGTGGAACGGCGTATTCGGAGAAACCGCACCCGTCGTTTCATCAACCTGTCCACCGATCCGCAGCGCGGATTGATTGTTCGCGTGCGCTACGTTCCCCTCGAAGATGCCGAAGGCCTGGTCACGCGGCACATAGCCATCATAAAGCCCCGTTGCCGCGGATTGGTCGATCACGGCCTCTCGCGATAGGACCCAAAATCCGCTGTGATCAGAGCCGACAGCCCGGTTGCCGATGAGGTGATTGTCAGGGTTCTGAATCCAGAAACTGGAGACCGCAGTGGCATCCGACGCGATCGGGGCGTCACGAACGTTGTCCGCGGCCCGCTGAACAAATGCAAGGTTGTCGATAAGGACGTTGCCAAATTCCGCCCCATCCTCAAGGAAGTAGCCGTGTCCGATCGTGTCAAAAACGACATTGTCTTCCAGCCAGGCATTCTGGGTTCCGTGGATCGTGACCCCCTTGTTGTAGCTGTGATGGATGGACGAGTTTTCTACGTATTGACCCGAGACATCCGCCTGAAGGTGCCAATGAAGGGGATAGCGTCCAAGCGCGCCTTCCTGCCCCATCCGCGCAAATTCTGCACCGGAAATGTGTATGTCAGCACCATCCATAACCATCGAATGGCCGCCAAAGCCGTCTTGGGTACTGTCCTCATCGCCCTGGATCGTGACATTGCGACTGAGCAGGGCGACCTCTGCGCGCTGATCAACCGTCCACTCCCGCGCATCCTGACCTGATTTGCCGTTCTGATAGGTTTGGGCATCGCCGAAATGGTCGTTGACAAGGGGTTGATCCAGCACAACCGTTCGCCCACCGTCCCGCACCTCCACGATGGTGCGTTCCTCGGCGTCTTCCATATTCGTTCCGGTGGATGCGATGGCGATCCGGTCGCCAACCTCCCAGCCTGTCTCAAGCTCCAATTGCAGGACATTTTCTCCGCGCCCGGCGGACTGGTTAAGCTGGGTCCAACTCTCTTTTTCCGCGTCCGCGCCGTGAACTTCAATTCTGCTGCCTTCTCCGATGGCCATCAGGAAGGCGTCGTTATTCTCAATTTGGGTGACGGGCATCATCGTTTCTCCAAGATGTGTTTCCGACAAAAGTCTGGCCGTCACGGACTTGATCGGGCACCATGGCAATGGATCACCATGCGTCCAGATCTGCGGCTAACCTCTGTCTTCGACAGTCGTGTTGTTTCTCACACTCGGTATTGGTTGGAGGGCACGGCCTCCAACGATCATTCGGGATGCGGGGATTCTGGCAATTCCGTGCTGGAGATTCCGGAAGGCATTGGCAAAATTTAGCCCGTAAAAATACCAACTTAGCCAGAGGCATGTAGTTGCCGGTCCCTGTGGGCAATTCCGGCCATTTTCCGGAGGGGCGAACACGGTTGCGTGAAGTGATGAACGCGTTCGCATGCTGCGCGCGGTTGATCATCAATCAGATTTGCGATGTGGTGGCAGATGACAGCATCGACACCGTGACCGCGAGCGGTCGGTCAAAACATACGCGCCATGTAAAGTGGGGATTGGGAATGACATTCGAGACCTGGTTGTCCTATGCCGTCGCCTACACCGTTCTTTCGCTGATACCCGGCCCAAGCGTTTTGATGGTCTTGGGGCAATCTTTGTCACGAGGCATGGGAGCAGCCCTTTTCTGCATCCTCGGTGACGTGCTTGGCGGGGTTGTCGTGATGTCTGCCTCGTACATTGGACTTGGCGTGATACTGGCAACGTCAAGCGCAGCGTATCAGGGCCTCAAATGGGCTGGAGTGGCGTACATGGCGTGGTTGGGCATTTCCCAGATTATTGCGGCGCGGCGGCTTGTGGAAGGTGACCTTCTGGAAACCGCGCATTCGGTCCCACGGGCTGCAAGCCTGCGTGCCGGTTTCCTGACCGGCACTCTGAATCCCAAGGCGATCCTGTTCTACGTCGCTTTTCTCGCTCAGTTCATGGATACGGCCTATCCGATGACTCCACAATTCCTGATCCTGATGGCCACCTCCATGATGGTGGTGTTCATCGTGCTGGCTGGATATGCGTTGCTGGCGTCGCAGGCGCGAGAGATGATGCGCAGCATCAAGGCTCGAAAGCGAATGGGCTATGGAAGCGGTTCCTTACTCCTCGGGGGTAGCGCGTTGATGGCGACCAGCCGCTAGAGCAAATATTGACCGAATGCTGCGAACGACCGGAATGTGCCCACCCTGTGAGTTCATGTGAGGCCCGGCAAATGCCTGCTTCAATCTGTTTGAATTGCCGTCTTGAACCTCTGAGCGTACCTCGCTGGTGATATGAAAAGCATGCCCAGCAGAAATTTCGATGGCATGATGGCCACGCAATCAGGTGCGCGAATGGTTTTTTCCGGGCAAGCCGAATGCAAACTGCATCGCGAACGATGATCATCTGGGATCAAAACTGTTATCCGCTGCGAAAAACCAGATGTGCTCACAAAAAAGGCACCGCCGGGACGGTGCCTTTTTCGAAAGAGAGACTGTTGGTTTACAGATATTTGCCCATCTCGACAGCGGTATCGCCCATCCGGTTGGAAAAGCCCCATTCGTTGTCGTACCACGACAGGATCCGCACCATGTTGCCGCCCATGACCTTGGTCTGATCTGTGGCAAAGATTGACGAGTGGGGGTCGTGGTTGAAGTCCATCGACACCAGTTTCGCGTCCGTCACCTCAAGCACGCCTTTCAGAGGGCCGGCAGCCGCAGCTTCGGACATCGCGGTGTTGATCTGCTCGGCGGTGACATCGCCATCGACCTCAACTGTCAGGTCCACACAAGACACGTTGGGCGTGGGCACGCGGATTGCAACGCCGTCCAGCTTGCCGTTGAGTTCGGGCATTACGAGGCCCACGGCCTTGGCCGCCCCGGTTGAGGTCGGGATCATCGACAGGGCCGCCGCGCGGGCGCGGTAGAGGTCCTTGTGCATCGTATCCAGCGTCGGCTGGTCGCCGGTATAGCTGTGCACAGTGGTCATAAATCCGCGCTTGATGCCGAACGTGTCGTGCAACACCTTGGCCACGGGTGTCAGGCAGTTGGTCGTGCAGGATGCGTTCGACACGATCACATCATCGCCCGACAATTGATCGTGGTTTACCCCGTAAACGATTGTTTTATCCGCGTTTGTGCCAGGGGCCGAGATCAGAACCCGGTTTGACCCGTTTTCCAGATGTGCCTGGCAGGCGTCTTTGGATGTGAAGATGCCCGTGCATTCCAGCACAATATCCACGTGGCCCCAGGGCAGGTCGGCAGGGTTGCGCATCGCAGAGACCTTGATCGGGCCGGTGCCCACATCGATACTGTCCGCGCCGGTTTTGACCTGCACCGGAAAGCGGCCATGCACGCTGTCGTATTGCAGCAGGTGTGCATTGGTCTCGACCGGACCCAGATCGTTGATCGCCACGACCTCGATATCCGTCCGCCCGCTTTCGATGATCGCGCGCAGCACATTGCGGCCAATGCGGCCAAATCCGTTAATCGCAACTTTGATGGCCATGATAGCCCCCGTATCTGGTGTCAGAATGCAGTTTCAGGCACGCCGCGTCTGGCGTTGCGTGCCGTTATCGCTAACAACGCCATTTGGGCAGAGGTGTCAACCGGGCAGGGCGGATCGCCGCCCGTCTGCTCAGCGCCAGAAAGCCATCCATTCCAGCAGTTCGGCCAGCTTTTTGGCAAGGAAAATAAGGTGTTCGTTCCCGTACAGTGTCACGTCGACAACGATTGCGATCACGATGATCAACCCAAGGAAAAATGCGATGCGGTTGGTCATGGCGCGCTGCGGTCCTGAAACGAAAAAGGCAGCGCCGTTGTGACAGCACCGCCTCATCCTTGCAAGCCGTGTGCGCGCCTAGTTCAGCCGTCCCATCGCGACGGCCACATCCGCCATACGGGCCGAAAATGCCCATTCATTGTCATACCAGGCCAGCACCCGCACCAACCGCTTGCCCACGACCTTGGTCTGGTCGGGCGCAAAGATAGACGAGTGTTCGGTGTGGTTGAAATCGACGGACACCTTTGCCTCGTCGTCATAGGCCAGCACCCGGCCCATCGGCCCGCGCGCGGCGTCTGCCATGGCCGCATTCACCTCTTCGACCGTCACATCACGCCCCGCCTCGAACGTGAGATCCACGGCCGAGACATTGGGCGTCGGCACCCGCATGGAGGTGCCATCGAGCTTGCCTGCAAGATTTGGCAACACCTCGCCAAGTGCTTTGGCGGCCCCGGTCGAGGTCGGGATCATTGCCATCGCCGCCGCCCGCGCGCGGTACAGATCGTCGTGGCGGCGATCCAGGGTTGGCTGGTCCCCTGTGTAGCTGTGGATCGTGGTCATCACCCCGCGTTCGATCCCGAATGCCGTGTCCAGCACCGATGCCAGCGGTGCCAGGCAGTTGGTGGTGCACGACCCGTTCGAGATCATTCGGTCATTGGCCGCCAGCAGATTATCGTTGACCCCGAACACGATGGTCTTGTCCACGTTCTTGCCCGGGGCGGACAGCAGAACCTTGCCCGCACCGCGATCCATGTGGACGGCGGCCTTGTGCCCGTCATTGAATTTCCCGGTGCATTCCAGAACCACATCCACACCCTCCCAATCGAGGCTGCTCATGTCGTAGGTCGACATCATCCGGATCGGGCCGCGCCCCAGATCCATGGTGTTGTTCGCAACCGTGATATCGTTTGGGAACCGGCCATGAATGCTGTCATATTTCATCAGATGGGCCGCGGTTTCGAGCGGCCCCGTCGCGTTCACGGCTACCACGTCGATGTCGTTTCGCATGGAGGTGACGATGTGGGACAAGGTACAGCGCCCGATGCGCCCGAACCCGTTAATGCCAACTTTGACTGTCATAAAACGTGGTCCTTCGTGCCGCGCCGCGTTAAGTGTTTCGGAACTCTTAGCGGTCACACCTTGGCCTGAGAACCCTGAAAGGGGCGAAAAAACAAAGTGTTAGCGATAAAGGTGTCCAATGGTATACAGTTGGCGCTAACACGTGGTGGAACTTTTTGGCCTGTCGGACGCTAACACGAACAGGCATACAATCGGAGCGGGCAATATGAGCGGTCTTTTGGCACTTTTGGACGATGTGGCGGGAATCGCCAAGATCGCGGCGGCCAGTGTTGATGACGTCGTTGGGCAGGCGGTCAAGGCAGGGTCCAAGGCCGCAGGGGCCGTGATCGACGACGCGGCTGTGACTCCCAAATACGTCCAAGGCTTTTCCGCAGACCGCGAATTGCCGATCATCTGGCGTATCGCCAAGGGCTCCATGATCAACAAGCTGGTCTATTTGCTGCCTGCCGGTCTCGCCTTGTCCGCCCTTGCACCCTGGGCCATTCCACCGCTGTTGATGCTGGGTGGCGCATATCTCTGTTTCGAGGGCGCAGAAAAGGTCACCCATGTGCTGGGGTGGGGGCACGGGCACGAGGATTACGAGGGCAAAGAGAACGAAGTTCAGGACCCCGCCCATCTTGAGGAAGAAAAAGCCAAGGGCGCGATCAAGACCGACTTTATCCTGTCCGCCGAGATTATGACCATTTCGCTGGCCGCAATCCCCGAGAGCAATTTCTGGATGGAAGCCGCGACGCTGGCCGCTGTCGCCATTATGATCACCGTTGCCGTCTATGGTTCAGTCGCGCTGATTGTGAAGGCGGATGATGTGGGGCTTGCCATGTCCAACCGGGGTCGTCTGGGCCTGACCCGCGTGCTTGGGCGCGGCATCGTCAAGGTGATGCCGGGGTTTATGAAAGCGCTGACAATCATCGGCACCACGGCCATGCTGTGGGTCGGCGGGTCGATCATCGTGCACGGGCTGGCCGAAATGGGCTGGCACGGCCCCGAAGACGTGATCTATGGCGCGGGCAAGTCGGTGGCGGCGGCGCTCGGGGATGCGTCCGGTACGGTGGCGTGGTTCACCAAGGCCGCAATCGACGGCGTGCTTGGTCTGGCGTTGGGTTTTGTGCTGATCCCGGTGGGTGAGAAAGTGATCACGCCCCTGTGGCGACGCGTGGCACCGAAGGCGATTTAAGGGGCAGGGGGCGCAGGATGTCCGGCCCACGCCGCGCTGCATCACTGCAAACCGCGTCGTCCTTTGGGAAAGACCAAGCCACCAACTGATCCACTGCACACAAGACGCATCAGGCCATTCGCGACCTCGCCAAGGGCAGCAACGACACAACGCGATTTCATGTCAAAGGCGCGTAACTGGCGAACAAATGTCGGATATGCCCTCATGTTTCTGGCCGCAAAACGAAACGTTGGGTGGAATTTCATTCTGTAGCGTACGGTCGACCCGATGGGAGGCGTGCCGGATCAAGCGGCTCCCCGACCAGAAAGCCTAGTCATAAGGCCAAATTATCAGGGATGAAGAATATGAAATTAGTTATTGGACTTGATGGTCAGAGTTCGGGGAAGAAAGCCCTTGAATTCGCCACCGGCGTCGCGGCGAACAGCGAAACCTGTGAGTTGATCGTTGTTTATGTGATCGAATGGTCGCCGTTTTCCTTTCAGACAGCCGAAGAGAATGCGCAACGCCATAAACGGCGCGAGGAAGAGATTTCAATCGCGATGGAACGCGTCGTCGATCCGGCTGTCGCTGCGCTGAAAAAGGCGGGGCATTCGGCAAAGGCGATTGTGCGCCACGGTGATGTTGCCGACACCATTGATGAGATCGCCCATTCCGAAGGTGCCTCCCAGATCGTCGTTGCACGCTCGAGCGCGGGTGGGCTGACGTCGCGCCTGTTTGGCAGTTCAACCGCAAATCTCGTGATGAACGCGCGCGTTCCCGTCACTGTCGTCGCATAAGGATTTGATCAAATAAAGTACTTTCAATCACTTCTCCGGGCTTTTGTGGCCTATATCGTCGTCGCATTGCCCGCGTCTGCCCAAGACGCCGCCGCCTCGCTTGATGCTCGCGTAAACGAAGCGTTTTCGAACGCAACAGGCTGGTTCGTCAACTTCATATTCATGTCGGTCCCGGGCACGAATTTCCCTGGATCGTGATGTGGCTGGTCGTCGGTGCCACCATCTTTACAGTTTACTTTGCTGGGGTGCAGTTCCGGTTCTTTGGCCATGCCATCAGTTTGGTCAAGGGCGGCTATTCCGACCCCGGAGATGCGGGCGAGGTGAGCCACTTTCAGGCGCCTGCCACGGCCCTGTCGGGCACAGTCGGTCTGGGCAACATTGCAGGTGTCACGGTGGCTGTCGGGATTGGTGGGCCGGGCGCGACGTTCTGGATGATCCTGGCCGGTTTGCTGGGTATGGCGTCCAAGTTCACCGAATGCACCTTGGGTGTGAAATATCGGAACGAGTACCCCGAGGGGACCGTTTCCGGTGGCCCGATGTATTGCATCTCGAAAGGGTCTGACGAATTGGGCCTGCCCGGCGGCAAGATCCTTGCAGTGCTGTTTTCGGTGTTCTGTATCCTTGGCGCGTTGGGTGGCGGAAACATGTTTCAGGCCAATCAGGCGCATGCGCAGATCACGCAGATCTCCGGCGATTTCCCGGGCTGGATCACGGGGCTTTTCTTTGCGGCTTTGGTCTTTGCCGTCATCGTGGGCGGGATCAAATCCATCGCGCGGGTCACCGAAAAAATCGTGCCGTTCATGGGCATTCTCCATGTGGGGGCCGCGATTATCGTCTTGATCGTGAACTTTGACATGATCGGATAGGCCTTTGGTCAGATCTTTGCAGGTGCGTTCACGGGTCTTGGTGTGGTGGGCGGATTTGTCGGCGCGTTGATCCAGGGGTTCAAGCGTGCGGCGTTCTCGAACGAGGCGGGTGTGGGTTCCGCAGCGATTGCTCATTCGGCGGTAAAGACCAAAGAGCCAATCACCGAAGGCTTCGTATCCCTGCTGGAGCCGCTGATCGATACGGTTGTGATTTGTACGATGACGGCGCTGGTCATCATCATATCGCAACAGTTGATCATCGATGAGGCCACGGGCAACTACATGCTCAACGAAGCGGGCACAGCCATTGCGACCGTGGATGGTAATGGAGGGGTGGCGCTGACCTCGGCGGCCTTTGAGTCCGCAATTGGGTGGTTCCCGTTGGTACTGGTCGTTGCTGTGGTCCTGTTTGCGTTCTCCACCATGATCTCGTGGTCGTATTCCGGCCTCAAGGCGTGGACCTACCTGTTTGGCGAAAGCAAGATGACTGAGCTGATCTTCAAGATCATCTTCTGTATCTTCATCGTGATCGGTGCGGCGGCCAGCCTTGGGCCGGTTATCGACTTTTCGGATGCGGCGATCTTTGCGATGGCGGTCGTCAATATCTTCTGCCTGTACTTCCTGATGAAAGTGGTGCGTGCCGAGTTGACCTCCTACAGCGCACGCCTGAAATCGGGCGAGATCAGAAAGTTCACCCACTAAGACTGACGATCCAAAACCAGATGGGGGCCGCGCGTTGTGCGCGGCCTCTTTCATGTCCAAATCGGCCCAAATCTGGACCCCATGCGGCGTGGATGTGGTTGATGCGACACATAATGCCCAACTTGCCGCCGTCCCGACCTCAATAATCAAGGGCATCTCTGGGTGTAATACCCTCCGCCTCACCGACCGTCAGAACGTCACGGGGCTCAAAGGTCTCCCGGTGGCGTTGGATCAAAGCCAGTTGGGTCTTTTTAGTGCAAACTCCATGAGCACGAGTTGCTTGGTAAGGCCGCCTTTCTGATGCGTGCATATACCTGATACCCACGGATCGGGGGCGCACCCATACACCCTTGTCCCTTGAAATACGGCTTAAACTGTCCGACAACGAGGCCAATAGCAGTCCCGCCACCAATGGCAGGGTCACAAACGGCATGGCAGACGGGGCGGTAACAGGTGTCTCAATCAAAAAAGAACATTGTCTTTTTCAGTTTTGACGATGCATTTTCGTTTTGGCGGTATCGCAATATTTTCGGGGTCGAGCTGAAGACGCCCAATCTGGATCGCATCTGTGCGGAGTCCACCGCGTTTCATGCGGCCTATTGCCAGTCGCCGCTGTGCGGCCCCTCGCGATCAAGCTTTATGTCGGGCAGGGCCCCACCCGAGACAGGTATCTATGACAACAAGCAAAAGGTATATGACACCGTCCCGCCCCAAGAAATGTGGCAGTACAAACTCAAGGAAAGCGGCTATTTCTGCTCGTCAGGGGGCAAGGTGCACCACGGGTTTCGACCGCTGCCCGAACACGTTCAGAAAATCCTCTATTCGGATGAGCGCAAAGGCTTTCGCATCGACATAAAGCTGCGGCCCGAATTTGCGCAGTCGCGAAACGGGGGCAGTGGCGGTGGCATTTCGACCACCGATCCCAAGGATGACGGGTATTACTACGACGCCCAAAGTGCGGACTCATTCATCGAGTTCCTGGACAACTACGAAAGCGACCAGCCGTTTTATCGCGAGGTCGGTTTTTTCAGTCCTCATAGTCCGTTCATCACCCCTGTGCCCTACAAACAGATGTATCCTTTCATGGAGTTCGAGTACCCGCCCGAATGGCAGCGGGGGTTTGAACGTGGTCCCTATGCGGACGCAGTGCTTGGGCCCACATTCAAGACCCATGATCGGCGACATTGGCGCAAAAGTGTGCGCAACTATTTTGCAGCGTTTTCACATGGTGATCACCATCTGGGCCGGGTGTGGGATGCGCTGAAGGCGTCAAAGCATGCCGAAAATACCATTTTCGTTATTTTAACGGATCATGGGCATCATCTGGGCGAAAATGGCCGTTTTGGGAAATCGACATTGTGGGAACAGACCTCGCTTGTGCCCCTGATCGTGCACGATCCAACCGACCCGACCGCGCGGGTGGTGACGGACCCTGTCGCCTTGCTGGATGCAGGGCCCACGGTGCTTGATTACGCAGGGTTGGATCCAGGTGAAAACGAGATCCGTAAGTCGCTACGGCCCATCGTTGAAGAGGGGGCAGGCGACCCGGATCGCGCCGTGCCGACCTTTAACCCGCACGGGTCCGCAATCCGCAAGGGCAAGTATCGCTATATCAGGTACAATGACGACACGACCGAGCTTTATGACCTTGAAACCGACTGGTGGCAGCAGGAAAATCTGGGCGCGATACACCCGGCGCATGCCGAAATGGCGCAAGCGCATGTGGAATGCTGTCGGGCGCACGGACTGGTGTTGGAGTGACCGTGGCGCGGTCAGAATTCAGACTGTGCAACGCAATTATCGTTGATTATGCTGCACATGGCCGACAGGGAGAGACGTGAACATGCACATGATTTATCAGACCCGTTATTCATTCTTTAACCCCTCGCCGGGCTGGCGGTCCAAGGCCAGCAAGGACATGGAAATCCTGTTCGACACCGAGCGGTTGAAGCGGCGGCAGTACTTTTTCGAGAAGGTGACGTTGCGCTCGCTGGCCGATCAGACCAACAAAAGCTTTGTGCACAACATTCTGAGTTCGACGTTCCTGCCCAAGACCTTTCAAAAGCAGCTCAAGGCGATGTGCGGGGACATGCTTGGGGACCGGGCGCATGTGATGTTCTGCGACCCTGATCCGACGCACGTGCATTTTCGCACCTACCGCTGGCAGCATTTTACGGCCGATCCCTGGTCCTGTCAGGTGGTGCTTGATGACGATGATGCACTGTCGGTCGACTTCAACGAAAAGCTCCACGCAGAGGCGGCAGCGGCCAAGAATTTGCGCGCACGGGGCGAAAAATATTCTTGCATTTCACATGCTTGCGGTCTGACGGGGTTATTCAAGAACGGCAAGCTCAGTTTGCATCCAAGGGTCAGTGCCACAACCAATCTGGGCCTTGCGATCGTTGCGCCAAGCCCGTCGCGCTACAGCCTTTATGATATCTCGCACAAGAACATCATGCGCGACCGACCCACGCGCGTTCTGTATTCACAGCGGCCCTATTACATCCGTGCGGTGCATGACGATAATGACAGTCGCGGCTTGTATGACAAACCGTTGGTGCCGGATGACCAAATCCCCGAGATGTTTGAATATTTTCCGCTTTTGCATGACCTGTCCAAGGACTGGGTGACCGACTTTTCCCCGCAAGCCAAGGCGTCCTGAATGGGTCGCTTTGCCGGGGACGAACGCTCAACCTGAGGTCAGGCGTACCCGTGCGCTCAATGGGCTGACGGCGATATCAAAGCGACCTTTGTCTTCTTTGGGCTGATCAAGTGCGGATGCTAACGCATCGCCATCTTCTGCCCGAATGTGCCAAATTGCTGCTTCGCAAATCCGCAATGGGGTCCGCGAATGTACTGGCGATAACAGATGTTCTGACGCTGATCGAAGATGTGCGGCCCGGAACCGTGCGCCCGGACCATCTATGATCTAGACAGGGCTTTGTGCTTTCAGGACAGCGACCGCGAAGTTGGTTTCGGGGTCGGTCACCACCTCGTGCACGGCCCACCCCGCGGCGTCGGCAAGGTTTTCCAGACTGTCCATCGTATATTTACGGGACTGACTGACGGCGATGGACTCTTGATTGGCAAAGCGAATGTCCTGCCCGCCAAGCGACACGTGATGATCGACCTGTGCCATCAATGACATCTGGATCTGTGCGGCGTCCGCGTTCCACTCAGCGATGTAGTCAAACCGGTCCACATCGAAATCAGCACCCAATTCAGCGTTCATCCGCGTCAGGATGTTGGTGATGAAGCGGGCCGTCACACCCGCCTTGTCATCATAGGCATCGATCAGGACCTGGGGGTCCTTCACCAGATCGGCCCCGAGGATGAACGTCTCGATCCCCGGCCACGCGCGGGCGCGGACCAGCAGGGCAATCGCATCCAGGGGGTCGAGGTTCCCGATGGTCGAGCCGGGAAAAAACCCAACCTTGGGCAGGTCGTGCAAGGCGGCGGGCAGTGCGATGGGGTTGGCGAAGTCCCCGACCGTGGGATGTACCGCCAGATGTGGATAGCGGGTGTGCAAATCGTCCGCTGTGGCGTGCAGGAACGCGGCGGAAATATCGATTGGCACGTAGGCTGCGATATGCGGGCCCGCGTCGAGCAGCAGCCGGGTCTTGATGCTTGCGCCTGATCCCAACTCGACCAGCGCGCCGCCTTCAGAGATGTAACCCGCCAAGTTGGCGGCATGGGCCCGCAAGATCGAGATCTCAGTGCGGGTCGGGTAATATTCCGGCAGGCCAGTGATCTCTTCGAACAAGGCGCTGCCCGCATGGTCATAGAGCCACTTGGGCGGCAGGGATTTGCGCGCGCCTGTCAGCCCGTGGATCGCATCACGCAGGAACGCGCGCGCTGTTTCATTGTGCAAAGAGGGGGTATTGGCGAGTGTCATGGTCATACATCCTTTGCCAGGCGCAGGCCCAGCATTTGCCAGCGTTGATGGGGGTAAAAGAAGGTGCGGTAGGTTGGGCGCATCTGTTCGCGTGGGGTGACGCAGGACCCGCCGCGCAAGACCCGCTGATTGACCATGAACTTGCCATTATATTCGCCAAGCGCCCCTTCGGGCGGGCGAAAACCGGGATAGGGCGCGAAATCGGAGGCTGTCCATTCCCACACACCGCCCCAGATGCCCGCGCCGGGCAGAGGGCGCAGCGCGCCGATAGCGCCTGCATCGCCCATCAGGTTGCCGGTGATGGGCATGGCACGAAATGCGACCTCATGTTCGGCCTCTGTGGGCAGTCTTGCCCCGGCCCACCGGGCAAAGGCGTCGGCCTCATAATAGCTTATGTGCACAACCGGCGCGTCCAACGCCACGGGCTGTGGACCCCGCAAGGTATAGGTCCACCATTGATCGTATTGCTGCCACCAATAAAGTGGATGCTCCCATCCTTCGCGCGCCGCGACCGCGTGACCTTCCATCAGCCAATGGCGCGCATCGCCGTAGCCGCCATCCTGCATGAAGGCGATCCAGTCGCGGTTGGTTACGGGGCGGTCAGCAATGTCGTAGGGGCGCAGGAACACCTTGTGGCGCGGCCCCTCGCAGTCATAGGAAAACCCCGACCCCCCATGCCCGATATCGACCAGCCCACCGTCATGGCGGGTGAATGTCAGTTCCACCTCGTTCGTGACGGGCAGCGGTTCGGGATCCTTGTAGATCGGCAACAGCGGATTGAAGCTGAGGCCATGCAACAGGTCGGTGACCAGCAGTTCCTGATGCTGCATTTCGTGATGGCACCCAAGCTCGACCAAGGCGGCAATGTCGTCGGTATCGTCCCGCGCGCCTGACATGAGGGTCGCAAGACTGTCCTCCACATGGGCGCGATAGTCGCGCACCGCCTGCCCATCCGGGCGCGACACAAGGCCCCGCCGATCACGTGCATGCCGTGGACCGGCCTGGGTGTAGTAGCTGTTGAACAGAAACGCGAAACGGTCGTCGGGCGAGCAATAGGCGGGCAGGCGCGGTTTGAGGATGAACTCCTCGAAGAACCACGTGGTGTGGGCCAGGTGCCACTTTGCGGGCGAGGCATCCTCCATGCTTTGCAGCATCATGTCCTCGGGGTTCAGGGGGGCGACCAGCGTATCTGTGCGCGCCCGCGTACGCTCGAACAAAGACAGCGCCTCGCGCGGGTGGATGTGGGCAAGGGATGTTGTCACTGTCGATACTCCGGTCTGTTGGCAGGGGCGGGACCCACGAGCCACGTTCGGTAGGATATGTGCGGGCGAGGCGGCAAAAACAGGCCCAGGCAGCCCAACTTGTCGTGAGAACGCGGATATCTGCTTGTTTTGATGCAAGGGTGGTGACGGCTGTGGTGATCGCACCTGCAAATCCGAACGTTTTTGGGTTTCTGTGCGAAATACTTCGCCGCATCGGAGCGAAAACGATCCACGCGTGCACAAATGAGGGATGATGGGCTGGGTCAACATGTGCATCCCTCTGACGATCCTCGGGGTGGGTGGTTTGCGCCGTGCTGCGGGGGTGGTATGCGTCAATGCGGGGCCTGTCTGATCGCTCGGCCAAGGGGCACCGCATCACTCAATCCGGTGAAGTGCTGTTGCCTCAGGCCCAAGGCGGGGAGCGATGCATGCCTGCGTTACCGCAGCCATGGTGTTGCCCGCTGCGATCTGCCTTCGTCCTTTGCCCATGTGCTGTTCGCCCCGCTTTCTGTCGCCTTCAGCACGCAGGACCTCGCAGTTCGGGTTGATGTGATCGGCACGGATCACGCAGCAATACGCGGAATCTGAGGCTTGATTATGCTCAGTTCTGATCCAGGTGCAGCGCCGTGTCTGAACAACTTGCGTCTGGCGCACAGAGCGTCACAGTTTTGCCTGTCAGATAGTGCAGCCGAAACACCAGCGCGGTTGGGTCCTGCACCCCGGCCAACTGCGCCGAGGGATACTGCATCACATCGCCTGCAATTTCCACCGGCCCCTCGACAGCTTTGACCGCAGGTGCCAATGCGCGCGTCTCGGCCTGCCAGCCGCGATAGGTGGTGTATTGCACAAAGGTTTGCAGCAGGTAGCTGCCCACGACCAACAGCACGAAGTTAAGCACCAACCGGGCTGCCAGATTGGGCGTCACGCTGAGGACTTGTGCTGCGCGCACGATGATCACGGCGTAAATGATCCACGCAAACAGAAAGGACCGGGCAGGCACAATCGCCCCCATCTTGAGGATCTGCACCACCACCAGTGCCATGCCCATCCACAATCCGGCATGCAGATACAGCGCCTCTTTGGGGACGTGGCGCGCCAGCACCAGCGTCCCACCCACAAGCATTGCCAGATGGAACCAGACGGCCGGGGCAAAGCTGAAGCTCGCCTTGATCATCAGATCACTGAGGGATTGGGTGACAAGCGGGATATTCTGGATCATCCCCGCGATATCAGAGGCCGGGGACGCCGCGCGCCAGGCCGCCAAGGGCACGCCGAAGATGCCGTGAACCTGATAATTGATCGTATAGACAATCAGGACCGCCGCCGCGAAGGAGGCGACGAACACGCCAAGCAGCCCGGCCAGGTCGCGCACTGATTTCTCAGGGCTGCATATGAGCGCCATGGCGAGGATCAAAAGCGGATAGGTCGTGTAGGACATAAAGCTCGCCACGACAAAGATGGGCATCAGCAGCCGATGCGTGCGCGGGCGCAGGACGCACCCAAGCAGCCCATAGACCGTGACCAGTGCGAGGCCGGGCATCAACGTGTTGAACCACAGCGATATCAGCGTTGCAGGTGGTGCGACCAGGATCAGCAAGGCCAGGATCGGCCCGTGGCGCGCAGCCCCGGTGGCTGCAAAGGCGATACTGGCCGCAAATCCCGCCCAAAGGGCCTGATAGACCACGAAATTCAGCCACGCCGGAGTCACGACCTCGCGCAGATGCCACAGATAGTTCAGCCACCGCCCCTCATGCAGCGTCTTGGGCCAGAACCCGGATGGATCGGCCAAAAGAGCGGGGAAATCGTCATAGCGCAGCATCGGGTCGCGCAGGTTGGGCAGGCTGACCAATAGGGCGGCGATGACGGTGATGGCCATCAGCAGCCACAGACCCCGCGCGGTCGGGATCGCAATGGCCGTGGCCGGGGGCATTATGACAGGCTCGTGCGGGTGTTCATCCGCCGGGCATTCGCGGCCAGCACGGCGGCGCGGGCCTGCGCAATCCGCGTGACAGCCCCTTGGGGCAGGTTGGCCACAACCGCGCGCCGCGCCCGCCACGCCAGATCACCGGCGTTTTTGACCTGCACGCCATCGGCAAGCGCATGGGTGCGGATCGCCTCGGGTAGGTGCGCGGCACCCGCCTCGTTCACATAGAGGATGGCGTTGTAGCGATACCATGGCTCAACCGAGCGATCGGACTTCAGATGCGGGCGCAGGCAGTCATAGGCCTGATATCCGCGCGCTTCGAACTTGGCTTGCCAAAAGGAAAGGGGCTGTTCGTTGACGTGAAATTCGCCCCCCTGTCCGACAACGGCTGCCGAAAACAACACTCGGTCCGAGGCGTGAGTGAGGCTGTCCACCAGCGCATCGGAGGCGGCGGTTGGCAGGTGTTCCCCGACCTCAAGGCTTTGGGCCAGATCAAAGCGGCGGTCAAGATCCAAAGGCTGGGTCAGATCGCCTGCGTGGAACAGGGCGGCATCAATTGCCAACTGGCTGCGGTCGACATAATCGCCGTCCACACCCAGCACATCCGAGGCACCCGCGCGCTGCCATTCATTCAGCCACACGCCGCGCCCGCATCCAAGATCAAGCACGCTTTGCGGAGCCAGCCACTTGGTCATCAACGTGGTCAATGCTTTGGCCGAACGCCGCGCGCCCTGATCAATATAGTCGAAGAATGTATCGTTATAAATATGCGTCATTGGGAAGTCTCCGCAGGATTTGATCCATACGCGAAAACCCACCGCGACATGATCAGGTAATTCTGGATTGGTAGCACAAGCGTCACAATCACCGCGGCACCCCAATGCGGCAGGCCGAGCGCGGGCTGTGCAATACCGGTGATAAGCGCAGAACTGAGCAGCCCGCAGCCTATCATTGCAACAAATCGCGTGATCTGTGGCCCATCCTTGAGGGGCGCGCGAAAGGTAAAGGCGGCTTGGCCTGCATATTGTACAGCAACGGCCAGCAGGAACGCGGTGCTGTTGGCAACAGGTTGGGCGAACGCGAGTGCCAAAAGGCCGAGATAGAGCGCGATGTAAAGCAGAGCGACCGTCGCCCCGACGCAGGTAAAGCGCAGAATTTTTGCAGGGTGCCCCATGATCACGCCCGTGTTTGCAGCCGGGCCGAGGCGTCCACAACCGTGCGCGACTCCTCCGCGATGAAGTAAAGGGGGCGGTTTTTGGCCTCGACATAAAGCCGTCCGATATATTCGCCCAGGATGCCCAGTGTCAGCAATTGCACGCCCGAGAATGCCGCAATCGCCAGCACAACCGAGGCCCAACCGGGCGCGGTCTGGTATAGGATCAACGAGCGGAACACGTAGATCATCATCAACCCGGCCACACCGAGGCTGACAAAGGACAGCCGTGTCGCCAGCTTGAGCGGTTTGGTGGAAAATGCGGTCATCGCATCGATGGCAAAGCGCAGCATCTTGCGGAACGGGTATTTGGTTTCGCCCATGTGCCGTGGGGCGCGGGCGTATTCGATGCCAATCTGGCTATAGCCGACCCATGCAAACATGCCGCGAATGAAGCGCGCCCTTTCGGGCATGGCCAGAACCGCATCCAATGCGCGGCGGCTGACCAGCCGGAAATCACCGGTGTCCTTGGGGATCGGCACATCCGACATGGTGTTCAACAGGCGGTAAAACACATGCGCGGTGGTACGTTTGAATATCGTCTCACCCTGCCGTTCGGCGCGCCGCCCGTAAACCACATCGTGACCCCGGTCCATCATTGCCATCATGTCAGCCAGCAATTCAGGTGGATCCTGAAGGTCCGCATCAAGCATGAAAATGCGTGCACCGCGTGCCGCTTCAAGCCCTGCGGTCAAAGCGACCTGATGCCCGCGGTTGGAGGACATGCGCAAGCCGCGCAGTTGCGGGCAGGTCGCCTGCGCCTTGGTGATGGCCGCCCATGTGCCGTCGTTCGACCCATCATCGACCAGCACGATTTCGGCGCGATCCTTGTAGGGCTCAATGGCCTGAACAAGCCGATCCACCAGATAGGGCAGCGACTCTTCTTCGTTCATGCACGGAACCACAACAGACAAATACATGTGCTTTACTCCAACTTACGAAGACCTGTTTGCCTGTGGTTTGTGGCGATTATTGGACCAAGGTTGGAAAAATACTGTTCACAATCAATGAACAACGCCACCCTCGGTTGTGATCTTGGAAAATAGTGCCCTATCCTTGTCGCAGGTCAGTCGATCTGCTTAGTCTTGCGCTGTGCCTTGGCGAGATGTGCGGGGCTTGGCGGCAGTGCTGCATTTTTTTGAATGAATACGGCTTTGCATTAAGGAATTATGATGGCTGATCTCAGCACCGAGCAGATGTCGTTTCTGACGACCCACCTTGCCTACGACTCCAAGGGATACTTTGCGAAACGCAACATGGCCGCCCGGCTGAAGGAGTTTTGGCGTCGCCGCGACAAGGCCGAGGCCGAATTGGGGGTGCTGCCACCCGAACATCCACAGCGCGCTGTCGTCGAAAAGGGGATCGCGGACGCCACCAAAAAGGCCGAGAGTGGCGACCTCAAGGGGGCTTACGGCGACCTCAAGGCGATCAAGGAAAGCGCGCGTGCGGCGGCCAATACGGTCAAGAACGGTCTGAACCCGGGGGTGATCGGCGCGGATATTGCAACGCTCAGGAACAAGATCCAGACGATGTTAACGGCCAAGCAGGCGCTGATCCTTGATACCGACAGCCAAAGCCAGGACGTGATTGACCGCTGTGCCTTGATCATCGATCCCGCCACCGGCGCGGATCGCGAAGAAATCCTTGGCCTGCTTGGGGCGGCGCAACGCGAGAAGCTGGTCTTGATCGGACAGATGGATGCGCTCCAGACGGCTGTGTCCGGGCGGCTGGACGCGTACGGCGCGATGCACGCCAGTGCGCCGATGGTCAAATCGCTGATCGGATTGATCGGGCACAACATGGCGCTGCTGAACAAGGAACAGCCCGGACGGCTGCCCATGAGCTACAATGGGGACTACATGGCCGCCCACGAGACGGCGCGCACACATCACCTGAGCGGAAACGGAGCCGAGTTGCGCACTGAACTGGAGGCGCAGCTCAAAGAGCGGCGTCTGGCTCTGCTGAACGCCCTTGCGGCCAAAACGACACCCCCACCGATGGAGGTCAGTACCAGCACAGATGGTGACGGGACCGCCCTGACAGGTGATGCGGCCAAGCAAGCCGAGGCCGACATGGCCGAGCGGTTCAAGGTGGTCGAGGCAAGGCAGGCGGAACGCTGGGCGCAGGCACAGGAGCAATACCGCCAAGCGGTGTTGCAGGACAATTTCGCCCTTGGGCTAACGGATGCGGTGGGTTTGCCAACCAACAGCAAGACACGCGAATTTTCGACCGTAGATTTCTTTGAGGACATGGATATTGATTTGACCGACACCAGTCGCACCGCAGACGAGATGGCGTTGGTGGCGGGCAATGGGATCACATCAGCATTGCAGAGCCTGCTTGCCACCCCGGGGCCCATGCCGGACGAGGCGTTTGAAATGTGCGCGCGTGGCTACGAGGACTGGTGTGTGGAGGCCGCACGGGCCTCCGGCATCGCGTTTGATCCCGAGAACCCCAAAGACACCGATCCGGATCAGCTTGCCCGGCTTCAAGCTGCGGCCAAAGCAATGAACAAGGCCGCTTTTGATGCCTTCCCGAACAAGGCGGCCTTTGACGACACCGGCACACCGACCTCGTTCGTGATGGACGGTGTGACCTTTGACGACATCACGTTTCTGGGGCGCGGGGGCGGTGGCAAGGTCTTTCGCGCGGTCCATCCGGTTACCGGTGCGCCTGTTGTTCTCAAGACTCCCATTGCGGCCAACTTTGACGCGGGCAGCACGGATGAAACCATGCACGAGAATTTCCGCTCCGAGGCGTTGAATCATCGCGCTGCCACGGGCGGAGAAGACGGGGAATGCCACGACAATATCCTCGACATGAAGGGGATGGTGCTGGCCCCCAATGGTATCCCGCTGATCGTGATGGATATGGCGGATGCGGGCGATGCACATGCCTATACCGACGCGATGGCCGCTTGCGAGGATACGGGCCTGATGTCCGAAGACGCCCGTCAGGCGATGATGGCGGCCCAAATGCGCGATGTCGTCAAGGGGATGCAGGCCATGCAGCAGGGGGGCATGACGCACCATGACCTGAAAGAAGCGAACATCTTTCTGACCTCGGACGGGACCTTCAAGGTGGCGGATTTCGGATTGGCCCATCATGTCGACAGCGGCACGGATGTGGTGAGCGACCTGGACGAATGGACGCCCGGCTATCAGCCGCCCGAATTACAGGGAGAGGGGGATGTGACCCAAAAATCCGACAACTTCACCTTGGGTGAAATCCTGCAACGCATCACCGACCCGATCCGCAAGCAGGGGGAATACAGCGAAAGATTTTCCAGTTCGAACCCGGTTGCGAACCAGAAAGTTGACGGCGCGGGCGAGGCGACATCGGCCTCTGCGCTGGATCGTCTGATCAACAGCCTGAAGCAGCCCGATCCCGCCAAGCGCCCCACTTTGGATGCCGTTTTGATGTCGAGTTATTTCGACGATATCGATTCCAGCTATACCGCCGAAAATGTGGATCGCCTCAAGGCGGCGACAGCCGAATATGCGCGCACGGCGGGTCGTAAAACAGGTGAGATCGCTGCGCATATCAACGCATTGAAGGGTGATATCCAGCGCCTCGAGCTGAGCAAAACAGATGCGTTGATCGAGGTTCAGATCAGTCACTTTGAGCGCTTGCAAGCCGACCGTGAGAGCGAACTGGCCGTCACAAAATCAAAAGTGGCAAATGCCTTTGATGAAATGAAAAAGGAGCAACTGGGCCAGCGCGTGGCAAGTCTTGAGAAAACCATCGCCGGTATCGCAGAGAAAATTACTGGTTTCCGGCAGAAACTTGGCGCCCCCAAAGACCGGGTGGAGATCGAGGCCATCGACAAGAAAATCGCGGCCACACGTGCCGAGATCATCGCGATGGAAAAGCAGATCGCGGAGATCCATGACGATCCGCGATACGCCGCCATGCTTGCCGAGCTTGCAGAGGCCAACGCCGCCTTTGCCTGATATGCGTGCTGCCGCTGCGGATTGCGCTGTTGTCGCATCATCACCTGCGCCATGTTGGGGCCTGACCATATCTGCGAAGGACCCGACATGACCGACACACATATTTCGACCCATGATGCGGCCATGGATGCGCGCAATGACGACATCCTGATCTATGTGGACGGGGCCGTGGTGCACCGGGACGAGGCCAAGGTGTCAGTCTACGATTCCGGTTTTATGCTGGGCGACGGGATCTGGGAGGGGATGCGGCTCTATGACGGGCACATCTCGTTTCTGACCGAACATCTGGACCGGCTCTATGAGGCGGCGCTGTACCTCGACCTTGATATTGGCAAGACGCGCGGTGAGTTGACGGACGCGATCTGGCAGACGCTGAATGCCAATGCGATGACAACGGATGTGCATATCCGCCTGATGGTCACACGCGGGCGCAAGAAAAAACCGTTTCAGCATCCGCATCTGAGCGTCTACGGACCTACGATTGTGATCATTGCTGAACACTCCAAACCCGACACAAGCATCGTGGATCGCGGCATTCGCTTGCACACGGTGCCCCATCATCGTGGCCTGCCGCTGACGCAGGATGCCAAGCTGAACTCGCATTCCAAACTGAACTGCATCATCGCGCTGAACCACGCGGTTCGCGCTGGTGCTGATGAGGCGCTGATGCTTGACCCGTTTGGCTTTGTGAACACCACCAACGCCTGCAACTTCTTTATCGTGCGCAAGGGGGCGGTTTGGACCTCGACCGGGGATTACTGCATGAACGGCATCACCCGCCAGAAGGTGATTGACCTGTGCCGCGCCAACAACATCCCCGTGTTCGAGCGCAACTATTCCCTCGTCGATGCCTACGGCGCGGACGAAGCGTTTTTGACGGGCACGTTCGGGGCTCAGTCGCCCGTGTTCGAAATCGATGGACGCGTGATTGGGGGCGGCACTGCGGGGCCTGTCTTTCACGCGATCCGCGCGCATTACAAAGCATTGATTGCCGACGCCGGTGCAGCGGAGGCCCCGCTTTGACTGTGCTGGCAGATCTGAGGAGGCGGCCTTTTGAGGTGCCGGACGTGCCGCACACGGCAAGAGGTGACCGGGCAGGGTGAAGTGATGGCGCTGTCGGATAACGGACATGACAATGTCCTGTAGGCCCACAGATAAGGGCACGAAGGTCAGGCGGCCTCACTCGAACCTCAGCCTGTGAAAGGGATGCGCCCATGGCACGCAAAACCGTTCTGGTGATCGGCACCTATGACACCAAAAACGACGAGCTGACGTTTCTGGCTGAGGTGATCCGCGGACAGGGAGGGCAGGTTGTCACGATGGATGTGTCGGTGCTGGGCGATCCTGCTGCGCCCACCGATCATTCCAAACACGACGTGGCCGCCGCCGGGGGCAGCTCGATTGCGTGGGCCATTGCGTCGGGCGAGGAAAACGAGGCGATGCAGATCATGGCAAAAGGCGCAGCAACCCTGACCGTGCGTCTCTTTGCCCAAGGTGTCTTTGACGGGGTGATCGTCTTGGGCGGCACCATGGGCACGGATCTCGCCCTTGATGTCTGTGCGGCCCTGCCCTTGGGCGTGCCCAAATATATCGTTTCGACCGTGTCCTTCTCTGCGCTGATCCCACCGGACCGGGTGGCGGCGGATGTGCAGATGATCCTGTGGGCAGGCGGCCTTTATGGGTTGAATTCGGTCTGCAAGGCCACGTTGGCCCAAGCCGGGGGGGCGGTGTTGGGGGCGGCACGCGCGGCCCGGAAACCGCAGAGCGGCCCGCCTCTGATCGGGATGATGTCGCTTGGCACGTCTGCCTTGCGCTATGTGATCCCCCTCAAACCTGCGCTTGAGGCGCGTGGATACGAGGTGGCGGTGTTTCACGCGACGGGTATGGGGGGCCGGGCCTTTGAAAGCCTTGCCGCGCAGGGGGCCTTTGCCTGCGTGTTTGATTTCTGCACCCAGGAGGTCGGCAACCATCTGCACGGCTCAAGCATATCGGCCGGGCCTGACAGGCTGACAGGCGCGGGGTTGGCCGGGACACCCCAACTGGTGGCACCGGGCTGCTACGATCTGGTGGATATTGTGGGCTGGGCACCCGTTCCCGACAAATGGAGCACACATCCCCAACGGGCCCACAACCGCCTGCTGACCAGCGTGGTGATCGATGCGGATGAACGCGGTGCCGTCGCCCACGCCCACGCCGCGCAATTGGCCAGGGCGACGGGACCGACCGCGCTGTTGCTGCCCGAGCGGGGGTTGGGCGAATGGGACCGGGCGGGGGCGGATTTGTACAACCCGTCCGGCCTTGCGCAATTCCTCGACACGCTTGAGGCCGATGCCCCGGCAAACGTGGATGTGCACCGCATTGATGCGCATATCAATGACGCAGCCTTTGCGGACCTCGCCTTGCAGATCTTTGACGGATGGCGGGCGGATGGGACGGTGCGCCCTTAACCACGCGCGCCGGGGTCCAGACGGGCCAGCAAGTCCAGCAAAGTCTCGTATTGCGCATCGCCCAGTGTTTCGCGAAAGCCTGCAACAATGCGAGCGGCCTGTGCGGTGTGGTCATCGATGATCTTCTGGCCTGCATCGGTAATCTGGATGAACTGACGCCGCCGGTCATCGCTGTCGCGGGTCTGGGTGATCAACCCCTTTTCGCGCATCGTGGTCGCAATCCGGGTCAGGCTTGGAAACAGCAGGCTGGCCCGGTCCGCAAGGGTGGATGTATCCAGCGGCCCGTATTCGGACAGCACCCGCAACACCCGCCACTGCTGTTCCGTGATCCCGGTATCGGCCAACATGTCACGGATCGGGGCCATGACCCCTTCGCGCGCACGGATCAGCGCAATGGGCAAGGACCGCGAGGTTGAGGGAAGTCGGGGGGGCATCTGGATCCTTCAATACGCGCAACATGTGCTGTCTGTGCTGCCAGGTCGAGCGTGACAGTGTAGGTCGCATTTACGCCCTTCACAATAATTAACATGTTAAATAAGATGAGTGCTGGATCAGCCGGGGCTGGTCCCATCCTTGCAGCCGGAGGCCCATGAATGAGCGCGTTGGACGACAATCTCACCAAGCTGGGCGGCTATCTTGATCGGTTCCGTGCGTACGGAATTCCCAACCGGATCGCCGGGCAGGATGTGGCCGGGTCAGGCGGGGTGTTCCAAACCCACACGCCCGTCGACAAGAGCGTGATTTGCGACGTTGCCCATGGCACTGCGGCGGATATCGACAAGGCTGCTCGGGCCGCCGCGGCAGCCTTTGCCGACTGGCGTGACATGCCCGCCAAACAGCGTTGCGATATCTTGATCAGGATCGCCGAAGGGATCGAGGCGCGCGCCGAAGAGATCGCCTTGTGTGAATGCTGGGATACCGGTCAGACCATCAAATTCATGTCCAAGGCAGCCCTGCGCGGGGCCGAGAATTTCCGCTATTTTGCCGATCAGGTGGTGCGTGCGCGCGACGGGCAACACTTGCCATCGCCCACGCTGATGAACGTCACAACCCGCGTGCCCATCGGCCCTGTCGGAGTGATCACGCCGTGGAACACGCCCTTCATGCTGTCCACATGGAAGATCGCGCCGGCCCTGGCGGCGGGTTGCACGGTTGTTCACAAGCCGGCCGAAGTCTCACCGCTGACCGCGCGCCTGCTGGTCCAGATCGTCGAAGAGGCGGGTCTGCCCCCCGGTGTGCTCAACACCGTCAACGGCTTTGGTGACGAGGCAGGCAAGGCGCTGTGTGAACACCCGCTGATCCGGGCCATCGCCTTTGTGGGCGAAAGCCGCACCGGCAGCCTGATCACCAAACAGGGGGCGGATACGCTCAAGCGCAATCATCTTGAGCTGGGGGGCAAGAATCCGGTGATCGTGTTTGAAGATGCGGACCTCGATCGCGCGATGGATGCGGTGATCTTTATGATTTACTCAATCAACGGAGAGCGGTGTACGTCCTCGTCCCGCTTGCTGGTGCAGGACACGATTCGATCCGAGTTCGAGGCCAAATTGGTCGAGCGTGTGAACCGCATCAAAGTGGGTCATCCGCTGGACCCGGCAACCGAGATCGGCCCGCTGGTCAGCAAGGAACACTTCGACAAAGTGACCCGCTATTTCGACATCGCGCGCGAGGATGGGGCGAGGGTTGCTGCCGGTGGTACTGCCGTCGGTACCGAAGGTTATTTCGTACGCCCCACCTTGTTCACCGATGCCACCAACGACATGCGCATCGCGCAAGAGGAGATATTTGGCCCCGTCCTCACCTCTATCCCCTTCAGAACCGAGGAGGACGCGTTGCACATGGCCAATGACACGGCCTATGGGCTAACGGGCTATGTCTGGACCAACGATCTGACGCGTGCCTTGCGCTTTACCGACTGCCTCGAGGCGGGAATGATCTGGGTCAATTCGGAAAACGTGCGCCACCTGCCCACCCCCTTTGGCGGGGTCAAGGCCAGCGGGATCGGGCGGGATGGCGGCGACTGGTCCTTTGAGTTCTACATGGAGCAAAAGCATGTCGGCTTTGCCACTGGCCAGCACAAGATCACTAGATTGGGAGCCTCCTGATGCCCGTCCCCGCCCCGAACCTCTATCCCGATTTCAACACGATCCGGCTGAGCCACGTCTGCCTGAACGTCGCTGATCTGGCTGCAAGCCGCGCGTTCTACACAGATATTCTGGGCCTTCAGGTCACGGACGAGACCGATGCCCACGTCTATCTGCGCGCGATGGAGGAACGCGGCCATCACTGCGTGATCCTGCAAAAGTCCGATCAACCCGGCACGGTTGAGGTCATGGGTTTCAAGACATTTGACGAGGACGATCTGGACCGGGCCGAGGCTTATTTTGCGGGCAAGGGGCACCCGACCGCGTGGATTGAACGGGCGTATCAGGGTCGAACCCTCCTGACCTCGGACAACGCGGGCATCCCGCTGGAATTCTATCACCAGATGGACCGCCTGGCCCCGATCCACCAGCAATACGCGCTTTATCGTGGGGTCAAACCGCTGCGTATCGACCATTTCAACTGCTTTTCCCCGGATGTGGATTCGTCCGTCGCGTTCTACGGCGATATCGGTTTCCGGGTGACCGAATATACCGAGGATGAGGACAGTAAAAAGCTGTGGGCAGCGTGGATGCACCGCAAGGGCGGGGTGCATGATATGGCCTTCACCAACGGGACCGGGCCGCGCCTGCATCACGTGGCGTTCTGGGTGCCGACCCCGCTCAACATCATTGACCTGCTCGACCTGATGGCGACGACGGGGCATGTGGGCAATATCGAACGGGGGCCGGGGCGGCACGGCATCTCGAACGCCTTTTTCCTTTATATTCTGGATCCGGACGGGCACCGGATTGAGATCTATTGCTCGGATTATCAGACAGTCGACCCGGATCTGGAACCGATCAAATGGGATCTCAAGGACCCGCAGCGCCAGACCCTTTGGGGGGCACCCGCGCCGCAAAGCTGGTTTGAACATGGCAGTGCCTTTGTGGATACGCCAACGTCTGAGCCTGCGCTGAAGGCGACTCCCATCGTTGCACCCTGATGATCCATCACGCCTGTGCGCGCCTGCGAAACCTGCTAAATCAGAGGAATGAGCACAGCGCCCCCGATTCCCCTCGACAAGCTGATCGTGTGTACCCATTGCGATGCGGTCTATGCGCTTGAACGGCCCTCGGCGGGGCAAAAGGCGACATGCGCGCGTTGTGGTACGGTGCTGATCACGCCGCGGCGCAAGGCAGGCTTGCAGATCATCGCAGTCTCCAGTGCGATTGCGATCCTGATCGTGGCGGCGACCGTCTTTCCGTTCCTGTCGATTTCAGCGGGGGGGACCACCAATTCGGTGTCGATCCTTGATGCGGCATTGGCCTTCAGCGACGGGCTGTTGATCGCGCTGGCGCTGGCGACGGCGGCGCTGATCATTTTTGTGCCGCTCGCGCGGGTCTTGCTGACGCTCTACGTGCTGATCCCCATCGTACTCGATTACCCGCCCGTGCGCGGGTCGACACAGGCGTTCCGCTTTGCCGAGGCACTGCGGCCCTGGTCGATGGCCGAAATCTTTGCGCTTGGCTGCGCGGTGGCGTTGATCAAGATCAGTGATCTGGCGGATGTGACCTTTGGGCCTGCTTTCTGGATGTTTTCGGTGTTGGTTGTGTTGGTTGTGGTGCAGGATAATTTCCTGTGTAGGTGGTCGGTATGGACGTCGCTGGACAGAACGCGCAAATCCTGAGCGCCCGCGAGATGGGCGTCGTGGCCTGCCGACGCTGCACCAAGGTGTGGCCTGCGGGCACGACCACCTGCGGGCGTTGCGGCAGCGCGGTTGTGGCGCGTGATACGCTCAGCCTGCAACGGGTCTGGGCGCTGTGGATCGTGGGGTTCATGTGCTACATCCCCGCCAACATGTACCCGATGCTGCAAACGCGCACCCTGCTGAGCGTGCAGGAGGACACCATCGTGGGCGGCGCGATCGAACTGATCCACTACGGCTCTCCGGGGATTGCGTTCATCATCCTGTTTGCGAGTGTCGTGATCCCCATCGGCAAGTTCATGGCCATCGGCTTTCTGGCCATTTCGGTCACGCGGCCCTCGGCTGTGTCCAACCATCACCGCCAGGTGCTTTATGAAGTGGTTGAATACATTGGGCGTTGGTCCATGATCGACATCTTTGTGGTTGCCATCATGTCGTCGCTGGTTCAGTTAAATACATTGGCGGCCATCAATCCGGGTCGCGCCAGTTTGTTCTTTGCGCTTTCGGTGATCTTTACGATGCTGTCCGCGCAGGCCTTTGACAGTCGCATGATCTGGGATGCGCGGGCCGCTCAGAAACGCGATGAGGGTGCCGAGGGGCAAAAGGGACAACCTGCACATGACTGACACGCCCCAACCTGTGAAGATCGAACCCGCGCGCCGCTCCGTGTTTGGGGGTGCGTCCTTTGTCTGGATTATTCCGCTTCTTGCGCTGACCATTGCGATGGCTGTGGCATGGCAAAGTTACAATGATCGCGGCCCGCTGATCGAAATCCAGTTTGAAAACGGCGCGGGCATCAAAAAGCGTGATACCGAGCTGCGTTACCGCGATGTGACCGTGGGCGTTGTCGAGGATGTGAAGTTCACGCCGGGCCTTGATGGTGTGGTGGCCGCGGTGCGTGTGGACAAGGAAATTGCCCCTTTCATCGACGTGGGCGCAAGTTTCTGGATCGTGCGCCCAGAACTGAGCGCGCAAGGGGTCAGCGGCCTCGATACCGTTCTGACGGGTGTCTATGTCGAGGGCGCGTGGGACAGCGAAATCGGCCCGTCGCAGGCCAAGTTCAACGGGCTTCGGGATACGCCCCTGTTCCGCTATGGCCGCGAGGGCTTGCAGATTGCGTTACGCACAACAGGGCAGGGCAGTCTGACCGATGATGCCCCCATTACATTTCGTGGCATCGAGGTGGGGCGGGTCGGCAAGGCTCAGATTTCCCAAAGCGGCAATTTCGCCATCGCCGAGGCGATCATCTATCATCCTCACAGCCGCCTTATTTCCCGCTCGACCCGGTTCTGGGACACCTCCGGGTTTACCTTTTCGGTTGGTCCCGGCGGGGCCGAGATCGACTTTCAGTCGGTTGCCACGTTGCTGAGCGGCGGGTTGACCTTTGACACCTTCGTGTCCAGCGGGGCGCGCGTGTCGGACGGTTATATGTTCGAGGTGTTCGAAGATTCCGAAACAGCGCGGGCGAGCCTGTTCAACGCTTCCGAAGTGCAGCCCCTTGAGATGCGCGTGGTGTTCGAGGAAAACATCTCCGGCCTTGCGGTGGACGCCCCGGTCGAGCTGAGCGGGTTGCAGATTGGCCGTGTGCAGGGCCTGTCCGGTGTCATCGACGAGGACGAGTTCGGGGATGAACGGGTGCGGCTGAACGCGTTGCTTTATATCCAGCCATCACGCCTTGGCCTGCAAGGTGAAACCACCAGCGCGGCCGCCCTTGAATTCCTGAACAAACGGATCGAGGAAGGGCTGCGCGCCCGTCTTGCGGCGGCCAGCCTGTTTGCGGGTGGGCTCAAGATTGAACTTGTGCAGGTCGACGATGCGCCGCCCCCCGCGGGTCAGATCCGGCAGGGCGGTATCCCGATCATTCCCACCACCGAAAGCGAAGTCTCGGATGTGGCCGCCACCGTCGAAGGGGTTGTGGCCCGTATCAACAATCTGCCTGTCGAGGAATTGCTGGACAGCGTGATCCTGTTTCTGAACAGTGCGCGCACTTTTGTGGCCAGCGAAGACCTGCAAGGCATGCCCGAGGCCGTTACCGGATTGCTGGGCGATGTGCGCGGGATCGTGACCTCAGAGGATGTGCAGGATATTCCGGTCAGGTTGAACGCGACCCTGAGCCGCTTTGAGGCCATATTGGCGCAGCTTGAGCGTGACCAGTTCACTACCCAGCTTATTGCGGCCGTGGATGCAGCGGCTGCCGCTGCCGAAGGGGTGACTGCATCGGTGTCCGGCGTGCCTGCCCTGATTGCGCAGGTCGAAGAGATTGCCGCCAAGGCGGCTGCCCTCCCGCTTGAGGAGTTGACCCAAGAGCTGACCGGGCTGACTGCATCCGCCAATGCGGTCCTGTCCACGGATGCGGCGCGCGCATTGCCTGCTGACCTTGGTGCGGCGCTGAACGAAATCAACGCGACCTTGCGCGAATTGCGCGAGGGCGGCGCGGTCGCAAATGTAAATGCCACATTGGTCTCGGCCCGTGATGCGGCGGACGCGGTTGCGCAGTCCACGCAGGATCTGCCATCGCTTGTGGCCCGTGTGAGCGCCGTTCTGGATCAGGCCAGCCGCACGATTGCAGGCTATAACAAGGGCGAGGCGCTCAGCCGGGATGCGCAGGTTGCCTTGCGCGATCTGTCAGAAGCGGCCAGCGCCATCGCTGCACTTGCGCGCACCTTGGAACGCAATCCAAGCGCGCTTATTCGGGGAAGATGACGATGATGGGGATTTTGAAACCGGCCTTGGCCGCCGGGCTGATGCTGCTGGCAGCATGTGGGGCCTCGCCCGACCTTTATGCGGTGACGGCCCCCGAGGTCGCCCAGACGCAGCGCATCGCCTTTCGCAGTGTCGAGGTGCGCGATGTGTCCTTGCCCGCCTATGCAAGCGCCAACGAGATCGCCGTGCAGGACGAAACCGGCAAGCTGGTGACCGATGCCGCTGTGCTGTGGGCGGACGCCCCCGCGCGCGCGGTTTCGCTTGAGCTGGCCCGCAATATCGCAGCTCTGTCCGGTGCGCGCGTCGCCCCCGAGCCGTGGCCGTTTGAGGCCTTCCCGGATGCCCGTCTTGACGTGCGCTTTGAAACACTGGTCGCCAACGCGGCGGGTCAATTCCGCGCCACGGGTCAGTACTTTGTCAGTGTCGCGGACGGGCGGCGCGAACGCTCGGGCGTGTTTGATCTGAGCGTGCCTTACGCAGTCGATGGCGGTCCCCAAGCGATTGCCGCTGCACGGGGGCAGATCATTGCGGACCTGTCGTTGTTCATCGCACGGAACGGGTTGCGCTAGCGCCCCGGAGCGTGCCCGGCGATCTTGCGGATGCTCCATTCCACGGCATCGCGCATGGTATCCCCCAAAGCCTCGTCAAAGGCACCCGCCACATCCGGGGCCGCATCCGTGGGGGAGGCCACAAATTCCTCAAACGATCTTGACGCAATGATCCGATCCGTAAAGGCATCGATGATCTTGATGTTCAGGCGGACGTCGATTTGCAACGCTTCTGACAATGCGCCGGTCGGGACGGTTGCCTGAAATTCGCGAATGTCGGTGACGATCAGATAATCGGCGCGCAACCCGATGGTCGAACTGCCCACGGCTGGCACCTTGCCGGTATTCTCGAAACTTTCGATCAACAGCGCCTGCACGATCAGGGGGGCACGATCGACCCACCGCGCACCCGGCAAATATTGCACCTGAAGGGGTGTGGGCTGCACGGCGATCTGGTCCGTATTGACAGCCGCTGTCGCGGTGGGTGTGTCCACGACAATCTGATATTTAAGGTTGGGCAAACCCGGATCAAATGTGCTTTTGGGGGTCAGAACAAACACTTCTGACGGGATCGTCGCCTGATTGAGGCTGGCAAGCCCGGCGCATCCTCCAAGCAGGATCATTGCGGCAAGGAGGGCGGGCAAACGGCGGGTCGTTTTCATCGGTTGAACTCTGAATTTTGGGTGCCAAGCAGGAAACGGGCGGGATCCCGTTCGATCTTGTTCACAAGACGTTCGAGGTTGGTGACCAGCCCGCGCGCCTCTTCGGTAAGGCGCAGGAATTCAGGCAGGCCAAGGCGTAGAAAGTCGGACAGTTGGCGCTGGTTGCCAGCGACCACATCCTCAAGCGCGCCGGTGAAATTGGCCGCAGAGCGGGAGGCGGCGACCACCTCGGTCGAGATCGTGTCGATGCTGCCGGACGCATTGGTGATCGTGCTGGTAAAGGCGGTGGCCGCGCCGCGCAGGTCCGCGATGATCGCGCTGACGTCATTCTCGATGATCGTGTTTGCCATCGCGAATGTCTGATCGGCAGTGCCAAGCGTGGTGGACGCATCCTGCATCGTCGTGTCGATCTGGGCGAGCGTTTTGGTCGCACTCTCAAAGGCACCTGTTGCACTGCGCAAGGTATCCGTCCCGTCATCGGCCAATGTGTCAAGGCGTGCGGCAATACGGCTGGTGTCCTCACCCACGCTTGTGATGACGCCGTTCGCCGTCAGGATCGTCGTGCGCGCGTCCCGGGCCAGTGGGGTCAGTTCGTCTACCGTGAAGGTGTTGATGGTGTTCAATGTGCCTTTTGCGGTGTCCAATGCGCTGGTGGCGCGCATCAACGTCTCATCTGCGGTGTCGGCCAGCAGATCAAGCCGTTCGGCAAAGCCCGCCACATTGCGCGCCGCACTGCCAAGGTCGGCAGACAGGCTTTCGAAATCGCGCAGCACTGTGTCCAGCCGCCCCGAGGACACCGCCAGATTTTCGAGAATGCTGGCGACTGCCATCTTGTTGTCATCGTCAAAGACGTCGTTGATGTTGTCGAGCAGGGTCACGGCCCGGTCCAGCACCTTGGGTGCGCCGTCAAAAACTGATTGGAGTGCCGTCCGCTCGGACGGGATCATACCGTCGTCGGGCAGGGGGGCGGATTGTTCATCCCCCCCTTTGAGGGCCACATAGCTTACCCCGGTCACGCCCTGGGATTGCAGGCGTGCGATGGTGTCTGCATTCACGGGCGTGTCCGCGCTGACCTCGATCTGGACCCGTACGTGATCGGCATTTTCCCCATCCAGTGCGATGTCGATCACCTGCCCGACCGGCACCCCGTTATAGCGTACGTCGCTGGCAGACCCGAGGCCCGTCACATCGTCGAACCGGATATCGTAATAGGCGTATTGGCGATCCACCTCGACCTTGGCGAGCCATAATAACAGCCCGAGTGTGCCCAGAATACCTGCCAGCGTGAACAGCCCGATCAGCATGTAGTTGGCTTTGGTCTCCATGTGGCAGCGGCTCCTTTTTTCCGGTCAGGTTTTGCTTTGCGCCGCGCGCGCGCGCGGGCCGGTGAAATATTCCTGGACCCACGGGTGATCCACATCTGTCATGCCCTCGATGGGCCCCTCGACCAGCACCTTCTTTTCCGCCAGTACCGCAATTCTGTCGCAGATCGCATAAAGAGAGTCGAGGTCATGGGTGACCATAAAGACCGTAAGCCCAAGCGAGCGTTTCAACTCATCGATCAGATCGTCATATGCCGCCGCCCCGATGGGATCGAGGCCTGCGGTCGGTTCGTCCAGAAACACGATTTCAGGATCCAGTGATAGTGCGCGGGCAAGGGCCGCACGTTTGCGCATCCCCCCCGACAACTCGGATGGCAGCTTGCCGCAGGCCAATGGCGGCAATCCCACGAGGCTGATCTTGAGCTGGCCCAAGGCGCACATCAACGCATGGCTGAGGTTCAAATGCTCGCGCATGGGTGCCATCACGTTCTGCATGACCGTCAGCGAAGAAAACAGCGCCCCGTCCTGAAAGGCGACACCCCATCGCCGCTCAGCCTGCAAGCGTTCCGCCCGGCTGCCGTGCAGCACGTCCGCGCCCAGCACATTGATGGTGCCGGCGGCAGGTTGGTTGAGGCCGACAATGGTGCGCAACAGCACGGATTTGCCCGTACCGGACCCACCCACGATGCCCAGCACTTCGCCCCGCCACACATCCAGATCAAGGTTGTCATGCACGACCTGAGTGCCGAACCGGTTGACCAGCCCGCGCACCTTGATGACCGCTTCGCGCTCGGTGTCGCTCACAAACCGATCTCCGCAAAAAAGATGGAAAACATTGCGTCGACCACGATCACCAGAAAGATGGATTGCACCACGGATATAGTTGTCTGATGCCCCACACTGTCCGCCGATCCGCGCACCTGCATGGCCTGCCAGCACGACACGACCCCGATCACGGCGGCAAAGAACGGTGCCTTGATCATGCCGATGGCCAGATGCCAGACATCCGTGTTTTCCTGAAGGCGTGTGACGAACATGCCCGGGCTGACGCCCAACTCGATCCAGCTCATCAATGCACCGCCGATCAGCCCCGAGATATTGGCGATGAACCCCAGGATCGGTAACATGATGATCAGTGCGATGACACGGGGCAGCACCAGAACCTCCATGGGGTCGAGGCCAAGGGTGCGCATCGCGTCCAGCTCTTCACGCACCTTCATGGACCCGATGGATGCAGTAAAGGCCGACCCCGACCGCCCCGCCACAATGATCGCCGTCAGAAGGATGCCAAGTTCGCGCAGGATCGAAATCGCGATCAGGTCCACCACAAACACCTCGGCCCCGAACTGACGTAGTTGCGAAGCCCCCTGAAAGGACAGCACAACCCCAATCAGAAAGCTCATCAGCACGACGATCGGGATTGCGTTGAACCCGGCGTCCTGCATCTGGCTGACAAGGGCGGCGGGGCGCCACCGTCTGGGGCGCAGAATGTTGCCAAACAGGCTGGCCAGCATCTCGCCCGTGAAGCTGAGCAGGGACGCCATCAAGGCCCCCACACCCGCCGTTTTCGCACCAACGACAGAAATCCACACGAGCAAGCCGCGCGGAATGTCCTCGACCCCTTTTTCTGACGGCAGTGCCTCGCGCACGGTGCGCAACAGGGCGGTGCGATCTGCGTCAGCCCCGGTCAGATCGACGGTCACGCCATCCCCTTCCAGACGCGCCTGCAAGTGTGCAATCAGCCACGCACCGCCCGTATCCAGCGCGTCAAGGGCGCTCAGATCAAGGCGGAGCGACGGGCCATTGACGGTGGTGCCGGAAAACGCGTCTTCGACAAGGTTCAGGTACTGCGTCACCAATCGCCCGGTCAGCCGCACAGTCGGCTGTCCGTCGCGATCCTCAAAGGTGAAGGTGGGCTGTGCCATAACGGGTCCCGACGGTGTAAGGCTTTGCATTTGATTGTATTTTCGCGATCTGATCAGATCATAGCCGAGGACCACACGAAACGCCATGCGGTCTGTGGGGGTGGGCGCATTGGCGGATTCCCGCGGCCCCTAAATGGGGGCGGCGTTCAACTATTGCTGGAAATGCACGCGGTGTTGGGAGATGATCACCGGATTATTCATCCTATTTTCGAGCGTCCCATTATGCCTTCTTTCTCTTATTCCATCCGCAAGATCCTCTTTTCCATCGTCGAGGCGATGCCGCCTCTGGATGCGTGGGTGAACCGTTGGGCGATCAATCGCGTCGTCAAACGCGCCCGCTTTCGCCCCCATCCGCTCAGCACGGAACGGGATTATGTGTCGTGGCAAGGCCTGACCGATCGCCGGTGGAGCGCGCGGCATCTGCCGCCCCGCCCTCGCGAAAATGCGCCCGATCCGACAGCCTTGCGCGATCTGTTTGCGCGGCGTGCGGGTGCGCAACGTCTGTGCCCCAAATCGACCTGCCTGTTTCCCGCCTTTGCCCAGTACCTCACAGATGGATTCATCCGCACGGAATCCGAAACGCTGACTCCCGATGGGCATGGGCCGGAGAGCCGGCTGAAACGCAACACCTCCAACCACGAGATCGACCTGTGTCCGCTGTATGGGCGCAGGCAGGATCAAACGAACGCCTTGCGCCTGAAATCGTCCGATGCGGGCCAGCGGGGCCGCCTCAAATCGCAGATGATCAATGGCGAGGAATACGCGCCCTTCCTCTATGCCAAGGGCAAGCTGGACCCGCAATTTGCCGTGCTCGATCCGCCCTTGGGCGACAGTTCCATCGACGATGCCCGCCGCACTACCCTGTTTGCGTTTGGAGGGGACCGGGCCAATTCGGTGCCGCAGGTCTCGATGCTCAACACCTTGTTCCTGCGTGAACACAATCGGCTTGCAGGCGAGATCGAGGGCGCACATCCCGGCTGGGACGACGACCGCGTGTTTGAGACGACCCGCAACGCTGTGATCGTGTTGTTCATCAAGATGGTGGTCGAGGACTACATCAACCATATCTCGCCACTGCCTTTTACCTTGCGTGCTGATCCGTCGGTGGCGTGGCGCGCGCCGTGGAACAAGCCCAACTGGATCACCACTGAATTCAGCCTGCTTTATCGCTGGCACGCCCTGATCCCCGACCAGGTCAAGTGGGGCGGAGAGATGCACCCCGTCCACCACACCTTTATGAACAACGCGCTGCTGATTGATCATGGGCTCAAACGCGCCTTTTCCGGCGTCAGCCAAACCCAGGCCGCCGAGTTGGGGCCGCGCAATACCGCCGAACATCTGCTGCACATCGAAGAGGCGTCGATCAGGCAGGATCGGTTCTGCCAGCTGGCCAGTTTTTCGGATTATTGCGCCTATATGGGGCAGGACCGGCCCGCGACCTTCGAGGCGATCTCGTCCGACCCGGAGGTGGCCGCCGCACTGGCCGAACACTATGACAGCCCGCGCGACGTGGACTTTCACGTCGGTCTGTTCTGCGAAGATCGGGTGCCCAACAGCCCGCTGCCCAATCTGGTGCTTTTGTTTGTGGCTCTGGACGCGTTCAGTCAGGCGTTCAGCAACCCGCTGTTGTCCGAACACGTGTTCAGACGCGAGACGTTCTCGGGGCCGGGATGGGACGCGATCCACAGCACCGATACGATCCGCGATATCGTTGAACGCAATGTAGAAGGCGGCGTGGCCGGGACCTTTATCGCGATGACGCGGGATGAGTGGCGGCCCGAATAACCTGGCCAAATGGGCAGTGCGCATCGCTGTCCAAGGCTGTGGCCGATGCGCCGCACTGCGTTCAACTTATGGGTGCGAGGGCCATAAAACCGTTGGCGTAAGCGCCGTGCGGTAGTTTTCTGTTCATATAAATACCGATTGTTAGTTCTCGTTTTTTTGCTCGATCCATTTTTCAAAAGGAGCCTGTCGTGTTTCCTTTCAACTCCAAACCGTTGGCCCGCCTGTGCGCCGTGACATTTGCCTTGCTGGTCTTGTCGGCCTGTATCCGCCCCGGTGCCAATGAATTTGCGGTCTATCAGGCCTCGTTCAATCAGTCCTATCAGGTCGGCCAATCCGTCCTCGACAAGCTGGCCGTGGCCGAACGCAAGGCGTTCGAAAATGGCCGCGCACCCATCACGCCCCGCACTGTCTACTTTGATCCGGATGAGGCGCGGTATCTTGCGCCGGGTATTGATCCGCCTGCGACGGCCTCCTTGCGCAAGTCGCTGGACATACTGAACACCTACACCCAGACAGTCTCGGGGTTGGCCACAGGGGAGTCCGCGACGACGCTGGCCAATCGCCTCACCCAGATCGGAACGCAAGCGACGTCCTTGGGCGCACGTGTCGTTGCCCCGGTTGGGCCCGGACAAAGGGCTGTGATCGACAGTCTGGCCACCCGCGCGCAGCCCTTGCGCGCGCTTGAGCCTGCAACGACGGCCGCCTTTGGTGTGCTGACCCGTGCAGAGTTTCAAAAGACGGTGGTCGAACAGGCACCCACCATTGATGCGATATTTGACAAGCTGATTGCGCTGACCGGCACCACGGCGGCACCCGGCGCGGGCGGCAAGATCAGCACCGATCCCAAACGCGCCTGCTTTGAGGCGGCGACGACGTCGATCTTTTGCGTGCTGATCGGGGACTTGCTTTTTGACCGCGACACGATCAGCGGCCTGCGTGGGTTTTCGCAAGCCGAAGTGGCGCGGATCGAAGGGTTGCAGGTGTTGTTGGCCAATTGGGTTGTCCTGCTGGAAAACACACGCATCGCCTTGGCCCAATCGGTCGATGCCATCGAAAACCGTCAGTCCCGCGCGAATTCGGCCAGTATTTTGCAGACCATTGCCGAGATGGACGCGGCGGCCCAAGGGGTGCGCGCCGCCCTCGCTGCTCAATAGATTACGCCCCTATTTTCAGGGCACCAGACATTTCAGAGGAGGACATTTGATATGGTCACGCTTGAGGATATCCTCGCGTTAAAGGACGAGGCACGCCAGAAATACGTCAAAGCCAGCGCCGAGAACCGCCAAGAGGAGATGGTGCGCCTTGAGGCGCTCTATGATGACCTGAAACGGGCCGAGCAGCGGTTTCGCCTTGGTCAACTGGCCAATGCTGCCGCCGAGATTGCAGGGCTGGCGGACCGGTTGGATCAGGCCACGGGCGAGTTGCAACATAAAGTCGACACGATGTTCCTTGAAGACCTCAAGGCGGCGGCGGATGCGCTTGCGGAAAAGGCGGGAACGATGATCCGCAAGGTGCGTCACCACCCCGCACCTGAAGTCGATCCGGACCCGACCCCTGTTGTCGCGACCCCTGCGCCGGATCCGAACCCGCTGCCTGTGGTAGATAGCCCGGATGGTCCACCTCTCACGGCCAAGGACTACCAGGCCTGCTTTGACGCGGTGCAATTGCGCGACGCGTGGCTTGATCGGATCGACGGTGTGGTTGATCTGATGACGAAACCTGATCGCACCATTCGCTATCGGCGGGTCGAGCAGATGACGGGCGTTCCGTGGTGGGTCGTGTGCATCATTCACATGCTTGAGGCGAGCGCGAATTTCAAATTGCATCTGCACAACGGTGACCCGCTCAGCGCGCCAACCGTGCGGGTCCCTGCGGGGCGTCCCGAAAGCTGGCGGGTGGGCATGACGTGGGCCGAAAGCGCTGCGGACGCGTTGATCGGGGCGGGGCGCAGCCTTGGCAGTGTCACTGATTGGTCCGTTGGTTCTGCCCTCGAGGTGCTTGAGCGCTACAACGGTCTTGGCTATCGCAAACGTGGCCGGATGAGCCCCTATTTGTGGAGCGGGTCCGAGTATTTCGACAAAGGGAAATACGTTGCGGACGGCAAGTTTGATCCCAATGCGGTGTCCCAGCAGGTTGGGGCGGCCTGTTTGCTCAAGCGTATGATTGACCGGGATCTTGTGACGCTGTCGGCGCAACGCAAGGTGATCTCGGTCGCGCCTGCCGGGGTGCTGGGCAGCACCGATATGGCCACGCTGGATCTCAGCCCCTTTCCGCATGCCGCTAAGGAGATCGATTTTCCCGGCACACACAATCAACACTTTGGCAAGGGCACCGTCGGCATGACCGCCCGACGCATTCAGGAATGGTGTGATCTGCATGGGATTTCCACGGCCATTGACGATGATTTTGGCGAGGGAACATTAAAAAGCGTGTCCCGTTTTCAGCAGCGCAACGCCCTGCCGGTCACGGGCGAGGTGGACCGCGAAACATGGCTGTTGCTGACCGCGCCGATGCGTCGTGCCCTGATGCCCGCCACCGTCGAGGCGGATTTGAACGCCACTTACCTCAAGATCGCGCGCCAGCACATCGCCCAGACCCCGCAGGAGCGTGCGGGCCAAAACCGTGGCCCTTGGGTGCGCCTGTATATGAAGGGGCGCGAGGGGGATGCGCAGCTGTGGTGTGCGGGTTTTGTGTCAACCCTCGCCGCCCAGGCCGCGCGTGATATGGGCATCAAGATGCCATTCAAACGGCAGGTCAGCTGCGACCAACTGGTCAAGGACGCCAAAGCGGCGGGCCGATTCCTTAGCGAGGCGGCGGTAAGGGATGCAAACCTGCGCCCCTCCAAGATCTTGCCGGGCATGCTGTTTGTGATCCGTAAATCGGCCAATGACTGGAACCATGTTGGCATCGTTTCAAACGCGAACCGGGGTGATTTTGATACTATCGAAGGGAACACAAATGGCAGCAATAACAACGGTGGCGAGGCCAAGGCATCGACCCGAAACTACGTGAAAAAGGATTTTATTCGTCTGGTGTGACAGGTGTTAAGCGCGCGGTAAGGTCGATGGGCTACTGAATGCACCCATGCGGACGCTGTTATCATATCTGCTTTGTTGTCTGGTTATGGTGCCGATGTCCGGGGCGGCGCAGCCGGTCTCGATGGTGCATGTTCTGGATCAGGTGGTATTGACGCATCGCATTGCCAAGTCGGCCTGTCTTGTCCTCATGGGTGCCGAGGCGGATATACATGCCGAGGATATCGAGAGGTCTTCGACCGCTCTTGATGCGGGTCTGGAACGCCTTTTGGCGACCAGCGGGGCCGAGGATCGAAATCAGATCAAAAGCCTGCGCGATATCGGGCACACGATGTCCCTGTCAGCCAAACAGGTCGCGGCAGGTGATATGCACACCGTTCCTGCGGGTCTGCTTTTGCGTTTTAACCCGATTGTGTCCAACACGCTTGGCGACATCGCAAGCCGGACGAGCGTGCCTACCGCGTTGAAGGAGATGCGATCCGCTTACCGCGCGGTGCACCGGATGCGCGCAATATCCCAACAGGTACAGCGTGACTTATGTTTGCTGGAGACCGATCTTGCCTGGTCGGGTGCCGCAGATGTCATGGCAGACCATATTGTTGAGTTTGAACAAACGCTTGAGGATTTGATAGACGGCAACCCCGCCAGGTCCATTATCAAAGCACCCAGCATTCATATCAAGATCACGTTGGGCAAAGTCGCCAGCAAATGGGTCACGTTGGCCCCCATTCTGCGGCAGGCCGCACGAGACGATCCTGTCGATATGCGCGATATCCAACTGGCGTCGGTTCTGGGTGATGCGATCCTCAGGAATTTGAACGACGTCGCAGTCCGGTTTGACAGGCTGATCGAGTGATCAACCCTGCAGTGCCTTTACCCCGACATCGCCTTGCGCTTGTTCGCGAATGGCGAGTGCGGCCGCATAGGCCCCTGCCGCCGTGGTGAAATAGGGGATCTTGTCGTAAAGCGCGATAGAGCGGATTGATTTGGAATCCTCGACTGCCTGCGCCCCTTCGGTCGTGTTGAGGACCAGTTGGATCCGCCCGTCTTTCATCATGTCGGTGACGTCCGGGCGGCCCTCATAGACCTTGTTCACCACGCCGCAGTTGACCGCCTGTTCAGTCAACCAGGCCGAGGTGCCCCGGGTCGCGACAAGCGTGAAGCCGAGGCCTGTGAGGATGTGTGCGGCCTCAAGCATCTCGGGCGTTTTGTCCATATCCTTGATCGAGATGAAGGCACAGCCGCTGTCGGGCAGCACCATCCCTGCGCCCATCTGCGCCTTGAGGAAGGCGCGCCCAAATGTGCGATCCCAACCCATGACCTCACCTGTGGAACGCATTTCGGGACCCAGGATCGTATCGACGCCGGGGAAGCGCGCAAAAGGCAGCACGGCCTCTTTTACCGAAAACCACGGCATGTTGGGGTCGGCCAGCGTCATCGGATCGCCCAAGGGCAGCACCGCGTCATAGCTTGTGTTTGCATCATAAGGCGCGCGCAGCGGGAAGTTGGACAACGGCTCGCCTGCCATGATGCGCGCCGCGATAGAGGCAATTGCACTGTCGGTGGACTTGGCCACAAAGGGCACGGTGCGCGAGGCCCGTGGGTTCACTTCGATCAGGTAAATGTCGTCGCCCTGCACCGCGAACTGGATGTTCATCAGGCCAACCACGTTCAGCGCCTTGGCGAGCGCGCGGGTCTGTACTTCGATCTCGGCGATCACGTCCTTGCCAAGCGAGTAAGGGGGGAGCGAACAGGCGCTGTCGCCCGAGTGCACGCCCGCCTCTTCGATGTGCTGCATGATGCCGGCGACATGCACGTCGGTGCCGTCACACAGCGCGTCCACATCCAATTCGACGGCGCCGGACAAATAGCTATCGAGCAGCACGGGGCTGTCGCCCGACACCACCACGGCTTCGGAAATATAGCGGCGCAATTGGCCCATATCGCGCACGATTTCCATGGCCCGGCCACCCAAGACATAGGACGGGCGGATCACCAGTGGGAAGCCGATATCTTCTGCGATTTCAAGTGCTTCATCGTCTGAATGCGCAATCCCGTTCTTAGGTTGTTTCAGGCCAAGATCCTGCACCAGCTTTTGAAAGCGCTCGCGGTCTTCGGCCAGATCAATGGCATCGGGTGTGGTGCCAAGGATTGGGATACCCGCCTCTTCCAACGCATTGGCAAGTTTCAACGGGGTCTGCCCGCCAAACTGCACGATCACACCGTGCAATGTGCCGTTTTCCTGCTCGACGCGCATGATTTCCATCACGTGTTCAAAGGTCAGCGGCTCGAAATACAATCTATCGGACGTGTCATAATCGGTCGATACCGTCTCGGGGTTGCAGTTGATCATAATCGTCTCATAGCCCGCATCCGTGAGCGCGAAACAGGCGTGACAACAGCAATAGTCAAACTCGATCCCTTGCCCGATCCGGTTTGGGCCACCGCCCAGGATCACGACCTTCTTGCGATCCGAAGGGCGCGCCTCGCATTCGGCATCGCCGAACACAGGGGTTTCGTAGGTCGAGTACATGTAGGGCGTCTGCGCCTCGAACTCAGCCGCACAGGTGTCGATCCGTTTGAACACGGCGTGTACCCCAAGGCTGTCACGTGCCGTGCGGACATATTGTTCGGACTGTTCTGTCAGCGTGGCCAAACGTGCATCGGTGAAGCCCATCATCTTGAGCGCGCGCAGGCCCTCTTCGCTGTCGGGCAGCCCGTCACGGCGCACGCTGTCTTCGGTGTCGACAATCTCGCGCAGACGCGCGAGGAACCATGGGTCAAACATCGTGACTCCGTGGATTTCATCGTCCGACAGTCCGTGCCGCATGGCCTGTGCGATCAGGCGCAACCGGTCCGGTGTCTGGATCGAGATGGCTTTGACCACGGCCGCCTTGTCCGGCGCGCCAGGAATGTCGATATCATCAAGACCGGTGAGCCCGGATTCCATGGACGCAAGCGCCTTGAGCAAGGATTCGTGGAAGGTGCGCCCGACGGCCATCACCTCGCCCACAGACTTCATCGCGGTGGTTAGCGTTGCCTCGGCCCCTGGGAACTTCTCAAAGGCGAATTTGGGAATCTTGGTGACGACATAGTCGATGGTCGGCTCGAACGATGCGGGCGTCACCTTGGTGATGTCATTGTCCAACTCATCGAGCGTATAGCCTACCGCCAGTTTGGCCGCGATCTTGGCAATCGGAAACCCTGTCGCCTTGGACGCCAGCGCAGAGGAGCGCGACACACGCGGGTTCATCTCGATCACGACCATGCGCCCGTCTTCGGGGTTGATCGCCCATTGCACGTTGGACCCACCCGTTTCGACGCCGATCTCGCGCAGCACCGCAATCGAGTGATTGCGCATGATCTGGTATTCCTTGTCTGTGAGCGTCAGGGCAGGGGCCACGGTGATGGAATCCCCTGTATGCACGCCCATCGGGTCCACGTTTTCGATGGAACAGACGATGATGGCGTTGTCGGCCGTGTCTCGCACCACCTCCATCTCGTATTCTTTCCAACCGAGCAGCGATTCATCGACCAGGATTTGACCCACGGGGCTGGCATCCATGCCCGAGCGGCAGATCGCCTCGTAATCATCGCGGTTGTACGCAACGCCGCCGCCCGTGCCGCCAAGGGTAAAGGCGGGGCGTATGATGGCGGGCAGGCCGATGTCTTCGAGCGATTGCAAGGCGATCGCGACCCCGGCGGCGAGATCCTTTTTGCCGTTCGCATCAACAGGTGCGGTCACGATGGTGGCGCGGGGATTTTCGATGCCAAGGCGGTCCATCGCCTCACGAAACAGCTTGCGGTCTTCGGCCATTTCAATGGCTTCGCGCTTGGCCCCGATCATCTCGACGCCGAATTTGTCCAGCACGCCCATCTCTTCGAGTGCGAGCGAAGTGTTCAGCCCGGTCTGCCCGCCCATCGTCGGCAGCAGCGCATCGGGGCGTTCTTTTTCGATGATCTTGGCGACGACCTCGGGGGTGATCGGTTCGATATAGGTGGCGTCCGCAAGCCCGGGGTCGGTCATAATGGTGGCCGGGTTCGAGTTGACCAGAACAACCCGGTATCCTTCTTCGCGCAGGGCTTTGCAGGCTTGAGCGCCGGAATAGTCGAACTCGCAGGCCTGGCCAATGACGATGGGGCCTGCGCCGATGATCATAATCGTGTTGATATCGGTTCTTTTTGGCATGCTGACCCCCTGCGTGCAAATTGTCTGCGTTATAGGGATGGGGTCGGAAGGTGCAAGAGGTTGGAAGGGGTCGTAGCCCTGAATCTGCGATCCGCGTGCGGGTTCACATCGTTTTGCCAGTGGGGCGCAGGGCTCCCTGCGGGGTTTAGCCGCCGATCAGCCGGCTGAAGAACGAGCGCGGCTTGGCGGCGGGTTCTGGCGTCGCCTCGATCTGGCCGCGGATAGAGGCCGGAATGGCCGTGGGTGGTGATGTGATTTCTGCCTCGAACTGAGGGGCCGAGCTGGCCTTGAGCACCGGTTTGGCGACGGCAGGTTTGCGTGGTGCAGGTGCGGCACCGCGCAGATGCGGGGGCTGTTGCAACTCGGATTTCGGCATCGCCATGCGCAATGTGACAGCTCTGGCAAATGTGTCCTTCTCCTCGGCGATCAATTCCTTGATCGACTTCATGGTGAAGGCGGTCGGCTCTTTGGCTGACACGCTTTTCATGGGTTCGCGTTGACCGTATTCCATTTGCTGTCCTCCCGATTTGCGGGTCCGTCTGGTGTTGCACAGCGCAAGCGAGGGGCCTGCGCACGCCAAAGCTGCCCGCCAATCGTGGTTATTTCGTGGTCAGATCGTGGAAGTAAGGCGGCACCTGCCTACTGTGCCATTTCGCGCACAGGTGTCGGTTTGGCGGCGGTGTCGGCTGCATATATATAGTCGCGCGTCAGGGGGACCGCCGTGCGCTTGTGCGCCAGTTGCAGGTGGTAGACGGCTTGCATCTGGTGTTCGAATGCGAGGATACAGACCGTCAGATAGTATCGGAACATGCGCACGAACCGGTCGTCATACATGCTGCTGATCTCATGGATATTTTCATCAAAACGGTTGCGCCATTGCCGGATTGTCCTGGCATAATGAAGCCGCCAGATTTCGATATCGGTTTGCCACAGCCCCGACTTTTCCATGGGCAATGCGAGTTCGGACAGCGAGGGGACATAGCCTCCCGGAAAGATATATTTGTTGATCCACGAACTATGCGCCATCGGCGGCGCGGATCGCCCGATTGTGTGAACCAGCGCAACTCCGTCGGGGTCCAACAGGTCGGCTACACGCTCGAAATAGGTGTCAAAGTTTGGCACCCCTACATGTTCCAGCATCCCCACAGATACGATCCGGTCAAAGGTGCCGCTGACGTGGCGATAATCCTGAAGGTTAAAATGGATGCGGTCCGACAGCCCCGCCGCATCCGCCCGTTTCTGCGCGGTGGCGAGCTGGTTTTCGCTGAGTGTGATGCCGGTGACGTCACACCCGTATTCCCCCGCAAGGGTCAACGCCATCCCGCCCCACCCGCACCCGATGTCGAGCACACGCATCCCCGGCCTGATGCACAACTTGGCAGCGATATGGGCTTTCTTGGCGGCCTGGGCTTCTTCCAGCGTCATGGTGTCATCGCGGAAATAGGCGCAGGAATATTGCATGTCGGCGTCCAGAAACATCGCATAGAGGTCGTCGGAGATATCGTAATGGTGTGCCACGTTCTGGCGCGAGGCGCGTGGCGCGTTGCGCTGCACAAAGCTGCGCATGTGAAACCGTGCCCGGTCAGCCATCAGCATCCAAGACGGCAGCCTGCCGGAGAATCGGTTGCGGATGATGATCTTGAGCACGTCATCCAGCGTGCACTCTTGCGGTGTGATCCGCCCGTCCATGTAGCCCTCACCCAAGCCCAGATCAGGGTTCAGGATCAGGGCGCGCACTGTGGTGTTGCCTGTCAGTGCCAAGTGGGCCTCGTCCCCGGTGGCGGGGCCATAGTCGCGGGTCGTTCCATCGGGATAGGTGACGCTCAGGCGGTCCTGCACAATCATACCCGTCAAAAACTGGTCCAGCAGCTTGTCCCACATTGCCTTACCCCTTGATCAACCGTCTGGTCGTAAAGTTGGTATTGCAGGGGGGGTTAGGTCAAGGGCTAGACCTCCTGTGCATCCAGATAGGCGCGGACGGTGCCTTCAAATGCGCGGGGATCTTCGGCGTGCAGCCAATGTCCGGCTTTTGGAATCCTGGCAAAGCGGGCGTGGGTGAACAGCGCCTGAATCGCTGCGCGGTATTGCGGCGCGACATAATCCGACTGCCCGCCCGACAGAAACAGGGTCGACCCGTGGTGCTGGCCCTCGACGTCCGGAAAACCAAGGATCGCGTCCATGTTGTCGGCCAGTGCATCCAGATTGAGCCGCCACCTTCTGCCGCCAATATCAAGCGATTGGGTCAGGAAACTGCACAGGGCCGGGTCGACCCCATGGCTTGCCAGTTGTGCATTCGCATCCGAGCGGCGTGTGACTGCGTTCAGATCGACCGCCCGCATTGCCTCAATGAACTGCATCTGGCTGTGATCATAGCGAACAGGGGCGATGTCTCCGATCACCAGCCGCCGCAGCGTGTCGGGCCGCATCAGCGCCAACACCATCGCGGCTTTGCCCCCCATGGAATGTCCGACGACATCCACTGGCCCGCCAAGGTGGTCTATGACCGCGGCCAAATCGGCAGCCAGATCCGCATAGCCATGATCATCCGACCAGAAACTATGGCCGTGGTTGCGCATATCGACCGTAATCACCCGGCGTGTGTCGGCCAGCCGCTTGGCGATCACCCCCCAGTTGCGCCCCGATCCATAAAGCCCGTGGGCAATCAACAGTGGTGTACCCGTCTCGGGGCCAATCTCTGAATAGGTTAACATATCCATGGCTTAACGCGGAAACCTGCGTCGAGCCAGAGGGATTGAGCGGACCCTTGCCACGGGGTACAAGCCCGCATGGAGACCCAAGAGACGATCAACGCCCGCGCCACCCGCGTGCGAACTGCGCTGCGCACTGCTTTTGGTGTGAAGGCCAAGTCGCTGGACGCTGCCCTGCGCCGCACAGGACGGCGGTTGCCAAAACGCCTGCACGCAGAGGCGCGCCGGATCGTTGAGGCGCAGGCCCTCGGTGGGCAGCCCAAGCTGATGCGGCAGGTCGATGGCGGGGCGCTGGACAGGGCAGAAACCCGCATTCTCACTTTTCTAGGTGGTATTGACCGGCCTGATCGCCGCAAGGGGATGTGGCTTGGTATCGCTGGTGTCGTGGCCTTCAACATCCTGCTCATCGCGGCTGGGTTGGTGGTGTGGATGGTCTGGACCGGGCAGATCTAGCCCACTGCGGAAACGCAAAAGGCAGGCCAGAGCGGCCTGCCTTTTCATGTCTGTTCCGTTGTTGATCAGAGGTTCGGATAAAGCGGGAATTGCGAGCACAGGGCGGCGACTTCGGCCTTTACCCTTTCCTCGACGGCGCTGTTTCCCTCTTCGCCATTGGCTGCCAGCCCATCCACAACCTGATTGATCCAGTCGCCGATCTGGCGGAACTCGGTCTCGCCAAAGCCACGTGTTGTGCCCGCAGGGGACCCAAGGCGGATACCACTGGTGATCGTCGGTTTTTCATCGTCAAAGGGTACACCATTCTTGTTGCAGGTGATGTGCGCGCGGCCCAGTGCCTTTTCGGTGGCGTTGCCCTTGACCCCTTTGGGGCGCAGATCGACCAGCATCACATGCGTATCGGTGCCGTGGGTGACGGTATCAAGCCCACCCTTGTGCAATTGGTCCGCCAACGCCTGGGCGTTCTTGATGACCTGCTGCTGATAGGTCTTGAAGGACGGGTCCAGCGCCTCACCAAAGGCCACGGCCTTGGCGGCAATCACATGCATCAGCGGGCCACCCTGAATGCCGGGGAAAATGGCCGAATTGAATTTCTTGGCCAGCGCCTCGTCATTGGTCAGGATCATGCCACCGCGCGGGCCACGCAGGGTCTTGTGGGTCGTGGTGGTCGCCACATGCACATGCGGGAATGGGTCGGGGTACTCTCCGGCTGCGATCAGCCCTGCAAAGTGGGCCACATCGGCCAGCACCCATGCACCGACCTTGTCCGCAATCTCGCGGATGCGGGCAAAGTCGATGACGCGCGGAATGGCTGACCCGCCCGCGATGATCATCTGGGGTTTGTGTTCCAGCGCCAGCGCCTCGATCTGGTCATAGTCGATGTCCAGCGTGTCGCGCCGCACCCCGTATTGGACCGCGTTGAACCACTTGCCCGATTGGTTCGGCTTGGCCCCATGGGTCAGGTGTCCGCCTGCATCCAAAGACATGCCGAGGATCGTATCACCCGGTTGCAACAGCGCCTGAAACACGCCCTGGTTGGCTTGCGATCCGGAATTTGGCTGTACATTGGCAAAGCCGCAGCCGAAAAGCTGCTTGGCCCGCTCAATAGCGAGGTTTTCGGCGACGTCCACATATTGGCAACCCCCATAATAGCGGCGACCGGGATATCCCTCGGCGTATTTGTTGGTCATCACTGACCCTTGCGCCTCAAGCACGGCGGCGGAGACGATATTTTCGGACGCGATCAACTCGATCTCGTCACGTTGGCGGCCAAGTTCGTCGCGGATGGAGCCGAACAGCTCGGGGTCGCGATCTGCGAGGGTTTGAGTGAAAAAGCCGTCGGTGCGATGGGGCGCGTTCATGGGCACTCTCCGTGTCTGCGTGAATCGGGTATCTTTGGTGGTTTCGTATCGGAAACCGGAGCTGTGGCAAAGGATGTAAAGCGACGAAATCGCCTGTCTGGGCGGCAATGCTGGTAAGGGGCGAAAATATATGGTTCTTTTGGCGCACAACGCACGCCATAGGAAACTCCGATGCCGCTCAAAATCGCCTTTGCCGCCAGCCGGGCTGCGGTCGCACAAACGGCACGGGCGGTCCTGACCGGGCGCTATGGTGACATTGATCCGGCCAAGGCGGATGTGATCGTGGCCCTTGGCGGGGATGGGTTCATGCTGCAAACCCTGCATGACAGCCGCGACATGGGCGCGCCGGTTTATGGGATGAACCGGGGCACGATCGGGTTCTTGATGAACGAATACGGTGAAAGCGACCTGATCGCCCGGCTTGAGGCGGCCGAAGAGGCGGAATTGAACCCGCTCAGCATGACGGTGCAGGACATCCACGGACATCAGCATCAGGCGCTCGCGATCAATGAGGTCTCGCTGCTGCGCGCGGGGCCCCAAGCGGCAAAATTGCGCATCACGGTCGATGACCGTCTGCGCATGGACGAATTGGTCTGCGATGGCGCGCTCGTGGCGACGCCAGCCGGGTCTACGGCCTACAACTATTCCGCCCACGGCCCCGTCCTGCCCATCGGTTCGGACGTGCTGGCCCTGACGGCTGTCGCCGCCTTTCGTCCGCGTCGCTGGCGCGGGGCCTTGCTGCCCAAGATGGCGCATGTGCGCTTTGATGTGCTTGAGGTCGACAAGCGCCCCGTCATGGCCGAGGCGGATTCACGCTCCATCCGTGATGTGGTGTCGGTCGAAATCCAGTCCGAACCCTCGGTCGTGCACCGCATCCTTTTCGACCCTGGCCACGGGCTTGAGGAGCGGCTGATCTCGGAACAGTTCGCGTGACTTTGCGCGACCCCGCACCGCGCAGCCTGTGCACGGATTGCGGGGTGTCGCGGATGAAGGATCCTTCGGCCTGCGGCACCGCCTGTCAGTTCATAAAACCCGACTATCCGGGGATGGAGCGCGCCGTGCATGGGCGGGCGCGCGGGTCGGGGGATGAGTTGTTTTTCGGCCCCTTCCAGTCCATGCACCGCGCCCGCATGGCGACCTCTGCCAAGGGCGCGCAATGGACAGGAATCACCACGAGCCTCGCCGCCGATCTGATGCGAAAGGGCAAGGTTGATGCCGTGTTAACCATGGTGCCGGATGCAGAGGACCGCTGGAAACCGCAGCCTGCCTTGATCACCGATGCGGACGACATGGCCCGCGCACGGGGCATGCGTATGGGGTATGCGCCGCTTCTTGCGCTGCTTGAGGACGCACAGGCGCGCGATTTCAAACGGCTGGCTGTGATCGGCATTCCTTGCCAGATCCATGCCCTGCGCAAACTCGAAGCGGATCTTGGGTTTGACCGGCTTTACGTGATTGGCACGCCTTGCTCGGACAACACCACGACCGAGAACTTTCACAGCTTCCTTAAGCTGCTGGATGAAGATGCGGGCGCGATCACCTACCTTGAATTTCGGGCCGACTACCGGGTCGAATTGCGGTTCGAGGATGGGCGGCAACGGCTGATCCCGTTCCTGAGCCTGCCGATCTCCGATCTGCCCCCCGACTTCTTCCCGCTCACCTGTCGCACCTGCGTGGACTATACCAACGCGCTGGCCGACATCACGGTGGGCTACATGGCCGGGCAAGGCGATCAATGGGTGATTGTGCGCAATGCGCGCGGGGCCGAAATGCTGGAGGGGCTGGGCGACCGGATCATCCTCAGCGCCCCGGACAGCAAGGGGAAGCGGCACGCCGCCGTCAAAGGGTTCATCGCCAACACCGCGCGCGCGGCGGGTGGGTTGCCATTGCGCCGGATGCCCAAGTGGGTGCGTCCCATCGTCACTTGGCTGCAACCGCGTACCGGGCCGCGCGGCCTCGAATTTGCGCGCACGCGGGTCGAGATGAAGGCGGCCGAAACCATCCTGCACCTGCGTCACTCGCTGCCTGCCAAGATGAAAAACATGATCCCCGACCATGTCTGGCGGATTGCGAAACCCTATGACCTCACGCCAGAGCCGGACGAGTGCCATGATCTTCTTTTGACCAAAAATACCGCGGGGGAGGCCGCAAGGCCGGGGGCAGAGCCTCCTAAATAGATAAATCCCCGCCTCTGGCGGGAGGGCAGGACCGCAACCAACGCTGATACCTAACTCTTAGGTTCCAGATATCCGCGCGCGATGCCCGCAACCTGCGCCACATCCAGGACGGGGGGCAGCAAGGTCAGCGTCTCACCCGATGCGTCCAGCAAATGTACAAAACTGCCATGGGCGTAAATCCAGCCATATTCAGGGTCTTCAAACAGCTTGGTGATCTCGATGTTGAACCCGTCATAGGCCGTCTGGAGGGCCGCTTCATCGCCGGTCAACCCAATGAAATCAGGGTGAATTGCGGCGAGCGGTGCGCCCATCGTCTCAACCCGGTCCTGATCAGGGGCGACGGTGATCATCACCGGCGTCACCTCAATCCCGTCTCGTGCAAGTTCATCGACCACCTGTGCCATCAAGGGCAGGGCCGCCGAACAGATGTTAAGGCAATTGGCATAACCAAAGAACAACAGCTGCGCCCGCCCGTCCGGGTCTTCTTGCGTGCGGGTCTGCCCATGCTGGTCAATCAACGCATAAGGCCCGCCGATCTCAACCGGAAACGGGCTTTGCCCGGCGGCCGGAAAGGCCGCCAGGCCAAGTGCAAGTGTCAACGCACGCAGCATTCAGAAATTATCCGCAATAAAGGCCTGATCGACCTCAAGCCCGAGACCCAGATAGCCTTCGGTGGCGATGATCTCCTTGATACGCGGATCACGGCGGAACCACGGGCCTTTGCCTTTGGCCTCGGGATAAGTCTTGGCCCAGACCTTGGTCCATTGGTTCGCCTTGATCTTATCGGCGTCCGCGACCTTGATGGTTTGCAGCAGATAGACGTTGTTGGCCCCGAGTTCAGGGTCATCAATCATCAACCCGTCCACGGTGACCTGCTGCCCGCAAAACGGGGCCAGCTCCACCGCCGCACCGGTAAAGGCGGGCTGGCTGTTTTTCATCGGCAGAACCAGAACATCATCGGCACTGCGCACAAGGCCAAGCTGGCGTTTGCCGGCCCCGCAATCCTCCGGGCAGTCGCCGGTCAGGGTGCACAGCACATCCACGACCTGGGCGTCAAACTTGGCAGGCACCTCGGCATAAAGGTTCCAACTGCGGGCTTCAGAGCCTTCGGAAAAATCCTGCGCGGCGAGCGGGCTGGCGATCAGCGCCAGACATGCAATCAGATGTTTCATTTGTTGGGATCCGGGATCGAGAATGGGGGAACGTTGCCAAAATCATCGTGGTTCACGTTGGTGATATCCATGTCCGAAACCACTTCGGACACCACGAGGTACTTCAGCCCGTCACGCTCATACAGCATGCCGTCTGCTTCGACTGTGTGTGCGGCGAGGTTCAGGATTGTGTCCCCACCTGCCGTTTCGGTGTCATCACCGACCTTGAGGACCATATAAACGGTCCCGTCCTCGGCCAGCAGCCCGACCGGGATGCCCCCCGCACTGCACCACAGCGCACAGGTATGGTGGGCGGATCCGACAACCGCATCGGGGCTGCCCATGACGCCGGAGTAATAACACCATGTATCAATGATTTCACCGGTCACCTGCACCCGCGTGCCTTCGGCGGCATGCCCCGCAATCGGGGCGATGAGCAGCGCAATGGCCGACGCTAGTCCTGTTAAAATCTGGGATCGCATGAACCCTGCCTTTCCTTAGGTCAACTTCCCCCCACCGTAAGCACCAGAACGCGTCCGTCAAATCACGCTTTTTCGATTTGGGCGGATTCGTGATCGCTTGGCGGACCGGTGCGGGCGTGATAAGAAGAAGCACAACAACGAGGCATATTTTGGCCCGCGCAGTACGACAGGCATGACAGCACTGACCAAATACGACCGGCTTGAGGCGACGGGCCTGTGGCGGACAGCGCAGGATGCGCAGCGGCGCGAGGTGATCGTGTCCATTGGCGATGCCACCCTTGTGATCTCTGATCTGAACGACAAGGCGATCACCCACTGGTCCCTTGCAGCCGTGGAACGGGCGGTAGGCACCTCCGGTGCAGGCGCGATCTTTCACCCCGACGGAGACCCGTCCGAAACGCTGGAGCTTGGCCCGGAAGAGGGCGAGATGATCGCCGCAATTGACACGCTGCGCACGGCCGTGGCCCGCGCGCGTCCCCACCCGGGGCGTTTGCGCTGGCTTGGTGTCGCGCTGTCCGCATCCGCCGTCGCCGCGTTGGCAGTGTTCTGGCTGCCGGGCGCTTTGGTGGATCATGCCATGCGCGTTGTGCCCCCCGTCAAGGAGGCCGAAATCGGCTCCGCCTTGCTGGCCCGGATCGAACGGGTGTCCGGCGTGCCCTGCCGCAGCGCCGAGGCGCGCCCGGCACTGGCCGCACTCGCCGGGCGCACGGGAGCAGCCCGTCTGGTGATCGTGCCAGACGGGGTGCGCGACGGCTTGTCCCTGCCCGGCGGCACCATCCTGCTCAATCGGGCCCTGGTCGAGGATTTCGAAGAGCCGGATGTGGCCGCAGGTTACGTTCTGGTCGAGCAGGTCCGCAGCATCATCGCCCCGCCGTTGCGGGATTTGCTGGAATATGCAGGCACCCGCGCCACCGCCCAGTTGCTGACGACGGGCAGCCTGCCTGCAAGCGCACTTGATGCCTATACCGAGGCGCAATTGGCCACGCCGGCCACGACCCTCGCGCCTGATATTATCTTGCCTGCCTTTGCAGCGGCCAAGGTGCGCAGTTCACCCTATGCGCGGGCACGCGACATTTCGGGCGAGGAAACGCTGGCCTTGATCGAGGCTGATCCGATGGCCGATGTGGCCTCGGACCCGATCATGCGCGACCGGGACTGGATCCAGCTTCAGGCGATCTGCGAAGACTGAGCGCCGCTGCCTTATTTGCGAATGAACGCATCCCCAAAGCCCGCCGCACGGCTGCGGTTCAGCCCGTTGTTCAGCGTCGAGGACGAGGTGAATGGCCCGGCAAGCACAACCTGATAGGTCTTGCCCTTGCGCGTCAGTTTGCCAATGCGTGCGGGTAACCCGGCGCGTGAAATCCGTTGGGCGGCCGCCTTTGCATTGGCGGGCTGACCATAGGTGCCGACCTGAACATAACGACCCGGCACGGCCACTTGCGCTTTGGCTTTGCGGGTCGGGGCAGCCTGCTGACTCGCAACCGGGGCAGTGGCGGCGACTTGCGGGGCTGGTGCCTTGGCCTTGTTGCGCACAATGCGTTTCATCAGCGTCCCGTTACGACGTACAAGGGTCACGGTCCCTAACTCGCGGGTCTGTGTCGTCTGATCCGTATAGGGATAGACAAGTGGAACCTTCGAGGTCACGTCGCGGCCCGTGGGCTGGTCGATCAGACGGCGCGGCACGGTGTTGGTCCAGATGAGCCGCGACCGGGCGATGCCTTCGAGGTTTTGCTCGGCACGGCGCGGGTTCAGCCGGTCATCCTCCCACACAGGGCGGTAGCCCTCGGGGACAACTTTGGGGCCGCCACGCTGGCGGGCGTCAAACACATGACGGGGCACAACGCGGGTTTCCTGGCTTGTCGCAACCGAGGTCGAGATGCCTCTGCTGGAGGACCGGGTCACGGGCTGCGGACCACAGCGCACAGGGGCCTTTTCACCGGAATTGATATAGCGGCCACTGATCGGCGAGGCCCCCGGGCAGGCTGGTACATGCTGTTTCACAACCGCGGTGCGGGGTGCCGGGGCTGCTGTCACGGGTTTTGGTTTCGGCGTTGGGGTCACGACGACCTTGGGCGCGACGGGCGTTGCCGCAGGGGCGGGGCGGCGCACCTGAACGCGTTGCACAGGCTTTGGCGCTGGTGCCGTGACCACGCGGCGGGTGAGGGGTTGTGTCACAACCGGGCGCGGGGTGGTGGCCACGCGGGCGGGGGCAGGAGCAGCAGGCGCGCGCACGACAGGTGCCGGGGCGGTGGCCTGCGGGGCGGGGGTCGGCACCGTAATCTGCTCGACACCGGACGCGTTTGCCGATTGCTGAGGGGTGGTGCGCGCCGCCTGGGCCGCATTTGCGCTCAACGTCGGGGTCTGGCCACAGATCAGACGACGTTGGCGGTTCACCCGGGGCACCCAGGTCACATTCCCGTCGATTCCGGCCCGAATATAGACGCACCCCTGGCTGTCGACGTACTGTGACCCTTTAAAGGAGGCTGGCGGAAATTCCGCTGGCGCCTGAGCATTGCGTAGATTCTGAGCATGCGATGCGCCGATCCCGAAAGAGGCCGCAATCACCGCCAGCGCGACAATTCTTGTAACTTTCATCATATCCCCCACAAGATATGGATGAAACGATGCCTGAATGCGCGATCAGAGTAAAGACGCCAGCACAGCTATTTGGTGCCAAACATGCGATCTCCGGCATCCCCAAGGCCGGGAACGATATACCCAACCTCGTTCAATCGCCGATCAACCGCGGCTGTGACGATCGGAACGTCGGGATGGGCCTCTTTCATGCGCGCGATTCCTTCGGGGGCGGCCAGCAGACACAAGAACCGTATGTTGGTCGCGCCCGCCTTCTTGAGCAGATCAATCGCCGCCACGGATGAATTGCCGGTGGCGAGCATCGGATCCACGGCAATCACCAGACGGTCATCCAGACCCTCGGGCACTTTGAAATAATACTGAACCGGCTCCAGCGTCTCTTCATCGCGGTACAGCCCGACAAAGCCGACGCGGGCCGAGGGGATCAACTCCAGCACACCGTCAAGCAGACCATTGCCCGCGCGCAAAATGGAAATCAGCGCCAGTTTCTTGCCAGCCAGTGTCGGGGCGTCCATCGGTTCCATCGGCGTATCAATATGTTTGGTGGTCATGGCCAGCCCGCGGGTGACTTCATAGGCCAGCAGCTGGCTGATCTCACGCAGCAATTGGCGAAACACCGCTGTGGGCGTAGTCACATCACGCATGAGGGTCAGCTTGTGCTGAACAAGGGGATGGTCAACGACGGTCAGATGATCAGACATGAGGCACGCTCCTTTGCTGGGGTCCTTCTGACGTGCGCCAGGACGTAACACAATCCCCCTTCCTTTCGCCAAAAATACCTCGGGGGAGGCCTTTGGCCGGGGGCAGAGCCCCCTGAATAAAAGGTGTGCGCCGTCAGGCGCTCATCGGGGCCGAACGCCCAAGTGGCGCGCGACCAGTGCGGCCACATCGACAAAACCCATCAATCCAAGGGGCGCGCCATCCCCGCCCTCAACCAGAACCGGAACACGTTCGCGGGTGTGATCGGTGCCAACCCATGTGGGGTCATTGCCATGATCTGCGGTGATCACCAACATGTCGCCATCCCGCAACCGCGCTCGCAAGCGCCCAAGTGCGGCATCGAACCACTCCAGGTGACGGGCATAACCCGACACATCGCGGCGATGCCCGTAAAGACTGTCAAACTCGACAAAGTTGGCAAAGGTCAGGCTGCCTTCCTCGGCACCATCCACCAAATCAGACAGATGATCCATCAGGGCCGCATCGGTCCCCTTACGGACCTCGTCAAATCCCTGCTGAGAGAAGATATCCCCCACTTTGCCAATCCCATAGACGCGCGCGCCACTGTCCTGCACCCAATTGGACAGGATGGGTGCGGGCGGGGTGATGGCAAAATCACGTCGGTTGGCGGTCCGCTCAAACGCCCCCTCCACCCCTACAAACGGCCGCGCAATCACGCGCCCCACGCGCATTTCGTGCAACACCGGGGCCACCGCACGACACAGATCCAACAGGCGGTCGAGGCCAAAGTGGTCTTCATGTGCAGCGATCTGGAACACACTGTCCGCAGAGGTATAGCAAATCGGATAACCCGTCCTGATATGCTCCGCCCCGCAGGTCGCCATGATGTCCGTCCCCGAAGCATGACAATTGCCCAAAATGCAGTCCACACCGGCAGCCGCACAAACGGCCTCCACGACCTCAGGCGGAAAGGCAGGCTGCGCGTCGGGAAAATAATGCCAGTCCCACGGCACGGGCACGCCTGCCAGTTCCCAATGGCCCGAAGGAGTATCCTTGCCACGGGACCGTTCGGTTGCTGCCCCAAACCGCCCCGGCGCAACCTGCGCCCCATTGGCCAGCGCCATCGCATCCAGCACGCCCATCTCGGTCATGTTGGGAATGGCCAGCGGGCCGGAACGCCCATCCTCCGCCTGACCCGCCGCACAGGCCTCAAGGATATGACCAAGCGTGTTGGCACCGGAATCGGGCACCGTTCCATTGAAATAGTCGCCCGCATCCGGGGCACCGCCAATGCCGACCGAGTCGATGACAACCAGAAACGCGCGGCCCATCACCCGACCCGATCTGCGATCAAATCAGGTATCGGTGCGGCGCGCGGCCCGACTGTGATCGCGGCGCGCAAGGCCGCCTCAGCCCGGTCTGCATCCGCAGCGCGGGCGGCGTGGATCACCGCAAGCGGTTGGCCGCGGTCCACCTTTGTGCCAAGACGCACAACATCGCGCAGACCCACGGCAGGGTTGATGGTGTCGCTTTCAACCGCGCGCCCGCCGCCAAGGTCCACAACAGCCAGACCCAAGGCCTCACCGTCTATGGCCGCGACAAACCCCTGGCCTGTGGCGGAAATTTCACGGATCACCGGGGCTTCGGGCAGGAAGCGGGCAAAGTTTTCAACAAACTCGACCGGGCCGCCCATGGCCGCAATCATCTGACCAAACCGCTCTGCTGCGTGTCCGTCCGCGATGGCCTGCGCAATCGCATCCGCTCCGGCCTGCACATCCGCCGCCAAGCCACAATTGGCCAGCAATACACCCCCCAAAGAGGCACAGATTTCAATCAGCGGCCCCTGAGTCTGCCCAGTCAGGACGGCCATCACCTCGGCCACCTCAAGCGCGTTGCCAAGGGCAGGGGCGAGCGGCTGGCTCATATCCGTGATCAGGGCGGTGGTCTTGCACCCGGCCGCATTGGCGGTCTTGACCAACGCATCGGCAAGGCCGCGCGCTTCGTCCATGTCTTTCATAAATGCGCCCGACCCGACCTTGACGTCCAGCACCAAGCCATCCAGCCCCGCCGCCAGCTTTTTGGACAGGATCGAGGCGGTGATCAGATCAAGGCTTTCCACGGTCGCCGTTACATCGCGCACCGCATAAAGCCGCTTGTCCGCGGGCGCGATATCCGCGGTGGCCCCGACAATGGCACAGCCCGCGCGAGTGATCACATCGCGCAACCGCCGCTCGTCAAGATGGGTGGCCACCCCCGGAATGGCGTCCAGTTTGTCGAGCGTTCCGCCGGTATGGCCCAAACCCCGCCCCGAGATCATCGGCACATAGGCCCCGCACGCCGCCAGCGCCGGGGCAAGGATCAGGCTCACACAATCGCCCACGCCCCCGGTCGAATGCTTGTCCAGCACAGGCCCCGGCAGGTCCCAGTCCAGCACCCGGCCACTGTCACGCATCGCCAATGTGAGGGCCACGCGACCCACATCGCCCAACCCGTTCAGGCAGACCGCCATCGCAAAGGCCCCCGACTGGGCATCAGTGACAGACCCATCGGCAAGGCCCTGGGCAAACCAGTTCAACTCGTCCCGGGTGGGGGTCTGACGCTGACGTAGCTTTGCAATGATGGTGCGCGCGTTACTCATGCATCACCCTCCATATGGGCAGCACCAAACGCACCGGGGAGCAGTTCGGCCAATGTCATCACCTGCTGAACCCCGCCCGTGGTGGCCATGGTGACGCGCACATCGCCCGCCCCGAATTCAGCCAGTTTCTGACGGCACCCGCCACAGGGCGTTACCGGCATCGGGCTGCCCGCAACCACATAAACCTCTGCAATCTCACGCGCGCCATCGGCAACCATCGCGGCAATGGCACCGGCCTCGGCACAGGTGCCTTCGGGATAGGCCACGTTTTCGACATTGCACCCGGCATAGATCGCACCGGAAGGCGTGCAGATCGCCGCCCCCACCTGAAAATTGGAATAAGGGGCGTGCGCGTTTTCCCGCACCGCCAATGCCCGGCTTTTCAGATCGTCACGCATATCACTCATATCCCAGCCTCATTCCGCAACCGCATGCGTGGCAAACACACCGGGCAGCGAAACCTCCAACAGTTCCAGATCATCCGAAGGCTCTGCATAGCGCACCGCCATCCCCGGTGGAACAACAAAGGCATCCCCGGGGGCCAGGAGGACAGGCGCATGACCCGCCCCCTCAAGGGTCAGGGCACCTTCCATTACAAAGGTGAACAGAATGTCACTGTCATGGGTGGACCAACCGGCCGGGCCGGATGCCCGACGGGCCACCTGCACGCCGGCAACACCGTTCGTACCGGCACTGATGCCCGTGTCACGCGCCTCAAACCCCGCAATCCGGAACGGAGCCCATTTGGCCTGATCCACTTTATGATGCACAAAGCGCTGCCCCTGAAACCGACGATCCGGCTTTGCAGGGCCATTGGGCAGAACCATGTCGTGATCAATCGTGGTGATGTGTTCGGCAGGCACACCAATCTCGATCACCTCGATATTGTCACTGGCAAAAAGGACACGGTGGCGGATCTCGGGGGGCTGGATCACGCAACAGCCCGCTTCAAGACGAAACGGCTCCCCTTGATCCTCATAGACCAGATCAACCCAACCCCGATAGCAAAAGATCAGCTGAAAACCGACGGTGTGATAATGCACCGTGTCCGGTACAGGGCCGCCATCGGGAATGCGAATGTGGCTGGCAATGATGGATCCACCAAGGCGATCCGGGATCAGATCACGATAGTGCATGCCCGCACGGCCAATCACCCAAGGGGCCTGATCGGCAAGACGGCGCACCACAAAGCTGTGAGCAGTGTCGGGCATCACAAGGGGCGGGGTCAGCAGGTCAATTTCGATCCTTGTGCCATTGGGGGCGTGCAGCACGCACGCACCATCCGCAAACGCATCGGGCGCATCGGTCAGAATACGCACCGTCCCCGCAGGCTCGCGCGCCCCTGTCTCAAGACGCAAACGCAAGCCATGGCCGGAAAACACGGCCACCTGCGGGTCGTCGGCTGGATAGATCATGTCCATCCGCATCCCCAAAACAGACGTAAAAAACGCAATGTCATCGCGCAACACCTTGCTGGGCAACCGTATTTCGGCCCGCGTCTCGCTCATCGGAATATCCCCTTCATCTTGCCAAATAAACTCTGGGGGAATTGCGAATGCAATGGGGGCAAAGCCCCCCGAAACATCGCGTGCGCGCCAGCGCTCCTTTGGATCACGATTTGCGGCGATTGACCAAAGGTCAATTGGCGACCTGCCCAAAACAGTTTAACGCTAAACCAAATACCCAAGAAGGGGGCCACATGTCTGACCAACCAAATCTGCGCCAGGCGGCGCTGGATTATCACGAGTTCCCAAAACCGGGTAAATTGGAAATACGCGCAACCAAACCGATGGCCAACGGGCGTGACCTTGCGCGGGCCTATTCACCGGGCGTCGCCGAAGCCTGTCTTGAAATCAAAGAGGACCCTGCCAACGCCGCACGCTTTACCGCGCGGGGCAATCTGGTGGCGGTGGTCTCGAACGGGTCCGCCGTTCTGGGGCTGGGCAATATCGGCGCGCTGGCCTCAAAACCGGTGATGGAGGGCAAGGCCGTCCTGTTCAAGAAATTCGCGTCGATCGACTGCTTTGACATCGAGGTGAACGAAACCGACCCCGAAAAGCTGGCTGACATCGTCTGCGCGCTTGAACCGACCTTCGGGGCGATCAACCTCGAAGACATCAAGGCCCCCGACTGTTTCGTGGTCGAAAAACTCTGCCGCGAGCGGATGAACATCCCCGTCTTTCACGACGATCAGCACGGGACGGCCATTGTCGTCGGGGCGGCGGTGAAAAACGCGCTGCATGTCGCGGGCAAAGCGTTCGAGGATATCAAGATCGTGTCCACGGGCGGCGGTGCTGCGGGCATTGCCTGCCTGAACATGCTGGTCAAGATGGGGGTGAAGCGCGAAAATATCTGGCTGTGCGACATCCATGGGCTGGTCCACGAGGGGCGCGAAGTCGACATGAATCCGGCCAAGGCCGCCTTTGCCCAAGCCACCGACAAACGCACATTGGACGACGTGATCGATGGGGCTGACCTCTTTCTGGGCCTGTCGGGTCCGGGCGTGTTGTCCCAGGACAACGTGGCCAGGATGAGCAAACAGCCCATCATCTTTGCGCTGGCCAATCCCACGCCCGAAATCCTGCCTGATCTGGCACGAGAGGTCGCCCCGGATGCGATCATCGCGACGGGCCGCAGCGATTTCCCCAATCAGGTCAACAATGTGCTGTGTTTCCCGTTCATCTTTCGCGGCGCGCTTGATGTGGGGGCAACAACCATCAATGACGAGATGCAATTGGCCTGCATCGACGGCATTGCCGCTCTGGCCCGCGCCACCACGAGCGCCGAAGCCGCGGCCGCCTATCAGGGTGAGCAACTGACCTTTGGCCCGGATTATCTGATCCCCAAACCCTTTGACCCGCGCCTTGTCAGCATCGTCAGCTCGGCTGTCGCGCAGGCGGCCATGGACACCGGCGTGGCGACGCGGCCCATCGAAGACATCGAAGCCTACAAAACCCGGCTGGACGGCTCGGTTTTCAAATCTGCCCTGCTGATGCGCCCGGTTTTCGAGGCCGCCCGTGCCACAGCGCGCCGGATCGTCTTTGCCGAAGGCGAGGATGAGCGGGTGTTGCGCGCCGCCCAGGCCATGGTCGAAGAAACCACCGAACGGCCTATCCTGATCGGACGCCCCGAGGTGATCGAGGCCCGCATCGCGCGGGCGGGACTGACCATCAAGCTGGGTGACACGGTTGATCTGGTGAATCCCGAAAACGATCCCCGCTACCGCGATTATTGGGAAACCTATCACGAATTGATGTGCCGTCAGGGTGTGACCCCCGATCTGGCGCGCGCCATCATGCGCACCAACGCGACGGCGATTGGCGCGGTCATGGTGCACCGCGACGAGGCGGACAGCCTGATCTGTGGCACCTTTGGCGAATTCCGCTGGCACCTCAATTACATCCAGCAAGTGCTGGGGCGCGATGGGCATCACCCGGTCGGGGCGTTGTCGATGATGATCCTCGAGGATGGCCCGCTTTTTGTCACCGACACCCAGGTGCATCTGCACCCGACCCCCGAAGAGATCGCCGAGATCGCCGTGGGGGCCGCACGCCATGTGCGCCGGTTCGGGGTCGAGCCACAGATCGCGTTCTGCTCGCAATCCCAATTCGGCAATCAGGGAGACGGATCAGGGTGGCGGCTGCGCGAGGCGATCCGCCTTCTGGACGCGCAGGGGCATGATTTCTGCTATGAGGGCGAAATGAACATCGACACCGCCCTCGATCCCGAGTTGCGCGCACGGCTGTTCCCCGGCAACCGGATGCAGGGTGCGGCCAACGTGCTCGTCTTTGCCCATGCCGATGCCGCGTCGGGCGTGCGCAACATCCTCAAGATGAAAGGGGGCGGCCTTGAAGTGGGTCCGATCCTGATGGGAATGGGCAACCGCGCGCATATCGTGTCTCCGTCCATCACGGCGCGGGGGTTGCTGAATATGTCCGCGGTCGCGGGCACGCCGGTGGCGCATTACGGCTAGTATATCGCCTGCGACGGGCAGAGGCGGGGACGACCCCCCGTCGCGCGCCACCGTCCCCGCGATTTTGGGACGGAGAAGAGGGACAGACCGTGCAATTCGCCTTCTGCACACTATCTGTCTCACAAGCAATTTTTGAGGACCGCCCATGAGAGTTTTCATCAGCCTATGTGCCGCATTTGTTCTGACGGGATGTGCGGACACCGTGAACCAGACAAGTGGTACGATTACAGATCGTGGTCGCACCTATGACACGGTCACCCGGACCTTCCAGCGCAGCGATGGCAGCACCTACAGCCGCACGACCATCTATGTCGGTGCCGAACGTGTCAGTTGCCGTGCCGGGGATCGCCGCGATTGCCGGACCGCACTGCTTGATACCTACAATCGGAATCGCGACTGAGGCTTTGCAAACCGCGCGAGGGTGACTTTGCAAACTTTGTCCTGATTTCCAGATTTGTGCGTAATGCGCATCGATTTGCAAATTTTTGCAGGCGAGCCCTGCTGATATTTGCAAATTTCTGTACCTGAGCAGGGTGACAGTCCTCGCGCCCTCTTGCCCGGAGACGTCGCGGCGGCGTACCCCTTGTCGCACGGTTTGGGACGGAGGAGAGCGTCGTGGGATATCGCGCAGAATATGACAGTTGGAAAGCGAACCCTGAAAGGTGGTGGATGCGGGCCGCCGAGGCCATCGACTGGATCGTGCCCCCGACCCAGGCGCTGTTTGAGCGCGGCGACCATATCTATGAGTGGTTTGCCGACGCGCAGGTCAACACCTGCTGGAATGCGGTGGATCGCCACGTCGAGGCTGGCCACGGCGCGCGTGTCGCCATTGTCCATGACAGCCCCATCACCGGGACCTCGGCCAGGATCACCTATGCCGAACTCCAGACGCAGGTGGCCACGCTAGCAGGTGCCCTTGCGGCGCGCGATGTCGGCCTTGGCGACCGGGTGATTATCTATATGCCCATGGTGCCAGAGGCGCTTGTGGCAATGTTGGCTTGCGCCCGTCTAGGTGCGATCCATTCGGTGGTGTTTGGCGGTTTTGCCGCGAATGAACTTGCGGTGCGCATTGATGACTGCACCCCCAAGGCGATCATCGCGGCCTCATGCGGGGTCGAACCGGGGCGCGTTGTGGCCTACAAGCCGCTGCTCGACGGGGCTATCGACATGGCCGATCACACACCCGAGGTCTGCGTCATTTTGCAACGCGACCAGGCCCCCTGCGATCTTGGTCCGCGCGATGTGGACTGGTATGCAGCCCAAGCGGGCGTGACCCCAGCCGAATGTGTGCCCGTGCGGGGCGATCACCCGGCCTATATCCTTTACACCTCTGGCACGACGGGTGCCCCCAAGGGCGTTGTCCGCCCCACTGCGGGGCATCTGGTTGCGCTGAACTGGACGATGAAGAACATCTATCAGGTGGATCCGGGCGAGGTGTTCTGGGCCGCCTCGGATGTGGGTTGGGTCGTGGGCCATTCCTATATCTGCTACGCGCCGCTGATCCACGGGAACACGACCGTCGTGTTCGAAGGCAAACCCATAGGCACGCCTGACGCGGGCACGTTCTGGCGGGTGATTGCGGAACATAACGTCAAATCCTTTTTCACCGCCCCGACGGCCATCCGCGCCGTCAAACGTGAGGATCCCAAAGGGGTGGAGCGCGCCAAATACGACCTGTCGGGCTTACGTGCCCTGTATCTCGCGGGCGAGCGGGCGGACCCCGACACCATCGAGTGGGCACAGGATATGCTGGGCGTACCCGTTTATGACCACTGGTGGCAGACCGAAACCGGCTACACCATCGCAGGCAATCCTGCGGGGCTTGAAGCGCTGCCGGTCAAGGTCGGTTCGCCCACCGTCGCGATGCCCGGCTATGACGTGCAGATCCTTGATGATGCAGGCCACCCTGTTGCGCCCGGAGAGTTAGGGGCGATCGCAATCAAGCTGCCCCTGCCGCCCGGCACGCTGCCGACCCTGTGGAATGCCGAGGCGCGGTTCAAATCCTCCTATCTCAACGCCTTCCCCGGATATTATGAAACGGGCGATGCGGGGATGATGGACGAGGACGGCTACCTTTATATCATGGCGCGCACCGATGACGTGATCAACGTGGCGGGCCATCGGCTGAGCACGGGTGCCATGGAAGAGGTCCTGGCCGGGCACCCGGATGTGGCCGAATGTGCGGTGGTTGGCGTCACCGATGCGCTCAAGGGGCAGGCCCCTCTGGGCTTGCTGTGTCTGACCACGGGTGTGAACCGTCCGCACGGCGAGATCGTGGCTGAATGTGTGCAGCGGGTGCGCGATCAGATCGGCCCTGTTGCTGCGTTCAAACAGGCGCTGGTGGTGGATCGTTTGCCCAAGACCCGGTCGGGCAAAATCCTGCGGGGCACTGTGGTGAAGATCGCGGACAATCAGGCGTTCAAGATGCCCGCGACGATTGATGATCCGGCGATCTTGGACGAGATCAAAGTGGCGTTGCAGAGTATTGGGTATGCCAAGGGTTGACCCGTCTGGCACGGGTCGTACGCGCAATGGGCGGTGCACCCCTGAGTGTGGACGAAGGGTTAAGTTGTGATGGTTCGAGGCGGCCCTTGGGGTATGCAGGTCAGCGCGCAAGATGATCACTCGTGGTGCCTGGAAGCGGCCATGCAGACCCCGATCAACCTGCGAAAGAGCACACCAAACAGCGACGCACCCAGATGGGGGTGTTTTGCCAGATACGCGTCACAGATTGGACCAGTTCAGGTCTGCCTCAGAGGTTAAGGGGTGTTGCGAAAGGCCGCCGCCTCCTGCACGAGGATACGCGGGCAGTGCGTGGCGGTGTAGGCTGGTGCGATGCGCCCCTGCTCGGTTCTGGCGGAGGTGATGGCCATGCTCTCTTCCAGCGCTTTGCTGAAAACTGCCAGGTCCAGCTGTGCCTGCTCCGCCCGGATTTTCGCATCGAGCGCATCCAGCATGTCAGCGCTGCTAGGGTCTGCGCTGACGTGATCATAGATTGCACAAATCCGGATCATGGAATAGCGAGTCACAAGGTCGGTAACCGCCAGTCCGTCGCTGAGAGCAAGCCTCGGCGGGAGGATGATCAGTGCCAGCAACAGTGCCAGTGTCATGCGGGCGCATAGCTGCGGGCAGGCTTGCCCTTGGGCCTTGTTCCTGCCCCGGCCCTGTTTGGTTTGGTCTTGCTCGCTCATAAGGTTGCAGCCTGCTTGCGCAGCTCGAATTTCTGGATCTTGCCCGTCGAGGTCTTGGGCAGTTCCTGAAAGACGATCTGCTTGGGGGCTTTGAACCCTGCCAGCGTTTCGCGGGAAAAGGCGATCAGATCCGCCTCGGTCGGTGATGCGCCGGGTTTGAGTTCCACAAAAGCGCAGGGCACCTCGCCCCATTTGTCGTCCGGTTTGGCCACCACGGCGGCAAGGTTCACGTCCGGGTGACCCATCAAGACCCCCTCGACCTCGACGGACGAGATGTTTTCGCCGCCTGAGATGATAATGTCCTTGGCCCTGTCCGCGATCTGGATATAGCCGTCGTCGTGCTGGATCGCGATATCACCGGAATGGAAATACCCGCCCGCGAATGCCTCTGAGGTTGCTTCGGGGTTCTTGAAATACCCTTTCATCACCGCATTGCCCCGGATCATAATCTCGCCTTGGGTGGTGGCGTCCATGGGCACCTGGGCCATGTCCGCATCCATCACCGTGATGTGTTCCATCATCGGAAAGGCAACACCCTGGCGAGCCTTGATCGCGGCCTTGTCCTCTTGACCCAGCCCGTCCCAATCCTCGCCCCGCCAAACGCATTCCGTCACATGCCCGTAGGTTTCGGTCAGCCCGTAGACTTGTGTGACGTTGAAGCCGAGCGCCTCGACCTTGGCCAGCGTCGCCGGGGCAGGGGGCGCGCCAGCCGTAAAGACTTCGATCACGTGGTCAAAGGGGCGGCGCTCGCCCTCATCTGCGTTGACCAGCATGTTCAGTACAATCGGGGCCCCGCCAAAATGTGTGACGCCATGATCCGCGATGGCATCATAGATCGGTTTGGCCGCAATATCCCGGCAGCACACCAGTGTGCCGCCGAGCAGCGGCATCATCCACGTGTGGTTCCACCCGTTGCAGTGAAACAGCGGGACAATCGCCATAAAGACGGGGTGCAACTGCATGCGCCACGAGATCACCGTGCCCATCGTCATCAGGTACGCACCGCGGTGATGATAGACGACGCCCTTGGGCCGCCCCGTCGTGCCGGAGGTGTAGTTGAGCGCGAGGCTCTCCCATTCATCGCTCGGCATGTGCCAGTTGAAATCGGGGTCGGCGGCGGACAGGACCGCCTCATATTCGGGGTGTCGCCCTGTGGCGGGCCAGCCATGGGCGGTGTCGGCCACCTCGATGATGTGGGGGTGGGGGCCGCCCATCTTCTCAATCGCCGCCTCGGCGAGGTCGAGAAACTGGGGGTCGACCAGCACCACCTTCGCCTCTCCGTGATCAAAGATGTAGGCCACCGTATCTACATCCAGACGCGTGTTGATCGTGTTCAACACCGCGCCGCAGGCAGGCACGCCGAAATGCGCCTCGGCCTGGGCGGGCAGGTTCGGGATCAGGGTCGCGACCACATCGCCGGGTTTGACGCCCATGCCCGCAAGCACTGATGCCAGCCGCGTGCAGCGATCGTGGTATTCGGCGTATGTGACGCAGTGGTCGCCATAGATCACCGCGGTGTGGCGGGCAAAGACCTGTGCAGCCCGTGCCAGATGCGACAGTGGCGTCAGCGCCACATAGTTGGCGGCTGTCTTGTCCAGCCCGGTTTCGTCTGACATCCACCCCATGACGTGGCCTCCCTGCTGCGTCGTGCTGGTGCAAAGTTATGGCGAGGGTGGTGCGAAATGGGAAGGGGTGGATGGACCTCTGATCGCGGTCGGGTAGTGTGGCAGGCATGATCCTGAGCACCGGCCGATCCTATATCTTTGTTCACGCGCCCAAGACGGGCGGCACCGCCATGGCGCTGGCCCTTGAGGGGCGCGCGATGAAGGATGACATCATGCTCGGGGACACGCCCAAGGCGTTGAAACGGCGCAAACGGGTGGTGGATGTGCAGACGCGGGGGCGGCTGTGGAAACACTCAACCCTCGCGGACATTGATGGGCTGGTGCCGACGTTGGAGGGGCTGTTCGCCTTTACCATGGTGCGCAACCCGTGGGATCGGATGGTGAGTTACTATCACTGGCTGCAAGGACAGAGTTTTGATCACCCGGCCGTGGCCTTGGCGGCTCAGCTGCCATTCGCAGAGTTTGCCTGCGCCGCTCAGGTGCGCGCATCCATGCAGGCCAGCCCTGCGCGGCACTATATGACAGACGCAAGCGGGGCCGAACGGTGTGATCTGTACATCCGGCTGGAGGCTTTGCAGGCCGATGCGATCCCGTTGTGGGATCACCTTGGCTTTCAACTGGAGATCGGGCGCGCCAACGCGTCCGTGCGTGATGCGGATTATCGGACCTATTACACAGATCAGGCGCGGGCTGCAGTCGCCCAATTCTGCGCAGAAGATATCGAGAGATTCGGCTACACCTTCGAGTGAAGTACACGCCATACGCGCAATTCGCGGTTCATTGTCGCCAAATTTACCTCAAATATGAGCTAATGCGATCATTGTTGTTCAAGCCCAGAACAATGCCCCATTTGTGCCCAGATCAGGACCGATCTGCGCCCTGAGAATCACCCCAGATAGAGACATCAAAGCAACCGGCGCATGAGAGGCGTCGCACCATGGGGATGGATGAGATGTTTGGATGGAAAGGCAAGGACAAAGGCACGCTGCAGCGGATGGCGGAAACGTCGGCTGCATGGGATGGCGGCGTGATGACGACACGCGGTTTGCTGGCGGGCACACGGGTGGCGACGTCAATGGGCTGGCGCGGTGTCGAGGCACTGGCCCCCGGCGATCTGGTCCTGACCTTTGATGCGGGCGCGCAGCCCCTGGTCGAGGTCCGCCGCGATACTTTCTGGGCCGCAGATGCGATGGTGCCTGCCGCCTACGCCTCGGTCCATGTGCCAGCCGGAGCGCTTGGCAACGGTCAGGACATGGAACTGCTGCCCGATCAGGGGGTGCTGATCGAAACCGATGCCGCCTGTGACGCCATGGGCGATCCCTTTGCTGTGGTCGCTGCCAAGACCCTGGACGGGTTCCGTGGTATTACCCGCATCGCGCCACGCACTCAGGTCGAAATCATCACCTTGGTCTTTGCACAGGAACAGGTAATCTATGCCGAAGGTGGCGCGCTGCTGCATTGCCCGCCCGCGCATATCCGGCTGTGTCAGATGGGTGCGATGAATGGCGGCTACGAGGTTGTGCCCGCCCGCGACGCCGCATTTCTGGTTGAGTGCATGATGGTTGAAGACAAGATGGGAACCAGCACCCTTTACACCTCCGCCTGATTGGGAGGGCGCGCGCATCTGGAGGGCCGCGCCTTACCCTTTTTCGCTTTGGTCCGACATCACCGCGATGTTGGACCTTTGCCCGTCATCGCCCATTGCGCGACTGCTGGAATCACGCCATTGATCCGCCCTGCTGATCCCTGCATCCCGGCGAGTGTGCCTGCCCATGTCCCTGCCCCCCAAACTATCCGACTTTCCTGACTGGATCTACGTGCTGCGCGATGCGTATGATTTCTATCTGCGCATGTCGGCGGGCGGCAGTGGCAAGATCCGCACCCATCAGCGATCCGTGCGCGAGCGTATCAACCGGGTGATCAAGGCCGACGCCGAAATGCGCTTTGCCCCGCCCGAGGGCAAGCCCGTCACCGGGCATTTGAACCGCGCCTTGGCCAATGGTCGCGTTGAACGCCACGGCCCTTTCATTCGGTCCCTTGAGGCGATCCAGCACACGTTCACCTGGCAATATGGCTATGAAAAGGTGCCGCGCGGGTTGGAACGCAAGTTCGCCTATGCCGAGCTTGTGGGACCCAACGGGCCGGTCATCACCAATGAGGTGATCCTGGGGCTGGTGTTGTTTGCGCCCGGCTGCACGTACCCCGCACATGCCAACAGGGGGATTTCCGAAAGCTATATTTGCCTGTCGGGGGCGGTGTCAGAGAATGATCAGGGGGTCTATGGCCCCGGCTCGCTGATCTTCAATCCGCCCGACACGGTGCACCGGATCACGGTAGCCGACTTTCACCCGGCGCTGTTGCTTTATGCGTGGGAAGGAACGCCCGAGGATCTGGCGGAACAGAAGATGGTGTTCACCCGCAAGAGTGGGTGACCTTGAATCGTGTCCCGCAAGGGCGGGTGATGGAAAAAAGGGCCCCGCATCTGCGAGGCCCTTCGTTGATTTAAGCGGCGGCAGCGGCGTCTTTGGGTCCGAACCGACCATAGAAGCTTTGGTTCTTCTCGGCCATTTCGCGCAGCAGGGCAGGGCACTTGAACCGCTCTCCATACTTGGCCTCAAGCTGGTCGCAGCGTTCGGCCGCATAAGGTGTGCCGATGATGTCCAGCCATGACAGCGGACCCCCCGACCACGGCGCAAAGCCCCAGCCCAGGATCGCGCCTACATCACCTTCGCGGATGTCCATCAACACGCCTTCTTCCAGCGCACGCACTGCTTCGAGAACCTGAGAGAACAGCAAACGGTGCTGTACCTCGGTGACTTCGGGCTGATCATCCGCCAACGGGTACTTTTCGTTCAGTCCGTCCCAGATACCGATGCGCTTGCCCTTGTCGTCATACGCGTAAAAGCCCGCATTGGCCTTGCGACCCAGACGGCCCTCTTCCTCGAGCCAGAAGATCAGATCGTCGGCCCCCGACTTGGGATAGGCATCACCCATGGCCGCCATCGTCGCACGGGCAATCTTGGCACCCAGATCAATGGCCGTCTCGTCGGTCAGTTGCAGCGGGCCAAGGGGCATTCCCACCAGTTTGGCCGCGTTTTCGATCAGTGCGGGCTCGACACCTTCGGTGACCATGCGCGCGCCCTCGTTCACGTAAGGAATGATGCAGCGGTTGGCATAGAAGAAGCGCGCGTCGTTGACCACGATCGGCGTTTTGCGGATCTGGCGCACATAGTCGAGCGCTTTGGCCACGGCCCGGTCACCGGTGTTGGCACCCTTGATGATCTCGACCAGCAGCATTTTTTCAACGGGCGAGAAGAAGTGGATGCCGATGAATTGCTCCTGATTTTTCGACGCCTTGGCCAGTTCCGAAATCGGCAGGGTCGAGGTGTTGGAGGCAAAGATGCAGTCATCGGGAATGATCGCTTCGACCTTGGCGGTGATCTCGGCCTTGACCTTGGGGTCTTCGAACACGGCCTCGATGATCAGATCGCAGCCCTTGAGCGCATCCAGATCAGGTGTGGCGGTGATTTGGGCCAGCAGAGCGTCGCCTTTTTCCTGCGTGGTCTTGCCGCGCTTGATCCCACCTTCGACATATTTGGCGGTATAGGCTTTGCCCTTGTCTGCGGCCTCTTGGTCACGGTCGATCAGCACGACCTCGATCCCGGCTTGGGCTGACACGAGCGCAATGCCCGCGCCCATCAGGCCCGCGCCCAAGACGCCCAACTTCTTGACGCGCTGATCTGGGACACCTTCGGGGCGCACAGCACCCTTTTCCAACGCTTCCTTGTTCAGGAACAGCGAGCGAATCATGGCCCCCGACGAGGGGTTCATCAGGATGTTGGTGAACCAGCGCGCCTCGATCTTGAGGGCAGTGTCAAAGGGTACAAGCGCGCCCTCATAGACGGCACTCAGCAACGCCTTGGCGGCGGGATAGACGCCTTGGGTCTTGCCGTTGACCATGGCCGCGGCACCCACAAAGGTCATAAAACCCGCAGGGTGATAGGGCGCGCCACCGGGCATTTTGTAGCCCTTGGCATCCCATGGTTTCAGGATGTCTGCGTCGCCTGCATTCAGCACCCATTCGCGGGCCGCCGCGACCGGATCATCGACAACTTCGTCCACGAGTACGCCCTTGGCTTTGTCCGGGCTCAGCATCTTGCCTTCGAGCAGCAAAGGCGAGGCACCCATGGCACCCAGTTTACGCACAAGGCGGGTCGTGCCGCCCGCACCGGGGAAGATGCCGACCATGATTTCGGGCAGGCCGACCTTGGCCTTGGGGTTGTTGGCCATAAAGATGCGGTGCGTGGCTAGCGGCAATTCCAACCCGATACCAGCCGCCGTGCCGGGCAAGGCAGCGGCGACAGGTTTGCCGCCCTTGTTGGTCTTGGGATCCATCCCTGCGCGCTCGATCTTGCGCAACAGGCCGTGCATTTTCATCGTGCCCTCGAACAGGCCCTTGGCAGGCTCGTCGCCTGCATCCTCTTTCATCTTGGCCAGCAGGTTGAGGTCCATGCCGCCCGCGAATGTATCCTTGCCGGACGTGATCACGATGCCTTTGACGGCATCATCGCCAAGGGCGTCGTCCACCAGGTCGTTCAGCGTTTCAAGCCCTTCGAAGGACATGACGTTCATGGACTTGTCGGCTACATCCCACGTGATCGTGGCGATGCCGTCGGCGTCCTTTTGCATGGTGAAATCGGTCATCAGTGATCTCCCTTCTTGAGAGTGATATTTTATATTCTAGCTATCGATGCAGGGGGCGGCGTGCGCAGTGACCCGTGCGCGCCGCGCGCGGTCTCAGACCCGCTCGATAATCGTGGCGGCACCCATGCCCGAAGCGATGCACAAGGTGGCAAGGCCAACCTCTTTGTCCGCACGCTCCATCTCGTCCAGCAGCGTGCCGATAATCATGGCACCTGTGGCCCCCAAGGGGTGGCCCATGGCAATAGACCCGCCATTCACATTGACCTTGTCGTGGTCCACATCAAAGGCCTGCATGAAGCGCAACACCACCGAGGCAAAGGCCTCGTTCACCTCGAACAGGTCGATGTCCTTGATGTCCATGCCGTGATCCTTGAGAATCTTTTCGGTGACGGGCACAGGACCCGTCAGCATGATGGTCGGGTCGGTCCCGATCTTGGCCGTGGCGCGGATACGGGCGCGGGGCTTGAGGCCCCATTTCTCGCCAAATTCCTTGTTGCCGATGAGCACCGCAGCGGACCCGTCCACGATACCGGACGAGTTGCCCGCATGGTGGATGTGATTGATCCGCTCAAGGTGGGGGTATTTCATCAGCGCGACCTTGTCGAAGCCGGGCATGACCTCGCCCATGGCCTGGAACGCGGGGTTCAGACCGCCAAGGCTTTGCATGTCTGTCTGGGGGCGCATGTATTCGTCATGGTCCAGAATGGTCAGACCGTTTATGTCCTTGATCTCGATCACGGATTTGGCAAAGCGGTTGTCGTCCCAAGCAGCCTTGGCGCGCTGTTGAGAGGCGACGGCGAGCTGATCCGCATCGTCGCGCGTGAACCCATATTCGGTGGCAATGATGTCGGCGCTGATGCCCTGGGGCACGAAATAGCTGTCCATCGCGATGCTGGGGTCAGCCGCTATGGCGGCTCCGTCGCTGCCCATGGCCACGCGGCCCATCATTTCGACACCGCCTGCGATATAGGCCTCGCCTGCACCGCCGCGCACCTGGTTGGCGGCAAGGTTCACCGCCTCCATGCCGGACGCACAGAAACGGTTGATGGCAAGACCCGGAATGCGCTGATCAAGGTCCGAGGCCAGCACGGCGGAGCGGGCCAGACAGCCGCCCTGTTCCATGACTTGGGTGACGTTGCCCCAGATCACATCCTCAACCGCGTGACCATCAAGGTTGTTGCGTTCCTTGATCGCGTTGAGGGTTTGGGCGGACAGACGAAGTGCGGTGACCTCGTGCAGTGCGCCGTCTTTGCGGCCCTTGCCACGGGGGGTGCGCAGCGCGTCATAGATGTAGGCTTCGGTCATGTTGGTTGTCCTTTTGCCAGAGGCGGTCAGTGTCTTTGTCTCTGCCCCAGTTGGGGTGGACCGGTCGGTCTATTCAAGAGTGACGTCGCGACCAATCACGTAAACTCAGGCGCGATCTGCGGGTGAGCCGGGCATGAGGTCGTAAGGGGCCTTCCACCCCGGCAAGGTCGAGATGTTTGTGAGCCAGCGATCAATGTTGGGCCAATCCGCGCGGTCAAACCCGAACGGTTCGGGATAATAAAGATATCCACAGCAGCTGAGATCGGCATTGGTGAGGCCGTCACCCACGATCCAGTCGCGCGCCTCAAGATGGGTGTTCAGGACGGCATAGGCCCCTTTGAGCCGACCCAGATTAAAATCGATCACCGGTTGGGGGCGTTTGTCTTCGGGCAGGAAATTCATCAGGAACCGGGTCACCCCGGCCATCGAGGACAGCTTGTGATTGTCCCACAGCACCCACCGCAACACTTCGTACCTGTCATCGCCGGTGCCACCATGTTTGCCGGATTTGTCACTGATATATTGCTGGATCACGCCCGACTGGCTGAACCGCCTGTCACCGTCGATCAAAAGCGGCGCTTCGCCCATGGTGTTGAGCGCGCGGTATTCATCGCTGCGCGCGGCACCACCGAAGAAATCGATATGGACGGCCTCCCATTCGAGACCCGAGAGTTCCAGCGCCAGCGCCGCTTTGTAAGAGTTGCCGCTTTCGCCAAAGCAGTGAAGTTTGAGGGTCATGGTATTGTGCCTTTTCTTGAATTCCTGAAATTGAGAGAGGGCGGAACCGGGGGTTTCACACCCCCGGACCCCCGTGGAGTTTATCTGGCAAGATGAAGCTGGATCTGTTCACTCCGCGTTAAGGTTAATGCGCGATCCTGGGTAGGCATGGTAGGCTGGAGAGCTGAGCCATGTGCAAGGTGAAGCCCCAACGTCCCGCTCGATTGCAGCCGGATGGCGGGGTGGATCTTGCATGCTGATCCCCTGTTCATCTTGCTGGACAAACTCCCCCCGGAGGGTCGCTCAGACGCAGGTGCGATCGCGGCGGGTTTCAAAACGCCCTCGCAATCAGCTCTTTCATAATCTCGTTTGTGCCGCCGTAAATCCGTTGCACCCGTGCATCGGCCCACATCCCGCCGATGTCGTAATCCTGGGTGAAACCATAGCCGCCATGCAATTGCAGGCATTCGTCCAAAACCCAGGCCTGAGTATCGCTGGTCCAGTACTTGCACATGGCAGCCTTGTCGACGGACAGCTCCCCGCGCAGATGTTCGGCCATGCACTCGTCAAAGAAGGCGCGGCTGACCATCGTCTTGGTCTTGGCTTCGGCCAGCTTGAACCGGGTGTTCTGGAATTGCATGATCGGGCCGCCAAAGGCTTCGCGCTCCTTGCAATATGCGATGGTGCGCTCAACCGCGCCTTCCATCGCACCCACTGCGGAACAGGCGATGATCAACCGCTCTTGCGGCAGTTGCTGCATAAGTTGATAGAAACCCTGGCCCTCCGTCCCGCCAAGGATATTCTCGGGCGGGATTTCGATGTTGTCGAAGAACAATTCGGACGTGTCCGAGGCGTGCATCCCGATCTTGTCGAGGTTGCGGCCCCGCTCAAACCCGACAGCCCCGTCTGTTTCCAGAACGACCAGAGATACGCCTTTGGATCCCTCATCCGGGTTGGTCTTGGCCGCCACCACGATCAGGTTCGCATGCTGGCCGTTGGTGATGAAGGTTTTGGAGCCGGTCAGCCGATAGGCGTTGCCGTCCTTGATCGCGCGGGTCTTGATCGCCTGGACATCCGATCCGGTCGAGGGTTCGGTCATCGCGAGCGCCCCGACCATCTCGCCCGACACCATCTTGGGGAGCCAGCGTTGCTTTTGATCCTCGGTGCCGTAATTCAGGATGTAGTGGGCTACGATCCCCGAATGTATCCCATGGCCCCAACTGGCCAGATTGGCGCGCGCGCCTTCGATCAGAATGGCAGCCTCGTGGCCAAAATCACCGCCTGCGCCACCGTATTCCTCTGGGATCGAGGGGCACAGCAGTCCGAGCTCACCGGCCTGCTGCCAGGTCTCGCGGTCCATCTCGCCCTGCTTGCGCCAGCGTTCAAAGTGCGGTGCCCACTCATTGGTGATGAATTGCGCCGTCATGTCGGCAATCATCTGATGTTCGTCGCTCATCCAGCCCTGAGGGCTGTGATCGAGATCCGTCATATCTTTCCTCCCTGAAAGATGTGCTGATCAACGTTTGCGCGCCTCCAACTCGGCGTTGAACAGGCGCATCCGGGCAGTCAGGTTTTCCTCGTTTGTGACGCTGTCGAAATTCTCAAACAGAAACGACAGTGCCTCGCCCTCATCCAAGCCTGCCTCAGTCGCGAACCGCTTTAGGCGGCGGTAGCCATCTTCGGTCATGGCAACCGGGAAACGGCGGGTCAGGCGAAAGCGTTTGGGCATCTAAATTCGCTTCCCTATCTGGCCTGTCGCTATACTAATGATAAGCGCAAGGCCGGACCAAATGAGATGGGGATAAACCTGACTTTCGAGGGTTAGGTCAATATCGGGCACAGGTAGTGTACCCTCAACATAGATGACACCATACCCAGCTCGCACTAGCAAGAGGATGAAGGCCAAAGCAGTAATGCTAGTGATAAAATTTAATAAAGACTTCATTGTTAGCTGGGTGTCCCTTGGTAGAAGAAGGCGGGGGTGTCCCCCCGCCTTACCGAGTTTAGAAGTTGGCCGCATCCAGCGCCATCACGGTGTCGCCGCCTGTTTCAATACGGGTCAGGTGCAGGGCCGTGGCAGGCAGTTGGCGCGCCATGTAATAGCGCCCGGTGGCCAGCTTGGTCTCGTAGAACTCGGTGTCCGAGGTGCCACCATCCAGTGCAGCCTTGGCGGCCTTGCCCATACGCGCCCACATCAGGCCGAGGCAGACATGGCCGAACATGTGCATGAAATCATAGGACCCCGACAGCGCGTTGTTGGGATTGCTCATACCTTGCTGCATGAAATACATGCCCGCCGCCTGAAGGTCCTTGGATGCCGCCTTGAGCGGGTCAAGGAACTCCTTGTCAAAGGCTTCGTCCTGACCTGCATTTTCCTTGATGAAGGATTTGACCAGCTCAAAGAACGCCATTACGTGCTTGCCGCCGTCCTGCGCCAGTTTGCGGCCGACTAGGTCGAGTGCCTGAACGCCGTTCGCCCCTTCATAGATCATCGCGATCCGGGCATCGCGGGTGTATTGCGACATGCCCCATTCCTCGATGTAGCCGTGCCCGCCATAGACCTGCTGGGCTTTGATTGTCATGTCGTAGCCGACATCTGTCAGGAAGCCTTTGATGATGGGCGTCAGCAGCGACACGATCCCGTCTGCATCCTTGTCCTCGCCCCGGTGGGCGGCATCAATCATCGTCGCCGACCACAGGACAAAGGCGCGCGCACCTTCGGCAAAGGATTTCTGGTCCATCAACGAGCGGCGAATATCGGGGTGCACGATCAGCGGATCTGCGGGGCCGTCGGGGTTCTTTACACCCGTCACGTCACGGCCCTGAAGGCGGTCCTTGGCGTACTCAAGCGCGTTCTGATAGGCGACCTCGGCTTGGCTCAGGCCCTGCATGCCGACGCCGATGCGCGCTTCGTTCATCATGGTGAACATGGCGCGCATGCCCTTGTGTTCTTCTCCGATCAGGTAACCAACCGCGTTGTCGTAGTTCATCACGCAGGTGGAGTTGCCGTGAATGCCCATTTTCTCTTCGATGTTGCCCACGGCGACGCCGTTGCGGGCACCAAGCGAGCCGTCTTCGTTCACGAGGAACTTGGGGACAATGAACAGCGAGACACCCTTGATCCCCTCGGGACCACCGGTAATCTTGGCCAATACGAGGTGGATGATGTTGTCGGCCATGTCGTGTTCACCGGCCGAGATAAAGATCTTCTGACCGGAGATATTGAAGGACCCGTCCTCTTGTGGTTCGGCCTTGGTGCGCATGAGACCCAGATCGGTGCCGCAATGGGGTTCGGTCAGGTTCATGGTACCGGTCCACTCGCAGGACACCATCTTGGGCAGGTAGGTTTCTTTCTGCTCTTGGCTGCCGTGCGCCAGAATGGCCGAGGCCGCACCATGGGTCAGGCCCTGATACATGGTGAAGGCCATGTTGGCGGAACTGAACATCTCGCCCACGGCTGTGCCCATCACATAGGGCATGTTCTGGCCGCCAAATTCCTCGGGCATGTCCAGCCCGGGCCAGCCGCCTTCCTTGACTTGCTCAAAGGCATCCTTGAACCCGGCGGGCGTGTAGACGACACCGTTTTCCAGGCGGCACCCTTCTTTGTCCCCCACGACGTTCAGGGGGGCGAGCACTCCGGAGGTCAGCTTGCCCGCTTCTTCCAGAATGGCCGACGTGAAATCGGCCTCAAGCTCGTCATAACCGGGAATCCCGGCCTCGGTGACGTTCAGGACGTCATGCAGGATGAATTGCATGTCTTTCGTGGGGGGGGTGTAGCTGGGCATCGTCGTCGTCTCCCTAAGTGCTGCGGCACATGTCTGGCCGCGTATCTCGTCATCGCCACATATCCGTGGCGCAGTCTATCGCGCTGCCGTTTATTCGGCAGCGTTTTTCGTTGTGCTCATCGAAGCGAGCATCTTTTCGCCCCACTTGAGCTGGTTCTTGAGGTCATCGATGGCCTCGGTCAGTTCATTGCGCTGTGTTTCCATGTCCGACAGGCGGTCACGGGCAATTTCGTAGGTGCGGGTCAGCTGGGTCTGTTGCTGGTCGCCCATGTCATAAAGATCCAGCAATTGGCGGATCTGTTCGAGGCTGAAGCCAAACCGTTTGCCACGCAGGATCAGCTTGAGCCGGGCACGGTCCCGTTTGGTAAACAGCCGCTTCTGGCCTTCCCGGATCGGGAAAAGCAGTTCCTTTGCTTCATAAAATCTCAGGGTCCGAGGGGTGACGTCGAAGGCATCACACATCTCGCGGATCGTTGCTGTTTTATCGGTCATCGGATTTCTCGCTATCGCCGTTACGGTCACGACATGGGGCAGCTTGGGATTCGTTGCAACCAGACTATGACGTTGACGTAAACTGTACGTCACGTCATTTGCGAGGTTGACGTGTTTGTGAAGCACGTCAAGCAAGGCAATGGGCACACCGGCCCCCTAAAAGCGCAAAGATCAACGCGACAGCGCCGCCGGACTATCGCCGCGTGATCGCATCGCCATCGGGTGTTGCAGCGGTCGTCTGCATCCACATTTGATCCAGCGCATCAACCTTTTCAGGGCAGATCGAGGCGGCCTGCGTCCAATAGCGCCCGGATTCCACGAAATACCCCAACTCTGCCTCGCGCTGTTTGGCGCGGTGGAAGGCGTCCAGATCGAAATGCGGTGTCGCCATGATCCCCATCGTCGCGCCGCTGAGGGTGATCGTGGGAAACAACAGGCGGCTGTCACCGCGCGGGGCACGCAGGCAGGCGCATCCCTGTTGGGCGGCGTGGGCCATAAGCCGTGCGGATTTGGCCTCCAGATTGCGCAAGGTGACGTCGTTGCGCAGCGGGTCGGCTGTGCCCGTGCCATAAAAATGCGCGCGGCCTGTGGTGGGGTAAACCATATCGCAGCCATAAAATACCAACGCCGTCGGGTTGAGTGCTGCGAGCGCCCAGTACCCCGCGGAAAAGGCCATCGTGCCGCCCGCATAGACGACACCGCCATAGTGATTGTTGGCGGGCACATAGTCGGCGGCCCCTATCGACGACTGGCCGGGTGCCAGATGTGGCGGCTTGCGCGCCTCGGGAAAATCATCAGGCGAGATGTGATGATCCCAGTCCGTGCGCACCCGCCATGCGTTGTTGATTACCACGATTGCAGAGAACAGCGCTTTGGGCAGGGTGCGGGCCTCAATCACGTTGGGCGCACTGCCAAGGATCAGCACCGTTTTGGCACCTGTCGTCATCGCATGGCCGCCCTTCACGCTCACCTGGTTCATGTGAAGGTGTAGGTCGTCGCGCTATGGGGTCAATCGTGGATCCCGTTTTTGGCGCTTCGGTGCAGGCTGCCCGCCCGCGGGACCGGGCCGTTCTGGGACAAAACTGACCAAAAAGGGCTCAGGCGTCGGTGCTTGTGATCTGGTCTGCGACGCTGTCGCGCAAGTTCTTCAACTCGTCGCGGGCTTCGTCGAGCTGCGCGCGCTGCTCGTCCAGTTCCTTGAGCTGCCCATCGGCCAGCTTGATCCACGCGCGCATCTGCGCCTCGGTGCCTTCGCGTTCGTAGATCATCAGCCATTGGCGAATATCTTCGAGTTGAAAGCCGAATTTGCGCCCCCGCAGGATCAGCTTCATCCGTGCACATTCACGTGCACCGTAAAACCGGGATCGCCCTTCGCGGTCGGGGTGCAGCAACTCTATATATTCGTAATAGCGCAGCGTGCGCGGCGTCACATCAAAGCGCGCGCACATCTCCTTAAAGCTCAAGCGGTCGTCTGCCATAGCCAAACTTTCTCCAACCCTGGTCAAAAGCCTACGGTGCACACGCCTCAAGAGCAACAGCCGCCTTGCCCCCAAGCAGGCGCGTGCCCATAACGTGATAACGAACCCCAGGAAACAGACAAGGCAGGGCGTATGTCCGACCCAGACAAGCTGAAATTGGCCCGCCAGTTTATCGAGGCCATCCCTCATTCGCGCGATCTGGGCATGACCCTGACAGAAATGCACGACGGTGTGGCGGTGATCACGATGCCCTTTGATGACCGTCTGATCGGCGATCCCGAGACGCGCGTGATCAGCGGCGGGGCCGTATCGGCGCTGATGGATACGTGTTGCGGGGCGGCCGTGATGTGCCATCCCTCGAATATGGGCGGAACGGCCACGTTGGACTTGCGCATCGACTACATGCGCGCCGCCACGCCCGGTCAGGCGATCACCACCCGCGCCGAGTGTTATCACGTCACCCGCTCTGTGGCATTTGTGCGCGCGACAGCCTCGGACGAGGACACGGACAATCCGGTTGCCACCGCCACAGGCGCCTTCACGGTGGAGGGCAAGCGATGAAGAAACCCGAACCCGTCCAGGTCGTCAAACAACGCCGCGATGCGGCGCTGCATGCGTTGGTCGATCATGTGCCTTACATCAAATACCTTGGGCTGGGTTTTGATCGGCGTGGGGATGAGTTGACGGGCGTGTTGCCCTTTGACGAAAAACTGATTGGCAACCCGCTGCTGCCCGCCCTGCATGGCGGGGTGACGGCGGCCTTTCTTGAGGTCACGGCGATCATCACCCTGTCGTGGTCGTATCTGTGGGAAGACATCGAAAGCGGGAGCCTCGATTTTGATATCGGGGGTGAGATCAAGCTGCCGCGCCTGCCCAAGACGGTAGATTTTTCCGTGGATTACCTGCGTTCGGGTCTGCCGCGCGATGCTTATGCGCGCGCCCGGATCAACCGGGCGGGGCGGCGCTATGCCTCGGTGCATGTGGAAGGATGGCAGGACAATCGGGACAAGCTGTTTGCCCAGGCCACGGGGCATTTCGTGATGCCGCAGCGTCGGTGACGACGCTGGAACCACCTGCGCCGCTGACCCATCGGCGGGTGTTGAAGATCGCGCTGCCCATCGTGTTGTCCAATGCGACCGTGCCGATTTTGGGCGCGGTAGATGTGGGCGTGGTTGGCCAGATGGGCGAGGCGGCCCCGATCGGTGCGGTCGCGATGGGCGCGATTATCCTTACGACCGTATTCTGGATATTCGGATTTCTGCGCATGGGCACCGTCAGCCTTGTGGGGCAGGCCGCAGGGGCCGGGGATGAGGCCGAAGTCAGCGCGTGGCTGACCCGCGCCCTGATGGTGGCTGGGGCGGGGGGCGTTGCGCTGATTGCGCTGCAAGGTCTGATCTTCTGGGCCGCGTTTCAGCTGTCCCCCGCCAGTGCAGAGGTCGAGAGCCTTGCACGCAGTTACCTTGCCATTCGCATCTGGACGGCCCCGGCGGCGATTTCGATCTATGCGCTGACCGGCTGGCTTGTCGCGATGGAGCGGACGGGGGCTGTATTCTGGATCCAGTTGCTGATGAACGGGCTGAACATCGCGCTGAATTTCGTCTTTGTGCTTGGTTTTGGGTGGGGCGTGGATGGCGTGGCCATTGCAACGGTGATTGCAGAACTGACCGGGGCAGCCTTGGGGCTGTGGTTCTGTCGGGGGGCGTTTCAGCATGTCGCATGGCGGGACTGGCCGCGCATTTTCGAACGCTCAAAGCTGGTGCGTATGGCGCTGTTGAACACGGATATCCTGCTGCGCTCGGCGATGTTGATGATCATCTTTTCGTCTTTCGTGTTCATCGGGGCGCGGTTTGGCGATGTCACGCTGGCCGCAAATGAGGTGCTGATCCAGTTCATGTACATCACGGCCTATGCCATGGACGGGTTCGCCTTTGCCGCCGAGACGCTGATCGCCCGCGCCTATGGACGGCGTGATCCGGCCAGTGTGCGCCGATCCGCCGTGATGACAAGCATGTGGGGCATGGTCGTTTGTGCCACGACGGCATTTGCGTTCTTGCTGGTCGGCCCATGGTTGATTGACGTCATGGCCAAGGACACCGCCGTGCAGGTCGAGGCGCGCGCGTACTTGTGGTGGATGGTCATCGCCCCGCTTGTGGGCTGTGCGGCCTGGATGCTGGATGGGATATTCATCGGCGCGGGCCGGGGGCGCGACATGCGCAATATGATGGCACTGTCATTCGTGATCTACTGGGTGGCCATTTTCACCTTGCTGCCGATCATGGGCAATCACGGTTTGTGGGCAGCGCTGCTCGTGTCGTTCATCGCGCGCGGGGTGACATTGGGTGCGCGCTATCCGGCGCTTGAGCGTGGTGCTGTGTGAGAACCGGGGCGCTGCCCCGGACCCCGGAGTTTTTTGGCAAGATGAAGTGGGATCAAAGCCAGATGTCGGTGTCTCGCCCAATGGCATCTGTGACGGAAGCGAAGCCGTCCTGGGCCAACAGTTCATCAAGACCTTCTGCAATCTTCGCCCCAAGGCTCAGCCCGCCATAGACGAGACCGGTATAGAGTTGCAAGGCTGAGGCCCCGGCCCGGATTTTGGCGTAGGCATCGGCCGCTGATGAGATCCCGCCCACGCCGATCAGGGGGATATCCGTCAGTTTGTGCAGTTTGGCCAGCACGCGTGTGGATTTCTCAAACAGGGGTGCACCGGACAAGCCTCCCTTTTCGGAGGCGTGCATACTGTGCAATCCTGTGCGATCCAGCGTCGTATTCGTACAGATGATCGCGGCGACGCGCCCATCCGTCGCCACCTTGGCGATGTCTGCGAGATCCTGATTGCTGAGGTCCGGCGCGATCTTGAGGAAAACCGGGCAAGTACCGCGCACCCGCATCACCCCGTCCAGCAGGGCGGCAAGTGCCATAGGCCCCTGCAAGTCGCGCAATTTTTCGGTGTTGGGGCTTGAGACATTCACGGTCGCAAAGTCGATATGGGATGCGCAGTGTTGCAGCACCCGCGCAAAGTCCTCGGCCCGATTGGCGCTGTCCTTGTTCGCCCCAAGGTTCAGCCCCACCGGAATGCTCTTGGGGCACCTGGCAAGCCGTGTGCCAATCGCCTCCATCCCGTCATTGTTGAATCCGAAGCGGTTGATGGCGGCGGCGTCCGCGGTCAGTCGAAACAGGCGCGGTTTGGGGTTGCCCGGCTGGGGCAGGGGAGTGGCCGCACCCACTTCGATCCAGCCAAAGCCTGCTTGGCTCAGCGGGGTGATGGCAATGGCATTCTTGTCGAACCCGGCTGCCAGCCCCACGGGGTTGGGCAGGGTCAGACCCGCAATCGTCGTGCGCAACCGGGCGCTTGTGATCGGCCCGGGTCGTGCAACCAGTGGTGTGTGCAGCGCGCGCAAGGCAAAACTATGGGCTGTCTCCGGATCGATCCGGCGCAGGGCAGCGGTGCCAAGCCGCTCAATCGCAGCCTTCATCCGAACGTGGCCCCGGACCCTGTCGGGGCGCATCGGATCAGTCTGGATGTCCGCACAGCGGCCTGACGGTGCACCACTGCGCGTTGGTAGTCGGGGTCAGACACCATCGCCAGAAACGCATGCGCTGTGGGGTAGCGCGCGATGAACACCGTATCCCAAGCCTCATCTGCAGGGCCGATCAACGTGGTCTGGAATTGGCCCCGCCAGATGACCTGACCACCGACCTCGAGCAGAACAGGGCCAGAATGTTTGCCATAAAGCTTGTAGGCCTCGGCCCCCGTCAGCCCGTCGCGGGCCAGTTCGTGATCGCCGGGATAATTGGCCAGATCGTTGAAGGCGACAAGGTTCAGCATCTCGATAGGTTGATCCCGATCAAGATCCTTGAACGCGTCAAACTGCGCGCGGGTGGGGTCGTTGTGATGATCGCTGCTCATGCGTCAAATCCTGCGCCTGCGGGGAACTGATGCACACCGTCAACGATGGGCAGGGGTTGGGCCCAGTGTACGTCGCCCAGCTCCAGACGGCGATAAAGATGTGGGAACAGCGCACCACCGCGCGAAGGCTCCCATTTCAGATCGTCACCAAGGCTGTCCGCCTCAACCGCGATCAGGAACAGGTCATCGACGCCGACAAAGTACTTGGCGGCGGTTTCACCCGCCTGCGCGGCTGTTGAAAAGTGGATATAGCCATCGGTCACATCAATCGGTGCGCCGGTCGTATGTGTGTTTTGACGCAGTACGGCCCATTCGTCCGCACGGAATATTTTATAAATCAGCATGGCCCCGTCATGCCGTTCGCCTGTCTTTTGGTCAAGGGTCCGCTGGCAGGGCATCGTCGGGTCAACCGGGCAACGGGGGCTTTGACTCTTGCCTCAGGATGCGGTCACGATACCGGCATAATCAAATCAGGGGAGACTTCCATGAACCGTCTTTTGCTTAGCGCGGCAGCACTTGCGATCAGCGCAGGTATGGCATCTGCCGAATACACGCTGAATATTCTGCACACCAACGACATGCACAGCCGGATTGAATCGATCAACAAATACGATTCGACCTGCAATGCCGAAGGCGAAGCCGAGGGTGAATGCTTTGGCGGGATTGCCCGCGTCAAATCCGCACTTGATACCAAACGCGCCGCCTTGGACAATCAAAACGTGATCGTGCTGGATGCGGGTGATCCGTTCCAGGGATCGCTGTTTTACACCACCTACAAAGGGGCCGCCGAGGCCGAGTTCATGGAACAGATGGGCTATGACGCCATGGCCGTCGGCAACCACGAATTTGACGATGGGCCAAAGGGGCTGGCCGATTTTGTCGATACCGTCAGCTTTCCGGTGATTTCGGGCAATCTGGATCTCTCGGGCGAAGCGTTGCTGAACGGCAAGGTCGACGATCACGTCGTACTTGAGGTCGGTGGCAAGAAAATCGGTATCATCTCGGCACTGGCCACGGACACGGTCGAAACCTCAAGCCCGGGCGAGAACGTGGTGTTCCAGGACGAAATCGAGGCACTGGCCCAGGATGCAGCAACCCTTGAGGCCGAAGGCGTTGATATCATCATCGCCCTCAACCACGTGGGCCTGAACAAGGACCTCGACATTGCGGCGGCGGTTCCGGCTATTGACGTGGTGATCGGCGGGCACAGCCATACCTACATGAGTAATGATGACGAGGGCACGCCAGCTTACCCGACCATGGTCGATGGCACACCTGTCGCCCAAGCCTATGCCTATACCAAATATCTGGGCCACCTGAGCGTCACCTTTGATGATGAGGGCAATATCACGGCAGCCTCGGGTGATCCGATTGTGCTGGACGCATCCGTCACCCCGGATGAGGCGTTCCTTGCGCGCATCGCGGAAATGGGCGCGCCCATCGAAGAGATGAAGACCCGTGTGGTTGCTGAAGCCGCCGATGTGATCGAAGGCGGACGTGACACATGCCGGGCGCAGGAATGTGCCATGGGCTCTCTGATTGCGGATGCGATGCTGGCGCGGGTGGCCGATCAAGGCGTTGAAATCGCGATCCAGAACGGTGGGGGCATCCGTGCTTCTATCGATGCAGGCCCGGTGACCATGGGCGAAGTGCTGACCGTGCTGCCGTTCCAGAATACGCTGTCGACGTTCGAGGTGTCGGGTGAAGCCATCGTTGCCGCGCTCGAAAACGGGGTTGGTCAGATCGAGGATGGCGCAGGCCGGTTCCCGCAAGTGGCGGGCATGAGCTATGCCTTTGACGCGTCCAAACCGGCAGGTGAGCGGATCAGCGATGTGATGGTGGGCGGTGCGCCCATCGACAAGGCCAAGGTCTATGGCGTGGTGTCCAACAACTACGTCCGCAACGGCGGTGACGGCTATGCGATGTTCAAGGATGCGGCCAATGCCTATGATTTTGGCCCCGATCTGGCGGATGTGACGGCTGAATACCTGGCCGAGCAGGGCCCGTTCACGCCCTACACAGACGGGCGTATCACAGCCAAGTAAACGATGTTCAGGCGCGGCACGTCCGCGCCTGACACCCGTCCCCTTCCTTTCGCCAGAAATACCTCGGGGGAGGCCGCAAGGCCGGGGGCAGAGCCCCTTCACAAACGACACCTCTGCCACGTAAGGCGGAGGTGTCCTCCGCCATCCTAGCCTAAAATCTCGTCAACCCAGGCCGGAACGGTTTGCGAGGCCTTGCCCGGGCGGGTGTCTTCGAACAAGGCGACCGTCTCACCCGGATCAAGATTCATCTCGACGGTTTTAGCCCCGATATGGGTGGCCATCTGCACGAAACCAGCCGCCGGATAGACATTGCCCGACGTGCCGATTGCGGCAAAAATGTCAGCGGCGGCAAGAGCCCGTTCGATCCGCTCCATGTGATAGGGAATTTCGCCGAACCAGACGATGTCGGGGCGGGCACGAGGAGCGGCGCAAGAGGGACAAACCCCGCCCACACGCATCTCAAGAGGTGCAGGCCAGCGATGATCGCAGGCCCTGCATAGCGCCGAATTCAGCGCCCCGTGCATGTGGATCACGTCCGAACTGCCCGCCTTTTCATGCAGATCATCCACGTTTTGCGTCACCAGCGTGACATCGCCCTGATGTTCGGCCTGCAAGCGCGCCAACGCAACATGGCCCGCATTCGGCGTTGCGGTTGCGGCCTGCGCGCGCCGCGCGTTGTAGAAATCGACCACCAGTTGCGGGTTGCGCGCAAAGCCTTCGGGGGTGGCGACATCTTCGATGCGGTGCTGCGCCCACAGCCCACCTTCATCGCGAAAGGTGCCAAGCCCGCTTTCCGCCGATATACCAGCGCCGGTGAGGATCACGATAGAAGGATGTGCCATATTCTCGCTTTGATTGTTTGCTAGATCGTCATGTGACCCCGAGAGCACCCCAGAGGCAAGATCGCATGCACCAAATCGAAACGTCAATTCTGCGGCTGCGCGGACCCTGGGGTGTCCCGATCGAGGTGCAACCCTCGATCCTGTTCCTCTTGTTCCTGATCATTGGCGTCCATGCGGGCGGCGGGGCCGCGGCGATGATCGATGGTGTGATCATTGCGGCCATTCTGGTGGGATCGATCTTGCTGCACGAATTGGGCCACGCCTGGGGCGCGCTGGTGCAGGGGGTTCGCGTCTCACGGATCACGTTGCATGGCGCGGGCGGGACATGTCTGCACGCAGCCGTCCCTGCGCGCCCGTCCGAATTCATCACCGTCATGGGGCCTTTGGTGAACCTTACCCTGTGGGCGGTCCTGTCGCTGCTGGCCGAAGTGATCTGGGCCACCCAACCCACGCCCGGCGCTGGCAATCAGTTCCAGCTGGCTGCGTGGCTGTGGTTTGCAGCCGAATTGAACCTGATGCTGTTCATTCTCAACATGATGCCGGTGCAGCCTTTGGATGGGGGCAAGCTGGCTTTTTTTGCCTTGTCGCGCGCCCTTCCTGACGGGCGCGCCCTGCAAGTCGCCGGGGCGTTTGGCGTCGTCTTCAGCGTGATCTGGGTGCCTGTGATGCTGGTGCTGTTTGTCACCTTCGGCTTCGTGTTTTTGTTTTTGCCAAGCCTGCGGCTGCACTGGTCCATGCTACGCGAGGGGCAGAGCCGCACCCGGACGCAACCCTAGCTGTCAAGCAGGCGCAATTCGCCCGCCAGCCATGGCAACTGGCTGAGTGCGGGTTCGATCATGTGCGTCTGCATCAGCCTGCGCATGGTCTGGGCCACATCGGTGGGCACGTTGCCCGCCCAATCCGCACTGGCATAGAGCGATATCGTACGCGAAAATGGCTTGAAGGGCAGCGGAAACGCCTCAACCTGATCATGGAAGCGGCCTGCGCGCATGAAGCCAAGCGGGGTGGTGACGCTCCACCCGATCCGACGGGCCACCATGGCCATCAGAGCCAAATGGCTGCCGATCTCGAATCGGTCGACCAAGTCGAGCTTTTGGCGCGCCAGATGCGCCTCGATCTGGCGCGAGATCAACTGATCCCGCTCGTAGCGCAACAAGGGCAGATCATGCAGCCGCGCCATCGGGTTTTCAGGGTCAATCATCCCCTTGGGGGCCACAAGGATAAACGGATCGCGCGCCAGCGGGTATTCCAGCACCCCGTCGCGCATCGCCCCGTCACTGGCAGAGATCGCGATGTGCAGCCGTTTGTCCGCGATGGATTGCAGGATTTCATGGCTGGGGGCCGTGGCCAGCGTGAATTTGCAGCGTGTCAGGCTGTCCGCCAGGATCGTGACCAGACGGGGCGTCAGGTCATTCTCGAAATCGTCAATCACGCCGATGGACAGGGCTGACAGATGCGCCAGATCCATGACGGTCAATTCCGATTGGGCCAGCCGCAATTGCGACAACGCCGCCTCGGCCCGCGCAAGAAAGCTGTGGCCCGCGGGCGTCAGTCGCATGGGGCGCTTGCCATGGTCGATCAGATCTGTGGCCAGTGCCGTCTCAAGATTACGCAACTGCTGGCTGACGGCGGGCTGGCTCAACCCTGTCACATTGGCTGCCTGTGCGACGGACCCGGTGGCAGCAAGGGCTTCGAACACTTCAAGACCACGGAGGGTGACGCCTTTGCTCAGCATGCGGGGTCCTTGGATTTAGATTTTGGTTTGGCAAATTCATATCCCGGCTCTTTTAGGAAATAAAGCGGTCATGCGCGTGCAAGATTCGGGTTTTGCGATGATAGCTTGCGCTCTTGTCTTGTCCTTGGACGCTCTGGCACTGTGCGCCAATGAAGATCGCAACCGCCGCCTACCCGTTGGATGTGCTGCCCGATTGGGCCGCATATGAGGATAAATTGACTCGCTGGGTGGCCGAGGCGGCGGATTATGGTGCGCACCTGTTGGTGTTTCCCGAATATGGCGCAATGGAGTTGGCGACGCTTGCGGGCCTTGATGTTGCGGCTGATCTTGAGGCGTCTTTGCATGCGGTGGCTGACCGGCTTGGCGATGCGGATGCGCTGCACGCCCATTTGGCCGATCAATTCGGTGTGCATATTCTGGCCGGTTCCGGCCCTGCAACGACCGCACTGCCCAAGGGTGTGACCCGCCCCGTCAACCGCGCCCGCCTCTTTGCGCCGGGTGGGTCTGTGGGGGTGCAGGACAAACAGATTATGACCCGGTTCGAGGCCGAAACATGGGATGTGGTGCCGGGTGGTCCCTTGCAGGTTTTCGAAACCGCCCTGGGCAAGATCGGCATACTAATCTGTTATGACAGTGAATTTCCGCTTTTGGGGCGCGCGCTGATGGATGCGGACCTGATCCTTGTCCCTTCGGTGACCGAAGCGTTGACAGGCTATTCCCGGGTGCGCATCGGCGCGCAAGCCCGTACGCTGGAAAACCAGTGTGTGACGGTGATGGCGTCGGTCGTTGGCACCGCATCGTGGTCCGAAGCGGTCGACATATCCGTCGGTGCAGGGGGCATTTTTGGCCCGCCGGATGTGGGGTTTCCCGACACTGGGGTCATCGCACTTGGGCAGATGAACACGCCCGGCTGGGTCTACGGCGACGTCGATCTTACCGCCATTGCCCATGTGCGCGCCAATGGGGGCGTGTTGAATCGGCGGGACTGGCATGCCCAAATGGGGCGCGATGATCGGGCAATCGTGACGTCTTTGACCTGATTAGCCCTTGAATTATGGGGACGACAGGCGCATTTAGTGGCGCGTCCGCATCCGCGCGGGCCTGTGTAATCAAGGAGAGACCATGGCCAAGGAAGATACGCTCGAATTTCCCGGTGTCGTAAAGGAACTCCTGCCCAATGCGACGTTTCGGGTCGAGCTTGAAAATGGCCATGAGATCATCGCACACACGGCAGGAAAAATGCGCAAGAACCGGATCCGCGTTCTGGCGGGGGACAAGGTGCAGGTCGAGATGACCCCCTATGACCTGACCAAGGGCCGCATCAACTACCGTTTCAAGTAACCACGTTTCGTGGCTTTTGTCCTAGGGTCAGGAAGCCCGCGCCGCCTTGAGTTGCTGGCGCAATTGGGCGTGGTGCCGGATGCGGTGCGCCCGCCCGATATTGACGAAACACCGGCCCGGGCCGAGTTGCCACGCCCGTATTGCGCCCGCATGGCTCGCGAAAAGGTCGCTGCCGTCGTCGCGGATGCTGATGACGTCGTGCTATGCGCTGATACGACCGTCGCATTGGGTCGCCGCATCCTTGGCAAACCCGCAGATGCGGACGAAGCAGCGGCGTTTTTGCATCTCATGTCGGGCCGTCGCCACCGTGTCATCACTGCCGTTGCCGTGCGCAGAGGACCCCAAATGTGGGAGGTCGACGTGGTCAGCACGGTACGTATGAAAAATCTGTCAGCTGCCGAAATCACCGCCTACCTGGCCACCGGAGACTGGGAAGGCAAGGCGGGGGGCTACGGCATACAAGGCCCCGCCGGTGCGTTGATTCCGTGGATCAGTGGGTCATTTACGGGCATCGTTGGACTGCCCTTGGCAGAAACCGCGGGCCTCTTGCAGGCCGCAGGCATGAAGGTATGGGCATGAAGGGACGTCAGATATTGCTGGACCACATCGCGGGCCGCGAGGCGGCCGCGCTGATGGTGGACGGGGTCCTTAGCGACCTCCTGATCGAAGGTGACCCGCCAAGCCCCGGCACGATCTACCGCGCGGTGACAGATCGCCCGGTCAAAGGGCAGGGCGGCATATTTCTGAAAACCCCGGACGGGTCCGCCTACCTGCGCGGGGTCAAGGGGATCGGGCAGGGCGAAGTGTTGCAGGTACAGGTCACCGGCTACGCCGAACCCGGTAAGGCCATCCCGGTCACCCACAAGCTGCTGTTCAAAAGCCGCTATGCGATTGTCACCCCGGATACGCCGGGCCTGAACCTGTCGCGCCGTATCCGGGACGATGATGTGCGCGATACATTGATGGAACTGGCCCATGAGAGCATGGACGGCTGCGACATGGGCCTGATCCTGCGCTCTGCTGCCGCAACTGCCGCGCCCGACGACGTTGCCGAAGATATCGCCGCCATGCGCGCGTTGGCCGAGCAGGTGGTCGGCGATGAGGGCACGGACCCCGAGGCGCTGACCCTCGGCGATGCGCCGCACGTTCTGGCGTGGCGCGATTGGGTCGATACAGCCGATATCGTGACGGACGAGGGCTGCTTTGAAAGCCATGGCGTGCTGGATGCCATCGACGCGGCGCAGGGTGCCCGCGTGCCTCTGGGCGGCGATATGAGCATGTTTGTCGAACCCACCCGCGCTTTGGTGGCCGTGGATGTGAACACCGGCGCAGATGGGTCCTTCGCTGCCGGTCTGCGCGCCAATATCGCCTGCGCGCGCGCCTTGCCCGCCGCGTTGCGCGTGCGAGGGCTGGGCGGGCAGATCACCCTTGATCTTGCTCCCATGCCCAAGAAAGAACGGCGTAGTTTTGAAGCCACCCTGCGCGCCGCGTTCCGCGCGGATGATGTGGACACCGTGCTGGCCGGGTGGACGCCTTTGGGGCACTACGAGCTGCAACGCAAACGTGCGCGCTTGCCACTGTCGGAGGTGCTGTCGTGACATGTCCCATCTGCCAGAATGAGACGGCAAAGCTCTATCGCCCGTTCTGTTCGCGCCGCTGTGCAGATGTGGATCTGGCACGCTGGATGAGCGGTGGTTACGCGGTCCCTTCCGAACGGGAAGAGGACCGAGGTTTGCCGGATGATGAGGTGCCAACGACGCACTGATCGCACGATTTTGCGCTTGTGGGTTTTTTGTTTGTTTTCCTATGGACAGCGTAGTGTCTTCGTCCTATCACGCGTCCACCCCAGAAGGCTTTGACCTTCATTTGTGCCCGGGTAGCTCAGGGGTAGAGCAGTGGATTGAAAATCCTCGTGTCGGTGGTTCGATTCCGCCCCCGGGCACCATTTAAATCAGCAAAAACAGTAACTTGCCGGGTTTCTGCATTGCAGCGCAAACCGTTGGAAATCCCAAAATACCCTATCACAGTGTTAGCACAGTCGGAAAAACATGAGTTAGCACAGTTAGTTGTGAGCGCCGCGCCGTGCACCTAGCACAGTTCTAGCACAGGCACCTAGCAACGCTCCGTGCCGTGCTTATGGTGCTTCAAGTGCTGGATTGTGAAGCTAGCACGCTGATTTATATTAGGAATTGAGTTATTAGAGGAGCCGTTAAGTTGATCCCACCTGAATATGACATTGAAGAGCTAAAGAAGGCTCTTTTACGCGGTGGTATGACTGACCTTCGATTTTCGACATCGTTTGCTGAACGCATCGTTTCCGCCACGTTAAATAGTGAACAGTTCGAGACGTTGAAAGAAGGATTTGATTTGTTCCGAGCAAGAAATGACTATGAGGAGGATGGCGTAAGCGATCCTGGGCGAATTCACGTCTATCCGCTAGGAGGCGACGAGGTTTGTGCGCCGCCAGCAGAGAAAACCCAATTGGGACGATTCAATGCGCCCCGTGCACCGGTTCTTTATCTTTCAACTACACCTGAGGTTGCGTTGGCCGAGGTAAGAGCGTTGCCATCTGACACATGTACTGTAGCCCATTTTAAAACCCAGAAGCCGTCTAAAATCGGCAAATTGCTTTTGCATGGGAGGGAACCGCTTAGTGTATTGTTAGAAGATGAGCCATCGTCAGAAGGGCTGGAACAATGGCTTCTAGCCCGAACTGCGGAGTTTGTTTCACGTAGTGTTGGGGTTGATGGTAGAGATTTGCATTACCGTGCGTGTGTGCTGATCGCTTCCGCGTTCCAAGAAGCTGGTTTTGACGGTGTTGCATATCGAACGTCTTTTTGGTCGTCAGGTTGGTCCGACGAAGAAAAGTCAAAAAACGAAAATCATGTGCGAGCAGCCAATATCGTGTTCTTTGATCCGAATGCTGCAAAGCCGCAGAGCTCCTTCTTACGTTCAATTAATTGGAAGCGCCCTATTGCGGAGCAAGCTGGAAATAGTGTTTGGAGAGCAAAGCCTGAAGAGGATTCCTGACAGTCAACTACAGGCTTAAGCAGCTTCACATAGCCCCGTGGTCGTCGAACTGTGCCAAGAAGTCTTCTGCGTCCATCTCTGGATCTTGATCAAAATCATCTTCGTCGTCATCGTATCCATAACGAGTGCGGCTGATAGCTCTTTTGCCCTCCTCGCGAACCTTTGAAGAGTGCTCTTTCAAGTCAATCAATTTGATTTGACGCGAAGCCAGGTGCTCAAACTCCTCCGCATTCGATCCGGAAAACGCAGCTTTTGAGAAGCCTTGGGATTTTGCAACCAAGTTCACTAACCAATTGCTATCTACGGACGACAATGGTGCTCCCAGTGCCAGTTTGGGTTTCCGCCCGATTTTTTCGTCGACGAACGCTTGTACAAGCAGTGCTCTGATATGCGCGTTTCTTGATTTGGAAAGCTCAGCAATCATGTCAAACGGTAAGTCAATGTTGCAAACCAAAAGCAGCCAAGTCATCCACAAAACCTCATGGTGATGGTCTAGTGCAAGGCCACGTTTCACAATTATCCCTGCGACCGCAGACCATCCTTCCCTATCCATTTGCAGATCTAACGCGCTGCGCTTGGCAACTAACAAACAAGCATAGTCTATCGTATGAGGGTGCTTGAGGATAATCCTCTGTATGTTTTGTTCAGCAAATTCCCAATCGGGAGATTGATATATTTTGCTTTCATCGAAAGCCCTGAAGAGTATTTTGATCGGGCTGTCTGATCCGACTGCTTGAGCTGTGTCGACGGCCTCAGTGATTGCCCTCTCCAGCTTCGCGTGTAACGACGGTAATCGAAGCATCGGTAATGGGCCAAACCCCGAACCAAAATTCATATGATCGCGCAGTCTCTGCGCCCACAGATCGTTAATCGGCTCCAGACTTGATTGAATTTTCGTCTTCTGGTCGTTCAGGTTAAGTTCATAGGTAGCCAACAGTTCCCGAAGCGATGATAGGACTGATTGTGCGTCATGTTCGGAACGCAGCCCGATGTAGTAGTCATCGACATGTCGAACTGCACCAACGATCAAATCGCCAACTTTCTGCTCCAAATCGTTATCGATCCTGGCCAAGATAAACTCTGCCACAAGTCGGTAAGCATCTGGGCCAACCAAAACCCCTCTAGTATTGCCTCTTTGTCCGTTCCGTATGAAAAAATCTAATGCGTTGAAACTATTGACTGCCGAGTCTTTATTCGTATCGCCCTTCGATGCTTCGACCCCATGGGCCGCCCAAGCAATCGAATGAGTGTAAAGGCTTGGAAAACACTGTGCGATATCTGCTTTCAGCACAAACGGAGCATACTTTAAGTTTTTCGATGCGCGTTTAGAGAGTTCTGACAACGATGGCACCTTAACCGCACGTTCGTCCGTGGGGTTCATTATTTTGGGGAGGCCTATTGAATAGGTGGACAGACCATAGTTCTCCTCAAACTTTGGCCAATTACGCCAAATAAAGCTGGAGATATGAAAGTACGAAATGATGTTCGGCGTACCAAAGAACCGACGACTTCCGTCATGTTTCGTGCCGCTGTACCGTACAAACTCTGTTTTTCTTTCGTGGTACTTTTTGTTGTCGAGATCGGCAGTTATCCCATGAAAAGCGCGTTTTGCATCTTTAGAGACAAAACACGGAGGCAGTGTCTCGGGATAGAGCCCTAAGTTCATCAGATGAAAACGCGAGATCACAACGGCATCACTTCGAATAGTTTCCTTATCGGCAGCATCTATGATTTTTGGGTAACCAGCAATGTGAAGTCTTCAGTCGCTTTCCCAATCATATCGCCATAACGCAGTTGGACCCCGCAGTATGAGGTCCACATGGTATCAGCGACGGTTCAACTTACGGCCCAGCAGAACGACCAGTTCCGACGATGCGATCCCAGCGTTCCAGGGACGCGGTTCCTAACAGCGGGTATCATCGAACTGCTCTCACGGAACAAGGTGGATGGCGATGAGATCGTGCAGATTGTCAGCGAGTTCAACGTATTCACCGAAGGCAATGACCCACACGGGGAGCATGACTTTGGCACCTTTGAATATTTGGGTGAAACCTGCTTTTGGAAAATCGACGCGTATGACAACGACTATTCCATGGGCTCGGATGATCCAACGGACCTAACCAAAACGCGCCGTGTGCTGACGATCATGCTGGCGGAGGAATACTAATGGTGGAGCCGGATCAACTGCCCAAGCCACGATGCAAATCCTGCGGTTCCGCCGTTGTCCTGCGGGATGCATATGCGTGTTGGGACGAAAACCAACAGGAATGGACGCTTCACAGCTGCTACGATGATTTCCGCTGCGAGAACTGTGATGCGCAATCCAAACATGTGGATTGGTTGGTCTGAACAGGTTCTTTTGCGGAGAAGTTCTTGCAAAAAGTTTCGTCAGGAAAGTTTTACTGAGTTTTTACCAGCTTAAGACGTTCAGCTGCGTTGCGTTTCAGCGCTTGCGTAGATTTTTTACCCTATTGAAATAGTGCAGTTATTTTTCGAGAAACGTGATTAAATCAAGGTTTATGGGCGGGTATCTCGGCATCAGAACTAGCTCGATTCCTACGGCCGATTGCGGTAAGGCATCTAAGTTGGCTGTATTTGGATAGTTGAACCATGAGACGTGTATACAAGCTACTCAAACCGATCATTGATGTAATTGACACGGTTCTGAAGCCATTCGCGTGGCTAACGGCGATATTTCTATTTGCAGCAAATCTATGGTCAGACTTACCAGAATCGAGAGTCTTTAGAGTTGTTGAATGGATACAGGGTCAACTTCTTCCCGAACCTAGGATTGTCGAACAGACATCGCTGTATGTTTACTACGAGCTTGGTCCAGATATGTCCCTGACACGCGAAGGAAGATTGTCGCCTATTGATCCTGCAGTACGGTCAACTTATGAAAATCTTGAAGTAGGCGACAACCTGTTTGCTAGCTCAACTGTTCGAATACGAAATGAACCCACAGCAAGTGGAAGCGTCATTGGACGGTTAGCAGCAGGTGATTGCGCTCGCGTTGTAACGAAGGACCATCCATTGACACGCGAACAACTTGGTTCTGCCATTACTGGTGGTTGGATACAAATAACTGATTGTACGAGCGGTTTCGTCGGTGGAGGCGGGTTCTAACCTTGATCCTCTTGCAGCACCTGGCCCAACTTCAGCAGTAGGTTCAGCTGTCGATCATCCATATCAGAGATCATCGAATTTGCCTGCATGAGAAGCCGTTGCCGTGCATCGCTGATATCAGCATCATCCACATCGAAAAACTCCCGCATGGGCAGCCCCAGCACGTTGGCGATGTCATAGAGGGTGGAAAAGTTGGGCGCAGTTTTGCCTCGCTCGATGTTGGATATGGTCTCGAACGCTTTGTCTATGGCTTCCGCCAGCTGTGGTTGGGTGAGACCCTTTTGGGTTCGTGCAGCCTTCACGCGCAACCCGATGTTTCGTTTCAGTTGATCACTCATAACTCGGTTTATAAATCCGTGTAAAGCTCTTGCCCATGCAATGGTGTTTCGTTACTTGTGAGGAATAACGGATTTATGAGCCGATATTTGGTGTGAAACATGATGTTTTGCGCCCAGTGACGCTCACCCTAATGTTGGAGACATATATGAGATTCACCGTTTTGGTTGCCCTGTTCACTGTGTTTGGTGCTGCTGCGGTGGCAGACACTGCCGAGCCAACTGTTTGTGAGGAAGTCAAAAGCCCAGACCCAGCAGTGAGCCCAGATGGGTTTGGTCAAGCAGTGGGCGAACGTGGTGAAACCAATGCAGAAACCCAAGAAGGTGACGCCTATACCGGTGATCCCGCATATGGGGATTGCGATGGTCGCTGATGCTGAGATGTGTTTGTTGGGCTGTTTTACCTCTCTGTGACACGGGCTCCAGCAAGCATTCGACTGAGGGCTTGGACATCAGTTCGAGCCCTCCTTTTTTGTCGGCGGTGTCCCAATGCTGCTGGTGATCAGTGCGATCCTACTGCTGTTTGTGCTGTTGGCTTGGCATTTGCTCAGCAAGGAACCCATCAAACTGAGGTATCTGTTTGGTTTGGGTGTTTTCATCGTAGCGATTTATTGGGCCGTTCTTTGATACTTGGTCGATAAGAACTCCAAGAAACTTTCGTGAGGGAAGTTCTGGAGAGTTTTTCCGGCGAAAATCATCAGTGTTGGTTCAGCATAGCTGGGTGTTGGCATGCAACTTTTGAACAACAACGCATTGATTTCATTGAGCTCTAGATGTGGTTTTCTTGATCTAATCAAGCTTCTTAGGTGCAACTGCCGTCATGCCTGCTGCAACTGGGCGCAATGTTGTCGCCGGTTCCATTGGGTTCTTTGATTTTTGGCTTGCTGGGTTTGACCTGCTGGAGCGAAGCTCATCCCAAAAGATGAATAGGTGAAACCACAAATCTATGGAACCGTGCCGACGGCGTAAGCCGGAGGTGTTGGTGACTTGGATTTGGTAGACAACTGCGTAGCAGGTGTTGCCCGGTAGGGCTTGTTGATCAGTATTGCCACCAAAGGAGACATCTGCGCTAGCGCCACAGATGTAATCCAAACCTGCGCTGTTTGTTGCAGTCATCGCTGACGCTCTTCTGCCAAACAGCTGGGTTTGGCTCTTGAGCTCTTGCTTCGCGTGTTTGGCTGCAATTTCCATCCAAAAGGCGTAACTAAAACTACTTTATATATAAGCATTAAAGTTGCACCTTCGGTGCGAATTTCCGACCAGCTTGACGGCCAGTTGCATCTCGGATTCTGCGGAACCACGCAGTATTTGTCAAAATACAGCGCACCAAGAGCATAAATAGTCGTGAGCCAAAGAGCTCGCTCCGATTGTTGGTCCAAGAACAATCTCGAAGTGTCAAAAGGGGCAATCCCACGGGGTTGCCCCGAACCATTCCCCGTAAGTTAAATGTGTCGATCCAATCCCTTGGCTTTCCATAAATAGCTTTGACATTCGAGATTGGAAAACAACGATGAAACACCCAAAATCAATTTATACCGTCAATGCCTTCGCGGGCAGTGGCAAGACGTACCGAGCCCTGCGTTGGTCGCTCACAGAAGCGATGATCCATCAACGCAAAACCGTGATGGTGTTCAAATCAACCAAGTTGATAAATCAAGCCCATGCGGATGCTGTGGCGTTCGCAGCGGAAAACAACTGGCCGTTGCCCATAACTGCGATCCATTCGGACCTGCTGCATATGAGGCGCTCCAAAATATCCGTTGGTACGCTGATCCAGCAGCATCTTGAAGATGCTCAAGTGGATCAAGGTGAGCTGCTGATGATCACGGAAGTGGCCTTCTTGCAGCTTTTGCATTGGCCCAAGCGATATCAGTGGACCTGCATTTTCGATGAAATCCCACAGGTCGATCCAACGATCAAAAAGAACCTCCCGGAGAACCATCATTTGCTGACCCAGCACATGAGTTTTGTTCCCGACGGTGACAAATACTGTAGAGTTGAAATCGCCGCTGGCAGCAAAACCGCGTTGACGGCGATTGCTGAAAACCCAAGCCGAGACGATGTCAACACAGTGTTGGCTCCCTACGCTCAGCGTTTGATCCACCCCAATTACGACAGTTGGGTTTTGAATGATCAGCTGCAGAGGTTGTTGAACCAACAAGGTGATCCAAAGTCACGGCAGCTGGAACTGTTTTCCCTGTTATTGCCATCTGTGTTCGGCACAGGTGCTCAACGTGAGGCCAATGACACAAAGATCGTCGATGCCTTCGATGATGTGATCATTATGGGGGCTGGCTTTGACATCTCCTTGATGTCACATATTTGGCATGGCCTCGGCGTTGAGTTCCAACCTCACGCAGAGCTGACCTGTAACCCGTCACGGCCTTTGAGACAGACAGCATTGTTTTGCTAAGGGAGTGTCTTTCGCTCATCGTAACCCTTGGA
>NZ_CANMEU010000009.1 GCF_947497045.1 uncultured Tateyamaria sp. | reverse complement strand
CTAGAAAGACCTTGCAATACCAAACCCCAGCAGAGAAATTTGAAGCCTGTGTTGCGGCGATCAGTTGAAACCACACCGCAAAGCCGCCTAAACAAAAGAAGGCGGCACTTCTCGTACCGCCTTCTCTTTCTAGTCTTTCAGCCGACCTAGTTCATCGTGATGTACTTCACCTTGGGCTGATCTTCGGGTTCGACCTCGATCCCCACACCCTCCGCCATACCCCAGCTCAGAACCTGGTGGTGCAGCGGGATGTAAAGCTGCTCGTCCTGCACGACGCGCCAGATGTCGGCGATGTCGGCGTTGCGCGCCTCAAGATCGGTGTTTGAGGCCAGCGACTTGATCTTGGCGTCCAGATCCGGGTCCGCATATCCAGTGCCGTTCCACGTGCCGATGTCGGATTCACGACTGTGCACAAGGAAGTTGAACACGTATTCGGAATCGTAGGTCGGAACCCCCCAACCCAGCATGTAGAAGTCGGTTTTCCCGTCGGTGATGAGCGGGAAATGCTGTGCCTTGGGTTTGGCATCCAGGTTTACGGTCACGCCGATCTGGCCAAGCATGCCAACGGCGGCCTGACAGATCGCTTCGTCATTGATGTAGCGATCATTGGGGCAGTCGAGCCGGATCGAGAAACCGTCGACATATCCCGCCTCGTCCATCAGGGCCTTGGCCCCTTCGATATCGGTGGAGGATTCCGCGTCCATTTCGGCTGTCCAGCCGTTGACGAAGGGCGGTGCGATCATGCCCGCAGGCTCGGACTGGCCGCGCATCACGATCTGGCGGATTGCATCGCGGTTCATCGCCATCGACATCGCTTGCCGGACGCGCACATCCGCGAGTGGGTTCTTGCCGTCCACGTTGTCGGCCTCGATGTCATCCGCGCCCTGGTTCATCCCAAAGAAGATGACCCGGTTTTGCGGGGCTTGTTTGACCACCAGACCTTCGGCGGCATTCACACGCTCAAGGTCCTGCACGGGCATGTCCTGAAGGAAGTTCACCTCGCCCGACAGCATGGCAGCCACACGGGTCGCCGCGTTCTGGATCGGAGTATAGACGATCTCGGTCACCTCAAGCGGGAACTGGTCGATGCCCCAATAGGCTTCGTTCCGGGTCATCACGGTTTTGACGTCAGGCTCGCGGCTGGTCAGCACATAAGGCCCGGTACCGTTCACGTTGGTGGTGGCGAACGTGATTTCACCGCCCTCAAAGTCCTGCACGTTCACGGTGTTGTTCGCTTCGGTCCAGCCCTTGTCCATGATGAACAGGTTGGTGAGGTTGGAGGGCAGGATCGGGTTCGGCCCGTCCGTGACCATTTCGACGGTAAAGTCGTCGACCGCGCGCACCTCGGTGATCGAGCCGATCAGCTCTTTCATGTCCGAATTGGGCTGCTTGGCGCGCTCAAAGCTGAACACCACATCCTCGGCTGTAAAGGTGGCCCCGTCGTGGAAGGTGACCCCTTCGCGCAGCTTGAAGACCCAGACATTCGGATCACCGTCCTTGGGGGCCCATTCGGTCGCAAGTGCGGGTTCGAACGTGCCTGTGGTGTCGCGAATGATCAGCGGTTCGTACATCTGGTGGCGGATGGTGTGGGTTGGCCCCTCGTTCTGGGCATGTGGATCAAGCGTCAGCGCATCGCCGGCGCGCGCCCATTTCAGCGTCTCTGCATTGACCAGTGCCGTGCTCGACAGCAGCAGTGCGGCAGACAGTAATGACGTAACTTTCATGGTGGTCTCCCCGTTGTTTTGTATCGGCAGAGTGTTGGTCACTCTTGCGCGATTGGCAAGCAGGTAGGCGAGACGGTGTGCCCGCACAGATCAGGGCGCGCCCAATTTTTGTGGCAGCGCGCCTATTCGGCTGCCTGCTGAAAGGGTGGGCGCAGTACAAGGGATGTGTCGGTATGGTCCTCATCCTTGTGCGCATCACGGCCCCGACGTACTCGGTGGATCAGCGCAAAGGCCGGGGGCGTGAAGTAAAAGCTGACTACGGTCGACAGCAACACCCCACCCGCGACAGACATCGCAAACGGAGGCCAGAACCCGCCACCGGCCAGAATCAGGGGCAGGAACCCTCCGAATGTGGTAATCGTGGTCGACACGATGTGGCGCGATGACCCCATGACCACGTCCACCATCGCCTCCTTGTCGCCGCTGGCGGCTGCGTCGTCTTCTTGCAGGCCCGACAGGATGATTATGGCGGCGTTGATCGACACCCCGATAGAACCGATGACCCCGATGATCGCGTTGATCCCGAAGGGGTACTGGAACATCGCCAGCGCCAGCAGGCTCAGCCCCGCGCTGAGGCCAGACACCACCAGCACCACACCGGTCAGGCGGAACGAATTGAACGTCAGCGCAATGGCCGCAATCGACAGCGTCACGATCAACCCGAGGGAGGCGAGCAGATCGGACAGCGTGTCGTTGCGGGCATCGCTGTCGCCCCCAAGCTCAAGGCGCACGGTATCGGGGACGGCAAATCCGGCGGCGTCCAGCGCGGCCTGCACTTGCACCAATGCCTCTTCGGGCAGGACATCGCGCTGGATAAAAGCCTGAACGGTGTTGACCCGCTCGCCATTGCGCCGGGTGATGCTGCCCGCCGCCGGTTCCAGCGCAACGGTGGACACCGCCGACAGGGGCAGGGCAGGCCAGCGCCCTTGTGCGACCAGCGCCTGTGCATCCGGGCGCAGGATGGGCAGGTCGCGGATCGCTTGCACCGAGCCGCGCGTCGCCTCGCCGAGACGGACGCGGATCGGCAACTCTTCGTCCCCTTCGACCATGGACCCGCCGGTGATGCCCTCAAGCCCCGCCTGCAATTGGCCCGCAATCTGGCGCAGGTTCAGCCCGAGTTGCTGGGCTTGCGCCTCGTCGATGGTCACGACCGCCTTGGGGGCACCGCCGCTGATGGTTGAACGTGCGACCAGCACCGCATCCACATCCGTCACGATCCGGCGGGCCTCGTCCCCGATGCTGCGCAGGTCCTCAAGGTCGGTGCCGACAAAGCGCAACTCGACCGGCGCGTTGACGGGCGGCCCCTGCACCAACCCGCGCACGAGGATCTGGGCCTCGGGTGCTGTCAGGGTCAGGGTGGCTTGCAGATCGCGCAAGACCTCTTCGGTTGCCTGGGCGGAGGTGGTTGTCAGCAAGGCTTGGGCATGGCCCGGCGCATTCTCGCGCGCGCCAACGATGTTGTAATAGAACGCGGGGGCAGAGCGGCCCACGACCCATGTGATCTGTTCGATCCGCGTGTCCGTGTTCAGCCGGGCATCCAGCCGCGCAACGACCGCTTGCGTGTCGGCAATGCCGGTGCCGGGTGCCAGATCGATCTCGATATAGAACTGATCGCGGTCCACGCCCGGAAAGAACTGCGCCGTCAACGTCGGCATCGATGCAAAGCCCGTGATCGGCAGAACCAGCGCCAGCGCAATCGAGCGCACCGGGTTGTGCACCGACCAGCGCAGCGTTGCCTCGAACGCCCGACCCAAGGCCCCGCCCTTGAGCCCGCCGCGTTTGCCGCCTGCGGGCAGCATATGACCGGCGATGGCAGGTGTCAGGGTGATAGCGACCACAAAGGACCAGCCCAGCATGATCACCACGGCGATGGCGATTGAGCCGACGAAATCACCCGCCGGCCCCGGCAACAGGATCAGGGGTGTAAAGGACAGGGCGGTGGTGACGGTCGAGGCAAGCAGGGGCGCAAAGAGGCGTTTCACCGACTGGCCCGCGGCCTTGACCCGGCTCATGCCTTTGGCGAGGCGTTGACCCACCTCGTCCGTCATCACGATGCCTGCATCGACGAGCAAGCCAAGGGCCACGATCAGACCCGTCACCGACATCTGGTGGATCGCAAGCCCGATGAGGTTCATCGTGAACAGGGTCGCAAGCGTGACCACAGGCAGGATCAGCGCGACAATCATCGCCGAGCGCAAGCCGAGGGTCAGGAGCAACACCCCAACCACCAGCCCGACACCGATGGCCATGTTCAGGCCCACTTCGGCCAGGCGGTCAGCAGTGTAAACGCTTTGATCAAAGGTCAGGTCGAGCGACACGCCAAGCGGCACCTCGTCCTGATATGCCCTGATCTCTTCACGCACGAACCCGGCCCAGACATCGACTTGCAAACCCGATTCCAGTTTGGCGGCCAGCAGCACCGCAGGCTTGCCATTGTACAGCGCAAGCTCGGATTGGGGCATGCGGGGGCCACGGGTGATTTCCGCAATCTGGGACAGGTAAGTGACCGCGCCCGTGTCCGAGTGGCGCACGACGATCTCGGCCAGCCTGTCCAGTGCCTGCACCTCACCCGCCACCGACACCAACAGGTCAGAGCCCGCCGGGCGCACACGGCCTGCGGCACCCTTGGCATCCCCTGCGGCAATGGCCGCGCTGACTTCTGCGGCGGTCAAGCCAAGGGCGGCTGTGGCGACGGGGTCGAGGGTGACAAGCACCTCGTCTTCGGGCGCTCCGTAGACTTCGACCAATTCGGTGCCGGGAATGTTGCGCAGGTTTTGAGCCAGATCGCGGGCATAGCGGCCAAGGATGGTGGTGGGCACGCCCGGCTCTGCGGAAAAGGCCGCAATGGCCGCAAAGGCACTGCCGCCGTCAGTGTCAAATTCAGGCTCAAGCGCGTCACTGGGCAGGGTGGGGGCCAGTTCGCTCAGATCATCGCGGATTTCGGCCCAGACCTGCTCGATGCGGGTGTCTGCAACGGTCACGCCCAATTCGACCGATACGATGGAAATGCCGGTGGAGGAGGTGCTTTGGATCACATCCACCTCGGCCACTTCGCGCAAGATGTCCTCGATGGGTTGGGTGACAAGCGCCTCGACCCGGGCCGGGTCCGCGCCGGGAATGGCGGTGGTGACGGTGCCAAAGAGGTTGGTGATTGTGGGGTCTTCTTGCCGTCCTATGGCCAGTAACGACGAGAGACCGGCCGCGATGATCACCAAAAGGGCGAGCGCGACAATGCGGGGTTGGCGGAAGGTGAGGCTTTCCATCAGTTCTGTCCCGCCACGCGGACCCGATCGCCGGGCACAAGACGGTGGGTGCCATCGGGCACGATCAACGCCTCACCTGCAAGGGTGCCGCGCACATAGGCGGTGTCGCCCTCGATTTGCAGCACTTCAACGGCGGCGCTGCGGGCGGTGAACATATCGTGTTGCGCGGGTTCAAGGACAACAAGGGTCCACAGTCCCCGCACCCCGTCGCGCAAGGCGCGCAGCGGCACGCTGTAACCCGAGGCCTCCAGCATGGTGGTCAGTGTGAGTGTTCCCGAGGAGAGGTAGACCGGATCATCCGTGTCAATCCCGAACAGGGCTGTGCGGGTCCGGGTCTGGGCATCAAGGTCGGGGCGGAAGCCGACAAGGCGGGTGGGATAGTCCGTCCCGTCGATGGTGATCGCCGCAGGCTGGTCCGCGAGATCGCTTGCGAGTTTCGGATCAATGCCGACACGAAACAGCGGTGTGCTGTCTTCCTGAATGTCCAGCACCGGGGTGCCCACCGCCATAATTGCACCGGGATCGACATGGCGCGCACCTATGCGCCCATCAAAGGGGGCCACCAATTCGGTCTGGGACAGTTGCACATCCACCTGGGTAAGGGTGGCGTCGACCTCGGCCATCTGCGCCTCAAGCGCGACCAGACCAAGGGCCACATTGTCGACGGCCTGTTCGGAGGCAAAGCCACGGTCGCGCAGCTCGGACTGGCGCTTGGTGGTGCGGCGCGACAATTCGGCCTGCGCTTCAAGGGCGGCGCGGGTGGCGACAAGGCGGGCGCGTTCGCTCATCAGAATGCGGGTGTCGAGCCGGGCAATCACGTCGCCTGCCTTGACGCTGTCGCCTTCGTCCACTGTGAGGACGTTGAGGCGGCCGCTCTGCTCGAAACTGAGGGCGACGGTCCGGGCGGCTTCGACCTGCCCATAGAATTGGCGGGTGACGGTCATCTGATCGGAGGGCGAGATGCGCAGCGCCGATACAGTCGCAATCGGGGCGGCTGGCGGGGCATCAACGGCTGCCGCACGGCTGGCCAAAGTGGCGCTGCCCAGCCAGATCGCGCCCGCTGATATCGCAATGACCGACGCGGTGCCGGTTAGTGTCATAAAACCACGGATCATCCGCTTCCAAAGGGGGCGTTTGGGTGTATCGTTGCGATATGCGCGCGCCATGGTGCGGCTCCTTGACATGAAGTGAGTAGCACTTACTCTTATGGATAGACATATGTAATAGCCACTTACTTTGGCAAGGCGGCAGGACGAAAAAAGTTGCAGCAGAGCACGAAACAGACCCAGAAGGCGGCGTATCACCATGGTGATCTGCGCGCCCATCTTGTTGAAACCGTGCGCCTTTTGGTCGAAGAGAAGGGCGCGGACGGTTTTTCGATTTCCGAAGCCGCGCGCCGGGCCGGGGTCAGTTCAGCGGCCCCCTACAAGCACTTTGAGGATCGCCGCGAGATCGTGCGCGCCGTCGCAGTGCTTGGAATCAAGCGAATGCGGCAGCAGATGGATGATGCGGCCAGATCGGCCACGGGTGAGCCGTTGGCACCGATCACCGCGCTTGGCATATGCTACGCCAAATTCGCGCGCACCGAACCGGGGGTATTTCGTTTGATCTTTGGACTGACCGAAGGGCGCGATGATGACCCTGAACTGCACGCCCTTGGCATGGCCTGCGAGGATGTGGTCAAGCGCGAGGTGCGGCGCGTCATGCCCGAAGGCACCGACGAAGAGGAAATCGGGCGACGCGCCTACATGCTGCACATGTTCGTGCATGGCCACGCATTTCTGGAGATCGACGGGGTACACGATAACGAGATCTCGGGGGCCGTCGAACACGCGCTGATGGCCGATATCGCGGCGCGCGTGATGGCCTGAAAGCTGCCGCCTAGTAGTCTTTTTCGATGAAAATGCCGACGCCGGTATTGGCATCCGCACCGACGCTGCCGCGCACGGTGATGTTGGGGGTGAGGTCGATATTCAACGACACTTCTGGCCCTTCGGCCCCGCCAACCGTCACGTCGGTATAGACGTTTTCAGAGATGTATTTGCCTGCGCGCACAGCGGTGTTCCCTTCTGCATCCGAAGTGACATCAAGGTCATCCAGATCAAAGGATCCGCGCAGGCCCGACACGACCCCCGCGCCCCCGCGCCCGGCAAGGTTCGCCACCGCATTGGCCAGTTGCAGTGCCTGAAAGGCGGAAAGTTGCGAGACGTCGCGTCCGAAGAAAATCTGGGCGAGGACCTGATCCTGTGGGGCCTCGGGCGTGGATTCGAATGTGACGGCCGGGTCGTCGGCAGGCCCTTCAATGATGATCCGGGCGGTCCCGGTTGCGGTGTTGGTCGCTGCCACGAACCGCAGGAATGGCGCAAAGCGACCGGCAAGCTGCACTTGCCCTTCGTCCAGTTCGAACCGTTTGGCGAGGATGTTGAGCCGCCCCCGGATCAGGTCGAATTGCCCAAATGAAATGGTGTCGGCGGTGGTGCCCGTCAGCCGCAGACTGCCCCCGACTTCCGCGTCCAGACCCCGGCCCCTGATGAAAATCTGCGAGGGTGCGTTGATCGTGATATCAAGGGGATAGGCTGGCCCGCCGCCTTCGGACGCGCTGTCATCCTGCGCCAGACCTGCGCGATTGCGTGTGGCCATTACCGGGCGTGTCGCCCCGATATGGTCAATCGGGGGGATTGCCCCAAAGGTCGAGATCCCGCTGGAGGGCACCTGCACATTCGTCTCGCCGACGTTGATCGTCCCGGCAATCCGGGCTCCGCCCAGCAACGCGCCGTTCACGCCGATTGCACCGTTGACACGGCTGGTATAGAGCGTCGGGTCTGATACGACGACATCGTTTAGTGCCACATCGATTTGCGCCGGATATTGCCCACTCAGCGTGATCGGCCCGCTGATCGCAATCGCACCGCCTTCGCTGACACCTGCGTCTATGTCCAGTGTGGCGCGCCCTGCGGCGAGGCCGACAGACCCCGAGATATTGTCAAAGGACAGCGGCAGCGTAGGGGCCGCCAGTCGTGTGCCTTGGGTGGTGATCTGGCCGCTGACTGATGATAGGGCGGGTGGGCCATCCACGGTCAGATCGAAATTGGCGACGCCCGCGATATTGCGCGGCGCAAGGAACGGATTGGCAAGCCCAAGCTGAGCCTGCCCGGTGGCGTCCAGTTCCAGCCGCCCGTCATTGGCAACCAGGCCCCCGACCCGCGCGGTCGTGCCTGATGGTCCATCCAGTGTCGCGTCGATATCAAAGCCGCGCGCGACCTGTTGGGCGGTGCCCGTCACCGCGACCGCACCGTTCAGGCGTGGCACAAGTGCAGCCACATTGGGCAGACGCAGCGCGTAGCGCGCGGATGCGGCACCGTCCGTGAGGGCCGCGCTGATGTCGCCGGTGCTGGAATAGGGGCCGGTTACGTCCGTATCGACCGCCCAGCCCGTGTCGGTCTGGCGCAGATCACCCGTGAGCGACACCGGCCCCGAGACACCCGGCGCAAGCGGGGCGATGTTGGGCAGCGCAACCGAGAAGGCCGAGGTCAGCCGCGCATCCATGAACGCGCCCGACACGGTGCCCGAACTGCTGTAGGGACCGGTGAGGGCGGTGTTGAATTGCCAGCCATTGGTGACTTGCTGCACGTTCCCGTCCAGACCCACGGGCCCGGTGATGCCGGGGGCGAGGGGTGCGATATTGGGCACTGCAGCGGTATAGGTCGCGCTAAGCGCTTCGGCCTTATAGGTGCCTGCGACATTGGCCGTGCTCGACAAGGGGCCGCGCAGGTCGGTGTCAAAAGTCCAGACCCCGTTGACCTGTTCGGCGCGCATATCCAGATTGGCCGCCCCCGGCAGTTGCGGCACCAGCGGTGCGATGTCGGGGATTGCGGCGTTTGCGACAATGGCGATGCGGGTCGGTGCAACGCTGGCATCGACATTTGCCGTGGCATCCAGCGGTCCGCTGAGCGTGCCAAGGATGTCCCATGTCTCGCCTGTTTGTTCAGCCGTGCCGTTGATGGCGAGCTGGCCGGACACGGCTGTCGTCACCCGGCTCGCATCATCCAGCCGCAGATCGAAACGGGCGGTCGAGGCCCCGCTTTGCAAGGTGGCCTCGGCATCTGCGGACAATGCAGGGTTTTCCAGTCGCAATCGCTCAAGATAGGTGCCCGTTGTGTCCCGGCGCGCCGCCACATCAAGGGCCGTCGTCCCGTCCAGCAGCGCGTCTGCCTGTGCGATACCAACGCGCAGATCGCGCGTCTCGCCTGTGATGGTGATGTCGAACAAGCCGCCAAGCGAGGCGGAACCGGCCAGTTCGACCCCCCCGGCCCCTTCCAGCGCGAGGCCCGCAAGATCGGCAAAGGCCGAGAAATCGCTGCTTTGAAGACTGGTGTCAAAGGTCGTCTCGAACCCATCGGAGAGACTGTTGATCTGTGCCTGCCCGCCAAGTGTCCAGGCCGCACCTGTGAGGGCGAGATTGGACAACTCCAACGGCTCTCCTTCGATATAGGTAACGTTGAGGTCGCCATTGACGGCGGTGCCCACAGCGCGCGACAGGGCCGGATCAGTTAACGCAATCCCGTTGGTCTCAAGGTTGATCCGCGTCTCGACCCGCCCGATGGTGTTGACGTCCCCGCTCAGGGTGCCGTCGAGCACAAGGGTTGTGATGTCGGCCTGCACCTCGGGTCGGTTCAGGCCCGCCACCACCACGCGACCCGCCAGCGCCTCCCCGTCATCGGCGTCATATTGGACGCTGAGCGTGGCGCGATCGACCAGCGTTTCGCCCGCGGTACCAAGGGGCAACAGCACGGGCGCGCCATCGGGGATTGCAATCTCGCCCTCTATATCCAGCAGTGTGGGCCAGCCATCGCTGTTCAGCGCGGCCTGCCCAGTCAGACGCAGCGCACGGGTGTCAAGCGTGAACGTCTCAAGCGAAAAGGCCCCGTCGCTGGCTTGCGCGCCTTGTGCGTTCAACTGGATATCGGGCCCGAAAAAGGCCGCATATTCCGTCAGGAACAGGGCGGTCACATCGCCATTCAAATCCGCCTCGAAGGCCAGGGGGCCGTCAACTTCGCTTTGCAACTGCACGGTGCCGGCCAGACGGGGGGCGTCATCGGTGCGCAGATCAAGAGAGGCCGCAAAATCACTGAGCGGGCCATCCCCTTGGACGGACAGCGCCACACTCGGGCGACCGGGCAGACCGAGCAGACCGGAAATCAGCCCGTCTTCCGCTTCGCTCAGGTCAATATCGAGGGTCAGCGCGCGGGTGTCGTTGGCGTAAGCCGCCAGCACTTCAAAGCGCGCCTCGGGGCCGTCAATGCGCTGTGCCAGAAGGCGCACATCCCCCTCACCCCCCGCCAGCGAGGCGGCCCCGCTGAGTGACAGCGCCGCTGCTTCGCCCAAGACGGGTTTGCCAAGCGACACACGGGCGATCTGCATCTGCCCGATATTCAGCGAGGCGGGCAGTTCGGGCAGGGCAAAAGGTGCGGCTTCAGGCGCGGGCGCTTCGCTTGGCACCGGGATGGGCAGGCGGGGCAGGTCGATCAGCGCGGCCTGTAACTCTTCGATCTCGATGGCCCCGCGCAGAAGGGCGCGGCGGCTCCACTGGATCGCGACATCTTCGAGGGTCAGCCACACACCTTCGGTGTCCGCCACGGTGATCCGTTCAATTGTTGCCCTGCTGGACAACGCACCGGCAAAGCCATTGATGCGCACGGTGCGCCCTTCGCCGCCAAGGCTGTTTTCCAAAAGGCCGATCAGATAGCCCCGGTCGTCGTCATCGCCGTCCTGCGCTGCGAGGGCAAGGGGCCAGATCAGGCAGAGTATCGCGAGTACAAACCGCATCAGAACGCCTGCCCAATACCGATATAAATTTCCAGCCCCGAACCGTCGTCCGGCCCCGATGCAGGCACCGCCACATCAAAGCGGATCGGCCCGATGGTCGTGTCATAGCGCACCCCAAGGCCCACGCCGCTGTGCCATTCGCCGGAGCCGTCAATAAACGTCTCTTCGCCGATATAGCCTGCGTCGATAAAGCCGACGACCGACAGGTTCTCACCCGTCTTGACCCGCAATTCGCTGGAAAGCCCCAAAAACGAACGTCCACCGATTTTCACATCATTGCCCAGATCAACCCCAAGAGATTGGAAATCCTGCCCGCGCACCGTGCCGCTGCCCCCGGAAAAGAACAGCAGGTCCGCAGGCGCATTGGTGATCGAGGGGCCAAACATTGACCCCAACTGCCCGCGCAGGGCCAGCGTGACCCGTTCGCCGAACTGACGGTAGGTGCGCAGATCAAGGGTCGACACGATCCCGTTGTCCGTCCCGTCAATGGCAAAGAAGGGGGCGACGGTCGCTTGCGCATAATAGCCGCTGGTCGCGTTCAGCTTGTCGTTTCGCCGATCAAAGGTGGCCACGTAGGGAAAGGCGAGGATGGTATAGTCCCGCTCGCCCAGATCATCGCGGGTTTTGGAGCGGCGCAGGCGGGCGCTGTAGCTGTATTCGCGGTCCTCGCGGGCGAAATAGACTCCGCCGACTTCCAGCGTGACAGATTGCGAAAACAGGTTTTGGTCGTCGCGTTGTTCGGCCTCGGCCAGCACAAATGCTTCAAGATCGGTGCGGAAGGTCGCAGGTCGGGACAGGCGGGCGCTCAGGCGATAGTCAATGCCGCCCGTGTCGCCGCCAAGGCCCTTGACCGACCCTTCGATCTGGAGCCGTTCAGCGCCGCCAAAGATATTGCGGTGCAGCCACAGCGCGCTCAGCGCCAGACCGTCCAGCGTGCCGAACTCGGCCCCGAAGCTGTAGCGGCGAGGCGGCTGATCGGTGACGAGGGCCGTCACATCCAATGTGCCGTCGGCGTTGGGTGTTTCGGCTTCGGTCAGGGTGCCGCTTGCAAAGGTTCCGGTGCGGCGCAGCCGTCTTTGCACCTTGTCGATTGTGTCGGGGTCGAACACTTCGCCACTTGGCCAGCCTGCGATCTCGCGGATGCGTTTTTCGCGCACCGCACTGTCGCCCGTGATCGTCAGCCTGCCCAGACGCAGGCGTGGGCCAGGATCAAGCGTGACGGTTGCGTTCAGGGTCTTGTCGGGATGGCGGGCGGTGATCTGCTGATCTGCGACCCCCGCCTTGGCATGGCCGCCCTGACGCCAGCCTTCTATCTCGGCAGCCGTGGCCTGACGCAGTACCGACACCCGTGCGGTTTCGCCCGGTGCAAAGCCGGGGGTGGGTTCGCTTTGACTGGCCTTGGGTGTGATGGCGAGGGTGCCGAAAGTGAACACCGATCCCGGGTCAATGCGCAGCGTCACCGTGCGCACAGCCTGCGGCGCGCCAAGAGGGGTCAGCGAGGCGGCCTCGCGCCCATCCACCAGAATATTGATCGTTGGCCCGAAATAACCCTGATCATAAAGCAGCGCGATGATCCGTCCGTAATCGGCCTGTGCCGCACTGATGATGTCGATGGGGCGGGGGGCCTCGTGGTCTTCGGTGTCGGCAAGCGTGGCTGTCAGCGAGGCGGCGCGAATGTCTTCGACCAGCGTTTCGGGCGCGGACACGGTGACGTCAAAGGCATAGGCCGCCCCCGACACGGTCAACACGGCAATCCCCGTCGCCAAAACCCGGCAATATATTCGAAACATCTGGCACAACTCCGCCGTGCGCAGCGCACGGGTTCATAAAGGAATGCCAAAAGCTGTGGTCAGGTTCCAGTGCATAAGTACATCTTGTGGATAAACTGATGGTGCTCGGCGGATTTTGGTCAGGTTTTCACGTAACCGGCGACCACTTGCAGCAAGCGGAAGGCCGTTGCAGCGTCATTTTCGACCACGGCCATGAATTCTTCTTCGCCGATGCGCAGGCAGGACAGTTCGGATTTGGCGCGCATATCAAGGGCGCGTGGTTCGCTTCGGATAAGGCCCAATTCACCCACCAACGCCCCTGCACCCACTGTCGCAATCAGGGTGTCATCGGCCCCGTCCATCGGCAGCAGCAGATCTGCTTCGCCCTCGATGATCATATAGGCCCCATCGGTCGGGTCGTCGTTCTTGTGGAACACATATTCGCCGGGGGCGGCCTTGTACCAGCGCGCACCAAAGGCAAGCAGCCGCATCTGTTTGCGTTTGAGCCCCGAAAACAGCGGTGTCCGGCTGAGCGCGTCGACCTTGCGCGCCAGATCCGCGCCCACCTCGCTGTCGGCTTCGGCCCGCGCCCCTTCGGCCCCGACAAGACGGCCCTGCTGCACTTCGAAATGCAGATCGAACGCATCTTCGTCCTCGAACCCGTCATTGAGGAAAATCAGCGTCGCCTCGGGCAACAAGGTGCGCAGGGATTTGAACAATGCGGTCTGGATGTCGGGATCGTAGCTTGCCATGACCTTGTCCAGAATGAGTATATCGGGCCGTTTGATCGTGGCCCGGCTGATCGAAAGCGGTTCGGCAAACAGTGCAGGCAGGTTGGCCCCGCCAAGGGCGATTGGCACGTCAAAGACCAGTTCAAGCACCTGGGGGCTGATCCCCTCTTCGGCCAGCACGTGCCCCACGATGCGGCGCAATTCCTCCCCCCGTGTGCCCGCCCCGTCCGACACTTTACCATAAAGCGCGTTCTCAAGGACCGTCAGCCCAAAGACGTAAGCGTCAGGCCGGATGGGTGCGAACAGGTCCGACATCTGCGCGCCCAGGGTCGCGGCATGCTGGTGGCGCATGTCGAGAACGCGCGTGCGCACCTCGTCCGGGAAGGATGGGCCGACCTGCTCGGCAGTGACCACCGACGGCACGCTTAACAGCAGGGCAAGGTCATTGTCGGTGATGTCGGACCCCGCAGGTTTGCGCGTGACCAGGTCAAGGGCTGCCTCATAGATATCCACCTCAAGGCCGACCTTGCGGAACAGCGGGTGATCGGTGCCATTGGCCCCGAAAATCTGGCGCAGCATTTCGATGATGTTGCGGGCCAATATCTCAAGGTCGCCTGCCAGTTCCAGATCGTGCAACACCCGCAGGAATTCGAGTTTGGAGGCGATGATGTCGGGCGTGATCTGTTCGCGCGGGGTCGCAAAGAGCAGGTTTTCGGCCACGGGCAGGGCAGGGTTATATCCTTCGGGATCAAAGCGATAGACATAGCGCGACAGCCCGGCCTCATCGACGGCTTGCGCGATCTTGGGGCGCAGGGCGATCAGGGCCTCGGTCAGTTTGGGGTGCTTTTCAACGTCGTAATGCTGATCCATGGTCCGCCGGGTCAGCGCCTCGCCGCTGCCTGTGCCCTCGATCAGCGTATACCACCACGCCCGGAGCGCGTCGCGGTCCGGCACCCCCGCCAGTTCGGGGTTCAGCCAATGCGCCTTGAGCATGTCGTGGCTGTTCCCGGCCCGGACCGCTTCGTGAAAAAAGTCGGTTTCCTCGCCCGGTGCGGTGGGGGCCATGCGCAGGGGCATCAACACGTTCTGCCCGTAGCTGCCCTTGAACATCACGGGACGTGAATTGGCGTGGCCGATACGCGTCGCGATGGTGGTCTGATGCAGGTCCTTGATGCTGAAGCCCGACAGGGTAACAGAGCCGCTGGTGGGCAGCGTCTCGCGGGTCAGCACCTCGGCCAGCGCCCGGCGGTCTTCGTCATTGGGGGCGGTGATGCCCACAACCGATCCGGCAGGCAGGGTCAACGAGATATCCTCGAGCACCGCATTGCCGTCGCCGTCGCGCACCGTGACCTGATCAAGCTCGATCTCGCCGGTCAGGCGCGGGGCCTCGCCTGCGGGGCCATAAAACAGGGCTTCGTCAATCATGCCCTCTGGCGCAAACCGTTCGGTGATCGTTTCCCACCGCAACGACATGTCGGCGGTCTGGTTGTAATAGGCCAACAACTCTTTCCACGGGCTCGACAGGTCCTTGTAAGCGGCCAGTGCGGCCACAAGCGCGCCGATGGTGACCTGACCCTGAATGACCAGATAGCCCCCGATGGAAAAGAAGAAAAACGGCGTAAGCTGGGTGATGAAGTTGTTGATGAACTTCATAAAGAATTTCTTCTGGTAGATCTGGAAGCGGATCGCGAACAGCTGCCCCAACCGATCCCCGATCATCGCCATGCGGTAACGCCAGCCACCGTTGACCCGCAATGTGCCCGCGCCTGCCGCGCCCTCGCCAATCTCGGCTGCCAGGGCGCGGACCTGCACGACCCGTTTCTTGTTCAGCAGATTGATCTGGCGTTGCAGCTTGGGGATCAACCAGGCCTGCAAGGGGATCAGCGCAACCGCCGCAAGACCAAACGCGACCGACTGGAAAAACAGAAAGCCGAGGATCGTCAGCATCTGGCCGGCCTGTAGTACAGGTTGGGCGACCGCATCCCCCATCAACCCGCCCATGGGTTCGCTTTCGGCCGTTACCATGCTGACCAGCTCGCCCTGACTGGTGCGTTCGAAATAGGGTTGGGGAAAGCGCAGGATGCGCGCAATCAGGGTATAGCGAAAGCGGCGCAGCAGGCGTTCGGCCAGCACGCCCTTCATCGTGTTGATGCGCATTTTCATCAACCCATGGCACAGCACGGCCAACAGGAACCCGCCACATAACAGCAGCAGGTAGTTGATCTGGGTAACTTCGCGCCCCAGAAAATCAATCGTTGCGGTGCCCGATCCGATGGCGTCGTTGATGATCCGCTTGGGCAGTTCAAGTGTCAGATATAACAGTGGAAACAGCGACAGCGTGACCACCAGAAGCACAAGCTGGTCGCGTTTCGAATACTTCCAGATGAAGGCAAAGAGGGAGCGTTCGATAAGACTGGTCCAGACGTCTGCGCAGGCGGGGTGCCCTTTGGCCCCAGCCTATCAAGGGGTTCAACCACAAATCAATGCCTTGCGGGGTTGGCTTAATGTGTATCCGGGCCGCTGCAATATTGCAGCATTTGATTTGCGCCCCTAGGGTGGGGTGAAACGTCAACCAAAGGACCACCCTTGGCCGATCCTGTCCTTTTCGCACTGGCACTGCTGTTCTTGCTTCAGACCAAGCATTTGTTTGCGGATTTTTACCTTCAGACCCCACGGATGCTGCGGGACCGTAGTCGCTATGTGCATGTGGGGCGGGTGCAGCATGCGGGGCTGCATGCGGTTGGGTCATTGATTGCAATGGTATTGCTTGGGGTGCCGGTCGCGCTGGCGCTGGTTGTCGCCCTGATCGAATGGGCGGTGCATTTCCATATTGATTGGGCCAAGGGTCGATGGTCGGATCACACGGGTCACGGTCCCGCGCAGGCCGGATACTGGCGCGCCTTCGGGGTCGATCAGGCGCTGCATCAGTGGACATATCTGGTGATGGTTTGGGCGGTGCTGCCCTAAACACCCCAGACCGAGGCCTGCTGCTGATGTGTGATGGTGCGCGCCAGTGATTTGAATTCATGCGCCAGATGCCGTTGAAACCGCCGCACCACGGGTCGATCGCTGCTGGCTTGCGCGCTCAGGATCCCCAGATGCCGGGGTGCGTGCCGGATGCGGATATCAAGCGCGGTCAGGGACTTGTGGTGGCGCATCATAAACAGCACCGAATAGGGCAGGATCGTGAGGCTGTCGGACCCTTCCAGCACCGTGCGCACCGCGCTGATTGACCCGCCGGAAAAGCTGACCCTGAAATCGTCCACTTCGATTTCGGCCAGGATCGCCTTGAGGTCCTGATAAAGCGGGCTGGCCGTGGGCGGCGCGATCCAGGGGTAGGGGGCGATATCGCTCAGCCGCAGCGTCTTCTTGCGCGCCAAGGGGTGTCCGATCCGGCAGGCGATCACATTGCGCCCTTGCAGGATTTCGTCAAAGGTCAGCCCTTCGGGCACCGCATCGGGTGGGAGGGGGCACAGGGCCATATCCAGTGTGCCCGACTGCACATCCCGGATCAGCGTATCGGCATAGCCGTAGGACTGGTCGATCCGTACATTGGGATTGGCCTGCTGGAACCCCGCGATCATGGACGCAATCACCGCATCCATGAATACAGGGGTGCCTGCGACCCGCACCGCCCCGGTCTTGCCACCCGCATAAAGGCCCGTCTGCACGCTTGCTTCTGCCGCTGCGGCCCGGATCAGACGGCCCTGCGCGGCCAGTGCGGCCCCAAGCTCGGTCGCGATCAGGGGGCGACGCCCCTTTTCGAACAGCGGCAGACCCAACCGGGCTTCGAGGGCCGACAGCGACCGGCTGAGCGAGGGTTGGGATTTGCCCAATGCTGCGGCCCCTTGGGTCAGCCCGCCTTCATCCACGACCGCGGCCAGGATGATCAGATGATTGGGATCAATCTGCATAACGTTAAGGTATATTGAGGATCAAACATCTTATCAACTTGCGAATTCTCGCGCGTTAGCGTGGTATCCATGACGGTTGACACGTTTCCCGCCCCCACATCAGCGCGCGTCCTGTTTGGCGCGGGTTTGCGTCACACAGCGCGCGATGAAGTGCGGCGTCTTGGATGTCGGCGCGCCCTGATCCTGTCGACCCCGGCCCAATCTGATAGCGCCCTTGCCTTGGCCGAAGTCTTGGGCGATGACGCTGCCGGGGTCTTTTCCGGCGCGGCCATGCATACACCCGTCCCGATCAGCGAGGCGGCTGTGGCACATATGCGCGAGGTGGCCGCCGATTGCGTGGTTGCCATTGGCGGCGGGTCGACCACGGGGCTCGGAAAGGCCATCGCCTATCGTACGGGTTTCCCGCAGATCGTGATCCCGACGACCTATGCCGGGTCCGAGGCGACCCCAACTCTGGGCCAGACCGAGGGCGGCGTAAAAACCACACTCAGCGATCCGCGCGTGCAGCCCGAAGTGATCCTGTACGACCCCGAACTGATCACGTCGCTGCCTGTTGGCATGACGGTGACCTCGGCGCTGAACGCCATCGCCCACGCTGCCGAGGCGCTTTATGCGCCCAACAGGACCGCGACCTCGGACGCGCTTGCGCTTGAGGGCATGCGCGCCTTCGCCCGGTCTTTGGAGGTGGTCATAGCGGCCCCGGATGGCGTGGCCGCGCGCGAGGATACGTTGCGTGGGGCCTATGCCTGCGGTGCGGTCCTTGGCCTTGTGGGCATGTCGCTGCATCACAAACTGTGCCACACGCTTGGTGGGGCCTTTGACCTGCCCCATGCTGATACACATGCGATTATGCTGCCCCACGCCATCGGTTACAATGCGCGCACTGTGCCTGACCTGTTGGCCCCGATCTGCGAGATTTTCGGGGGCGAAACGCCTGGAACGGCGCTTTATGATTATGCGACCCGCCTGAATGCGCCCAAGGCGTTGCGCAAGCTCGGCGTGGCGGAGGTGCAGCTTGATCATGCCGCGCATCTGGCCACCCGCAAACCCTATCCCAATCCCGCCCCGATCACACGGGACGGCATCCGCACGCTTTTGCAGGCCGCCTGGGAGGGCGCGCGTCCGCAAGTTTGACCCGACCCTTGGAGGAGGACCCAAAAATGGCAGATATCACCACCGACGTTCTGATCATTGGCACAGGCCCGGCGGGGTCCGCGACGGCGGCCCTGCTGTCGACCTACGGGGTCGAGAATATGGCCGTGAACCGCTATCACTGGCTCGCCAACAGCCCGCGCGCGCACATCACTAACCAGCGCACGATGGAGGTGCTGCGGGATTTGGGCGAAGAGGTCGAAGGCGAGGCGTACATGCACGCCACCGAGCAGGACCTGATGGGCTCGAACGTGTTTTGCGAAAGCCTGACGGGTGAAGAGTTGGGGCGCATCCAGACATGGGGCACCCACCCCCTCAGCCGCGCCGAACACGCGCTGAGTTCGCCAAGCAAGATGAACGATCTGCCCCAGACATTCATGGAACCGCTGCTGTTCAAGACCGCCTGCGCGCGCGGTACGCAAGCGCGTATGTCCTGCGAATACAAAAGCCATGTGGCCGATGCGGATGGGGTGACGTCGACGATCCTTGATCGGTTGACCAACCAGACATTCACTGTGCGCTCGAAATATCTGATCGGGGCCGATGGGGGCAATTCGGCGGTGACCGAAAACACGGGCCTTCCGATCGAGGGCAAGATGGGTGTTGCAGGCTCGATCAACCTGCTGTTCAAGGCCGACCTCAGCCAGCATGTCGCACACCGCCCTTCGGTGCTTTACTGGGTGATGCAGCCCGGATCAAATGTGGGCGGCATCGGCATGGGTGTGATCCGTATGATCCGCCCGTGGAACGAATGGATGGCGATCTGGGGCTATGACATCGACGGGGAACGCCCCGAATTGAACGATGACGAGGCCAAGAAGATCATCCGCGATCTGGTCGGCGACCCCGATCTTGAGATCGACATGCAGGCGATCAGCTACTGGACGGTCAATGACGCCTATGCGACCCAAATGTCCAAAGGGCGTGTGTTCATCATGGGCGACGCAGCGCACCGCCACCCGCCCTCGAACGGGCTTGGGTCCAACACGTCCATTCAGGACGCCTTCAACCTGTCATGGAAACTGGCCGCCGTGCTGAAAGGGCAGGCGGGTCCGGGTCTGCTGGACAGCTACAACGCCGAACGCGCGCCGGTTGCCAAACAGATCGTGACCCGCGCCAATCAGTCCATTGGCGAGTTCGGCCCGATCTTTGAAGCGCTTGGTCTGATTGGACATACGGATCCGGATGTGATGCAGGCCAATATGGACAGGCGCTGCGACAACACGGCCGAGGCCGAGGCACAACGCACCGCTCTGCGCAAAGCGATTGCGTTCAAGAAATACGAATTTGACGCGCACGGGGTCGAAATGAACCAGAGGTATCGCTCGGACGCCGTGGTGACGGATGGGCAGATGGAACCGGCCTTCGATCTCGATCACGAATTGCACTACCAGCCGACCACTTGGCCCGGTGCGCGCCTGCCCCATGTCTGGCTGTTTGACGCGGCGGGTAAAAAACATTCGACGCTGGATCTGACCAAAGGCGGCTTTGCCCTGCTGACCGGTTTGAACGGGCGAGCCTGGACGGATGCGGCCACCAGGGTGGCAGCCGAGATGGAGGTCACCCTGTCGGCCCATGTGATCGGGCCGCGCCAGCCGCTGGTCGATCATGTCGGCGACTGGGCTCGCGCGCGCGAAGTCGGCGAGGCCGGCTGCGTCCTCGTGCGCCCCGACCACCACGTCGCGTGGCGCAGTGAGGCGATGGCAGATGATCCCGTGGCCGAACTCACCCGCGTCTTTTCCTCAATCCTTGCAAAGGAAAGCTGAGCCATGACCACTCCTGATGGATACTTCACCGAAGAAAACTCTGCCGAGGTTGTGGCGGCGCGCACCAACACCGATAACGAACGGCTGGCGACCTGCATGGAGGCGATTGTGCGGCACATGCACGCCTGCATCAAAGAGATCGAACCGACCCAGACCGAATGGTTCGACGCGATTCAGTTTCTGACAAAGACAGGGCACACCTGCACCGACTGGCGGCAGGAGTTTATCCTGCTGAGCGATGTGCTGGGCGTGTCGATGCTGGTGGATGCGATCAACAACCGCAAACCGCAAGGGGCGTCAGAGTCCACCGTGCTGGGTCCGTTCCACCTGCCTGATGCGCCCGAGCTGCCGATGGGGTCCAACATCTGCCTTGATGGCAAGGGGGACAAGATGCTGATCCGGGGGCGTATTCTGGACACCGACGGCAACCCTGTTGATGGCGTCAAGATTGATGTCTGGCAGGCCAATGACGAAGGGTTTTATGATGTGCAGCAAAAGGGTATCCAGCCTGACTTTAACCTGCGCGGCGTGTTTCGGACAGGCTCGGACGGCGTGTACTTCTTTGAAGGGGTGAAGCCCAAGAACTATCCCATCCCCGAAGACGGACCCGTGGGCCGGTTGATGAAGGCGCTTGGGCGGCACGCGTGGCGGCCTGCGCACCTGCACTACATTCTTGAGGCGGACGGATACGATACCCTGACCACCCATATCTTTGACCCGGATGATGAATATATCCATTCCGATGCGGTGTTCGGGGTCAAGGAAAGCCTGATGGCGAAATTCGACCTGATCGAGGATGCGGCCAAAATTGCCGAGGCCGGGATGGACGGCCCCTATTTCGAAGTGGTGCACGATTTCGTTCTGGCACGGGCCTGACCTATAGACGTTCGCTTACAGTGCGCACAGAGAGGAGCCTGCCCCTGCATCGTTTGATCACCGGTCCCGGTGCGCTGATTTAATTCAGACGCGCGGCCCCTTTTGATTGACAGCGACGCCCTTGGCTGGCCTTGATGGCCACCAAAATCCAAGGAGATATGACCATGATGAGAACCCGCGCTGCTGTTGCTGTTGAAGCTGGTAAACCTCTTGAGATTATGGAGGTCAATCTGGACGGTCCCCGCAAGGGCGAGGTCCTCGTCGAGATCAAGGCGACGGGCCTGTGTCACACAGATGAATTCACCCGGTCAGGTGCCGATCCCGAGGGCATCTTTCCCGCCATTCTGGGCCATGAGGGCGCGGGCATCGTGATCGAAGTGGGCGAAGGGGTGACGACACTTGAGGTGGGCGATCATGTCATCCCGCTTTACACACCCGAGTGCCGCGAATGCGAATATTGCCTCAACCCCAAGACCAACCTGTGCCAAAAGGTGCGCGCGACCCAGGGGGCGGGGCTGTTGCCGGATGGATCGACCCGGTTTTCGATGCTCGATGGGACGCCCATCCATCACTACATGGGCTGTTCGACCTTTGCCAATCACACAGTCGTCCCGGAAATCGCGCTGGCCAAGGTGCGCAAGGACGCGCCGTTCGACAAGATTTGCTACATCGGCTGCGGCGTCACCACGGGCATCGGTGCGGTCATCAACACCGCCAAGGTCGAGATCGGCAGCCGCGCCATTGTGTTTGGTCTGGGCGGCATTGGCCTCAACGTCATTCAGGGCCTTAGAATGGCCGGTTGCGACCAAATCGTTGGTGTGGATCTGAACGATGACAAGGTCGAAATGAGCACGCATTTCGGGATGACTGATTTTGTGAACCCGTCCAAGGTCGAGGGCGATATCGTCGCGCATCTGGTCGAGTTGACGGGTGGTGGTGCGGACTACACCTTTGATGCCACGGGCAATGTGAACGTGATGCGCACGGCGCTTGAAGCGGCCCACAAAGGCTGGGGTGAAAGCATCATCATCGGGGTGGCGCCTGCGGGGGCTGAAATCTCGACGCGCCCCTTCCAGTTGGTCACGGGCCGGGTCTGGCGCGGGACCGCCTTTGGCGGTGCCAAGGGGCGCACGGACGTGCCCAGGATTGTGGACTGGTACATGGACGGCAAGATCGAGATCGATCCGATGATCACCCACAAATTGACGCTGGACGAGATCAACCACGGCTTTGATCTGATGCACGAAGGCAAATCCATCCGCGCTGTGGTCGAGTTCTGAACCTTTCTATATCGCGCAATGAAAGGCCCCCGCGTGGGGCCTTTTTTATTGGTGCCGGTGGGTGACGTCGCGGCCTTGGCACGATCTTCCATCGCTTTGGCGTAATCCGCAGGTTTTTGCTGGGGCTGCCATGCTCTATGGTTGCAGGGACAGGAATACGCTCGGAGCGCACAAATGAAACTGACCGTGAATGGTACATCCCACGACGTTGATGTCGAAGACGACATGCCTTTGCTTTGGGTGCTGCGGGATGAATTGGGCATCAAGGGTGTGAAATATGGCTGCGGTGTTGCCCAATGCGGGGCCTGCACCGTCCATATCGACGGTGTCGCAGTGCGTTCTTGTCAGACGCTTGCCGCGGATGTGGATGGCGCGGTCACGACGATTGAGGGACTTGGCACTCCCGAGGCGCTGCACGCGGTCCAAGAGGCATGGATCGCGCACCAGGTGGCCCAATGCGGCTACTGTCAGTCGGGCCAGATCATGCAGGCGGCCTCGCTTTTGTCGGACATTCCCAATCCCAGTGACGCCGATATTGACGAGGCGATGAGCGGGAACCTGTGCCGCTGCGGCACATACACCCGCATCCGGGCGGCCGTAAAAACCGCCGCCACCAAGTTGCAAAAGGTCTAAGTCCATGAATCGTATTGGAAAAATCGCGCGTCGCACGTTCCTGGTGGGCTCGGCCACGATTGTGGGCGGGGTCGCCTTTGGCTATTTCATGTACAAGCGCCCCGTGGCCAATCCGCTGTTGGATGATCTGGCCGAGGATGCCGCCGCGCTGACCCCTTATGTCAAGATCGACACCAGCGGCATCACCCTGATCACCCCGCGTGCGGACAGCGGGCAGGGGGCCTATTCGGTGCAGGCGGCCCTGATCGCCGAAGAGTTGGATGTGACGCTTGATCAGATCCGCGTTGATCCGGGCATGCCAAGCCCCGCCTATTACAACACGGCCCTCAGCGCCGAGGCGGCCCCGTTCCGCTCTACGGATGAGAGTTTTGTGGCCAATTCGGCGCGGGGCGCGATGGATGCAATGCTGAAGTTCATGGGTCTTCAGATCACGGGTGGCTCAACGACAGTGCCCGACAGCTTTGAGAAACTGCGCCTTGCAGGTGCCGTGGCGCGCGAGACGCTGAAGGCAGCCGCCGCACAGCAAAGCGGTGTGCCCGTGGGCGACCTCAAAACCGCCAACGGGGCGGTTGAACTGCCCGATGGCACGACGCTCAGCTATGTCTCGCTTGCGCCTGCTGCGGCGACCCTCGACCCGGTCAATGACGTCGCCTTGCGCAATCCCGCGACTTGGCGTCTGATCGGCAAAGAGATGGAGCGCATCGATATCGTGGCGAAATCCACAGGCACCCAAGCCTACGGAATCGACTTTGAGATCGACGGCATGGTCCATGCCAGCGTGCGCACCAATCCACGGCGCGACGGTGACATGATCCGCTATGATGCCAGCGTGGCCGAAGGCATGCGGGGCGTCCAGAAGGTGGTTTCGGTGACGGGTGGCGTGGCTGTGGTGGCCGACAACACGTGGCGCGCCATTCAGGCTGTGAACGCGATCGAGATTGAGTGGGGCGCGGCCTCCTATCCCGATAATATGGACGGCCACTGGCAGGCCTTGGCAGACAGTTTCACCGAGGACGCGCTTGATACCCGCAAGCGGGATGAGGGGGATGTGGAGACCGCCCTTGAGGGGGCGGAGGTGATTGAGGCCGAATACCGCGCGCCCTATCTGGCCCATGCCCCGCTTGAGCCCATCAGCGCGACCGTGCGCGTCACGGACGCCCGTGTGGATGTTTGGACCGGCACCCAAATCCCCCGATTTGTGCAGACCAATGTGGCTAGGATCACCGGCCATGACACCGATGATGTGCACGTCCATGTGCAAGTCATGGGCGGCAGCTTTGGCCACCGCCTTGAGGACCGTGTTGTCAGGGAAGCCGCTGAAATTGCGCTCGAAATGCGTGGTGTGCCCGTCAAGCTGACCTATTCACGCGAAGAGGACATGACCCATGACGACACCCGCCAGATCGCGATGGCGCGGGGGCGTGGGGCTGTGCGGGATGGCCGTGTTGAGGCGTACGATCTGGGCATCGCCATGCCCTCGGTCGTGGCGAGCCAAATGGGCCGCCAAGGCTTGCCCGTGCCCGGCCCCGATCTTCAGATCGTCGCCGGGGCGTGGGAACAGCCCATGTCGATCCCCAATTACCGCGTGTCAGGCTACCGTGCGCCGGAGCTGGCCCCGATCACCTCATGGCGTGCGGTGGGGGCCTCGACCAACGGGTTTTTCCACGATGTGTTTCTGGATGAGTTGATTCATGCCGCCGGCGCGGACCCGATGGAGGAACGCCTGCGTCTGTGCTGGCACGACCCGTCCCGCAAGACCCTTGAGGCGGTGGCCGAGATGTCTGGCTGGGGTGCGCCTTTGCCCGATGGAAAGGGGCGTGGTGTTGCCTTCTGCATGTCATTCGGGGTGCCCGTGGTCGAGGTGGTCGAGGTTACCAATACCGATAGCGGCATTCGTATCGACAAGGTCTGGGTGGCGGCCGAAGTGGGCACCGTCGTCGACCCCGTGAACTTCGAGAACATGGTGCAGGGTGGAATCGTCTGGGCCCTGGGTCATGCGATGAATGCCGAGGTGACCTATTCTGACGGCATGGTCGATCAGCTGAATTATTATGACTACGAGGGGATGCGCCTCTATCAGACCCCCGAGATCATGGTGCGTGGCCTTGAGAACGGCGATCATGTGCGTGGCATGGGCGAACCCATGGTGCCGCCTGCCGCTGCGGCCCTGTCCAATGCGATCTTTGCGGCCACCGGTCAGCGTATTCGCGAGATGCCCATGAACAAATTCATCGATTTCGTCTGAGGCCGGGCGCACCACAGGTGCGCCTTACGGCTTAATGATCGAATGGGGTTTTGGGTACTTTGCCCTTCGCCCGAGATTTGGGGCTCTGCCCCCGGCCTGCGGCCTCCCCCGAGGTATTTGCAGCGAAAGGAAAGACGGGTTCAGGCGCTGGTGAACCCAAGGCCCGACAAGGCTCGGATGTGGGTGATGATGTCGGCCACGCCTGTCCCGTGCCGCAGGGCTGCAAAGACAAAGGGTTTACCCGCGCGCATTCGCGTCGCGTCCCGCTCCATCACGTCGAGTGATGCGCCCACATGCGGTGCAAGGTCGATCTTGTTGATCACCAGCAAGTCCGACTTTGTGATGGCCGGACCACCCTTGCGCGGGATTTCCTCGCCTGCGGCCACGTCGATCACATAAAGGGTGATGTCCGCCAGTTCGGGAGAGAATGTGGCCGAGAGGTTGTCGCCACCGGACTCGATCAGGATCGCTTCGACCTCGGGGTGGCGGGCGCGCATCTCGGCCACAGCGGCGAGGTTGATCGAGGCGTCCTCGCGGATGGCCGTGTGCGGACAGCCCCCGGTTTCGACCCCTATGATCCGGTCCTGCGGCAGGATCTGGCGTCGCATCAGCTCTTCGGCATCTTCCTGGGTGTAGATGTCGTTTGTGATCACGCCGATGGAGTGGTCATCCTTGAGCGCGCTGGCGAGCGCGGCTGTGAGGGTGGTTTTTCCTGCTCCGACGGGTCCGCCGATCCCGATCCGCAGGGGGCCGTTGAGTTGGGTCATGTGCGAAAGATCCTCGGTTGCAGTGTTTCGTGGCGCATTGCGGTGACGTCTGCCGCAAAGGTGGCGGATGTGAGGTCGTCGAGCGTGCTGGCCATGGCTTCCTGCGCCACGTTCGTGATCGTGCCAGCCAGTTTCGCCAACACCGTTTGCCCGTCGGTCTGCCCCAGTGGCAGGCCCCGCTGTGTGGCAGATACGAGGTTGGAGGCAAAGGCGTGCAGGTACAGTGGCAATGTGTCGGCAAGGGTGATGTTCATCGCCTTGGCCGCCGCCCCGACCGCCACGGGATATGTGAGCGCCTCCAGCTTCAGCCCCCACACCGCCTGCGCCGTGTTGCAGAATGCGGCCCCCTGTTGAGTCGTTTCGAGCAGCCGTTCGGCACTTGCCGCAAAGGCGCGCGCGGTGGCATCCACATCGACAGGGTCCTCGGCGCGGTAGGCGGCCGCCAACAGGATCGCATCCGCCCGGCCCGAGCCATGCTCAAGCAGGGCCGTCAGCCAGTCCAACAGGCTGTCCGCCCCTGTGATTGCCCCATCCGTGATAGCTTGTTCCAGCCCATGCGAATAGGCAAATGCCCCAACAGGAAAAGCCGGGGACAGCCATTGCATGAGGGTTAGTGCGGGTGTCATGTGTGGCTGTGTGTGTGGTCATGCCCATGGGTGCGTCCATGACCATATGCCCCGCCCTCGGGAGTAAAGGGTTCGACCACTTCGGCGGTCTGTGCCCCGATTTTTGCAAGCATATCCGCCATCACATGATCGCGCAGGATCAAAAGCCGGGTGTCCTCGATTTGGCAGGGGGTGTGGCGGTTGCCGATATGCCAGGCAATCCGGTGCAGACTGTCGCCGGTGACGGCCAAAAGCGGTTCGGGCGCGGCATTGATGCGGATTTCACCGCCATGGGTCGTGATGAGTGCACCGCCATGATCCAGCGAGGTGGTGTGCGCCAGATCGACAAGCAGCGGGGTGCCGGAGGCGAGGGTAAGCACTTTGCGCCGCAGGAACCGATCTTCGTAGGTAAGCGAAAGGTGGTCTGCGGGCGTTGCGTGGGTATGGGGATGATAGGTTTGGGCGGTCAACATGGGACAATATCCGATTTTAGCGGGTGAGCGGTAACGAAGCGGCAAGGGTTTCATGGGTAGGGTGGTCGTATGACAGATCAGATCCCCCTCCAAAAGACGCTTGCGCGTGAACTGGTCGCGCTGCGGGCTGAACTTGCCGCACTGAAAGATCGCGAAACCCATGTCCGCCTTGCGCTATTGCATCAGGTTTCGGCGCATGTGGGTCAGCACGATATTCCGGTGGGCGACGCCGTCGTGCGGATCGAACGCAAGGCCGTTCGCCGGTTTGAGGCCAAACGTTTGCCGCCCGATATTCGCGACAATCCACGCTATGTGAGTCGGCAAACAACCACCTATGTGCGGGTGCTCGACATGCCCGCGCCTCGGGATGGTTCCGAATTCGATGTGATTGACCGCTTTGATGTGGCGCTATCGGCCACATAACGGCGCGGCTTCGAAATGTCGGATCCGTCTTCAAAACATGAAATACCGCTGCGCCATGGGCAACACCTCGGCAGGGTTGCAGGTGAGCAATTCGCCATCCGCGCGGACCTCATAGGTTTCGGGGTGCACTTCGATATGGGGCAGGGCGGTGTTGAGCATCAAGTCGGCCTTGCCAATGCCGCGGGTGTGCGTCACCGCAACCGTGTCCTTGTGCAGGCCAAGGATCTTGCCAATCCCCTCTGTCTGCGCCGCCGCAGATACGAACGTGACAGCCGAGCGTTCGACCGAGCGCCCGAAGGCCCCGAACATGGGCCGGGTATAGACCGGCTGCGGCGTGGGGATCGAGGCGTTGGGATCACCCATCTGCGCACAGGCGATCGTGCCGCCAAGCAGGACCATCTCGGGTTTGACCCCAAAAAAAGCCGGGTTCCAGAGGCATAGATCAGCGCGCTTGCCCACTTCGACGCTGCCAATCTCGTGGCTGATCCCATGGGCGATGGCGGGGTTGATCGTATATTTCGCGATATAGCGGCGCACACGCATGTTGTCGTTGTCGCCGGTTTCCTCAGGCAAACGTCCGCGCTGTTTCTTCATCTTGTCCGCCGTTTGCCAGGTGCGGATCAGCACTTCGCCCACGCGACCCATGGCTTGACTGTCGGATGCGATGATCGAAAACGCGCCCATGTCGTGCAGGATATCCTCGGCGGCAATGGTTTCGCGACGGATCCGGCTTTCGGCAAAGGCGACGTCTTCGGGGATGGATTTGTCGAGGTGATGGCAGACCATGAGCATGTCCAGATGCTCTTCGATCGTGTTCACGGTAAAGGGACGCGTGGGGTTGGTCGAAGAGGGCAACACATTTGGATCGCCGCAGATTTTGATGATGTCAGGGGCGTGCCCACCCCCGGCTCCTTCGGTGTGAAAGGCGTGGATCGTGCGCCCTTTCATGGCTGCCACCGTGTTTTCCACAAAGCCGGATTCGTTCAGCGTATCGGTATGGATCATCACCTGTACGTCCATGTCATCGGCGACTGACAGGCAGCAGTCGATGGCCGCAGGGGTAGTGCCCCAATCCTCGTGCAGTTTCAGCGCGCAGGCGCCGGCGCGCACCTGTTCCTCAAGTGCTGCGGGCAGGGAGGCGTTGCCCTTTCCCGCAAAGGCGAGGTTCATCGGAAACGCGTCCGCGGCCTGCAACATGCGGCCCAGATGCCAGGGCCCCGGCGTGCAGGTCGTCGCCAGCGTGCCATGGGCTGGGCCAGTGCCGCCGCCCAGCATCGTGGTCAGGCCGGAATGCAGTGCGTCTTCGATCTGTTGGGGGCAGATGAAGTGGATATGTGAATCGAACCCGCCTGCGGTCAGGATGCGACCCTCGCCCGCGATGGCTTCGGTGCCGGGGCCGACGATGATGTCGACGCCGGGTTGAGTGTCGGGGTTGCCCGCCTTGCCGATGGCGGCGATGCGCCCGTCGCGCAGGCCCACATCCGCCTTGTAGATCCCTGTATGATCCACGATCAGCGCATTGGTGATCACGGTGTCCAGGGCCCCTTCGGCGCGCGTGGTCTGGGCCTGCCCCATCCCATCCCGGATGACCTTGCCGCCGCCAAATTTCACCTCTTCGCCGTAGTGCAGGGCATTGCCACCTTCACCACCTGTCACCGCCGCTCCGGCCCGCTCCGCGCCCAGATCTCGTTCGACCTCGATGATCAGATCGGTGTCGGCAAGGCGCACCCTGTCGCCCACGGTGGGGCCGAACATGGCTGCGTAATCGGCGCGGGGGATGGTTTGGGGCATCGGTTACCTCTTGGTTGTTCGGGCGGGTTTGGACAGGTGGTGCGCGTTGGTGCGGGTATTTTGACGGATCGGTTTGAGGCCCGTAGCGATGAATGTCATCGGCGACAGATTGGCGGTTGTCGCTTTTGTCAGATTGGTCACGGGTGTTCTCCGTAAATGCGCTGGGTTAACATCTGCAAAGAGGCTCCGCGCACTGGTGTTCGTCACCCGCCTCGTGCCATCGGACATTTGGCGTTCTGCACATGGGCCTGACGACGCGGTCGCGCCCAAAGCACCCCCGCGCCCCCGTTTTATGGGCATCGCACGATGCACTAGACCATCGCAAAGATGCGGGCCGGGCCGCCCGTGCCGCCCACATGGTTGGGCGCACCGACCACCAATGTGGCTCCGGTCGCAGGCACCTGATCGAGACCGGCAAGGTTTTCGATCCCATATCGCCCGGCTGGCAACCATGCGTAATGCGTCGCAAAATCCGCTGAAGGGCCATGATCAAGCGACAACGTATCGACTGCCATGGCCACCGCCGTGGTCTCCTCAAGCAACATCTGTGTCGCCTCCACGTGGAAGCCCGGAAAGTGCTTCACGTCCGCATCATCATTGCCGACATAATCTGCCGCATCCCCGGACTTTGCCGCCCAGCCCGAATGCATCGCGATGCAGGCCTTGTCAGGGATCGCACCATGGGCCGCAATCCATGCCTTTAGGTCATCGGGGGTCACTTGTGCATCCCGGTTTTCTGCCGCCTTGGCCGCGATATCAATTACGCACAAGGGAACCACCAGATCAGAAACGGGGATCTCATCAACCGCTGCCCCATCTGCGGAAAAATGCAAAGGCGCGTCGATATGGGTGGCGGTGTGTTCGTTGACGCTCAGGTTCATCAGGTTGAAGCCGTGTTCGGCGAAATTGAACTGCTGCTCCATCGAAATGCCGGGCGCACCGAAAAATGTCGGAAAGTCGGGGCTGAGCGGGTGGGACATGTCAAACACACCCGCATGTCCAGCGGCCATCGCCGCAGGGGCTGCTGTCATCCCGACAGTTGCCGCTGCACCGACCGCAGCGCTGGTTTTGAAAAAGTCACGGCGCGACAGCATCCGATCTTTTACCGCATTCATCACACAAACATCACACATCGTCTGATCCTCCTCATTGGGGTGGTTTGCTGCTCAAAGCGGCCCCATGATTTTCTGGTTGAACCCAAAAATCCGCCGCGCCCCGCTGATCGGGATCAACGACACGTCGCGGGCCTGGCCGGGTTCGAACCGGACGGCAGTGCCCGCCGCAATATTCAGGCGCATGCCGCGCGCCGTATCCCGATCAAACTCAAGCGCGCTGTTGGCCTCGCCAAAGTGATAGTGGCTGCCAACCTGAACCGGGCGGTCGCCTGTGTTGGCAATATGCAGCGTGATGGCCTTGGCCCCCGCATTCAGCGTGATATCGCCCTCCGCGACAATGATCTCACCGGGGATCATAGCGGGTGATCCCCTGCTTCATCTTGCAAAATAAACTCAAATTCCAACATCTGCCGCGCGCTCCTACCTGATGGGGTTGTGGACGGTCACCAGCTTTGTGCCATCGGGGAATGTCGCTTCGACCTGAACGTCGTGGATCATTTCGGGGATGCCTTCCATGCACTGGTCACGGGTGATGATCTTGGCCCCCGCCTCCATCATATGCGCGACCGAGTGGCCGTCGCGCGCCCCTTCGACGACCGCATCGGTGATCAGTGCGATGGCCTCGGGGTAGTTCAGCCTGACCCCGCGCGCGAGCCGTTTGCGGGCCACTTCGGCGGCCATGGCGATCAGTAATTTGTCTTTTTCGCGGGGGGTCAGTTGCATGTGTCAAAGTCTCCAGCACAGGGGCAGGGTGCCACCTGTCAGATGGTCAAGAACGGGCAGCAGATGGCGGCGCAGGTCATAGCCGGTCGGGGTCAGACAGCGCATCACCAACACATCATCGGCCAGCAGACTGGCACCGCCGGTGGCGGGCAACAGCGCGCGGACCGGCTCGATCTGGGCGCAGGCATCGGGGGACACCAGTGTGAGGGTGACCATTGCGCTTGCCCCGTTGCCGGTGGCCGCGCCCGCCATCTGCGCGCTCATGTTCCCGCGCATCCGCCATGCGTCCTGCACCAGCGGCTTACCGTTGCGCGTGATCAGGATGTGATCGTGCATCTGGCCGTGCACGGTTGTTTCGCCCATGGCGATCCGCCCCAGACACAGCGGTTCAACAATCAAGGCGCGCCCGGTGGGCACCACCTCGCAGGTCAGGTGACGATCCAGCGCGCATCCGTCAAAAATCAGGGTTTCCTGCGGCAGCCACCACAAGGTCGCCCTTGCCTCAACTGACAAACGGGTGCGTATCTGGCCCACGAGGCCGGGCTGGGCGCGATAGGCCCGCTCGCAGGCCTGCGTCGTCAGCGTCAGGTGTGTGCTGGCCTGCGCCTTTGCGGTGATGTCAAATCGGTCCCCGCCCGTCACCCCTCCGGAGGTGTTCAGCAAAACGCCGGTCATACCGCGTGTCGCGCGCGGAAAGACCGCCTTGGACGCCCCCTGCTGATAGAGATCATCCAGCACGGTGCGCGCGCCATCCGCCTTGGTCGACAGGCGCAACGTCCCGACGGCGCGGGGTTGGGTCTGTGTCGGATGAGCAGTGATAGGTGTCAGGGCAGTCATGGACAACTTGGGCAGCGTTTACCGATTGATATGAGCATTCTGTGACCCGCAGCGCCAGCCCTGCCATCAACATGGGTGCTTTTACGTGATTTTCTGCCTGTTTTTCAGGCAGATGGAATGCTCAACTCCGCACCCGGCGCAGCAGGTAGGTGTCCATGATCCAGCCATGTGCCGCCCGTGCCGCCGCGCGCTTGGCGATGATCTGCTCTGTGATGTCGGGCAGACGGCCAGCGGCCAGCACCTGTTCCTCCATCCCCAGATAGGCCCCCCACCAGATGTCATACGCACCTTCAAGGTCCTGAAATGCGCAAGCGCCATCCAGCATCACAACCAAGGTCTCGCACCCGTCCGGCCAGCCATGGTCGCGCAGCTGCCGCCCGGTTGAAATGGTGACGGGTCCGTTCAGCGTGTTGAGCGGGATGGCATGCGCCGCAGTGAGCGCCTGAATGGATGTGATGCCCGCGATTACTGTGATCCGGGGTGCCGGATCCAGCCGCGCCGCAATCCGCAGCGTGCTGTCATAAAGCGACGGATCGCCCCACACCAACAGCGCGATGCGCCGCGCGTTCGGGTGCTGCGCGATGGTATCCGCCCAAATCACGGCAATCTCGTCATGCCACGCATCGACCCGCGCGAGATAGGGTTTGCTCTCGTCCCGCACGGGCATATCAAACATCGCGACCGTGGCGTCACCCCGCACGGTGTCGATGATCTGTGTGCGCAGATCGGCCAGATCGGATTTCCCCGCCCCCTTGTTGGGCACCAGAAACAGGTCGGCTTGCGCGATGGCGTGCCGGGCCTCACCCGTCAGGTGGTCCGGGTTGCCTGTGCCGATGCCGATCAGGAACAATTCGATCATGGCACCAACAACTTGGTAAGCGGTTTGGGGCTTTGGCTCATGCGCTTACCCTTCTGCCAACGCGCCATAAAGGATCAGGGCAGGCGCATCGCTGACCCCCGCCTCAAGTCTGGTGATCAGTGCAGAGAGGGTTGAGCGGTGCAGCGCCTGTTGCGGTGTCGATACCCCTTCGGCCAGCAGGGCAGGCGTATCGCCCGGCAATCCGGCCTCCATCAACATGCGCGCAAAGGCCGGAAAGGTCCGCTGGCCCATGAACACCACCGTGGTCGCCTGCGCATCGGCAAGGGCGGCCATGTTCAGGTCTTCGGGTAAGGCCCCGCGCACGTCATGGCCGGTGATAAACTGCACCCGACGGGCTGTGAGGCGGCGTGTCAGTGGAATGCCCGCAGCAGCAGCGGCCGCGCAGGCCGAAGGCACGCCGGGGATAATTTCATATGCGATTCCAGCGGCTTTCAGCGCGTCGATTTCTTCCTCAAGTCGCCCGAACGTGCCCCCGTCACCGGATTTCAAGCGCACGATCCGTTGGTTGTCCTGGGCGTACTCCACCAGCAACTGGCTGACATGGTGCTGCTTGGGCGAGGGTCGCCCGGCGCGTTTGCCCACCCCGACAAGGTCTGCCCCTGCGCGCGCATGGCTCAGGATCGGCCCTGCACTCAGGTCGTCAAACAGCACGGCATCCGCCCGTTTCAGCCGATCCGCCGCCTTGAGTGTCAGCAATTCGGGATCGCCGGGCCCGGAGCCGACAAAGCTGACAAAGCCTGTCATGCCCGCTCTCCGGTGATCAGGTGAAAGAAGGTGCCGGTGACATTGCCCCGCCATGACCCGCTTTGGGCTGCCGGGTTGCCATCGGCGTCAAAGACCTGCGCGAGCGGTGCGTCGGGTTGGTCAAGGATCGAGGAGTAGTGGAATTCGTGCCCGCGCAAGGCCGCTCCGACCTCGAAGCCCGGTAGTGCGTGATCCAGAACGGCCCGCCGGTATCCGAGGTTGAATTTGCGTTTTTCATAACTCGTTGCCAGCCCAAGCAACCCCACCATCTCGTGCGCCGTGCCATCCTTGTCCGTCAGGCTGGCCCCAAGCGCCATGTAGCCGCCGCATTCACCATGCACGGGTTTGGTCTCTGCATGTTTGCGCAGTCCGGTCTTGAAGGTTTGGGCCGCAGCAAGCGTGCCCGCATGCAGCTCGGGATAGCCGCCGGGCAGCCAGACGAGGTCAGCATCCTGTGCGGGGGCCTCATCCGCCAGCGGGGAAAACGGCAGAATTTCGGTGCCAGCCGCCCGCCAACCGCTGAGCAGATGGGGGTAGGTAAAGGAAAACGCCGCATCACGGGCCAAGGCGATCCGCTGTGCCGGGGGGGATGGCAGGGGGTGTGGGGGCAGGGCCATTCCGCCGCGCGCCGCTGCCTTGATCGCGTCCAGATCGACGTTTTCGCGCAGGAAGTCCGCGTATCCAGCAATCGCGGCCTCAAGGTCGGGATGTTCGACCGCCTGAATCAGCCCCAGATGCCGCTCCGGCAGTTTCAGATCGCCGCGTCGTGGCAGGCAGCCCAACACTTTGACGCCCGCCTGCTCCATGCCCACACGTGTCAGCCGCTCGTGGCGGGGGCTTGCCACCCGGTTAAGGATTACCCCGGCAAAGGGCAGGTCGGGGTTGTACATCTTGAACCCAAGGGCTGTGGCTGCTGCCGATTGTGCCTGCCCGCCCACGTCGATCACCAGCACAACGGGCCAGCCCATCTTCAGGGCGGTTTCGGCGCTGGACCCAAACCCGCTTTGGCCGCGCGTTGCCACACCGTCAAACAGGCCCATGGACCCTTCGGCGATGCAGATATCAGCGCCTGTCTGTTGGGCTGCGATCCCGCCAAGCAGTGCTGCGTCCATGGCCCATGTATCGAAATTGAACGAGGGTCTCCCGGCTGCGGCCAGATGAAAGGCCGGGTCGATGTAATCCGGACCGCTTTTATAGGGTTGCACCGTCAGCCCGTCATCGCGCAAGGCGCGCAACAGGCCCAGCATCACCGTTGTTTTGCCCGTGCCCGACGCGGGGGCAGAGATCATCAGTCCGGGGGGGTTAGTCATCGCCATGGCTCCAGCTGGCCCATGGGCTTTCAGCGCTCATCGGGCGGTATCGTCGGTCATAATCGGGCGCATAAAGGCAGCTTTCGTCGAACCCATCCGCGCCGATCACCCGACCAACAAGGATCAGGGCGGTGCGGCTGATGCTGTCGTCCATGGCATTGTGCAGCGTGTCGAGGGTGGCCATGATGACCTGCTGATCTGGCCAACTGGCGCGGTAGACGACCGCGACAGGGCAGTCGGCACCGTAGGCAGGGGTTAGGTCCGTGACAACTTGATCGAGGTTTCCGATCGACAAGTGGATCGCGAGTGTCGCGCCGGTGGCTGCGAAATTGCTGAGCGTTTCGCCTGCCGGCATGGATGAGGCCCGTCCGGGCGTGCGCGTCAGCACCACCGATTGTGCAATCCCCGGCAGTGTCAGTTCGGCCCCGAGGGCGGCGGCGGCGGCACTGAACGAGGGCACGCCGGGCGTCACGGTAAAGGGGATGTTCGCCGTCTTGAGACGGCGCAGCTGTTCGCCCATGGCTGACCAGACCGACAGATCGCCCGAATGCAGGCGTGCGATGTCGTGTCCTTTGGCATGGGCCGTAGTGATTTCGGCCATGATGTCATCAAGGTCCATGGCGGCGGTGTTCACCACCCGCGCGTCCGCAGCGCAGTGGCCCAGGACCGCTTCGGGCACCAGTGATCCGGCGTAAAGGCACACGGGGCTCGCCGCGATCAGGTCACGCCCGCGTAGGGTCAGCAGGTCAGGTGCGCCGGGGCCTGCGCCGATGAAGTGAACGGTCATGTGTCTGGTCCTTTGGCGATGGCGCAGGTGGCCTTGCGATCAGGGGATATCACGCGCGCGCAGATGAGGGTGGCACCGGGGCCTGCGGCGGCCAGTGCGGCGGCTTCAGCGACCGATCCTGTATTGCGTGTTGTATGGCTGTGGGCGGATTGGGTTTGTGTTGTCATGGCAGTGAGCTTTTGAACTGGCACGGCTATGATGTGGCAGGGCAGACTTTCGGCGAACTGTCGAAAGGTGGGCGTGCCGGCTTTGTCCTGTGCCGTCGCAAGGTGGTCTGGCACCCCGACATAGCCTGTTGCGTGCAACGCTTGGCGCAGGCTGTCGGCGCTGGCCGAGGTGGTGAACCCGAAACCGGCGACGATCATGGCACAAAGCTCCATTGCACAACCGGATAGGCCGAGGACCAGCCGCGTTTGGGACCCAAAGGCGTCGCATTCGATAGCGCAATACGCAGCAGATCACCGCCATGGGTCGCATGGGCGGCGGACAAAATGGCCTCGCCCTCAAGCGTGACCGCGTTCACGACCACTCGCACCCCTTGCGCGATGGCGGCGTTCAGAGTGGCCTGACCCAGTCCGCCGCCGATAAAGATCGCGTCTGGGGTGTCGAGATCGCCCAGGGCGTCTGGCGCAGCCCCTTCGATGACGGTCAGCCGATGCTCAACACCCAGATCGATGCTGTTTTGGCGTATCCGTGCGGCGCGGTCGGTGCGGTGTTCGATGCAGGTGGCGCGGGTCGTGGGATGGCTTAGTACCCATTCCAGCGCGATGGACCCGGACCCGCCGCCGATGTCCCACAGGTGCTCATGCGGTTTCGGGGCCAGTGTCGAGAGCGTGATGGCGCGCACAGGGCGCTTGGTGATCTGTCCGTCGCTGGCAAAGGTGCCGTCGGCTTGGCCGGTGGCCGTTGTCAGTGCGGGACCATCGCCTGCGACGTCAATCGCGGCGCAGACCGGGTGGTCGAAGCCGCCGCTGAGCGTGTCTGCGCGCCCGGACGTCATCCGTTGCGCAGGCCCGCCGAGGTGTTCGAAGACTGTGACCGCGCTGCCGCCAAAGCCGCAGGCATGCAGGTAGTCAGTCAGGTCGGTCACCGCGACGCCATCGCGCAAGGTGACGATCAGGCGTGTCTTTGGTGCCAGATGGCGGAGCATCTGGGGCATGCGGGCGGCATGCAGCCCAAGGCAGATGGTGTTCTCAAGTGCCCAGCCCAACTGTGCCGCCGCCAGTGCAAAGCAGGAGGGACCGGGATGCGCGACCCATTCCGAAGCCGCATAGCGGCGCGCGATCACCGATCCCGCCCCGAACCAGAACGGATCACCCGAGGCGAGCACCACCACGCGTTGCCCACGCAAGTCGTCCAGCATCTTCAGCCCATCGGCAAAGGGCACGGGCCACGCAATCTGCTGCGGCGCGCCGTCTGGGATCAATCCAAGGTGGCGGGGTGGTCCCATCACCACCTCGGCGCGGGCCAGTGCGGCTTGACTTGCGTCGCTCAGCCCGGCAACTCCGTCCTCGCCTATGCCGATGATGGTCAACCAAGGGACGTCAGACATGCACAACCTCCTGATCCTTGGGGGCACGACCGAAGCCACGGCCTTTGCCAATGCCGCCGCCGCGGCAGGTCTGCGCGGCACGGTCAGCTTTGCGGGTCGGGTGGAGCGGCCCAAACGCCAGCCCTTGCCGCAGCGCATCGGTGGATTTGGCGGGGTGCGGGGCCTCGCTGACTATCTGGTGACGCACAACATCACCCATGTGGTCGACGCGACCCACCCCTTTGCGGCGCAGATGAGCGGGAACGCAGTGGCCGCCTGTGCCCAGGCGGGTGTGCCGCTGGCCGCGCTGACCCGCGCGGCCTGGACTGCCCAAGCGGGGGACCGCTGGACCCATGTGCCTGATATTGCGGGCGCTGTGGCTACCCTTGATCAACCCGCCCGCCGTGTGATGTTGGCCGTGGGTCGCATGCATCTGGCTGACTTCGCACCCAATCCGCAGCACTTCTATCTGTTGCGGCTGGTCGATGCGCCCAAGGCACTGCCGCCTTTGCCGGACCACCATGTGCTGGTGTCGCGCGGCCCGTTCACGGCGGAAGATGATCGCGCGCTGATGCAGGTCCATGATATTGATCTGGTCGTGTCCAAGAACGCGGGCGGCACCGGGGCCTATGCCAAGATTGCCGCAGCCCGTGATCTGGGATTGCCCGTGTTGATGATCGACAGACCCGCAATAGCGGCCCGAACCGAGGTGACCACCGTGGCCGAGGTGATGGCGTGGCTGGATCATGCGGGGGCCGACCGGGGTGTGTAAACGATAGGCGCGCCATCTGTTTGAATGATCCGGGTCCGGGACGAGCCGACAATGACCATCGTGCGCATGTCTGCCATCTCGGGCGTCGTCTCCATCAAGGGGACGACTTTGATCTGCTCATCTGCATGCGAGACGTTCCGCGCAAAGATCACGGGCCGGTTGTCGGCGCAGGCATCCTTGAGGACCTCCAACGTGCGCACAAATCCCTCGGGACGCGATTTTGAGCGGGGGTTGTAGAACGCCATCGCAAAATCCGCCTCGGCTGCGAGGCGTAACCGTTTTTCGATCATCGCCCAGGGTTTGAGGTTGTCGCTGAGGTTGATGGCGCAGAAATCATGGCCCAACGGCGCACCCGCGCGGGCAGCCGCCGCAAGCATCGCCGTGATGCCCGGAAGGACGCGAATGTCGAGAGTGCGGTAGATGGGAGGGCCTGCCTCGACCGCCTCAAACACCGCCGCTGCCATCGCGAATACCCCCGGATCACCGGACGACACCACCACGACCTTGTGCCCGGCGGCCGCCATATCCAGCGCATGGCGTGACCGCTCCAGCTCAACCCGGTTGTCCGAGGCGTGCAATGTCAGCCCGTCGCGGGCCGGGATGCGCGCCACATAAGGGATGTATCCAACGATATCGGTTGCTTGCGCCAATGTCTCAGACACTTCGGGCGTGACAAGCGCATCATTGCCCGGCCCAAGCCCCGCGATGACCACCCAACCCGTCATGGGCGTCGCCCTTGTCCATGCACCACGATGATCGAGAAGTAGGGGGTCACCTTGGCCCCCGCATCGGTCAGCTTTTGAACGGTCTGGTTGGGCATGGTGGCGTATTCGATCAGATAGGCGGCATCGTATTTGCCCGCAGTCTTCAGCGCGCGGCGCACCTTGTTGATGTTGCGCCCGATTTTCATCACGACCAACGCGTCGGCATTGGCCATGTTGGAGGCCAGCGTGCCCTCGTCCAGCGTCCCCATCAGCACGCTGAGGATATCATCCCCCCATGTGATCGGGGCCCCTGTTGCGGTCCATGCCCCGGACATGCCCGTGATGGCGGGCACGACCTGTACGTCGATGTCGCCCGACAGCCGGGTATAGAGGTGCATGAAGGACCCATAGAAAAACGGATCACCCTCGCAGAGCACAACCACATCCTCGCCTGCATCCGTGAGGCTGCGAATGTGGGCAGTGCAGTTGGTGTAAAACTGGCTCAGGATCTCGTTATAGCGCGGATCGCTTAGCGGGATTTCGGTGGTGACGGGGTATTCCATCGGGAACTCGATGGCTGTGTCCATGATCATGCCGTTCACGATCTGGCGGGCCTGACCGGGGCGCCCGGCCTTGCGAAAGAACGCCACATGTCTGGCCGTGCGCACCAGCCTGTCGGCGCGCACGCTCATCAGGTCCTGATCACCGGGGCCAAGACCCACGCCATAGACGGTTCCGGATGTCATTCTTTGCGGCTCGCTATGGCGTTGACCGCGGCGACGGTGATTGCGCTGCCGCCCAAACGGCCCTGCACGATGCAGCATGGCACCGGTTGATCCGCCCATAGGGCGTCCTTGGACTCCACCGCGCCCACAAAGCCCACGGGGCAGCCGATGATGGCGGCAGGGCGAGGGCAGGTGGGGTCTTCGAGCATGTTGAGCAGATGGAACAGCGCCGTGGGGGCGTTCCCGATTGCCACCACCGCCCCGGCGAGGTGGGGCCGCCACAGCTCAAGCGCGGCGGCGGACCGTGTGTTGCCCATCTTGGCGGCCAGTTCGCGCACCCCCTCGTCATGCAGGGTGCAGATCACGGCGTTGTCTGCGGGCATCCGCGCGCGGGTGATCCCCTCGGACACCATACGCGCATCGCACAGAATCGGTGCGCCCCGTTCCAAGGCGGTGCGGGCGGCGGGCACGAAACCTGGGGAAAAGTGGCAATGCTGCTCCAGCCCGACCATGCCTGCTGCATGGATCATGCGCACGGCGACCTGTTCCTCGTCTGCATCAAAGCGGGCAAGGTCCGCTTCGGCCCGGATCGTGGCAAAGGATTTCAGGTAAATGGCCGCGCCATCGGTTTGATATTCATAGGGCATCTGGGGTGGCCTTGAGGGTCAGGAGGTCGGTTGCGGACAGTCCGCGCTGGCGGGGCTGATCCCATGGATGGCCGTGCACCACAAGGTCATAGGCCCCGTCGCGGCCCACGAGCGTTGTGTGGGCGGGTTTGGGATGTGCGCAGCCTTTGGCGCAGCCAGACACATGCAGGTCTGTGTGTGCGCCCGCCAATGCCTGAGCCACGGCCCGCGTGTCGACGCTGGCTGCTGCACAAGCAGGCGCACCGGGGCAGGCATGGGTGCGCAGCAAGGGATCGCCCGGCGCGGTGACAAAGCCGTGGGCATCGCCCGCTGCGGCATTCTCCAACACAAAGACCCGCCATGGGGTGACCCGCAAGCCGTCGGGACCGTTGTCGGTGACAAGTGCTGCGAGGTCGTGGGCGTTCATACTCCCAAAGGGCGCGCCAAAGGCCGGGCCGATGGGCGTCATACCAGGAGAGAGGCTGGCGCGGTTGGACTGCGGTTTCGCCTTGGTCCATGCGGCGGGCAGAGGCGCTTTGCGCACGATCTTGGCCATGCGCCGCGCTTGCGGGGTAATGTGCTTTGCGCACCATGTGGTCAGTTCGATCAAGGCATCCATTGCGGTGGCTTCGGTGATGGCCCGCCCGCCCGACGCCCCATCCGCGCGCAGGATCAGCGTATCGCCTGCACCGCGTTCAAACCGGAAATCCGCCGAGGTATCTTGCAGGACCGGCTGCGCTCCGGTGTCGATGGCGATCCCGATCTTGGCAGGCAGGTCAGGCAACTCGTGCAGCCTTGCGCAGATCGCGTTGTGCAGCCGGTGCGTCAGATCAGCGTCGGACCAAAGTGGCGCGACCACGATGTTGCGTTTGGCTTCGGCCTCGGGTGTCGGGTCGAGCAGATCCAGCACCAGCAAAGCATCAAGGGCAGCGGCGTGATCCTTGACCCCGCGCAGTTGCAGGTTGGCGCGGCTGGTCAGATCAATGATCCCGTTGCCGTTCTGCACCGATACAGCACACAGCCCCAGGATCTGGTCCTGCGTCAGCCGTCCCATCCGAGGGCGCACCCGTACGATCAGCCCGTCGCCCGACATCATCGGCGTATACGCGCCGGGGCACCATCCTTTGACAGTCATTGCGCGGCCTCCAGGCTGGCGCGGATGGAGTTGCGCCGGGTTTGCCACAGCCCCGCCGCATCCAGAGCGGCAAACTGGTCCTGTATCGCCTGCAAGGCACCGGGATTGGCGTCCGCCAGGAACGCCGTGACCTGCGGATCGCCCAGGGTCACATCGTGATAAAGATCGAACAGGTGCGGCTGCACCACCCCTGCCAGATGGGCAAAGGCCGCCAGGTGATCAAGCGTCGCGGCAATCTCGGCTCCGCCCCGAAACCCGTGGCGCATCATGCCCGCCAGCCATGCAGGCTGTGTTGCGCGGGCCTGCACGACCCGTGCGATTTCTTCGGGCAAAGAACGTGCACGGGGGCGGTCTGGCTGGGTTGCATCCATGTGATAGAGGGCCGCATTGCCCCCCGTGAGGGCTTGGGCCGCAGCAAATCCGGCCTCGTGCGCGGCATAGTCCGAAGCCAGCAGCACGTCTGTTTCGGGCAGGTCCTGAAGGTGTACAAAGCTGTCAGCCTGTTCCAGACGGCTGCGGATGCCGTCGGCATCATGGGTCGCTGCCGTGCCATCCAGTGCATATGCGCTGGCGCTGAGCCATGCGCGCCCGGCGGCGGCGCGGCTTTCATCCGTGTAGGTTTCAAGGTCCGCGCCCATGCCCAGTCCAAAGCTGCCCGGCGCGGGGCCGTAGACGCGCGCAGTTGCCGTGTGACCTGCATAGGGGTTCCAGTCGGGTGCCTCGTCGCGCGCGGCAAGGGCGCGCACGGCCTGGCCAAACAGGGCGGACAGGGTCGGGAATACGTCGCGAAACAGGCCCGACACGCGCAAGGTTACATCGATGCGGGGGCGGTCCAGATCGGTGATGGGCAAGACTTCGATGCCTGACACGCGCTCTGACCCCTGGTCCCAGACCGGGCGGACTCCAAGTAGGTGCAGCGCCATCGCAAACTCTTCGCCCGCGGTGCGCATGGTCGCCGATCCCCACAGATCAACGATCAGTCCGCGCGGCCAGTCGCCGTGATCCTGCAAGTGGCGGCGCACCAGTTCCTCGGCCAGCTTGACCCCCTGGGCATAAGCGGCGCGGGTCGGGACAGAGCGGGGGTCGGTCGTGAACAGATTGCGCCCTGTGGGCAGCACATCGCGCCGGCCGCGATAGGGCGAGCCGGAGGGGCCTGCCTCGATCCGCTGGCCATTCAGTGCGGCGATCAGGCTGTTTTGTTCAGATACGACAGACGTATCCGTATCATGCGGCGCGGCAACGACGGGCGCGCGACCCCAGATGTGCAGGCCGTCGCCAAACTGGCTTTCCTTGATGTCACAGACGAAACGGTCGATGCGGGTGATCGCCTCGGCACTGCAACTGGCGCGCTCCAGCCCCAGATCGTCCTCGACGCCAAGGGCCTGCGCCTCTGCGCGGATGTCGTCTTGCAGCCTGTCGCGGCGGCGCGGATCAAGCCCATCGGCATTGGAAAACTCGTCCAGCAGCGTTTCGAGACGCACCAGCCGGTCGGGCGTGTCGGACGCTTTCATCGGAGGGGGCAGGTGCCCCAGGGTCACGGCCCCGATGCGCCGCTTGGCCTGTGCCGCCTCGCCCGGATCGTTGACGATAAAGGGATAGATCACCGGCAGCGTGCCTGTCAGTGCTTCGGGCCAGCATTCCTGCGACAGGGCCACCGACTTGCCCGGCAGCCATTCCAGCGTACCATGCGCGCCGATATGGATCAGAGCCTGCGTTTGGGTCTGTAGCCAAAGGTAGAAGGCGACGTAGGCATGACGGGGCGTGCGCGACAGGTCGTGATAGTCGTCATCGCGTGCGTCAAAGGCTCCCCGCTCGGGTTGCAGTGCGATCAGTGCATTGCCGCGCTGTGTGGCCGCGAAGGTGAACGGACCTGCGGGGGCACCCCAACTGTCGTTCAGATCGTCTTGCAAGGGCTGGGGCAGGGTCTTGAGCGCCTCCAGATAATTCGCAAGCGGCCATGTGATGGTGTCGGTGGCCAGGGCTGTTTCAAGCGGTGTTTGCACGTCGTCAACCGCATGATCTGCCATTGCAAGGTCGCTCAGGATCGCCTCGCCCGATGCCAACGCATCAAGGCCCACAGCATGCGCCATGTTCCAGCCCTTGCCCGGATATGTGCTGAGGATGAGGGCGAGCTTGCGCTTGGACGCAGGGGTTGCGGCCAGATCGACCCAGGCCCGCACCTTGTCGGCCACTGCGTTGGTGCGTTCCATATCGGCGCTGTGCGCATAACGCGAAAATTGCAGGTCCGGGTCGCGCGTCTGGGGATCTTTGAATGATGTGATACCTGCAAACAGCCGCCCGTCCACCTCGGGCAGAACCACGTGCATCGCAAGGTCCGTGGGCGAGAGGCCGCGTTCGGCCTCGGCCCACATCTGCCGGGTCGAAGTGGCCAGCGCAACCTGAAACACCGGCACATCACCTGCGTCCAGCGGCGAGGTCCCGGCGCTGCCCTTGCCTGAAAAAGCGGTGGCGTTCACAATGGCGGCGGGACCCAGATGCGCGATCTGACGAGCCATCCACCCGGCGGGATCCGGGGCCTTGAGCGATGGGGCAAACAGTGCGAGCACGCGGAAGCCCCGGTCGCGAAGGGTGGTGAACAGCGCCTCGATCGGGGACAGATCCGCCGCCGCCAGATAAGCGCGATAGAAGGTGATGATGACCAGCGGCGCGTCGGTTTGTGGCAGGATCAGCGGGCAGCACACGCCGTCCTCGGGGGTCCACGCGCCAACCATTGGCAGAGCCTTCGCGCCCCGCACAGGCCCCGCGTACAGCCCCGAGGCCAGCGCCATCTGCGCCAGTGCGGCTTGGGCTGCAACAGTGCCGCCAGCGTCGCATAGATGGGCCAGGCGGCGCAGGGTCGAGATGGGCAAAGTCGACATCTCGTCCAGCCGCGGATCCACCCGTCCATCGGCGGGCAGCACCGCCAGTGCGATTCCCTTGGCTTGGGCGAGCGCGAGCACCTGTTGCAGCCCGTAAGACCAATAAGGTACCCCGCCAATCAGGCGGATCAGGATGCCCTTGGCCCCCGCCAGCGTCTGTTCCACGTAAGTATCGACCGACAGGGGGTGCTTGAGACCTACGAGGTTCGCCAACCGTAGGGTGGGCAATTTGCCCACTTTGCCACCGCCGCGATGCCACGCTGCCCCGAACGCCCCGAGGTCACTGTCAGAGAAGGACAGTACCACCAGATCTGCGGGCGTCTGCCCCAGATCGGTGGGCGTCTCGGTCTCTTCGAGCCCGTGGCTTTCGCGAAAGACGACGTGCATGGCGGGTCCTGTCTACTCGGCGGCTGCCAGAGGTTGGACGAGTGCGTTGCGAATGGCTGTGCCGTTCACGTCGTCATGTTCGGCGATCACGACCAAACGACCCTGACGGACCTCATTCGGACCCCAAGGACGGTCGTATTGATGACGGACACGCGCGCCGACAGCCTGCACCAGCAGACGCATCGGCTTGCCGGTGACAGCAGCATAGCCTTTGACGCGCAGGATGTTCTGCGCCTTGGCCATCGCTTCGATCCGGGCGACCAATTCGGCAGGGTCAGTCACTTCGGGAATGTCGATGATGACGGATTCAAAATCATCATGCTCGTGATCGTCATGGCCGTCGTGATGAGACGGGCGGGCGTCCATGTCATCCTCGGCCGCCGCCTCGAGTCCGAGCAGCACGCGCGGGTCCACCACCCCTTCGGCCACCTCGACAACCGGAAGGGGGCGGGGCGTTTCGGCGGCGATGATCTCTTTGGCTTTGGCGACGCCTTCGGGGCCGGCCAGATCGGGTTTGGTCAGCAGGATGATGTCAGCGCAGGCGATCTGATCCTCGAACACTTCGGACAGGGGCGTTTCGTGATCAAGGCTGTCATCGGCGGCGCGTTGGGCATCAACCGCGGCCACATCAGGAGCAAAGCGGCCCGCGGCCACAGCTTCGGCATCGGCCAGGGCGATCACGCCGTCCACAGTGATGCGCGAGCGGATATCGGGCCAGTCGAAGGCCTTGAGCAGGGGTTTGGGCAGGGCCAGACCGGATGTTTCGATCAGGATGTGTTCGGGTTGCGGATCAAGGGCCATCAGCGCCTCGATTGTGGGAATGAAATCATCGGCCACGGTGCAGCAGATGCAACCATTGGCCAGTTCCATGATGTTTTCGGCCGGGCAGTCGGGGATGGCGCAGGATTTCAGGATCTCCCCGTCCACGCCCACATTGCCAAATTCGTTCACGATCACGGCGAGGCGCTTGCCCTGCGGGTTCTGCATCAGGTGGCGCACAAGGGTCGTCTTGCCCGAGCCGAGAAAGCCGGTGATGACGGTGACAGGGATTTTGTTCAGGGATGCCATGGGCTTATACCTCTTGCGGGGGGATGCGGGCGATGCAGTTCTTGCGGAAATGTTCGGGGCGTTCGCGCCATGGCACGATGCCATCAGCAGTGGCGGCGTATTTGGTGATGCCCTCGACGACCATATCGGCGTCGCGGTCTTCCATCAGGTTGCCGTAGACGTAGGTCCAGCGCCCGGAACCGCCGCGCACCGCGACCGAACAGCCGGACGAGCAGTTCGACAAACACTCGACCGCTTTCAATGTGACACCTTCGGGCATAGCGCGGGACGCGAGTTCAGCGTGCAGCACTTCGCCGGGGCGGGTGCCACCTTCGGGCACCTCCAGCTCGCGGCGGCATTTGACGCAAACCAGCAGCTCAACAGGGGGTAAATCGCTCATTCTCAATCCCAAATCTGGGGCGGGGAAAGGGATGGCGGGCGGCAATCAGGCCGAATGTCCCGACACCCGGAACACCCCGTCCGGTTTCGTCACGTCCTTCGCTGGCAGGTCTCCCGGCTTGCGGATATCAGCGATGCGCTGTCGGGTTGCCCCACCTTCCCGGCCTTTTGGCCAGTGGTGCGGGGGCACCCTTCTCCGGTCACGGTCGCGGGGGCGGCTGCGTTTCAGTCAGATGGCCCCGACCTATCGCATTCCCTTTTCACCCCACACGATTGTCCGGGGCACCAGCACATCCCTAGTGCGCGCGGGCTCGGACTGAGTCAAGGGCGCACATCAACGGCTCTGGCGGTTCACGCGATTTAGTGGCACGAACAGGCAAAGCCGCGAAAGGGATCCCCATGGACGACGTCAACGACCGCCACAACGCCAAGATGAAAAAGATCAAGGCCGCGCGTGATAGGATGATGGAAACCAAGACCGAGGAAAAGGGCCTGATCATGGTGCATACCGGGCCGGGCAAGGGCAAGTCCTCCTCCGGGTTCGGCATGATCATGCGCTGCATCGCACACGGGATGCCCTGCGCCGTGGTCCAGTTCATCAAGGGCAACTGGGATACGGGCGAAAAGACGTTTCTGCGCAATCGTTTTGCAGATGAGTGCCGATTTTTCGTTTCCGGCGAGGGATTTACATGGGAAACCCAAGACCGCGAGCGCGACATTGCTGCGGCCCAGAATGGCTGGAAGATCGCGCAGGAACAAATCCTCGACCCCGAGATACAGTTCGTATTGCTGGATGAGATCAACATCGCGCTGCGCTATGACTACCTCGACATCGACGAGGTGGTCGATTTCCTGCTGACCCGAAAACCAGCGATGACCCATGTGGTGCTGACCGGGCGCAACGCCAAACCCGAGTTGATCGAGGCAGCGGATCTGGTGACCGAGATGGCGCTGGTCAAACACCCGTTCAAGGAGGGGGTGAAGGCGCAAAAGGGTGTGGAGTTCTGAGTGTCACGACCTCTGATCGTCTGGGACTTTGATGGTGTTTTGAACGCCAATATCGTGGATGGGCGGTTTGTCTGGACCGATCACCTTTATGCGGATTGGGGGATCATGCCTGCTGACCTGTCGGCGCATATTTTCGAGTCGGGTCTGATCCACGAGGTGTTGCGCGGCGCGCGTGATCTGCGCGATGTGCTGGTCGACTGGTTCGCGCAGACGGGTCGCGATATAGATGCGGATGCGTTTCTGGCTTATTGGTTTGCGCAGGATGCCCGGCCCGACACACAGGTCATCGGGCAGCTTCAGACGCCCCGATTCCGCCATGTCATCGGCACCAATAATGAAACGCGCCGTGCCGCCTATATCGAGACCGAGATGGGGTTCGGACCACTGGTCGAGCGCGTTTTTTCGTCTGGGCGCATGGGATGTGCCAAGCCCGAGGCGGCCTATTTCGCACATATCGAAGCGTGGAGCGGGCTGCCCCCGGACCGGCATACGCTGATCGATGACACAGTTGCAAACGTCGTGGCGGCCAAGGCGCGCGGTTGGCGCGGTTTCCATTTTTGTGCCGACACCCGTGCCGATCTGCCCGCATTTCTGGACGCCTTACCGTGACCGCACTTATGATTCAGGGCACAGGCTCAAACGTGGGCAAATCCATGCTCGTCGCCGGGCTCTGCCGCGCCGCCGTCAATCGCGGTCTCTCCGTCGCGCCCTTCAAGCCGCAAAACATGTCCAACAACGCGGCTGTGACGACCAACGGCGGTGAGATCGGGCGGGCACAAGCGCTGCAGGCGATGGCCTGCGGCCTTGACCCCCACACGGATATGAACCCCGTCCTGCTCAAACCTGAAAGTGATGTGGGCAGTCAGGTCGTGGTGCAGGGCAAGTGGTTCACGACGGTCAAGGCGCGGGCCTATGCAGCCCTCAAACCGCAACTGCTTGATGCCGTGCTCGACAGCTTCAACTGTTTGAAATCAAGACATCATCTGGTCATTGTCGAAGGGGCGGGCAGCCCGGCCGAGGTCAATCTGCGCGACGGCGATATCGCCAATATGGGCTTTGCACGCGCCAGCGACACGCCCGTCATCCTCGCCGGCGACATCGACCGGGGGGGCGTGATTGCCCAGATTGTGGGCACGCAAGCGGTGATCGATCCACAGGATGCGGCCATGATCCAAGGGTTCCTGATCAACCGGTTCCGGGGCGATCCGACCTTGTTCGATGACGGATACAAGCTGATCGAACAGCACACCGGATGGCCCGGTTTTGGCGTGCTGCCGTGGTTCGGTGATGCTTGGAAATTGCCTGCCGAGGACGCGCTTGATATCGCGACACCCGTGCGCACCACGGGCTTGCACATCGTGTGTCTCAAACTTTCGCGGATCGCCAATTTCGACGATCTGGACCCACTGGCACAAGACCCCGGCGTGCGCCTGACGATGCTGCATGCGGGCCAACCGCTGCCGGTGGATGCGGATGTGGTCATTATCCCCGGCAGCAAATCGACCCGCGGGGATCTGGAGTTCCTCAAACAGCAAGGCTGGGATGAAGACGTGCGCGCCCATGTGCGACGGGGAGGGCATGTGCTGGGCATTTGCGGCGGCTACCAGATGCTTGGCCATACGGTCGCGGATCCGGGCGGGATCGAGGGGCAGGCGGGAACGACACAAGGTCTTGGCCTGCTGAATATCCACACCGAAATGACCGAACACAAACGGCTCAGCACGATCAATGCGACGCATGTGCCGACGCAGCGTGTATTCTCAGGCTATGAAATCCATATCGGGCATAGCAGTGGTGAGGACCGCAAACGCCCCTTCGCACAGATCAATGGCACTGACGAAGGCGCAATCAGCCCGGATGGGCGCGTTGCGGGCAGCTACCTGCACGGTATGTTCCGCGATGACGGATTTCGGACCGCGTGGCTCGCGCAATTCAATGTGGTCGCCAGTGATCAGTGCTATGATCAGGCAGTGAACGCGACGCTCGACGCCCTTGCCGCGCATATGGAAACCCATCTGGATATCGACCGGATTCTGGGTTGCGCGCGCTAAACCTAAAGCAGAGACTGCTGCTCATGCCCCATATCATCCTCGACTACTCCGCGAACCTGGATGCGCAACTCGACATGCACGCACTGTGCGTCGCACTCAAAGATGCAGCAGCGGCCACAGGTGTGTTCCCGCCCGCGGGCATCCGGGTGCGGGCGCATGCGGCCAACCATATGGTCATTGCGGATGCGCACCCCGATCACAGCTTTATCGACATCACGCTCAGACTGGCGGCGGGGCGCAGTGATGCGGCAAAGGCCAAAGCGACCGAGGCCGTGTTCGGGGCGGCCCGATCCTTCACTGGCGATCTGATGAAACGCCAGCCCCTCATGCTTTCACTCGAACTGCGCGAAATCGATGCCACGTTCAGCCGCAAGACCAGCTCGATCCGGCACCACCTGCGGCCAGATATGCACTGACAGCTTCCTTTCGCCAAAAATACCTTGGGGGAGTCCGTCAGGACGGGGGCAAAGCCCCCTGAAACATCGTGTCGCGCCAGCGGCCTTTGGATCAGTCAAACTTGAACTCGGGCAGTTGATCAAAGGCCAGTTTCAACGCCTCGCCCCAGCCATTTGACACGGCGAGAAAATAGGGATCATCGGCTTCGACCCGGGCGGCGTGGCCAATGCTGAGGCTCCCGGCGGCATAGGTCACATAATCCAGCGGCAGGCCGACCGACAGGTTGGATTTGATGGTGGAATCAAAGCTGACCATCAACAACTTGATCGCCTCCTCGAACGACATGTCGGCGTGTTGGGCGCGCACCAGAATGGGCTTGCCGTATTTCGCCTCGCCGATCTGAAAGAACGGACTGTCCTCGGAGGCTTCGATAAAGTTGCCCTCGGGATAGATCAGAAACAGGCGCGGCTCGGATCCGGCGATCTGCCCGCCCACGATCATGGTCGCACCAAAGGCCCCATCCGCCTCCTGACCAGTGGTTGCATTGATGGCAATCACCTCACGCAGGGTCCGGCCCACTTCGCGCGCAATCTGAAACATGGACGGCGCTTCGAGGATCGAGGGTTTGCGATCCTCGGGGGCCTTCGTGCGCTCGTCCAGCAGGGAAATCACGGATTGCGTGGTGGCCAGATTGCCAGCCGTCATAATCAGGATCGTGCGCTCGCCCGGCACTTCCCAACGGTGCATCTTTTTCACGGTCGAAATGTTGTCGACACCGGCATTCGTGCGTGTGTCCGACATGAAAATCAGGCCCGCATCCAGGCGCATCCCAACGCAATATGTCATTATCTGGTGTCCTTCATCCGAACCGTGGGCATATATGCCCCGAGTCGCACTATACCTGCGCTATTGTTGCTGAACCTGCAAGGACACGGACATTTGTTCACCCGCCTGACCGTAACGTAGTCCCGAAATCGGGGCGGCCCCACGGTAATCAAGGCCGGTGGCGACCCGCACATAGCGCGCATCGGGCGAATATCCGTTTGAGACATCAAAGCCGACCCACCCCAGATCCGGCACATGGGCCTCGGCCCAGGCGTGGCTGGCATCCTGCTCCACCCGGTCGTCCATCTTGAGATAGCCCGACACATAGCGCGCGGGATATCCCATCAGCCGTGCGGCCGTGATAAAGACGTGGGCGTGATCCTGACACACCGCATGGCCCGCACTCAGAGCATCTTCGGCCGTCAGATCAGAGGCCGCCTGATCGGTCGAATAGGGCACCACCTGCAAGATATGCGCCGACAGCGCGTGCAATTGCTCCACAGGCGCACCGCCCTCGGACATTGCTGCGACCATCGCCTTGATCTGCGGCCCCGGATGGGTCAGGGCGGTTGACCGTTCAAACAGCCAAAGCGGCACAAACCCACCTTGGGGGCCAACGACGCCCGCGCGATCCTCGACATCCACCGTGCCGCGGCAGGTGATCTCGATCCGGGTCTCGCCGGGATGGAAACTCACCAGATCCACGGAATTGGCATGTTCATCCTCGAACGACACCTCGACCTGTCCGCCTTTGACCTCGATCTGCCAATCCTCGACCTGCTGGCCGGGGCGCGACTTGGGGCGCAGGCGGATTTGTTGTAAGCCGTAGGGGACGGGTGCGTCATAGGTGTAGTGGGTCTTGTGCTGAACGGTCAGGCGCATGATCTCTACTCGCTAAACCGGTAGTCAATTTCGATCTGACGGCCCAATGCAGTGCTGTCGCGCAAAAAGTCACCGATGAACTCATGCAGACCATAATCAAAGATGGCGTTCATATCATGCGCCCTGAACTTGGAGCAGATCGCCTCAGCCAGCGCATCACAGGGTTTGGACGCGCCGTATTCCTTGGCAATATAGCCCAGATTTTCGCCGATCTTGCCGTAACAAAAGGCCAGACTACGGGGCAAACGCCCATCCAGGATCAGAAAATGCGCGATGACGCGCGGGTCGATGTCGCCCCCATGCAGCGTCTGATAGGCGCGGGTGGTGGATGTCGCCCTCAGGATCGTTTCCCACTGCACATTGTCGGACGGGCTGCCCACAAGGCGTACAGACGGCAGCAGGATATAGTATTTCTGGTCGAGTATCCGCGCGGTGTTGTCCGCCCGTTCAAAGAACGTGCCGATGCGCGCGAAATTGTACATGTCGTTGCGCACCATGGTGCCGTGCGAGGCCCCGCGCACAAATGCACTGCGTTGCCGAACCACTTGCAGCACGCGGGGCAGATCGCGGTCGGCCACCGGTTCGGCCAGAACGCGTTTCAGCACCATGTAGCACTCGTTCACCGCCTCCCAGACCTCGCGGGTCAGCGCGGTGCGCACCACGCGCGCATTTTCGCGGGCGGCTTCAATCCCGGCCATGATCGAGCCGGGGTTGTTCGGGTCGCGCAGAAGAAAGTCGATGATCTTGGGCCCATCGGGCGCACCGTGCATCGCCGTATAGGACCCGTGCAGCCCGGTGGATTGCAGGATCGAGGTCCATTCACTTTCGGCCGCACTCGACCGGGTCAGCGAAATCCGCAGACCCGCATCGATCATCCGCGCCGTGTTTTCGGCCCGTTCAAGATAGCGGAACATCCAGAACAGCCCGCCTGCGGTTTTGCCCAGCATCGCGCTACTCCTCCAGCACCCAGGTGTCTTTGGTGCCTCCGCCTTGGGATGAATTGACAACAAGTGATCCGGCGGTCAGTGCCACACGGGTCAACCCGCCCGGCGTGATGTCGATCTTGTCGGGCGAGACGAGCACAAAGGGGCGCAGATCCACATGGCGTGGCGCCAGGCCCGCGTCCGTCAGAATGGGTACTGTGGACAGTGCGAGGGTCGGTTGCGCGATGTAGTTGCCGGGATTGGCCTCCAGCTTGGCACGGAAGGCCGCAATCTCTTTTTTGGAGGCGGCAGGGCCGACCAGCATGCCATAGCCGCCAGAGCCATGCACCTCTTTCACAACCAGCTCGGCGAGGTTGTCGAGCACGTATTTCAGCGCGTCGGGTTCGGAGCAGCGATGCGTCGGCACGTTTTGCAGGATTGCCTTTTCGCCGGTGTAGAACTCAACGATATCAGGCATGTAACTGTAGATGGCCTTGTCATCCGCAATTCCCGTGCCCGGCGCGTTGGCGATAGTGATCCCGCCGGCGCGGTAGACATCCATGATACCGGGTACGCCCAACATGCTGTCAGGATTGAAGGTCAGCGGGTCCAGATAGTCGTCATCGACCCGGCGATAGAGCACATCAATCGGTTTGTAGCCGCGCGTGGTGCGCATCGCGACGCGCCCGTCAACCACGCGCAAATCGTGGCCCTCGACCAGTTCGGCCCCCATTTGATCGGCAAGGAACGCATGTTCGTAATAGGCGGAGTTGTGAATGCCGGGCGTCAGCACCGCCAGCGTCGGCTTGCCATCACATGCGGGCGGCGCGCAGGCCGACAGCGACTTGCGCAGGCTGTTGGGATATTGGCTGACCGACTGCACCTTGATCTTGGAAAACAGCTCAGGGAACATATGCAGCATCGTCTCGCGATTTTCGAGCATGTAGCTGACACCCGAGGGCGTGCGGGCGTTGTCTTCAAGCACGAAAAACGCGTCGTCGCCCGTGCGCACCAGATCGGTGCCCACGATGTGGGTATAGATGTCGCCGGGCGGGGTTACCCCGATCATCTGGGGCAAAAATGCCTCGTTGCGCGCCAACATTTCAGCCGGAAGGCGGCCTGCGCGCACGATTTCCTGACGGTGATAGATGTCGTGCAGAAAGGCGTTCAGGGCGCGCACCCGCTGTTCGATCCCCTTGGCGACCTTGGCCCATTCACGCGCCGCAATGATACGCGGGACCAGATCAAATGGGATCAGCCGTTCGGTCGCGTCGGGGTCGCCATAGACGTTGAAGGTCACCCCGATCAGGCGAAACAGGGCTTCGGCCTCTTCCGACTTTTCAAGAAGGCGGGCGTTGTCTTCGCCGTTGAACCATTTGCAATAGGCCTCGTAAGGCAGACGCGCGTCAGTGCCGTGACCGAACATTTCGTCAAAGTACAGGGGTTTATTCACCATTTCCTAAGCCTGCACATTCTGACCCGTCCCGCAACCGACTTGCGCGGGGGTGGGCAGGAAAGGCGTAATTCTGTCCAAAAAACGGGCGGTTATGTGATATGTGATCGGATCATCATCATGCGGCACGGTCGCTTGTCACAGCATGCGCGCGCTCGTGCACTGGACGTCGGCGCGCGATTGCACAACGATGCAGGGACTGTTTTCTGATGCGAGGCCCCCCATGTCTGATCCCTGTATCATTTGCGTTGCCATAACAGGCTCGGTTCCGCGCAAATCCGACAACCCGGCGGTGCCCGTCACCATATCCGAACAGATCGAAAGCACCCATGCCGCGTTCGAGGCCGGGGCCAGCATTTGCCATGCCCATGTGCGTAATGACGACGAGACGCCCAGTTCAGACCCCGACAAGTTTGCGGCCCTCAAGGAAGGGGTGGAAAAGCACTGCCCGGGCATGATCGTGCAACTCTCGACCGGCGGGCGGTCAGGGGCGGGCAAGGCGCGTGGGGGCATGCTGTCGCTGCGCCCTGATATGGCGTCCCTCTCGGTTGGCTCCAACAACTTTCCCACCCGCGTCTATGAGAACCCGCCGGACCTCGTCGACTGGCTGGCGGCTGAGATGGTGGCGCATGACGTGAAGCCCGAGATCGAGGCCTTTGACCTCAGCCACATCCTGCACGCCGCGCTGATGCACAAGCGCGGGCAGATCGCCCACACCCCTTATGTGCAATTCGTCATGGGTGTGAAAAACGCGATGCCTGCGGATCGCCATATCTTTGATATTTATGTGCAAACCGTGCAACGCCTGTTTCCGGGTGCGCCGTGGTGTGCCGCCGGAATCGGGGTCAATCAGGTCGTGTTGAACGAATGGGCCGTGGCTGCGGGCGGCCATGCCCGCACCGGGCTTGAGGACAATGTGCGTCTGGACAAGGCGACGCTTGCGCCCTCCAACGCCGCCCTTGTGACGCGCCTGGCCGAGATCTGCGCCAAACATGAACGCCCCGTCGCCACCCCGGCCCAAGCCCGTGCGATCCTGGGTTTGCGCGCCGCCTGATCCCCGCGCAAACCGGTGGACATGGACGTCATTTGCCCTCACCCTGATCAGAACGCGAAAAGGATCAGCCTCATGGACATGTCATTCACCCTGCGCCCCGAAAACCGCGATTTGCTGAACCGTGTGTCGGCCATGATCCGGGACGAGATCATGCCGATGGAGGAGGAATATGCTGCCGAAGTCGCCAAAGGCGATCGCTGGCAATATACTGATCGGCAGACCGAAATCCTCGAAGGGCTGAAATCCAAGGCCAAGGCGGCGGGCTTGTGGAATTTCTGGCTGACCGACAGTGACAAGAGCTTTGGCCTCAGCACCGTGGAATACGCCCATTTTGCCGAAGAGATGGGCAAGACTCCGTTGGGCGCAGAGGTATTCAACTGCTCGGCCCCCGATACCGGCAACATGGAGGTGTTCGAGCGCTACGGCACTGATCAGATGAAAGCGGACTGGCTTGCGCCCTTGCTTGAGGGCAAGATCCGCTCGGCCTATCTGATGACCGAACCGGATGTGGCCTCGTCCGATGCCACCAACATTTCAATGTCCTGTGTGCGCGATGGGGACGACTATGTTCTGAACGGCGAAAAATACTGGGCCAGCGGGGCAGGGGACCCGCGCTGTAAAGTCTATATCGTCATGGTCAAAACGGGCGGCGACGAGAACCCCAAGCACAAGCGCCAGTCGATGATCGTGGTGCCTGCGGGGACCGACGGCATCGAAATTCTGCGCCCCATGTTGGTCTACGGGCACGACGATGCCCCCCACGGCCACATGCATATTCGGTTTACCAATGTGCGCGTGCCAGCCGAAAACATCCTGCTCGGCGAAGGGCGCGGGTTCGAGATTTCTCAGGGTCGCCTTGGCCCCGGTCGCATCCACCATTGTATGCGCGCCATCGGGCAGGCCGAGGCGGCGCTGGAACTCATGTGCAAGCGATCCCTGTCCAAAGAGGCATTTGGCAAACCGCTGGCGCAACTGGGTGCAAACTATGACATAATCGCGGAATCCCGAATGGATATCGAAATGGCGCGTCTGCTGTGCCTCAAGGCCGCGTGGATGATGGATCGGGGCGATGCGCGCGCCGCCGCCCCGTGGATCAGCCAGATCAAGGTGGTGGCCCCGCGCGTCTCGCTCAAGGTTATCGACGAGGCGGTGCAGATGCATGGCGGTCAGGGGATCAGTCAGGACACGCCGCTGGCCCATGCCTGGACGCATCAACGCACCTTGCGTCTGGCTGATGGTCCCGATGCCGTCCACCGCCGTCAGGTCGCCCGCGCCGAGTTGAAAAAATACACACAGCAGAAAATGTAAAAGCCCTGCGCGTGCGGCGATAAAAACCTTGCGTGGTGCGCCCTTCGCACCGCAAATAGATCCCATGTGCGCCACCTTGATCCAGCCATGAAGGACCTTGTCCCCGGCACCGTCCCCCTTCGCCGGCCAAGCGAGGTGATGCGGCTGGCGCGGATGGGTGCGATGATGCCGACGCGCCTGAGTTTCCTGCGGGTTCTGGTGCGCCAGCTTTGCACCGAACGGGCGCAGATCACGCGCGCGCTCTGGGACATGACGGCAGATGGTCATGGTCGCGCCGTGTTCTCGGTCATGCTGTCGGGACACACCTATTCGCTGGTGGCGATCTCGAACGATCTGCCCGCCGATCAACGCAGTGATCGCGTGATCGCAACCGCATGGGATGCGGCCTTTGTGCTGTTTGACGGGGTGCCGGATGCGGCAGACCTGGATCGCATCGCCGCCAACGCCCCCCTGCAAGAGGCGGGCCGCTTTGGCCCCCGCGATCTGGTGCTGAGCCGGGCCAACAAATCGGTACGCATGTGGAACGCCTGCGTCAGCGCCCTGCAATCGGGTACCCAACCTGACCCGGCCATGGTCCGCGACATCGGTTATCTGATGCGCACCACGGCCGTCTATGGCAACGGCAAGTTCGGGATTGCCGACCGCCACCTGATCGCGGATCGCCCCGGCCTTGGTGGCCCCTTCGCGGTCGAAATGCTCGCCGTTTACATGATCCGTCATTTTACGTTGGAACTGGTGCAACATGTGGGGCGCGGCAGCCTTGATCGCAACCTCGCCCGCCACCTCGGGATCGGCAATGCGACCGGCTTGGGGATGGCCCCGTTTCTGGTCACGCATCCGGTCCTGTTCAACAACTGGATGGTGGCGCGCGAAACGGCGCTGGCACGGGTGCGCGGGGTGCAGGATATCACGCCCGCCCAGTCCAAACGGCTGAAAACGCTGGCAAAACGAGCGGCGCGGCATCTGACGGAATGGCATGTACCCGCACCTGATCACGACGCGACCTTGCGCGATCTGCACCGCGATTGGGTCCGTTTCAGCAGCTGTTTCGAAGCGGCGCACCCCATCGAAACCGTCTGGCAGATGGGGCAAAGCGAGTCCGAACCGCTTCAGGAATTGCTGGCCGCCCTGTTGATTGAGGCCTTTCCCGACCTTGTCGATGATCTGGTGGCCGAGATGGGTGACCCGCACGGGCCCCTGACCGCGCCATTCAGTGACACGCGGGCGCTCAAATCCGCGATTGAACGGGATTGGGCCTGGGCCTTGCAGCTTGATTATGAACAGGCCGAAGAATGTCGTCTGTTCTGGTATGTCAGCGCGGCCAAGCTGGAACCGCGCCTTGGGGATCGGCACGCCGAACCGGGGGCGGATTTGGAAACGCCGCTGGATATCGCGCGGCGGGTGACGGCGCTGCACACAGCACTTAAAGACATCGCGACCCCGGTGTCCGCCTTTCTGGCCACACATCCCGATCACGCCCACGCGGCAACCCGCGTGACGATCCTGCACCGCTATCCCTACGCCGAAATCCGCGACAACCTGATTGCTGCGACGTGTCGCCCCATTGATATGTTGCGCTGCAAGCTCAGCTTCTTTGGAGCGACGAAGTTCGACCCCAAGTCCGACCTGTGGACCCGGATCACCCTGGCACAGGGCGCACCGCTTGGGGACGAGCTGGGGCCGTCGCGCGATGATTGGTGGTTGCCGACAGGGGAATGATGGACTGGTCTTGGACAGAATTGCAGGCGCTCGGGGTCAAGGCCGCAAGTGGTGCCGGGGTGCCCGCCGCACAGGCGTTGGCCTTTGGGGCGATGTTGCCGCGGCATCTGGCCGATGGCGGGGCCGAAGACCCTCTGATCCGCGCGCTTGAGAGCCCCACCCGCATCGTGACTCTCGCCCTTCAGATCGAAGAGATGGTCGAGCGGGCCTCCATCACGCTCGAACCGGTGCGTATGCAGCAGGCAGATGCGGGCCGGCGCGCGTTGATGATCAGCTGGCTGGCCGGGCTGCCCTGTCAGTCGGAGGTCTCCGTCTCGGGCACCGAGGTCCGTGCGGCATTGTCGCTTGCGGCCCCCAGCAAACGGGGACGCCCCAAACGCATCTCTGTCAGCGAACAACTTGCCACGCAGCTGCGCCATTTGGCCGAGCGCACCTATGTGCCCGACAGTGATGCCTCGCGCAATGTGGGGGCCGGGGCCGGGTTGATGGACCTCGACTAGGCAGGGGCGAACGGGTCGTCGGGATACCCGACACCAGCCAGATACAGACCCTGGGGTGGGCTGACTGGACCACAGGCTGCGCGATTGCGGGCCTCCAGCGCGTCGCGGACCCCATCCACCGTCATCGACCCCGCGCCAACCCGCTCAAGCGTGCCGACAAAGCTGCGCACCTGATTGTGCAGGAAGGACCGGGCGCGCACATCAAACTGCGCCTCGGGGCCATGGGTGCCTTCAACAAGGGTCACATCCAACCGATCCAACGTCTTGACCGGGCTTTCGGCCTGACAAATGGTCGACCGGAACGTGGTGAAATCATGCTTGCCCACCAGATGCACGGCGGCGGCCTGCATCGCGGCAATATCAAGCTGAGGTTTGACCTGCCAGACCAACCCCTCAAGATGGGTGGCCGGGGCACGACGCATCAGAATGCGAAACAGATAGCGGCGTTCACGGGCGGAAAAGCGGGCATGCCAGTCGGCGGCGACGCGGGCACAGTCCAAAATCGCGACGGGGTCAGGGCGCAAATGGTAATTCAGCGCCTCAGACAGGCGAAACGGCGACCAGTCCCGCTCCATGTCGCAATGGGCCACCTGTGCGAGCCCATGCACACCCGCATCTGTCCGGCCTGCTGCCGCAATGGTGTGATCGCGCGGCTCAAGTTTCGCCAATGCCGCTTCAATCGCGCCCTGCACCGAATGCTGCGCGCGCTGCCGCTGCCAGCCCACAAAGGGGCCACCATGATATTCGATTTTTAAAGCATAGCGCGGCATGGGCGTGCATCTAACCCCTGCGGACCCACCGAGCAACGCTCAAGATGAAAACCGGCGATCCAACTTCATCTTGCCAGGAAAACTCCCGCCGGAGGCTCCGACGGTATCATACCGAGCAATGCTCTGGCACAGCGCTCAACCTCGCCTTATGTACCATCCCAACGACCAACAAAGGAAAACGCGTGGTTCTGACGACACTTGCCGACGGGGTGCTGAACCTCACCCAAGGCATCTATGATACGGGCGCGGACCTGCTGGGAGAGCCGACGATCCGGCTTGGGGTCACAGGGCTTGCACGCTCGGGCAAGACAGTGTTCATCACGTCGCTTGTGGCCAACCTGCTTGACCGAGGGCGCATGCCGCACCTTTTGGCCGCCGCCGAAGGGCGCATTGCAGCTGCCTATCTGCAACCCCAACCCGACGATACCGTGCCGCGCTTTGATTACGAGGCGCATATGGGTGCGCTTACCGGCACGCCGCCTGCGTGGCCCGACAGCACGCGTGCAGTCAGCGAATTGCGCGTCTCGCTCCGGGTGAAACCGAACGGGCTGCTCGCGGGGCTGCAAGGGCCGCGCACGATCCATCTGGATATCATCGACTACCCGGGCGAATGGCTGCTGGATCTGGGGCTGCTTGATCAAGACTATGACACGTGGAGTGCGGCGACCCTGACACGGCTGCAAAAGCGCGACAGCGGCACGGCCTATGCGCAGTTGGCCACCCAAACCGATGGCACTGTCCGACTGGATGAGGTCGAGGCCAAGACCCTCGCCGCAACCTTCACCGACTATCTGCACGCCGCGCGGACCGAAGGGTTCTATGATTGCACGCCGGGCCGCTTTTTGCTGCCCGGTGACCTTGCGGGCAGCCCTGTGCTGACCTTTGCGCCGCTGCCCAAGGGCGAAGCCCCGCGCAAATCCCTGCGCCGCGAAATGGCGCGTCGGTTTGAGGCTTATAAGTCCCGGGTCGTGCGTCCCTTTTTTCGCGACCACTTTGCCCGCATCGACCGTCAGGTTGTGCTTGTGGACGCGCTTGGGGCGATCAATGCAGGCCCCGCTGCGCTCAACGACATGCGCGGGGCGATGACCGATATCCTGTCGGCTTTCAAACCGGGGCGCAACGCGTTCCTGACCCAGATTTTCCGGGGCAAACGGGTGGAAAAAATCCTGTTTGCGGCAACCAAGGCGGACCATCTGCACCACAGCCAGCATGGCAAACTGACCGCCATCATGGAGGCGTTGACCCGCGATGCCCGCGACCGCGCGCGTTTTGCAGGGGCCGACACGCAGGCCCTTGCACTGGCCGCCCTGCGCGCCACAACCGAAGACACGATGACCCACGAGGGCAAGCCGCTGGACGTGGTGCGCGGCACGCTGCTGGATACTGGCAAGCAGGCGGCGTTCTATCCCGGCGCGCTGCCAGACGACCCGTCCCACATCCTGAACCCCGCACAGGCCGAGGCCGGGACGTGGCTGGATGCGGACTACCGGATCATGCGGTTCGCACCTGCGCCCATGACTTTGCGCCCCGGCGATGGGCCGCCGCACATCCGCATGGACCGCGCTGCACAATTCGTGATCGGTGATCGGCTATGAGCGCCCATATCCGCCCTGCACGCAGCACGGATGCAGGGGCCGTGGGTGGCATCCTGTCCGAGTTCATCGACACAACCCCTTGGATGCCACGCCTGCACAGCCGGGCCGAGGATGTCGGCTTTGCCGGGCATATGATTGATCAGGGCTGGGTGTACGTCGCCGAACAGGATGGGCATGTGGCAGGTTTCGCCGCGCGCAATGGACCCGAGGTGCACGCCCTTTATGTTGCCGCCAAGGCGCGGCGAACCGGATTGGGCAGCGCCTTGTTGCGCACAATGCAGGAGCAGACGGACAGGCTGGATTTGTGGACCTTTCAAGCCAATCTGGACGCGCAGGCGTTTTATACGGCCCACGGCTTTTGCGAAGTGACGCGCACGGACGGCACCCGCAATGACGAAGGACTGCCCGATATCCATCTGACATGGACCAAGGACGCCGCGCCATGACCAAAACCCCCAAGACCGGCCCTGTGCTGTTCGACCTTGAGGACGCGCCTGCCCCTCAGGTGACCGAGGCACCACCGGTGCCCGACACGGACCTGCCCGCACCCACGGGCGCTGCGATGCAAATGGCCGCGCGGGTTGCGACGCGCAAACCGGCCCGGCTGGCGCGGCTGTTCTGGGGGGTGAGCATGGCGCTGCTGACGGCTATGATCAGTGTGGCGGCCTGGGACTTTGTGAACGGCTGGATCGCGCGCGCGCCTGTCATCGGCTGGACCTTTGCGGCGCTGAGCATCGCATTTGTGACGCTCCTGCTGATCATGGCCCTGCGCGAATTGGCGGCCCTGCGCAGGCTCACTCGGATCGACAGTCTGCGCCATGCGGCGGCCACCGCGCTGGAAACGCAGGACCTTGCGGGCGCGCGGGTGGTGGTGGATCGGCTTGATACCCTCTACCATGCGCGCCCCGACACTGAATGGGGGCGCACGCGGCTTGCGGAATTGCGCGGGGATCAAATGGATGCAGCAGGACTGCTGGCGTTGGCCGAGGACACGCTTGTGCGCCCGCTGGATCGCGCCGCCGAGCGCGAAGTCGAGGCGGCAGCACGGCAGGTTGCAACCGTCACGGCCCTTGTGCCGCTCGCACTCGCGGACGTGGCGGCGGCGCTGACCGCCAACCTGCGCATGATCCGCCGCATCGCCGAGATCTATGGCGGGCGCGGCGGTCTGCTTGGCAGTTGGCGGCTGACACGCGCGGTGATGACACACCTTGTGGCCACGGGTGCCGTCGCCGTCGGGGATGACCTGCTCGAACCCGTGCTGGGTGGGTCGATCCTTGGCAAACTCTCGCGCCGCTTTGGCGAAGGGTTGGTCAACGGGGCGCTGACTGCGCGGGTGGGTGTGGCTGCAATGGAAGTTTGCCGCCCTCTTGCCTATCTACCCGGCCAGCGGCCCAAAGCCCGTGGACTGGTGAAACAGGCGCTTGGCGGGCTATTTCAAAGCAAATCCTGATGTACCCCACGGATTGGACCTGACCCTTATGGAAACACTAGCCGCTGATCTGAGCACCATGGTCCGCACCCCGCTGGCCCCCGAACACGTGGCCGCGATGCGCCGCGTGGGCATCGTTGTGGACGTCAAGGCGGGCGAATGGTTCCAAAGGGCGGGCGAACGGATCGACACGTTCCACTATCTTTTGTCGGGCGAAACCGAAGCGGTGAATGCAGCCACCGGCAAACGCTATGGCGGGGCGACATTGGGGCAGGGGCAGTTTTTTGGCGAATTGGCGTTTCTGAACGGCGGGCGGGCCTTCATGGGCGCGCGCGCGGTGGTGGACACGCAGCTGCTGTGCGTACGCCGTGATGACATGTTGAAACTGATGTCGGACATTCCCGAAATGTCCGACATCATCATCACCGTCTTTGCCGCGCGCCGCCGCCGGATGCTGGACAATTCCGAAGGCGGGCTGACCCTCATCGGCGGCGAGGTCGACCGCGACGTGCGCCGTATCGCAAGCTTTGCCGCGCGCAATCGCATCCCCTTTGTCGAGGTCGAAATCGACAGCACCGAAGGCAATGATCTGGCCCGGATGTGCAGCATCAGCCGCGCCCACCCGGCTGTGGTCTTTGCCAAACATCAGGTGATTGACCCGCCGACTCCGCGCGGTGTGGCCCAAAAGCTGGGGCTCGACATGGCCCTGCGCAAAGAGGATGTCTATGATGTGGCGATCGTGGGCGGGGGGCCTGCGGGCGTGGCAGCTGGCGTTTACGCGGGGGCCGAGGGCCTGTGCGCCGTGGTCCTTGAAGACCTCGCCATCGGTGGTCAGGCGGGCACATCCTCGCGCATTGAAAACTACATGGGCTTTCCGACCGGCATCTCGGGCGGCGACCTTGTGGGGCGCGGTGAAATTCAGGCGATGAAGTTCGGCACCCGCTTTGCCGTTCCGGTCCGCGCCCGCCATCTTGAGCAATGCGAAAAGCATTTGTTCCACATCCAGCTCGATTCCGAGGAATGGGTGTCGGCCAAGGCGCTGATCGTGGCCACGGGCGTGCAATACCGCCGCCTGCCGCTTGAGAAACTGGAAGATTTCGAAAGCAACGGCGTCTATTATGCAGCCACGGATGTCGAGGCCCGCTATTGCCGCGACACCGAGGTTGCGGTCATCGGCGGTGGCAATTCGGCCGGGCAGGCGGCCATGTTCCTGACCCGCACTGCCAAACATGTGCACCTGTTGGTGCGCGGTGATGGCCTGGCGGCTTCAATGTCGGACTACCTGCTGCAACGCCTTGAAAATCATCCCAGGATCACGATCCACCTGTGCACTTCTGTCAAGGAGCTGCATGGCGATCATGCGCTGGATGGCATCACCGTGCATGACCGCAGCACCGGGCAGGATTGGCAGATCAACACCAAGGCGCTGTTCGTGATGGTGGGTGCGGCCCCCAACACAAGCTGGCTGTCAGGGTTGGTTGATCTGGACGATCGGGGCTTTGTCAAAACAGGTGCCGAGGCGGGCGGGTCCAATGCCTACCAAACGTCGCGCCCCGGCGTTTTTGCCGTGGGTGATGTGCGCGCGGGATCGGTCAAACGGGTTGCAAGTGCGGTGGGCGAAGGGTCCGTCGTCATGTCTGCCGTGTGGGATCACATCAATGGCTGATGGCCGCTGCCAGATGGCGTGCTTTCTGAAAAGGTCGGTAAATCCTTGCCTTTAGCATCGTACACAATCCCGTTAAGCTGACATCGGGCAGTAAGGGACAGATCATGGAAGCGATGTTGGTGTTGTTGGGGAGCGTGGTCCTCGCGATCCCGGTGGCGGTTATCTATCTGCTGGTGACATCTTCGGGTCTGAACCGCAGGATCACAGAGTTGGAGGCGCAGGTCGCGCGTCTGATGGCAGGCACCGCATCGCCCGCCAAGGCCACTGCCGCTGCGTCCCCCGAGCCCAAAGCCGAGGCGGGACCGGAACCTGCCAAAGCGCCGGAACCCGAAAATTCAGACGCAGCCCCCGAAAGTGAGGTCGCCGCGGCCCGGGTGATTGCGGCCCGCCGCGCCCGTACCGAGGCCATTGTGGCCACCCAAGCGGCAGAGCCACGTGGGCCAAGCCCGGTTTCGAAATTGGCCACATGGCTTGTCGCCAACTGGTTTTATGCGGTTTCTGCACTGTCTTTGGCGCTGGCGGGGCTGTTTCTGGTTCAATACGGGGTCGAGAACGGGTTGTTGCCACCCACTGCTCGGGTGTTGGCCGCGCTGGTCTTTGGCGGGGCGCTGATTGCGGGCGGCGAAGTGATCCGGCGCCGGTTTGGCGACAGCCCGGATGCCACGACGGCCTATTTGCCGTCCGTCTTTTCCGGGGCCGGCCTTGTCACACTGTTCGGCGGGGTGGCGGCGGCGCGCCTGCTTTACGAGCTGATCGGGGTCGAAATGGCCTTTGTCGGCTTGGCAAGTGTCGGCCTTTTGGGTGTGGTGCTGGGCTGGCTGCATGGGCCGCTCTTGGCAGCCGTTGGGGTAATCGGGGCCTTTACCGCCCCGATGCTGGTGGGCAGCACGGCCCCTGCAACGCCGTGGTTGTTCGTGTATTTCGGGGTCGTGACAGCCGTTGGGCTGACCATTGATACGGTCCGGCGATGGGCGTGGGTGTCTGCACTCAGCGTGGCGCTTGGGTTCGGTATGGGCTGGCTGACGGTGCAGGCCCCCGGGCTTGATATGACGCTTGGATTCCAGCTTTACGTCACCGGGCTTGCGGCGCTGGCGATCCTTATTCCCGCGCGGGGGCTGACGCCGGATCACGACGGGCCCTTGCTGACGGGGTGGCTGATCAATGTGGCCGGGCCACGGCCGTGGTTCCCCACATTTCTGGCCGGGGCGGTGGTGGCCGTCACGTCGTCCGGACTGGGCTGGACCAGCGTGATGGGACCGGAGGCGTTCTGGTTTGCAGTCTGCGCCCTTGGGCTGATCGCGGGCGTGCTGACCGTGTGGTCGGTCAAGGCACAGGCGCTTCAGGATGTGTGCGTCCTGCCCATCGCTGCGCTGATCGCTGTGATCGCGCTGGAGGGGATTGAACAAGGTTCGGTCTATGACACGTTTGCCTCCACCTATGCCGAAACGACCGAAGAGCGTTTTCCGCTGACCGTAACCTTGCTGTGGGGGCTTGGGCTGGGTCTGAGCCTGCTGGCCGCTGCGCGCAGTACACGAGAAGGCTTTCACGTGCTGTGGGCCATCGCGGCGGCCTTGATGGCACCGGCAGTTGCGGTGGTGATCGAGATGACGTGGCAGCCTGCCGCGTATATCGGGGCCTATCCTTGGGCGCTGCACGCGATCACGATGGGCGCGATCATGGTTGCTCTTGCGGTGCGGTTCGGACGGCGTGACGGGGTGGACAAGACGCGGGCCTCGTTGTTTGTGCTGTCGGCTTTGGCGTCGATCACCTTTGCGCTTGTTCTGATCTTTTCGATGGCGGCATTGACGGTCGCAGTGGCTGTGACCGTAGCTGTCGCGGCTGCGCTCGACAGACGGTTCGATCTGCCGTTGATGCAGCTTTTTGTCACCGTCGGCGTTGTGGCCGTCGGGGTGCGGCTGGTGGGTGTGCCCGGTCTGGTCTGGGCCTTGGAGGCACCGGTATGGGAGATCGTACTGGCCTATGGCGGTGCGCTGGCCGCGTTCTGCGCCAGCCTGTGGATGCTTCGCGACAAGCTGCGCATCACGGCGCAACTGATGCTGGACACCGGCGCGTGGGCGACGGGGGGCATGCTGGCCTCGTTGCTGTTGTTCCGTGGGCTGGAAAATGCCCTGGGGCAGGACGGGACGTTCTCGCATTGGGGTTTTGGCCTTTATGCGGTGATTTGGTTGAGCCTGATGATGGTGCAGCTGATCCGGGCCGAGCGGTTGGGCGGACTTCTGAGCTGGATGCGCCGGGTCATGGCCGTTCTGTTTGGGATCATCGGTTTCGTGGCCGTTTTGGCGGCTGTCACGTTGATGTCGCCGCTGCTGTCTGATTGGTTGAGCAAGGTCAGTGGACCGCCGCTGATCAATACGCTTTTGGTGGCCTATCTGTTGCCCGCACTGGTCCTGACCGCGGGGGCGGTGCGGTTGCAGAACCTGTGGCTGAAGCGTGTGTTTGGCGCGCTTGCGGTTACGCTTGCGATTTACTGGGCCTTTGCCGCGCTGCGCCATGTCTGGCAAGGGTCGGGTGGCATGATCCTTGATCGCGGGTTCTCGCAGCCCGAGCTTTACAGCTATACCGTCGCGATCCTCGTGACGGGGGCGGCGCTGTTTTATCAGTCGCTTGCGCGCCGCTCGACCCCGCTGCGCCGGGCCGGGCTGGTGGTGATCGGGCTGGCCGTGGCCAAGGTGTTCCTGATCGACATTTCCGGCCTTGAGGGGCTGACCCGGGTGCTTTCGCTTGTGGTTCTTGGTCTGTCGCTGGCAGCCCTCGCGTGGCTGAACCGATGGGCGCAGAGCCGGTATGAGAGCGCCTAGCGCAAGGGATCCCCGTGCGCAAATGCGGGCAACAGCGTTCCGCAGACCAGGTGGGACAGAATGCGTGGCACAGGCGGTATCATCGACACTGGAAACAGGGCGCGATCCCGCAGCACGGGCAACCACCGGCTGTCGGATTGGTATTGCGGGGTGAAGGCCCAGCTCATCGCCTGATAGGTGCGCACGTGCCAGCGGCGTGCCGCGCCGTAGGCGGGCAGGGCCTTTGCGATGGGGTGTGTGTCAAGTGCGCGCGCGAGGGCATAGGCATCCAGCAGCGCCATGTTTGCCCCCTGACCCAGTTGTGGGCTGGCCCGGTGGGCGGCGTCCCCGATATGCACGATCCCGTTGGCATACGGTGTGCGCAGGGTGCCATGCGCATAGCGCGCCATAGTCATCTGATCGGGGTCGGTGATCTGGGCGGAAAACGCGTCGAAGTCCGGCCAAAGTGTGCGAGCCTGCGCGCGCCACTTTTCCAACCCGGCCCCGCGCCATGTGTCATAGGCCGCGCGTGGCAATGACCAAAAGATTGCGGCTTGGGGCCTGTTTGCGCCGGGGGGCGTGCCGATGGGCAAGACCCCGAGCATGTTGCTGGCCTTGCGATAGGTCTGGCGCAATTCGTGTTTTGGCAGGTCCGTTTCGTCCGGCCAGTCCACATTGGCCCACAACGCGCCATAGGGCAGATCGATAGCCCGCATGGGGGTGAGCGGGGATTGCGCGCCGAGAGCGTCGACGACCAGATCAAAGGGACCGGCCGTGGAGCCGTCACTGAGCGTCAGCGTGGTCTGGCTGGCCGCGGTGACCTGCGCGCCGAGGGCCAGTGTCACCCCTGCTTGTGTCGCCCCGTCCCAAAGCGCCTGAAACAGGGCGTTGCGGTGCAGTGCAAGCCCGACCCGTTGGCCGTGCGCCCGGTCATACCAGACATCCAGCACCCGCCGCCCGTTGTCGGCCTCGTGCCCCAGCATCCGGGTCACCGCGTTGCCGGTTGCGCGCACCTGTTCAAGGGCCCCGCATGCCCCAAGTACGGCCTGTCCCACGGGTTGGATGACCAACCCTGATCCCACGGGCGCAGGTGCTGCGAATTGATCAAACAGGGTGACGTCCCGCCCGGCTTGCCGTAACAGGATCGCGAGGGCCAGACCGCCAATCCCCGCCCCTGCAATTGCTATTTTCATCGTCTGTTCTGCCTTAGGTGGTGGTTGCGCCACCATAGGCCACGGGTTTGTGGCCGATATGAGGCATCTTGGCGCGATACCTGATCCAAAGGACGCTTGCGCGACGCTATTGTTTGGGGCTCCGCCCTCCTGCTGGAGGCGGGGATTCTTTATTTAGGGGGCTCCGCCCCCGGGCCTTCGGCCTCCCCCGAGGTATTTTCGGCGAAAGGAAGGGGGATTGTGAGCCTGCCATTGCCTGCCTATAAGGCCCACATGATGCCTATATCCATCATTCAGCGAATTATATCCCCGGCGCTCTGAGCAAATCACGAGCCGCCGGGTCAAGGTGTCTGAGACGCTTCGCACCGCCGCCACAAAAACCTGCCGTAACGACCGACAAAGGACGCCACCCATGTGCGCCGATACGCCCGAATACAAATCCACCCTGAACCTGCCCAAGACCGACTTTCCCATGCGTGCAGGATTGCCCAAGCGCGAGCCGGAGTGGCTGGAGCGGTGGGCGCGGATCGGGGTCTATGACCGTCTGCGCGAGAAGGCTGTGCAGGCCGATGGCGCGCGCACACCGTTCACCCTGCATGACGGCCCGCCTTATGCCAACGGGCACCTGCACATCGGCCATGCGCTGAACAAGACCATCAAGGACATGATCGTACGCTCGCATCAGATGATGGGCCGCGATGCGCGCTATATCCCCGGATGGGACTGTCACGGGCTGCCCATCGAGTGGAAGATCGAAGAGCAGTACCGCAAGAAGGGCCGCGACAAGGATGACGTGCCGATCAATGAGTTCCGCGCTGAGTGCCGTGATTTTGCCGCCGGTTGGGTCGATATCCAGCGCGAGGAGTTCAAGCGTTTAGGGATCACGGGCAATTGGGATCAGCCATATCTCACCATGGATTTCCATGCTGAGCGGGTGATTGCCGAAGAGTTTATGAAGTTCCTGATGAACGGGACCCTCTATCAGGGGTCCAAGCCTGTGATGTGGTCGCCGGTTGAGCAGACGGCGCTGGCCGAGGCTGAGGTCGAGTATCACGACAAGGACAGTTTCACGATCTGGGTGAAGTTCCAGGTGGTCGGTACGGGCGACGCCACACTCGACAGCGCCAAAGTGGTGATCTGGACAACAACGCCATGGACCATGCCATCGAACAAGGCAGTCGTGTATGGTAGCGACATCTCTTACGGCCTGTATGAGGTGACTGGTCGCCCTGAAGAATGCTGGGCCCGGATCGGCGAGCGGTTCATCCTTGCCGACAATCTGGCGGCGGATGTGATGAGCCGCGCGCGCCTTGATGCGACGATGTATCGCCGCCTGTGCGATGTGACCAACGAGGATCTGGCCCGGATCACGCTGACCCACCCCTTGAACGGGGCCGAGGGGAGCGATGGCACATGGGACGACATCCGCGACTTCCGCGCCGCCGATTTCGTGACCGACACTGAAGGCACAGGCTTTGTCCACTGCGCCCCGTCCCATGGTCTTGAGGAATATGAGCTTTACCGTGATCTGGGCATGCTCGAACAGGTCATCACCTACAATGTGAACCCTGACGGGCGGTTCCGCGATGATCTGCCGTTCTTTGGCGGCAAGGCGATCCTGAAGCCCAATGGCAAGGAGGGCAACGCGAACGCCGCCATCATCGACAAACTCGCCGAGGTCGGCGGGCTGCTCGCGCGGGGCAAGATCACCCATTCCTACCCGCATTCCTGGCGCTCTAAAGCGCCGGTGATCTACCGCAATACCCCACAATGGTTCGCGGCCATCGACAAGCCTGTCGGCGATGGAATGGATCAGCATGGCACCACCATCCGCGAACGGGCCCTGACCGAGATTGACAACGTCAACTGGACGCCGAAATCGGGGCGCAACCGGCTCCATTCCATGATGGAGGCGCGCCCCGACTGGGTGCTGTCGCGCCAACGCGCTTGGGGTGTGCCGCTGACCTGTTTCACCAAAAAGGGCGCGCTGCCGACGGACGATGATTTCCTGCTGCGCAACCCGCAGGTCAACCGGCGGATCACTTCGTCTTTCGAGGCCGAAGGGGCGGATGCATGGTATGAAGAGGGGGCCAAGCAACGCTATCTTGAAGGGATTGTGAACCCGGATGATTATGAGCAAGTGACGGATATTCTTGATGTTTGGTTCGATTCCGGCTCGACCCACGCGTTCACCCTGCGGGATCGCGAAGACGGGACGGAGGACGGGATTGCCGACGTCTACATGGAAGGCACCGACCAGCACCGCGGCTGGTTCCACTCGTCGCTTCTGCAATCGGTCGGCACCACGGGGCGCGCGCCTTATCGCAATGTGGTGACGCATGGGTTTACGCTGGATGCCAAGGGCATGAAGATGTCCAAATCCATCGGCAACACCATCGTGCCCGAGGAAGTGGTCAAGCAATACGGCGCCGACATCCTGCGCCTTTGGGTGGCGCAAACGGACTATACCGCCGACCAGCGGATCGGGCCGGAAATCCTGAAAGGTGTGGCAGACAGCTATCGCCGTTTGCGCAACACGATGCGCTATATGCTTGGCTCGCTGAACGACTTTACCGAGGCGGACCGTACGGATCCCGCGGACATGCCCGAGTTGGAACGGTGGGTGTTGCACCGGCTTGCGGAGTTGGATGAAGTGGTGCGTGAAGGCTACGGTGCGTTTGATTTCCAGCGGGTGTTTTCGGCGGTGTTCACCTTTGCGACCGTGGATCTGTCGGCCTTCTATTTCGACGTGCGCAAGGATGCGCTTTATTGCGATGGGGACACGGTTGAGCGGCGCAGTGCGCGCACTGTTCTCGATATTCTGTTCCATCGGCTGACCACATGGCTTGCCCCGGTCCTCGTCTTTACGATGGAGGAGGTGTGGCTCGAACGCTTCCCGGGTGGGGACAGTTCGGTGCACCTGGTGGACATTCCCGAAATGTCTGCCGCTTGGCGTAATGAGGCGCTGGCGGTCAAATGGGCGGGCATCCGCAATGCGCGGCGTGTGGTGACGGCGGCGCTGGAAATCCAGCGGACGGACAAGGTGATCGGGGCCTCGCTTGAAGCGGCACCGGTGGTCCATATCGAGGATGCGGATCTGGCAGAGACCCTGCGTGCCCTGCCGTTCCACGACATCTGCATCACCTCGCAAATCGCGATCACAACCGATCCGGCACCCGCAGAGGCCTTCCGCATGCCCGAAACGCCCGGCATCGCGGTGGTGTTCGAAAAGGCGCGTGGCGACAAATGCGCCCGATGTTGGAAGGTGTTGCCGGATGTGGGCACACACGCCCATGACGGCGTATGTGGACGCTGCGAGGCGGCGCTGGCCTAGGCGGAGGACACCTCCGCCTTACCATGACGGATGATCAGCATATCCAAGCGGCCATTTTGGACGCAGTTGTGCGGCGAGGGGTAGGGAAGACCATCTGCCCCTCGGAGGTGGCACGCAGCCTGTCGCCACAAGACTGGCGCGCGTTGATGCCCCACGTCAGACGTGTCGCCCAAGCCCTTGCCGATGCGGGTCAGGTTAGCGTGACGCAGAAAGGCGCGCCTGTCTCGGTGCCTTTGACCAAGGGCCCCATTCGTCTTGGTTTGCCGTCAGGTCCTGTTTCGTCCTGAGAACTGGTCTTCGGATCACGCCGCTAGTAAAAACTCTGCGGGTCAATATCGACGGCCAGTCGCAGGTCCCCTTTCAGCTTCAGCGGCGCGATCCACTGCGCGATCGCGCCTTGCAGCGCCACACCCTTGCCCGCCTTGACCAGCAATCGCACCCGGTGCCGTCCGCGCACCCGCGCGATGGGGGCGGGGGCGGGGCCGAACACTTGCGCCCCCACGCGGGTGAGCGCCTGTGCGTTGCGTGCCAGAATATTCGCCGCATCGAACACCTGCGCCACATCCGGCCCGCTCAGGATGATCCCCGCCATGCGCCCATAGGGCGGCACGCCTGCCGCCTCGCGCTCGGCGGCTTCGGCGCGCCAGAACCCTTCCTCATCCCCCGCCAGAATGGCGCGGATCACGGGGTGTTCGGGTTGAAAAGTCTGCATCATCGCCGTGCCCGGTTTCTCGGCACGCCCGGCACGACCTGCGACCTGGCGCATCAGCTGAAACGTTCGCTCGGCGGCGCGCAGATCCGAGCCTTGCAAGCCCAGATCGGCATCGATCACCCCCACGAGGGTCAGGTTGGGAAAGTTGTGCCCCTTGGCGACCAGCTGCGTGCCGATCACCACGTCCGCACCGCCCGCCGCGATGCTCTCGATCTCGGCCTTCAGCGCGCGAGCCGACCCGTACATGTCCGAACTCAGCACCGCCACGCGGGCATCGGGAAACAGGGCTGCCGCCTCTTCGCCAAGCCGCTCGACACCAGGGCCAACAGGGGCCATGCGGTCCTCGGCCTCGCAAGAGGGGCAGGTGGTCGGCATCGGCTTCGTCTCGCCGCATTGATGGCACATGAGGCGTTTCAGGAACCGGTGCTCGACCATCCGCGCGTCGCACTGATCGCAGCCCACCTGATGACCGCAGGCGCGACAGAGCGTGATGGGGGCATAGCCTCGCCGGTTCAGAAACAGCATCGCCTGCTCGCCCGCTTCAAGGCGCTGATCAACGGCGCGTTTCAGCGTGTCAGATACCCACCGGTTTGAGGGCAACGTCTCAGTCCGCATGTCGATGGTCTGCATCGTGGGCATGACGGCAGGACCAAACCGGGCCTCAAGATCAAGGCGGGTGTATTTGCCGCTTTCGGCATTGGCCCAGCTTTCAAGCGATGGCGTGGCCGAGGCCAACACCACCTGCGCGCCAAGCAGCGAGGCGCGCAGCACGGCCATATCGCGCGCATTATACAGCACCCCGTCTTCCTGCTTGTAGGAGGTGTCGTGTTCTTCATCCACGACGATCAGCCCGAGGTTCTGATAGGGCAGAAACAGGGCCGAGCGTGCCCCGATCACAAGCTGCGCCTGCCCCTGTCCGACCATGCGCCAGATGCGGCGGCGCTCGGTCATGGTCGCCCCGGAATGCCACTCGGCAGGGCGGGCACCGAACCGGGCTTCGACCCGCGTGAGGAACTCTGCCGTTAGCGCAATCTCGGGCAGCAAGACCAGCGCCTGACGGCCCACGCGCAGGCAGGCGGCGACGGCCTCAAGATAGACTTCGGTCTTGCCCGACCCGGTCACACCGCGCAGCAAGGTTGTGCCGTAATTGCCCGAGGCGACAGCGGATCCGATCACATCCGCCGCATGGGCCTGATCGGTGGTCAACTCTTTTGAGGGGCGTTCGGGGTCAAGAGGTGGAAAGGGCAGGTCGCGGGGGCTGTCCTCTTCGGCGACGGCACCGTGTTTGACCAACCCCTTGATGACTGAGGAGGTGACGCCGGAGAGTTCCGCCAGCTCTTTCAACGTAAATGCCAGATCGCCGTATTCGGCGAGAAAATCCAAGACGCGGGCGCGCGCATCGGTCATCCGGTCTGGCTCGGATGGGCCACGGCGATAGATCTTGCGCATCGATGGCGGATCGCCAAGGCCGGGGGCGCGGGTGGCAAGGCGCAGCATCGCCGGCATCGGGGTGAGGGTATAGGCCGCAGCCTTGCTCAGAAACTCCCGCATTTCCAGCCGCATCGGGGCCACGTCCAGCACCCGGATCACCGGGCGGACCTTGGTATAGTCATAGTCGCCCTTGCCCGGCCCCCACACCACGCCGATCACCTTGCGCGGGCCCAAGGGCACTTCGACAAATGCACCCAGATGGCAGCCGCCTTCGGGCGCTTTGTAATCCAGCGCCCGGTCCAGCGGTTGCGTGGTCAGCACGGCCACCAACGCACCTTCGTCAAAAAACGAAAGGCTCATGGTGCGGCCACGGTATCAGGGGGTTTCAGCATCACCCGCCATGAGGTAAACGCTGCCTGAGCAAACGCCAAGCCATCAAGAGGGGCCGCACATGAAATTCTTTGTCGATACAGCCGAGATTGACGCCATCGCAGAACTCAACGATCTGGGAATGGTGGACGGGGTCACGACCAACCCCTCGCTTATCCTGAAATCGGGCCGGGATATCCTCGAAGTCACCAAGGAAATCTGCGATCTGGTTGACGGCCCCGTGAGTGCCGAAGTGGTCGCGCTGGAGGCAGACGCGATGATTGCCGAAGGGCGCAAGCTGGCCGAAATCGCCGACAACATCACTGTGAAGCTGCCGCTGACATGGGATGGTCTCAAGGCGTGCAAAGTGCTGACGGGTGAAGGCAAAATGGTCAATGTGACCTTGTGTTTCTCGGCCAATCAGGCGCTGCTGGCGGCCAAGGCGGGGGCCTCGTTCATCTCGCCCTTTATCGGACGTCTGGACGATATCCACATCGATGGCATGGACCTGATTGAAGATATCCGCACCATTTATGACAACTATGGGTTTGAAACCGAGATCCTGGCGGCCTCGATCCGCTCGGTCGGGCACATCACCCAATGCGCCATGATCGGGGCCGACGTGATCACCGCGCCGCCCGAGGTCATCAAGAAGCTGGCGGGGCACCCGTTGACCAATGCGGGCCTTGACCAGTTTATGAAGGACTGGGCCAAGACGGGTCAGAAAATTCTGTAAATTCAGGTATTTCCGGCCCGCCTTAGCAACACGCGCAATGCTTGGGGATCCAATGGAAAAATCCTTGGATCCCCTCCGTGAGTGGCAGCGAGCGGTGTCTGTGTCATGGGGCGGATATGGCAGGTGCCGCGCTCTCCATCACGGGGAGAACGCGATACAACTTCCCCGTGCCTGACGCGCGCCGGCAACAGCGCGCCCATTGCGGCCAATTCATCCAAGTTCGGGGCAGATTTCCGGGAGGCGATGTGCTAGAACATGCCCAAAATAAATATGAGTACGGTATGAGCAGCCAACCCAAGATTGATGACGCCCTGCGTGAGGCGATTATTAGCCGTCCGGACGTAATCCTGGACGACAAGGATCTGATGCACGCCCTGATCGCCGCAAACGAACGTGCGATGGGTGGCAACATCGTCGATCTGCGTGGGCTGGCGATGGAACGGCTTGAGGCGCGGCTTGATCGCCTTGAGGATACGCATCGTTCGGTCATTGCGGCGGCTTACGAAAATCTTGCGGGCACCAATCAAATCCACCGTGCGATATTGCGGATGCTTGACCCGCTGGAGTTCGAAGCGTTCTTGCGCGATCTGGGCGGCGAAGTGGCCGAAATCCTGCGGGTCGATGCGGTCAAGCTGCTGCTTGAATCGGTGCAGAACGACAATGATCCGGCTGTGAAACGCCTCGGCGATGTGCTTACGGCTGTTGAGCCAGGCTTTATCGATGACTACCTGACCCAAGGGCGTGGTGGTGCGGTGCGCCAGGTCACTTTGCGCCAGGTGCAGGATGCCGATACGGCCGTTTATGGCAATGACGGCAGCTGGATCCGGTCCGAGGCCTGCCTCAAGCTCGACTTTGGTGATGGGCGTTTGCCGGGCCTGCTGGTCATGGGGGCCGAAGACCCGCACATGTTTGGCCCTCAACAGGGCACGGACTTGCTGGCCTTTTTCGCAGGCGTGTTTGAACGGGCCATGCGGCGCTGGTTGGGATGAGCCTGATATCCGCTGCTGCCCGCGACGCGCTGGAGACGTTTCTGGCGCATCAGCGCAGTATCAAAGGGGCGGCGGACAACACGGTACTGGCCTATGGCGGCGATATCACCGAATTTCTGACCTTTATGACCGACCATTCGGGCCAGACCCAGGGCCTTGGCGCGCTGGCGCGAATCACGACACGAGACATGCGGGCATGGATGGCGCGTACGCGGTCCGGCGAGGTGGGGCCACGCTCGCTGGCGCGCAAGCTGTCCGCGGTCAAGGCGTTTTACAAATGGCTCAGCCAGCGTGAAGGGTTTGAGCCGACAGCAGTCCTCAGCACCCGCGCGCCCAAGTTCACCAAGAAGCTGCCCCGCCCGCTGGCCGAAGAGGCGGCGCGCGATTTGCTTGAGATCGCGCCGCTGCAATCCACGCAACCATGGGTGGGCCTGCGCGACACGGCTGTGCTGACCTTGCTCTGGGGCTGCGGGTTGCGCATATCCGAAGCGCTGAGCCTGCAAGGCTCGGATGCACCGCTGCCCCAAGTGATGCGGATCACCGGCAAGGGTGGCAAGGAACGGATCGTGCCGGTGATCGACGCCGCCCGGCAGGCCGTTGACGCCTATATCGCGGGCTGCCCTTACGATTTGCCGGATGACGGGCCCTTGTTCCGGGCAATCCGGGGCGGAGCCTTGGCCCCGCGCGCCATTCAGAAGGCGATGGCATCCGCGCGGATGCAACTGGGGCTGCCCGCCTCGGCCACACCCCACGCGATGCGCCACAGCTTTGCCACGCATCTGCTGAACGCGGGCGGCGATCTGCGCGCGATCCAGGAACTTCTGGGGCATGCCTCACTGTCCACAACCCAGGCCTACACGGCTGTGGACACCGCCCGGCTGATGGATGTCTACGCCCGTGCCCATCCCAAGGCATAGGGCCAAGGCATAGGGCGCACGCGGCCTGCGCGCGCGTGGCGCACTCACGTAAACGTGCATCAAGGTGATGCGCCATTTGTCCCCGTCTGTGGCAGAGGTGAACCGCGGTATTCCACCGCACATTCGGGACACCACACCACTATCTAGGGGATACCATATGATCCGTAAATTTGCGATGGCCGCAGCGTTGACGCTGACAGCAGGGGCTGCAAGCGCCCAGGACTGCACCGCTATCACCGTCGAGGATGCCTTTGATCTGACCGAAGCGCAGATCGATGGCCTTTACGAATGCCTTCAGGAAAAGATGGCCACGGGCTATGCCAAAGAGGGCGACGAAATCGCGACCAACTATCGCAGTTGGGCTGCCACCGCATCGCGTCCTGCCGTGGCCGGACCGCATGGCAACCGGCTGTTGAACACATATGCCAATGATGTGGCCGCCGAACAGTACCTCAAGTTCGAGGAAGAAGGCGTTGAAATGCCGATCGGGTCCGTGCTGGCCAAGGAATCGATCACCGTGTCGATCAAGAAAAAGGCCGCGCGCCCGGGGCCGCTCTTTATTATGACCAAAGTGGGCTTGGACGAGGCCCCTGATACGGCAGGCTGGCTCTATGCGGGCCTGCAACCCAACGGCAAGGTGATGAAGATCAAGCAATCCTTCTGCCATGACTGCCATGCCGGATGGGAAGCACAGGATTTTCTGGGCTATCCGGTCCCAGAGGTCCGTCTGGGGCAATAAACCCTCTTTTACTGCGAGACACAGCCGCGCCGGGTGCACCTTCGGCGCGGTTTTGCATTTGCAAGCCTGCCTCAGATAGATAATGAGGGCACCATGACTGTTCAGATGCGCGCACTTGCCGTTCACTTATTGACCGCCACAGGTGCCGTATTTGCGATGCTGGCCATGCTGGCGGCAGTACAAGCCAAATGGGATTTGATGTTCCTGTGGCTGGTGGTGGCTTTCTTTGTGGACGGGATCGATGGACCGCTTGCACGCAAATATGATGTGAAAACCAACGCGCCGGAATTTGATGGCGTGCTGCTCGATCTGATCATCGACTACCTGACCTATGTGTTCATTCCCGCCTTTGCACTGTTTGCATCGGGGCTGATGGCGGGCTGGACAGGCTGGGTCGCAATCATCCTGATCACCTTTGCCTCGGCCATGTACTTTGCGGACACCCGCATGAAAACAAAGGACAATTCATTCTCTGGCTTTCCGGGATGCTGGAATATGGTGGTCCTGGTTATCTTTGCGCTGGAACCCAATTTCTGGGTCAGTCTTGCACTGGTCAGTGTGCTGGCGGTGGGGATGTTCCTGCCGATCAAGTTTGTGCACCCCGTGCGTACGGAACGCTGGCGGATGCTGACATTGCCGATGGCCCTGGCCTGGACGTTCTTTGCCGGTTGGGCCGCGTGGGTCGATTTCCATCCCGAAAGCTGGGCGCATTGGGGGCTGGTGATCACGTCGGTCTATCTGGTGTTTGCGGGGCTGGCCCAGCAATTGATCCCTACCGCGCGCTAGATCAGATAGCCGCCCGCACGCTCATGGCGCAGCAGGGCGACCTTGGTTTCAACGCCGCCCGCCCCCGAAAACCCGGTCAGACCTTTTGCGCCCATCACACGGTGGCAGGGAATGATGATCGGAATGGGATTGCCGCCGCAGGCCTGACCGATTGCCTGGGCGGGCACGCCCAACTCCTTGGCGATATCGCCATAAGTCACCGTATATCCAAACGGAATCGCAGACATCGCTGTACACACATCGCGCTGCAACTGTGATCCCCCCACAGCCAGGGGCAAATCAAACTGCTCGCGGGTGCCTGCATCATATTCGGCCAATTGCCGGGCCGCCGCATCCAGCACGTCCGAGCGTTCCTTGGATCCCGACACCCCCCAACTCAGACGTACAATCGCGCCCTTGTCTTCGGTCAGGGTCAGTGCCCCGAATTGAGTCTGGATATCGCGCAGCTTCATGGACACCACTATCAGGCAAGATCGCACCAACACTCAACCCGATCCTTGCGCAGAACTCCCAACTTCCTTTCACCAAAGATACCTCCGCCGGAGGCACCGACCTCAGTCACACGCGCCCGGTTGGCGTGCACATGTACTGCGCAGATATCGCCACTCGCCAGACTGCCCCAAAAGGCGTAGAGCAGACCCATGGCCCGTCTTGTCCCCCTTGCCGATGCACGCCAACTGCCTGCGTGGCGTCGCCCCATCGCATTGCTGTTTCTGATGGCCTTTGCGATGCCGATCGGGTTTTCGGTTTGGCTGGCGCTGCTGAACAACTTTGTGGTTGAGGCTGCGGATTTTGACGGGGCCGACATCGGGCTGCTGCACGCGATCCGTGAAATTCCGGGTTTTCTGGCGGTGGGGGTGATCGTGGTGATCATGTTCATGCGCGAACAGGTGCTAGGGCTGATCTCGCTTGTAATGCTGGGGCTCGGGACGGCTGTGACCGCAAAATTCCCCGAACTGACCGGTATTCTGATCCTGACCTTCATCAGCTCGGTTGGCTTTCACTACTATGAAACGGTCAACCAGTCCCTGCAATTGCAATGGATCGGGAAAGAGCGCGCGCCCCAAATGCTCGGCTGGCTAATGTCGGCGGGGTTTACCGTGACCTTCCTCGTCTATTCGGTGATCATGCTGCTGTGGGAGCCGTTGGGTCTGACCTACAACACCGTCTACATGGTGGGCGGCGTGATCACGGCCGCCATCGCCGTCTTTGCGATGATTGCCTATCCGCAATTCGAGGCCCCGACCCCGCAACTCAAAACATTTGTGCTGCGCAAACGCTATTGGCTTTATTATGCCTTGCAATTCATGTCCGGTGCGCGGCGCCAGATCTTCATGGTCTTTGCGGGGTTTATGATGGTCGAGAAATTCGGCTTTCAGGTGCATGAACTCACAGCACTTTATCTGATCAACCTGATGATCAACATTCTGGTGGCCCCGCTTTTGGGGCGCATCGTGCAGGTCTATGGCGAACGCAAGGCGCTGGCCTTTGAATACACGGGCCTCGTGCTGGTGTTTCTGGCCTATGGCGGGGTCTATTTTCTGGGCTGGGGGATCGTGGTTGCGGCCACGCTTTATGTGCTTGACCACATCTTTTTCGGACTGGCGCTGGCGCTGAAAACCTACTTTCAGAAAATTGCCGACCCACAGGATATCGCACCCACCGCGGCCGCGGCCTTCACCATCAACCATATCGCGGCCGTGGGCCTGCCGTTGCCTTTGGGGTTGCTGTGGCTCGTCTCGCCCGGTGCCGTCTTTCTGCTGGCGGCGGGCATGGCCGCCATCTCACTGACGCTGGCGCTGATGATCCCGCGTCACCCGGTGCCGGGATACGAGACCCGCTTCGTCACGCCCGCCGCAACCCCTGCCGAATAACATGGCAAAGGGGCGCTTTCTGACCGGCTCGACCATGGGCCATGTGGTGCGCATGACGGCCACGGGCGCGTTCGGCATCACCTTTGTGTTTCTGGTCGATGCGGCGAACCTGCTGTGGATTTCGCAATTGGGCGATCCGCAGCTGGTGGCGGCCATCGGCTTTGCCTATGTGATTCAGTTCTTTTCGATCTCGTCCGGGGTGGGGCTGATGATCGCGGCCACGGCCCTCGTATCGCGCCGGATCGGCGAGGGGGATCGCACCGCGGCCCGCGATCAGGCGGGGGCGGCTATCGCGATTGCCGCGCTGATGCAGGCTGCCATGGCGCTGGTTGTGATCCTGGCGCGCCACGAGTTGCTTGCCCTGGCGGGTGCGCAGGGGGAAACGGCCCGCATCGCGGCGCGGTATCTCGCCCAGACTATGCCTTCGCTGGTGCCCATGGCCATCGGGCTTGTGGCCTCGGGGGTGCTGCGCGCCGAGGGCTACGGGGCCAAGGCGATGTATGTCACGCTGAGTTCGGGGGCGCTGCTGATGGTGCTCGACCCGATCTTCATCTTCTGGTGGGGCATGGGGATCGACGGGGCTGCACTTGGGCTTGTGCTGTTCCGGCTGTGCCTGATGGGCATGGCGCTGTACTTTGCCGTGCGCCAGTTGGGATTGATTGCGCGGCCCACCATCGCGGGTGCGCGTGTCACTTTCGCGCCCTATATGGTTGTGGCCTTGCCCGCCATCGCCACGCAGCTGGCCACGCCAACGGGCAACTATTTCCTGACCATCGTGATGGCGCGTTTCGGTGATGATGCGGTGGCGGCCTGGGCGGTTGTGGGCCGTCTCACGGTGCTGGCCTTTGGCGGCATCTTTGCGCTGTCCGGTGCTATCGGCGGCATATTTGGGCAAAATTTCGGAGCCGGGCAATACGACCGGCTGCGCAGCACCTATCGCGATGCGCTGATCTTTTGTGCGCTCTACACGCTGGCGGCCTGGGGTATTCTGTGGACCGTGACGCCGCTTGTGATCGACGCCTTCGGGTTAAGCGGGCAGGGGGCGGCGGTGCTGCGCGCCTTCACCACGGTGGGAGCGGGCGGTTTCATCTTTATCGGGGCGCTGTTCGTGGCCAATGCGGCCTTCAACACCCTCGGGAAACCGACCCGGTCGGCGGTGCTTGGCTGGGTCAAGGACGGGGTGCTGAGCTGGCCGGCGGCGGCCTCGCTCGCTGCGGGCTTCGGTGCGGTGGGCGTGATCTATGGGCAGGCACTGGCAGGCGCATTTATGGGCACCCTTGCCGCCGCATGGGGCTGGCGGTATGTGGCGCATCTGGGGCCGGAAACCGATGTGACACCGCCCCCAAGCCGCCCCTGGCCCAATGCCGACAGATTCCGGAGACGCTGATGCCCACATGGACTGCCCTGACCACTTTGCCCGGAAAACCCGCCGCCGAGGCGCTTGGGCGCGCGCTTGAAAACCTCGCCCCCGAACCGACCGGGATCGGGGTGTTCGAAGTCGAAGACGGCTCGGGCCTGTGGGAGGTCGGAGCCTATTTCACCGAAGCCCCGGACGACACTGCCCTGTTGCTGCTCTCCACCGCGATGGGGGCCAAACCGTTCATTGTTTCCGAACTGCCCGAAACCGACTGGGTGGCCCATGTGAAACGCGAACTGGCTCCGGTCGAGGCGGGACGCTTTTTCGTATATGGCAGCCATGACGCGGACAAGGTGCCAAGCGGCAAACACCCGCTGCTGATCGAGGCGGCGATGGCGTTTGGCACCGGTCATCACGGCACGACCCTGGGCTGCCTTCGGGCGCTGGACCGGCTGGCAACCGATGGGTTCGTTGGACAAAGCGTGGTCGATATCGGCTGCGGCACCGCGGTGCTGGCGATGGGGGCGGCATCCATCTGGGACGCCCCCGTGCTGGCCAGCGATATCGACATTCAGGCGGTCGAGGTGGCCGAGGCCAATCTGGCGGCCAATGACATGGGGGATCGGGTGCAGGTGGTCGAGGCGGCGGGCTTTGATCACGACGCGCTTGCGGGTCCCTTCGATCTGATCTTTGCCAACATCCTCAAGGGGCCGCTGATTGCTCTGGCACCGGACCTGACGGCACGCCTGATGCCTCGGGGGTATGCGATTCTGTCCGGGATTCTGAATGAACAGGCGGACGAGGTCGCAGCCGTTTATGCCGAGGCTGGAAACAATATCCATGCCCGCGAAGAGATTGGTGAATGGACGACACTCACCTTACAGAAAAAGCCGTAATTCGATCTGCATTTATCGCGCATTTGCCGCAATTGCCCAGATTTTGCCACAATTTGAGTACATCTTGTGACTTGAAGCTGGTGGGGGCCGTTTCGAAGGTTAACGAGACTGCCATGGTTGAGACACAAGTAGATTTCCGCAAACGGTTGAGCGTCCTTGGGCGCAAGCATGTTGCGATGAGCAATGGGTACACCTCAAAGGTGCGTCACGACGGTCTGATCGTTGTGACCCCCAAACGGCGCAACCCAACCCGGTTTATCCCGGTCAAAGGGATGGTCCTGTTTATTGTTGGGTTCCTTGTCTTCAAGGCGTTCATGTTCGCCGCATTGGGTGAGAGCACCTACACGCAGAGGATTGCCAAACTGGCCGAGGGCACATTGCTGGAACAGGGGGGCGCATGGATCATGCACGCCGACCCCGTCACGCAAGTTATTGCCCGCTATATCGAACCAATCACCCGCTAACGCCTGCACCAGACGTGAAAAAGCCGCGTGGCCCGGATGGGCGGCGCGGCTTTTATCCGTTCCCGGACATCTTTCCCGCCCAAGGCGGCGAAAGGTTCAGCGGTTCTGAGCAACGTCCTCGATATCAGCGCGGCTCAGCCCGATATCGTCCAGTTCACGGTCGGTCAGCGACAACAGCGCATTGCGGGTAACGCGGGCATCGTTCCAGGCCACGACTTGCGCGACGAGCTGTGAGAAATATCCACGCACTTGGCCTGCTACCGGAGCAGCGCCATATACGGGGCGGGTTGTGTCGAAAGCAGCCATTTCAGCAGTCCTTTGGTTTGTGTTCTTGTGCCGAAACATTCGGCGATGTGCTGGGCATTTAGGCAGGTTGAGGACGCGCGACAAGCGGCGAAATATCATACGTGCTATGCGTTTTCTGCATGACGAAATTCATGGTTAACCTACGGTAATGTAATGTGAAAACCTTGGTGCAACCTTGTCGATTTTCGACCTTCGGATGGCGCTTTTGTTGCCCGGGATTGGGCCTTGGTCGCGGCCCGAACAGCGCATGTCGCAAACGGACATGGTGCGGTTAACCCTTGGCGGATGTTCGCCTTTCGTGCTAGTGCGGTAAAAAATCCACAAACGTGGGCAATAGGGCAGGATATCATGCGCATTTTAGGAATTGATCCGGGTTTGCGGCACATGGGCTGGGGCATCATTGCGGTGGATGGCCCACGTCTGCGCCATGTGGCCAACGGCATTTGCCACTCCACCGGCGATGATCTGTCTCTGCGCCTGCTCAGCCTGTTTGACCAACTGAGTGCCGTTATAACCCAATATGCGCCCGAGGCGGCGGCAGTCGAGCAGACCTTTGTGAACAAGGATGGGGCCGGCACTCTCAAACTGGGTCAGGCGCGCGGCATTGCGATGCTGGCCCCGGCTCGGGCCGGATTGGCGGTGGGCGAATATGCTCCGAATGCTGTGAAAAAGACGGTGGTGGGTGTGGGCCATGCCGACAAGGCCCAGATCGCGCATATGGTGCGCGTTCAATTGCCCGGTGTTGAAATTGCGGGCGCCGATGCGGCGGATGCCTTGGCGATTGCGATTTGTCACGCACATCACGGTGCCGGACGGCAGGTGGCCGTTGCGGCACCGACAGGCGGGCTTGCCGCAGCGGTGGCCCGTGCGGATGCCCGGGCGAGGGCGCGCGCGTGATTGGCAAGCTGACGGGCCGGATCGATTACCGCGCGGCGGATCATGTCCTGATCGACGTGCGCGGTGTGGGTTATCTCGTGTATTGCTCGGAACGCACCATGGCGGGGTTGGCCGGCGTCGGTCAACCCTGTGCCTTGTTTACGGACCTCGTGGTGCGTGAGGATCTGATGCAGTTGTTCGGGTTTCCGACCCTTGCCGAGAAGGAATGGCATCGCTTGCTGATGTCGGTGCAGGGCGTTGGTGCAAAGGCCGCGCTGGCGATCCTTGGCACGCTTGGCACTGACGGGGTCAGCCGTGCGATTGCCCTTGGGGACTGGAGCGCGGTGAAGGCGGCCAAGGGCATTGGCCCCAAGATCGCGCAGCGCATCGTGCTGGATCTCAAGGACAAGGCCCCCAGTGTCATGGCGATGGGCGGCACGGTGGCACAGGCCTTGGGCGAGGTCCCTGCCGACGAGACGCAGGTGATCGAACCCGTGCCTGTTCAGGCCGCGCCGTCCACCGCGCAGGCGGATGCGCTGTCGGCCCTGGGCAATCTGGGCTATGGCCCGTCGGATGCGGCTGCGGCTGTGGCGCAGGCGGCGGGTGACGCGCCAGAGGCAGAGACGCCCGCGCTGATCCGTGCTGCGTTGAAACTGCTGGCCCCGAAAGGGTAGGGATGGCGCAGGACACCTCCGCCTTACAATGGGCACCGTATCATGGGTGCCTGATGAAAGATGACGCATGACTGACGCTTCCGACCCGACATTGCGCCCCGCCCCCTTGCCCGAGGACGAGGCCGGCGGCTTTGATCGCGCCCTGCGTCCTCAAATGCTTGAGGATTTCGTCGGGCAGGCCGAGGCCCGTGCAAATCTGCGCGTCTTTATCCAGTCGGCCCGCCAGCGCGAAGAGGCGATGGACCACACCCTGTTTCACGGCCCCCCCGGTTTGGGCAAGACGACGCTGGCCCAGATCATGGCGCGTGAGTTGGGGGTGAACTTTCGCATGACCTCAGGCCCTGTGCTGGCCAAGGCGGGCGATCTGGCTGCGATCCTGACCAACCTTGAAGCGCGTGATGTGTTGTTTATCGATGAAATCCATCGCCTGAACCCGGTCGTCGAAGAGGTTCTTTATCCCGCCCTTGAGGATTTTGAACTGGACCTTGTGATCGGCGAAGGCCCGGCGGCCCGCACCGTGCGCATCGAATTGCAGCCCTTTACGCTGGTGGGGGCGACCACGCGGATGGGTCTGTTGACGACGCCGCTGCGCGACCGCTTTGGGATTCCGACACGGCTGCAATTTTACACCGAGGACGAGTTGTTCAGCATTGTCGAGCGCAATGCCCGCAAACTGGGGGCCCCCGCGGATGAAGGCGGTGCGCGCGAGATTGCCCGCCGCGCCCGGGGCACGCCCCGTATCGCGGGCCGTCTGTTGCGTCGGGTCGTGGACTTTGCGGTGGTCGATGGCGATGGCCGTGTGACCCAGGCACTGGCGGATGCGGCCCTGACCCGGCTTGGCGTTGATCATCTGGGGCTGGATGGCGCGGATCGGCGCTATCTGTCGTTAATAGCCGAGCACTATGGCGGTGGCCCGGTTGGGGTCGAAACGCTCAGCGCGGCCCTCAGCGAAAGCCGCGATGCGCTGGAGGAAGTGATCGAGCCCTATCTGTTGCAGCAGGGCCTGATCCAGCGCACCCCGCGTGGCCGGATGCTCGCGCCGCGGGCCTGGCGTCATCTGGGCCTCGAACCGCCCAAATCCGGGGGCGATTTGTTTGACTGACATACGGGACCGAGGGGCCGGCCCCTAGGGCTCTCCGAATTTTTTGGAACAATGAAGAGGGGACGTGATGGAGCTTGAGCAGATCGAGGCCCTGTTTCGCCGCGAGTCCGGGGATTACGTGTTTGCCCGATGGGGCCGTCCGCTGGCTCCGGTGGTCTTTGGTGTGCAGGACGAGACGTTGAGCGTCGTGAAGGGCGCGATTGAGGCCGTGTGCCAGTTGGCAGGCCATCTCACTGCCGAGACGGACCCGGAACTGGGATCGAACTTCATGTGGTTCTTTTTCAGTGATTGGGCTGAGTTGCTGGCGGTGCCTGATCTGGATCGCCTTGTGCCGGACCTTGGTCCGCTGGTGGAGCGCCTGCAGGCGGCGCAGGCGAACCAATACCGCGTCTTTCGCTTTGATGAGGCGGGCGCGATCAAGGCCTGTTTCGTGTTTCTGCGGATGGATGCGCATCTGAGCGGGGTTCCGGCGGAGACCCTTGCGCTCAGTCAGGTAGTGCAGTCGTTCTTGCTGTGGTCGGATATGGCGTTTCGCGACCGCTCCCCCTTGGCGGTGGCGGGAGAGACGACAGTTTTGCGCCCTGATATCGCGGCGTTGATCCGCGCCGCCTATGACCCGGCCATGCCGGTTGCGGCGCAGGATGCCGCCCATGCGCTGCGCCTGAGCGCGCGCGTCGGGCAGGTGTCTTGATCTAGCCGCCCAACGTGCGCAGCAGCGCCGGGGAGGGATCGCCCGTTGCAGGCTGTCCGATGCTCGTCTGATAGGCCGAGATGGCGCTGCGGCTGCCCGATCCGATCACCCCGTCCGGCTTGCCAGCATCGAACCCGCGCGCATTGAGCCGTGTCTGTAGGGCCACACGGTCGTCTTTGGTCAGCCCGAATCTGTCGGGCGGGAAGCTGCCCTGAATTGGCCCGCCCCCTGCGATTCGGTCCGCCAGATGTCCGACCCCGATCGCGTAGGCGTCCGAGTTGTTGTAGCGTTTGATCACCCGGAAGTTGGAGGTGACTGCGAACCGTGGCCCGCCCGGTTGAGGTTGGATTATCGACCCGGATGGCGCGCCCTGACCCACTTCGCCGCCCCATTTCAGCCCGCGTGTCCAGCCATTGCGTTGCAGATAGGCCGCTGTCGAGCCAAGGCTGTCGGTCGGATCATCCGACCAGATGTCGCGTCGCCCATCCCCGGTGAAATCGACCGCAAAGGCCTGATAAGAGGTGGGGATGAACTGCGTGTGCCCCATCGCCCCCGCCCATGATCCGACAAGTTGCGCCGGTGTGGTATCCCCCGATTGCAGGATCTTCAGTGCCGCGATCAGTTGCTTTTCGAAGAATGCGCCGCGCCGCCCGTCAAAGGCCAGCGTGGATGTGGCCGAGATCACGGGTACATTGCCGCGCCGTTCGCCAAAGAAGCTCTCGAGCCCCCAGATCGCGGTGACGATATTGGCCGGAACGCCGTAGCGCGCCTCGACCGCCTGTAATGTCGCGCGGTGGCGCGCAAAGGCGGCCCGCCCCTTGCTGACCCGCTCGTCGGAGGCGGCGATGGCAAGGTAGTCTTCGAGCGTGCGGGTGAATTCGGTCTGGTTGCGGTCCCGCCTGACGACGCCGGGCAGGTAGCCTGTGCCACGAAATCCGGCATCAAGGGTCGCTTGCGAGATACCGGCGCTGGCGGCGCGGCTGCGAAAGCTGGTCACCCACGCGTCATAGGCCGCGTTGGGTACGGGGCGCAGATCGGCGGGCAGCGTGGTCGAACGCGTGCTCGCTGTGCCCAAGGCGGGCGTGGACAGGGGGGTGGTGCAGGCCGACAGGCTGATTGCGCCAAGGCCAAGCAGTGCGGTTCTGCGTGTCAGGGTCATTTTGAAATCTCTGCTCATTTGTTTTGCAGTGAAGGTAGCGCGGCTGAGGGCCAGCGCAAAGCACCATTTGGGCAAAGGCATGGATCGGCAGGAACCGGGGCAGGGGCGGCGCAGGCCCTTGCGAGAGCGCAACAAGCCGTGATCTATGCAAGCCAGACACCAGACCCCGAGACAGGCCCGCCATGACCCCGCATCATTTTCCCATCACTGTGTTTTACGAAGATACCGACATGGCCGGGGTGGTCTATTACGCCAACTACCTCAAGTTCATCGAACGCGCCCGTTCAACCATTGTGGAAGAGATCGGCGTGGATCAAAATGCGATGCGCGCCCGCGACCTTGTGTTCGTGATTACCCGGGTCGAGGCGGATTATCTGGGGGCAGCGCGTCTTGGGGACCGGCTTGAGGTTGTGACCACCCATGCGCCGACCAGCCCCGTGCGGTGGGTGTTTGACCAGGAAGTGCAGGTTGCAGGCCGTCCTATTTTTCGCGCACATGTCATCGCCGCGTGCATGACAACAGCCGGAAAACCCACCCGGCTTCCTGCGGAAATCCGCGCAATGCGCACGAAATAAGGCGGAAATGACGCCGAAGTGATAGATTTCCCCGATGCGTTCCCCTATGGTGAAGCGCAATAAGGGCTGCAAAATGGCCCATAACAAAGAGCAGGCAGATGGAAGCAGACACCCTGGCGTTGGCGCACGAGGTTGATTTCTCGATGTGGGCGCTTTTCGCACGTGCCACCCTGACCGTGAAACTGGTGATGATCATGTTGATCGTTGCATCGTTCTGGGCATGGGGCATCATCATTCAAAAACTGATCATGTATCGCCGCGCGCGATCCGAGGCGGCGCGCTTTGATCGCGCGTTCTGGTCTGGCGAGCCGCTGGATGCGCTGTTCGACCAGATCGGCCCGGAACCGCGCGGGGCCTCTGAAAAGGTATTCGCGTCCGGAATGATCGAATGGCAACGCTCGCACCGCGAGGATGGCGCGCTGATTGCTGGTGCGACCAGCCGCATCGACCGCTCCATGGATGTGGCCATCACCAAACAGGCCGAAAGCCTGCAAGGCGGATTGACCGTGCTGGCCACCGTTGGCTCGTCGGCCCCCTTTATCGGGCTGTTTGGCACCGTCATCGGCATTATGAACGCCTTTATCGAGATTGCAGAACAGCAGAACACCAACCTTGCCGTCGTCGCCCCCGGTATTGCCGAGGCGCTGCTTGCCACGGGTCTGGGTCTGCTCGCGGCCATTCCGGCGGTTATTTTCTACAACAAGTTGAGTGCGGACAGTGATCGCATCATTGCCGGTTACGAGGCGTTCTCGGACGAGTTCGCCACCATCCTCAGCCGTCAGTTGGACAGCTAGCCATGGGCGCAGGTGTCGTTCAGAAGGAAGGGCGTCGGGGCCGGGGGCGCAGCCGTACGCGCCCCATGGCCGAAATCAACGTGACCCCGTTTGTCGATGTGATGCTGGTACTGCTGATCATCTTCATGGTGGCCGCCCCCTTGCTGACCGTTGGCGTTCCCGTCGAGTTGCCCAAGACGGCTGCGGGCGCTCTGCCCGCCGATCAGGAGGAGCCGCTGACCGTGACCGTCACTGCGGGCGGCGAGATTCAGATCCAGACCACAGCCGTGGCCCGCGATCAGTTGATTGGCCGCCTGCGCGGGATCGCCGCCGAGCGTTCCAGTGACCGCGTTTTCCTGCGCGCCGACGGGGCCGTGCCCTATGCACAGGTGATGGAAGTGATGGGTGCCCTCAACGCGGGTGGATTTGCCAACATTGGTCTGGTGACCGACATTGGCGGCCCGACTTTGGACGACGAAGGCCAGTAGGTCGTGAACACCGGGCAGGTCATATCAGGGATCGGACATGCAGGGCTGATTGGATGGGTGCTGTTTGGCGGTGTCTTCCGGTCCGAACCGTTGCCCTTTGAAGTGACCGAAGTGTCGGTGATCTCCACGGATGCGTTTGACGCGCTGTTTGCGGGGCCGCAGCCTGAAACCGGAACCGAGGTCGCCCTGCCCGTCCAGCCCGAGGTTGAACCGGACCCGGTCGAAACGCCTGCCCCGGACGAGGTTGTGGTAACCGACCCCCCCGAACCCGCACCCGAGCCGGAGCCCGAAGTTATCCCCGAACCCCCGGCACCAGAACCCGAGCCCGAGATTGCTGACGCACCCCCTGTGCAGCCCCAACCGGAACAGCAAGCCGTGATCGCGCCCGAGGTGTCACCGCGCGCCGTGCCGCGCCCGTCCGAGCGTGTGGCCCCCGAGGCTGTGCAGCCCCCCGATCCCGAAGCCGCCCCTGACGAGGTGGAGCAAGAGGCGGTCGCGCAGGACGAGGCTGGCGAAACCGTGGCCGAAGAGCAGGAGGCGACCGCCCCCGAAGAGGCCGCCACCGAAATCGTGACCGAAGCTGAAGAGCCTGCGGGCGCGCCCACATCCTCGCCGCGCCCGCCCGCGCGCCGCCCCTCGCCCCCGACCGAAACCGTTGAGGCCCCAACGCCCGCACCGACGCCGACCCCAACGCCGACAGACAATGCGGTGAACGACGCGCTCGCTGAGGCGTTGGGTGGTGGGGAGGACGAGGTGCCGCAAGGCCCGCCCCTGTCGGCTGGCGAAAAGGATGCGTTGCGCGTGGCGGTCTCGAATTGCTGGAACGTGGGGTCCCTGTCATCCGAGGCATTGATGACCACCGTTGTTGTTGCCGTGGACATGACACAGGACTCAAAGCCCGTTACATCCTCGATCCGTCTGGTGTCGAGTTCGGGCGGATCGACTGCGGCGGCCAATCAGGCCTTTGAGGCTGCGCGCCGCGCAATCATTCGCTGCACCCGTGATGGTTACAATTTGCCGGTTGAAAAATACGGCCAATGGAAAGAAATCGAGATGACGTTCAATCCCGAAAGGATGCGTATCAAATGATGGTTCGACTGCTTTGCCTTCTTGCGGCGCTGATCGCCGCCCCCGTTCTGGCCCAGGATGGCCCCTTGCGGATTGAAATCACCGAAGGGGTTATCGAACCCTTGCCCGTGGCCGTGCCCAATCTGGTGCCCGAAACCGAAGGCAGCGCCGAGATGGGCGCGCAACTGGCCCGCGTGATTGCGGCCGACCTGACGGGCACCGGCCTGTTCCGCGAATTGCCAAGCAGCGCGTTCATCAGCCAGGTCTCCGACTTTGGCGCGCCCGTGCAATATGCCGACTGGAAGGCGATCAACGCCCAGGCGCTTGTCACGGGGGCGGTCAGCGTCAATGGCGACCAGATCAATGTGAAGTTCCGCCTCTATGATGTGTTTTCCGGTGCAGAACTTGGCGACGGGCTGCAATTTGCAGGCACCACGGACGGCTGGCGGCGCATCGCGCACAAGGTGGCGGATGTCGTCTATAGCCGGATCACGGGCGAGACGGGCTATTTCGACAGCCGCGTCGTCTATGTCAGCGAAACCGGCCCCAAGGCGGACCGGCGCAAGCGGCTTGCGGTCATGGATTATGACGGGGCCAATGTGCAGTACCTCACCGGCTCGGAGTCCATCGTTCTTGCCCCGCGCTTTTCGGCAAGCGGGGACCGCGTGCTTTATACCAGCTACGAGACGGGCTTTCCGCGCATCTACGTGCTGGATGTGGGCAGCGTGCAGCGTCGCGTGCTCGAAAGCCAGCCCGGCACGATGAGCTTTGCGCCCCGCTTTGCCCCCAACGGGCAGACAGTGGTCTATTCGCTGTCTCAGGGCAGCAATACCGACATCTTCTCGATGGACATCAACAGCGGTGCGGCCACGCGTCTGACGAGTGCGCCGTCCATCGAAACTGCGCCCAGTTTCAACCCTGATGGTACGCAGATCGTGTTCGAAAGCGACCGTTCGGGCACGCAGCAGCTTTATGTCATGCCCGCCAGTGGAGGCGAGGCGCGCCGCATCTCGTTCGGCGAGGGGCGCTATGGGACGCCCGTGTGGTCGCCGCGCGGTGATCTGGTGGCCTTCACCAAACAGTCCAAGGGCCGCTTTCATATCGGGGTGATGCGTACCGATGGGTCCGAAGAACGCCTGCTGACCGCCTCGTTCCTTGATGAAGGGCCCACATGGTCGCCCAATGGGCGCGTGATCATGTTTGCCCGCGAAACCCAGGGGGCCACGGGCCGCTCGACGCTTTATTCGGTGGACATTACCGGGCGCAACCTGCGCCCTGTGCGCACACCTGATGGCGGGTCAGACCCAAGCTGGGGCCCCTTGCAGCGATAGCGTGCGTTTTCATGCGCTTGCTTTCGTGATAGAAGATGAAAAAAGACCAAGAAATGGCAAACCCCTGAGAGAGGCCCGAGCCCATGAAACTGAAATTTTCGATTGTTATGATGTGCGCCGCACTGAGCCTTGCGGCCTGTACCAACCCTGACCGGTTCGGCAACGGCGGCGAGGCGGGGGCAGATCCGTTTGCCAATGGTGCCGGGGCAGGGGGCGCGGGCAGTGCGTCTGACCCAGCCTCGCCCGCGTATTTCCAGCAGGCCGTTGGAGACCGTGTTCTGTTTGCGGTGGATCAGTCCAGCATCAGCCCCGAAGGCCGCGCGACCCTTGACGCACAGGCCGTCTGGCTGTTGCAGAACGCCGATTATACAGCCGTGATCGAAGGCCACGCTGACGAACAGGGCACCCGCGAATACAACCTCGCGCTTGGGGCACGTCGCGCCGATGCGGCCCGCGCCTATCTTGTGGGTCAGGGCGTCCAAGCCAGCCGTTTGCAGGTTGTCAGCTATGGTAAAGAGCGCCCGATTGAGGTCTGCTCGGACGAAGCCTGCTATGCCAAGAACCGCCGTGCGGTTACAGTGCTGGCCGGTGGTCTGACAAGTTAAGAAGGCGTTTGAAATGATCCGGTATTTTGCAGTCTCGATTATGGCTTTGGGTCTGTGTGGCCCGGTGGCCGCGCAGGACCAGACCCTTGGCGATATCCGTCAGGAATTGACCGTCCTGTTTGTCGAAGTGCAAAAGCTGAAGCGTGAATTGTCCACCACGGGTGGGGCGTCTGGTGCAGTGATTGCAGGCGGCCCACTGGATCGGCTCAACACGATCGAGGCCGAGTTGCAGCGTCTGACGGGCAAGACCGAAGAACTGGAATTTCGCATCGGATCAGTGGTGAATGACGGCACCAACCGCATTGGCGATCTAGAGTTTCGCCTGTGCGAACTGGAAGCGGGGTGCGATGTGGCCGCCCTTGGGGACACGCCCACATTGGGCGGGGGCGAAACCCCTGCGGCCCCGGCTGTGACCCCGAACCCGCAACCTGAAACCCAACTGGCCACCCAAGAGCAAGCGGATTTCGAGCGGGCGCAGGAGGCGCTCGCAACCCGTGACTTTCGCGCCGCCGCAGACCAGTTTGCGACCTTCAATCAGACCTACCCCGGTGGCCCCCTCTCGGTAGAAGCCGAATTGCGTCGCGGTGAAGCACTTGAAGGGCTTGGCGATGTGCGCGAGGGCGCGCGCGCCTACCTGTCGGCCTTTACCCTTGATCAGCAAGGCCCGGTCGCCCCGGAGGCGCTGTTTCGCCTTGGCGCGGCTTTGGGCCGCCTTGGCCAGACGTCCGAGGCCTGTGTGACCCTTGCGGAAGTTGGGGCGCGCTTTCCGGCATCTCCGTCGGTGGCGGATGCACAGGATGCGATGCGCAATATCGGTTGCAGTTGATCCATGCTTGCCCCCCTGCTTGAGGCGATTGCCGAGCAGCTTTCGGGCCGCCCCCCTGAACGCCTTGGCGTTGCGGTGTCTGGCGGTGGGGACTCCGTTGCGCTGCTGGCCGCTCTGGTCGAGCATGTCAAAGGCACCGGAACCGAACTTAGCGTGATCACCGTCAACCACGGGCTGCGCCCCGAAGCCAAGGAAGAGGTCGCCTTGGTCACCGATCTTTGCGCGCGCTGGAATCTCGCCCATCACGTTGAGTATTGGAAAGGGTGGAGCGGCGAAGGCAACCTGCAATCGACCGCCCGCGACGCGCGATATGAACTGATGGCGGATTGGGCCTATGGCAACGGGATTACCCATATCGCCTTGGGCCACACCGCCGATGATCAGGCCGAAACATTCATCATGCGCCTTGCGCGCGGTGCCGGGGTCGATGGACTAAGCGCGATGGCCCCCCGGCGGGTGCGCTATGGGGTGACATGGGTGCGCCCGTTTCTGCGCATCGAACGCTCGGCCCTGCGCACATATCTGACCGCCGCGCAGCTCAGCTGGTGCGAGGACCCAAGCAATGAGAATCCCGATTTTGAGCGGGTGCGGGTGCGTGATGCGCTGACGGTCCTGGGCTCGCTTGGGGTGCACATAGAGACATTGGTTGATGTTGCCCACAACATGAGCCAGGCCCGTGAGGCGTTGGATTGGCAGACATTTCTGGCCGCCCGCGAGACCGCAACCATCCGTCACGGTGTTGTGGCCATGGATTTGCGCAGTTTTCGGATGCTGCCGGATGAAATCCGCCGCCGGTTGCTGATCCATGCGGTGCGATGGACCTCTGGCAGTGCCTATGCGCCGCGTCGTGCGTCTGTCGCGCATGCGCTGGCGGCGGTGCGCGCGTCAGAGACGGTGACGCTTGATGGGTGTCAGATCACAGTCGAGAACGATATCGTCTGGGTGTTTCGCGAATTGAACGCAGTCAAGGATTTAGTGTGTGAAGTCGGGGATTTATGGGACGATCGCTGGCTTGTATCCGGCCCTGAAGATGACCCTGACATCGAAGTGCGTGCACTTGGTTATGACGCGCTGAGCGACGTGGAGGGCTGGCGTGATCTGGGCCTGCCCCGCGCCGCAATGGCGGCGATGCCGTCGGTGTGGTATGATCAAACGGTGATGGCCGTTCCGGTCACCGGAACCGACCCGGACTGGACGGCAGAGCTTGATAGCGGGCAAGATGCCTTTTTCGCCGCACTTTTATCGCATTGAACATGGCGTCATCATCTCTATCTTAAGAGCGAACGCCGTAAGCTGTGGCTTGAACGGCTGATTGTATCAGGAGACTTTCCTTGGGAAACGCACGTAATATCGCCTTCTGGGTTGTTCTGTTTCTGTTGATTTTGGCGCTGTTCAACCTGTTTGGCGGGTCGGGCAACACCATGCAGAACCGCGAGATCAGCTATTCCGAATTTGTGGACGCGGTCGAGGACGGCTCGGTCAGCAATGTGACGCTGGATGGCGAACAGGTGCGTTTCCGCCGTGGCACCGAGGATTTCGTGACGATCAAGCCCGAAGATGCCGAAGTGACCGATCTGCTGATCGCCAACGACATTCCGGTGCGTGCCGAACAACAGCAACAGTCTGGTTTCCAGACCTTCCTCGTTTCGCTGCTGCCCTTCCTGCTGCTGATCGGCGTCTGGGTCTATTTTATGAACCGCATGCAGGGCGGCGGCAAAGGTGGCGCGATGGGCTTTGGCAAATCCAAGGCCAAGATGCTGACGGAAAAATCGGGCCGTGTGACCTTTGACGACGTGGCCGGGATTGACGAGGCCAAGGATGAGCTGGACGAGATTGTCGAGTTCCTGCGCAACCCACAGAAATTCTCGCGCCTTGGCGGCAAGATCCCCAAGGGCGCGCTGCTTGTCGGCCCTCCGGGCACTGGTAAGACCTTGCTGGCCCGCGCCGTTGCCGGCGAGGCGGGTGTGCCGTTCTTCACCATCTCCGGCTCCGACTTTGTCGAGATGTTCGTGGGTGTGGGGGCGTCTCGTGTGCGCGACATGTTCGAACAGGCGAAAAAGAATGCGCCCTGCATCGTGTTCATCGACGAAATCGACGCGGTAGGCCGCCACCGGGGTGCCGGATATGGCGGCGGCAATGACGAGCGTGAGCAGACGCTGAACCAGTTGCTTGTCGAGATGGACGGCTTTGAGGCGAACGAAGGTGTGATCATCATCGCCGCAACCAACCGCAAGGACGTGCTGGACCCCGCCTTGCTGCGCCCCGGTCGGTTCGACCGTCAGGTCACCGTGGGCAACCCCGACATCAAGGGTCGCGAAAAGATTCTTGGCGTGCATGCCCGCAAGACGCCACTTGGGCCCGATGTCGATATGCGCATCATCGCGCGCGGCACGCCCGGTTTCTCGGGCGCGGATTTGGCCAACCTCGTGAACGAGGCCGCGCTGATGGCGGCGCGCGTGGGACGTCGCTTTGTCACCATGATCGACTTTGAATCTGCCAAGGACAAGGTGATGATGGGCCCCGAGCGGCGCAGCATGGTGATGACGCCAGAGCAAAAGGAAATGACCGCCTATCACGAGGCCGGGCACGCGCTTGTGGGCATGAAGCTGCCCAAATGCGACCCCGTCTACAAGGCGACGATTATTCCGCGCGGTGGTGCCTTGGGCATGGTGATGAGCCTGCCGGAAATGGATCGCCTGAACATGTTCAAGGACGAATGCCACCAGCGTCTGGCCATGACGATGGCGGGCAAAGCGGCTGAAATCCACAAATACGGGCCGGATTCCGTGTCGAACGGACCTGCGGGCGACATCCAGCAAGCCTCGGCTCTGGCGCGCGCGATGGTGCTGCAATGGGGCATGTCCGACAAGGTCGGTAACATTGATTATTCCGAGGCTGCGCAGGGCTATACCGGCAACACAGGCGGGTTCTCGGTCTCGGCCAACACCAAGGAATTGGTGGAACAGGAAGTGCAACGCTTTATCCAGGACGGATATGAGTGGGCCGAGAAGGTGATCAAGGAAAACGAGGTCGAATTTGAACGGCTGGCCCAGGGCCTGCTGGAATACGAAACCCTGACCGGTGAAGAGATCGAGCGCGTGATGCGCGGCGAGCCCCCAACCTCGCCGGATGACGAGGATGGTGGCAGCAAGGTCGAAGACAAAAAACCAAGCCTGACAGCCATTCCCAAGGCCAAGAAGAAGTCCGGACCTTCGGGTGATGGCGGGATGGAGCCTGAACCCACTGTCTGATCGGCCAGCTACATAAATAAGAAAACGCCTCCCGGTGCCATGCGCCCGGGGGGCGTTTTCGTTTTTGGACTTCACATTGATGTGGGTGCGGTATCGCAGTGCCGCGTTTTCGGCTCTTTATGGGTGGTCAAACCAATGTAGTTCAGATCATTGCGCCCCTTTTATTCCACTTTGTTGATTTACGCCGTCCTGCTGTGGCTGGGGCGGGACACGCTGTTGGGGCTGGCGCAGGATGACGCGTACTATCCAGCGCTGATGTATGACAGCGGGGTGTGGTCCATCAGGTGGCTGATCGTGGCTATTTCGGTCACACCGCTATTGCGACTGATCACTCTTTTGGGTCGCGGACAGGCTTTGGGGCGTTGGTTGCTGCGCAAACGTCGTCATATCGGTTTGGTCAGTGCGATTTTTGCCGTTGTCCATCTGCTGCATTATCTGCGGCATGAGGGTCGGCTGGATGCGGTGCTGCATGACCTTTGGCTGCTGGAATATGCGACGGGCTGGCTGAGTTTGGCGTTGATCGCAGCCCTTGCGGTTACGTCGCATGCGTGGGCTGTGCGTGCGATGGGGCGTCGGTGGAAACGCCTGCATCTTTGGGTCTATCCGGCGGGTATTCTGGCGCTCTGGCACTGGTATCTGCTGGATTACTACACGGGCCGGGTGCTGTTTTGGAGCTGTCTGTTTGCTGCTCCGCCGCTTTTGCGTTGGATGTTCTTGCGGATACGTCATGCGGCCTGATCCATCAGCCGCTGTTTGAGCGCGGCCACATCAATTGATTGGTGCCACGACCGGGTCATGGTGTAGGCAAGCCCGCGCAGTACAAGAGAGGTCATATGCCCGCTTTGAAACCCACTTCATTTTCGGCGCAGATCGTCTGGTTGGGCCATGTGCCGGACCGCGCTGCCAGTTTGCGCGCGGTGTCCGTTGATGCGGTGGAGGCGACCTTGGACGGGTTTCCGGGTGAGGCCCACCGGGGTGCGACGCGGCCCTCATGTGTGCGGGTGAAATCGCAATATCCTCAAGGTACGACCATTCGTAATGTGCGTCAGCTGAGTGTTCTGAGTGTCGAAGAACTGGCACTGACCGCAGCCGAGATGGGCATGGAGGCGATTGACCCTGCGCTGGTGGGAGCGTCGATGGTGATCGAGGGTATGCCGGACGTCACCTATTTGCCTCCGTCGTCGCGGCTTCAGGCCCCATCAGGTGCGTCCTTGGTCATCGATATGGAGAACCGGCCCTGCACACTGCCCGCCCGTGAGATTGAGCGCGAGGCTGCCGGGTTTGGCGCGCGGTACAAATCTGCGGCGAAAGGGCGGCGTGGGGTGACGGCGTGGATCGAGTGTGCGGGCCGGTTTGCTGTGGGGGACAGTTTGGTGCTGCATGTGCCGGATCAGCCGGTTTGGGCGTATCTGGATGTTGCGCGCAAAGGATAGGGAAGATGGGGGCGCCGCCCCCGGCCTGCGGCCTCCCCCGTGGTATTTTTGGCGAAAGGAAGGGGCCGGGCGTGCGCCGCTTATCGCCTTGGTCCACCCTTTAAAGGGGCGAAACTCAAGCCCCGGCGCGCGTCACAGGTTTCCGAAATGAAACCTATAGCCCCAACTGGGCCGCTACATCGCGCTGAAATGTCGGAATTGCGCGCATGATCCCTAGGCATGCGGCTGTATGCAGGCCACGAGTTACATGTCCACTACGACCTTGCGGGGAGCATCATGGCCTATAAATCCGACATCGAAATCGCGCGTGAAGCGCAAAAGAAGCCGATCCAGGAGATTGGGGCCAAGCTGGGGATTTCCAGTGATGATCTGCTGCCTTATGGCCACGACAAGGCCAAGGTCAGCCAGTCCTTCATCAACTCGGTTCAAGACCGCGCCGATGGCAAGCTGATCCTCGTCACGGCCATCAACCCCACGCCCGCAGGCGAGGGTAAGACGACCACGACCGTGGGTCTGGGCGACGGGTTGAACCGCATTGGCAAGAATGCCTGCGTGTGTATTCGCGAGGCGTCTTTGGGTCCGAACTTTGGCATGAAGGGCGGTGCTGCGGGGGGCGGTTACGCGCAGATCGTGCCCATGGAAGAGATGAACCTGCACTTTACGGGCGACTTTCATGCTATCACCTCGGCCCATTCGCTGCTGAGCGCGATGATCGACAACCACATCTACTGGGGCAATGAACTCGACATCGACACCCGCCGCGTCGTGTGGCGCCGGGTGGTCGACATGAATGACCGTGCCTTGCGCCAGATCACGGCGAGCCTTGGCGGTGTGGCCAATGGTTTCCCCCGCGAGGCGGGCTTTGACATCACCGTCGCCTCTGAAGTGATGGCCATCCTGTGTCTGGCCAAGGACCTCAAGGACCTGCAGCAACGTCTGGGCGATATGATCGTGGCCTATCGCCGGGATCGCAGCCCGGTCTTTGCACGCGACATCAAGGCCGATGGCGCTATGACCGTCCTGCTCAAGGATGCGATGCAGCCCAACATCGTGCAGACGCTGGAAAACAACCCCGCCTTCGTGCATGGCGGCCCGTTTGCCAATATCGCGCATGGCTGTAACTCGGTCATTGCGACAACCACGGCGCTGAAACTGGCGGATTATGTGGTGACCGAGGCGGGCTTTGGTGCCGATCTGGGGGCCGAGAAATTTATGAACATCAAGTGCCGCAAGGCGGGCCTTGCCCCGTCGGTTGTGGTCTGCGTCGCCACGGTGCGTGCGATGAAGATGAACGGCGGCGTGGCCAAGGCCGATCTGGGTGCCGAAAATGTGGACGCGGTCAAAGCAGGTTGCCCGAATCTGGGTCGACATATCGAGAACCTGCAATCCTTTGGGGTGCCGGTTGTTGTCGCGATCAACCACTTTGTCACCGATACGGACGCCGAAGTGCAGGCTGTGAAGGATTTCGTGGCCGAACAAGGGGCCGAGGCGATCCTGTCGCGGCACTGGGAGTTGGGCTCCGAAGGGTCCGCCGATCTGGCCACCAAGGTTGCCGAACTGGCCGATGCGGACACCTCGAACTTTGCCCCGATCTATCCCGATGAGATGCCGCTGGCCGAGAAGGTGCAAACAATTGCCAAAAAGATCTACCGCGCGGATGGGGCGTTGATGGATCAAAAGATACTGGGCCAGTTGAAACTGTGGGAAGAGCAGGGTTATGGCCATCTGCCGGTCTGCATGGCGAAAACGCAGTACAGCTTTTCGACCGATCCCACGTTGCGCGGTGCACCAACCGGGTTCTCAGTACCTGTGCGCGAGGTGCGCTTGTCTGCCGGGGCCGGGTTCATCGTGGCTGTGTGCGGTGAGATTATGACGATGCCGGGTCTGCCCCGCGTGCCGTCGGCTGAAAACATCCACCTCAATGAGAGCGGCCAGATCGAAGGGCTGTTCTGAACTGAGATGAGGGAGGCGGGCGACACGCCCGCCTTACGACCATGTTTCGCTGCCCTCACGTTTTGGGCAACACCGCTCAATCCGATTGAAATTGCCAGATCATCCGGTCAGCCTGCCCGTCAATTGAAAACCGCCAAAGGACTGTTCCATGACCCGATTGATCGCCATCATTATTGCCACGCTGGCCGTGACCACCACTTTTGCAGCCGCAAGTGACCGCTACGCCGGCTATTATTATCCCGAGATCACATCGACAGAGAACTTTACCCGCGTCATCCGCGAGGCCCCGCAATCCAGCAAGGCGGTCCGTGTCGAGTTTGTCACCAACCTGACCGTGGCCCAATTGGCCGCCCCCGAAAGTCCGCGCTTCGTGTTCTTTGCCAAAGGCGATGATGCCCGCCATCTGACCGTCATTGCGCTGGATGACGAGGTGTTTTCGTCCATCTACCGCGCCCGCGCCGTCTTGGCCCAAATGACGTCAAACATGCGCAACAACGACTTTTTCCGCCAGCAGAATCTGCAATTCGTGGCGACGTTTTACGACCTTTTGCAATTCATGGAATTCGACACGCTGGTGGTCAGTGATGGCGAGACATGGTCGCATGAGGTCACTTTTGTTCGAAACTAAAGGAATGTGTGCATGAGTGCGACGATCATCGATGGCAAGGCGTTTGCGGCAACTGTGCGCGGCAAGGTGGCCGAGCATGTGACCCGGCTGAAGGCGGGTCACGGCATTACGCCCGGTTTGGCAGTGGTGCTGGTCGGTGAGGATCCGGCCAGTCAGGTCTACGTCCGCTCCAAAGGCAAGATGACCGTCGAGGTTGGCATGACCTCGGTTGAGCACAGGCTGGATGCTGACACGTCCGAGGTGGATCTGCTGGCGTTGATAGCTGATTTGAACGGTGATCCTGCCATCCATGGCATCCTCGTACAGCTGCCCTTGCCGGGGCATTTGAACGAGGATCTGGTGATCAATTCCATCGATCCGGCCAAGGATGTCGATGGGTTTCACATCTCGAATGTGGGTCTGCTTGGTACGGGGCAGAAATCAATGGTGCCGTGCACGCCGTTGGGTTGTTTGATGATGCTGCGTGATCATTACGGCAATCTTTCGGGCCTCAATGCCGTGGTGGTGGGTCGCTCGAACATCGTGGGCAAGCCCATGGCCCAATTGCTGCTTGGCGACAGTTGTACCGTCACCATCGCCCATTCGCGCACCAAGAACATTCAGGATGTGACCCGCGCTGCTGACATTGTGGTGGCGGCGGTGGGTCGCCCTGAAATGGTCACAGGCGACTGGATCAAGCCCGGCGCAACCGTGATCGATGTCGGGATCAACCGTATCGACGCCCCGGAAAAGGGTGAGGGCAAGACCCGCCTTGTGGGCGATTGCGCCTTTGACAGCTGCGCCGAGGTTGCGGGGGCCATCACACCTGTGCCGGGCGGCGTGGGGCCGATGACAATCGCCTGCCTGCTGGCCAACACCGTCACAGCGTGCTGTCGCGCCAACGGCTTGGCCGAACCCGAAGGGCTGACCGCCTAACGCGGCATGGGGATTTCGATGGGGTGCGCGCCGGTCAGAATGGCGCGCGCATCAGCGCGCATGATCCGCGTCAGCACTGCATCATGGCTGCGCAGACCACCTGTGTAGGTGCCATAGGCGGGCATGATCAGCTTGTCGCTGTCGATCAGAAAGGCGGGGCGCGTTATGGCACGCCCGCGAGTGTGCAAGGTTGCTTTCGGGTGGTAATGCCCTGAAATCTCTCTCGTTTTCCCCGTCTGCGCGATGTGGCGAAAAGTCAGCGGGGCAAGGTGCAACTCGCCCAGATGCGTGCCGCCATATTCAATCGGGCCGGGATCATGGTTGCCTTCGATCCAGATCCAGCGCCGTCCGGCCTGCAACCGCGTGATCCACAGCCTCTCTTCCTCCGGCATGGCACGGGCCGCTGCCAGATCATCGAAACTGTCACCCAGGCAAATGACCGTACGCGCCCGTGTGGCCTCAAGATCAGTGGCAAGTCTGGTGAGCGTATCGCGGGTTTCGTAAGGTGGGAGGGCAGCGCCGCCGCGCCGGGCGATCCGTTCGGCTTTGCCAAGGTGCAGATCCGAGACGCACAGGACGCCTTCGGCAGGCCAGAACAGCGCGCCCGAACCAAGCGCCTTAAGCGCCGCGCCGCAAAAGGTGAGATCACACATGTTCATTCTTTGTTCATAGTTTGGCCGGGCGCGCGCTTCAAGTCATGGGGTGGATATGTGGGTGGAGGATTGAATGAGTATTTTGGGAACAATGAAAGGCTTAGAAGGGAACGCGCCATTCTTTCCTGGAGGGCTCGGGTGGCAATCCTGCGGTCGACATCAGCCGCGCGGCTTCTTCGGCGAGCAGCTTTTCTTCGGCCAGCCCTTTGATGGGCACGCGCCCCACCTCCAGCATCAGCGGGGCGGCGAGCGGCGTGACACGGTCGAGCGTGATCAGATCGAAGCGATCCTCGATGCGGGCGCACATTTCCTCAATGCGCCCGAAATCGACAAGGCCGCGCATCGCTTCCTGCCGGGTAATGTTGAGCATGAGGTGATCGGGGTCGTATTTCGCCAGGGTGTCATAAAGGATATCGGAGCTGAACGTCGCCTGTCGCCCCGATTTGCGCGCCGACGGGGTGTTGCATTCGATCAGCCCCGCGATGGTGGCTGAGGCACGAAAGGTCCGCTTCATCACCGCGTTCCCGGCCAGCCATCGCTCAAGCCCGTCGCGTAGGGACTGAATGTCGAACAGCGGCCCCGGATCCCGGATCGGGTCCAGCCCCCAGATCAGCGTGGCATAGTCGGTCGCCAGAAAGCCCAGGGGGTTGAGGCCGGTTTCCTCCATCCGTTTGGTCAGCAGCAGCCCGAGTGTCTGCATCGCATTGCGCCCTGCAAAGCCGTAGACGGCGGTGTGCACGCGCCCGTCATGGGGAAAGCTTTCGATCAGCAGGCGACCCGGCTCTGGCAGGCGCGAGACCTTGCGTTGCAGCGCCAGCCATTCAGCGGTGTGGGCGGGCAGTTCGGGCCAACCGGGTTGTTGAAACATCTCGATGATGCGTTGGCTGAGTTGGGTGGAGGTGGCGAACTTGGTGCCTAAGAAGGTGGCGATCTTTGGCTTCTTGGCGGCGTCACGTGTCACTTGTACGGTCATTTCGCGCAAACTGTCATAACGCACAATTTGCCCCCCGATCAGGAATGTATCGCCTGCCGTGAGGGTGGCGGCGAACCCTTCCTCGATCTCGCCCAGTGGTTTGCCACCCCGGCCCTTGAAGCGGACCTTGAGCGTATCTGTGTCCTGAATCGTGCCGATGTTCATGCGGATGCGTTGGGCAGCGCGCGGATCGCGTAATTGCCATTGTCCGTCGGCGCGCCGTTGCAGGCGTTGCCATTGGTCGTAAGCGCGCAGGGCATAGCCCCCCGTTGCGCAAAAATCGATACAGGCGTCGAATTCGGCGCGGGTGAGCGTACTGTAGGCCCCGGCGGTGATCACCTCGGCGTAAAGCGCGTCGGCCTCGAATGGGCCAGCAGCGGCGGTGATCAGGATGTGCTGGCACAGCACGTCGCGCGGCCCCGGCCCGCGGGGGTCACCGTCAAGCGCGCCTTCCTTGACCGCCTCAAGCGCGGCGACGCATTCCACGACCTCGAACCGGTTGGCGGGCACCAGCAACGCCTTTGAGGGCGCGTTGTAGCGGTGGTTGGCCCGCCCAATCCGTTGCACCAGCCGCTTGACGTTCTTGGGCGCGCCGACCTGAATGATCAGATCCACATCGCCCCAGTCGATCCCCAGATCCAACGTGCCTGTGCACACGATGGCCTTGAGATCACCTGCCACCATGGCCTGTTCCACCTTTTCGCGCTGCTGGCGGTCAAGCGAGCCGTGATGAATGCCGATGGGCAGCCCGTCACTGTTGGCCAGCCAGATGTTGTGAAAATATAGCTCGGCCTGCGCGCGGGTGTTGTGAAAGATCAGTGTGGTTTTGTGCTGTTTGACCTGTTCGAGCACGGCGGGGATCGCGTATTTGCCCCCCGAGCCAGACCATGGCGGGGCCTCGTCCGTGACCAGCATCTTGATATCGGGCAGGGGGCCGGGATCGGCCTGCAAAATCGCGCACGGATCGGGATGGCAGGCGAGAAGGTGGGCGATGGCACCGGGGTCTTCGACGGTGGCGGACAGGCCCACACGACGCAGATCGGGGCACAGGCTTTGCAACCGCGCCAGCGCCAGAAACAGCTGGTCGCCCCGTTTGCTTTCGGCAAGGGCGTGGATTTCATCGACAATCACCCGCCTGAGGCCCGCAAACATGCGCGGCGCGTCCTCGTAGCTGGTGAGCAGGGCAAGGCTTTCGGGGGTGGTCAGCAGAATGTGCGGGGGATCTGCGCGCTGCCGGTTCTTTTGGGTTTGCGAGGTATCGCCGGTGCGATCCTCAATCCGGATCGACAGGCCCATCTCGTCGACCGGCGTGCGCAGGTTGCGTTTGATGTCGCTGGCCAGCGCCTTGAGCGGCGAAATGTAGAGCGTGTGCAGCCCCTCATGGGTGCCATCGCTCAGCTCTGCCAGCGACGGAAGGAACCCGGCCAATGTCTTGCCCCCGCCTGTGGGGGCGATCAGCAGCAGGGCGGGCTCGGATGCGCGATCCAACATGGTCTGTTGGTGGGGATGGATCGACCAACCCTTTGCGGTGAACCAGTCTGTGAATTGAGGGGGGAGCGCGGACATGGGCTGCAATGTAGCAGGCTGCGGAACAGGAGCCAGCCCTGCATGTGCGGTATTATTTACAGCGGGAAACAGAGGGGTAGGGCGCAGGTGTCCTGCGCCCCTTCAATGGCGCGGGGTCAGCGCCCGGATTGCGGATTGGACCACCTTGGGCAAGGTCTGGTCCGCGTCTGGTGGTGCGGCATCAAGCGCTGCGGCGACATCCTTGACCAATATGCCGATGGAGTTGTCATTGGCGTATCCGTCGCGCGCAAATTCGATGCTGTCATAGCCCGAGGCCAACCAGTTTTGCCCCGACGAAGTGGCGATCAGCGCCAGCAACCGGTCTTGGTCCAGACCCGTGGCGTCGGCCCAATCCAGCACCAGACGGGTCATCGCGGTGTGCGAGGCCGCCAGCAGGTTGTTCAGCACCTTGGCCTGCATTCCCATCCCGAAGGTGCCCATGTGGTGAAAGTGTTGCCCCATGAGCGCCAACAGCGGAATGGCGTCGTCAATGTCGGCCTGTACTCCACCCAGCATGAACGTCAGCGCCCGGTTTTGGGCTGCGATCTGGGCCCCCGACATGGGCGCATCAATCAACGTGATGTGACCCGGCACCCGCGCGCGCAGGTCGCGCACATAGCGTGGTGAGAGGGTGGAGCATATAAAGATACGCGTCAGCTTGGGCGCTGTCTGCATCAGATTTTGATCCCCGAACAGCAGGGTGTCGGTCTCATCCGCGTCGCGCACCACGCTGAACAATGTCTCAACGTGCGGTGCAAATTGCATCAGGTTCGTGTGGATATGCGCCGCGCCCTTGTCGAAAACATCAAAGCCAATCGCATCTGTGCCGCCATCGCGCAATGCCGCCAGCATCGGGGCACCCATGCGTCCGCATCCCGCGACCCCGATCATTTGACGATATGTTCGTCCTTGACGAACATGTTGGCCCAGGCCCGGTCGATCAGGTCAGGGGACATCTGCGGTGGGATACCTTCGAAATTGCAGGTCGCAACCATCTGATCCACAAGGAAATTCGGCTGATAGTTCGCATAGATATTGTCGATGGTCGGGTATTTGACCTTGAGAAGGTGGATCAGCGCCTCTTCATTCAGGGCCATCCCCTTTTTCTTGGCCACCATCGCAAAGATCTTGAGGAAGTTTGCCTGATCCGGTCCGTCGATCTTGATCTTGAAAAAGATCCGGCGCAGGGCGGCCTGGTCAAAGATTTCGTTGGGGTGGAAGTTTGTTGAAAAGACCACCAGCGTGTCAAAGGGGACTTCGAATTTTTCACCCGATTGCAGGGCCAGAATGTCCTTGGATTCCTCAAGCGGAACAATCCAGCGGTTGACCAGCGCCTGCGGCGGCTCGGTCTGGCGGCCAAGGTCGTCCACGATGAAAATGCCGCCCGTCGATTTTAATTGGAGCGGGGCCTGATAGGTTCGCGCTGTCGGATTATAGACGAGGTCAAGCATCGACAGGGTCAATTCCCCCCCCGTGATCACGGTGGGGCGCTCGCATTTCACATAGCGCATGTCGTGGGGTGTGCGCTTGCGCAGGGCGTTGGGGTCCTGTTGGACCTCGGGGGCCAGCACATGCACGATAGGGTCATAGACGGTGATGACCTGCCCTGCATATTCGATGGCGCGCGGCACATAGACCTGATCGCCAAGCGCATCCCGGATCCCGTTGGAGATCGAGGATTTCCCGTTGCCGGGGGGACCGTACATCAGGATCGAACGGCCTGCGGACACGGCGGGGCCAAGTTGGTCAAGCAGGTCGTCGGGCAGGACGAGGTGGCCCATAGCTCCGGTCAATTGCTGGCGCGTGACCATGATATTGCGGATCGACTGGCGTTTGACCTGTTCGCGGTAAACATCCAATGGCACCGGCATGGCACCGAAATATTCGGACTGCGCCAGCGCATCAAGCGCGCGCGATTTGCCCTGTTCGGTCAGCTGATAGCCCATCTCGTTGCCGTTGTTGGCATTGAGCGTGCCGGTCGCCTCCATCAGTCGCTGTTCGCGGCACATGTCGATCAATTCCTGCACCACCGGCAGGGGCAGGCACATCGCGGCCGACAGATCCGAGGCCATATCGAGCGTCTTGCGGAACATGGTTTTCAACGTGATGTCGCGCATCATCACGATGGGCAGTTTCATCTCTTCGAGCCGCTTGGGCGCGGGGGGCGCGATGATGTCGGAGACTTGCATATTCATCGGGTGTGGCCTGCTGCTAGGTCTGGTTTGGGACCGTCTTAGCGCTCTTTTCCGGCCAAATTATGACCCAATCAGGTCAAGACCCGTGCACTGTTGCCAAAGCCACATAGAGTGCGAGCGTGGGGCCAAGCGCAAAGCCCATGGGGAACTTGTTGGCTTTTTGGTCCCAGCTGTCCCATGTGGGGGCGAGTTTGTGCAAGGGCGTGTACTTGGCGATCTTATGGACCACAAAGGCGGCCAACAGGACGGCGGCAAACAGCGCCATCAGCAGGCGGACATCCCCCAAGGCCACGTAAGGGGTCGCAGCGGCAAGGAATTTTGCATCACCCGCCCCCATTGCGCCTGCGGCATTCAGGATCATGCACACAACCAGAACTATGCCCAAATGGGCCAGTTGCCACAGATACACATCAAACGGAAAGACGACCAATCCGACGACCACGAACACCCCAACCATGACCAAAACGGTCCGGTTGCTGATCCGCATCGCGGCGAGGTCAGTATAGGCTACGTGCAAACACAAGGGGATGAGAAATGGCAGGAACCACATGGCAGCCTGCGCAGACAGGGCCATCACATCATCCGTCCGCGGTGTTGTTTTCCAGCGCACGAAGAGAGCGCACGGCAGCCTCGAAATGCTGGGGATGGGTTTCGATGGCGTCGCGCAACAGCGATTTGCCGGTCTGGATATCCCCCTGCTTGATCGCGGTAAGCCCAAGGGTGTGCAGCAACTGCGCCCGCTCGGTCTGATCAATGGGGATCACGGGCAAGGCATAGTTGCGCTGTGCCCCACGTGCCAGGATCAGGTTGTTCTTGGCTGTGAACAGCTTGCTGTCCTGCCGGATCGCATCGGTGAACAGGGCTTCGGCCCCCTCGAAATCGCCGCGCGTCAGCTTGGAATAGCCCCAGTTGTTCAGCACGCCCGAGGGACGGGTGGTGAGCCCTACGGCCGTCTCGTAAAAGCTGTCCGCTTTCTTCCACTCTTTGTTGCTGTCCGCGATCAACGCTTCAAGGCGGTAGCGTTTGAAGGTCTCGAAGGTGGGTGGGACCTTGTCCAACTCCTCTTCGGCGCGCTTCCATTCGCCTGCCCGCAGCAATGCGTCGGCATAGTCGACCCGATCATCATTGGTGACTTCATCGAAGGTGACGACCTTGGCAAAGGCCGGAACCGCCTCGCGATAGCGTTTGGCGCGTACAAGGGATGTCGCCAGCCCGCGTTGCACTTCGATCCGGTCCGGGTTTTCAGCGGCGGTGCGTTGAAAATGGCGCACCGCCTCGTTGGGGTCCGCAACCGTGAGCATCACATCGTTAAGGTCGGATTCATCAACCACGTTTACGTCCTGAAACGCGCGATTGACGGTGTCATCCGCAGACTCGCCGCACGCGGCCAATGCCAAGACGCCTGCCAAAGAGGCCGTCAAAATAACTGGGTGGCGCATGATTGCGTCCTTTTTCCTGCTCGTTCACGCCGTGCTATTGCTGCGCGGTCGCATCTGTTTTCTGCCCGCAGGCAGATCAATTTCGCGCCCCTTGGGGCACCTCAAATTAGCCAGCAGTACTGATCAGAAAGTCGCTGCTGCCTCGGCGGACCAGTTTGTACTCGGCCTCGTTGATATCTAAGCTATCAGAATTTTCAAAATTTGCGAGTGCTAAGCGCAAATTATCGCGAATGAGTGTGCTTTCTCCGTCATCGAGAGCGAAGGCGCGGCGCAAAATCTGAACCGCTTCGGAATCCCTGCCTTGATTGAGCAGGACAACACCCAGATTGTTCAGGTCTTCGGGGTGGGGATCATATTCGGTCGTGGCCCGGCGCAAGAGCGCTTCGGCCTGACCCAGGCGTCCCAGCCCAAGGTTCGCAGAGCCCAGCCCCGACAGGATTTCAGCGTCAAATCCATCGGCGAGAGCGGCCCGGTTGAACGCCTTGATCGCCAGTTCGTATTCGCCGGCGGCAATCAGGCGATGCCCGACCTCGACGCCGCCCACCGCATCGCCGCGCAGGTTCACGCCGGGTGCATCCAGCCCTTCGTCAGACGCACCAATGCCGCCCGGAGCACAGGCGGCAAGAAAGGCAGCGCAGAAAAAGGCGGGCAGGGCCCGGATGCCTGAGTATTCCAAAGTCGTTTGGACCGTTTTTATATGACTGCATCGCCCACCCTGATGGGCGCGCGATGCGGGTTCTTAACACGAACGACGCGGTGTCGCTAGTTGCTCAGATTGCCCAGTTGGGTGATTCCGTGCACCGACGGGCCCACCAGAATGATCAGCAGCGGCGGAACCGTCAGCATCATCGTGGCCAGCGTCATCTTGGTTGGCAGCTTGTTGGCCGCCTCTTCGGCCCGCATGACCCGCTTGTCGCGCATTTCGCCTGCATAGACCCGAAGCGCATCGGCAATGGATGTCCCGAAGCTGGCAGATTGGACCAGCACCGTCACAAAGCTTGCCACATCCTGCACGCCGCACCGCTCGCCCATGTCGTTGAGGACGGTGACCTTGTCCTTGCCCGCTTTCATTTCGTAGCTCACGATCTGGAATTCCTGCGCAAGGGCAGGATAGGAGGCGCGCAATTCACCCGCGACCCGCGTGATCGACTGATCCAGCGATTGTCCGGCCTCTACGCAGACCAGCATCATGTCGAGGCTGTCTGGAAAGCCTTGCGTGATCTCTTCCTTGCGGGATTCGACCCGGCGTGTGACCCAATATTGCGGCAGGTAATACCCAATGCCACCGGGCCCGACCGTATACATGATGATCTTTTGGGTGGTCATGTCATCAGTACCCACCACAAAGTTGGTGTAGACCACCCCGAGCACCAGCCCGAACACACCCAAAATGAACTGGGCGGCGTGAAAGACCCGGACCGCATCGCGAGAGTTGTAGCCCGCCTGACGCAGCATCAACTGGCGCTTGCTCAATTCCGCCAGATCTTCGGGTTCGAGGAACTTCGAGAATTTGTCGAGTTGTTCGTTGTGCCCGCCCTGGCGCAGCCGCTCTTTGCCCGTGTTGGCATGCCCGGTCTTGCGGACTCGTTCCAGCTTGGTCAGCGGGTCTTCGGGTTGGCGCATCATCATAACGACGACGATGACGACCATCATCACCCCGAGCACGCCCACGATAACGATGGGACCAAGAGGGCCGAGGATGTCGGTGATGGGTTGCATGATTGCGTCCATGGGTCTTCTCCTCAGACTTTGATGTTGGTCAGCATGCGCATGACAAACAGGTTCACGGCCAGAAAGATGCCCACAACAAAGCAGGCGGGGATGAAGTACGGGTGATCGCGCACCTCGTCGTAGTAATGCGGATCCCCGATGTTGATCACGACCAGCGCGACAAGGGGGAAGGCGGACAGGAATTTGCCCGACCATTTTGCCTCGGCAGTGATGGCCTTGACCCTGCGGAACAGCCGGAACCGGGCGCGGATCACCTTGGCAAGACCCGCCAGGATTTCAGCGAGGTTGCCCCCCGATTGCTGTTGGATCGTCACGGCCACCGACAAAAAGCGCAAATCCTGCATATCAAGCCGTTCGGCCATCCCTTTGAGCGCTTCGCCCACGTCCCGGCCAAAGGCGGATTCGTCTGCAATCACCCCAAACTCCGACGCGAGCGGGTCCTGAACCTCTTTGGCGACGATCTGAATGGCGGAGCTGAACGGGTGACCGACCTTGAGCGAGCGCACCATGAGCTCGACCGCGTCGGGCAGTTGTTCCTCGATCATGGCAAGGCGCTTGCTGGCCTTGGACGACACCCAAAAGAACACGCCACCGACCCCGATGCCGACCGACAGCAGAATACGCACAGGCGGTTCTGTGGCGGTGCCAACACTCAGACCGACAAAGGCGGCCACAGACAGGCCCGCCATCACCAGCATCAACTGCTTGGGGGTAAAGGCGATGGCCGCCTTTTGCGCCCGATCCGCCAAGAGCGAATAGAGTGGGATGGAGCGCGCACCCATATGCTGCTGCATTTCCTTGCGCAGCTGGTCCAGCACTTCTTCGCGGCGACCGCCAGCCTTGTTCAACATCTCCATGCGTCGGTTGACGCGGCTGTTGAGGCTGATGGATTTGCCGAAAGCGACCAGATAGATGCCCTCGACCAGGACGAGGACACCGATGAAGATCAGGCCGTAAATAATTGGTTCTGCGCTCATTTCTTTTTTTCCTTATTCGGCAGCGATGGGTTCGTAGATCGACGATGGCAGATCATAACCCCACATTTTGAAGCGTTCGGCATAGTGCGAACGCACGCCCGTGGCGGTGAAGTGCCCGATGATCTTGTTCTCGGGCGTCAGGCCGACACGCTGATAGCGAAAGATTTCCTGCATGGAGATCACGTCGCCTTCCATGCCTGTAATCTCGGTGATCGAGGTCATGCGGCGCGAACCGTCCTGCAAGCGTGAGGCCTGCACGATCAGGTTCACAGCCGACGAAATCTGGCTGCGCACGGCCTTGAGGGGCATCTCGATACCTGCCATGGCGATCATGTTTTCCAGACGCGACACACCATCGCGCGCCGAGTTGGCGTGGATTGTGGTCATTGAACCGTCGTGGCCGGTATTCATGGCCTGGAGCATGTCGATGACCTCTTCGCCGCGCGTCTCGCCGACGATGATGCGGTCAGGGCGCATCCGCAGGGCGTTTTTCAGACAGTCGCGGGGGGACACTTCACCTTTGCCCTCGACGTTGGGCGGACGGCTTTCCATCCGGCCCACATGGGTCTGTTGCAGCTGAAGTTCCGCTGTATCCTCGATTGTGAGGATGCGTTCGGCGTTGTCGATAAAGGACGACAGCGCGTTGAGCGTGGTCGTTTTACCCGAGCCCGTACCGCCCGACACGATCACGTTCAGACGGGTCGCAACCGCGGCCTGAAGATAGGCGGCCATTTCCTCCGTGAAGGCCCCGAAATCGACCAGATCGTCAATGCCGAGTTTGTCCTTCTTGAATTTACGGATGGAGACGAGGCTGCCATCCACCGCGATGGGCGGCACCATGGCGTTGAAACGCGAGCCGTCCTTCAGACGGGCGTCCACATAGGGGTTGGATTCGTCCACGCGCCGACCAACGGCGGACACGATCTTGTCGATGATGCGCAAAAGGTGGCGTTCATCCTTGAACGTCACATCCGTCAGTTCCAGCTTACCGGCGCGTTCCACAAAGATCTGTTGCGGGCCATTTACAAGAATATCGTTGACGGTTTCGTCCCGCAAAAGCGTCTCAAGCGGGCCAAGGCCCGTGACCTCGTCAAACAGCTCTTTGTTGAGGGTCTGGCGGTCTTCGCGGTTCAGGATAATGTTGCGTTCTTCCAGCACTTCGCTGGTGATGGCGATGATTTCCTGACGCAATTCGGCCTCGGTCGCGTTTTCAAGCGCGGCCAGGTTCAGGTTGTCAAGCAGGGCGCGGTGCAGATCGAGTTTGATCTCGCTCATCCGCGCCTTTTTCTTGAGTTCCTTGTCGATGGGCATCACGGCTGCCGCAGACGCGTTCGCCTTGCGCGACACTTTGGATTTGGGCGCATCGGCTTTGGGCAGTTCTGTCACCTTGGCCTCGGGGGCTGGGATCGGGGCGGGTGCGGATTTTTTATACTTCGAAAACATGGGGCTACCTCTTGACGGGTGTGGGATCAGGCGGCCTTGGCCTGATCTTCGCTGAGTTCATGGATCGAGGCCGCCAGCTTGGCGATTTCGCGACGCAGCGGGTTCTTGGCGGCCGAGCTCGCCAAGGGCAGACCGTGATCGGCGCCTTGCGAGATCGGCTTGCCACCATCGGGCAGATGTACTTCGACCGAGATATCAAGGCTTTCGCCCAGGCGTTTGACCCGCGCCTTGCCGCCAAGATCGGCGAATTTAGGCGCGCGATTCAGCACATAGCGCAGCTTTTCGATGGGCAGTTCTTCGGACTGAAGCGCGCGTTTGAAGCGCAGCGTGTTCTGGGCCGACCGCATGTCCAGCTCAAGCGTCGTGAAATAGATGTGGGCCGCGTTCAGCACCGTCTCCGTCCACTGCACAAGGGTCGAAGGCATGTCGATGACCACGAAGTCAAAGTGGGCACGGGCCATGTCGATCACGCGCCTGATGTCGTCGGAAGTGACCAGATCAAGCGGGATCATGTCCGCAGGGGCTGTCAGCACTTGCAGCTTGTCCTCGAAGGTCAGCAGCGACTGGCCAAAAATTTCGTCATCCATGCTTTCGGTGTCCGACAGCATTTCAAACACCGCCTCACGGCGTGGCAGGTCCAGATAAGTGGAGGCCGACCCAAATTGCATGTCCAGATCAAGCAGACAGACCGAAGGGGTCTCGCTTGTGCTGAGCAAGGCCAGCTCCCAGGCAAGGTTCACGGCCAGCGTTGTGGTGCCGGTGCCGCCTGCGACACCGTGTGTGACAAACACCGCGCCTTCCTTGTTCGCCCCGGTTTTTAACTGCGCTGTGCGCTCGGTTTCCACGGGGAGCGGCTGTGGCGTGGCGCGGACACGGTCAATGGCTTGCTGCAATTCACCCTCGGGAAGAGGGTAGGGGACAAATTCGTCGGCCCCCTGGCGCAACAATTGATGCAGCGAGGCGGGGGTGACGTCTTCGGCAATCAGGATCACCTTGATATCGCGGGCCTTGGCTTGCGAGATGATCTCGCCCATCAGAACAAGATTGTCCTCGTCCGCGTCATCCAGCGCCAATGCGACAAATTCCATGGCCGCCGCTTCGGGTTGGCCGAAAAAGGCCAGCGCTTCGGCAAAGCCAAGATCGCCCCACGATTCGCCCAACACCTGTTCCATGTCTTCGATCAAAAGATCAAAGTTCTGCACATCCCGGCTGATCGTGCAGGCCACGATGGGTGCGGTTTCTGGTTGTGGCATTACGCTGCTCATTGCCGTGTCGTCCTTATTCCAAGGGGCTGGCAGTGCGATGCGACGTTATTTTTACGCCCTGATTGCCTGCGTGACCCACGCCCGGTCAAAGTGTCCGGGCATACCTATCCTTAGGGTCGGTTGTCGCAGTCAATTCAGGCGAGATTTGGGCCAAAAAACCCCAATTGTTTGGTTTCTTGGGACGGTCACGGCGCGCAGGCCGCATTGTTCGCGCCACGCGATAGTGATTTTTGGGGTAAAGAAGGGCCGAAAAGCGGGGTCAGGCACAGGCTCTGACCCCGAAAATATGTACGGCGTTATTCCGAAGCCAGGTCAGCCGTGACAGTGCCGCTGAGGTCTGATTCGGCGCGGGCGCTTTGGACATAGTCCCGATAGATGATTTGGGCATACTTGCCGTCAATCACAGTGGGATGTGCCTGAACAAAGCCGCTGACCTCGGTTACGGTGCGCCGATTGCGCCGTTCGCGTCCCTGGGTCACGATCAGGGGCTGGGTTTCGCCGAAAGAGGCGACCGCTTCGAGGCGTGACCGGCTGATGCCTTGGGTGGACAGGAAACCCACCACCGCATTGGCGCGGGCAAGCCCAAGCCGTTTGTTATAGCTGTTGGAACCCACCGCATCCGTATGGCCATAGACCCGGAAGCGGATTTCAGGGAACTGGCGGATCCAGCGGGCTTGCTGGCGCAGTGCATCCTGCGCGCCTGCATCCAGTTGGGCAGAGTTGAATGCGAAATTGACAGTCGTGATCACTTCGGAGGCGAAGCGGTTGGCCAGATCGAATGTGTACTGACGCTCACCCGTCAAAACGAGGGTATTGTTGGCGGTCGCGTTCCCGAACTGGCCGGTGTCGACGACGGCACCTGCCTCACGGTAAAACTGGGTGTAGACCGGATCGCCAGAGGGACCGCATGCCGAAAGTGCGATGCTGCTAGCCAATGCGACGCTGATGATCGGTTTCATGACCCTGTCCTTAATCCAACACGTAGCCATATGAGCCGGAGAAGTCCTGTTTGGCAACCTCGCCGGCGGCCCCCTGTTTCGGAGTCCGTGTGCCAGCGGCTGTGCGTCCAAACAGGAACAGGTCCCGTTCACTTGGTGGTTTGATGCGATCGGTGGGCAATGCCAGCGCATCGCCACGCACAGGCGTGACAAGATGGGCCGTGACCACGATCACCAATTCAGTTTGTGCGCGTTGATACGATGCCGAGCGGAACAAGGTCCCCAGCACAGGCACGTCGCCCAGCCATGGCACTTGACCCGCGAGGTCCTGAAAGTCGTCCTGCAACAGGCCAGCCACTGCAAAACTCTCGCCATCGCGCAGTTCGACCGTCGTGTTGGTCTCGCGCCGCGAGAAGGCGGGGATGTTGATGCCGTTGGTGTTGATCGAGTTTGCGGTATCTACTTCGGACACCGACGCCTCAACCTGAAGGTTGATCAGATCTTTGTCGACCACCACGGGAATAAAGTTGAGCTGGACCCCGAACGGCTTGAATTCAACCGAAATCTGGCCCTCCTGCTGGCTGACAGGGATCGGAAATTCGCCACCTGCGAGGAATGTCGCCTCTTGACCCGACAGCGCAATCAGATTGGGTTCTGCCAGGGTGCGCACAACGCCTTTTTGTTCAAGCGCCTCAAGCAGCAGGCCAACCTGAAGGTTGCCAGCGTTGAAGCCGAACAAAATCGCGCCTTCGGTGCCGGGTGTGACCTCAACATCGCTCGAAATCGAGTTGTTGCCATCGAGGAACGTGCCGGTTTCACTACTGGTGCCCAACTGGCCCCCAAAGAGGGACCCGTTGAACCCAAGCGATGAGCTGAGCGATTTGGAGACCGAGCGCTGCATTTCGGCAAAGCGCACTTTCAACATGACCTGCTGGACGCCACCGACGCTCATCAGGTTAGACACGCGGCCCTCGGCGTAGCGTTCGGCCAGATCCAAGGCACGTTGCAGACGCGAAGCAGAGGAGACGACGCCCGACAGCACGATACCGTCATTGGCGGTGCGCACTTCGATCTTTTCACCGGGAAGGATCTGGCGCAGCCGTTCTTTGAACTCGGAGATATCAGCGGCGACGCGCACGTTCACGTTGGTGATCAGTCGCCCGTTGCCATCCAGCAATGTCAATGTCGTCAGCCCGGGCGATTTACCCAACACATAGATTGTGCGGTCGCTGAGCGAGGAAATGTCCGCGATGGCCGGGTTTGCAATGCTGAGTTCTGCAAATGGCGTATCACTTTCGACCACCACGGCCCGGTTCATCGGGACGTTCAGGTTCGATTCGGTCTGCTGGCGGACCACGCGCAATGTTTCTGCATGCGCAGTCAATGCGATTGGGCTTACAGCCATGGACAGCCCGACGATGGCCGCTTTGAAGATTACGTCAATTTTCATGTGACCTGCCCTTTTGATCACGCCTCGGTGCCGGGTCTTGATGCCCGCGAAATTCATTCGGGTCATAGTGCCCGTGTGGTTCTGTCAGACCATTGGGCCCGCAGCGTTTGATTTGATATCTTGCCTGTTCTTGTGCGCGGGCTTTTGCCCACTGTTTTGCAGACCGTGCAGCAGTTTGAGATTTTTTGCAAGAATCAATGGGTTCAGAGAGGAGGTTTATGTGGATAACTGGCAACAGGGGCACAAATGCAACTGGCGCCCCCAAATGGGAGCGCCGGGCTAAGTGATTGAATAGAAGGCTCAGTTTGTGCAGGGAATCGGGATTGAGACCACTTCTGCGCCGCGCCGTGTGCGGATGGAACAGGTTTTCTCTTTGGGGGCCTGCACCGCAGCGGCACGCTTTTCGATGCCCAAAAGCGAGCGTTGGTCAATCTCGATCGCCCCGGCAACGGTGTCGTCCCCGGCACCGACAAGGGACAGCGACAGGCGCCCGGTGGACTGGGCCTGGGCCAGCTTTGCGACCTGTTCAGGTGCGACGGAGACAGTCACCGTCTGGGCAACGCTGGCACCGCTGAGATCGCTGGTGGCACTCTGGTCGATCGCGATGAGCTGGACGGCGGGTTCGATGAGCTTGGTCACTTCGCCAACACTTGCGTCGAGCGACTTGTCGACCCGACCGGTCCAATAGACGTCCACCCGGTCGCCCGGACGCAGGAACCCGGACACACCGGAGGCCACATCAACCCTGAGTGCAAACGCACGCATGCCACGGGCCAAGCGCGACGTCAGACCTGCTTCCTCGCCGGGTTCGGTAACCTTCACTTTCAGGATGGCCTCATCCTTTTCCATGGCGCGCAGCACAAAGCGGGGATCCTGCTGCCCTTCGGCAAAGAGGGGATTGTCAGCCGTGAATGCGCCTTCGGGAATGGCCGTGACAGGCCAATCGACGGTCCGAACGTCCTCCGTCTTGAGCGCCTCGCCGTATTTCAAAACCCGATCCGACACATAGACGGGGATCGTGGGCACAATCTTGTCCCGCTCGGCCCGCTCGGCGGCCAGCGCGGCTTGATATTGACCAATGTAATTCTTGGCCATGTATACGGCACCACCGGCCAGGGCGATCCCGGCAAGCAATACCAATCCGAAAACCATTCGCATCTCAGCACCTCTTTATTGGGTTCATTATTCGCCGGAACGGCGGGAACCTCTCGGCATCATATATGACAGTGGAATGTGGCATATTCTGGGAAGGGCTGGGGTGTGTGTGGGGCAATTGCCCTGCGCCAGTCCCCAGACATGCAAAAGCGCCCGACCTTGAAGGGGCGGGCGCCGGTTGTTCACACCTGGCGGTGGATCAACGGAAATTGCTCATATAGGTGCCTGTCTCGGCGGTCAGTTTGGTTGCGCCTGCGTTCATTTCGGCCACCATGATCACCGCAATGGCAACCACACCGGCACAAACGACGACCCAATCGACCGTTACCGCGCCGCGTTCGCTCTTGCAGAACTCTTTGATAAAAGCGGTCATGTCATTCACCTGTAAAAACAATTTCTGGAAGTGAGATGTACAAGGGGCCGCGACCGTGGTTGGACGCGGCCCCTCGCTGTATCGTGTTAAGTCCGAATGAACCTATTAGTTGCCGCCGTCGGCTGCAGGTGCAGCGTTAGGGTCTTGCTTGCCCAGGAATGTGTTGGTCTGAGCGGTCAGGTCGGATGCGCCAGTTTCGATCGACGAATAGGCAGCAACGGCCAGACCAACAACAGCAGCTGTCAGCACAACCCAGTCAACAGTCACGGCACCGTTTTCGTCTTTACGGAAGTTTTTGATAAATTTCATCATGGTAGTGTCCCTCCAAAGGATCAGTAGATTTTTCAGTTCAACCTCGTCGTCCGTCTTGAGGGCCGTTTCTCTCTGTTGGCCCATGTCCGACTTGGTATGCCGCTATATAGACGTTTGATTGGGGCACGAATTTGGCGGCAAATTGGGCTTTTCGCGTCTGCATCCAGAAAAACTGAAATACCTCTCTAAGGTATTGTTTTTGCTAAGCTAACTTTTTGTAAAAAATGTTATGGAACGCGAGCAAGCGCCAATAGCGTGGCAAATGTGGCGAAACGGCCATCTTTAACGCTGCAAATGGTGGCCTGAAGCCCCTTTTTTTGCGACACTGCCTGCAAAAGCGCGACCAAGATCGTGCAATCAGAGGCAGGCAGATATGACAAAACGCATTCTATGCGCCGCGATATGCGGTTTGGTGCTGAGTTTCGGCGCTGTTGGGGCTGAGTCTCCGCCGCCGTTCAAGGATTTCTCGGCCAAACGTGTGAAACCGCCCAAATCCGGCGCGCAAAAGCGGATCACCGTTCAGATTGATCCTGCGGAGGTGGTTGAAGAAGAGGTCGTGCCCACCGCCACCGGGCCAGAGGCCCCCAGTGGTGCCCGGTTCGACTGGTTCTGGGAAGATGTCTCTCCTGATCTGGCAGATGCGGGGCCGGGTCGGCTGGACCTTGCCATGCGCGCCCTGGCCCGGGCCGACGCCAAAGTGCCCGCGCCACGCCTGCAACAGATGCAGGCGCTGGCCAAGGCGCGCGGTGTCGACATTCTGCGTGCCACCATCGACACGGACGTCTCGCCTGCGCTGGTGCTGGCCGTGATGATGGTTGAATCCGCCGGAGAAGAGGACGCCGTGAGTTCGGCGGGGGCGCAGGGCCTGATGCAGTTGATGCCCGCCACCGCCAGCCGCTTTGGTGTGACCGACAGCCTCGTGGCAGCGCAGAACATCGAAGGCGGCGTGAAATACCTCGACTGGTTGATGGGTACGTTTGAGCGTGATCCGATGTTGGTGCTGGCGGGATACAATGCGGGTGAGGGGGCTGTGCGCACCCATCAGGGGGTACCGCCCTTTCCCGAAACGCGGGATTATGTGCCTAAGGTGCTGGCCGCGTTCCAGATTGCAAAAGGGCTTTGTATCACGCCACCCGAGCTTGCCAGTGACGGGTGTGTGTTCGCGGCACTGAACTGAGGCCGCGCAATCTTCGCGGATGATTTCGGGCTCAGACGAGGGTGGCTTGGGTGGCTGCGCGCAATTCGTCTTCGGTCACGCCGTCCGCCGTTTCGACAATGCGCAAGCCGCCCTCAACCACATCCAACACGCCAAGGTTGGTGATAATGCGATCGACAACGGCCTTGCCGGTCAGGGGCAGGGTGCATTCCTTGAGAACTTTGCTGTCGCCGTGCTTGTTTGTGTGATCCATCACAACCACAACGCGGCCCACGCCTGCCACCAGATCCATTGCACCGCCCATGCCTTTGACCAGCTTGCCGGGGATCATCCAGTTGGCGAGGTCGCCGTTTTCGGCCACCTCCATCGCACCAAGGATCGCCATGGCGATCTTGCCGCCGCGGATCATGCCGAAGGATTGTGCAGAATCGAAATAAGCGGTCTGGGGCAATTCGGTGATGGTCTGTTTGCCCGCATTGATCAGGTCGGCGTCTTCGGTGCCCTCAACCGGGAAGGGACCCATGCCCAGCATCCCGTTTTCGGATTGCAACGTTACCTCGATCCCGTCGGGGATGTAATTGGACACGAGGGTCGGAATGCCGATGCCGAGGTTCACGTACCAGCCATCTTCGAGTTCCTGCGCCGCGCGCTCGGCCATTTGATTGCGATCCCAGGGCATGCCTATTCCTTATTCATCAACAAGTGTCGCGCCCGCGGGCACATCAATGGTCACAAAACTGCCTGCTGCACCGCGACCCAGATGCAGCGTGCCTTCAAGCCCCTCGATCAAGCCGCTGACGATGCGCCCGCCCACCGTGCTTGGATCGGGCCATACCATCGTGTTTGGGATGCCAACGCCGTCATCAGATACGATCAGACGCAGGCCTCCGGCACTGAGGCGGCTCATTCGGACTTCGACAAGGCCATTGTCCAATCGGTCAAAGGCGTGCTGGAAGGCATTTGTCAAAAGTTCGGACAAAACCAGACCGACGCGGGTCGCCGTTTCAATGGGGACTTCAAGCGGTTCGATCTGGATCGTCAGGCGGATACCGGACCGTCCAGTTACATGGGCAATCGCAGCCGACAGACGCGACAGATAGCTGCCCATCTCAACGTGGTTCCGATTGGACTGGCGGTCCGACAGCTTCATCTCTTCGTACAAAAGCTGAAGGGTCTCGATGCGCCGGCTGAGGGCCACGAAGTCTTCGGGCACTGATGTGCTGCCCGATTGCTGGCGGATCATGCCAATTACGATCGACAGGTCCGTGGCCACCCGGTTCTGGATCTCCATCAAGGCCGCGTTCATCTGTTCGGTACCGGCATCTGTGTCGGTCTCGCGCAGTTCCTTCTGGATACCGATGAAATACTGCAACTTGCCCGTGTTGTCACACAGAGGTGAGACGACCAGCCGGTTGAGGTATTTCTCGCCATTTGCGCGGTAGTTGATGATGTCGACTGTCGTAGTCTCTTCGTTCTCGATCCCGCGGCGCAGTTTGTCCACATCGACCTTGGACGTCTCGGGGCCTTGCAGGAACCGGCAGTTGCGCCCGATTGACGCGGACCGGGCATAGCCTGTGCACCGGGTGAACGCTTCGTTCACATAGACGATCGGGTTGTCCTCAAGAAAGGGATTGGTGACGACGATAGCGATCTGGGCACGGTTGAAACCGTCAAAGATCATATTCTGACCCAGAATCTGCTCAAGCGTGTCGGGCATGGCTTGTCTCCGTCAGGCCGCGCGGGTGGTGCGTTGTTCGATGCGCTTTTCGTGCGCGCCTTGAATCAGGCGATGTACATAGATGCCGGGCAGGTGGATGGTGTCGGGATCAAGGCTGCCGGTCGGCACGATCTCTTCGACTTCAACGACACAGACCTTGCCGCACATGGCGGCGGGCGGGTTGAAGTTGCGCGCCGTCTTGCGGAACACGAGGTTGCCCGTCTCGTCCGCCTTCCACGCCTTGACGATGGCGAGGTCGGCAAAGATGCCTTCCTCCATGATATAGGTTTCGCCGTTGAAGTCCTTGTGTTCCTTGCCATCGGCAATGACGGTACCCACGCCGGTCTTGGTGTAAAAGCCGGGGATGCCACAGCCGCCCGCGCGCATCCGCTCGGCCAGCGTGCCTTGGGGGTTGAACTCAAGTTCCAGCTCACCGGACAGGTATTGGCGCATGAACTCGGCGTTTTCACCCACATAGGACGAGATCATCTTTTTGACCTGCCGGGTTTGCAGCAGGATACCGATGCCAAAATCATCAACCCCCGCGTTGTTGGATGCGAATGTCAGATCCTTGGTGCCCGCCTCTTTGATCGCATCCAGCAGCAGTTCGGGGATGCCACACAGGCCGAACCCGCCCGCTGCAATAAACATGCCGTCAAACAATAGCCCATCCAGTGCCTCGGAGGCAGAGCCGTAGATCTTTTTCATAAATTACTCCTGGACACCTCTGAAGGAGGCCGCACACCCTGTGGAAATTTGTGACGCGAGTCTGGGTGGCTGTCAACGTACACAGGTGGTATGCAGTTGTATACTGCATGAAATTGCCAATCCGCTGGAATCGCGCTTCTGCCAAGTGGGGATGAGGCGCAAAAACGCCCGACCTTTTGGGGCCGGGCGTCTGTTCGGTTCGGGAAGGCGGCGTGCCCCTATTTCTGCTTGTCGCCTTTTATGTCCGCGGGTGCCGGGATCGTCGTGTCTGGTACGGTAACGAATGTCGGGAAGACGTTTGTGAGGGCAAAGGCCGGGGCGGCTACTGTCAGGCCAAGAGCGGCGACGGTTGCGGCTTTGATCAAGGTGCGGGTCATTATCTGTCTCCAGTTGATTGATGCGAGTATCGCAGTAGTTGCTGCGGATATCGTAGTATTTAGGGGGCCCTCTTGCGCAGACAAGTGCATTGGGTGACTGTCGGCTATGAGCATGGAACATAGATTGCTGGATCAGGTGAAAACAGTTATGCGCGTGATGCTGATCAGCGAGCGCACCTCGCCCGAGCATCGCCATGTGATCCGCTTCAACGCGTTGGATTTTCATACGTTGGCGATTGTCCGCACCGCGCCGGGTGTGCGCGCGACTGCGGTGGCCGCGCAACTGGGTGTGGCGCCCACGACAGCCAGCAGTGTGATCGCGCGTCTGGTGAGCCGCGGGTTGATCCAGCGCCAGCAATGCAGTCAGGATCGCCGGGCCTATGAGTTGGACCTGACAGATGAAGGGCGCGCGGTTGCGGATGCCATCCACACGCAGGATCTGCGCAATATGGCTCTGTTTCTGTCGGCACTGAGTGCGCGCGAACAGACCCAACTCGTCGCGTTGATGGACAAGGTCGTCGAACGGGTCGCAGCCCTTGAGGCGGGCACCCCGTCAGGCTGACTTCTTTTTCGCCGCCACTTTCTTCTTGGCCGCCGGTTTCTTGGCGGCAGCCTTCTTCTTTGCGGGCTTCTTCTTGGCCGGTGCCTTTTCCTCGATCAACTGCACCGCCATGTCCATCGTCACATTCTCGGGCTCGGTCCCTTTGGGGATGGTTGCGTTGACCTTGCCCCATTTCACATAAGGTCCGTATTTGCCCTTCATCACATTGACGGGCCCGCCCTCAGAGGGGTGCTCGCCCAACTCGTGCAGCGGTTTGGCTGCCACACCGCGCCCGCCACGGCTGGCCACTTTTTCGGCGAGCAGTTGCACGGCCCGGTTCATGCCGACGGTAAACACCTCCTCGATGCCTTCGAGGTTGGCGTTGGTGCCGCCGCGATCCGACGTGGATTCAGCGTGTTTCAAATATGGCCCATAGCGTCCGATATTGGCCCAGACCATGATCCCATCCTCGGGGTGGGGTCCAATCTGGCGGGGCAGGGACAGCAGGCGCACCGCCTGTTCCAGGTCCACCTCGGTGGGCGGCCATTCCTTGGGGATCGACTGGCGGGGCGGCTTTTTGTTGTCGTCCGTGACCTCGCCGCGCTGCACATAGGGGCCAAAACGGCCCTTGAACGCGTAAATCTTGTCATCCTCATCCTCGCCAAGCAGTTTGCCTTCGGGCGGGATGCCGCTGTCGTCTTCCTGGCCGGGCGGGCCAAAGGCGCGGGTATAGCGGCATTCGGGGTAGTTTGAGCAACCGATGAACGCCCCACCCGAGCGGGCCGTGCGCATGCTGAGCCGCCCGATCCCGCAATTGGGGCACAGGCGCGGATCGCCTCCACCGTCAAGCGGCGGAAACAGGTGCGGTTCCAGCACCTCGTTGATCTTTTCGAGCACTTCGGTGATGCGCAACTCGGAAGTTTCGGCAATCGCGGCGCTGAAATCCTGCCAGAACCGGCCCAACACATCCTTGTAGTCGCGGTCGCCTGCACTGACATCATCCAGCTCTTCTTCGAGGCTGGCGGTAAAATCATAGCCCACATAACGGCGGAAGTAGTTTTCCAGGAACGCGATGACGAGCCGCCCTTTATCCTCCGGGATCAGACGATTGCGGTCTTTGCGCACATAGCCGCGATCCTGAATGGTGGTCACGATGCTGGCATAGGTTGACGGGCGGCCAATCCCCAATTCTTCCATCCGTTTGACCAATGTCGCCTCGGTATAGCGGGGCGGGGGCTGGGTGAAATGCTGCTCGGGCGTGACCGACCGCTTGTCGGCTGGATCCCCCTCGCTCAGCTGGGGCAGGCGCTTGTCATCATCATCGACGACGTCATCATCGCGCCCTTCCTCATAGACACGCAGGAACCCGTCAAACAGCACGACTTGCCCCGTGGCGCGCAGGCCAACTTGCCCATCATCGCTGCCGATTTCGACTGTGGTGCGTTCAAGACGGGCCCCCTCCATCTGGCAGGCGAGGGTGCGTTTCCAGATCAGATCATAAAGCTTGCGCTGATCATCATCGGTGATTTTCAGGCTGGCCGCATCGCGCGCCATATCGGTGGGGCGAATACATTCGTGGGCCTCTTGGGCGTTCTTGGCCTTGTTCTTGTAAACGCGCGGCTGGCCCGGCACATATGCGTCGCCGTAGCGGTCCTTGATCGCGTCGCGCGCCATGGTGACGGCCTCAGGGGCCATGTCGATGCCATCGGTCCGCATGTAGGTGATATAACCCGCCTCATAGAGCCGCTGCGCAGAGGACATGGCCTGACGCGCGCCCATGCCGAACTTGCGGCTGGCCTCTTGTTGCAGGGTCGAGGTCATAAAGGGGGCGGATGGGTTGCGCGACGCGGGCTTGGCCTCGACCGACTGGATTTTCAGATCGCGGCTGGTGATGGCGGCTTGAGCCATGTCAGCCTGCGTCTGGTTTTCAAGGTCGAACTTGTCGAGCTTTTTGCCCGCCAATGAGGTAAGGCGCGCCTCGTATTCCTGACCCCTTGGGGAGGCGAGCACAGCCTTGACTGACCAGTATTCGCGGTTGCGAAAGGCCTCAATCTCCATCTCGCGCTCGGTCAGGATGCGCAAACATACCGACTGCACGCGACCCGCAGACTTGGCACCGGGCAGCTTGCGCCACAGCACGGGCGAGAGGTTGAAGCCTACCAGATAATCCAGTGCGCGGCGTGCCAGATAGGCTTCGACCAGGGGCATATCGACCTGGCGGGCGTTTTGCATCGCCTCGTCCACGGCGGATTTGGTGATCGCGTTGAAGGTGACGCGGCTGACGGGGGTGTCTTTCTTGATCGACTTGCGCTTGGTCAGCGCCTCTTGCAGGTGCCAACTGATCGCTTCGCCCTCGCGATCGGGGTCGGTTGCGAGGATCAGCGCGTTGTCATCCTTGAGCGCATCGGCAATCGCCTTCATGTGCTTTTTGCTGGCGCTCGCGATTTCCCAGACCATCTCGAATTCGTTGTCGGGGTCAACCGATCCGTCCTTGGGGGGCAGGTCGCGCACGTGCCCATAGCTGGCCAGAACGGTGTAATCATCCCCCAGATATTTGTTGATTGTCTTGGCTTTGGCTGGGGATTCGACAACGACGACGGGCATTTACGGGGGCTACCTCGGACGGGGACATATGTGTGCTCTATGGCGGCGCAAGATGTGGGGTGCAAGCGGCGATTGTCAACCGACCCTCAATCGGGTGCGCCTAACTGGCGCGGGTCAGCAGGCCGCCGGGGGCGCGATCAATGCTGCCATCCAGTTCCAGTTCGACCAGTGCCGGAGTGATCGTGGCCGTGGGTGCGCCAAGGTCGCGGATCAGTTGATCTTCGGCCAGCGGTGAGGGGCCCAGGCGCGACAATATCTGGCGGTGCAGGTCCGCCGTCTGGCGCAGGGATCGCGTGTCAGGCTGCGGAGCGTGTGGTGGGACCAGTGGCAATTCGGGGGCGGCAGGGGCGAGGGGCGCAAGTGCTTCGATCACGTCATTTGCATCGCGCACAAGGGTCGCGCCATCCCGGATCAGCATGTTGCATCCCGAGGCACGCGCATCCATTGGATGCCCCGGCACCGCCAGCACGTCACGGCCCAGATCAAGCGCGTCGCGCGCGGTGATCAGGCTGCCGGATTTGGCCGCGGCCTCGACCACGACCGTCGCCGCGCCAAGGCCCGAAATGATCCGGTTACGCGCCGGGAAGTGGCGCGCCATGGGTTGCAGCCCCATGGGTTGCTCGCTGATGCGCAGACCGCGCGCGCCGATGTTCTGGGCGAGTTCGGCATTTTCCGCAGGGTATATCGTATCGACGCCGCCCGCCTGCACGGCGATTGTGCCTGTGTCGAGCGCGGCCAGATGGGCCGCTGCGTCAATGCCGCGCGCAAGGCCGGACACCACAACATGACCCGCCGCCCCCAGGTCACGCGCCAGGGCGCGCGCCATCCGGGTGCCAAGAGAGGATGCGTTGCGCGCGCCCACCATGGCGATCATGGGTTTGTGCAGCAGGGCGATATCACCGATCACCCACAGGAAGGGCGGTGCATCCTTGAGGTCGTTCAGGGCAGCGGGGTAGTGGGGCGATCCTTGAGCCACAAGGCGTGCGCCTGCGGCACGGGCGGCTTTGAGTTCGCCGTGAATGACCCCTTCGGGACAAACCTGATAGGATGAAACGCCGGCGGCACGCGCTACCTCAGGTAGCGCGGCCAGCGCATTTTGCGCGGTGCCGTGTTCAATCAGCAGACGTTGATACGTCGCAATGCCGACCCGGCGTGACCGCAACAGACGAAGACGCGAAAACTGGTCGTCTTCCGAGGTGGGTGGGAGTGGGGGGTGAGTGGAAGAAGGATGGGTATCCCTTTCAGTCATCCGAGGCTCCGTCTGTTGCTGTCCCTGTTGTAGAATCAGCAAGGTTAACAACGCATGAACATAGGCGACTCAATGCGAGACAACTCTGCCTCCAGCTGATTCTAAAAGGAAAAATCCGGTCAAAAACCAACGCAGAACAAAGTGAAAACCCATGGGCACACCCGCGCCTCCCCAGATATAGCGAGGGTCTGGCACCGTTTCTGGTTCTCAACCGGACTGAAACAGAATCGCCCGCCTCAGGCGGCTGATCCGCCCACCGTCAATCCGCCGATCATCAGGGTCGGCTGGCCCACGCCCACCGGCACCCACTGACCCGCCTTGCCGCAATTGCCCATGCCGGGATCAAGCGCCATGTCGTTGCCGATGCCGTGGATGTGCTTCAGCGCCGTTGCCCCGTCCCCGATCAGGGTCGCGCCCTTGACCGGCGCGCCGACCTGGCCGTTCTCGACCCGATAGGCTTCGGTGCAGGAAAACACGAACTTGCCATTGGTGATGTCAACCTGCCCGCCACCAAAGCCCACCGCATAGATCCCGTCCCTGAGGTCGGCCACGATATCCTCGGGGGCGCTGTCACCGCCCAACATATACGTGTTTGTCATGCGCGGCATGGGCGCGTGGGCATAGCTTTGCCGCCGTCCGTTGCCGGTGGCGGGCACGCCCATCAGTCGGGCGTTCTGACGGTCCTGCATGTAACCGACCAGCACGCCGTCCTCGATCAGAGTGTTCGTGGCGGATGGTGTCCCCTCGTCATCGACCGAGATCGAGCCGCGCCGGTCGGGAATGGTGCCGTCATCCAGCACCGTGACGCCTTTTGCGGCGATCCGCTGGCCCATCAGCCCGGCAAAGGCGGAACTGCCCTTGCGGTTGAAATCCCCCTCAAGCCCGTGGCCTATGGCTTCGTGCAGCAGGATGCCGGGCCAGCCGGGGCCAAGGACCACGTCCATCACGCCTGCCGGGGCGGGGACTGCGTCAAGGTTCACGACGGCCACCCGCAGGGCCTCGCGCGCCTTGGCCTGCCAGTCAGCGGGCAGCATCAGCCCGTCAAGGCCGACCCGTCCGCCGCCGCCCGCCGTGCCGCTTTCGCGCCGTCCGTCCTGTTCCACGATGACCGAGATGTTCAGTCGGGTCATGGGGCGGATGTCGCGCACCGACAGCCCATCGGGGCGCAGAATTTCAATCTCTTGCAGGGAGGCCCCGATCGAGGCCGACACCTGCACCACCCGCGAATCAAGGTCGCGCAGGAAAGTGTCGATCTCCTTGAGGGTGTCGAGCTTGACCGCGAAGCTGGCCCCGGCAATCGGATCGTCGGCAGTATAAAGGTGGCGGTTGGTGGCTTGGGGCGCGTCTGCCAGCGTGCCGCCACCGGACCCCACAGCCAGACGTGCGGTGTCTGCCGCGCGGCGCAAAGCGGATTCAGTGATCTCTGTGGAATGCGCATACCCGGCCACTTCCCCGCGGACGGCCCGCAGACCAAAGCCTTGTGCCGCATCATAGCTGGCTGTTTTGAGCCGCCCGTCATCATATACCAGCGATTCCGAGCGGCGGCGTTCAAAGAACAACTCTCCGTCATCCGCCCCCGCCGTCGCACCGCGCAGCACGTCCAGCGCCACATCTCGGTCGATTTCGGTTTCCAGTGGCGCAAAGGGGGCGTCAGTCATCGGTGTCTCCTGTCGGCCGGGGGCCTGAAAATGCGGGTGAGCGTCCGTTTGACGCGCCTCTTAAGTCTTTATCTTGGGATAAAGATATGATTGTAAGTCGCGACAATACAACGGGTGGCAACCGGCAGTGCGTGTACGAGCCCCCATGGACCGATCAGCGATCCATCAAGATCAGGACGACCAGATGAAAAAGCTTCTTTCTATTTCGGGCGTGCTCAGCGCTCTTGCTGCTGCCCCGGCTTGGGCCCAAGACGGGCTTGAAGTGATCGGGCGCCCCGTGGATGGCGCGATGGGCTTTCAGCCTGCTGCGACCGAGGTGGCCCGCCGCCTGCAATGGCTGGACGGCATGATCTTGGTGATCATTACGGTCATCACTCTGTTCGTGACCGCGCTGATGGCATGGGTCGTGATCCGCTATAACGCGAAACGGAACCCGAACCCGGCCAACTTTACCCACAACACGCCGGTTGAGATTGCGTGGACGGTCATTCCGATCGTGATCCTTGTGTTTATCGGTGCATTCTCGCTGCCGACGCTGTTCCACCAACAGGAAATTCCCGAAGCGGATGTGACCATCAAGGCGACCGGTTACCAGTGGTTCTGGGGCTATGAATATGTGGACGAGGGCTTTGGCTTTGACAGCTACATGATCGGCGCGCCCGCCACCGGTGGGGACAACTCGCTGACCCCCGAAACCGAAGAGGCATTGGTTGAAGCGGGCTATGCGCGCGAAGACTTCCTGCTGGCCACTGACAATGCCGTTGTGATCCCGGTCAACAAGACTGTGGTTGTGCAGGTGACGGGTGCCGACGTGATCCACGCCTGGACCATCCCGGCCTTCGGGGTCAAGCAGGATGCGGTTCCCGGACGTCTGGCGGAATTGTGGTTCAAGGCCGAGAAGGAAGGCATCTATTTTGGACAGTGTTCCGAACTGTGCGGGATTGCCCACGCCTATATGCCCATCACGGTCAAGGTTGTGTCTGAAGAGGCATATGCCGCTTGGCTTGCAGAGGCCAAAGCCGAGTTTGCCGGCGTGCCGCAGTCCTTCAACGTCGCCTCGAACTGAGATGTGAGTGGGGCGGAGGACACCTCCGCCTTACCAAACCACCCCAACCCGCAGGATGCAGATGACCGACATCAGCTATCAGCCGCAACAGCAAGAGACTGAAGCGTCCCTGGGCGATTATTTTGCGTTGATGAAGCCGCGTGTGATGCAACTGGTTGTGTTCACTGCGCTGGTTGGCCTTTTGGCCGCTCCCATCAGCGTGCATCCGGTGATCGGCTTTGCGTCGATCCTGTTCGTAGCCATCGGGGCAGGGGCCTCTGGTGCGCTGAACATGTGGTGGGATGCTGATATTGATGGTGTGATGACCCGGACCGCCAAGCGTCCCGTGCCCGCGGGCAAGGTCACAGCGGACGAGGCCAAGGTGCTGGGCTTTGCCCTGTCGGGTCTGTCGGTGATGATGCTGGCGCTGAGTGCGAACCTGCTGGCTGCCGCACTGCTTGCCTTCACCATCTTCTTCTATGTGGTCATCTATTCGATGTGGCTGAAGCGCTGGACGCCGCAGAACATCGTGATCGGCGGCGCTGCGGGTGCGTTCCCGCCCGTGATCGGATGGGTCATTGCGACCGGGTCCATGTCGGTCGAGGCGTGGCTGATGTTTGCGCTGATCTTCATGTGGACGCCGCCCCATTTCTGGGCGCTGGCGCTGTTTATGAAGGAAGATTACCACAATGCGGGCGTACCCATGCTGACCGTGACCCACGGGCGCAAATCGACGCGGGCCCATGTGCTGGCCTATACGGTGCCGTTGGCGCTGCTGGCGGTGGGCACGGCGTTTACCTCAATTGGCGGGCCGGTTTATCTGGCCGTGGCTGTGGTCCTGAACGCACTGTTCCTCAAGGGGGCCTATGACATCTGGTGCCGGAACGAGGTGCAGGCCGAAGCGGATGGGTACAAGGTCGAAAAGTCGTTTTTCCGCCTGTCGCTGTGGTATCTGTTTGCGCATTTTGGCGCTATTCTGGCCGAGGCGTTGTTGCCTGCCGCATGGGGAATCTGGGCATGAGCATCAAGGCTGAACATGAAATTCACCAGCGCCGCAAAGGGCGCAATGTTGGCGTGGGCATGATGCTGGGTGGCTTTGTTGTGCTGATCCTTGCCCTGACCTTCGTGAAAATCACAGGCGGTGATTTCGAAATGCCCCGGATCGAGGAGGGCCAATGATGCGTCTGCCGGGTTTCCATAAGCTGTCCGGGCCGCAGAAAACCGTCGCTCAAACGCTGAGCCTTGTGGTCGTGATGGGCGGGCTGGCCTGGGCGTCGGTGCCATTTTACGACTGGTTCTGCCGGGTTACGGGCTTTGGTGGCACCACAGGTGTCAGTGAGGTGGCCAGCGACGAGATCCTGGATCAGACAATCAAGGTGCGTTTTGACGCCTCGCTGGAACGCAACATGCCGTGGCAGTTCACCCCCACCGTGCGCGAGATGGAATTGCGGATCGGCGAGACCGGGCTGGCTTTCTATGAGGCCTACAATCCCACCGACAAACCCGTGGCAGGGTCTGCCAGCTACAACGTGGCCCCTTACGAGGCGGGCGGGTTCTTTTCCAAGATCGACTGTTTCTGCTTCGAAGAGCAGGTTCTGGCCCCCGGCGAGCGGGTGCAGATGCCCGTAACCTTCTATGTGGACCCCGAAATAGTGACCGACCGCGACGCAAAATACGTGCACTCGATCACCTTGAGCTATACATTTTACGAAATTGACCTGCCTGACGGCTATGCCGCTGTGGCGCAGGACACAGACACCAACCTGAACTGAGGGACGCCAGCATGGCCCACGCAAAAGATCACGACTATCACATTCTGGCCCCGTCGACCTGGCCGCTGCTTGGCGCGTTGGCCGGGTTTACCATGCTGTTCGGCGCGGTGGCGTGGATGTCGGGTGGCATGACCATCTTTTTCAAATCCATCGAGTTGAGTGGCCCATGGCTGTTCCTGATGGGGTTCGTTGCGGTCCTTTACGTGATGTTCGGCTGGTGGGCTGACGTGGTGGCCGAAAGCCGCATCGGCGATCACACGCCTGTCGTGCGCATCGGCCTGCGTTACGGCTTCATCCTGTTCATCATGTCCGAAGTCATGTTCTTTGCGGCGTGGTTCTGGTCGTTCTTCAAACACGCCATGTACCCGATGAGCGAATATGTCGGTACCTCATATGTGCAGCCCGAAATCTATCATGTGGATGCGTTTCACCTGCCACTGATCAACACGCTGATCCTGCTTTTGTCGGGCTGTGCGGTCACATGGGCACACCACGCGCTTGTCCATGGCGGCGCGCGCAAGGATGTGGTCAACGGGCTGGCGCTGGCGGTTGTGCTGGGCGTGTTCTTTACGGTTCTTCAGGCCTATGAATATTCCTACCTGCTTTATCAGGGCTGGGAATTTGGCGGCGACAAGTTCTTCTCCAACTTCTTTATGGCGACGGGCTTTCACGGCGCGCATGTGATCATCGGGACCATCTTTCTGTTCGTGTGCCTGCTGCGTGCGATGAAGGGTCACTTCACCGAGGACAAGCATATCGGGTTTGAAGCCGCCGCATGGTACTGGCACTTTGTGGATGTGGTGTGGCTGTTCCTGTTCCTCGCCGTGTACATCTGGGGTGTGGGTCAGATGCCCGGAGCGCACTAAGCGGCGTGCCCTTAGATCCTCCTTCAAAGCGCGCGAGTGTCCTCGCGCGCTTTTCACGTCTTAATGCGGATATGCGGCGATGCGACGCCTGTGGTTCTTTCTGACAGTCGGGGTGATCGGGACGGGTATTCTGGTCAGCCTTGGGGTGTGGCAGGTGCAGCGCCTCGCGTGGAAACAGGACCTGCTCGCCCGGATCGAGGTGGAGATTGCTGCGCATCCTGTCCCGCTTGAGGCGGCCTTTGATCCGCAGTTTCGCCGTTATGCACCCGTCACCCTGTCGGGCACATTCGGAGAGGGGCACATCCGCATGCTGGCTTCGCGCCGCAACATCGGTCCCGTCTATCGCATCATCCGTCCTTTCACCCCCGAAGGCGCAGCGCCCGTATTGATCGACACCGGCTGGTCGCCTGTGTCCGCCCCCGTGATGGGCGCACCACAGGTACGCCTTACCCTGACTGGTAACCTTGATGCCCCGATCGAGGCGGACGGGCTGACCCCGCCGCCTGATCTGGCAGACAACACGTGGTTCGCCCGCGATGTGCCCGCAATGGCCGAGGCCTTGAACACCCGACCCGTTCTGGTTGTGCTGCGCGCGGCACCTGAAATCGACCTTGGCGTGACGCCCTGGCCCGTAGACACCGCTGGCATTCCCAACGATCACCTGCAATACGCCATCACGTGGTTTTCGCTGGCGGCGATCTGGCTGGCGATGACCACCTATTTCGTGCGCCGCTCCGTGCGCGCACCCGATCCGAAAGACTGACCGATGCGCTATATCTCGACCCGTGGCCAGGCCCCTGCGCTGACCTTTGAGGATACGATGCTGACAGGGCTCGCCCGTGACGGCGGCCTCTATGTGCCCGAGACGGTGCCGGCACTGGATCACGCCACCATCGCCGCGATGGAGGGGCAAAGCTACGAGCAGATTGCCTATACCGTCATGCGCCCCTTTATCGGCGAGACGTTCACAGATGGCGAAGTGCGCAGCTGTATCGCCCGCGCCTACGAAGGTTTCGGCCATGCGGCCCGTGCGCCTCTTGTCCAACTCGATCAGGGGCACTTCCTGCTTGAGCTGTTCCATGGGCCGACGCTGGCGTTCAAGGACTTCGCCATGCAACTCATCGGGCAGTTGTTCCAGACGGCCCTCAAGCGGCGCGGCGACCGGGTGACGATCGTGGGTGCAACCTCGGGCGACACCGGATCGGCGGCGATCGAGGCGTTCCGGGGTCTGAGCAATGTGGATGTGTTCATCCTCTACCCCCATGGCCGCATCAGCGAAGTGCAGCGCCGCCAGATGACCACCCCGATCGAGGACAATGTGCATGCCGTCGCGCTTGACGGGGATTTCGACGACTGTCAGGCCCGCCTCAAGGACATGTTCAACGATTTTGAGTTCCGCGACGGGGTTGGCCTTGCAGGTGTGAATTCGATCAACTGGGCGCGGGTGCTGGCGCAGGTGGTCTATTATTTCTCGTCCGCCGTGAGCCTTGGCACGCCGCATCGTGCGGTCAGCTTTACGGTGCCCACTGGCAATTTCGGCGACATCTTCGCAGGCTACATCGCCAAGCGGATGGGCTTGCCCATCGACCGGCTGGTGGTGGCGACGAACCAGAACGACATCCTGCATCGCTGTCTGAGCGGGCAGGGCTATCACAAGGGCGACACGATTCCGTCGATCAGCCCGTCGATGGACATTCAGGTGTCGTCGAATTTTGAGCGGGCCTTGTTTGACGCATATGACCGGGATGGCGGGGCCATCGCGCAGTTGATGGATGAGTTGAAGGCGGGCGGGTTCGACGTCAGTCAGGGTGCGATGCAGGCCTTGCAGGACCACTTTGACTCGGACCGGGTGTCCGAGACAGAAACCAGCGCGCAGATCGCAGCCTCCCTCAAGGCCAGTGGCGAATTGCTGTGCCCGCACTCTGCTGTTGGCGTGCATGTGGCCGAAGCGGTGCGCACGGCGGGGACCCCGATGATCACCCTTGCCACTGCGCACCCCGCCAAGTTCCCCGATGCGGTCGAGGCGGCTACCGGCATACGCCCCCCCCTTCCCCCGCGCATGGCGGACCTGTATGAACGCGCCGAACGGCTGACGCGAGTGCCCAACGATCTTGCCGCACTCAAGGCCCACATCATTGCGCATCGCGCATCCTGACCCAAGTTGTGAGACCGAATTGACAACACGCACACATCGCCTTTCCAACGGATTTCGTATCGTGACCGAGGATATGCCGGGGCTTGCCTCGGCCTCTGTCGGGGTGTGGGTCGGCGCAGGCGCGCGCCACGAAGCGCCCGAACAGAACGGCATCGCGCATTTTCTTGAGCATATGGCGTTCAAAGGCACCAAGCGGCGCACGGCCCTTCAGATTGCCGAGGCAATCGAGGATGTGGGAGGTTATATCAACGCCTATACCAGCCGCGAAGTGACCGCTTACTATGCACGGGTGTTGCAGAACGATGTGCCGCTGGCGATGGATGTGATTTCGGACATCCTGTTGAACCCGACCTTTGATCAGGCCGAGATCGAGACTGAGCGCGGCGTGATCCTGCAAGAGATCGGGCAGGCGCTGGACACACCGGACGATGTGATCTTTGACTGGTTGCAGGAACGCGCCTACCCCGAGCAGCCCCTCGGGCGCACCATCCTTGGCCCATCCGAACGGGTGTCGGCCTTTGGCCGCGAAGACCTGTCGCGCTTTATCGGTCAGCACTATGGCCCAGAACAGATGATCCTGTCGGCGGCAGGTGCCGTTGATCACGACGCCATTGTGCGGCTTGCCGAAGAGCAGTTCGGCCATCTCAAGCCGCGCCCCGTGTTGATTGCCGACAATGCGCGGTTCTCGGGGGGTGAAGTGCGCCAGACCAAGACGCTGGAGCAGGCCCATTTCGCGCTCGCATTTGAATCGCCGGGCTACCGCGATGACGACATCTATACCGCGCAGATTTACGCGAGCGCCTTGGGCGGCGGCATGTCGAGCCGCCTGTTTCAGGAAATCCGCGAAAACCGGGGGCTGTGTTATACGATTTTTGCCCAGGCCGGGGCCTATGCCGATACTGGCATGACGACGATCTATGCGGGCACCTCTGCGGATCAGATCAGCGATCTGGCGACGATCACCATTGACGAGATGAAGCGTGCAGCGGGCGACCTGAGCGCGGCTGAAATCGAGCGCGCCCGTGTGCAGATGAAAGCCGGGTTGCTGATGGGTCTTGAAAGCCCCTCGAACCGGGCGGAGCGGCTGGCGCGACTGGTGCAAATCTGGGATCGGGTGCCGGGGTTGGAGGAAACTGTGGCACAGATTGATGCGGTGAGCCTCGCGGACGTGCGCGGCTTTGCCGAGCAAATGGCGGGTGCGGCCCCGATGGCGATGGCGCTTTATGGCCCTGTCGATCAGGCCCCCGACCTTGGCACCTTGCAGGAGCGCCGCGCCGCCTGATGTTGCTTGCCAAACGGAAATTGCGGATCGAGACGGAGCGTATGACGTTGCGCCCGCCGACCCATTCCGATTTCCGCCCCTGGGCCGCGCTGCGCAGCGCCAGCCAGGATCACCTGACCCCGTGGGAGCCGGGCTGGGCGCAGGATCATCTGACGCGCAAGGCGTTCACCAATCGGGTTTATTGGGCGCAACGCTCGGTCACGTCGGGCACGGCGCTGCCGCTGTTCCTGTTTCGCCGCACGGACGGGGAACTGATGGGGGCGATTACGCTCGACAATATCCGGCGTGGCCCTGCACAGGCGGGCACGTTGGGGTATTGGACGGGTGCACCCTATGCCCGCCAAGGCTATATGAAAGAGGCGATCCTGTCGGTCGTGCATTACGCGTTCACCCGCCTTGACCTTAGCCGGGTCGAGGCGGCGTGCCTGCCGGAAAACGTGGCCTCGCGCGGGTTGCTCGAAAGTTGTGGCTTCAAATATGAGGGCGTCGCGCAAAGCTATCTCCAGATTGACGGGCGTTGGCGCACGCATGTTCTTTATGCAGCGCTGCGCATGGATCGGCGCGGGCGCACCGACGCGGGCTGAGAGCATGCATTAGAGCTTTGTCAAATGCGCGCGCCGCTCTAGGTTTGGATCATGCGTTTGATCGTGGTCCTTGTCCTTTTGTGTGTCGCGCCTTTGGCGGCCCTGTCGCAAACCCGAACCCCGAGCCATTGCATCGCATTGGCAGGCGACATCGACGGGGCTCAGTTCCTGCACCGTGCCAGCTATGATGTCGATGTGGCCCCTGAAACGGTAAGGTTGCATTACATCGCCCATGCCTCGTTTCTGCTGCGCACGAGCGGCGGGCTGAATATGGTCACAGATTTCACAGGCTTCACCGGATCGGCCCCGTTCATCCCAGATGTGGTCACGATGAACCACGCCCATGACACCCATTGGACGGCCTTTCCCGACCCTGCGATCCCGCATGTTCTGGAAGGGTGGGGTGCGTTCGGCCAAGGCATCGACCACCGCCTTGATCTGGGCGAGGTGCTGGTGCGCAATGTCTCGACCGATATCCGTTCGCAATGGTCGGGGGCCGAGGAAAACGGCAACTCCATCTTTATCTTCGAGGTCGCGGGGCTGTGCATCGGGCATCTGGGCCATCTGCACCACGAACCCAATGCCGAACAATATGCCGCCATTGGCCGTCTGGATGTGGTGATGGCGGCGGTGGATGGCGGCACGACCGTTGATTTGCCCACGATGATCCGCATCTTGGGGCGGCTGAAGTCCTCTATCGTCATTCCGATGCACTGGTTTGCCCAAATCACGCTGGACACCTTCATTGCGGGGATGCGTGATGATTTTGCGGTGGTGGATGTGGGCGGCCCTGCGCTCGACGTGTCCTTGGATCGGCTGCCATCCCGCCCGACGATCATGGTGCTGCGCCCGGCGTGGCTCTCTGTCGCGGCGGACGATTAGGGCCGGTTTGTCCATTGCTGCACCTGCATCTTTCATGCGACATGCCAACGCATAGCTTTTGAGGGCCATTATGCTGAATTCTCTGACACCTGACGTGGCTGAAAAATTGCGTGCGACACTGCCCGCGGATCGGTTTTCGCAGGCAGATGCGCAGCACCTGGCAGAGCCGCGTGGCCGATATGAAGGACGGGCCGGGCTGGTTGCGCGCCCGCGTGACACAAGTGAAGTCGCCGCATTGGTCCGCGCCGCTGCCGAGGCCCGCGTCCCGGTGATCCCCTACGGTGGTGGCACAGGGTTGGTGGGTGGCCAGGTCGCCCCGGAAGGTCCCGCACCGCTGGTCCTGTCGCTGGAAAAGATGTCCGCCATCCGCGCCGTCTATCCGGAGGAAAACGTGCTGGTTGCCGAGGCGGGTGCCATTCTGGCCGACGTGCAGGCCGCTGCCGAAGGCGTTGATCGCCTGTTCCCCCTGTCGCTTGCTGCCGAAGGGTCGGCGCGCATCGGCGGCAATCTGGCCACCAATGCGGGCGGCACCGGCGTGCTGCGCTATGGCAATGCGCGCGATCTGTGTCTGGGGGTCGAGGCGGTGTTGCCCTCGGGCGAGATTTATCACGGCCTCAGCCGCTTGCGCAAAGACAACACCGGCTATGATCTGCGCCACCTGCTGATCGGGGCCGAGGGGACATTGGGTGTGATCACGGCAGCGTCCTTGAAACTGTTTGCCCGCCCCGTGCACAGCGGCACGGCCCTGTTTCAGGTCGGATCACCTGCTGCTGCATTGTCGTTGCTGGCCCTGGCCCGCGATCATGTGGGCGAAAACGTCAGTGCCTTCGAGTTGATCCACCGCCAAGGCTTTGATTTTCTGGCCGAAACCCTGCCGCAAGTGCGCAACCCATGGGCGGAAACGCCCGAATGGTGCGTGCTGGTCGAGGTGGGGATGTCCGGCGGCTCTGTGCCGCAAGAGGCGCTTGAAAAGCTGTTTGAATCTGCGGTCGAGCAGGGGCTGGTCGCCGACGGGATGATCGCGCTGAACGAAACGCAGCGCGACGATTTCTGGACGATCCGCGAGAGCATCCCCGAAGCCAACCGGCGTATCGGTTCGGTCAGTTCGCATGATATTTCGGTGCCTTTAGGCGCGCTTGCCGATTTCATCGCCGAAGGGGGCAAGCGCATCGCTGCCTTGGGCCAGTTCCGCATCAACTGCTTTGGGCATGTGGGGGACGGTAACCTGCACTACAACGTCTTTCCGATGCCCGGTAAAACCCGCGCCGATCACATGGATGAACGCGATGAAATCAAGCGCATTGTGCATGATCTGGTCCATGAAATGAACGGATCAGTCAGTGCAGAACACGGGGTCGGGCGGCTCAAGGTTGGCGATCTCGAACGCTATGGCGATCCAGCCAAGCTGGCCGCGATGCGTGCGATCAAAACGGCCTTGGACCCGGTCGGGATTATGAATCCCGGTGCGGTGTTGCGCGCGCGCTAGTCGCCGTCAAAGGCACAGAGCGCCTGCACTTCCATCCCCATCCCCTCAAGCCGTTTGCGCCCACCCAGATCGGGCAGGTCGATCACGAAGGCGCAGGAAATGATCTCGCCCCCCAACTGCTCGACCAGCTTGATCCCGGCCTCGGCGGTGCCGCCTGTAGCCAGCAGATCATCGACCAGCAGGATCTTTTCGCCCGCCTTGATCGCATCGTCGTGCAGTTCCACAATCGCCTCGCCATATTCCAGCGTATAGGATTGCTCGATCGTGGCACCGGGCAGCTTGCCCTTCTTGCGGATCGGCACAAAGCCCACGGACAATTGGTGCGCAATCGCCCCGCCGAGGATGAACCCGCGCGCCTCGAGCCCCACAACCTTGTCGATTTGCAGGCCCGCATAGGGGTGCAGCATCTGGTCAATCGCCATGCGAAACCCGCGCGGATCGGCAAACAGGGTGGTCACATCGCGAAACATGATCCCCTCATGGGGAAAGTCGGGAATGGTGCGGATGTAATCCTGAACGGTCTTTTTCATGTCGCTCTCCGCAAGGTGGCTGTGAGGACGCCCATCGTGATCAATGTGGCCCCGCCCGCGCGGGTCAGCCATGCCTGAACGGTGGGTCGGGTGATGCGGCTGCGCATCGCATTTGCGGCCAGCGCAAAAATCATCGCGTTGAGCGCGGCGATGGTGACGAATGTTGCGATCAGGATGGCCGCCTGAGGCGCAAACGCCTGATCCGCCTGAATAAACTGCGGCACAAAGGCGATGAAGAACGTATTTGATTTGGGGTTCAACGCGGTCACGGTGGTCAGATCACGAAACACTTTGCCAGCACCTTGGCCTGCCGGTTTGTCCATAAGGGCTGATGGCGCATCTATCCGCGCCGCACTGCGCAGCATCTTGACCCCAAGATAGACAAGATAGGCCGCGCCCACCCATTTCAGGATCGTGAACGCGAGGGCCGAGGCCAGAAACAAAGCCCCAAGCCCGATCACTGACAGGGTCATCGCAATGAGGTCTCCGGTCGCGACCCCAAGGGCCGAGGCGACCGCGACCCGTCGCCCTTGGGTCAGTGCATAGCTCAGCACCATCATCACGGTGGGGCCAGGAATGACCAGCAAGGCGGTTGAGGCGGCGGCGAAGGCCAGCCAGATATCAAGAGGCATGTGAGGGGAATCCTTGTGAGCGACGCGTTAGGCCGAGTTGAGCACACGACCGGCAACCGCGTCCAGCTTGGCGACCATCTCGGGGTCGCGCGCCTCTGCCCGGGTGATGATCGCGTATTCCAGCGCCCGGTCGCAGCCATGCGGGCAGGGCGCGCGGACCGGGCCCAGCAGATCGGGCAGGCGGGCGACGAGGTTGCGGGCCTTATCAGCATTTCCCATCAGCGTTTCGATGATCTGGCTGACATCCACCTCGCCATGATCCGGGTGCCAGCTGTCATAGTCGGTGATCATCGCGACAGAGGCATAGCAAAGCTCGGCCTCGCGGGCGAGTTTGGCCTCGGGCATGTTCGTCATGCCGATCACATCCGCCCCCCAGCTTTCGCGGTACATCTTGGATTCCGCCAGCGTCGAGAACTGCGGCCCCTCCATCGCCAGATAGGTGCCTCCGTCATGCACGGTGATACCCGCATCCTGTGCCGCTTTCAGACACGCCTCGGACAGGCGGGCGCAGGTGGGGTGGGCGACGCTGACATGGGCCACGCACCCGGTTCCAAAGAAGGACTTTTCACGCGCAAAGGTCCGGTCGATGAACTGGTCCACGATCACAAAATCACCCGGTGCCATCTCGTCGCGAAAACTGCCGCAGGCCGAGACCGAGATCACGTCCGTCGCCCCGATCCGCTTGAGGGCGTCGATATTGGCGCGGTAGGGCACCAAGGTGGGCGAATGCACATGCCCGCGCCCATGCCGGGGCAGGAACGCCATGGGCACCCCCGCCAGCGTTCCGGTCAGGATCTGGTCCGATGGAGCCCCCCAGGGCGTGTCGACACTGACCCATTCGGCGTCTTGCAACCCGTCGATGTCATAGATGCCTGAGCCGCCGATCACGGCAATCTTGGTCTGGGTCATATGGGCCTCGTCCTGGTGTCTGTGAATGGCACCTGACACGGGTACACAACATCGGCCCGGCCTGTACACCCCCACCGCGCGCCGTATGCAATGTTGATGCAACAGATGCCCAGACCAAAGCCAAAGAAGGAGCTGCCCGCTTCCGGCCAAGATTTTCAGTCAAATAGTGCGCATGCGTTGTCTAATCGCCTCTTTTAATCAGTCGCCAACGCCCGGCCTCCACCAGATAGCTTTGCGGGGTGCAACGCTCGTGCTGTTCCTGCTGTTGGAGGCATGGCAAGTCCACCTTTTTGACAGGTTGAGCGCGCTGGATATCTCGCTGGCTGCGTTTTTCCGTGTGCACTCCCTGACGCATTTCGAACGTGCTTCGACCCGGGGTCCTTGACAATGGACCTTCCGAGGCCAAACTGAAGATCATGGTGGCGATGCTCTTCGTCGTTGCCGCTGCGGGTATCTTGGTGTGCGTGTGCTGGGGGAATGATCGTGCAGTGATGCTGCTTTATGCAGCCACCTTGTTGATTTATGACGTCGGCTTGATGTTCGCACATCAGATATTCCCCGAAGACAGCCATCATACTCCCATCTTCTGGGCAAGGTATCCGGGACGGGCGGCGCATGCTCTGCTGTTTTTGCGATGTTGGCGCTGGTTCAGGCGTTGCTGTTGATCCAGATATCCTTGCAAGACGATGCGTTACTGGCCGTGGCGTCTGTCACTCTTTTGCGGCCTGCTCTGACCAAGCTGGGGCATTGCTGCTTTCTGATGCTGATGTGGTCAAAGGATATCGACCCGCTTTGAGATGGCGATTGCCCTTATCTTGGTTGGTGTTTTGTTAACCTCCATCCCGCATGCCTATCAAAGAATATGGTGACTTTTGAGGCGCGCCTGTTAGGTGAGAGGGCGTGACGTGCATGCCCCCATGGTCATCGCTGCGATGATCCGATAGAGCGCACGCAACAATACCGCACACGAGCAGACGGAGCCTTGCATGGCGTTTTTCGATTTTTCGAGCATGAGTACCAAGACCCGTTTTGGGGATTTTTCGGTGGCACCGGGGGATGTGAAGCTGACGCCCGGCCAGATCAAGACCGAATTGCTGTCGGGGCTGACCGTGGCCCTGGCACTTGTGCCCGAGGCTGTGGCCTTCGCCTTTGTGGCGGGTGTGCACCCGTTGGTGGGCCTGTATGCGGCCTTTATGGTGGGGCTGATCACGGCACTGTTCGGGGGCCGTCCGGGGATGATTTCGGGGGCCACGGGCGCGTTGGCTGTGGTTATGGTCGCACTTGTCGCGCAGCACGGGGTTGAGTACCTGTTCGCGACCGTCGTTCTGATGGGTCTGCTCCAGATATTCGCGGGTGTCATGCAGTGGGGCAAATTCATCCGCCTTGTGCCGCATCCGGTCATGCTGGGCTTTGTGAATGGCCTTGCGATCGTGATCTTCCTTGCGCAATTGACCCAGTTCAAGGTGCCGGGCACGGCTGAGGCGTCCGGGCACGGCATGGCGGGCGGCGATTGGTTAACCGGCACGCCTCTGGCGATGATGCTGGGCCTCGTGGGCCTGACGATGCTGATCATCTGGGCCGCGCCGCGCATCACCCGCGCCATTCCTGCCCCCCTTGCGGGTATCGGGATTGTGGCGGCCATCGTGATCGGCTTTGGCCTTGATGTGCCGCGCGTCGGCGACCTTGCCAGCATCGAAGGCGGGTTACCTGCATTCCATATTCCCATGGTCCCGCTGAACTGGGAAACATTCGAGATTATCCTGCCCTATGCCGTGATCCTTGCGGCCATCGGGTTGATCGAAAGCCTGCTGACGCTGAACCTCGTGGGAGACCTCACGAACCAGCGCGGTGGGGCATCCCAGGAATGTATCGCTCAGGGTGTGGCCAACACCGCCACCGGGTTCTTTGGTGGCATGGGGGGCTGTGCGATGATCGGGCAGTCGATGATTAACGTGAAATCCGGGGGGCGCACGCGGATTGCAGGCGTTGCGGCGGCATTGTTTCTGCTCGCCTTTATCCTGGTCGGATCGAGCGTGATCGAGCTGATCCCGCTGGCCGCTCTTGTTGGTGTGATGTTCATGGTGGTGATCGGGACGTTCGCGTGGAACTCGCTCAAGATCCTGCGCAAGGTGCCCCTGACAGATGCTTTTGTCATCATTCTGGTCACGGTTGTCACGGTGATGGAAGACCTGGCTGTGGCCGTGGTTGTCGGGGTGATCGTGAGCGCTTTGGCTTATGCGTGGAACAACGCCCGCCGCATTCACGCCAAAGCCTACGAAACACCGGAAGGCGCGCGCGTTTATCAGGTGCAGGGGCCGCTGTTCTTCGGTTCTGCCTCTGGTTTTGTCGAGATGTTTGACGTGGAAAACGACCCCTCGGAGGTGATCGTGGATTTTGCCGACAGCCGCGTTGTAGATCAGTCCGCGTTGCAAGCCATCGAGGCAGTTGCGCTGAAATATGAGGATGCGGGAAAACGCGTGCAATTGCGCCACCTGACCCATGATTGCCACAGGTTGCTCACCAAGGCGGGCCACTTGATCGTCGACAGTGACGACGACCCCGACTACGAAATTGCGACGGACTATGGCGTGCGCACGGGTATTCTGGGCGGTCACTGACCGCCCTCACGCGGGACCAGGATGCCTGGCCCCGCGCGGGGTGCTGATCAGTTGGTCAGAACGCCGACCCCGGCTCCGACAACCGCGCCTTCGACGCAACGCCCGTTGGCAATGACTTCGCCCGCCGCACAGCCTATCGCACCGCCCACGGCGGCCCGTTGCAGGTTGTTGTCGCCACAGGCAGCCAGCCCGGTTGTCGCGATCACTGCCGTGATGGTGAAAAACTTACGCATGGGTCGTACTCCTAGATTGGTGGTATGATTGCACGCTATACCGGTGATCTATGCGGGCCAAGTATTTCCGGTCTATGCTTCACAATAGGCGCGTGGCTGCTCAGCATGACATCAACGCCGCCACATCGCCGGCCAAAAAGGCGGGGCGCGCAGCGGCGATCCGCTCCGTTGGCCAATCCCACCACGCGATGCGATTGAGCGTCGCGATATCGTCCGGGTCAAAGCGTATGGCGGTGACGGTGCCAGGATTGCCAGTGACGATGGCGTAGTCAGGCACGTGCCCGCGCACGACGGCCCCCGCACCCACGATCACCCCGTTGCCGACGCGCGCGCCCGGACAGACCAGCGCACCATAACCCAGCCATACGTCATGGCCGATCACGGTATCGCGGCTGTCGGGTTGGTAGCTGCCGATCTGCGTCGGGTCGAAGACCGGAAAGGGAAAGGTGGTGATCCCCTTCGTCGCATGATTGGCCCCGGAGGTCAGAAACCGCACCCCGTGGGCGATCTGGCAGAACTTGCCGATGATCAACCGCTCCGGTCCCATACCGAAAAGGTAAGGGGCCAGATGCGTGGCCCAATCCGTGGGGGGATCAAAATCCGAGGCATAGGTGAAATTCCCAACCACCCATGCCTGATGATCGATCACCTGATTGAGAAACACCGTGCCTGCATGTCCTGACCCATCCAACAATGTGACCGGATAGGCACGACCCGGATCGGGAAAGCCATCACTCACCGGGGCGCGCGAGGCTGAACTTGTCGCGCACCACCGAATAGTCGCGGTATCCCAAACGCGTCAGCGGATTGTATTGCAACACGTCGAAAATGCCATCGACAAGGCAGTCGTCGCGCAGATGCACCCCGACCACTTCGCCAAACACGACGACATTATGCGCACCCTCGATCTTCACGATCTGGGTGACCTTGCATTCCAGCGAGGCGGGCGCGGCCCCGACGCGCGCGCAATTGATCTGGTCGCATTCCGATTTCTGGATATCGGCCAGAGTGAACTCGTCCGTTGTCGCCTCCCACGTCCCCGAGGTCTGGTTCATCGCATCCTTCATCGCGTATTCCACGATATTGGCACAGAATACGCCGGTTTCGCGGATGTTGGCCACGCTGTCTTTGGTGCCATCGCGATCCGGCTTGGCCCCGGTCGAGGCAAACATGACCTGCGGCGGCACGTAAGCCACCCCGTTGAAAAACGAGTAGGGCGCAAGATTGTCCGACCCATCCGCGCCCCGTGTCGAAATCCATCCGATCGGGCGGGGAGTGACGATGGCATTGAACGGATTGTGGGGCAGGCCATGGCCATCTACGGGGCGGTAGAACATCAAAAGCTTCCTTTGGTGTGCGTTCGTTTGCGCAAGAGTTACCTCCATGCTAGGGCGGGAACCAGCCTTGATCCTCTTGAAAAGACCAAACATCCGCGCCCATGTACCATCTGACCCAAGAGACCCCGGATGACTGGTGGGAGGTCGAGGCACTGTATGATCTGTGCTTTGCGCCGGGCCGCGAGGCGCTGTCTTCCTATCGGTTGCGGGATGCTGTGCCGCCGGTTGCGGGCCTCAGCCATGTCGCGCGCGACAGCGATGGCATTCTGGCGGGGGCAATCCGGTATTGGCCCGTTGCCATAGGCCGGGATGTTGCGCTGTTGCTTGGCCCTGTGGCCGTCCACCCGACCCGGCAGGGTGAGGGGTTGGGCGGACAGCTTATTGAAACCTCGCTTGATGTGGCCGTGGCCGAGGGCTGGGCGCGGGTCATGTTGGTGGGTGATGCCCCCTACTACAGCCGCTTTGGTTTTGCCCGGCTTGGTGATGTGGTCATGCCGCCCCCGACCAACCCGGCGCGCGTTCTGGGTCGTGCCTTGCAGGCGCGCGCATGGGACGGGGTGCAGGGTCACGTTGCCCGCGTGCATTGACACTGTGCGCCGCGTCCCCACTTTGTAGGGCATGACAGAGATCATTCTTGCCCCGCCGCCCCTCGATATGGACACCGAACTTGAGCGGTTGGCCCGCCGTTACAAAGGGGCAGGGGGGGTGGGCATCCAGTTGCTCAACACCCTTGGCACCCGCGCCGATGGCTTGCTGGATCGCTTGCCTGCGCCCGTGCGCGACCAGTTGAATGGGGCTACGCAAGCGGCCCTTGCGCAGGCCATGAACGCCGCCAGCGGGTCACGCAGGGTGATGCCCGATCAGGCCGAATGGCTCAACACCGCCGTCAGCACCGCCATGGGGGCGGCGGGCGGATTTGGCGGATTGCCCACGGCGCTGGCCGAATTGCCGGTGACGACCACGCTGCTGTTGCGGGTGATCGAAGGTGTCGCCGTCGAACATGGGTTTGACGCCACCGCCGAGTCCGTTCGTTTTGATTGTGTGCAGGTGTTTGCCGCTGCGGGGCCTTTGGATCACGATGACGGGGCGGACCTTGCGTTTCTGTCGGCCCGTGTCGCGCTCAGCGGGGCGGCAGTTCAGGCGATTGTGGCGCGCGTGGCCCCGCGTCTGGCCGTGGTGATGGGTCAAAAGCTCGCAGCCCAGACTGTCCCTGTGTTGGGCGCTGTCGCGGGGGCGGCGGTGAATTACGCCTATACCAGTTACTATACGGACATGGCCCATGTGCATTTTGGACTGCGCCGCTTGGCCATTGATGCAGACCTGGACCAGGAGGCCGTGCTTGAGCGCCTCAAGGCGCAGGTGCTGGCGCTGACATAACCCCGCCCGAGATCGCATTTTGCGCAACAGACGTGGCCTTGAGGATTGCAAAGAGCTGCTGGCCTTTAACCAGCCCCATCGCCGTTACCGCCCGCGCCGTCACACGCGCCAGTAACGTATCGCCGCTGGCATCCAGCGCGATGGCCGCGCCCGGTCCGTCGCCCGTACGGATCGCGGTGATTGTCACCGGCAGGATGTTTTGTGCGCTGAGGCCCGTGGGCCGATCCAGCGACAACAGCACGTCCTGTGCCAGGACCCGCAAGCGCACCACGGTCCCGACGGGCGCGTCCACCCCCATCAGGGACAACGTACCACCCGCAACCTGCAAGGTGCTGATCCCATCCTCCCCGTGCGCCTGCACGGTGGCGCGCAGTACCGCACCTGCCTCGCGCACGCCCAGCAATGGCACCGCGGCCGGGTCCGCCATCACGTCAAACACTGGGCCCTCGCGGGCCACTTTGCCATCGGCCAGCAGCACCATGTAATCTGCCAGCCGCGCGACCTCGTCGACCGCGTGGCTGACATACAGGATCGGCACGCCGCTGTCGCGTTTCAGCCGGTCGAGATAGGGCAGGATCTCTGCCTTGCGCGGCCCATCAAGGGCGGCAAGCGGTTCGTCCATCAGCAGCACTTCGGGATCGCTGAGCAGGGCGCGCCCCAGAGCCACCCGCTGTTTTTCACCCCCTGAGAGGGTCGCGGGGCCGCGGGTCAGCAGGGCACCGATACCCAGCATCTCGATGATCTGCGCGCGTGCTTTGGCCTTTGCGCCGAACCGCGCCGCATAGTCGAGGTTTTGCGCCACGCTCAGATGCGGGAAAAGCCGCGCATCCTGAAACACATATCCGATGCGCCGTTTATGTGGGGGCGTAAAGGTTGCGGCATCGTTGAACACCCGCCCGTTCAGGGTGATGTGCGCCTGATCCGGGTGCAGCAATCCAGCCACCGCATTCACGATGGTGGTCTTGCCCGCCCCGGAACGACCGAACAGGGCCGTGACCCTCGGTCCGGCCTCGAACGCGGCATCCAGCGCAAAGGTGCCTGCGCGATGGGTCAGAGCGACCGAGAGCGTCATGTGCCCGCAATCCGTTTGGCAACGCGGCGCGCAAGCCACTCGGACAAGACCACAGCGCCAAGCGCCAGAATGCAGGCCCACAACACCAGCGTGATCGCCGCATCCTCACCCCCCGGCACTTGCAACAGTGCGTAGATGGCCGAGGGCAGGGTTTGTGTCTCTCCGGGGATGTTGGCGACAAAGGTGATGGTAGCGCCGAACTCTCCGATGGCCTTGGCAAAGCCCATGACGCCACCCGCCAGAATGCCCGGCAGGATCAGGGGCAACGTCACGGTGCGAAAGACGGCGTGGCCCGGTGCCCCGAGGGTGCGGGCGGCGTCTTCGATCTTGGGATCCACGGCCTCGATCGCCAGGCGGATGGCGCGCACCATCAAGGGAAAGCCCATGACGATGGCCGCCAGCACCGCACCCGTCCAGCGAAAGGCCAGCACGAGGCCAAAGGTGCTTTCAAGAAAGCGCCCCGCGGGCCCGGTGCGTCCGAACGCGATCAGCAGCAGGTATCCAGTCACGACAGGGGGCAGGACCAGTGGCAGATGCACGGCCGCATTGAGAGCACCCTTGCCCCAGAAGTCGCGCCGTGCCAGCAGCCACGCGATCCAGATCGCCAGCGGCAATGCGATCAACGTGGCGACCACGCCCACCAGCAGCGACAGGCGCAGCGCGTCCCAACCTGCCGGATCCAAGCTCATGGCAGAGCCTTGAAACCCGCGGCGACAAACAGGTCGGTGCGGGTGGCAAGGTGATCCAGAAACGCGGCCCCGGCGGGGGTGATGGCCAGCGCGGGATACCGGATCGGCGGATGGGTGTCCGTCGGGATGTGCCAAAGGATATCGACCCCGTCACTTGCCCCCGCATCCGAGGCATAGACGACGCCCAACGGGGCCTCGCCGCGTGCCACAAGGGCAAGAGCGGCGCGCACGTTTTCGGTTTCAGCGAGGTGCGGGCGCAATGTGGTCCAGGCGTTGATATGGCTTAGCCACGCGTGGGCATAAATCCCGGCGGGGACAGACATGTGCTGCCCCATTGCCATGCGCCCATCGCCAAGGCGGGCCATCAATGCGCCTGCATCCGGGGCCGGCAGCGGCGCAGCACCGCTCGGGCCGATAAGGACCAGCTGGTTGCTCAGGACCGGTCGTGCGGGGCCTGCGATATGTCCCTGATCCACCAGCCAGTCGGCCCACTGCGCATTCGCCAAAATCACCGCGTCTGCAGGCGCGCCAAGGCTGATCTGGCGGGCCAGTGTGCCACTGCCGCCATAGCTGACCGCCACATCCTGTGACCACTCTTTCGTGATCACATCCAGCGGCCCTTGCAGGCTGGCGGCGGCAAAAATGCGCAAGTCCGCCGCCTGCGCAGGCCATGCCAGACAGGCGGACAGTGCCAAGCCTTTGATCCATCGAAGAGTTTTCATCTGGGCCGACTATTGGACATGGGGCGGGACGGCTCAAGTGGAAATGCGTGGCCTTTTGGCCATGCACCGCATGTCCGGTTCGGGCAATTTTAGGAAATTGTTAGGTGGAATCTGGTATTTGGCGCACATCTTAGGTATGTTGCCCGCAATAAACAGGAGGTTCGGGCAGTGACCGCCCCGATGATAAAACAACTTCCGCTGCGCTTTGGAAACTCGCACAAAGCTGATGTGCGGACGCAATTTGCGGCCATGTGCTACCGGATCAAGAATGACAAGGTTCAGTTTCTTCTGGTGACATCGCGCGGCACGCGCCGTTGGATCATTCCAAAGGGCTGGCCAATGGATGGCATGACCCCCGCCGACAGCGCGGCGCAAGAAGCGTGGGAAGAAGCGGGTGTGATTGGCCGGGCCGATCCGCGCCCCATGGGCCTTTATTCCTATACCAAAACGATGAATGACGACGGCGAAGATCTGCCCTGCGTGGCGATGGTCTATGCAGTGAAAGTCAAATCGCTGGCCACGGTGTTTCCCGAAGCAGGCGAGCGCACGCGCAAGTGGGTCAGCCGCAAAAAGGCTGCTGAAATGGTGGATGAGCCGGAATTGTCGCGAATTTTGCGGGATTTTGATCCGCGCCGCACGCTTTGACGGGCGCTATTGCGTGCGGGGCCTGTGGGCTTATGTTGTACAGACGATGATCAAATATTCCCTGAAATGCGGCGACGGCCATGTGTTCGAAAGCTGGTTCGCCTCAAGCGAAGCCTATGACACGCTGCGCGCTGCCGGGCATGTGGCATGTGTGGCTTGCGGATCAAGTGATGTGTCCAAGTCCATCATGGCCCCGCGGGTGGCGACGGCCCGCTCGAAAATCGAGACAGCGGCTGCGGCTGACGAAGCCCCCGCGCCGGGTCCGTTGACCACCCCCGCAGGCAAGGCCGAGACAGCCCTGGCCAAGATGCGCGACACGGTCGAGAAAAATGCGACCTATGTGGGTGGCAACTTTGCCAGGGAAGCGCGGGATATGCACTTGGGCGACGCGCCGGACCGCCCGATCTGGGGCGAGGCGAACGCCAGGGAGGCAAAGGCCCTGATCGAAGACGGTATCCCGGTGGCACCACTGCCGTTCCTCCCGACACGCAAGGCGAACTGAAACGATGAACATTGTCATTACCGGGGCCACGCGCGGCATCGGCGCAGGTCTGGCGGCGGCTTACCGCGCGCAGGGCCATTTTGTAGTTGCCACAGGCCGCTCGGCAGGAGCCGACGTGACGCTGGATGTGACCCAGCCCGCAGATCACACCGCCATGGCCACCCATCTTGAGGGGCAGGCGATTGATCTGTTGGTCTGCAATGCCGGGGTGTTTCTTGACAAGGGCAATGATCTGGAAACCGGCTATGCGCCTGACCTTTGGGCTCAGAGTTTTGCGGCCAATGTGACGGGCGTGTTTTTGACCGTACAGGCGCTGTTGCCCAATCTGCGCGCGGGCAGGGCTCCGAAAATCGCGATCATCTCGTCGCAGATGGCCTCGCATACCCACGCGCCGGGGGGCAGTTATATCTACCGTGCCTCAAAAGCGGCGGTGTTGAATGTGGGGCGCAATCTGGCGTCTGAGCTGGCGGGCGAGATTGCCGTTGGCATCTATCATCCCGGTTGGGTGCAGACGGATATGGGGGGCGAGGCAGCCGCGATCACTGTGGATCAGTCCGTGGCCGGGTTGGTGTCCCGCTTTGCCGCGTTGTCGCACGACACATCCGGGTGTTTTGAGACATGGGACGGGCAGGCGCACCCCTACTAGGCTGATCTTTGGCGGTATCTGTTGAATGGACGCGCTGCCGCGCGACACGATTTATGTCGAAGCCGCCTTGTCAGACGGCTTTGACCCTTTTCCCCATTTCGGAGGCTACACCATCTGCCGGGAAACGGACCGGGATGCCATTTGAGCCGAGAACAATCCCCCTGCCGCTTGCACTTGGACAGGTGGGCAGATATGGGCAGGCCGACATAATTTGAGGCGCCGTGATGCCTGTTCTCGTGATGAAATTTGGTGGCACATCCGTGGCCACATTGGACCGGATCCGCCGCGCGGCCAAGCGTGTGGGGGTCGAGGTGGCCAAGGGCTATGACGTGATCGTCATCGTTTCGGCCATGTCGGGCAAGACCAATGAGCTGGTCGGCTGGGTGAATGAGACCTCGCCGATGTTTGATGCCCGCGAATATGATGCCGTCGTGTCCAGTGGCGAGAATGTGACAGCCGGATTGATGGCGCTTACCTTGCAGGAAATGGATGTGCCCGCGCGGTCCTGGCAGGGCTGGCAGGTGCCGGTGCTGACGACGTCTGCGCATTCGAGCGCCCGTATCGAAGATATCCCGCCCGAGAACATCAATGCCAAATTTGGCGAGGGCATGCGCGTCGCTGTCGTCGCAGGTTTTCAGGGAATGAGCCCGGAGGGCCGGATCACCACGTTGGGGCGGGGCGGGTCTGACACGACCGCCGTAGCCTTTGCCGCCGCCTTTGGGGCAGAGCGCTGTGATATCTATACGGATGTGGATGGCGTCTATACCACCGATCCGCGTGTAAGCGCCAAGGCGCGCAAACTGGACAGGATCTCGTTCGAAGAGATGCTGGAACTGGCCTCGCTCGGGGCCAAGGTCTTGCAGACCCGGTCGGTCGAGTTGGCGATGCGCTACAAGGTGCGTCTGCGCGTGCTGAGCAGTTTTGAAGAACAATCGGACGACGCCGGCACGTTGGTCTGTGATGAGGAGGATATCATGGAAAGCAATGCAGTGGCCGGTGTGGCCTTTTCCCGCGATGAGGCGAAGATGACCTTGCTGAGTGTGGCCGACCGCCCCGGTATCGCCGCCACCATCTTTACCGCCCTCAGCGAGGCGGGGGTCAATGTCGATATGATTGTCCAGAATATCTCGGAAGAGGGGCGCACCGACATGACCTTTTCCTGCCCCACCGATCAGGTGACACGGGCCGAAGCCGCCATGGCCGAAGCCAAAGACAAGGGCGTGATCAACTTTGCCGAACTGGTGGCGGATCGCGACGTGGCCAAGGTCAGCGTTGTGGGCATCGGGATGCGCAGTCACACAGGGGTGGCCGCCAAGATGTTCCAGTGCCTGAGTGCCGAGGGCATCAACATCAAGGTCATCACCACATCCGAGATCAAGATCAGCGTGTTGATTGATCGCAAATACACCGAGCTGGCCGTGCAGGCGTTGCATGACGCGTTTGAGCTGGACAAAACCGCCTGACCATACACCAGTGTTTGGGTGGGGTTTCGCCACCATGTCTGCAATTCGCGCTTAAGTGGAATATTGCCGGTGTGCCTTGCGCTTTGTGATTTCGCTTTGCCGACGCCTGTGATCTAAGCTGACGTTGCAAATGGTGTGGGAGACGCGCGGCGATGGCCGAACGCTTTGAATCAGAAAGCCGAAAGCTGCTTGGGCGGCTGCGCGATGCGATGGCGGGCGATGATCCCGGTCAGGCGCGGCTGGACAAGATCACCCATCTGATCGCCGACAGCATCGGCACCGAAGTGTGTTCGATCTATCTGTTTCGTGACGAGGAAACACTGGAATTGTGCGCCACCGAAGGGTTGAACCCGGACGCTGTGCACCAGACCCGGATGCGCCTTGGCGAGGGGCTGGTGGGCCGTGTGGCCCAACGTCGCCAGATCATCAACACCGCCAATGCCCCTCAGGCCAGCGGTTTTCGATACATGCCCGAAACCGGCGAAGAGGTTTTTTCCAGCTTTCTGGGTGTCCCTGTTCAGCGTCTTGGTGATGCGATGGGTGTGCTGGTTGTCCAATCCAAGGAGGCGCGCGAGTTTTCGGCTGACGAGATTTACGCACTCGAAGTCGTGGCAATGGTGCTGGCCGAAATGACCGAACTTGGCGCGTTTGTGGGCGAAGGCAGTGCGATGGGTGCGCGCCATTCTCAGCCTTCGATGTTGCGCGGCACGGTGGCACAGGAGGGTGTGGCCGAGGGCCATATCTGGCTGCATGAGCCTCGCGTTGTGGTCACCAACCCCATTGCCGACGATCCCCACCGCGAGTTTGAGCGGCTGACCGAGGCGGTCGAGGAATTGCGGGTGGGCGTGGACAAGATGTTGGCGCTGGCGGCTATCGACAAGGAACAGGCGCAGGTGCTTGAGGCGTACCGGATGTTCGCCAACTCCAAAGGCTGGATGCTCCGGATGGAGGAGGACATTTCCAACGGCCTCAGCGCCGAGGCTGCTGTGGAAAAGGAACAATCACTGGCCCGCGCCCGTATGGGACAGGCCAATGACAGCTATCTGCGCGAACGGCTGGCGGATCTGGACGATCTGTCAAACCGCCTGCTGCGCATCCTGACCGGGCAGGGATCGGACACGGGGGCCGATATGCCGGTAGATCCGATCCTTGTGGCGCGCAATATCGGCCCGGCTGAGTTGCTGGATTATGGTCGCTCGCTCAAAGGGATCATACTTGAGGCCGGGTCCGTTGGCAGTCATGCGGCCATTGTGGCGCGCGCGCTGGCGATCCCGTTGATCGTGCATACCGAACGGGCCACGCTTGAGGCGCTGAACGGCGATCATGTCATGGTCGATGGCGAACAGGGCATTGTGCATTTGCGCCCCGACGACACGGTTGTGACTGCGTTTCGCGACAAGATGGCGATGCAGGCGGCAGCTGTGGAACGCTATGCCTCGATCCGGGACAAACCGGCTATGACGCTGTGCGGATCGGCTGTGACCATGATGATGAATGCGGGTCTGATGGCCGATTTGCCCTCGCTTGAGGGGTCGGGTGCCGAAGGTGTAGGCCTGTTCCGTACCGAATTGCAGTTCCTTGTGCGCAACCAAATGCCCCGGCGGTCCGAGTTGAGCGCCCTTTACGCCCGCGTTCTGGATGCGGCGGGGGGCAAGCCGGTCGTGTTTCGCACACTTGATATCGGGTCGGACAAGGTGCTGCCCTATATGAAGCCCAATGACGAGCCGAATCCGGCCCTTGGCTGGCGCGCGATCCGTGTCGGTCTCGACAAACCCGGGGTGTTGCGCATGCAGCTACAGGCGTTGATCCGTGCCGCCAATGGCCGCCCGCTGACGGTGATGTTCCCCTTCGTGGCGCAATACGAGGAATACACCCAAGCCAAGGCCGAGATGGACAAGGCAATGGCGCGCGAGCGTCGTTTGGGTCAGGTCTTGCCCGAACGGATATCGGTGGGGGCCATGCTTGAAACGCCAAGTCTGGCTTTTGCGCCGACGAAGTTCTTTGAAGAGGTTGGGTTCCTTTCCATCGGGGGCAACGACCTCAAGCAATTCTTCTTTGCGGCGGATCGCGAGAATGAGCGGGTGCGGCGGCGGTATGATACGCTGAATGTGTCGTTCCTGTCCTTTATCGAACGGATCGTGGAACGCTGCGCGCAGACGGGCACTCCGCTGAGTTTCTGCGGCGAGGATGCGGGTCGCCCGGTCGAGGCGCTGTGCTTTGCGGCCATTGGATTGCGCAGTCTGTCGATGCGTCCGGCCTCGATTGGACCGGTAAAGTCGCTCTTGAGGCGCTCGAACCTTGATGATGTGCGTAAAGTGATCGCTGATGCGCGTCACAGGGGCGATATGAACGTGCGCCCGGCGATTATGGAATATCTGCGCCAGCAGGGCTGAGGTCTCTCTAAATTCAAATGAAATGAATGTGCTACGCGGCGTATGTGATGACAAATGTGCTGCGGCGGGTGGATGAGGTGCGACGCGATCACTTTTGAACAACGTTGTTTATCCACATTCGTGAACGTCGAGCAGGGCAGTGGATGCTTGTCTATTTTCAACTGAACGGGCAGGTTTATCCCCTGAACGGATGCATAAATTCCTGGAAATACGAGATTGGGGATGATCCGGCACACACCAAACCCCCATTTATCCACAGCGGAGAATCCGACAAGAAAAAGCCCCGCAAATCCAGATGATCTGCGGGGCCCTGACGCGTGATGAATATCGGAGCGGTTAGCGCAGGCGTGCCTCGGTCTGGGCATCAAAGAACATCGTGCGGCTGGCGTCAAAGGTCAGTGTGACTTCGGTGCCTTCCTCCATCGCCAGATCGCCTTTGGATTCGACCACGATCCGCTCGTTCGTGGGTGTCGTCAGATAGTCATAGGCGACGCCGCCCAACCGTTCGCGAATGTCGAGTTTGATCGATGAGGGGGCGGCGGTCAGTTCCATATCCTGCGGACGGATGCCCACGGTCACCTCGGTACCATCGGCAGGCAAGGCCACTGACGTCGGGATGACCTGATCGGACAGGGCAGGGACGCGCACGCCGCCGGACTGCGCCACGCCTGTCACGAAATTCATCGCAGGAGAGCCGATGAACCCGGCCACGAACTTGTTGTCGGGGTCCTGATAAAGATGCATCGGGCTGCCCACCTGTTCGATGTAGCCTGCGCGCAGCACGACGATCTTGTCAGCCAGCGTCATCGCCTCGACCTGGTCGTGGGTCACGTAAATCATGGTGGTGCCCAGTTCCTTGTGCAGGCGGGCGATCTCGACCCGCATGTCGACGCGCAATTCGGCATCGAGGTTGGACAGTGGTTCATCAAACAGGAAGACTTCGGGGCCACGCACAATCGAGCGGCCAATGGCGACCCGCTGGCGCTGACCGCCCGAAAGGGCCGCAGGTTTGCGTGACAGGTAGTCGTCCAGCTTCAGGATTTTGGAGGCCCCATCGACCTTGCGTTTGATCTCGGCCTTGTCGACGCCGTTCATCTTGAGGCCAAAGCCCATGTTTTCCTCGACCGTCATATGCGGATAAAGCGCATAGGTCTGGAACACCATCGCCACGCCGCGCTCGGCCGGGTCCATGTGGGTCACATCCCGCGCACCGATGTTGATCTGGCCATCCGAGGTCTCCTCGAGTCCCGCAATCATGCGCAGCAATGTGGACTTGCCGCACCCCGAAGGGCCCACAAAGACACAAAATTCGCCATCATCAATTGTCAGGTCCACACCGTGAATGACTTGGGTGGCACCATATCGTTTGACTGCTTTTTGAAGGGTTACGCCGGTCATGGTAGGATCCTTATGTCGTGATGCGAGGTGGTTATTGGCTGGGAAACTGCCAGTTGGCAGCACTGTGGGCGATGTCGGACGCACAGGATTGAAGATGCGGGGCAAGGGCGGCCAGATCGGCCAGCGATTTGCGCGATGTGGTGGTTGTGACCGACAGCGCCCCGATGGCGCGGCGGGTGTCCGACAGGATCGGTGCGGCGACGCAGATGATGCCGGGTTCATGTTCTTCACGGTCATAGGCGATGCCGTCACGCCCGATTTCGGCCAGCTCGGCCTCAAGCGATTCGCGCCCTGTATGGGTGTGGGCCGTGTGGGCGAACCATGCCTGCTGTGACAGTGCGGTTTCGCGGGCCTCGTCACTCAGGAATGCGAGCATCGCCTTGCCCACGCCGGTGCAGTATCCGGGGCCGACCTTGCCCGCCTGGGAAAACATCTCGATCGGGTCGGCGGCGTTACGTTTGTCCACATAGAGGACCTGACCGCCATCGAGTTGGGCCAGGTGCACGGTTTCGCCCAAGGTCTCGCTGAGGGCGTCAATATGGGGGCGGGCGATAGGGGCGAGGCTGCTTTGCCGCCACGCCGCATGGGCCAAGGACACAAGGCGCAAACCGGGCGCATAGGTCTGGCGGTCTACGTCATATTTCAGCATGCCAAGGTTCGTGAGCGTCTGGACCAGCCGATACAGCGTCGCCTTGGGATGGGACGACAGGGCCAGCAATTCCGAAAACCGCACGGGCCGCTCAAACCCTGCCACAAGGTCCAGCACCTGCAGTGCTTTGCCAATGGTTCCGTCCCCGGACTGGGGGGCAGCGGTGTTCATGTGGTCCTCCCAAACCTCGCCGCAGGAAACTGTTGACCTGCGGGATGCTCCACCGCATAGTTCCAATAGTTGGGATGCGGTTTCACTATGTGGAACTTGCCACCAAGCAAGACTGTAAGTCAAAACAAATCTGACTTTCCGTTTCCGGGGCGATGATACAAGGTCTGGGAACGCAAGAAACGGAACTAAGGGAGGAAACCATGTTCCTGAATGTTAAAACGGCCGTTGCGGCGATTGCCCTGACAGCTATGGCTGGCAGCGCGTTTGCGCGCGATCTGGTTATCAACTTTGACGACCTCAACCCTGGCCCCAAAAAGGGCTTTGAAGATGCGGTTGAATTGTTCAAATCCGAAAACCCCGACATCAACGTGATCGTCAACATCAACGACCGCGAAGCGCACAAGACCGCGATTCGGAACTTCCTCACAGCGGACGCGCCCGACGTGACCAGCTGGTATCCCGGCAACCGCATGGCACCTTTTGTCGATGCGGGCCTGTTCCAGCCCATCGATGATGTGTGGGAAGAAAACGGTTTTGTCGAAGACCTCGCAGCCATCAAGCCCACCATGTCGCGCGACGGCAAGATCTGGGGCGTGCCCTATTCCTACTATCAGTGGGGCATCTACTATCGCAAAGACATCTTTGACCTGCTGGAGCTGGAAGAACCCCAGACATGGGACGAGTTGCTTGCCGCCTGTGGCAAGATGAAAGAGAACGGCGTCACGCCCTTCACCATCGGCACGAAGTTCCTGTGGACCGCAGCGGGCGTCTTTGACTACCTGAACCTGCGCACAAACGGCTATGACGTGCACAACGCGCTGACCGCTGGTGAAATCAAGTACACCGACGACCGCATCCGCGCCACGTTTGCCAACTGGGAAACACTGATCAGCGAGTGTGGGTTTGTCGAAAACCACGCAAGCATGAGCTGGCAGGACGCCATTGCCCCCTTCGCCAACGGTGATGCGGCGATGTACGTGATGGGCAACTTCTCGGTGGATGGATACAAGAACGCCGGTCTGACCGAAGATCAGATCGACTTCATGCCGTTCCCGACAATTGATGCGTCCATTCCCGGTGCCGAAGAAGCACCGGCAGATGCGTTCTTTATCCCGGCCAACGCGAAAAACGTCGAAGATGCCAAGAAATTCCTGGCCTTCGTCGCGCGTCCTGATGTGCAGACCGAGTGGAACAAGACCATTGGTCAGCTGCCCATCAACTCCAAGGCGGGTATCTCGGATGACAAGTTCATTCAGGAAGGCTTTGCACTGTTGAACGGCGCGGCGGGTCTGGCCCAGTTCTATGACCGTGACGCCCCTGCGGCCATGGCCAAGGCAGGTATGGAAGGTTTCCAAGAATTCATGCTGGACCCCTCCAAAGTCGACGCAATCCTTGAGCGCCTCGATACGGTTCAAGAAGAAGTCTATAAATAAGCGACATTGGGGTGGGCATCCGTGCCCGCCCCTTTCTTTCAGGTGATCATTTGTGAACGCATCTTGTTTCGCGTTTTCATGTGGTTGCTTATTACCCCCAAAGGGTATCCCAAATTCCAGATCAGGAGCGCAATTCCATGACTGATGCCGTAAACGTGCCAAGCGCGAAGCCAAGCTGGCTCAAGCGCAACAAACTGGCGGTTGCGCCGTGGATATTCCTGATCCCGGCCTTGATTTTTTTCGCGATCTACGTGGTCTTCCCGATCTTCGAATCTCTTTGGCTGAGCCTTTACGAGTGGAACGGGCTTTATGATGTGGATGGCAATTCAACGGCTGTCTGGGTGGGGTTCGATAACTACGTCAAGCTCTGGGATGACCCGAATTTCTGGGTGTCTCTACGCAACAATATCGCGTGGCTGATCCTGTATATGCTCGCGGTGCCATTGGGGTTGTTCATCGCGCTGTTCCTGAACCAGACGGTCACGGGCATGCGGTTTTACAAATCCATGTTCTTCTTTCCGTTCGTGATTTCGCAGGTCGTCGTGGGCCTGATTTTCGGTTGGTTCTACAACCCGGATTTCGGGGTCGTAGGCACCATCTGGAAGGCGATCTTCTGTGAGGAAACGGTTAACATCGTCGGCAATGTGGCGTTCAGCTGTTCACGCCCCGCGCCCGATATCCTGTCGAGCCCGGAATGGGCGACCTATGGCATTATCGCGGCGGGCCTGTGGCCCCAGATCGCCTATTGCATGATCCTGTACCTCACGGGCTTGAACAATGTCGCCGCTGACCAGATCGAGGCGGCGCGCCTTGATGGGGCGAAGGGGTGGAAAATGCTGTGGTACGTGGTTGTGCCGCAACTGAAACCGGCCACGTTCATTGCGGTTGTGGTGACTGTCATCGGCGCGCTGAGATCCTTTGACATGATCGCGATTATGACCCAAGGCGGGCCGTTCGGGTCCACAAACGTGCTGTCACACTACATGTACGAAGTTGCGATTTCGGAATATGGCGAGCGCTATGGCTATGGGTCATCGGTGGCGACCGTATTGTTTGGCATCATGCTGTTTTTCATCAGCTATTTCCTGTGGCGCATGTACCAGGACGAAAGAGGGGGGCGTTAAGATGTTTCCAAGACCTATTGAGAAATCGACTCCTGCCGTGCGCACGGCCTACCAGGCCTTTCTGCCTTTCGCATTGGTGCTGTGGCTGCTGCCCTTGCTGGCGATCTTCCTGACCTCGATCCGCTCGGCCGCCGACATCAACTCGGGCAATGTGTTTGGTTGGCCGTCTGAATTTGCGATCATCGAAAACTACACGGCTGTTTTCACCCAGTCGGCGGCGGCGCAGTACATGTGGAACTCGGTGCTGATCACTGTGCCAACGGTGATCATTTCGGTGGCGCTGGCATGCCTTGCCGGGTACGCGCTGGCGATCTACCGGTTCCGAGTTGCGCTGCCGCTGTTCTTCCTTTTTGTGGCGGGCAATTTCATTCCCTTCCAGATCCTCATGGTGCCGGTGCGCGACATGTCGGTGCAGACGGGGCTCTATGACACCATTGCGGGGCAATTCCTGTTCCATGCTGCATTCCAGACGGGTTTTTGTACCTTGTTCATGCGCAATTTCATCAAAGCGCTGCCCTTTGATCTGGTGGAATCGGCGCGCATCGAAGGCGTCGCGGAATGGAAGATTTTCTGGTACGTGGTGCTGCCCCTCGTCCGCCCCGCGATTGCGGCCCTCGCCGTGCTGATCTTCACTTTCGTGTGGAACGACTTTTTCTGGGCCAACGTGCTGACGCAGGGTGAGACGGCCAAGCCCATCACCGCAGGCGTGCGCGCGTTGAATGGTCAATTCGTTAACAACTGGCATCTCGTGTCAGCGGCGTCCCTGCTTGCGGCGATCCCACCGGTTGCGTGTTTCTTCCTGATGCAGAGACATTTCATCGCCGGCCTGACCCTGGGGGCGGTAAAGTGATACGCTGTTGGCGCCTGGACGATGGGCGTCAGACTTTGGTGCTTGGCTCTGACCGGGGCCGACTGGCCGAGGTGGTCTATTGGGGCCCAAGCCTGCCGGATACCGAAGATCTGACAACACTTTACAAGGCCTATACGCTGGATGTGACGGGTGGCATGCTGGATGCCAACCCGGAACTCAGCATTTGCCCCGAGGCCACCCGGTCCTTTCCTGGCCAGCCCGGTCTGATCATCCGAAATGGGGATGGCACCCCGTTTTTGCCCAAGTTCTGTCTGGAACAGGCCGATCTGGGTGAGAATGTGCTGATCCTGACTTATCTCGATCAAGACCGGGTGCTGACCTACCGCGCCCGTTTTGCGCTTGATCCCGAAACCCACATCATCGAGGCCAGCGCCGAGGTCGAAGCTGACAATCCCATGCATCTGCATTGGCTCAGCGCCCCGGTCTTTCCGGCCCCGCAATTGTCTGACGAGATGATTGATTTCGCGGGGCGCTGGTGTGGCGAGTTCCAGATGAACCGCACGCCATGGTCCGCTGGTATGCGCTACCGCGAGAACCGCACGGGGCGGACGGGGCACGAACACTTTCCGGGTTTGATCGTGCCGACACGCGGGGCCAGCAACGCCTCCGGGCATACCTATGCGTTCCACTATGGCTGGTCGGGCGGTCACCGTATGGTCGCCGAGGAATTGCCTGATGGTCGACGCCAGATCCAGTTCGGCCACGCCGCGCGGGTCGAGGGCAGCGCGCAGACCAAATTCGCCACGGGCAAGCTTTATGCAGTGTTTTCCGATGATGGGCTGAATGGGTGCGCTGTCGCCTTCCAACGCCACCTGCGCGACCGGGTCGTGACCTTTCCGCGCCCTGAAGTGCCACGACCCGTGCATTACAATTGCTGGGAAGCGGTCTATTTTGATCACAACCTTGATGAGTTGAAGGACATTGCAGGCCGCGCCGCCGATCTGGGGGCCGAGCGGTTTGTGCTGGACGATGGCTGGTTCGGCAGCCGCGATGATGACACGCAGGCCCTGTCTGATTGGGAGGTTGATCCGCGCAAGTACCCTGATGGCCTGACGCCACTGATCGACCATGTGAAGTCGCTCGGCATGACCTTTGGCATCTGGTTCGAACCCGAGATGATCAACCCGAACTCCGACATTTTCCGTGCCCATCCCGATTGGGCCCTGGGGGGCGAGGATCAGATCATGGGGCGTCAGCAGATGGCGCTGAACATGGCCTTGCCTGCGGTCCAATCCTTCCTGTTTGCGCGGATCAGCGACATTCTGGCCCGCCACGATATCGAATACGTCAAATGGGATCACAACCGGGTGCTGCCGATGCCCGATGCGGCGCAGACGCGTGGATCCTATGCGCTGCTTGATCGGTTGCGCCGTGAATTTCCGCATGTGGAGATCGAGAGCTGTGCAAGCGGGGGCGGGCGCATCGATTTCGGGATCATGGAACGCACACAGCGGGTCTGGCTCAGCGACAGCAATGATGCGGTTGAACGGCTGCGCATTCAGCACAATGCCTCGATTTTTCTGCCCATGGCCGTCACGGGCAGCCATGTGGGGCCGCGCACCTGCCATACCTCGGGGCGCACGCTTGATATCCGGTTCCGCGCATGGGTCGCGGCGCAGCGGCATATGGGGTTCGAAATGGACCCGCGTGAGTTGACCGAGGACGAGGCCGGTGTGTTGCGCAACGTCACCAACTGGTGGAAACACAACCGCAGCTGGATGTATGGGGCTGACATTCTGCGGCTGGACAGTGCGGACCCGGCTGTGATGGCCGAACAGCATCTTGAAGAGGGCGGCGCGCAATTCGTGGTCTTTGCGGGCAAGGCGGCGACGTCTGATCAGATTGCGCCGCGCCCCTTGCGCCTCACCCGGCTTTCCCCCGATGCCAAGTACCGCATCGAGCTGGTGAACCGGGATGAGATCGGCCAACTGTCACGTGGCGCCAACGCGCTGAAATCCGGCCCCCTCGTGGTGAGCGGAGCCTATCTGATGTATCATGGGCTGACCCTGCCATGGAGCTTTCCCGAACGGATGTGGGTCATCAAAGGCGACGTGGCCTGAGCCCGCGCCAGAAAAGAGTTGAGTGATGAAAGAGACAGCGACATTTCACGACCTCGCCGGGGCATCGGTGTTCATCACGGGCGGCGGGTCGGGGATCGGTGCGTCCCTTACCGAAGGGTTTCTGGAACAGGGGGCAAAGGTTGCTTTCGTCCAACGCTCTGATTCTACGGAATTTTGTGATGAGATGGAGCGGAAGTATGCCAGCCGCCCGCTGTTCATGCCCTGCGATATCACCAATGTTGACGCCCTGCGCGCCTGCATTGATCAGGCGGCCGCCGCCCATGGCCCCGTCCGCGTCCTGGTCAACAACGCCGCCAATGACAGACGTCATGCGACGGCAGATGTGGACGAAGAATTTTTTGACTGGATGATCGCGATCAACCTCAAGGCCTATTTCTTTGCCTGTCAGGCGGTGATCCCGGGCATGAAAGCGGCCGGCGGCGGGTCGATCATCAACTTCTCGTCGATCAGCTACATGATGGGGAATGCGGGCTATCCGCTGTATACCGGCGCGAATTCGGGCATCAATGGCATGACCCGCAGCCTTGCGCGCGAGTTTGGACCCGACAAGATCCGGGTCAACGCGCTGGCACCGGGCTGGGTGCTGACCCAAAAACAACTTGATAAATGGGCCACCCCCGAAGGGTTGGCCGCCCATATTGAACGTCAATGCCTTAAGGAACATCTTGAGCCCCGCGATATCGTGGGAGCAACGCTGTTCATGGCCTCGGACACCAGCCGCATGATGACGGGGCAAGCGATGGTCATTGACGGCGGTGTGGTGGTGACAGGCTGATGGGGGATGTGGCGTGGATCGCGGTTGATTGGGGCACCTCGCACCTGCGTGCGTGGCTGATGGGCCAGAGTGGCGCGGTGATCGAGGCGCGCAGCTCTGCCGCTGGCATGGGCACGCTTGAGCGGGGCGGGTTTGAACCCGCCTTACGGGCGCTGGTAGGTGATGCGTTGCCTGTCCCGGTGCTGGCCTGTGGCATGGTCGGTTCGCGACAGGGCTGGGCCGAAGCCCCCTATACCTCGGTGCCTTGTGCGCCCCCCGGTGCGGATCAGGCGGTGCGGGTCCCTGGCGATGCGCTGAACGTGCGCATCCTGCCCGGTGTCAAACAAACCAAACCAGCCGACGTGATGCGCGGGGAAGAGACGCAGATCGCAGGCTTTATCGCCACCCATCCGGGCTTTGACGGGGTGATCTGCCTGCCCGGAACCCATACCAAATGGGTGCACATCAGCGCGGGCGAGATCGTGAGTTTCCGCACCGCCATGACAGGCGAGATGTTTGCGCTGTTGTCATCTCAATCCGTGTTGCGCCACTCAATGGCTGACGGCTGGGATGATGTGGCCTTCATGGAAGGTGTCAATCAAACTCTGTCGCGCCCCGAAGGCCTCGCCGCCTCGCTGTTTTCCCTGCGCGCCGAAGGGTTGCTGGACGGACTGCCCGGGGAGGCCGCCCGCGCGCGCCTGTCCGGCCTGCTGATCGGGGCGGAACTGGCCGCGATGCGCCCTTATTGGCTGGGCCAGCAGGTGGCGATGATCGGGGCCGAAACGCTGAACGGGGCCTATGTCGCCGCTCTCACGACCCAAGGCGTGCCTTGCCAATCGGCCAAAGCAGACGACATGACGCTGGCGGGCCTGACCGCCGCCTACGCCCAAATCTATGGAGAGGCCGCATGAGCCGAGAGATTATCGCAATCCTGCGGGGTATCACCCCGGACGAAGCACTGCCTGTGGCCGACGCGCTGATCAACGCCGGGATCACCCGGATCGAGGTGCCGCTGAATTCACCGGATGCCTTTGACAGCATTGGGCAAATGCTTGGCAAACACGGAGATGCGGTGATGATTGGCGCAGGCACCGTGCTTGAGGTGTCAGCGGTTGAACGTCTGCACGAGATGGGCGCGCATATGGTGGTCTCGCCCGATGCGAATGCGTCCGTCATCGTGGCCACGAAACAGGCGGGCATGCTGTCCTTTCCGGGTGTGATGACACCGACCGAGTGCTTTGCCGCATTACACGCGGGCGCGGACGGGCTGAAGCTGTTTCCGGCGTCCTTGTTGGGGGTGGACGGATTGAAGGCGATCGGTGCAGTGCTGCCGAAGGGCACCAAGACTTATGCCGTGGGTGGGGTGGGCCCGGCCAATTTCGCCGAATGGTTCGCTGCAGGCATCACCGGGTTCGGCATCGGCTCGGCGCTTTACAAGCCGGGGATGAGTGTTGCGGATGTGGCTAGTCGCGCGGCGGACATGGTGGCCGCCTATGATGCGGGCGTTTGATGGATGTCTTTGACGATCATGCCTGCGCCCTGGGTGAGGGGGGGATGTGGCATCCGACCCGCAACTGCCTGTTCTGGTTCGATATTCTGGGAAAGCGGCTGTTCTGCAAAGGAGATGAACGCCTTGAGTGGGCATTTGATGAACATGTCTCGGCTGCGGGGTGGGTCGATCACGACACGCTGCTGATCGCCTCCGCTTCAGGCCTGTGGCGGTTCGACATCAACACCGGTGCGCGCGGGCTGGTTGTGGCACTTGAGGCGGATAACCCGGTGACACGGTCCAATGATGGCCGGGCGGACCCTTACGGCGGTTTCTGGATTGGAACGATGGGACTGAATGCCGAACCCTTTGCCGGGGCGATCTATCGCTACTACAACGGCGCGCTGCGCCAGCTGTTTGACAAGATCACCATCTCCAACGCGATCTGCTTTGCGCCGGGTGGGGAGGTCGCCTATTTCGCCGACACGTTCTCTCAACAAATCCAAAGGGTTGCGCTGGACAGTGAAGGTTGGCCCACAGGCGCGCCGGAGACCTTTGTTGACCTGCGCCCGGATGATCTGAACCCGGACGGGGCAGTTGTGGATGCGGATGGCAATCTCTGGAACGCACAATGGGGGGCGGGCCGCGTGGCCTGTTATGGCCCCGATGGCGGACTTGTGCGTACGCTGGATGCACCCGCAACCCAGACCACGTGCCCGGCCTTTGGTGGCCCGGGCGGCACGACCCTGTTTGTGACCTCTGCGGCGCAGGGCGTGGATGAAGCCCAGGGCGGCATGACATTTTCCCAAGACGTTGGCGTCAAAGGCCAGCGCGAGCATCAGGTGATCCTATGACGCGCACACTTGGCGTTTGCTACTACCCCGAACACTGGCCCGAAGCGCAGTGGGCCGAGGACGCTGCGCGCATGGCTGATCTGGGCCTCACATGGGTGCGGATCGGGGAATTTGCGTGGAAACGGATGGAGCCGGTCGAGGGGCAGTATGACTGGGCCTGGCTGGACCGTGCGATTGAAACGCTTGGTGCGGCGGGGCTGCGCGTGGTCCTGGGCACGCCGACCGCAACGCCGCCAGCCTGGGTGGTTGCCAAATATCCGGGCATGTTGCCTGTCGATGCCGAAGGGCGCGTGCGCGGCTATGGATCGCGCCGTCACTACTGTTTTTCGCATGCCGGATACCTTGCGGAATGCCGCAAGATCGTCACTGCGCTGGCGCGCCGATATGGACCTAACCCGCATGTGGCTGCGTGGCAGACGGACAATGAATACAGCTGTCACGATACGGTTCTCAGCTATTCGGATGCTGCGCGGGATGGCTTTCGCGACTGGTTGCGTGGGCAGTTTCCGGGCCGTGGAAATGACGGGGATATCGATGCGCTCAATGCGGCGTGGGGCAATGTGTTCTGGTCGATGGACTATGACGACTTTGACCAGATCGGCCTGCCTAACCTGACGGTGACCGAAGTGAACCCGGCCCACGCCCATGCGTTTCGTCGGTTTTCCTCTGATCAGGTGGTGGCCTTCAATCGCGCGCAGGTCGATATCATCCGCGCCCATTCGGATGCGCCGATTGCGCACAACTATATGGGGCGGGTCACGGATTTTGATCACTTCAGGGTTGGTGCCGACCTCGATATCGCGTCATGGGACAGCTATCCGCTTGGGTTTCTTGAGGACCGCTCTGGCGGCGATGACGACCATAAGCGGGCTTATGTGCGGCAGGGCGACCCGGATTTTCAGGCCTTTCATCACGACCTTTACCGCGCGGTGGGCCGCGATGGGCGCTGGTGGGTGATGGAACAGCAACCCGGGCCGGTGAACTGGGCCCCCTACAATCCCGCACCGCTGCCCGGCATGGTGCGCCTGTGGACATGGGAGGCCTTTGCCCACGGGGCCGAGGCGGTGTGCTATTTCCGCTGGCGGCAGGCCCCATTCGCGCAGGAACAGATGCACGCGGGCCTTCTGCGCCCCGATTCAGCCGAGGCCGAAGCCTTTGGTGAGGCTGCCGCTGTGATGGCCGAGCTCAAGGACGCGCCAGAGGTTGCGATGACGCAAGCGCCCGTCGCGATCATGTTCGACTATGACGCAGATGCGGCCTGGGCGGTGCAGCCCCATGGTGCTGGCCTCGACTATTTCGGGTTGGTGTTTGCGTGGTATCGGGCCTGTCGTAAGTTGGGGTTGTCCGTGGACATTCTGCCCCCCACGACGCGGGATTTTGCGGGTTATGCGCTGGTGATGGTGCCGGGGATGATGCACATGCCCGCCGATCTGAAGGGGGCGCTGAACACAGCCGAGGGGCAGGTTATCCTTGGCCCGCGCACAGGCGCACGGGACGCGCATTTCACGATCCCAACGCCGTTGCCGCCTGCATGGCCTGACAGCGATCTGGTTGTGTCACGGGTGCAATCCATCCGGCCCGATCTGCCCATTGAGGTGGCGGGGGGCGGCCATATCCAGGGATATCTGGAACAGATCGAAGGCGGTGGCCGGGTCGTCTTGCGTACTGCGGATGATACGCCCGTGGCTGTGCAGTGCGGCGCGCGTGTGACCTATATGGCCGGGTGGGGGGATGACGCGGCGCATATGGCGCTGGTCCGGGCCGTCGCGCCTGATCTCGCGACGACAGATATGCCCGAAGGGGTGCGATGCCGTACCACAGGTTCCGAGGTGTTTTGGTTCAATTACGCCGCGCAGCCCATTGAAATCGAAGGGCAAGTCTTGCTACCAGCGGGCGTCTTGCGCCAGACGCAATCCTTGGTGTCATAGAACTGTCATACGCAGCTGACATAGGGCGGGTAAGTCTGTTCCCCACGAGAGTCTGCCCATGACCACCTATGCTATCAACGGCCTTGGCCGCATCGGAAAAATCGCGTTGCGCCCCTTGTTGGAGCGCGGCTGTGACATCGCATTTGTGAACGATGCGGTGGGTGATCCGGCCATGCATGCGCACCTGCTGGAGTTTGATACGGTCCATGGGCGCTGGCCTGCGGAATTTGGTGCGGATGAGGCCTCGATCAGTGTTGATGGCACGCGTATTCCGGCGCTCAACGTCACCCGGATCGAGGATTTGCCGCTCGACGGGGTAGATGTGGTGATCGACTGTACGGGTGTGTTCAAGACCGAGGCCAAGCTTGCCCCATACTTTGCAGCAGACGTGAAGAAGGTGGTGGTGTCAGCTCCGGTCAGGGATGGGGATACGGCGAACATCGTTTTTGGGGTCAATGATGAGGCCTATGTGGATCAACCGATTGTAACGGCAGCATCATGTACAACCAATTGCTTAGCGCCCGTTGTTAAAGTGATGCACGAAGGACTGGGGATCAAACACGGGTCGATCACCACGATCCATGACGTCACCAACACACAGACCATCGTGGACCGGCCCGCCAAGGATTTGCGCCGCGCCCGCTCCGCGCTCAATTCGCTGATCCCGACGACCACAGGGTCCGCTACGGCGATCACGCTGATCTATCCCGAGCTTACGGGCAAGTTGAACGGGCATGCGGTCCGGGTGCCGTTGCTGAATGCCTCGCTCACGGACTGCGTGTTCGAAGTGGCGCGCGAAACTACCGTGGAGGAGGTGAATGCGCTGTTCAAGGCCGCGGCCGAAGGACCGCTGCAAGGCATCCTCGGCTACGAGACCCGCCCACTGGTGTCCACCGATTATACCAACGACCCGCGCTCGTGCATCATCGACGCGCCCTCGAGCATGGTGGTGAATGGCACGCAGGTGAAGATTTATGCGTGGTATGACAACGAATGGGGCTATGCGCACAGGCTGGTTGATGTGGCGCAGATGGTGGGCGCGCGTTTGTGAGCCGCCCGGCGGGATTTGCCGCCTATGTGGCGGTGACGGCGGCCTATTGGGCCTTCATGCTGACGGACGGTGCGCTGCGCATGCTGGTGCTGCTGCATTTCAACGGGCTTGGCTTTTCACCCGTCCAGCTTGCCTATCTCTTCGTGCTTTATGAAGTTGCAGGCGTCGTCACCAACCTCTCGGCGGGGTGGATCGCGGCACGGTTCGGGCTGACGGTGACGCTTTATGCGGGCCTCGGTTTGCAAGTTGTGGCGCTGATTGCATTGGCGCAGCTTGATCCGGGCTGGTCGGTAGCGGCCTCGGTGGTGTTCGTGATGGCGGTACAGGGGCTGTCGGGTGTGGCCAAGGATTTGGCCAAGATGTCGTCGAAATCTGCCGTGAAAGTGCTGGCCCCAGAAGGCGATGGGCTGTTCCGGTGGGTGGCCTTGCTGACCGGCTCCAAGAACGCGGTCAAGGGCCTCGGCTTTCTGCTGGGGGCAGGTGCGCTGGCCATGTTCGGGTTCGTGCCAAGCGTCCTTGGCATGGCTGCGGCCCTTGGGCTGATTTTGCTGGTGGTGGCCTTGCGCATGCCGCCCGGCCTTCCGATGGGGCGCAAGGGTGCAAAATTCTCCGAAGTTTTTTCTAAAAACCCCCGTGTCAACTGGCTGAGCGCGGCGCGGGTGTTTCTGTTCGGGGCGCGCGACGTGTGGTTCGTGGTCGGCATCCCGATCTATTTCTACGGCGTGCTGAGCGATGGCACGCCAGAGGGCCAGCGGGCTGCATTCTTTCTGATCGGAAGTTTCATGGCGCTGTGGGTGATCTTTTATGGTGCGGTGCAGGCCAGGGCCCCGGCGATTTTACGCAGCGCCGGGCGGGATGAGGCGGACCTTGCCGCCAGCGCCCGGTTCTGGATTGCAACACTGGCTGTCGTGCCCGCGACGCTGGCGTTGATTGTGTGGGGTGTCGGCGCACCGACCCCGTGGCTGACGGGCATTGTGGTGCTGGGGTTGTTGGTCTTTGGCGTGCTGTTCGCGCTCAATTCCAGCCTGCATTCCTATCTGATCCTCGCCTTCACTAACGCAGAGCGGGTCACGATGGATGTCGGGTTCTACTATATGGCAAACGCGGCGGGGCGGCTGATCGGCACGGTCCTGTCGGGGCTGACCTATCAGATCGGTGGGCTGCCTCTGTGCCTTGGGACAGCGGCGGGGATGATTATGCTCAGCTGGGGCGCGATTGGCCGGATCAATCCCGATAGCGCGCCAGCCAGCCCAGGGTAGCGTCCGTATCGCCGCCGGGTTTGTACTCCGCACCAAGCGGCGCGGGCCAGTCGGCAAGGGCGGCAAAGATGTGATCATAATTCAACTCGCCATGATCCGGTGCCCCCCGGTCGGGGACCGAGGCGAACTGGATATGCCCGATGATGTCGCGCAGATCAGCGTAGCGGGTGGTGATATCCCCCTCGGTTCGACCCACATGGTAGCAATCGAACATCAGCTTGAGGTTGGGTTTGTCCACCTCCGCGATGATGGCGCGGGCCTGATCGGTGGTTTGCAGAAAATAGCCGGGCGCGTCGTGGCGGTTGAGCGGTTCGATCAGGATGGTCAGCCCATGGGTTTCGGCGCTGGAACAGGCAAAGCGCAGGTTCGACACGAAGGTCTCGTGGGCCAGCGGGCCGTGCGCGAACCCGGCCATGACGTGGACTGATCCGGCCTCGATTCGCAGAGCGTATTCAATCGCCTGGGTGATTGAAGCACGGGCCTGACTGCTGCGCCCCATCAGTGCGCACAGCCCGTTTTCGCCTGCCCCCACGTCGCCCCTGTCCGTGTTCAGCCCCAGCATCGTCAGACCGGTCGCGACGAGTGCCGCTTTGACTTCTTGGGCGGGGGTGGCATAGGGCCAATGGCATTCCACCGCGTCAAATCCGGCAGCACTGGCGGCGTAGATCGCATCGGGCAGGGGGCGGTCATTCCATAAAAAACCGAGATTGGCAGAAAACTTCACGACTTTCCCCCCGGCAGGGTCAGCCCGGCATTGCGCGCATAGACCTTGGCAACGGCGGCATCATCCTCGCCCCCCAATCCCATACCTGCCGCAGCCACGAACTGTTGCAGGGCGGCGGCGGTGATGGGGGCGCTGAATTGCGCGGATTTCGCGATGTCGAGCACAATGCCCAGATCTTTGGGCCAGATGTTGACCGAGGAATGCGGGGTGTAGTCTCCGGCCACGATATGGGGTGCGCGGTTCTCCAGCATCCAGCTTGAACCGGCGCATTTGCTGATCACCTCGACGAATTGATCGGGTGCGACGCCTTGGGTCATGCCAAAGGTCAGCGCCTCGGCCATGGTCGCGATGTGGACCCCGGCAAGCAATTGGTTCACCGCCTTCATGGCCGATCCGGGGCCGGCCGCGTCGCCAAGCCGGAATACGGTTTCGGCCATGGCGTCGAGCGTGGTTTGCGCCGCATCGAAAGCGGCGGGCGTGCCCGAGGCCATGATCGTCAATGCGCCCTGGGCCGCCTTGATCGACCCACCCGAGATGGGCGCATCAAGGTAGTGCAGGGCGTGGTCCGCGCAGTGCGCTGCCATATCCTTGGCAAAGTCGGGGGCGACCGTGGCGCAGGCGATCACCACGCTGCCGGGGGCAAGATGGCGGGCGATCCCGTCGGGGCCGAACAGGACCTCTTCGGTTTGTGCGGCATTGAGGACGGCGATGACGACCGAGCCAAGTGTCGGCGCGACCTCCGCCAAAATGCCTTGCGCGCCGCTTTCCGTTTGAAACCGGGTGGTGACTTCGGGGCGCACATCGAACCCGTAGGTTATCAGCCCGGCGGCCACACAGGACTGCGCGATCCCATAGCCCATTGAGCCGAGGCCGATCACGGCCGTGTTTTTGGTATCTGTCATGGATGCGTCCTAAGTCATTGCCATGTCGGGCATCATCGCGATGAGCGCGCAAATCACAAGGGGGGCCGCATCCCAAATCCATACGGACCCGGAGGCGGCTTGGTTCAGGCGAAGCGGATGCCGTTGTCAGCCAGCGGCAGGCTTCCGATCCGCACGTTACTTGCAGCCGCAATCGCGTTGGCGAGGGCGGCGGCGGCAGGGGGCGTGCCCGGCTCACCCACGCCAGTGGGTGGCTCAGCAGAGGGAACGATATGGACGTCAATCGCGCCGATATCGCTGATCCGCAGCGGTTCGTAGTCGGGGAAGTTGAACTGATCCACGACCCCGCCCGTCAACGTGATCTTGTCGCGCATGTTGTGCCCGATGCCATAGCCGATGCTGCCCTCTATCTGCGCCCTGATCACGTCAGGATTGACCGCAAGGCCGCAATCGACAGCGCATGTGACCTTTTCAATCTTCACCCCGTCGCGCGCATTACCAGAGATTTCAACGACTTCAGCCACATAGCTGGCAAAGCTCTTGTGGACCGCGATCCCTTGAGTGTGACCCGCAGGGGCGTTGCCCCATCCCGCCTTTTCAGCGGCCAGACGCAGAACGCCTGCCTTTCGCTGCTGATCCACACCATCCCCGGCGAGGTATTTCAGCCGATATTCGACCGGATCGACGCCCGCCGCCCTCGCGGCTTTGTCCATCATGGTTTCCATCACATAGGCAGTATGCGTGTGGCCGACCGAACGCCACCATAGCGTGCTTGTCGCCTTTTCGGTGTCCGTCAGACCGAAATGCGCGCCCGGGATTTGATAGGGCGTGTCCGACGCCCCCTCGACCGAGCTGTGATCGATGCCGTCATGGACAAGGAACGCCTCGAACGGGGTGCCTTTCATGATCGACTGGCCTGCGATGCGGTGGTCCCATCCGACGATGTTGCCCGCATCATCCAGACCCACGCGCACCTTGTGCCCGAAGGCCGGGCGGTAATAGCCCGAGCGCAGATCATCCTCGCGCGACCATACCAGCTTGACGGGTCGGCTGCGATCCGTGGTGGCAAAGGCCAGCGCCGCCTCGACCTGATAATCCGCCTCTGGTGTGGCGCGTCGCCCGAACGAGCCGCCCGCCAGTATCGTCTTGATCTGGATTTTTTCCATCGGCAGATCAAAGATCTGCGCCATCGCCCCGTGAGGCAAGGTCGGGATCTGGGCGGCATCGTGCATTAGAATGCCGCCATCTGCGGTGGCCTCGATCGTGCAATTCAACGGTTCCATCGGGGCGTGGGCAAGCAGGGGGAAATAGAACGTCTCTTCGATGACCATGGCCGCACCATCAAGCGCCACCTTGGTTGCGCCCGCATCGGTCTTGTTGACGTTATAGGCGGGTTCGGCGTCCAAAGCGGCGCGTATCTCGGCCTCGATCTCGTCCGAGCTGCGGGTTTCGGCGGTGCTTGTGTCCCACGTCACGTCCAGTGCGTCGCGCGCCTGCATTGCCGCCCATGTGTGTTCGGCAAAGACCGCGACGCCCGCGTTGTTGGGCAGGGTGGCGGCGCGGATAAACCCCTTGATTTGTTGCGCGCCACTGTCGTCAAAGCTGACGACTGTGGCGCGTTGCTGTTCGGGTCGCGCGATCATTGTGACCATCTGGTCAGGCAGGTGCAGGTCCATGCCGTACATCGCAGTGCCGTTGCCCTTGACCGCGCTGTCGGGGCGGCGCACGTCGCTGTTGCCGATCAGGCGAAACTCGGACGGGTCCTTGAGCCGTGGCTCGGTGGGTGCATCAAGAGTCGCCGCCTTGGCTACGAACTCGCCCAAGGGGGCGGAGTTGCCGGCACCCGACACCACACCGTCTTCGATCCTGAGCGTGCCTGCATCCACGCCCCAGGTCTCGGCAGCCGCGGTAATCAGCATTTCGCGCGCGGCAGCTCCGGCTTGACGATACTGGGCATAGGCATTGGCCATGGCAGTTGAGCCACCTGTGCCCTGAATGGGCCCGAGCAGGGTGTTGGCATAGACCTCGGGGTTGGAGGGCGCAAAGTCATAGTCGATCTGATCCATGCTCAGGCCCAGTTCCTCGGCAACCAGGGTGGTGAGGCCCGTGACAGGGCCCTGGCCCATCTCGAAATGTTTGACGATGGCGGTGACCGACCCGTCGGACGTGATCCGCACAAAAGGGTTCAGCATCGTGTCTGCATTGGCGGCAAGTGCGCCATCGGGGCGGATGCCCACGACCAGAACGGTGCCAATGGCGGCGGCCCCGGCAAGGAAGGCGCGGCGGGATGTGTCGAGTGTCATGTCTTAACCCTCCAGAATGTCGGCTGCGCGCCGGATACCAGCACGGATGCGTTGATAGGTGGCGCAGCGGCAGGCATTGCCCCACATGTAGTCGTCGATTTCCTGTGCGGTGGGCTTGGGGTTCTCGCTCAGTAAACCCACGGCGGACATGATTTGACCCGACTGGCAGTACCCACATTGCACCACGTCCAGCTCGACCCAAGCCTGCTGGACGGCGGCCCCGATCCTGGTGTCTTCCATGGCCTCGATGGTCGTGACTTCGGCCCCTTCGATGTCCTCGATATAAGTCTGGCAAGACCGGATAGGCTGGCCGTTCAGATGGACGGTGCAAGCCCCGCAGGAGGCCACCCCGCAACCGAATTTGGTGCCAGTCATTTTCAGCTCATCCCGGATCACCCACAGCAGGGGCGTGCCGGGTTCGGCTTTGATGGTTTGATCCTTGCCGTTCAATTTCAGTGAAATTGCCATATTGAACTCTCCTGTGGCGCGCGGCTGCATTCGATAAAGGGCTTTCTATCTAGGGTAGATCGAACGACGTGGCAGGCAAGGGGCAGGGTTGTAAGGCCGGGGCGTTCGGCGTGCCTTGGCCTGCGCGCCGGTGGCCCTTGCCAACCGTGGGGTGACCGGGGCAGGTTGCGTGACAACAAAGGTGAAGGGGGATGCGGTGTGTACGGTGTGATTGAGGGGACAGGGTTTGAGGTTTTGAACCCTGCGTTCGAGGCCTGCTTTATCGGCCATGCGCGGGTGGAACGACTGGCCTCGGGCGGGCGCTGGCACGAAGGGCCTGCGTGGTTCGCGCCGGGGCGCTATGTGGTCTGGTCCGACATTCCCAACAACCGGATGATGCGATGGGACGAGACGGACGGGTCGGTGTCAGAGTTCCGCGTGCCCGCCAACAACACCAACGGACATACCGTGGATGGACAGGGCCGACTCGTGTCCTGCGAACATCTGACACGTCGGGTGACCCGGACTGAACATGACGGGTCCATCAAGGTCATTGCGGACCGGTTCGAGGGCAAGCGCCTCAATTCCCCCAACGATGTGGTTGTGAAATCGGATGGTTCGATCTGGTTCACCGATCCCAGCTATGGGATTATGATGGACTATGAGGGGGATCGCGCCGAAAGCGAAATCGGGGCCTGTTATGTCTATCGGTGGGATCCCGCCAGCGAAGAGATCGCGGCTGTCAACAAGGACTATGTCAAACCCAACGGGCTTGCCTTTTCACCGGGCGAATCCGAGTTGTTTATCGCCGACACGGGCGGCACGCATGAACCGGGCGGTCCCGCCCATATCCGGCGTCACGTGGTCGAGGCGGATGGCAAAACGCTTGGGCCTGCGGTGCATTTCGCGGATTGCACCAATGGATTTTTCGACGGCTTCCGCTTTGATCGCGACGGGCGCATCTGGACCTCGGCGGCGGACGGGGTACATTGTCTGGACAGATCCGGCGCGCTGATTGGCAAGATCCATATTCCCGAGATCGTCTCGAACGTCTGTTTTGGAGGCCCCAAGTTGAACCGGCTTTTCATCACGGCCACGTCTTCGCTCTATTCCGTGTTCCTGAACGTGAACGGAGCGCGCTGATGGAGGTGACGAAACCCACCCACGTGTTGACCCATACGGCTGTCATGGCGATGCTTGAGGCTGCAATCGGGGCTGCGGAACAGATGGGCCAGCCCCAATGTATCGTGATCGTAGATGCCAGCGGTGAAGTGCTGGGTGAAATCCGCATGACGGGGGCCAAGTATCTTAGCCGCAAAAGTGCCGCCACCAAGGCGCGCACCGCCGCCTCCATCGGGGCACCAACCACGGCAATCCCCGAGGCCGTGCGCCCCCATATTGCAGCTGCCACCCAGAACGGGGTGACGGGGCTGCCCGGCGGATTGCCGATCTATGTGGGCCGCGACCTTGTGGGCGGGATCGGTGTCGGGTCAGGCACGGGTGATCAGGACATTGCGGTGGGGCAGGCGGCCCTCGCCGCGATTTCAGCCACGGTGACGCCCGCGTGAGTGACGGCAAGGCCTGTTGTCAGCCTGCAAGGGGTGGCCGTGGGCTTGCGCATTCTGATACTGACGTTGGCCGCGGTGCAGACACTTCGGACCGCGTGACCATTCCCGGGGGCCGCGCCCTTGTCGGCACAGGCACACCCGGGATCGCGGTCGATGGCGAAGGTCCGGTGCGCCGCGTTACCCTCAAACCCTTTGCGATGGACGTCACGACCGTCACCAACGCGCGGTTTGCGGCCTTTGTGTCGGCCACAAACTATGTCACCGAAGCCGAGCGGTTCGGGGATTCCTTTGTGTTTGAAGGGTTCTTGCCCAAATCTGCGCCCCCAAGCCCGGTGGTCGAGGCCGCCCCATGGTGGCGCATCGTCAAAGGGGCGCATTGGCGCGCGATCAACGGACCGGACGCGGACGACACTTGGCAGGCTGATCACCCGGTTGTGCATGTCACTTGGAACGACGCGCGGGCCTTTGCGACATGGGCCGGGGGGCGCTTGCCACGCGAGGCCGAGTGGGAACATGCCGCGCGCGGGGGCTTGGACGACGTTCCTTTCCCCTGGGGGGAGGCCGCCCCGAACGATCACGACCATTTCCCCTGCAATATCTGGCAAGGCCCGTTTCCGCAAGCTGATCTGGGGCGCGACGGATTTATCGGCACAGCCCCCGCGCGCTGTTTCGAACCCAACGGCTATGGGCTTTACAATATGGTCGGAAATGTCTGGGAATGGACCAGCCAGCCCTTTCAGGTGAAGTCCCTGAAAAAGGCGGTGCAGGCGGCCCATGCGGGCAAGGCGGGGTACAAGCTGAACAAGGGGGGGTCGTATTTGTGCCACGCCTCTTATTGTTTTCGCTACAGGATTGCGGCGCGCAGCGGCTCGTCTCCGGACAGTTCAACCGGGCATCAAGGGTTCCGGCTGGTCTATGATATTTGAGGACCTGGCACCTTGACGGCCTCCGATAGGTTCAGGATTGCCGTCATCCCCTACGATGGGATCGGTACGGAAACGACGCCTGAAAGAGGGTGTGTACTGCCATTGTGTCGATGATTGGGCTGTACTGGTCGCACCCCTGATCTGGGGGGCGGATGGCCTTGTTGGACAGACCTATGAGGTGGTGTATGCACGGCGTGAAAAGGCGGACGACGTCACCGGGCGCGCGTTGCCCTGCGGTGATGTAATCGGCGAAGATATACACGCATCTGGTCAGCCTCTAGAACGTGATGTCCTGGATAAACTGGAGGACCTAACTGTAGAAGAATCGAACCGCCTGTTCGACGCTCTACAGGATTGGGAACGTCAGCTCGCACAATTCGATCTTGATGATCTGAGGTGCGACAATGACAATTTTGCATCATGATTTCAATAAGATAGCATCTTCTAGCGTTCAGCCAAAGAAAAAATGGCAAGCCCCATTTTCGCTGCGTCTGAGCTTCGAAGAAAAGGCCGCTCTGAAGAAAATCGCCGGAGATGAGCCTCTGCGTGTCAGTGCTCATTCAATCGCAAACGGCGTCCGTGGCTGCGTTGCACGGCTTGCTGAACGAGGGGCGGAGTTACGGGACGCTGCGCACGCAACTCGAGACCAGCTTGAAATTAGTGAAGGCCGCCGAGACGCAGTTGAAGCAGAACTAGAGACGCGGGAGTTAGAAATGGATCGAGGGATGACGCACTGATGATGCAACACTGATTGACAAATGGTAACGTATATGTCACCAATACCTCCAATGAATAAGTTTGTTGTCTATGTCACCGAAGCGGGGAAAACGCCGTTTGAAGATTGGTTTAACGATCTCGACACTGCGGCTGCCCTGAAGGTCAGAACGGCCCTTGCGCGGATCGAGACCGGAAACCTTGGCGACGTGAAGCCAGTCGGACAAGGGGTGTCTGAACGGCGCATTACCTTTGGTCCGGGCTACCGCGTCTATTTTGGCAAAGATGGCGATACGCTTGTGATCTTGCTCTGCGGCGGCACGAAAAAGCGCCAGTCGAAAGACATCGAGCAGGCCAAAGCATATTGGGACGACTATAAGTCTCGCAAAGAGAAAGGCGACTGACATGCCACTGACCAAAGACTTCAAAGACACGATCAAAGCACGCGCCGAGCGCGATCCTGAGTTTCGTGCGGGGCTGTTTCGCGAAGCCATCGAGGCCATGCTCAGCGACGATCTGGAGACCGGTAAGGTGCTGCTGCGCGACTACGTCAACGCCACGGTGGGGTTTGAGGCCTTGGCGCAAGATATGGACAAGGACCCCAAGAGCCTTATGCGGATGCTCAGCGCGAAGGGTAATCCGCGTGCCGACAATTTGCTGGCGATGGTGTCGCGGTTGCAGCAGCGTGAGGGCATTTCTTTTTCGCTGACCCAAGACAATGGAGCTCACGCTTAGGGCTTGGTTCAACGCTCTGACCTCCCATCCCTGCGATTGATATGCAACACGTGGCTTGGTCCATAGAAGGTAGCGTACAATTGCAGCAGTATTCTTCAACTCGACAGAAAGTCATAGATGCTTATCAAGTTTTTTGAGATCGCAAATTTCCGTAAGCTTCTATCGGTCCGAGTTGACCTTTCAGAAAAACAGACCCTCTTTGTAGGGGCGAACAACAGCGGTAAGAGCTCAGCGATGCTGGCGCTTAACGAGGTTGCTGGCAAGGACACCAGCATCGACCGCACCCGCCGACTTTTCTACGTCACCTGCAGTCGGGCGGAAGAAAGCTTGGCGGTCATTTATTATTCAGATGACCCAACAGCGGCCCGCACAGCAGTCCTTGAGCAGGGTTGGTTTGCCGAGGAAGAAATTGAAATTTTGACCGCCTGTCCGTCATCAAATGGTTTGAGACAGATGGCGGTTTGACTTTGAGGAGTCGTCGCTCATCTGGGCTTAGTTAAGC
>NZ_CANMEU010000008.1 GCF_947497045.1 uncultured Tateyamaria sp. | reverse complement strand
CTTGCACGAGTCCGAGCTCTTTGCTCAGGATGTTCAACAGCCACGCCTTCTTGAAGCGATTGAACAGCGCCCCATTATCCTCAGAGCGAATAGAGCTGAACGACCGGGAGAACCGTTCATAGGAATCGATGAGATGATGGTCAAATTCAAACGCCTTCATAAAAATACCTTATCAATTCCCACGTGGCTAAATGATCTTGAAGCAACGAATTGTCTCTACAAACTACCAAAGCGTTCCTGAAGCGTGTTTGCCCCGTTCGAAGCATCCTTGCGTGTGAAACATCATGGTCGGATGCAACTGACGAAATGTCCAGCAGCTCATGTGCTTGAAAATCACGACGACAAAGGATTGCATTCGACAGTGGTGATCGGATGCTTCAGGCTCTGGACCTTAACGTAGGAGCTATGTACTGCCGCGTTATTTAATTAACTGAGCCATCGGCTCGACGTCATCCCAATGCTCAGTTGTGGAAAGGGTCCTCGCTCGGCGGGCAATCTGGTCATAGTCAACAGGATTGAAATGCCAGAGGTCTACGCCAACATTTACTGAGTTTCGGGACCCTAACCAGTTATTATGCACGTGTCCAAAAAGCTGCAATGCGCCTCGGCGCGCGTGATTCCAAGTGATCATCGGATAATGGCATAGCGTGTTGAGCTGCCTTTGGGGGCCGTCGCGCAACTCAACAAAATGGCTCATTGAGTTCCAAGGAAGGTCAAGGGTCGGCTGATGGTCGTGATTTCCGATCACGAGATGGTGCTCGGCACCCGGTAACTGACCAAAGATGCCCTCAAGGTAGGCACTGTCTTTCGCTTTTCGACCAAAGGCAAATCTCCGAGAATCCACAACTGGTCCTCTGAGCCAACGACCTTCCACATGTTCTCTAGCAGCGCGGTATCCATTTGGGATATTGTTTCGAATGGCCTATTGCACATGTGCAGGATGTTTTCATGGCCGAAATGCGTATCCGCCGTGTACCAGATTGCCATCGGGATGCCCTTTGAAAACTTAACCGACAAAGCCACGGAATTGTTCGGGCACATAATCGAGCGCAAGTAGCTTCAAAAGGAGCAAATCCAATGGCAATTGCGTTTCGGACCAACTTGTTTGTTCACGTAGGACTTCAAGGTCATAACCGCCACGCTTGTTCACGTCGATCCGTATCTCGCGTCCGTTCATGAAATCCCAGAGAACCAGCGGGCTACACGCACTGCCATCGTCAGGATGGGGTCCGAAATTATCGCACTGACCCAGAATTGCTGGCAGTGCCTCGATTAATACATCCCAAGTCTCACGCTTCTCTGCCTTTGTAAGCAATCTCGCACCAGCATCGACATTGCGGCTGGCCGACTTGAGCAGGATAACCGGCGCGAATTTGGTTCGGATGTCTTCTTCTAGATTTATGGACGCCGCTATCACAGCTTGATCTCACTTTCTGATTGCGGTTGCTCAAGTATCTCTATGATTTGTCTATCAGTTTCGTCGCGGTTCTGCCGCACAAGTGCATAATCTATCAATTCGAAGCGAATGGTCGTCTTCTGTCCCGTCGATTGCACTTCGATTTGAAAGACAAAATCACATCCCGCTAGTGGATCCTCACTACGCGGATACTTGAATTGATAGGCCGCCGGTCTCCCGATGGCTGTAATACAAGGAGTCTCTACATCAAATTGTCCGCCTGACACACCAATCAAGGACCGCAAGTTGCCCTCTCCAGACGCCGCGACAGTTTGTCTATCCAAGTCTACTAGATCCGAGATGAGGCCATCCGAACTGTGCAAGTACAGCATATGGGATTCATAAGCATCCAGCCGTTCATAGGACGGTGGGCCAAATGCTTCTTTGACTTGCTCAAATACCGCCTCTGCAGATGGGCGATCATTTTCTGTCGCCACAACTGTTCGGTGCACACCTAACACACGTCTGTCCAATGCGTCAGTTGCGAGCGGCAAGACAATTTCTTCGTAGGGCGCATTTCCCATTCGCATGGTGGGTGTCACCCAAGGAGAGACCAGCCTCTGCACATATTCATACTGAAATTCGCGTCCATTTGCGCTTCGCGCATTCATGGTGACGGTCTCGGCTGCAAGGCTTTGATCAAAATATCCTTCTATACTCTCCTGGGCAGAGACTAAAGAAACGCCAGGGCTTATATCAAGAACGGCGTAGGGTGTGTTCGTTGCCATAAACTCCGATGTCGACGGCACCAAAGTATTGTCCGCGAACGCCAGCATCGGCGTTACCGCCAGTAATCCTCCCATGGCTGCGATATGGGAACTTTCCCTCTTCTGGATCAGCCAACTGAGAGCATTTTGGATTCTTGCCGCCATGATCACCTCCTGTAGCGAAGTTCAACACGAATGTATCTTAAAACAGGTAGAGTTAAAACAGGCGATCCTCAATAGACTTATGTGTGAAACGAACGCCAAAGAGTCCTCTCAGAGATACAGTTGCCCGAAACATGCGAAAGCTTCGGGCCGAACGCGCATGGTCCCAAGAACGACTTGCTGAGGAAGCTGGTTTAAACAGGACTTATTTAAGTGCCGTAGAGCGTTCAGAGCAGAACATTTCGATAGACAATCTATACCGTGTCGCGACCGGACTAGGAGTCGACAGCTGGGTTTTGCTGAAGGACTAAGAGTTTCGCAACTAACATGAATTTATGCTTATGACTGAAATCTGCACTCATATGCCTTACTGACAACTGCGTAAAATGGTGAGCCGTGCAGGGTTCGAACCTGCGACCCGCTGATTAAAAGTCAGCTGCTCTACCAACTGAGCTAACGGCCCCACTAGGCGGCCTATCTAGAAAGCGCAGGCCTAAGGGTCAAGCCGATTCTCATATGTTTTCCTGCGACATACTGGATTCCTGAAAATCCCAGCGTTATATGCGGCGGATGCAACAGAACCCAACCATCGGTTTGCCCTTCCTCAAGATGCACGGGCTGGGCAACGACTTTGTCGTGATCGACGCGCGTGCGGTGCCTGTATCGCTGTCAGCAACGCTGGTCACGGCGCTGGCGGACCGACATCGCGGTGTTGGATTTGATCAACTGGCAGTCATCACGCCAGGCGATGATCTCACGCTCACATTCTACAATGCGGACGGGTCCCTCTCTGCGGCCTGTGGCAATGCCACCCGCTGTATCGCCGCACGAGAGATGGGGATACGCGACACCAACGCGCTCAGCATAGACATCACCGGGCGGGGCACATTGCAGGCAACGCGCAACAGCACTGGCCTCACCTCTGTGAACATGGGACATCCTGTTCTGGACTGGCAGGACATTCCGCTCGCCCAAGAGGTCGACACCCTTGCGCTGCCCATTGATGGCACGCCTGTGGCCACAGGAATGGGCAACCCGCACTGTACGTTCTTCGTCGATGCCGTCGGCGACATTGATCTGCTGACGCGTGGACCTGAAATTGAACACCACCCCATTTTCCCACAACGTACAAATGTACAATTCGCCCAAGTCGAAGGGGTCAACACGCTCCGGATGCGGGTCTGGGAACGTGGCACGGGGGTCACGCTTGCATCCGGGTCATCCTCTTGTGCTGTGGCCGTGGCTGCCGTCCGACGCGGGCTGAGCGAGCGCAAGGTCACCATCCACCTCGATGGCGGCACGCTCTACATCGACTGGCGCGAAGATGGTGTCTGGATGTCGGGGCCCACCGCACACGTCTTTGACGGCACCCTCACGCAATCTTTTTTGGACAGTTTATGAACGCGCCTGTCTTCTCCAATCACGGCTGCCGCTTGAACGCTTACGAAACCAAGGCGATGGAAGAACTTGCCGCCAGTGCGGGCATGGAAAATGCTGTGGTCGTCAACACCTGCGCCGTCACGGCCGAAGCGGTGCGCAAAGCCCGCCAGGACATTCGCAAGCTGCGGCGCACCCATCCCGACGCCAAGCTCATCGTGACAGGCTGCGCGGCACAGACCGAACCGCATACATTCGCGGCCATGGCCGAGGTCGACGCGGTCATCGGCAACACCGAAAAGATGCAGGCAAGCACCTGGGCCGGGCTGGCAGGCGACTTCGGGACCGAGCCGGTGCAGGTTGACGACATCATGTCGGTCACGGAAACCGCCGGGCACCTGATCGACGGGTTTGGCACACGCAGCCGCGCCTATGTGCAGGTCCAGAATGGGTGCGATCACCGCTGTACCTTCTGCATCATCCCCTTCGGGCGGGGCAATTCACGCTCCGTACCCGCAGGCGTCGTTGTGGATCAGATCAAGCGGCTGGTGGATCGCGGCCTGAATGAAGTCGTGCTGACCGGGGTGGACCTGACCTCGTGGGGCGCGGATCTGCCGTCAGAGCCGCGCTTGGGCGATCTTGTGATGCGGATCCTGAAGCTGGTGCCCGATCTGCCCCGCCTGCGGATCAGCTCGATCGACTCGATCGAAGTGGATCCCGCGCTGATGAAAGCCATCGCGACCGAACCCCGGCTGATGCCACATCTGCATCTCAGCCTGCAACACGGGGATGATTTGATCCTGAAGCGGATGAAACGGCGACATCTGCGCGATGATGCGATCCAGTTCGCGCAAGACGCCCGCAAGCTGCGCCCAGACATGACCTTTGGTGCGGACATCATCGCAGGCTTTCCCACGGAAACCGACGCACATTTCGAGAATGCGCTAAAGCTGGTGGAAGACTGCGACCTGACATGGCTGCATGTGTTTCCATACTCGCCGCGCCCCGGCACACCGGCGGCGCGAATGCCGCAAGTTCAGGGGCCACAGATCAAGGAACGGGCCGCACGGCTGAGGGCAGCGGGGCAAGCGCAACTGTCAAAGCACCTCAGGGCGCAAGTCGGACGCACACATCACATCTTGATGGAAAACCCAACCATGGGACGCACAGAGCAATTCACCGAAGTCACGTTCGACAGGCCGCAAACCGAAGGGCAGATCGTCGTCGCCAATATCCTTGGGCATAGCGAAACACGACTGATCGCCTGAACCACTACGCACGCCCGCCCAGACATTCCTGTTCCAAGCAGTCCCAAGACAGTCCCCCTTTCAACCTCGCCAATCAAATACTGCGTTGTCTTAGGCAGGTAAGGCGCAGGTGTCCTGCGCCACGAAAAAAGCCCCGCCTGACAGACGGGGCTTTTTCGCAATCTCATGTTGAGCGTATTACTTCCCTTTGTAACGCGCTTTCACCGGTGCCCAAATGCGCTTGTTGGTCAGGTACAACAAGACCGACAGGATTGTCAGGAACACGACACCTACAAACCCGGCCTGCTTGCGCGCAACCAGCTTCGGCTCGGCTGTCCACATCAAAAACGCGGATACGTCCTCTGCCAGATGATGCAGGTCGGTTGCGTGGCCATCCGCGAATTCGACGTCATCACCATAAAGCGGGGGGGCCATCGCAATCCAACCACCGGGGAAGGTCTTGTTCTCATAGAGGACCGTACCCGCTTCTTCCTTCTCTTCGCCAGTATAGCCGTGCAGCAACGACGCAATGTATTCTGCGCCGCCAATGCCGTTCATCAACTGATTGATACCAAGGCCATAAGGTCCGTGAAAACCCGCGCGGGCTTTGGCCATGAGGCTCAGGTCAGGCGCGTTTTCAAGGTTGGAGGCCGGGAAGTGATCATTGGGTGAAGCCACGCGGAAGTCATCCAACTCTGCGTCGAATACCTCGTAGAGCTCAGAATATGCGCGGACCTGATCCTCGGGCAGATCAGGACCACCCTCATCACCCAACGTCCGTAAGGGGACATATTCCAAGCCATGGCAAGCCGAACAAATCTCGGTGTAGATCTGCAAGCCGCGCTGCAACTGGTTCTGGTCAAAGGTGCCGAACGGGCCGTCAAACGAGAAATCGATATTCTCGACATGCCCGCCCTCGCCAGCGGCGAAAGCACCGGTGGCCAGCATGACAGCTGCCACCGCACTTACTGCAAGTTTCTTGAACATGTGCAGTCTCTCCTTATTCCGCGGGCTGGGCCGATGGGGTGGACCCCGCATCGTCGCCAGTCACATGTGCGGCAAAGTCTTCTTCGATGGTCTCGGGTTGCGCATCCGGCTTCTCGATCACACCCAACAAGGGCAGAATGACGAGGAAGTAGGCAAACCAGTACGCCGACCCAATCAGTGCGATGTAGGGGTAAATCCCTTCAGCCGGGCGGGCACCCACCCACATCAGCACAAAGAAGTTCACCACAAACAGCCAGAACCACCACTTGAACATCGGGCGATACCGACCCGAGCGGACCGACGACGTATCGAGCCATGGGACAAGCGCCATCACGACAATTGCGCCGAACATCGCCAATACCCCAAAGAACTTGGCGTCGATGATGCCGCCCGTCAGGGTCGATGCGATGATGACCACCCAAACATCACCGTCAAAGGCGCGCAGGATTGCGTAGAACGGTAGGAAATACCATTCAGGCACGATGTGAGCCGGTGTCGCCAGCGCGTTGGCTTCGATGTAGTTGTCGGGGTGACCGAGGTAGTTGGGCATAAAGCCGACAACCGCAAAGAACACCACCAGGATCACGGCCAGCGCGAACAGGTCCTTGATCACGAAGTAGGGCCAGAAGGGCAGTGTGTCTTTCTCGGCCTCTTCCTTGGACGTGCGGCGCACATCGACGCCCGTGGGGTTGTTGTTGCCGGTCGTGTGGAAGGCCCAGATGTGCAGGATCACAAGACCCGCAATCACAAAAGGCAGCAGATAGTGCAAGCTGAAAAAGCGGTTCAGCGTGGCGTTGTCAACGGCGGGCCCACCCAGCAACCACGTCTGCAGCGCTTCACCCACGAAAGGCACGGCACCGAACAGGCCGGTGATCACTGTGGCACCCCAGAACGACATCTGACCCCATGGCAGCACGTAGCCCATAAAGGCAGTGCCCATCATCAACAGATAAATCAGCATCCCGATGATCCACGTGATCTCGCGCGGGGCCTTGTAGGACCCGTAGTAGAGACCGCGGAAAATGTGGGCGTAAACAGCCACAAAGAACAGCGAGGCACCATTCATGTGCAGATAGCGCAGCATCGCACCGCCATTGACGTTGCGCATGATGTGTTCAATCGACGCAAAGGCGTTATCGACATGCGGGGTGTAGTGCATCGCCAGAACGATGCCCGTAACGATCTGCAAAGCAAGGCAGAAGGTCAGAACGATACCCCAGATCCACATCCAGTTCAGGTTCTTGGGCGTGGGGATCATCAAGGTATCATACATAAGCCCAACAATGGGCAACCGCTTGGCCAGACCCTTTTCCCAAGCCGCCTTTGGTTCGTAATGGTCGTGAGGAATTCCAGACATGCGCTCTTTTCTCCCTTAACCGAGTTGAATTGTGGTGTCGTCGACGAAGGTCGCGACGGGCACTGGCAGGTTGCGTGGTGCCGGCCCACGGCGAATACGGCCCGCTGTGTCATAGTGAGACCCGTGGCAGGGACAAAACCAGCCGCCAAAGTCACCAGCATCGCCCAGGGGCACACAGCCAAGGTGCGTACAAACACCCATCATCACCAGCCATTCGCCCGCTTCATCCAGCGTGCGGTTGGCGTCCGAGGCATCCGAGGACGGTGCAATATTGGCGTTGTCCGCAAGCGGGTCAGGCAGTTCGCTCATCTCGACCCCTTGGGCGGCTTCGATTTCTTCGGCCGACCGGCGGCGGATAAACACGGGTTTACCCAACCATTTCACCGTCAACTGCGTGCCAGGCTCAAGGCTGCTAACGTCCACTTGAATGGATGAAAGGGCCAAAACATCGGCGGATGGGTTCATCTGGTTGACCAGCGGCCAAACAGCGGCACCCGCAACGACCGCGCCCGCGCCACCTGTGGCGTAGAACAAAAAGTCGCGGCGGTCGCCTTCGTGGTCTTCTTCTGCGTGGGACACGGGGGGGCTCCTCCAGTTTCACGGCGACCCCGGGGGGTCAAAAAATCAAACGGATCGCGGCCAAAGCACGCCATCTTCACCCGGTTATCTAGCGGGGTGATGTGCCCGCGTCCAGCAAACAAACTGACGCAAGTGGTCGCAGGGGTATTGATTAACCCTTTGATAAGACTCATGGACCCTCGACGGCCCCGTTCACGCCCCGTAAAGCGTACCCTTTGCTTGCCGGATCAGGGTGTCGTGGCTTCCATCGAGGGGCGTTTGGCAAAGGCCTCAAACCATGTGGCCAAAGCAGGACGCCCTTGCCGCCAACCGCGCGCATCATGGCGCAAATCCAGATAACCCAGTGCGCAGGCAACCGAAATCTGGCCCATGTTCAAGGGTCCTGACAGATGGCTCATCCAGCGGGTGTTGAGTGCATCAAGGCCTCGCTCGACCTTTTCCCATTGCGCCTCGATCCAGGCTTGCGATTGCTGCGCCTCGTCGCGCAGACGCACCTCATAGGCCATCGAAACGGCGCTATCCATCAGACCATCGCCTGTTGCCTCAAGTGTCAGCACCTCGAACCGGTCTGTTTTGGTCGGGTACATCCCACCCTGAAACAGATCATCGAGATATGCAGTGATCACCCGACTGTCATACAGGGTCACGCCATCGGGCCGTTCCAGAGCTGGCAGGCGCGCCAATGGATTTGCCGCCTTCAGGGAGGGGTCCGATGCCAGCGCCGTCGTGGTAACCGTCGCAATCTCAACCTCCTCGAATTTGCCCAATTCATGCAGCAAAACGACGACTTTACGGACAAAGGGCGAGGCGGGCGAATGATAGAGTTTCATGGCGATCCTTTGAGTTGCGCCGCCACCCTATGCGCCGCGCATCAACGCTGCAAGCAGCCGCGTTTCGGCTCCCATACCATAGGCATCCACATAGTCCGCTGCCCGCAGGCGGACCTTGTCCGGCTTGTTCTGGTTCAGCTTCCACGTGCCGTCCACGCCTTCGATCTTCATCCGATACGGCACGATCTGGCGCATCATCTTTTCCAGCACATCGGGTGTCATCTTGTCTGTCTTCCAAGGTGTCTTGGGCTGTAGCTGATCCTCAAAATGCTTGGACTGACGGTCAAGTAGATCGCGCAATTCGTCTTGCGGCCGCAGTTCGAGCATGCCCGTCAGATGTACGGCAACATAGTTCCACGTGGGCACCTGATCGGACACCTCGTACCAGTCCGGGCTGATATACCCATCCGGTCCGTTGACCGCGATGCGCGCCGTCAGCGGGGTCTTCAGCGCACGCGCGATCGGGTTGGATCGAACCAGATGCAAATGCAGATACGCGCCATCCTCATCAATCAGGAACGGGATATGCGCCATCAGCGGGCCCGCCTCGGCGTTGACGGCCAGTATCCCAAAGGCGCGCTCGGACGCGTAGGCAAGGTTACGTTGCCCGTCTTGGGTGTGGAAAATCGGATTGGGATGCATCGGCGTGACCCTTCGAAATATGTCGCGTCCCTCTTGCCTATGCTGTTTAGGCTTGGCAACCTCGTGATGTTCTCAGGGCGGGGCGAAATTCCCCACCGGCGGTATGTGGGTCTGACCCATGAGCCCGCGAGCGCCTCGGGCAACCGAGGGTCCAGCAGATCAGGTGAGAGGCCTGAGCCGACGGTCATAGTCCGGATGAAAGAGAACGTGCAGGTGCCGGTCCCGCAAGGGGTCCGTGTGGCTGTGCGCAATCGCCTTGGGTGACGTGTCTGGACCTAAAGGAGATATGTTGTGACACACACCCGCTTCGCATTCGTAAAAGCCCGCTGGCACGCCGATATCGTTGATCGTGCCTATGACGGCTTCACTGAAACGATCCCTCCAACACAAGTTGACACCTTCGACGTGCCCGGCGCGTTCGAGATGCCACTTATGGCCCAAACTCTTGCCCAAACGGGGCGCTATGACGCGGTGATCTGTGCGGCGCTGGTCGTGGACGGAGGAATCTACCGGCACGATTTCGTAGCCGCCGCCGTTGTTGACGGATTGATACAGGTCGGCCTGAATACGGGCGTGCCCGTGCTGTCAGTGTCGCTGACCCCACACCATTTTCAGGAAACCTCGCATCATATGGGCATCTACAGTGACCATTTCGTGACCAAGGGACGGGAAGCCGCCCAAGCCGCCCTTGGCATCGTCGAGGCCCGCAAATCACTGCGCTCAGTGGCCTAGATAGGTCCGCAACGCCTCGGGCGGGTTGGCCATGATATCGGCCACCGCCCGGGGTGCATCGACCCGCCCCTCATCCACGAACAGGACCTGATCCGCAGCACGCTCCGCATCCTCGGGCGCATGGGTGATCATCAACACCGTGGCCCCGGTGTCGCGGGCCACTTCGCTGGTCAGGTCCAGCATCTCGGCGCGCAATGCGGGCCCAAGAGCAGCGAAAGGTTCATCAAGCAAAAGCAATGGCTGATTCTGCACCAACACCCGGGCCAGGGCGGCGCGGCTTTGCTGGCCTCCGGACACATCGCCGGGCTTTCGGTCACCGAAATCGCCAAGGCCCACGCGGCCCAAGGCATGTGCAACCTGTTGTCGCTCATCCGCCGCCAACCGCAACGCAGGCCGCAACCCAAGGCCGATATTCTGTGCCAATGTCAGGTGGGGAAACAGGTTGCCGTCCTGAAACAGCATCGCAATACCACGCATATCCGGGGCGGCATTGGTGATCTCGCGCCCATCCACGACAACACGGCCCGCAACACTTGGCGTGTAGCCACCAATTGCACCCAGCAATGTCGATTTGCCCGCGCCCGACGGGCCAATAACGGCGACACGCTGTCCGGCCTTGATCGTGAAATCCGCGCTTAGTGCGAAGTCGCCCTGCACCACCCGCAATCCGTCAACCTGCAACATGCCGCCGCCCCCACGCATCGCATAACCAAAACATCCCGAAGGCCAAGCCCAACAGGATCAGCGCGGCACCAGACGCCGCATTCGTCTGATAACTGCCCATCAGCCGATACATCTGCAACGGCAAGGTCGCGACCTCTGGGTCGGCAAACAGCGTCACGACGCCCAAGTCCCCCACCGACAGCGCTGCCCCCAACCCGGCAGCAAAGCCGAGCTGCGGGCGAATACGCGGCAAAAGAACGATCCGCCACAGGTCCAGCCCATGCAAACCAAGGCCCGCGCTTAATCGCCCATAGTCGGCAAAGACCTGGCGCATGGCAGGCAGCAGAATCCGCACCGCGAAGGGCAGCGCCATCATCGCATTCACCAAAGCCGTCACAGGCAGCGCAAAGCGCACAGGTGCCGCCCACGGATAAATCAGGATGAACCAGCCGGTCCCGATCATTAGAGGCGACGCAGCGAGGCCAAGCAATGTCAGCGCCTCTGCCCCACCCCATCTGGCCTGTGCAAGCCACGCGGCAATCGGCAGGGCCAGTGCAATCAACAACCCTGCACTGAGGGTCGCGACCCACAGCGATGTCCACGTCGATGACCACACGCTTGATGGCATCTGGCCCAACCCGATCATGCCCGATACGACCACCGCGCCCAAAGGCAACAACAGGAAACCAGCGGCCAGTCCGATCCACATCGCATCAAGCGGCCACAGCCCCCGCGCGTCCCACCGTTGCACAGGTCGGTCGCGCCCTGTCTGCAAGACGATGGGCGGCAAGATCCACAATGCGATCACCGCCGCGCCGCCGGCCACGGTCAGTTGCACAAGGCTGAGTATCGCGGCCCGCCCAAGGTTGAAATCAAAGCGAAACGCTTGGTAAATGGCAAGTTCGAGGGTCGTGGCACGTGGCCCACCACCCAAAGTCAGCGCCACAGCAAAACTGGTGAGGCAGATCACGAACACAAGCGCCAAAGCGCCCGGCACAACCTGACGCAGCACAGGCCATTCGAGCGTGCGAAACACCACAGCCGGTGACAGGCCCAACTGACCGACAAGGCGAAACTGCTCAGCGGGGATCGTTTGCCACCCTTGCAGGATCAGCCGGGTCGCCAGCGGCATATTGAAGAACACATGAGCCATGACCACACCTGTCAGCCCGTAGATCGACAAGGGCGGCAGATCGACCCAGCCAAGACCCTGACTGACCCACCCCGCACGCCCGAACACGGCAAGCAAACCCAGCACCGCCACGATCACCGGCAGGATGAACGGCGCGCCAAGCAGGGTGACCAGCAAGCCACGCCCCGCAAACCGCCGCCGCGCCAGTGCCCGCGCAACGGGTACGGCAAAGGCGACGCTGAACAGGGCCGACAGGGTCGCCTGCCAGACAGTGAACCTCAGCACGGCCCAATCCGCCGCGCCAAAGACCACAGGCCAATCGGCCCGTGACAGTACGGCCACCAGCGCGGCGAGGATCAGTGCAACCACCGTCCCCGCCGCTGTTGGTCCACTTACTGAGCCAGTGCGTCGCGCCATTCGGCCAAGGCTCCGTCCCGGGCAGCGGCGGCATCCTCGGGCGACAGCAGCAACGCCTTGGCAGGAGTGATCAGCGTCTCAAACCCATCGGGCAGTCCACTGGCAGGCGTTACCGCAGGATACATCCAGTTTGTCGTCGGGATGATCGACTGAAACGCATCCGACACCATGAAGGCCATGAACGAATCCGCTAGCTCAGGCTGATCGGAGTTGGCCAGCTTGCCCGCAACCTCGACCTGCATGTAGTGCCCTTCGTCAAAGGGTGCAGCGGCCTTGCCCGCATCCTCTTCGGCGATCAGGTGATAGGCGGGCGAGGTGGTATAGGACAGCACCATGTCCGCCTCACCTTCCAGAAACAGGCCATAGCTTTCGGACCAGCCTTTTGTGACCGTCAGCACATTGTCCGACAGGTCCGACCACATCGCAGGGGCATCATCGCCATAAGCCGCCTTGACCCACATCAGCAAACCCAGACCGGGGGTCGAGGACCGAGGGTCCTGAATTGCAATTTTCAGATCACTGTCGGCCAAGTCGCGAAAATTCGCGGGCACGTCCATGTCTGCGTTGTGCACGAAGGCGAAATAGCCCCAGTCGAAGGGCGCAAACGTGTCATCGCTCCACTCAATCGGCAGGGTGAATTCCGCCGCCACGGAATGGGGCGCAAACAGCCCGGTTTCCTTGGCAGCTGCCGTGAGGTTGGTATCCAGCCCCAGAACCACGTCCGCTTCGGAACGCGCGCCCTCCAGCTTGATCCGCGCCAACAGGGCGGCACCGTCCCCCGCACCGATCAACTGTAGATCACAGGCGCAGGTTTCCTCGAACGCGGCCTCGACCGCAGGACCGGGACCCCAATCGCTGACAAAACTGTCGTAGGTATAGACTTTCAAAACGGGCGTCTCGGCCCAGGCGGCACTGGCACACAGCACAGCCGCAGTCGTCATCAGATACTTCATCGCATCCTCCAATAAAGAAGACGGCGGGAAATCGGTGTTGGGAAAATCCAAACCTTCCCTCCGCCGGTGTTAACCGGTTCAGGTTCAACGGGTTCGCGTCATGCATCTCAGCCGATCAAGGCACCCCGAGGTACAGCCATTGCTAGGGGCGAGTGGCCTGCGGGGCAAGCACAAAACGCCTTGAGCCACCGCAAGTGCGCCGCTAGACGGGTCCGGCAGCAAGGAGCCGCCCATGTCGATCAACAGCTTTGGCCATCTTTTCCGCGTCACCACCTGGGGCGAGAGCCACGGGCCTGCCCTTGGCGCGACGGTCGATGGCTGCCCTCCGGGCGTGGCGGTGGATGCAAAGATGCTCCAGCACTGGCTCGACAAGCGCAAACCGGGGCAGAACAAGTACACTACGCAGCGGCGCGAGGCGGACGAGGTTCGTATCTTGTCGGGGGTGTTTGAAGGGGTCACGACCGGTACACCCGTTCAGTTGATGATTGAAAACACGGATCAGCGCTCAAAGGACTATGGTGACATCGCCGAGAAATTCCGCCCCGGCCATGCCGACATCACCTACTGGCGGAAATACGGAATCCGGGACTATCGCGGTGGCGGGCGATCCTCGGCGCGCGAAACCGCCAGCCGTGTGGCGGCAGGCGGATTGGCCCGAGCCACGCTTGGTAAACTGGCCCCTGATGTACAGATCAACGGCTATATGACCCGCATGGGCGCGCACGAGATTGACCGCGATCAGTTTGACTGGGACCAGATTGGGCAAAACCCGTTCTGGGTCCCGGACGCAAAAGCCGCCGAAACCTGGGCTGACTATCTTGATGGGTTACGCAAATCCGGCTCCAGCGTAGGGGCTGTGATTGAGGTCGTAGCGCGCAACGTGCCTGCGGGCCTCGGCGCGCCTGTCTATGGCAAGCTGGATACCGATCTGGCCGCCGCGATGATGAGCATCAACGCCGTCAAAGGGGTCGAGATTGGAGAGGGCATGTCAGCCGCCATGCTCACAGGCGAATTGAACGCGGACGAGATCACGATGGGGCCAAACGGGCCGGAATACTCCTCCAATCACGCCGGCGGCATCCTTGGCGGGATCAGCACAGGGCAGGACATTGTGGTACGCTTTGCAGTCAAACCGACCTCATCCATCCTGCAAACGCGCAAGACGATTACCAAGTCAGGTGAAAACGCCGAAATCATCACCAAGGGCCGTCACGACCCATGTGTGGGGATCAGAGCCGTGCCCGTGGGCGAGGCGATGATGGCTTGCGTGATCCTCGACCACCTGCTGCTGGATCGCGGTCAGACGGGCGGCGTGCGCGGCCCGATCGGCTAGGCTAGCATCGCCCCAACCGAGCGTACCGCATTGCGCAACATGTCGGGGCCGATACGGGCACGGGCCATCGTGCGCAGCCCCACATATTGGGAAATCAGCATATCGGCCAACTCCCCCCGTGCCGCATCATCAAGTGCGGCATGCTTGGGCGAAGCGCGCAGGGCGTCCTCTATTCCGTCGCGCAGCGTGCCGAGGCTTTTGGACACGACGGTTGCAATCTCATCATCATAATTACTGGGCCCTGCGGCGGCGCTGCACAGCAGACACCCACGCTGATCGCCTTCAGTGACACGTTGGTACGCATTTGTGAACATGGCCATCACGCGGTCCGCACCATCAGGGATCGCAGGGTCGTTCAACATTTTGACACCCTCCAGAACGGCGCTCTCTTCGTAGCGTTCAAGCACTTTCAGGAACAGTGTCTTCTTGTCGGTAAAGGCCTTGTACAGACTACCCCTCGTGAGGCCCATCCCGTCCAGCAGATCAGGCAACGACGCGCCCTCGTACCCATGGGTCCAAAAGACCTGCATGGCTTTCTCAATAGCAACTTCGGGGTCGAATGTTCTGGGGCGGGCCACGTTTGATCTCCATCTGCTCAGGATTCTTATATAACATAGGGAACCGATTAGTCTAGAACTCACAGACTTGTGTATTGTACCATTTGGTCTCTAACTGTAGATGTGGGCGCATCAAGTCAGCACACATTCCAGTCTTCAAGGATCGTCCAGATGTTCAAAACACTCCAAACCATCGTCGCCATCACACTCTTCGCCGTCATCAGCCTGACCGCGCTGACCGCTCAGGCTGACACTGTCGCCTCGGGCAGCTTTGTCGGTGCCTCGGAGCACATCACCACGGGTGGGGTCGAGATCACTGAGAACGCGGATGGCAGCCACACCATCACTCTGGGCGAAGATTTCAGCCTTGATGGCGCACCCGACCCCCGCGTTGGTCTTGGCAAAGACGGCCAGTTCGACAGCGACACAGACGCCGGCAAACTCGCCAACCTGACAGGCAGCCAGTCCTTCATCGTGCCCGTAGGGATCGACATTGCCGACTTCAACGAAGTCTACATCTGGTGCGAAAAATTCAGTGTGCCGCTTGGTGTCGCCACGCTCGGCTAAGGCTTGCCAATACGCCAATAACCCTCCAAAGGTCGGGGGCAATGCAACAGCCCTCAACCCCAAGCAAACCCGGAACCGCCATCGCGCTCAAGCTGATGGCGGTTTTTCTGTTTATGGTCATGGCCGCAATGATCAAGGCCGCCACCCAGAATGTGCCTGCGGGGCAAGCGGTATTCTTCCGCTCGCTTTTCGCAATGCCGATCATCGTGCTCTGGATATGGCAAAGAGGCGAAATTCGCGAGGCGCTGATCCCCAACAACCTGCGTGGTCATATCTGGCGCGGGCTGTTCGGCACATCCGCGATGGCGCTGACATTTGCCGGGCTGGGCCTGTTGCCGCTGCCCGAAGTCACCGCCATCGGCTATGCCACACCCATGTTCACGGTCATTCTGGCGGCGGTAATGCTGGGCGAGCGCGTGCGCCTTTTTCGGATCAGCGCGGTGGCCCTTGGGCTGGTCGGTGTGATGATCGTGATGTGGCCGCGCCTGACTGTTGATACTCTGGGCACCACCGCAAGCATGGGCGCGATCATGGTACTGGTTGCGTCAATGATGCGGGCCTTGGTCCAAATTCACATCCGTACGCTGGTCAAAACCGAGCACACCGCCGCCATCGTCTTCTATTTTTCGCTGACAGCGACGGTCTTGAGCCTGCTGAGCCTGCCTTTTGGCTGGGTGATCCCCGGTGCGCTTGACCTGACACTCTTGATCTGCGCCGGGCTGATTGGCGGGATCGCCCAGATCCTCGTCACCTCCAGCTATCGCTTCGGCGCGGCGTCAATGCTGGCCCCCTTCGATTATTCCTCGCTGATCTTTGCCGCGCTCATCGGGTATGTGATCTTTGCCGAGGTTCCGACATCTGCCACGGTGATCGGTGCATCGCTCGTCGTGCTTGGCGGGGTGCTGATCATCTGGCGCGAGCGGCAATTGGGCATGGACCGGCGCAAGGCGCGTCAGGTGACAGATCCGAAGGGGTAGTAACAACCTCAGCCGCTTTTGGTGCGTCATCAGGTTATGTCGGTCCAAGCATTGCTCGCCCTCTGCTTCATCCCGCAAAACGATGGTTGGATCGCTTGAAGACAACCCCAAGTGACGCGCCGACGATCGACCTCGCATCTGGACCATACCACACCTGACACCCTAATCCTGCGAGGGCGCACCCTGAACCGCAAGCGCACAGGCCAACGTCTGCCGACCCACTCCAAATGGACGAGCTTTGTGCCGATGATTACGTTCTTCGCCGCCGATGTTCCTGCACGAAGCTGGTTCGTGCCCGGATGGGGCAAGTTTTGCCTCGAAGGAGGAGATGCATCGCACAGGCCTAAAGGTCGACAGCGCACCCGACATTACCCAAACCAACGCCCCTTCAAACCAGGCGATGGCACGCCGATGCCTCAACCACCAGCCCATCTGCCCCGAAGCGCAGCGTTTCTGCCGCCAGCACGTCATTCTGATTGCGATAGGTGATCACCAACATCCCGTGCCCATGCAGCACATCCACCACAACGAAGGACAGGCCCGGCTGCGCCTCAAGCGCGCGGCTCCAGTAGTCGCGCAGGGCTGTCTTGCCATGCAACTCGCCCCGGCCCACCAATCGCATCGCCTTGTGCGAGCGAAACACCACATCTTCGCTGTAATGCGCAAGAATGCGGGTCAGGTCATGGGAATTCCACGCCGCCTCCCACTCCTGAGCAAAGGCGTCGAAGTCCATATCAGGCGCGCACCAGCTTCTCGTAGCTTTCCGCAATTTCTCGGGTGATCGAGCCAACTTCGAAGTTGTAATCCGCAATCTCACCGACGGGTGTAACTTCGGCGGCGGTGCCGGTCAGCCAGCACTGTTCGAACCCTTCCAGCTCTTCGGGCATGATGACTCGTTCATGCACCTTGATCTGGCGATCTTCCAACATGCCGATCACCGTTTGACGCGTAAGCCCGTTCAGAAAGACATCTGCTTTGGGCGTGTGAACTTCGCCATCCTTGACGAAAAAGATGTTGGCCCCGGTGCATTCGGCGACATAGCCGCGATAGTCCATGAACAAGGCATCCGAGCAGCCCTTGGCCTCAGCCGCGTGTTTGGAGGTCGTGCAGATCATGTAAAGACCAGCCGCCTTGGCATGAACGGGGATCGTCTCGGGGCTGGGACGCTTCCATTTGGCGATGTCGATCTTGGCACCCTTGAACTTGGCGTCGCCATAGTAGCTGCCCCATTCCCATGCGGCAATCGCCAGATGAACGGGATTGCGGGCGGAGGAGACACCCATATCCTCACCCGCACCGCGCCATGCCACGGCACGCACATAGGCATCGGTCAAACCGTTGGCAGCCAAGACCTGCTGTTTGGCGGCCTCGATCTCGTCCACGGTATAGGGGATCTGGAAGTCCAGCTCACCCGCCGAAAAATGCAGGCGTTCGGAATGTTTGCGGCTCAGGAAAATCTGACCGTTATAGGCGCGCTCGCCCTCGAATACGGAGCTGGCATAGTGCATGGCATGGCTCAGGACGTGGACATTCGCGCTGCGCCAGTCGACCATTTGACCGTCCATCCAAATTTTACCGTCACGATCATCATAGCCAGCCATAGCACCCTCCAATTTGCAATTATTGCGTGAATAAGTCCGATGTGGACATATAGTTGCGCAAAACCTGCGATTCGATAGCCCTTCACCCTTGGAATGTCAACAAGGCTGACTTAAAGTGATCGCAAAACGGACAACGCAAGACGAGGGATACGGATGGCCGATGGACGCATGCCCGCTGCAATCAGCGGCGAGAACCTGTTGTTTCTGACGGACGAACAACTGCGCCAGGGGATCGAGGCGATGTTCTTTGCCTATCGCGGATTCACAGCCGACCCGGACCGCATCCTGTCCAACCTCGCCTATGGTCGGGCGCATCATCGAGCCATCCACTTTATCAACCGCGCGCCGGGAACAACAGTGAACAACCTGCTCAACATCCTTGGTGTCACGAAACAATCGCTGAACCGTGTATTGCGCACGATGATAGAAGACGGGTTGGTCGAAAGCCGTGTAGGAAAGTCTGACAAACGGGAGCGCCATCTATATCTGACGGATGCAGGGCGCGCCCTTGAGGGGCAGTTGTCCGATGCACAACGGGTTCGCATGCGCTCGGCGTTTCGGGATGCAGGACCAGATGCTGTGGCAGGCTTTCGCACGGTACTTGAGGCGATGATGGACACGGAAATGCAACGCACCTACACACGACTGAAGGAGAGCGGCGCATGAGCGATTTTGATGCACATCTGTTGATTGTGGACGACGACGAACGCATTCGTACGTTGCTGCAGAAGTTCCTGATGCGCAATGGGTTTCTGGTCACATCCGCACGCGACGCCGAACATGCCCGGCGTATTCTTGCAGGGCTCGATTTTGATATGATCGTGCTGGATGTGATGATGCCGGGTGAAGACGGGCTGAGCTTGTGCCGATCCTTGCGCGAAACCCACGCGACACCGATTTTGCTGCTGACCGCCAAGGGCGACACCGAGAACCGGATCGAGGGGCTTGAGGCCGGTGCGGACGATTACTTGCCCAAACCTTTTGAACCCAAAGAGCTGTTGTTGCGCATCAATGCGATCCTGCGCCGGGTGCCGGATGTTGCCGCCGAAGAGGCGACGCCGAAGATCCTCACCCTCGGCCCGATCCGTTACGACATGGAGCGTGGCGAGATGTGGCAGGGTCCGGACCTTGTCCGCCTGACCGCAACCGAGATGCAGTTGATGAAGCTATTTTCGGCCCAACCGGGTGAGGCGATCAGCCGTGCCAAGCTGGTCGAAGATCTAGGCCGGGATCGTGGGCAGGCACAGGAACGCGCTGTCGATGTGCAGATCACCCGCCTGCGTCGCAAGATCGAAAGCAATCCCAAACAGCCCCGCTATCTGCAAACCGTGCGCGGTGCAGGCTACATGCTCGCGCCGGATTGAGTGCATGGCGGCCTGAGAATTTGAGTATCCTTGGAACAATGAAAATATGACCACTGCGCTTTTGACCCATGCCGAAGGGTTGGCCCATGTCACGCCGACGGGTATGCCCGAACAGGTGGCGCGGCTGGCCTATGTTCAGCGCACGCTCGAAGATCTTGACCTGCTGCGGGTGGACCCGCCGCTGGCCAATGATGCCTCAATCGTGCTGTGTCATCCGCAATCCTATATCGACTTTGTCCGCTCGAAAATTCCGGCCCACGGCTTTGCCGGGCTTGATCGCGAGACTGATGCGGAAACGTTCCTGTCCCCCACCTCGGAAAACGCGATCTGGCGCGCAGTCGGGGGTACCGTCAAAGCGGTAGACATGGTGCTTGATGACGAAGTGCAGAATGCCTTTGTCGCCATGCGCCCACCCGGCCATCACGCTGAACAGTCCTTGCCCATGGGGTTTTGCATCTTTGGCAATGTCGCCATTGCGGCCAAGCACGCGCTTGAGGTGCACGGTCTGGATCGTGTCGCAGTGGTGGACTTCGACGTTCATCACGGCAACGGCACCCAAGCCTTGTTGCAGGATGATCCCCGCGCGCTGGTCATCACCTCGCAGCAGATCCCGCTTTGGCCGGGCACCGGACAGGCTGAGGATCGCGGCCCGCATCAAACCGTCCTGAACATCCCCCTTGCCCCCGGCACCGACGGCGCGCACGCCATTGCCGCTTACGAGACGCAAGTGATCCCTGCCCTCATGGCGCACAAGCCCGGTCTGATCCTGATCTCTGCCGGGTTCGACGCCCATCAGGACGACCCGCTGGCCCAGTTGAACTGGAGTGTGGACACCTACACCCGCCTTACCGACATGATCACCCAAGCGGCCCAAGCCCTGTGCAAGGGCCGGGTGGTGTCGGTGCTGGAAGGGGGCTATGATCTTGATGCGCTGGCGGCTTGCGCCCGTGCCCATGTCCAATCGCTGATAAAGGCCGCCCTATGACTGACCGCCCCGTAGACAAATTGAGTTTCGAAGAGGCCATGGCCGAGCTGGAAAAAGTACTGGGCCAGCTGGAACGGGGCGATGTGGCACTGGACGATTCCATCAAGCTCTATGAGCGTGGTGCGGCCCTGAAAGCCCGCTGCGAGACCAAGCTGAAAGAGGCCGAGGAGAAGGTGGCCGCCATCACGCTTGATGGCGATGGCAACCCAACCGGGTTGAAACCTGTCAACGACCTTTGACCGGGAATGCTTCGCCAAAAACTGACCGAGGCTGGTACAGCCATTCAGGCGCAATTTGACGCCGTCCTGAATACGCTCGATGATCTGCCCATCGTGCAGGCGATGGCCCATGCGACCAATGGAGGCAAGCGCCTGCGCGGATTCATGGCACTCGAAAGTGCGCGGCTTCATGGGATCGGTCCCGCCGCCGCAATCTGGCCTGCGACCGGGATCGAGGCGCTCCACGCATATTCGCTGGTCCATGACGATCTGCCCTGCATGGACGACGATGATCTGCGGCGCGGTGCCCCCACGGTACATGTGAAATGGGACGAAGCGACCGCAGTGCTGGCCGGGGATGCGTTGCAAACCCTGGCCTTTGAACTGGTATCACATCCCGAGGTCGGCAGCGGCGACGTGCGCGCCGACCTTGCGCTGTCCTTGGCCCGCGCATCCGGCGCGCAAGGCATGGTACTTGGGCAGGCCTTGGATATTGCAGCCGAAACGGCGGACATCCCTCTGACCCTTGATCAGATCACCGCCCTGCAACGTGGCAAGACAGGGGCATTGATTGAATGGTCTGCCACAGCGGGGGCACGCATGGCAGGGGCCGATCTGACCCCGCTGCAAACCTATTCCCGCGCGCTTGGCCTCGCCTTTCAGATTGCGGACGATGTGCTGGATGTGACCAGCGACGCGGCTGCCATGGGCAAAGCCACGGGCAAGGATGCGGATGCAGGCAAAGCCACCTTCGTCTCGCTTCTGGGGCTGGACGAGGCGAAACGCCGCGCAGATGATCTGGTGACTGAGGCCTGCGATGCGCTAGATATATACCAAGCGGACGGCGACATATTGCGGGACACTGCCCGCTTTGTTGTTACCCGCACGAGTTAGAGACACCTTATGACTGATCGCCCCGAAACCCCGCTGCTGGATCTGGTCCAACGCCCTGCCGATCTCAAACACCTGTCGGATGCGCAACTGCGTCAGATCGCGGATGAGGTCCGGGTCGAGACGATTTCTGCGGTCTCTGTCACAGGCGGACACTTGGGCGCGGGCCTTGGTGTGGTTGAGTTGACGGTTGCATTGCACGCCGTGTTTGACACCCCGCGCGACAAGCTGGTCTGGGATGTCGGCCACCAGTGCTATCCCCACAAGATCCTGACCGAACGGCGCGACCGCATCCGCACCCTGCGCATGAAAAACGGGTTGAGCGGGTTCACCAAACGTGCCGAGTCGCCCTATGATCCGTTCGGCGCGGCCCATTCCTCAACCTCGATCAGCGCCGCCTTGGGCTTTGCCGTTGCGCGTGATTTGGGCGGAGTCACCCCCGAGGGCGCAGGCGATGCCATCGCAGTCATTGGTGACGGGTCAATGAGCGCGGGCATGGCCTATGAGGCGATGAACAACGCGGGCCACCTGGGTAAACGCCTGATCGTGATCCTGAACGACAACGAGATGTCGATTGCCCCACCAACTGGCGCGATGTCCTCGTATCTGTCGCGGCTCTATGCCCAGAACCCGTTTCAGGATTTCAAGGCCGCGGCCAAAGGTGCGGTCAGCCTGTTGCCCGAACCTTTCCGTGAAGGGGCCAAGCGCGCCAAGGAGATGCTGAAGGGCATGGCCGTGGGTGGGACCCTGTTTGAAGAGTTGGGGTTCAGCTATCTTGGCCCCATCGACGGGCATGACATGGACCAATTGCTGCCCGTCCTGCGCACCGTCAAAGACCGCGCACGTGGCCCGATCCTGATCCACGTGCTGACCAAAAAAGGCAAAGGCTACGCGCCTGCCGAAACCGCACGGGACAAAGGCCATGCGACTGCCAAATTCGATGTGGTCACAGGGGAACAAAAGAAAGCGGCCAGCAACGCGCCCAGCTACACCAAGGTCTTTGCCGAGCATTTGATGAAGGCGGCACAGGACGACGACAAGATTTGCGCGGTCACAGCCGCCATGCCGGATGGCACGGGCCTGAACCTGTTTGCGGAGCGTTACCCGAGCCGGTGTTTTGATGTCGGCATCGCCGAACAGCACGGGGTTACCTTCTCAGCCGCGCTGGCCGCAGGCGGGATGAAGCCCTTTTGCACGATTTACTCAACCTTCCTGCAACGCGGATACGACCAGGTGGTGCATGACGTGGCGATCCAGCGGTTGCCCGTGCGCTTTGCCATCGACAGGGCCGGGCTGGTCGGTGCGGACGGGGCCACGCATGCAGGTGCCTTCGATATCTCCTACCTGTCCAACTTGCCGGGCTTTGTGGTCATGGCAGCAGCGGATGAGGCGGAGTTGGCCCATATGGTTGCAACCGCAGCAGCGCATGACAACGGGCCCATCGCCTTCCGCTTTCCCCGTGGAGAGGGCACAGGCGTCGACATGCCCGAACGCGGAATCCCGCTTGAAATCGGCAAGGGCCGGATCATCCAAGAGGGCACAGGCGTTGCGCTGTTGTCCTTTGGCACGCGCCTGTCCGAGGTGGAAAAGGCCGCTGAAAGTCTGGCCGCCAAGGGGATCAGGCCCACCATCGCGGATGCCCGCTTTGCCAAGCCGCTTGACCGCAATCTGATCCTTGATCTGGCCGCGCGGCACGACGCGCTGATCACCATCGAAGAGGGGGCCATAGGCGGCTTTGGCAGCCATGTGGCGCAGTTGCTGGCCGAAGAAGGCGTGTTCGACACCGGCCTCAAGTATCGCTCCATGGTGTTGCCCGATATCTTCATCGATCAGGCAGGACCGGCAGACATGTACGCGGTCGCAGGCATGAATGCCGAACATATCGAGGCCAAGGTTCTGAACGTGCTTGGCGTAGCGTCACTCGGCGAAGTGCGCGCCTGAACCTTGCACCGGCGCGACCCTTGGGTCACCCTGGAGCGATGAACATAAATGCGCGCCCTATTGTCACCTACCGCTGGATCGTCTTTTTACTGGCGGCTGGATACTGCCTGCACCAGATATTTCTGGGGTCGTGGTCCGGGGCTGGCGGTCCGTTTCGATACCTGACGATCTGGGCGCTGTTTCTGTCCTTCTATTCAGCCAGTCGCATGGTGGCACTCAGCGAGCATCGGATCACCCGCCGCCACGAGGTCACGGCCATGTGCGCTGCCGTGCTGAACGTGATGGTCGTTTTCCTGTATTGGCGGCTCTATTTCACGGACCCGTCGCTGGTGAATGGCAACGGTCAGATCATCTGGTATCTGGAATATTATCTGCACGGGCTGGGGCCTGTGCTGCAAATCATCGACGCGTTGTTTATCGCCTGCGTATTTCGCCGTGTATGGCGCGCAGCCATCCCCCTGCTGCTGATCATCGGGGCCTATGTGGCATGGGCCGAACTGTTCGTGCAACGCTTCAACGACAAACCGGTCGGGTCCGTGACCAGCGGCTTGCCCTATCCGTTCCTGAACTCGATGGAGTGGGCGGATCGGGTTGGCTTTTATGCGGTGAATGCAGGGACAGCGATGGGTCTGCTGGTTGTCTTCGGGGTGGTGGGCACCGTACTTTACCGCTTTGCCCGCCCTCAGGTTGCGGCCTGAAACAAGACCAGTGCCATCAATATCGACACAGCACCCACCCCGTAGCCAAACAGCACATACAGCCCATCGCGCGTCAGCAATCCAAACGACATGAACGCAACTGCGCTCGCTCCGATGGTGGTCACAAACGGGATCAGCTCAAGAAACGGCCACATCAGCGCCACCGCCATGCAGGCGATCAACGTCACGAACCGCAAGGGGCCGGATGTCAAAATACGCAACCGCACAGCCGAGCGTCGGTCCACCCAGGCCGCTGGTCGGCGCAGAAACGCCACCGCCCGTGCCATGCGATCCGCCCGCACTGTGCGGTTTCGCAGAACACCGGGCAGCCAGAGATGTTTTCGTCCTACAAGCGATTGACTGATGATCAGCAAGATTATGGCGGCCGAGATCGTAGGTACTCCGGGAATGCCCGAAAGAGGTGAAATCAGAACAAGGGCGATGACCAATACGACCGGCATCATCGACCGATCACCGATCTGGTTCAGCACATCCTGCACAGATACCTCAGCACCGTCCGCTGCCATATCCATCTGGTCAAGCAGGCGACCCAGGGTCTGATCTTCAGCCAAGGTCATCGGCCAGCAGGGCGGCAAGCCCTTCTTTGTAGGTTGGATAGCGCAGCGTGATACCCAACTCACCCTTGATCCGATCGTTCCGGACCCGCTTGCTTTCAGCATAGAAACTGCGCGCCATGGGGGTCATGTCCGCAGTCTCAAAGTCCTCTGCGGGTGGCAGAGGGAGGCCAAGAAGGTCCGCCGCGTGCCCGATCACGTCTTGTGGCGGGGCCGGGTCATCATCGCACAGGTTATAGATCGCGCCCGGATTGGGTTGCGTGACGGAGGCGGCAACGATTTGGGCGATATCCTCGACATGAATGCGGGAAAACACCTGGTCCTTTTTGATGATCCGCCGCGCGGTGCCTGACCGCACCTTGGCGAACGGACCCCGTCCGGGGCCATAGATCCCGGCAAGGCGAAAGATGTGCAACGGCAGGCCGGGGATTGCGGCCCACGCGCTTTCGGCCTCTTTGCGCCATTGTCCGCGCCGGGTGCTGGGGGTCAACGCCGTGGTCTCATCAACCCATCCGCCTTGGTGGTCGCCATAAACGCCCGTCGTGGACAAATACCCAACCCATTCAAAACGCGTCGCACCTGCCGCGATCACATCACCCAGCGCACGCAGGACCGGATCGCCATCCGCATCCGGCCCAGCCGAAATCAACAGATGGGTCGCGGACGGGATCACGGCCCGCATATCCTCACCCGGAAAAACCATCGGTGTGATCCCCGTACGGGCCAGCACGTCCGCCTTTTCGGCGCTGCGGGTTGTGCCGATGATCTGCCAGCCTTGGGGCAACAGCAGCGTGGTCAGGGCCTTGGCCGAATATCCGTGGCCGAACGAAAGCAAGGTTTTGGTCATCCCTCATAGGTGGCCTGTGCCGCGTGCCGGGACAAGCCCCTTGCCAAAACGGGCGCGGGTTTGCCTATTGGTGCGATGAGCAATGATCCCGACCTGACCCGCGCCTATGGGCTGAAGACGCCCGAGGACTCCGTCGCCCTCTACCGCGATTGGGCCGATACCTACGATGATGGATTTGCGCAGGCCAACGGGTATGTCCTGCACGCAGCCGTTGCGCGCCATTTTGCGTTGATGGGTGGGTTTGGGCCCGTGCTGGATGTGGGGGCCGGGACCGGTCTGTGCGGTGTCGCGCTGCGTGCGCACGGGATCGAGCCGATTGATGCCACCGACATCTCGCCCGACATGCTTGAGGTCGCGCGCGCCAAAAACATCTACCGCACCCTGTTCATCAGCAACGTCTCAAACGGATTGCAGGCACCCGGCGCACCCTATCAAGGGGCCGTCAGTTCGGGCACATTCACCAACGGGCACGTTGGCCCCGACGGCATTGACGCAATCCTGAGCGTTATGCGCCCTGGCGGCTGGATGGTATTGTCGGTCAATGCCCAGCACTACGGTGCCGCCGGGTTCGAGGCCAAGATGGCCGATCTTGCACCTCGCATCACCAACCTGTCGCAAACCGAGGTCGCAATCTACTCCCCCGACGCAAGCGGACCGCATGCACGCGACATGGCCCTGCTTTTGGCATTCCGCGCAGCCTAGGTATACATCTGCTTTTTGCGCGCCCGCGCCTCTTCGGTCGCCCGGCCTGTCCCATCGTGATAGCTGCCGAACCAGCGATCCCACGGCATTTCGACGGTGCCGTAGTTACATTCAAAGTAACGGTGATGCAGCTGGTGAAAGAACACGCCCATACGTAATTGCGGGCTGTCCTTCACCATCAGCGTTTCGAACCCCGAATGGGAAAACACCGGATGGGTTGACTGCACATAGCCATGAAATATCAGGTGGATCGGGTGCGTCGGTACAATCAGATGGATCAGAAAGTTGGTATAGAACAGCGCATGTTCCACCGGGTGCATTGCAATGCCCGACCATGGGCCGACATTGACGTTGCGATGGTGCAGGCTATGCGCCAGCTTATAGAGCGGCGGCCAGTGCAGTGCCCGGTGGACCCAGTAAAAATGAAAACTGCTCCAGATCGGGACCAGCACGAAGGCGGCCACAAACCAGACCGGATTGTCGGGAAACAACAGCGTCGGCGCATAGCCGTTCGCCATCATCCAGAACACACCGATCTGCGCAAGGCTCCACAGCGTGATGCCGGACGCGATGTGCCAGAACATGTTGTCGAGCACCTGGTTGTTGAAGGTGAAGGACCCATTATTGCGGTTCTGGTCCCGTGGGTCGAACTTGGTTGCGTCGCCCTGCTTTTTCGAGGTGATCAGCCAATAGTGCAACCCACCCGCGATCAGGCATTGCGGCACCAGATTGGCAAGCCATACCCGGACCATCCATTCGGGCGAGAATGTCTGCATCTGTGCCAGATCCGGCAGGATCAGGAAGTAGGCCCCAAGAGCCAGCACAAGGCAAAGGGTCGTCGTCGAAATCTCGAACCAGAAAGCCGCGTACCACCGAAAGATCACCATGGGGCGTGGGGGCCACAGAAACAAAGGGTTTTGCGCAATGGGCGCGGGCGGGCGGTGGTTCCAACGCCCCGCTTCGCGCGCTTCGGCATCAGCTTGCATAATTGGCCCCTTCTTCGTCAAGGATCGCCTTGAGTTCGGCCAGATGCCGTTCGTCCTGTTCGGGATAGTCTTCGATCTCTTGCGCGGTTTTTTCAGCCACATCATCCGGAATGACGCGCAGCGGTTTGCCGGTTTGCAGTGCCAGGATATAGGTCTGGCAGGCCCGCTCGAAATAGAACAGCCGGTTGAACGTGTCCGCCACCGTATCACCCAGCACCATGATGCCATGATTGCCCATCACCATGACCTTTTTCCTGGGGTCATCCATCATGGTCGCGCAGCGCTGGCCCTCTTCTTCGAAAGCAAGCCCGCCATAGTCACTGTCCACGACAACCCGGTTATAGAACATGCAGCCGTTCTGATCGACGGGTGGCAAGGTGCTGTCAGCCAACGCCGCCAACGCCGTCGCATAGGGTGAATGAACGTGCATCGCGCACCGTGCATGGGCGCAATATTTGTGCATCCCGCCGTGCAGACCCCACGCGGTCGGATCGGGTGCATCCGGCCCCTCCATACTGGCCGGGTCATTGGCATCCACCACGATCAGATCGGACGCCTTGATCCGGGAAAAGTGCATCTGGTTGGGGTTCATCAGGAACTTGGTGCCACTATCATTGATCGCGAGCGAAAAGTGGTTGGCGACCGCTTCGTGCATATTCAGCCGTACCGTCCAGCGAAAGGCCGCAGCGAGATCCACGCGCTCCTGCCAGTGATCCATGTTCGGACGAATATCGGTCATTTCCATGCGCGGGCTCCCTTTGCTGGGGCAAGCCTGCATGATGGTCGGGGTTCCGATCAAGTCTGTTTGCGACGTCGGGGTCCTACTTACCAAGCAAAGCGCCGGTTTGGCGGCGCAAACGGCACATCTCTTGTCAGGTTGAGGTGTGGCACACAGCTTCGATATTGTGACCATTCGGGTCCAGCACAAAGGCCGCATAATAGTCGGGGTGATAGTGTGGCCGTAACCCTGGTGGCCCATTGTCTGTGCCACCCGCACGGATCGCTGCGGCGTGAAATTCATCAACGGCAGCACGGCTGGTCGCTTGCAAAGCCACGTGCAGCAACCCGGTCGTCGCCTTTTCCTCGACCAGCCAAAACCACGGACGATCATCGCCGTAGCCCGTCACATTGACCTCACCAGCATGATTCTTGGGGACAGTAAACAACCGCTTGACGCCCAATGGGGCAAACGCGCTGTCATAAAAGGCTGTGGACCGGGCGAAATCCCTTACACCAAAGGTGATGTGGTCGATCATAGCGAGTCCTTCTCGGTCATGCCGCTCATCATAATCTTAGCGCCCACGACCTGATAACGCCCTCGGCCCGACCTAGGCATCCTTGCCCCGTGACGGGACCCAAGCATACCCGTTCTCGCACAGGATATAGGCCTCGCGCAGCCCGTGTGGCTTGTCGGTGGGTTCTTGCAGGATGGTCGCGCCGTGCACCTTGGCCCGCGCCGCTGCCTCTTCGGGGTCGGTATCGTAGAGCCGGATTTCAATCCCACCCCCGCGTGGCGGGTTTTCAGGCAGCAGCCCGAGCAGGGGGTTGGAATGATATGTCCCGTCGCTGTGCAATTGAAACACCTGCCCGCCATAGGACATGATCGCGAAATCGGCAGTCGGTTGATGGGCCGTCATTCCGAAGACCGTTTGCAGAAATGCAACCTCCGCCCCGACATCGCGCACAAGAAGGTTCAGCCCGATACCATGCAATCCCCGTCCGAACCCGTCCGCATCTATTGTGTCGTAATCCATGGTCACACCCTTGCGACCCTATGCAAGGGCGTCAAGACACAAGGGCCATAAGCGCCTGTCAAACCGGTGCAAGCCGGAGGGTCTGTTGCCATCGCTCTGATAGTCGCTTTGTCGTCGCTGTTCAGGCTCAGGCAGGTGCAAGGCGGCGTCAGCCCGGGCGGTTCCATGCTCGTGTCATGGGAATACCACTTGCAGCCCCCCGGACGTGGTGAAATATTGGGCCATGGAACACGACCTTTTCCCGACCCCCTTTCCAAGCTGGCCCGACACCGCCCCCGCCCTTGTGGATGTGGCTGCGGGCCGCGCATTTGCAGACATTGTCATTCGTGGCGGTATTTGGGTCAATGTGCATACCCGCGAGGCACTGCCCGACCACGATATCGCCATCAAGGACGGGCGCATTGCCTGTGTCGTACCCGATGCCAGTTATTGCACGGGCCCCGACACCGAAGTGATCGAAGCACACGGCCGCTACATGATCCCAGGCCTGTGCGACGGGCATATGCACATTGAAAGCGGGATGCTGACCCCGGCAGAATTTGCCGCAGCGGTAATCCCGCATGGCACCACCTCGATGTTCACCGACCCGCATGAGATTGCGAATGTGCTGGGCCTTGCCGGGGTCCGCCTCATGCACGATGAGGCACTGTTGCAGCCCGTGAACATCTGGACGCAGATGCCATCCTGCGCCCCCTCTGCGCCGGGGATGGAAACCACCGGGTTCGAGATCAGCGCCGAAGATGTGGCCGAGGCCATGGGCTGGCCCGGCATCATCGGTCTGGGCGAGATGATGAACTTTCCTGGCATGGCAGCAGGTGATCCGCAAATGCTGGCCGAGGTGGCAGCCACCCAACGGGCGGGCAAAACCGTCGGCGGGCACTATGCTTCGCCCGATCTTGGGCGCGACTTTGCCGCCTATGTTGCGGGCGGTCCGGCGGACGATCACGAAGGCACCTGCGAAGCGGATGCCATAACCCGAATGCGGCAAGGGATGCGGTCGATGATCCGCCTTGGCTCGGCCTGGTATGACGTCGAAACCCAGATCACCGCGATCACCGAAAAAGGGCTCGATCCGCGCAACATGATCCTGTGCACGGATGACTGCCATTCGGGCACCTTGGTGAATGACGGGCATATGAACAGAGTTGTACGCCACGCAATTGACTGTGGATGCGACCCGCTTGTCGCGCTGCAAATGGCGACAATCAATACAGCCACACATTTTGGGCTTGAGCGCGAGATCGGATCACTCACCCCCGGAAGGCGAGCGGATATGATCCTGACCTCGGATCTGAAGACACTCCCGATTGAGCAGGTCATCGCACGGGGCAAGACCGTCGCGATCAATGGCAAGCTGGTCGTGGACTGCCCGCATTTGAACTGGCCAGCGACCGCCCGTCAGACTGTGCATCTGGGCAAAACACTGACCGCATCAGACTTTGAAATCAAAGCACCCGAGGGCCGCAATTCGGTCACGGCCAATGTCATCGGCGTTGTCGAAAACCAGGCCCCGACCAAAGCACTGAAACGCGACATGCCCGTTAACAATGGCAAGGTCGAACCCCATGGCGACACCTGCCAGATCGCGCTGGTGGAACGGCATCGCGCAACCGGGGGCGTCACAAACGCGCTTGTGGCCGGGTTCAACTATACGGGCAAGATGGCCATGGCCTCGACCGTGGCCCATGACAGCCACCACATGATCGTGGTGGGCACAGACCGCACCCAAATGGCGCTGGCCGCGAACCGGCTGGCCGAGGTGGGCGGCGGGGTCACGATCTTTCGCGACGGCAAAGAACTTGCGCTGGTCGAGCTGCCCATTGCAGGCCTTATGTCCGACCGCCCTGCCCGCGAGGTCGCCGCCAAGGCAGACCAACTCGTGCAAGCGATGGTCGACTGTGGCTGCACCCTCAACAACGCCTACATGCAGCACTCATTGCTTGCCTTGGTCGTTATCCCCGAATTGCGCATATCGGACCTTGGGTTGGTCGACGTGCGTACCTTTGAATTTATCCCAGTACTTGAGCCAACAACATGAAAACACTTGACCAAAGCCATCAGAGCCACGCGGAATTCAACGACGCAACGGCCGCCGTCAAACGGCTTAAGAACCTCTACCAAGAGGCGTCGGATTTCCTGTGTTCACAGTTTTTGGATGCGATGAAAAACGGGGCGCCCGCGGGTCGTGTGCGGGCATTCTACCCCGAAATCAGGTTTACAACCTCAAGCTATGCGCGGGTCGACACGCGGCTCAGCTTTGGGCACGTATCGGCACCCGGCACATATGCCACGACCGTGACGCGTCCGGACCTGTTCGCGAATTATCTGATTCAACAGATCGACCTGCTGATCTGCAACCACGACCAACCCGTCGAAATCGGTTATTCCAGCACGCCCATGCCAGTGCACTTTGCAGTCGCCAATGACCCGGACCTTACGGTGCCGCAGCAGGGTGCCGCATCCTTTCCGCTGCGCGACTTTTTCGATGTGCCAGACCTGAGCAACACCAACGATGATATCGTGAACGGGACCTATGAACCCGAAAACGGCATTGGGCCCCTGGCCCCCTTTACCGCCCAACGCATCGACTATTCACTGGCGCGTCTGGCCCACTACACCGCCACCGATCCATCACATTTCCAGAACCATGTGTTGTTCACCAACTACCAATTCTACGTGTCCGAGTTCGAGGCCTATGCCCGCGCCCAGCTGGATGACCCGACCAGCGGCTACACAGCCTTCGTGTCCACCGGAAATGCCGAGATCACAGCGGGCGATCAGCCACTGCCCGACAGCCCCAAAACGCCGCAAATGCCGACCTATCACCTCAAGCGGGCAGATGGGTCCGGGATCACCCTGGTCAATATCGGGGTGGGTCCATCGAATGCCAAAACGGCGACAGACCACATCGCGGTCCTGCGCCCTCACGCGTGGCTTATGGTCGGGCACTGCGCGGGGTTGCGGAACTCTCAGGCGCTTGGGGACTTCGTGCTCGCGCATGGGTATCTGCGCGAAGATCACGTACTAGATAACGATTTGCCGCCTTGGGTCCCGATCCCTGCATTGGCCGAAATTCAGATCGCGCTTGAGCAGGCGGTGGCCAGCGTCACCGAGCTCGAAGGATATGAGTTGAAGCGGATCATGCGCACCGGCACCGTGGCCACCCATGACGACCGGAACTGGGAACTGCGTGATCAGCGTGGACCCGTACAACGACTGTCGCAATCACGAGCCGTGGCACTGGACATGGAAAGTGCAACCATCGCCGCCAACGGTTATCGGTTCAGGGTGCCTTATGGCACACTGCTATGTGTGTCCGACAAACCGTTGCATGGCGAACTGAAGCTGCCCGGCATGGCCTCGAACTTCTACAGGGAACAGGTCGCGCGGCACCTGATGATCGGCATTCAGGCGATGGAGCATCTGCGTGAGATGCCGCTGGAACGTATCCACAGCCGGAAATTGCGGTCCTTTGACGAGACTGCGTTTCTCTGACGATAGCCACGCATCGGGGTCGAGCAGCACTTGTCTGATATCAGGGCTGGACTGTCCTGCGCGGCAGTATCATCCCGGATCAGCTTGGGGATCAAGCTGTGGATTGGCACCTTTGCCATAGCTGCCAACGCTCATTTGATCGGCGCAAAGTACGCGTTTATCGGGCAAACCACCGCTCTGAGCCCCTTGCGCGCACCGACAAATGCGGCGCAGAAGCCAAAAACCGCCAAAAAACCCTGTTTTTCACTTGCACGAGGCCACTATTCGTTGTGTTTTCCCACAACATACCGTTACAAAACGGTTAGGAGGCCCTAATTCTCGGGCAGACGAAGGAGACCAGAAAATGGCAAAACCAATGACAAAAACCCAACTCGTCGCCGCGCTGGCCGAGGAGATGGACTCAGACAAGAAATCCGCAGGTGCCGCGCTGGACGCAATCTGTGGCTTGATCACCAAAGAAGTTTCGGGCGGCGGTGCTGTCACCCTGCCCGGCGTCGGCAAAATCTATTGCCGTGAGCGCCCCGAGCGCATGGTGCGCAACCCTGCCACCGGCGAGCAATTCAAAAAAGAGGCCGACAAGGTTGTCAAAATGACGATCGCCAAGGCCCTGAAGGACAGCGTCAACGGTTAAGTTGACGCCACCTCATGTTCCAAAGGGTCGCCTTCGGGCGGCCCTTTTTTATTGTCTATCCCTTATAGACTGACGCGGCATCACCCAGATAGTTGTCCCAGGCAAACCAATACGAGATGTGGCCCGCCACCCGTGGCAACCGCGCCCCGCCTGGGCCAACAAGCGCATCCTCGGTCACCCGCCACTCGCCACCATTTTGATCATGCAATCGCCCGGCTGATGGCGTGAACGTGCGATCTTCTCGCTCGTAGGCCCGCACGCTGCGCGTCTCTGCATCCCCGATCAACAATAACTGCGTGCCCGCAATCGCATCGTTGATCACGGGCATCCCCATAAACGCATCCAGCGGCCACGCCCGTGCCGCGCCAAATTGGCGGACCGTAAAGATGTAATCCTTTTGTGCGTACTGCCGCTGATCGACCTGCGCGGGGAACATCAGATCGGGGGAGGCAAAGTAGTCGTTGTAGACCACGCCGGACCCATAGTCGCGCCGATGCCCGGTATCGAGACTCAGCACCGTGGTAGACGGGTTGGCCGCCGTCCAATTGTCCCACGTGGTGATAACAACGGGCCGCTGTTTCAATTCGATCCCACTGCCGACCAGTGGGCCGACCACCGGCTTGCCTGTGTATTGGTTCCAAAGGCTGTTGGTTTCACGGTCAAACATCAGTTTGTTTGAGCGATAGAGAAACCCGGAAGAGCCGAGGATCAGCGGCTTGGAGCGCCCCTGCACCTCTGTCTCGAACAGGATGCCCGACCCGCACAAGGTGCAATAGGCCAGCGCCACCGGCACACCGCCGATCACTTCGTTGAACATCTCGTGCCAGCCCATGATGCGCAGTGGGTATGCGCGGGTGTCGCCATTGATCGACACGCCAAAAACCAGATCATCGCCGCGCAGATAGCCGGCCTCACCTGCCTCAATCAGATCGGGATTGTCGAGCGACGGGATGCCGTCTTTGACCACCCCACCCCAGGAAATCTCCTCAAGCCGGATGCGCATCGCATCAGGTTGGATATGTTCGGGACGCAGGAAATCGGCAAAGTTGCCGTCAACGCGCAACAGCACCTCGCGTTTGAAAGTGGGGAAGTCGGCATGCGGTTTGATCTGCGGATTACGTTCCTGCCACAACATCCATTCGAACCAGTCGGTAAAGTGATCTTCGCCCGTGATCGACTTGAGCGCATCCGCAATCTGCACCCCGCGTGATCGGGAAAACCGCAAGGACACGATCAGGGCGGCCGCCATATCCGGATTGCCCCGTTCCTTGATCCGCGCCATTGCCGCGTCGAATTCCGACGTGGTGCCGGACAGCGCCGCACGCTGCACATCCAGCAGGGACGTATCCTGAGCGAGCCCCGCGATGGGCACGCTTGCCCCCGCAATCGCCAATCCGCCAAACCTGCGTCGCGTGAATTTCATGGATTACCTCGTTTTTATCTGCCCTATATGTGGACCGACACGCGATCACTTGCACCAAACAGGGTCGTGATCAGTCCGCTTGCATCCCGTGCCGAATTGCCAGAACGTCCCGCAGCAAGACGAAAGGCATCTTCATGGACATCCGCGCAATTCTGATGGGGCTGACATTCGCCCTGATCTGGTCATCTGCGTTCACCTCGGCCCGGATTATCGTGGCGGATGCCTCGCCCTTGGCATCGCTTGCGTTGCGGTTCTTTCTGTCCGGGCTGCTCGGTGTGATGATCGCACGGATGCTCGGCCAGACGTGGCGCCTGACGCGTGACCAATGGCGCGCAACCATCATTTTCGGGGTATGCCAGAACGCAATCTACCTCGGCCTGAACTTTTACGCGATGCAGACGGTGCAGGCGTCGTTGGCCTCCATTATTGCATCGACCATGCCGCTGATGGTCGCCTTTGCAGGCTGGATCGTGTTTCGGGATCGTTTGCCGTTGTTGGGTATCGTGGGTTTGGTGTTGGGGGTCGGTGGCGTCGTTCTGATCATGTCGGCGCGGCTGGACGCGGGCGTGGACCTGTACGGCGTTGCGCTGTGCATCATTGCAGCCGTTGCATTGACGATTGCGACCCTGTCCATGCGCACCATGTCATCGGGCGGGAACCTGATGATGGTCGTCGGCTTGCAGATGTTTGTCGGATCCGGCGTGCTGGCCCTCGCGTCGGCCCTGACCGAGACGATCCGGGTGGATATCACCCCCGAACTTGTCATCGCCTTTGCATATACGACCATCGGGCCGGGTCTGGTTGCCACCTGGATATGGTTTGCGCTGGTGGCGCGGATCGGTGCCACCAAGGCGGCCACGTTCCACTTTCTCAATCCCTTCTTTGGGGTCGCGATTGCGGCTCTGTTGCTGGGCGAACGGCTTGGAACACAGGACGTGATCGGCGTTGCGATCATCGCGGCGGGCATCCTTGCGGTGCAATTGTCACGGCAGGCCAAAACCTGAACGTCACCTCTTGCGCGCACCTCGTTGCCTCATATGATTCCGCGCAGTTGCCACCTGCCGGAGCCCCCGCCCCATGCACCGCCGTACATTTTTGTTGTCCACCGTCGCGTTGATCCCAGCCATCGCTGGTGCATACCCCGCCGAGACGTTTACCCCGGATGTGTGGCGTGCGTTGCGCACGACCGATCAGGTGGTCATTCTGAATTACCGCGCAAGCTGGTCCATCACATGTCAGATCAAGGCGAACCTGATCGCCGAGGCACTGGCAGACACCCCCGCCTATGCAAATCTGACCTTTGTAGATGTGGATTGGGATACGTTCGGGCGTGCCCAGCTGACCGAGCGGCTGAAGGTCACCCGCCGATCCACCCTGTTGGTGATGAAGAATGGCGAAGAAATCGCGCGCCTGGTGAACGAACCCTATGCCCGCAAGGTGCGCGCCCTCTTGGACACCGCCCTTGCCGCCTGAGGCGACAACCCCAAAGGCCTATGCCTTTCTGCTTATTCCCGGTTACTCCCAACTCGGCTTTGCCTGCGCGCTTGAAGCGCTGAGCCTCGCCAACCTGCACCCCTCGGGTCAGGTATTTTACACTTGGCGGTTGATCAGTGAAACGGGTGACCCCGTGGCCGCCTATAATGGAGTGACAACGGAAGTCGATGTGGCACTGCCCGCCTTGGGTCGACACGAAACGCTCGTGGTTTGTGCGGGACATGACGCAGACCACAACAGCACCAGACCCATCCTCAACTGGATACGGCGCGAGGTGCGCAAGGGGATGGATTTTGGCGCGCTGTCGTCAGGCACCTATACGCTGGCCCTGGCCGGTTTGTTGTCGGGCAAGCGGGTCACCACCCACTGGGAATATCGCGATACCCTGACCGAGATACTGCCGGATGTGAGTATCGAAAACAGTCTCTATTCGGTGGACGGACGCATTTTTACGACGGCAGGCGGTGCTGCGTCGATGGATATGATGCTGCACCGGATCAGAGACGATTACGGCACCGATCTGGCGACATGGGTGGCCGATCAGATGGTCTATACCGATCCGCGCGGACCAGCACATGGTCAACGGCTGTCACGCCGCACCCGGCCCGATCTGGCCCATGGCAAGCTGGGTGTTGCGCTGCAAATCATGGAGAACAACCTGGAGGACCCGCTGCGCCCGGACGAGATTGCGGATGCCGTGGCAATCAGCACCCGCCAGCTTGAACGGCTTTTCGCCAAACACCTTGGCATGTCCCCCAAGCGGCACTACCTGCATCTGCGGCTGGAGAAAGCGCGCGGGTTGCTGCGCCAGACCACGCTGAGTGTGACCGATATTTGCGTGGTATGTGGGTTCCAGTCGCTCTCGCATTTCTCCAAAAGCTATCGCGGCACGTTCGGGCTGTCGCCGGGACAGGAAAAGCGTGGCACCCGCGATATCTGGCCGGATCGCAGATGATTGCGCGGTGCGCCGGTGGGCGCTATCTACACCCTGTAGTTGTGAGGACTTTATGAAGCTCTTGTTTGTGCACCAGAACATGCCCGGTCAGTACCGCGAGCTGATCCAATGGCTGGGCGCGCAGGGTACCCACGAGATTGTCTTTCTCACCCAACGCGCCAAGGCACCAACCTTCAAAGGGGTGCGTAGTGTCGTCTACAAAACGCACCACAAGGCGGATGAAAAGGCCTATGGGCTGTCACGCACATGGGAGAATGCGGCAGGCAACGGCTTTGGCGCGGTCACAGCCCTGCGTACGCTGGTCGCGGACGGATTTACCCCGGATATCGTCATCGGTCATGTCGGGTGGGGTGAGATGACGTTCTTTCGCGAGGTACTGCCCGACACCCCCATCATCGGGTTTTTTGAATATTTCTATTCGGTGCACGGCGGCCCTGTCGGCTTTGACCCTGCAAGCCCGGTCAGCGATCACGCCCCTTATTTGATGCACGGCCACAATGTTGTGCCGCTAATGAATATCGAAGTCGTGGATGTCGCCCACAGCCCGACGATGTGGCAGCGCAACCGTTTTCCCGCCAGTTTTCACGACAAGATCTACGTCTGTCACGACGGCATCCGCACCGATAAACTGAAACCAAACAAGACCGCGAGCGTCAGCCTTGGGCGGGTCGGTCGCCCCCTGACCGCACAGGACGAGGTTGTGACCTTCATGGCCCGCAATCTTGAGACCACGCGCGGCTATCACCAGTTCATGCGCGCCGTGCCCTACATCCAGAAGGCGCGACCGGACGCGCGCATTCTGGTGATCGGCGGCAATGACGCGTCCTATGGCGGCAAATCCAAGCATCCCGGCGGTTTGCGCGGCGAGATGGAGGCCGAGGTCGGCCATCTGATCGACTGGGATCGCCTGCATTTTCTGGGGCAGGTGCCGTACGAAAGCTATAAGCAGGTCATCCAGATCAGCACGTGCCACATCTATCTGACGATGCCCTTTGTCTTGTCATGGTCCCTGCTTGAAAGCATGGCGATGGGGGCCGTGATCGTCGCCAGTGACGTGGCCCCCGTGCGCGAAGCGATGGCCCACAACGAGACGGGACTGTTGGTTGATTTCTTCGATCCCGAGGCGCTGGCTGCTCAGGTGGTCGAGGTCCTCGCCTCGCCGAAATCCTTTGCCCATATCGGGCATGCCGCCCGGCAACACGTTGTCGAGACATACGACTTTCACACTGTGTGCCTGCCCGAGCATATCCGCCAGATCAACGCGCTGGTTCCCGCAGCACTTGCCATTCCGGTGCCCTGAGTGATGCGGATTGTCATCCTGGGTGCTGACAGCAAGGTGGGGCGTTTTCTGCGCCCGCGTTGGGCGGCCTCTGCCATATGGGCAACGCGACAAGATGTTGATATCACGGATACACCCACGCTTTGCGCCACCTTGCGCGGCGCGGATGCGGTGTTGAACCTTGCCGGGGTTACCCACCGCAGCGACGTGCCTCAAACGCTGAACGCCGATCTTGCGCACCGCGTGCTGGACGCAGCACAAACCGCCCGTGCGGGCCGGGTGTTTCTGATGTCGACAGCCGCCGTTTATGGCAACCAGAAGGGCCCGCTGACCGAAGACAGACAACTCGCGCCGCGCACCCCCTACGGGCACGGCAAACACGCGATGGAACAAATCGCATCCGCACACCCGCACCCCTGCACCATCATGCGGGTCGGAAACCTTGCAGGTGCGGATGCCATTCTGGGCAGGTGGAAGCCGGGCTTTGCCCTTGATACCTTCCCGAATGGGCACACACCAATGCGCAGCTACATCGGGCCAACGGCGCTGGCCCGCAGTCTGGGTGCGCTCGTACACCTGCGTGATGCGCCACCTGTTGTGAACGTCGCCGCACCGGGCGCGGTTACGATGGGGGCGCTTCTTGACGCGGCAAACCTTGATTGGACTGCGCGGCCCGCACCAAGCACAGCCATCGCAGATGTCACACTGGACACGACACTGTTGTGCACCCTCACCTCCTTCGCGGCCTCAGACAGCACCGCGCAGGGCATCGTTGCGGACTGGCGCGAAGGGCCCGGCATATGACGTGGCGCAAACGGCTTTTTGATCTGTTCTTTGCCAGCCTGCTGGTCGTGATCCTCGGGCCCGTCATCCTGTATCTGATGTGGGTGATCTGGCGACAGCAAGGTCGCCCTATATTTTACGTCGCAAAACGGATGAAAACCCCGACGCAAAGTTTTGGGCTATGGAAGTTCCGCACGATGAGCGTTATCAACAAGAATGAGAACAAAGGTGTGTCCGGTGGCGACAAGACAGGCCGGATTACCCCGCTTGGTGCCAAACTACGCGCCCGACGCCTAGATGAGTTTCCACAGCTTTGGAACATTCTGCGTGGCGATCTCAGCTTTGTCGGGCCGCGCCCGCCGTTGCGCGAATATGTTGAGCAGTTCCCCGACACCTACGCTGCCGTCTTGCAATCACGCCCCGGCGTCACAGGATTGGCAAGCGTGGTGATGCACGGCCACGAGGAAAAGTTGCTGGCACGGTGCAAAACCCCCGAAGAAACTGACGCGCTCTATGCCCGGATCTGTGTTTCGCGCAAAGCCCGGCTGGACATGATCTACCAGCGTGATCAAAGCACGTGTTACGATTTCAGTATTGTTTTTCAAACGATTGCTTTGGTGTTTCGGCGTAGATGATCTGACGCGCTGCTTTGTAAACGAATTACTTACGCCTTTGCCCTAACGATCAAAGCAGGTGAAACACTTGTCAGGTTGAAAGGGTGCGATGCTGTCGGGGCTTACATCACTGTCGCGTTTGCACAAACGCAGCATTCTGGCAGGGTTTGACGCGGCGCTTGTGCCGGTCGCAATGCTGTTGGCGACGGGCCTGACATCGACTGCGGGGTATGGTGCAAAAAGCCTGATCGTGGTGTTGCCATACCTTCTGATAACGGCGGGTGCGGTATCATTCTGGCTGAACGTGTCATGCGGGACGCTTGACGATGATTTTGCGGACACCGTGGGGCGCACGGCGATCTTTGCAGCTGTGGTGATGTTGGCGTCGATGGCACTCAATGCGATCAGTCGCGACGCGCTTGCGCTCAACACCCAGATCATATTCGGCATCGCACTTTTTGTGGCATCAATCCTCAGCCGGGCGATTTTGCTACAAATCGTACTGTGGCTATATCGGCGGAATGAAACCCGCTGCCGGGTCTTGATCTACGGGGCGGGCGCAACGGGCATGCAACTGGCATCAGCCCTGCGCAATCACAAGATCATCGAACCTGTTGCGTTTGTGGATGACAATCAGGCGCTGCATGGACTGCGCGTGCTGCGCATGCCGGTGCACAACCCGGCGCACATTGCAGACCTCATCGCTGACAGGAAAATTGATCGGGTGCTGTTGGCGATCCCCTCACAAAGTCATCCAAAGCAGATGCAAATTGCACGGCGCTTGCAAGACATGGGCCTTGAAGTGCAAACGCTCCCCTCGTTCTCGCAACTGATCGGAGAAGAGGCGCTGGTCGACAAGCTCAAGCCACTCAACCCGCGTCGTTTTCTCGGGCGTGACGAGGTTGCTGGTGCGCATCAAGGCACGTTTGAGGGCGCGCGGGCCTACTCGGGGCGCACTGTGCTGATCACGGGCGCTGGTGGATCCATCGGGTCCGAATTGTGCCGTCAGGTGTTGGAATGTCGGCCCGCCAAACTTGTCCTGTTCGACCATAGTGAGCTGGCTTTGTACCAGATCCATCAGGAACTCGGTCCTGTGGTGCAGGACAGTAGGATCGAACTTGTCCCCATACTCGGCTGCGTTACAAAATCGGTGGATATCGCCCGCACTTTGGAGCGACACAATGTGCAGGTCGTGCTGCACGCTGCAGCCTACAAACACGTGCCGCTGGTTGAAGAAAACCCATCGTCGGGCATGTGCAACAACGCTTTGGGCACCCACACTCTGGTCTCGCTCGCGGCCAAGGCGGGGGTTGAGCGTTTTGTCCTGATCTCGTCAGACAAAGCAGTGCGACCGACCAATATCATGGGAGCCTCCAAACGGCTGGCCGAACTGATCGTGCAGGATCACGCACACCGCATCACCACCCCTCATAGTCAAGTCTTCTCCACGGTTCGATTTGGCAATGTCTTGGGCTCATCCGGGTCCGTGGTTCCGTTGTTTCAGGAACAGCTGCGCCGCGGTGGTCCCTTGACACTCACACACCCGGATGTGGCGCGGTATTTTATGACGGTGCAAGAGGCTGTGCATCTTGTTCTGCGCGCCGGGTCAATGGCGCATGGCGGCGAAGTGTTTGTGCTGGATATGGGCAAGCCTGTGCGCATCGAACATCTTGCCCGCCAAGTCATCGAAAGTGCGGGATTGACGGTGCGCGATACCCAGAACCCCGATGGTGATATTTCGATTGAAGTCACAGGCTTGCGCCCGGGCGAAAAGCTGTCCGAGGAACTGACGCTGAACAGCACACTGGCCCCAACACCACACAAAAAGATATTTTTCACCTTCGAACAGCATCTAAGTGAGATCGAAGTCGCCTCCGCAATGCGATCCCTGCGCCTCGCGCTGGCTGAAGATGACGATTCTGCGATCCATGCCATCGCAGCCAGATGGGTCGAGGGGTATGAAACATCACACCTCATCCCATGCGCAGCGACCGTACCCGCATCTTGGATAACCTGACCCAACCATTTGCCGTTGCCGCATCGCACATATTCAACGGCCTCAGATACCGGACGTGTGTGGCATCAAATAGCTCGCATGACTGCACCATTGGCACAATTATTGTTCCGGCTGCCATTGAAGGATCAGCCCTCAGCGAACAGTGGCGGACGGCACATGCACTGTTTGCAAAACCCCTTTGAAAACAACGGGACCGCGCATAATGCTGGTCTGCACCTTTGTTTTGGGCAAACGACACCTAGATAAGGGACACCCGTAGCGCAGACCTTTCCGCACAATGGGCAACGCACCAGATCGGAGCACACCATGACCAAGTTTTTCAAAAACCCCGATGTGATCGCAACCCTGTCACCCGAGGAATTTCACGTCACTCAGGAAAGTGGCACCGAACGGCCAGGCACCGGCAAATTACTGAACAACAAAGAACCCGGCATTTATGTCGATATAGTATCGGGTGAACCGCTGTTCGCGTCGTCAGACAAATACGAATCCGGCTGTGGCTGGCCATCGTTTACCAAACCGATAGAGCCTGCCCATGTCGAAGAATTACGGGATGCCACCCTTGGCATGATCCGCACCGAAGTCCGCAGCAAACATGGCGACAGCCACCTCGGGCATGTGTTCCCCGATGGCCCACGAGATCGTGGCGGGTTACGGTACTGCATCAACTCGGCGTCGCTGCGGTTCGTGCACCGCGACGACATGCAGGAGGAAGGCTACGGCGGCTATATTGAACAAGTGGAGGATATCGCATGAGCGAGCAACGCGCAGTTCTGGCCGGTGGGTGCTTTTGGGGGATGCAGGATTTGATCCGCAAGAAACCCGGCGTCATATCAACCCGCGTGGGCTACACAGGTGGCGACGTGCCAAATGCAACCTATCGCAACCATGGTACCCATGCGGAAGGGATCGAAATTATCTTTGATCCCACCATTATTTCCTATCGCGATATCCTTGAATTTTTCTTTCAAATCCACGATCCAACCACGTTGAACCAGCAAGGAAACGACCGTGGGCTTAGCTATCGCTCAGCGATTTACTATGTGGATGACGCACAAAAGGCGGTGGCCCAAGACACGATCGCGGACGTAGATGCGTCGGGCATATGGCCCGGAAAGGTTGTCACCGAACTTGAGCCTGTCGGCCCGTTTTGGAACGCGGAGCCCGAGCATCAGGACTATCTTGAGCGTATTCCGCACGGGTACACATGCCACTTTGTCAGGCCCGGTTGGGTGTTGCCCAAACGCGCCGCGGAATAGGAACCAACCAGGACACATGGCACCATTTCCGCCGCATCGTGTTTGTTATCCAGAACATGATAGCCGTGGAAATGATGAAAAATTACTGGGTTGGGCACCTACCGTCCCTGTGGTCACCATGGTGGCCCGCGCCGAACGGGATACCCTCCATATACGATAAATGAAGGGAACTGGCGGGCCACGTGCCCGCCTTTCCTACGTCCGGGACCGCGCCACACGTGGTCGACCCGTCGCCTCAACCGTCAAGGTCGCCTGGACGAAAACATCCCGCGCTTCAATCTTTGCCGTGCGGATGTCACGGTCGACCCAAACCTCGATTTCAAGGGCACCCGCTGCCTCGGCAGCCTCCCATGCCAGGGCGCGCAGCACGCTCTCAAGCCGCGCCAAGGCGGTATCGGACGCTGCAAAGTCTTCTGGCCCAGCCTCCAGATGCACCCGAAACAGACCTTCGCTCGGAGCGGTAACAGATCCACTGCGCCGCACTGCCACACGTCCGACGACGGCCCCAATCGCGTTGGCGACCCCCCCATCCTCCGGCAGGATCATATCCGCACCCATCCGCGCCCCAACCCGAGGGTAATAAGTCGCAGCAGAGGCCCCCAACCCGATGACAGGAACGTTTAGTCCGGTCGCAATGCGGACTGCACCTGCATGTCCGCTCAGCCCCTTTTGCATCAACACATGATGCGCAAGACGTTCGTCCATCCCATCCTGGACCAACGCGACCTCAAGCAACGCGATGGCTGTCTGGTCCCTCAACTGATCCACGACGCGCTGCGCCAAAATAACCGGGTCGTGGGCCAAAACATCGCCAGACCCGGTGCGTCGCCGCCCAAACAGCTGACACGCAAGATGCGCCGCATCTGCATTCCAAACCGTCAACTCCCCCAGAACATGACACGCATCCGAAGGCGTCAGTGCAGCAACCTGAACCAAACCACGTGCCACCAACCGCTTGAGTGCGCCCGTCTCCATTCGCGTGCGCAACACAGCGGCCAGCGGGTGCACCCCCACCCCGATCCGATCCAAAAGGGCGACGTCACGATCAGCCAATCCACCCATGCCAAGGCCCGGCACCGCGCGCACGAAACGACCATCATGTTCACCCGGTGTAGTCGCCCGCACTTGTGCCTCAAGTGCGGGCAGCACAACTTCGGGTGCTTCGTGCGCGAGCAATGAGACCGGAACGACCCGGCGCGGCCCCAATGACAAACCGCCCGCCAACCCCTCACTAATGAAGTGCACTTCGCTATCTCCCCCCAGTCCGGTGGTGCGCATCGCGACCGCCTCGACCATGGTGCGATACGGACCCACCCGCGCGCCATCGGGGTCAATTTCGGGTCGCCCGTCCTGCAACATGGCCACATCTGTGGTGGTTCCGCCAATGTCACTGACCAACGCATGATCCGCCCCCGTCAACCACCGGGCACCAACGACGGAGGCCGCCGGGCCGCTCAGAATGGTCTCGATGGGTCTCGCGCGCGCCTGCGCAGACGACATCAATGCGCCATCACCGCGGACCACCATCATCGGGGCTTGGATACCGATGATGCGCAGCTCCTCCTCTGCCCGGCCGATGAGCGCATCAATCATACCGATCAAGCGCGCATTCAAAACAGCCGTCAACGCACGTTTTGGACCACCCAATTTGGCCGACAATTGGTGCGAGGCTGACACAGGTCGCCCTGTCATCTCCTGCACCAGTTCCATCACGCGCAGCTCATGGGTTGGATTGCGCGTGGCGAATTGGGACGCGACGGCAAATCCGCTTACATCCAATTTATGCGTCTCTAAAAAGGCCAATAATGTGATTTCATCCAATGGAACCGCCTGTGCGCCGTCATGCCGATGTCCACCTGCCAGCAGGCATACGGGATCCCCCTTCAACGCGTCAGCCAGACCTTGGGTTTCCAGATCCTGCGCCCGAAACCCGACATAGATCAGCGCCACACGTCCCCCTTGCCCCTCCACCAACGCATTTGTGGCCAAGGTCGTGGACAGGGACGCCATGCCGACAGCACCGGGCGCAATGCCGGAGTCCTTTAGGACAGAACGCACAGCCGCGCCGACACCCACAGCAAGATCGTGGCGCGTCGTCAAAGCCTTGGCTCGCGCCAGAACCTCAGTTTCGCCGCGCATCAGAACCGCATCGGTATAGGTGCCGCCGGTATCGACGCCCAACATTATCGCCATCCCCGTCCCCTTTATTGGCAATGGATAACGGGCCTATTCGCGACCCGTCGCGCCCAATTGCGTCACGGCCCAACGGGCTGCGTCTGCAACCGTTTCATCCGGGTCATCGCATAGGGTCCGCGCAACGGCCGCCAGTTTCACGTCACCGGAATTCCCAATTGCATACAAGACATTGCGGACAAAACGATCCCTTCCGATACGCTTGACCGGCGATCCTGAAAACCGTGTGCGAAACGCAGCGTCATCCAGAACGGCCAAGTCTGCCAAAGGTGGCGCACCCACCACTCCGAGATAGCGTATATCGCTGGCCGCAACTGCAAACTTGTTCCACGGGCAGACCGCCAGACAATCATCGCATCCGTAAATCCGGTTTCCCAGCAATGGGCGCAGCGCAAAGTCGACTGGCCCCTTATGTTCGATCGTCAGGTACGAAATGCAGCGACGTGCATCCAATTGATAGGGCCCGGGGAACGCGTCAGTTGGGCAGACATCAAGGCACGCCCGACAGGACCCGCAATGATCCACCTCGGGTGGGTCCGCATCCAGCTCAAGTGTCGTGAAAACCGACCCTAAAAAAGCCCAGTTGCCCCAATCCCGGCTCACCAGATTGGTGTGTTTACCCTGCCAGCCGAGACCTGCGGCTTGTCCCAATGCCTTTTCCGGCACAGGGGCCGTATCGACGAAAACCTTTACCTCGCCCCCCGCCTCTTCGATCATCCAGCGGGCCAAACGCTTGAGCCGCTTTTTGACGATATCGTGGTAGTCACGCCCCTGTGCATAGACCGACACGGCCCCGCGCGTGGGCTGTTCCAGCACCGCCAGCGGGTCATGGTCGGGCGCATAGCTTTCGGCCAACATCAAGATCGACTTCGCCTCGGGCCACAATGCGGCCGGGTCAGACCGCCAGTGCATCCGGTCCGCCATCCATCCCATCTGACCATGACGCCCCTGCGCCACAAAAGTGGCCAGACGATCCGCGACCTTGGGCACAGCATCCGGGCGGCACACGCGCGCCATCACAAACCCCTCGTCAAGGGCGCGCTGGACGATCCGCTGTTTCAGGGTCTGTTTTTCCTGTTCCAAAGAAATCCCGGTGTCTGGTGCGGCGCCCCTATTGGACGCGGGCCTCTAGAAATCCAGATCGTTGTAGTGTTTGGGTGGGGGGAAGCCGGGCACCTGATCGGCCAGAATGGACCGGAACGCCGGGCGCGACTTGATCTTGGCATACCAGTCCTTGACCACATCCGACCGGTTCCAATCCACATCCGAAATATAGTCGAGCGATGACAAATGCGCTGCTGCCGCGAAATCTGCCAGCGTCATAACATCCCCCGCCAACCAGCGACGGTGATCCAGCAGCCATGTCATGTAGTCGAGGTGATACTTGATCGCCTTCGCGCCATCTTTAACATTACGGCTGTCGGGAAAGCCCTGGCCCATCACCTTTTTGTTGACCCGCTCGTATAGCAGCTTTGAGGTGACTTCGTTGTGAAACTTGTCGTCGAACCACCCGATCAGGCGGCGCACTTCCAGCTTGCCCGCAGCATCGGACGGCATCAGGGACGGTTCGGGCCGTGTTTCTTCGATATACTCGCAAATCGCGGCACTCTCGGACATCATCAGCCCGTCAAGGCGCAACACCGGCACCTTGGCCGCAGGGTTCCGGCGCAGGAAATCCGGGTCCGCTTCCCAATAGCGTTCTTCGACAAGCTCGACCTCGATCTTCTTCTCGGCAAGGCTCAGTCGGACCTTGCGGCAGAACGGAGAAAGCGGAACATGAAACAGGCGGGCCATAAATAATCCGAAGTCAGGCAATAGGTCAGGCATGCATGCACGGCGCGCGCCAGTTTTTCAACTCTGGAAACACGCATTACGCCCATCCGCGCGGATCGTGGCCGCACCATCGAGGATCGATGCGGCCCGCTTGCGGACATATGATGACGGGTTGCTGGCCGAGCGACCTTTGGGATTGGGCAGAATCGCAGCCAACCGCGCGGCCTGCACATTACTCAGCGCCTCGGGGCCCACGCCGAAGTAGTGGCGCGCGGCGGCCTCGACCCCAAACACGCCTTCGTCAAACTCTGCCACGTTCAGGTACACTTCGAGAATACGCCGCTTGGACCAGATCGCTTCGACCAGGGGGGTCATTGCGGCCTCCATCACTTTGCGCACCCAGGACCGCCCGTGCCAAAGATACACATTCTTGACCACCTGCTGACTGATGGTCGACGCGCCCCGGCTACTGCCCTCGTCAATGGCGGCGCGGATCGCAGCGATATCCAGACCCCAGTGCAGGCAAAAATTCGCGTCCTCTGCCGCGACCGCAGCCCGGGCCATGATCGGTGCAATTTCCTGAATGGCGACCCATTCGTGATCCACACCATTCAGGCGGCGCGATTCCTGCATCATGTAGAATGTCGTTGGAGGGTTCAGCACCGACCACAACGCCGTACCCACCACAGCGATCAGAAATACCACACTAACCAACCGCAAAGCCCATCGGGTCAGCCACCGCATAGGCCGAAACCGGCGCTTTGCCGTGCTCTTTTTAGTGCGGGTTTTACGAGATCTCGCCATGCCCACAGCTATAGGCAGCGCCGCGCGATGTGTGAACTAGTCCGATACCGATTGGGCCAGATATGTGCCAATTCTGCGCGCACCCTTGGGGGACGGGTGAAGCCCATCAAAGGCAAACAGGCCACGTTGATCCGAGTCAATCACAACCTCACTGTCCAGAAACGTCAATCGCGGGGTGGCTGCCGCCAGCCGGGCCAACCGCGCGTCATAGTCCACCAGATACGGACGGCACCCGGTGAAAGGCCCCGACCGGCTGCTCGCATAATATCCCATCCAGATCACATCGACATCCCGCGCCAGTACTTCGGCCAGAAACGTCGGCACCTCACCTGTCAGGTCCGCGGTGATCAACCCATCCAGCACTGACGCGCAAGCGTTGCAGGAACAATCACTCAGAAGGTCATTCGCCCCACCATTGATCAGCACAATATCCCAAGGCCCGTTTCGAAGTCGGGTGCGCACATCAAAGCCAGCGGCGCGGCCCAAGGTCGAGGTGTTGGAAAACCGCGCGCCAACCACCGCATCATTTTCAACCTCCGCCCCCAAGGCTGCCCCAAAGACGGATGGGATGTCGCGCCCTGTCCATTTGTGCCACGCCAGAATGCTGTCGCCGATGGCCAACACGCGAGGTGGATCAGCCAGCGTCATGGTTGGCCACATACACAGAAGGAAAATGATGTACCGCATGCGCGATCAGATAATGCTTTGCAGCCCCGATGCCAGCCCGCAACCATTCATTCACTATCTTTTCAGAAAACTCAATTTAAAAACAAAGCGTTAATCACTAACGAAAACTGAACATCTCCGCTAACCTTGGATCATTCGCAACCGCTTTTGGAGTCAGGAGATGATCGACCCAACCACCAGCGCGCAACCCGGTGCCATTGCCCCACAGTTTCGCGCATTGAACACGACGGATGCTGCCCTTGTGTGGCTGCTCAAATGGTCCGGTGATGCAGATCATGTGATCGCGCACAAGCTGGGCACGATGCCCACCCGCGTCGCTGACATATTGGCCGAAAACACCCATGTCGGCAGTCGGGATCGGGCCACCAAGATGGCCGCCCGACCCGATACCTAAAACATCACTCGGCCGGTATCGCACCTGCTTCGTCACTAAGTGGGGCAGGCAAATGCACCAGCATTTCCTTTGGGCACACTTGCAGGAAGTTCCGCTGCTCGGTGTCCCAGTGCTGCAAAATATCGGCAGTTTTGACGCTGCCGGTTTCACACAGATGCCGTTCCAGCAGTTCCTCAAGCTGGCCCAACCAGTGATTGACCGTCACAGGGCAGGTCACAAGTGTCTCCATGTTCATCAGCGCCTCGGCCTTGCCGTCAGGGTCATAAAGATACGCCATGCCACCAGTCATGCCTGCGCCAAAGTTTGCGCCGATCTCGCCCAGGATCACGGCCACGCCACCGGTCATGTATTCGCATCCGTTTGACCCGCATCCTTCGATCACCACATGCGCCCCGCTGTTGCGCACTGCAAAGCGTTCGCCGGCGCGCCCGGCTGCAAACAGGAACCCATCGGTCGCACCGTAAAGCACTGTGTTGCCGATGATGGTGTTTTCCGAGGCGACGATGGGCGATGACATGGGCGGGCGCACGACGATGGTGCCGCCCGACAACCCTTTGCCCACGTAGTCGTTGGCATCACCGGACACCTCCAGCTTGAGGCCAGGCGCCGCAAATGCGCCAAGCGATTGCCCCGCCGAGCCGGTCAGCTTGACCGTCAGGTGGTCGGGTTGCAGCGTGTTGCGCATCCCGAACTGGCGAACGATATGGCTTGAGGTGCGGGTGCCCACCGTCCGATGGGTGTTCTGCACAGCGTAGGACAGCTGCATCTTTTCACCATCTTGCAAGAACCGCGCGGCATCACGCACGATCTGAGCATCCAGCGTATCAGGCACCGCGTTGCGATCCCTGTCACGGTCATAGACAATATCCGCTGCCCCATCGACAGTGATCAACATCGGGTTGAGGTCGAGGTCATCCAGATGCGCCGAACCGCGCGAAACCTGCGCCAATAGATCCGCGCGCCCGATCACTTCATCCATGCTGCGCGCCCCAATAGAGGCCAGCAATTCGCGCACTTCCTGCGCATAGAAGGTGATCAGGTTTACGACCTTGTCCGCGTTGCCGGTGAACTTATCGCGCAAGGCCTCGTCCTGCGTGCACACGCCCACGGGGCAGGTGTTGGACTGGCACTGGCGCACCATGATGCACCCCATGGCGATCAGCGCAGCGGTACCAATCCCATATTCCTCGGCCCCGAGCATCGCGGCCATCACGATATCCCGGCCTGTGCGCAAACCCCCATCCGTGCGCAAGATCACCCGACCCCGCAGGTTGTTCATTGACAGCACCTGATGCGCTTCGGTCAGGCCCATCTCCCATGGCAGACCCGCATATTTGATCGAAGTTGCGGGTGAGGCACCGGTGCCCCCGTTGTGCCCCGAAATCAGGATCACATCCGCCTTGGCCTTCGCCACCCCGGCGGCAATCGTGCCCACCCCCGAAGATGCGACCAGTTTCACAGTCACCTTGCAGCGCGGGTTAATCTGCTTGAGGTCATAGATGAGCTGCGCCAGATCCTCGATCGAATAGATGTCGTGGTGCGGCGGAGGCGAGATCAACGTCACGCCCTTGGTCGAGTGCCGCAGCCGCGCAATCAGGTCGGTGACCTTCATGCCAGGCAGTTGTCCTCCCTCGCCAGGCTTTGCGCCCTGAGCAACCTTGATCTCCAGCTCTTCGCACTGGTTCAGATACTCGGCCGTCACACCGAACCGACCAGACGCCACCTGTTTGATCTTGGCCGACGGGTTGTCGCCATTTGGCTCGGGATGGAAGTGCGCGGGATCTTCGCCGCCCTCGCCACTGTCGGACTTGGCCCCGATCCGGTTCATCGCGACGTTCAGCGTCTTGTGCGCCTCGGGCGACAGCGCACCAAGGGACATGCCCGGTGTCACGAACCGCTTGCGGATCGAGGTGATGCTTTCAACCTCTTCAATCGGGATCGCCTTGCCCAGGGGTTTGATATCCATCAAGTCGCGCAAATGAATGGGCGGCCCCGACCGCATCTTGGCCGAATACTGTTTCCACATCTCATACGAGGCCTTGTTGCAAGCCGTCTGCATCATGTGCATCGAGGTGGCTTCCCACGCGTGGGTCTCACCCGATTTGCGCGCTTTGTAGAACCCGCCGATGGGCAGCACGTTGGTGCCGCCCCAACCCATGGCGTGCACCTCTTCGGACTTGGTCTGGATACCTGTGACCCCGATACCGCTGATGCGGCTTGTCATTCCCGGGAAATATTCCGCACACATCGCACGAGACAGGCCAACCGCCTCGAAGTTCAGCCCACCACGATAGGAGGACACAACCGAAATCCCCATCTTGGCCATGATCTTGAGCAAGCCCTGGTCGATGGCATTGCGATAGCGCGCGACGGCCTCGGTCAGCGTGCCGTCAATCAGGCCGCGATCAATGCGGTCCGCCAGCGAGTCTTCGGCCAGATACGCGTTCACGACGGTGGCTCCACAGCCGATCAAAACCGCAAAGTAATGCGGGTCGATACATTCAGCCGAGCGGACATTCAGCGAGCAGAAAGTGCGCAGCCCCTTGCGGGTCAGATGGCTGTGCACCGCCGAGGTTGCGAGGATCATCGGCATCGCAACCTTGTCAGCGTTCGAATGCTGATCCGTCAGGATGATGTGGCCTGCGCCCGAGCGTACGGCGTCCTCTGCTTCGGCTCTGATACGGGCCAAACCGGAACTCAACGCGCCTGTGCCCGCCTCAAACGTACAGTCGATCTCGACCAGATCCGCGTTGAAATGGGTGGTGATTTCGGCCCAATACGCGTTGCCCACAAAGGGACTGTCGAGCGTGATGATCTCGGTCTGGCTGCTGCTTTCATCCAGCACGTTCTTGAGGTTACCAAACCGCGTCTTCAGGCTCATCACCCGGAACTCGCGCAAGCTGTCGATGGGTGGGTTTGTCACCTGAGAGAAGTTCTGACGGAAGAAATGTGACAAGGGCCGGTACTTTTTCGACAGAACCGCCGACGGGGTATCGTCGCCCATGGACGCAAGCGCCTCTTTGCCATCTTCGGCCATCGGGGCGAGGATATTCTCCAGCTCTTCAATCGAGTACCCGGCCGCAATCTGACGGCGGCGCAGTTCATCGCCCTCGAACAGGGCGGTTTCGGTCACACCCGACAGTTCGGATTCCAGATCATAGATCTTGCCCACCCAGTCGCCAAAGGGCTGGCTGGCAGCGAGTTGATCCTTGATCTCGGTATCGTGGTAGAGCTTGCCCTCGTCCATATCCACGGCGAGGATTTGACCCGGACCAAGCGCGCCTTTCTCGATCACATTGGCTTCGTTCAGCGGGACCATCCCCGTCTCGGACCCGGCAATCACCATCCCATCACGCGTCACGACATATCGCATGGGGCGTAGCCCGTTGCGATCCAGCCCGGCACACACCCACCGCCCGTCGGTCATGGCGAGGGCGGCGGGGCCGTCCCACGGCTCCATCACCGAGTTGCAATAGGAATACATATCGCGCCACGCCTGCGGCAGTTCGACCGCTTGATTGGACCAGGATTCCGGCACCAGCATCGTCTTGGCCATCGGCGCATTCCGCCCGGCACGTACCAAAACCTCGAACACCGCATCCAGCGCAGCAGAGTCAGACGACCCATTGGCAACAATGGGTTTGATATCTTCGGCCATATCACCGAACGCGCCATGGGCCATCCGGATCTCGTGCGATTTCATCCAGTTCAGGTTGCCCTTCAGCGTGTTGATCTCACCGTTATGGGCCAGCATGCGGAACGGTTGAGCCAGCCACCATTGCGGGAATGTGTTGGTGGAATAGCGCTGGTGATAGATCGCAAAGGCACTCTCGAACCGTTCATCCATAAGGTCGGGATAGAATTCTGCAACCTGCTCGGCCAACATCATACCCTTGTAGATGATCGACCGACACGACAGCGACGCAATATAAAGCGCAGGCACCTGAGCGGCCAGTGCCGCCTTCTCGATCCGCCGCCGGATAACATACAACTCGCGCTCAAAGGTTTCCTCGTCCACGCCTTTGGCGTTGGAAATCAGGATTTGCTCGATCTCGGGGCGCGTCGCGTTCGCCTTTTCACCGAGGCAATCCACCTTCACAGGCACATGGCGCCAACCGTAAATGTAATAACCCATACGCAGGACTTCGGTTTCCACGATTGTGCGACAGGTTTCCTGCGCACCAAAGTCGGTGCGGGGCAGGAACACCTGACCGACCGCGATCAGTTGCTCGCGGTTGGGTCTGTGGCCCGTGCGCTCAATCTGATCATAGAAAAATTCGCATGGGATCTGGACGTGGATCCCGGCCCCGTCCCCCGTCTTGCCATCTGCATCGACCGCACCCCGGTGCCAGATCGCTTTCAGCGCCTTGATACCGTTTTCAACCACCGCACGGCTTTTGGATCCATCCATGGACACCACGAGGCCGACGCCACAGGACGAATGCTCTTCAGCTTCGGAATAGAGACCATTTTCGGCCAGGAACGTGCGCTTGGCCTCCTCGCGGGCCACCCAGTCAGCGTCATATTTGGTCATTGGTCAGATCCTTTCACGTTCGGGCGATAGCTGGCCAGTGAGGCCTCGCAATCATAAAGAGGGGTCCTGGAGAAAAATCCCGGCTCACCGGGGTAGATAAAGTCAACGGGCGTGCGGTCCCACTCGACCGTGCCACCGTCGCGGGTCCACTTTTGGGTCACCAGACCGGACACAAACCGACGGTGTTTGACCGAAACGAACTCGGCCCCGGACACTTCCAGATAGGTGCCGCTCGTGTCTTCGTACCGGGCCGAAAATTCGGTACCCAAAAGCGGTTCGCCATCGATCACAACGTCATTGCCGCTTAACCTGTCAAAGCCGACGACGCGCACGACACCTGCCTCGCTACGCTGTACAAAGTCATAGGCGTCAGTGCCGGTGCTGAGCAATTCGCTCAGGCTGGCCGGGTCGGGCGCGGGTTGTTGCAAAACCTCACGGCGTATCGGGAACAACTCATAGCTTTCAAGCCATTGCGTTTCCGCATCGATCTTGGACAGGAAATTGGGGCCGTCGGCGTTGAACTGAATGCGCCAGCTTTCGCCCGGTTGATCCGCCGCGCAGGTATAGATGTGAGACACGATGCAGCTGCGCGACTGCACGGTCAGCGTGCCCGTGCAGCCCACGGGAGGATAGTACAGATCGCTGTCCTGCGCGGCGACGGCCAGCGGGGCGAAGGCCAGTGTGATGTAGATGAGACGCGTCATGTCGTTTTGATATCCGGGTTCAGCGCCGCCACATCCGCGCGGGTCAATCGCTTGTGGTCACCTTGTGCAAACGCAAAACTGTCCGGGGTCTCATCCACGAAAATCTCGTGCGTGAGGGTAAAGCCGTTTGGATCATCAAACAGACCGAGGGGCAGATCAGTGGCCCCGAACCACTCCCCCGGTTTGGTCTGGCGAAAATAGAGGGCGGTGCCGCATTCCCTGCACCATGCGCGTTCGGCCCACGCGCTGGTTTTACGGGTCGCGATATACTCGGCACCGTACCACGTCACATCATCGGTCTTGACCGACACCTCAAGCAGGGCAGACCCCATCCATCGACGGCAAGACGGACAATGGCAGATGCCGTAGGTCGACGGCACATTGCGCGCATCAAAGCGCACGGCACGGCACAGGCATCCTCCGGACTTGTCCATCTCGATTCTCCGTTTTTGTCAGGGTCACTGACGTATCTACTGCGATGATCTGGTAGCTTATTCAGCCGCCAGCGCCGTTGCACCGAACTGTTCAAGGATCGCCTCGGCGCAGTCGCGACCGTCCTTGATCGCCCACACCACCAGCGATGCCCCCCGCACGATGTCACCCACCGCATAGACACCGGGCATGGCGGTCTTGCCTGTCGTGAACTGCGCCTTGACCGTGCCCCAACGGGTCACTTCCAGATCAGGCTGGTCCCACAGTGTTGGCAACTCTTCCGGCTCGAACCCAAGGGCCTTGATCACCAGATCGGCGTCCTCGACATAATCCGCCCCGTCGATCACCTCGGGGGCCTGCCGACCGGTCACATCCGGCGCACCCAACCGCATCTTTTGCACCATAACACCAGCCACATGATCACCGTCTGTGGTGAATCCTTTGGGCGCGCTCAACCATTCGAACACTACGCCTTCTTCTTCGGCGTTCTGGACCTCGCGCTGGCTGCCCGGCATGTTGGCACGATCCCGGCGGTAGAGGCATTTCACCGACGTCGCGCCCTGCCGGATCGAGGTACGCACGCAGTCCATCGCCGTATCACCCCCGCCGATCACCACGACGCGCTTGCCGTTGGCGTTCATCCGGCCCGACTCGAACGCGTCCACCACATCGCCAAAGCTCTTGCGGTTGCTGACGGTCAGGAAATCGATGGCGCGCTCCACACCCGTGGCTTCGGCGTTCGGTACTGAAAGCTCGCGACTTTTATAAACGCCGGTCGCGATAATGACCGCGTCGTGGGCGGCATGAATATCCGCAAACGAGATGTCTTTGCCCACCGCGCAGTTCAGCTTGAACGTCACGCCACCTTTCTCAAGCTGTTCATTGCGGCGCATCACCACATCTTTTTCCAGCTTGAAACCCGGGATGCCGTAGGTCAGCAAACCACCGGCGCGATCATAGCGATCATAGACCGTGACCTGCACTCCCGCGCGGCGCAGAACATCCGCAGCGGCCAACCCCCCCGGTCCGGCCCCGATGATCCCAACGCTTTCGGTGCGTTCCTTGGCGGGGGCGATGGGCATCACCCATCCCTCCTCCCAAGCTGTATCTGTAATATATTTTTCGACGGCCCCGATGGTGACGGTGCCATGGCCCGAAGATTCGATAACACAGTTGCCTTCGCACAGGCGGTCCTGCGGGCAAATCCGACCACAGATTTCTGGGAAAGTGTTGGTCGCCTGGCTCACTTCATAAGCTTCGCGCAGACGCCCCTCTGCTGTCAGACGCAACCAGTCGGGGATGTTATTGTGCAGCGGGCAATGCGACTGGCAATAGGGCACACCGCATTGCGAACATCGGCTCGATTGTTCCTTGGCCTTGGTATCGACGTATTCCGCATAGATCTCGTTAAAATCTTCACGGCGCACTTTTGCTTCACGCTTTTCCGGCATGTCGCGCTCGATCTTAACAAATTTCAGCATCGGTTGCTCAGCCATAGTCCGCTCCTGCCAGTGAAAGGTCGTGCGCGGGGAGTAAATCAAAGTTGAGCGGAATAAAAGTCAGCACTACTGACCCGTCATTAACATTTCTTACTGATTTCACTCAGCAAGTCATGTTTGTTTATGTTTATTAGGTCCGCATCGGACTCATATCCGCGTTTGCGTCCAGAATCAGGGGCTTGTACCAAAGGTATAACACAAAGGTGCCCAACCCCATGACACTGTTTCAACTCTTGATTGTGGCCATCATCCAAGGCGTCACCGAGTTCCTCCCGGTTTCTTCATCGGGACACCTCATTTTGTTGCCTGCATTGACGGGCACACCAGATCAAGGGCTCGCCATTGACGTTGCTGTACATGTCGGCACTTTACTGGCCGTCATCCTCTATTTTCACAGGGACGTTTGGATCGCGGCAACCGGCCTGACCCGGCTGGTCAGGGGGCGGATCGACACCCCCGGCGCGTTCCTTGCGCTGTGCCTGATCGTTGCGACCATCCCCGCGGTCCTTGTCGGCCTTGTCATCAAGCTCACAGGGCTGGACGAAGCACTGCGCTCGGTCGTGGTGATCGGCTGGACAATGCTGATCTTCGGCGTCGTGCTGTATTGGGCTGACCGCACAGGTGACTCAACCCGCACCGCGGAAGGTTGGACGCTGAAAGACGCGGCCCTCATGGGTCTTGCCCAATGCCTTGCGCTGATTCCCGGAACATCGCGGTCTGGCATTACGATCACAGCCGCACGGCGGTTGGGATACGGACGCGAGGACGCGGCAAAACTTGCCATGCTGATGTCAATCCCGGTGATCATCGCATCGGGCGCAGTGCTCAGCCTCGATGTCATAGGCGACGCAAACTGGGCGTTGATGCGCGATGCTTCTATCGCGGCAGCCTTTGCATGTGTCGCTGCGCTGCTGGCGTTGATCTTTATGATGCGCCTGTTGCGCAGCATCAGCTTTACACCTTACGTGATCTATCGAATTGCCTTGGGCTTGGTCCTGTTGATCTGGGCGTACACCTAGACCTTCAGGTTCTTGGCGCTTTCCTTGATCGCGTCGTACTGACCTGAAGGGCGGAACCGCCAAAGATAGTCAGGCAACACGGTTTCAAGGGCCACAGGTTCAATGCCCAACGTGGCAAAGCCCATCGCATCATCTGCGACAACATTATCATGGCGCAGGTTGCGCACCTGATCGCGTGTGATCTGTGCAGGCACCAATCCAAGCGACAGCGTGTTGGCCATATCAAAGCCAAAGCCCATCAGTGCAGCGATCGGGAACGGGATATTCGCCACCAATCGGCGACGGTGAATGACGTCCAGCATTGTCGCCATCAAAGACCGGAAATCGCGCACATCCGGTCCGCCGAGTTCATAAATCCCGGGGATCACTTCGGTGGTCAACGCCCGTTCAGCAGCCTTTGCCACATCATCGACATAGACGGGTTGAAACAAGGTGTCCGCCCCGACCACAGGCAGCACCGGGCCCAAACGGGTCATGGACGCAAAGCGGTTGAAAAACTCGTCCTCGGCCCCAAACACGATGGAAGGGCGCAGGATCACAGCGTCGGGCATGTGTTCCAAAACCGCCTGTTCGCCCAGACCTTTGGTGCGGGCATATTCACTGTCGCTATCCACATCCGCGCCGATGGCGGAAATCTGCACCATCTTTGACACACCTTGCGCTGCTGCGATGCGCGCGACGCGGCCCGCGCCTTCGGACTGCACGGCATCAAAGGTGTTCTTGCCGTTCGCGGCCAGAATACCGACGCAATTCACAACCGCATCCGCGCCTGCCATCACCTGTGCCACGGATGTATCATCGCGGATGTTACACAGAACGGGTTCTACCTGCCCGACAACACCGTAAGGTTTGACAAAGATCGCTTCGTTCGGGCGGCGTACCGCCACGCGCACACGCCAGCCAGCTTTGGCCATGCGGCGTGCGATATACCGACCGACAAACCCGGACCCGCCATAGATAGTGACCAGCTTGGACATAACGCGCTCCTCGCACACAACTTTGGTCCATATCTACGCCCCGCCCCATGCACAGACAAGACGCCAAATTGGCACGGGGTGTGCTCTTCCCTGTTCTGATCTTTTCTGAAAAACCGCAGGCGGAGGCTTCCGCAGCTTCGACCCAAACTGAGCCCAGAATCAGATTGACACCTTTGCCCGCGACGCTTAATCAGCCCAAACCACTTCGTGCCCAGATGGCGGAATGGTAGACGCGCTAGCTTCAGGTGCTAGTGTCCGTAAGGACGTGGAGGTTCGAGTCCTCTTCTGGGCACCAAATCATCCCGACAAATACGAAGCCGCAGACCTCCTTGTAGCGTATCACCTGTTTTTTGACGATCCAGAAAGCGGGTTTGAACACCTTTTGCATGCTGGTGCGATCATATATCCGCCAATCAACCTACCAAACTTTAGAATAATTCTAAAAATGGCTTGGCAACTGTCTACCAGCCCCTATGTTGGTGATACAGCAAGCCAGCACAGTGCCAGCCAGATCAAACATCTTTCGAGGGTAAGCATATGACACAGACCGCCGCCGCGTTGACCACAGACGCACGTACCGCCATCGCGGACGCATTAAATCAATCCATCGCAGAAACCGCCGTAACGACGATGCTGGCGCAAAATTTTCACTGGAACGTCAAAGGCATGGCTTTCGGCACGCTGCACGACTTGTTTCAGACGATCTACGAGGATCACTTTGCCGCTCAGGATGATCTGGCTGAGCGGGTCCGCGCCCTGGATGCCCATGCCGATGCCACATTGGCCGGAATGCTGAAGCGGTCCAAGGTGCATGAGCACGACGGCCACGCAAGCGATCAGGACATGGTCAGACTGTTGAAAGAAGCGCAGGAAACGCTCGCTGCAACCCTCGCAGGCAGCGGTGCACTGGCTGCGGAGCATGGGGACACCCTGACAGAGGACCTGTGCATCGCCCGCGGGCAGATCCACGAGAAATTTGCGTGGATACTACGGGCACATCTCGCCGGCTGATCGGCAAACGCAGATCCTGAATCAATCGCGGTCAGAGGACGTCCTCGGCCGCGATTTTCTTTTTGGCCAGCTTTTTGCGGTAGGCCAGTTCCCAATGCTGGTAGCGTCCCAAGCGGGCCTGCTGCGCGGTCAGCATTTCAATAAAACCCCGGCGATGGGCGTCCTTCTTGAGGGCCTTGAACATGGATTTCTGCGCCTTGGTCATGGAACACCCGATACAATGCCCTTCGCGTTTGAACTTGCACACATCAATACAGGGGCTGGGTGTTTTGGGCATGATGTGATCCTTGCTGACCCCATAGCTGGGCCTGATGGCCAGCAATTTCAACTCGGCTCGGCTATCTTCCCGTACTGACTAGTCGTCCAGATATGCGCGCAGTGCCGCCTCTGTTCCGTCGGCCCAGACCAAAGCAAACCAACGCGTAAAGCTATCGGCAAATCGGACGTTACTGCCAAGATCACCGTAAAACTGTTCCTGGCGCAGCCATACCATCGGATTGGTGCGGGCCTTCTGCGCCTGCACGGTCAACTGACCCCAATGAGGGTCATTGGGCGTGATTGCGCTGCCGTCCTCTCGGGTGCCTGCGCACATGCGGGCCCACAATGCCTCGACCAAGGCAAGGCCGTCTATCCGCGTTCCTGCCGCCAGCGCATCGCGGATAACAGGATGCAAAAAGCCCGGATGCCGGGATGAACCGTCAAAGGCGACCCGCCGCGTGGTGTCGTAAATTTCTGGATTTGCAAACCGTCTGGTAATCAGATCGACATAGGCCGTGGGCGTCATCCCTGGCACAGCGACAACGTGGGGCACGATTTCCTCCACAGCGATCTTGGCAAACAGCGGCGCAATCAGCGGATGGGCCATCGTGTCCGCAATCGTGGCAACCGACAACAACTCGCCCGGCGTCGCAATGATCTGGTGACCCGCATTGAGCAGGCGCAGCTTCATCGCCTCGTAAATATGCACATCATCGGTAAATGTCGCGCCAACCTTGTCCCAATCGGGACGGCCCGCGCAAAACTTATCCTCAATCACCCATTGGCGGAAATTTTCGTGTGTCACGGGCGCGGCGTCGTCAATCCCAAGCGATTGGGCCAGGGCCAGTTCGGTCTGCCCGGTTGCCGGGACAATGCAATCCACCATGGAATTGGGAAACGTCACCGTTTCTTCAATCCAGACGGCAAGGTCAGGGTCAGACAACTGCGCCAATCCGACAACAGTCTGACGCAGGATATCGCCATTGCCTTGCAGATTGTCGCAGCTTTGGCAGGTAAACGGCCCGGCTCCGCTTGCGCGGCGCAGCTTGAGTGCTGCAACCATGGCACCAAAGGCGGTTTTGGGCGTGCCCGGCGATGCGACGTCATGCCGGATATCAGCATGATCCGAATCCAGCGTGCCATCAACGGTCTGGTAATACCCGCCCTCGGTTACTGTCATCGAAACGATGCGAATGGACGGATCAGCCATCTGTGCAATCAAGGCCGCATTGTTACCCGCAACAGGAATAAACCCGATCATCGACCCGGTCACCTCAGCCGATTTGCCGGACGGATCAAGTTCAATCAGCGTCGTCAGACAATCCTGCGCCAACAACTTTTCGCGTTGGGCCGCATCACCGGCGCGCACACCCGCACCAAGAATCGCCCAATCATGCGCCATCCCCTGATCCATCAGCCGATGCAGATACCATGCCTGATGGCCGCGATGGAAATTCCCCAGCCCAATGTGAACGATACCTGCGGACAAGTCGGTGCGATCATAGGTTGGGGTGCGCACCGCGCTTGGCAAATCGCCCAGAGTGTCAAGATTCAGTTTCATCAACTCATCCACTGGCCGCCGTCGACATTATATGTCTGCGACAGAATATAATCGGAGTCAGAGGACGCCAGAAACACCGCCATGCCCGTCAAATCAGAAGGCACCGCGAAACGACCCGCAGGAATCCCGGCTGCCACCTCGGCCTTTTTCTGGCCAGGTGGCTTTCCTTCGAGTTTGCCAAACATCGCATCGACGTGTTCCCAATGGGCACCGTCCACGACTCCCGGAGCAATCGCGTTCACGTTGATCCCATGTTTGATCAGGTTCAGCCCGGCCGATTGCGTCATCGAAATCACCGCCGCCTTGGTCGAGCAATAGACCAACACAAGGCTTTCGCCCCGCCTCCCGGCTTGCGATGCCATGTTGATGATCTTGCCTCCGTGGCCCTGGGCAATCATCTGCCTGGCCGCCGCCTGCATGGTGAACAAGGTCCCCGCCACATTCACCGCATAGAGTTTGTCATAGCTGGCACGGGTGATATCGACCGTCTCGGCGGCATCGAAGAGGGCCGCATTGTTGATCAGGATATCCAGCTTGCCCGCATGTGTAACGACGGCTGCAATTGCGGCATCAATGCTGTCTTGGTCACTGACATCAATCTGGAGGGCATAGGCCCCTTCCCCCAGGGCCTTTGCAGTCTCCCGCGCCAGCTCCAGATCGATGTCAGCAATCGCGACGCGCGCCCCTTCGGCCAGATAGGCCTCGGCAAACCCGCGCCCGATGCCGCGTCCGGCCCCGGTAATCAGGGCCGATTTACCGTCCAGCCGCTTCATCAGATACGCAAACCTTGCGCGTCAAAGCGGTGCATCTGATCGGCCATCGGCGTGAGGTAGATCGTGTCCCCATGTGTCGCCTCAATGTCGCCGGTGATGCGGACGGTCATCATATCCATCAACCCGGTGTCGTGGACGTGGATGAACGTATCGGACCCCAGATGCTCGGCCACGCCGACGCGGCCTTTCCAGGCCCCTTCGGTCTTGGACACGGTCATATGTTCGGGGCGAATACCAATTGTGGTCGCGTCATGTTTGGCCGCCTCGGGCCCTTCGATCAGGTTCATCTTGGGCGAGCCGATAAAACCAGCCACGAACTTGTTGCGCGGGCTGTGGTACAACTCAAGCGGTGAGCCGACCTGTTCGATCACCCCGGCCTGCAAGACAACGATCTTGTCGGCCATGGTCATGGCTTCGACCTGATCGTGGGTCACGTAGATCATGGTGGTTTCGAGCTTCTTGTGCAGTTCGGAAATCTCAAGGCGCATGCCTACACGCAATGCTGCATCAAGGTTCGAAAGCGGCTCGTCAAACAGGAACGCGGCGGGCTCGCGTACGATGGCCCGGCCAATGGCGACACGCTGGCGCTGACCGCCGGACAACTGCCCCGGCTTGCGATCGAGATAATCCGTAAGGTTCAGCGCCTTGGCCGCCGCCTCGATCTTGGTCTTTTGGGTCGCTTCGTCCAGACCCGCCATGCGCATCGGAAAGGCGATGTTCTTGCGCACCGACATGTGTGGATAAAGCGCGTAGGACTGGAACACCATCGCCAGCCCACGTTTTGCCGGGGGCAGTTCAGTGGCGTTCTTGCCATCAATGCTGATGTCGCCCGATGTTGTGTCCTCAAGCCCCGCGATCAGGCGCAACAAAGTCGACTTGCCACAACCCGAGGGGCCGACAAACACCACAAACTCGCCCTCGTTGATCTCAAGATCAAGCGGCGGGATAACTTGCACATCGCCAAAGCTCTTGGTGACTTGGTTAAGCGTAATCTGTCCCATTGGTCAGGTTCCTTATTTCACCGCGCCAAACGTCAGGCCGCGGACAAGTTGTTTCTGGCTGAACCAGCCCATGATCAGGATTGGCGCAATCGCCATCATCGAAGCCGCCGACAGCTTGGCATAAAACAGACCCTCCGGGGCTGAGAAGCTGGCAATAAAGGCCGTGAGTGGTGCCGCGTCCACGGTGGTCAGCAGGATGGTCCAGAACGCCTCGTTCCAGGCCAGAATGATGTTGAGCAGGATAGTCGACGCAATCCCCGGCAACGCCATCGGCGTCAAAACATACAGGATTTCAGAGCGCAGGCTGGCCCCGTCCATGCGCGATGCCTCAAGGATTTCACCGGGGATTTCCTTGAAATAGGTGTACAGCATCCAGACAATGATCGGCAGGTTGATCAGCATCAACACGACGATCAAAAGCGCACGACTGTCCATCACTCCAAGCCATTTGGCCAGCAGCACAAGTGGATAAAGCACGCCAACGGCAGGCAACATCTTGGTGCTGAGCATCCAAAGCAACACGTCCTTGGTGCGCTTGCCCGGCACAAAGGCCATGGACCACGCAGCCGGTACCGCAATCAGGATACCCAGCAGGGTCGAACCCACCGCGATGATGATCGAGTTCATCAGCGCCTTGGGATAGTTCGACCGTTCCTGAACGGCGGTGTAATTTTCCAGCGTCCAGTCAAAGAAGAACCAGACGGGCGGGTCGGCAATGGCCGTCCCTTCGGTTTTGAACGACGTCAGGAACGTCCACATGATCGGAAAGAACATCAGCAGGCCAAACGCCCAGGCGAGGGCTGTCCAGATGACTTTCTGTTTGGTGGTGATTGCGCGGGCCATATCTAAGTCCTCCCTCAGTTATCGAGGTTCTTGCCGACGATCCGCATCAGAAAGATCGCGACAATATTGGCAAGGATGACGGCAATGATGCCCCCGGCGGATCCAAGGCCCACGTTCTGGCTTTCAAGCACGCGCTGGTAGACCAAATAGGTCAGCGTGCGGGTGCCAAAGGCACCGTTGGTGGTCACGAAAATCTCGGCAAAGATCGACAGCAAAAAGATCGTCTGGATCAGGATCACAACCGTGATCGCGCGGCTGAGATGCGGCAGGATAATAAACCGGAACCGCGACAGCACGGGCGCGCCGTCCATTTCGGCCGCCTCAAGCTGCTCACTATCAAGCGACTGCACCGCCGTCAGAAGGATCAGCGTCGCAAAGGGTAGCCATTGCCATGCCACAATGATCACGATCGAGAATATAGGTGCCTGACTGAGAAAGTCATACGGCTGCAAGCCGAGGAATTTATAGAGGTAAGAGAACAACCCGTTGTCCACGTTGAAGAACATGTTCTTCCACACGAGCGCAGACACAGTGGGCATCACAAAGAACGGCGCAATGACGAGAATGCGCACGATCCCCTGCCCGTACATCTGCCGATCAAGCAGAAGCGCCATCAGCACCCCACCCACGATGGTGATCGACAGGATACCGCCCACCATCCAAAGGGTTGTACCAACCGACCTCAGAAACGACGACGAACTGACAAAGCGGACGTAGTTGTCGAACCCGATCCACGCATCAAAGGTCGCGCGCAAAGGGCGGTAATCGGCAAACGAAAAATAGAGCGTCATACAAAGCGGAACGAGCATCCACACCAACAACAGGAACACCGCAGGTGCGATCATGATGCGGGCGGCGGATCGGGAATGCGCTGTGGCCATGTCAGTGTTCCTTTGATCGAAAGTGAATACGCACGGAATCGAAGCTTACGGGAATTCCAGCCGGAATTCGCGAAAGAGCCAATCGTTACGGGGATGTTCGGAGGATCAGGCGGCGCAACACACGCGCCGCCTGAATTATACGAGGCTGAGGGCTTAGTAGCCGGCAGCTTCCATTGCTTCGGTGGTGATCTCCTGCGCGTTGGCAAGAGCCTGCTCAACAGTTTGCTGACCTGCATATGCAGCCGAGAACTCTTGGCTCACTTCGGTCGCGATACCGGCAAACTCGGGGATCGCCGCGAACTGCACGCCGACATATGGGCTTGGGTCAACAGTCGAGTTGTTGGGATCAGCCGACAGGATCGAATCCAGTGTCATCTGTGCGAACGGCACCTTCTGGTACTTGGGGTTTTCGTACAGCGATGTACGCGCGCCCGGAGGCACGTTGGCCCAACCTTCGTTGGCAGCAACCAGCTCGATGTAGTCCGTGCTTGTGGCCCACTCGATGAACTGCTTGGCTTCAGCTTCTTGCTGTGTGCCCGCAGGAATCGCCAGCGCCCAGGCCCAGAGCCAGTTGGAGCGTTTGCCCAAACCGTTATCGGGTGCCAATGCAAAGCCGACGCTGTCAGCAACGGTCGAGTCGTCAGGGTTGGTCACAAAGGATGCCGCGACTGTCGCGTCGATCCACATGCCGCACTTGCCTTGCTGGAACAGCGACAGGTTTTCGTTGAACCCGTTTGTCGCGTAACCGGCGGGGCCGGAGGCGTCCATCATGTTCTTGAAGAAGTTGACAGTGTTTGCCCACTGCTCTGTGTCGAACTGTGCGTTCCAGTCTTCGTCAAACCAGCGTGCGCCGAACGAGTTGGACATCGCAGTGATGAATGCACCACCTTCGCCCCAACCGGCTTTGCCGCGCAGGCAGATGCCGTTGATCTCTTGATCACGGTCAGTCATGGCAGCCGCGGCTTCGGCGATGAATTCCCATGTTGGCGCGTCAGGCATTTCCATGCCAGCGGCTTCCATCAGGTCAGCGCGATACATCACCATCGAGCTTTCGCCGTAGAAAGGTGCCGCATACAGCGTGCCATCGTGGCTCAGACCGCCAGCCATTGCGGGCAGGATATCGCCGACATTGTAGTCGTCCGACAGGTCATTCAGCGGCACGAGCCACTCGTTCGCACCCCAGATCGGCGTTTCGTACATGCCGATTGTCATAATGTCGAAGGACCCACCATTCGTGGTGATGTCTGTCGTGACGCGCTGACGCAGCACGTTCTCTTCCAGTGTCACCCACTCGACGTTGATCCCGGTCTGTTCGGTGAACTGGTCGGTGTAACCCTGCATGCGGATCATGTCACCGTTGTTGACGGTGGCGATGGTGATTGTCTTTGCATGACCGTCTGCAGCAGCGATGCCAGCGGTCAGGCCGAGGCCGACTGCAGTGGTCAACAGTGTTTTCATTATAGACATTGATGTCCTCCCTTTTACACGCGTAAATATTGTGGGGGAGTTGGATATGAGTCAAGGCAATTTTTGAGACCGCCACATTCTGCGATGCGGCATTTGATTTGCCTCAGGCGGACTCGCGCAATTTTAGCTCGCCGTCGAAAAGAGTAATCTCGGGCGTATCGCCGGACACTTCACCGCGGATCATCTGCAGCAGTCGGGAAACGGCCTTCTTGCCAATGGCATCCGTGTTTTGCGCAACAGTCGTCAATGCGGGATTGAGGTAAGGACACAGCGGATAATCGTCATGCCCGGCAATCCGCAATCCCCCTTTTGCCCCGCGCCCGGGCGTCAAGCCGTGCCGCGCTGCGGCACGTATCGCACCGATAGCCACCCGATCATTTACGCACAGAATCGACCGGTCCGTCAGTCGGCCATGCGCAAACTCGGCGTCAAGAATCGCCTCCCCATGCTCTTCGAAATGGGCGCTGTCAGAGACGGATTCTGTCCCCAGAACCTCAGGCTCAAACCCCAGCTTTTCCATCTGTGCAATGTAGGCTGCCTCACGTTCGAGCGCGTTGAAATTCACCCTAGGCATGGCAAGAAAAGCCGGAGGCTCACCTACACGACACAGGTATTCCGTCATTAAGCCGGTGCTTTGTATATGATTTGTACCGACAAAGTCGACATTGGGCATGGTCGTGGGCCGCGAGTCCATCAACACGAACGGCAATCGGGATTTGAGCCGAAGCTGCACAGCCTGATCGCTGTGATCACCCAGCGGAGCCACCAATGCACCATCCACATTCATCGACATAAACGTTTCTGCGGCGCGGGCCTCAATAGCGGGATCAGAGTGGGAACACTGGGTGATAACGGTCAGCCCGGCGCGCATTGCAGCCTCTTCCACAGACTGTAACAGCTTGGTGAAAAACAGGTCATTCAGATAGGGAATAATAACCCCGATCATACCCGTCGACTTGCGATTGAGACGCGTCGCAAAGAAGTTGGGCACATATTCTACCTGGGTCAATCCCCGTTCAATCCGTTCAACCGTGTTGGCTTTGACCAAGGTTGGATCCTGAAAAAATCGTGACAAGGTCGGCCTGGATACCCCGATGGCCACCGACAGCTCCTCCATCGTTTTGATCCTCGGCTTTGGCATGGGTGTACTCCGGTTCACTCTCCTCTCACTATACAAACTCAAAACGGAAGGTCGATATATTTTTACATACGAAAAAATATTTATCCGCAAGTTTTTTACATGGTCCAGACTCGGGGCGTGCGACGGGACTGTTGCATTAGTCGGTTGATGGCGTGTGTGGGTGTGTGGTGTTGATGCGCTGGGTCATGCGGTTGCAAACAGCTGAGAGATGTATCGGATTTCACCCTGAACACCTGGTTGTTTGTGATAGATGTGGCCGCGTCTGATTGTTCTAGTGGTCTCTATTCTGCTCAAAGTAGCTTTGGCCAATCACAAGGACCGGACGCTCTGTCGGCGGTCGAGCAGTCGTTTCGTAGCTGCATGATCACTCTCAATCAAATTGTTGCGCCATTTTTTGTCGACGTACCGGATGCTATCAAAATGAGGGTCATATCGGTGATTGATTTCACGAATGACGCGGCGATAGGTCGGTGCTTTGTCGGCGAAAACGCGATCCTGATCGTGGAATTCGCCAAGCAAGCGCAAGAAGAACGTGACATGTCGTCGGTCGAAGCTGCGATTGAGGCCGACAGACTGCGCCGGCGTCCAATTCTGATGACAGCCTTTGCGTTTATCCTCGGCGTTGTGCCACTCGTGCTCGCGACCGGGCCGGGGTCCGAGATGCAGCAAGCGCTTGGGACAGCCGTGTTCTTTGGGATGCCCTTGGTCACACTGTTGGGGCTGATTTTTTACACCTGCCTTCTACGTCGCGATCCGCAGACTGTTTCCAGCCCGCAAAAAAGAACAGGTGCCCGCCACAGAAAGCTGAGAACAAGCGATATTGCAGACCGTAATACTGCTCCATGCCCATGTTTGACAATGAATTGCTGAACCTGCGACATGCGGACCATGAACTCTGCATCACCTCCGAACACTGGCTTGGGGTCTGTATGCCTTGCCAACGCGCAACTTATCTTGCGGAACCGTGTCATGCGCGGATCAGCGACCATCACAGACGGCATGATCACAGAAGTGAGCGAAGGCAACAACGTCCCGACGGGCGCGACCGATTGCGCAGGCGACTACGTTATGCCCGGCCTCGTCGAGCTGCACACCGACAACCTTGAACGCCACATCGAACCACGCCCGAAAGTCGACTGGCCCCACTTGCCCGCGCTGATCGCACACGATGCGGAACTGGCCTCGACCGGGATCACGACCGTCTTTGATGCGATGCGTGTCGGGTCAATTCTGAACGCCAAGGCCGGATACGCGCCTTATGCCCGCAACCTTGCCACCGAACTACTGAACACACGCGCAGCCGGGCATTTTCGGATCAGCCATTTCCTGCATCTGCGGGCAGAGATTTGTTCCGAAACCCTGCTTGACGAAATGGCAGCATTCGGACCTGCCGACCGGATCGGCATTGTCAGCCTGATGGATCACACACCCGGCCAGCGACAATTCCGCGATCTCGTCAAGCTCAAGGCCTACATCGCCAAAAAGAGGGGGATGACCGACGCTGACTTTGATGCTCATGTTGCCAACCTGAAGCGGCTGCAATCGACCTACGCAGCCGCCCACGAAGCCGGTGCCGTGCGCGAGGCGGCACGTTTTGGCGCTGTGCTTGCCAGCCATGACGACACGACGGCAGCGCAAGTGGACGTCTCCCACAAGAACGGCGTCCGCTTTGCCGAATTTCCGACAACCCACGCAGCGGCCGAGGCGTGCCGGGACAAGGGCGTCGCGATCATGATGGGTGCCCCCAATATCATCCGGGGCGCGTCGCACTCGGGCAATGTGTCTGCCGGTGATCTGGTCGATGCAGACCTCCTTGATATCGTATCGTCTGACTATGTGCCTTCGGCTTTGCTACTGTCGGCCTTTCATCTGGCGGCACGGTGGAATGACCTGCCGCGGGCGATATCCTGCGTCACCGACAACCCGGCGCAGGCGGTAAAACTGTCGGATCGCGGGCGTATCGAGGTCGGTCTGCGCGGCGACATCCTGCGCGTCAAAACAGTTGGCACCGTCCCCCTGATCCGTGGGGTCTGGAGCCACGGGGTACGGGTCGGCTAGAGTACCGCAATACGCGTTACCAAATTATCCCCCAACCACCTCATCGTGTAACATTTCATTTGAAGCGAATCCCTTCCGTCGATACACTCGGAACCACCGGAGGATTTGATGGACGCTTTCATTTGCGACGCGCAACGCACGCCGATTGGCCGCTATGGCGGCGCATTGTCGTCCGTGCGTGCCGATGATCTGGCCGCTATCCCTATCGCAGCACTGATGGCACGCAACCCGGATGTGGATTGGACACAGCTTGACGATGTGATCATGGGCTGCGCCAACCAGGCGGGCGAGGACAATCGCAATGTCGCGCGCATGGCAACCCTGCTTGCGGGGCTGCCAGTCGATGTGCCGGGCATCACCGTGAACCGCTTGTGTGCCTCGGGCCTTGATGCGGTCGGGATCGCCGCGCGCGGTATCAAGGCGGGCGATCTGGATATGGCCATCGCAGGCGGAATCGAAAGCATGAGCCGCGCGCCTTTCGTCATGCCCAAGGCTGACGTCGCCTTCAGTCGCGCCAATCAGATATACGACACGACCATCGGGTGGCGGTTTGTGAACCCTAAAATACAGGCGGAGCATGGGATCGATTCCATGCCCCAAACCGCCGACAACGTGGCAGCAGATTGGTCAATAAGCCGTGCAGATCAGGATGCCTTTGCCGCACGATCACAGGATCGGTGGGCCGCAGCTCACGGGGCCGGTGCATTTGCAGACGAAATCGCGCCCGTGATGGTGACACAGCGCAAAGGCGATCCGATTTGCGTGACGACAGATGAACACCCACGCCCCGGTACGGGCGTCGATAAGCTTGCCAGGATGCGTGGCATCAACGGACCCGACCGCAGCGTGACGGCGGGCAACGCATCTGGTGTGAACGACGGCGCGGCGGCTTTACTGATCGCATCCGAACAGGCCGCGAAGGACAGCAAGCTGACGCCAATGGCGCGTATTGTGGGGATGTCCGCCGCCGGGGTCACACCGCGGGTGATGGGTATCGGGCCGGTACCCGCCTGCAAAAAGGTGCTGGCGCGCGCGGGCCTCACCGTCGACCAAATGGACGTCATCGAATTGAACGAAGCCTTTGCGGCCCAAGGGCTTGCCACCCTGCGGGACCTTGGTATCGCGGATGATGACCCACGCGTGAATGCCCAAGGCGGTGCCATCGCCATTGGTCATCCCCTTGGAATGTCCGGCGCGCGCCTTGTGATGACGGCTGCCTATCAACTCAAGCGCACCCAGACCCGCTATGCGCTGTGCACAATGTGCGTGGGCGTCGGGCAGGGCGTTGCGCTTATCCTGGAAAGGACGTGAGACAATGTATGCACAGATGATCAAATCCGAAACCTCTCAGGACGACCCCGAAAAGCTCGCCGCATTTCAGGCACGCATCGACGCAGGTGACAAGATCGAGCCCAAGGACTGGATGCCATCAGGCTATCGCAAGACCCTGATAAGGCAGATTGGGCAACACGCGCACAGCGAGATTGTCGGCCAACTGCCCGAAGGCAACTGGATTACGCGTGCGCCCACGCTGGAGCGCAAGGCGATCCTGCTCGCCAAGGTGCAGGACGAGGCAGGGCATGGGTTGTACCTTTACTGCGCCGCCGAAACGCTTGGGGTCAGCCGGGACGAGTTGACCGAGATGCTGCTGGACGGGCGCATGAAATACTCGTCCATCTTCAATTATCCGACCCTGACATGGGCGGATATGGGTGCCGTCGGTTGGCTGGTGGATGGGGCCGCAATCATGAATCAGGTGCCGTTGCAGCGCACGTCTTACGGGCCTTACGCCCGCGCGATGGTCCGCATCTGCAAAGAAGAGTCGTTTCACCAGCGCCAGGGCTTTGACATCATGATGAAGATGGCCAAGGGAACCGAAGCGCAGAAACGGATGGCACAGGATGCGCTCAATCGGTTCTGGTATCCGTCCTTGATGATGTTCGGCCCTTCGGATGCTGAAAGCGTTCATTCCGAACAGTCGATGGCGTGGAAGATCAAGATGAACTCCAATGACGAACTGCGCCAGAAGTTCGTAGATCAGACAGTTTCGCAAGCGGAATATCTCGGGCTGACCGTGCCGGACGAAAACCTGAAATGGAACGAAGACAAGGGCGGCTATGACTTCAGCCAGCCCGATTGGTCGGAGTTCTTCGAGGTTCTGAAAGGCAACGGCCCATGCAGCACCGAACGCATCGAGGCACGGCAGAAAGCATGGGATGACGGGGCCTGGGTACGCGAGGCACGCATGGCCCACGCCGCCAAGAAACGTAGCGCAAAGGTGGCGGCAGAATGAAACTTGCTCAGCTCAATGTCGGCTATGCCCGCTATGCCACCGATGATCCGCGTATGGCCGAATTCATGGACAACCTCGACCGGATGAACGCACTGGCCGAACGCAGCCCCGGTTTTATCTGGCGGATGCAGGCCAACAATGGCAACGCAACGGATATTCAGGTGCCCGGCGACCCGGATATGATTTCAAACCTGTCGGTTTGGTCCGATATCGCGAGCCTTGGGCACTACGTGTTCAACACGCTGCACGCTCGTTTCTATGAAAAAGGGGCCCAGTGGTTTGATCCGATGAAGCTGCCCCATTTCGTGATGTGGAATATCGACGATGGCCACATTCCAACGCTGACCGAAGCGATGGAGCGTCTGCACCATTTGCACGCGCACGGATCGACCGATCACGCCTTTGGTTGGGACACGGTGGATATGGCCGCATGGCGGCGATGCGACATGGCGGCGGAGTAGGATATGTCTACAGAATGGCCCCTTTACGAAGTGTTTATCCGTGGTCAGCACGGCCTGTCACACCGCCATGTCGGCAGCCTGCACGCGACCGATGCCGAACATGCGATCCTGAATGCGCGCGATGTCTATACCCGCCGCAAGGAAGGGGTTAGCATCTGGGTGGTGCCTGCGGCTGACATTACCGCCTCGTCGCCCGATGATAAGGGCGCACTTTACGATCCGGCCAACGACAAGGTGTACCGCCACCCGACATTCTTCGATATTCCCGACGATGTGGGGGCGATGTGAACGTCACGGGTTTGATCCGGATGGGTGACAACACCCTCGTGCTGGGACAACGTTTGTCGGAATGGTGTGGGCATGCCCCCGCACTTGAGGAAGACATCGCGCTCGCCAACACGGCGCTTGATCTGATCGGACAAACGCAGCATTGGCTCGACCTTGCAGGCAAACGCGAAGGGCAGGGACGCACGGCAGATACGTTCGCCTACACGCGCGATGCATGGGATTTCCGCAATCTGTTGCTGGTCGAGCAACCCAATCGCGACTTTGCGGTCACGATGATACGGCAATTCCTGTTCGATACATGGCATCTTGAGGCATTGCGTGCACTGATCGATCATGCGGATCCCGACATCAGCGCCATCGCCCAGAAATCAGCCAAAGAGGTCACCTATCATCGCGAGCGATCCACCGATATCGTGATTGCATTGGGCGACGGGACCGAAGAAAGCCGTGATCGGATGCAAGGCGCGCTGGATCGGCTCTGGCCCTATGTGGGTGAAATGTTTGCGCAAGACGATGACGATCTGACAGATATGTCCGCACTGCGACAGGGGTTCGATTTATATGTCACTGAAACACTCTTTAAATCGACCCTAACAAGGCCGAATTCGGATTTTGCACATCACGGTGGCAAGACCGGCACACGCCATTCCGAACATCTGGGGCATCTGCTGGCCACAATGCAGGTTTTGCCCCGCAACTATCCTGATGCGACATGGTAACGACGCGCCCCTCGGTGGATCAGGTATGGGCATGGCTCGACCAAGTGCCCGACCCGGAAGTCCCGGTGATCTCACTTGTTGACCTTGGCATTATCCGCAACGTGACATGGCAAAACAATACGTTGGAAGTAACCGTCACGCCCACCTATTCCGGCTGTCCCGCGACATCCGTCATCAATCTGGAGATTGAAGCAGCGCTGCGGGCCAATGGGATAGAAAAACTGTCCCTAATAAGGCAAATCGCGCCCCCATGGACGACAGACTGGCTTAGCGACAACGGCAAAACCAAGCTGGAAGCCTACGGGATTGCGCCACCTCAAGCAGCGGGCGGTCCTCAGCACTGCCCGCACTGCAAATCAAGCGCCGTAGAGAAGATCAGCCAATTCGGCTCGACACCATGCAAGGCGCAATGGCGTTGCACCGACTGCCTTGAACCCTTCGATTATTTCAAATGTATATGACCGATTTTCTGCCCCTGACCGTCACCGATATCCACCGCACCATTCGGGACGCGGTGGTGCTAACGCTCAAACCCGAGGCAATGGATACATTTCGCTTTGTTCAAGGCCAATATCTGACGTTCAAACATGATTTTGACGGCATCGAAATACGGCGCAACTATTCGATCTGTGCAGGCGTGCAGGACAAGGCGCTTCAGGTTGGGATCAAGCGGGTCGAGGGCGGTGCCTTTTCAACCTTTGCCAACACGAACCTAAATGTCGGAGACACGCTTCACGCCATGCCACCCGCTGGCAAATTCTATACGGATATCGACCCTAACAAGGCGAAATCATACCTTTGCTTCGCTGGCGGGTCAGGGATCACACCGATCCTTTCAATCATCAGGACGACGCTCGCGCATGAACTCGACAGCACGATCACGTTGATCTACGCAAATCGCGCAGTACACACGATCATGTTTCGCGAAGAACTCGATGACATAAAAAACCGCCATATGGGGCGGTTTACCCTGATCCACGTGCTTGAGACCGGGCAGGATATCGATCTGTTCTCGGGTCGTGTTGATGATGAAAAATGCGCGGCCTTGTTCAAGTCATGGATCAATATCAGCTCCGTCGACACGGCGTTCATTTGCGGCCCAGAGCCCATGATGTTGACCATTTCTGCTGCGTTAGAGACGCATGACATGCCAAAAGATAACATCAAGTTCGAACTTTTCGGTGCAAGCCAACAAGGTCAACTGGCGCGGAAAGCGCTGAGCGCGCGCGCCCAGTCCAGCCCTGACACCACGACGCAGATAACCATCGACGGCACCACGCACAGCATTGAGATGGCCAAGGATGTTTCGGTGCTCAACGCCGCACTTGCCAATAACCTGGATGCGCCCTTTGCGTGCAAGGCCGGGGTGTGCAGCACCTGCAAGGCCAAGGTCACGCAGGGTGAGTACCAAATGCTCAGCAATCATGCCCTCGAAGACGACGAAGTCGAGGCGGGCTTTGTGCTGACCTGCCAATGCTACCCTCTCAGCGATACGCTGAGCGTGGACTATGACCAACACTAGGGGCTTTGCCATGCGAAACGTTCACAGCTTTGGCGCAGGCCAGTGGATTGCACCCGGTCCCGGCGCACGCCCCATCGAAAGCGCAATAACAGGCGATGTGATCGCGCAAGCCGGCAATGACACACTGGACCTGCAAGCCATGCGCGCTTTTGCCCGCGATGTCGGCGGCCCTGCCTTGCGCGCGATGACGTTTCACGACCGCGCACGCATGCTCAAGTCCATTGCACTGCATCTGCGTGACCATCGCAAGAGCCTCTATGACCTCAGCTTTGACACCGGCGCGACGCAGTCAGATCACCTGATCGATATCGACGGCGGCATCGGCACGATGCTTGTGTTTGCGTCCAAAGGACGGCGCGAAATGCCAGATGGGCGCGTGTATCTGGATGGTGGGATTGAACAGCTCGGGCGCGATGGTCAATTTATCGGCCAACATATTTGCACGCCTCTGCAAGGTGTTGCCCTGCACATCAATGCCTTCAACTTTCCGGTATGGGGCGTGCTTGAGAAACTCGCGCCGTCGCTGTTGGCTGGGGTCCCTGCGATCATCAAACCTGCCACTGCAACCTCTTATGTGACCGAAGCCTGCGTGCGCCTGATCATCGAAAGCGGGCTGTTGCCCAATGGCGCGTTGCAATTGATTGCAGGCGGAGTGGGCGACCTTTTGGATCACCTTGATTGCCAGGACGTCGTGACCTTTACCGGATCAGCAGATACCGCACGCACCTTGCGGGCCAACCCGAACCTACTGTCGAATGCGGTGCGGTTTACGGTGGAACAAGACAGCCTCAACGCCTCGGTCCTTGGCCTTGATGCAGCCCCTGACACGCCGGAATTCGATTTGTTTGTGCAGGAAGTTGGGCGTGAGATGACAACCAAGGCGGGGCAGAAATGCACGGCCATCCGCCGCATCATGGTGCCACAGGCACATGTCGATCCGGTCATCCATGCGTTGACCGATCATCTGGCAAAAATTACCATCGGCAACCCGCGTGAAGCTGCGACAGATATGGGCGCATTGGTCTCTAACAGGCAAAAAACGGACGTTCTGACAAAAGCAGATCAACTTGGTCAAGAGGCTGAACAGGTATTCGGCGACCCCGAAAATTTTGCAATGACGCAGAGCAAAGGCGCGTTTCTGCCGCCGATGCTGTTTCATTGCCCCGACCCGGACACAGCCCAAGCGGTGCATGATGTTGAGGCATTTGGCCCGGTCTCGACCATCATGCCCTATCGCGACCTTGACCATGTGGTGACACTGCTCGATCGGGGCAAGGGATCGCTTGTGGCCTCGGTGATCACGCGGGACGCGGATATCGCGCGCGATATCACCATGGCCTCTGCATGTTTTCACGGCAGGCTGTACTTCAACAACCGGGACTCATTGGCCGAGGCGACGGGCCATGGAGCACCACTGCCGCACATGACCCATGGCGGGCCGGGTCGCGCGGGCGGCGGTGAAGAGTTGGGCGGCATCCGCGCAGTCACGCACTATATGCAACGCACCGCGATCCAAGGCAGCCCCGACATCCTGAGCGGGATCACGGGCCAATGGGTCTCGGGAGCCGCAAAAACAACCGGCAAGCTGCACCCCTTTACGCGGCCTTACGCCGATCTCGCAATTGGCGACACGCTGGCATCTAAATCCCGCACGATCACGCTGGACGATATCGACACCTTTGCGCATTTCACGGGCGACACGTTCTATGCCCACATGGACGAGGATGGCGCACAGGCCAACCCATTCTTTCCGGGGCGGGTCGCGCACGGCTATCTGCTGCTCAGCTTTGCCGCGGGGCTGTTTGTACACCCCGATCCCGGCCCCGTTCTTGCAAACACTGGCCTCGACAACTTGCGGTTCGTGAAACCTGTGCAGGCAGGTGACAGCATCAAGGTCCATCTGACGGTCAAGGCCAAGACACCGCGCACGGCTGCCTATGGCGAGGTGCGCTGGCACGTCACGCTGACCAATCAAGACGATGAGGCGGTGGCCGAATACGAGTTGCTGACCATGAATGCCTGACAGTTACGCACGCACCATTCAAAGGCTGACGGAGTCCGGGTCCATTCGCGTCTGGTCCCTGCTTGTGACCATTTTTGGCGATCTCGCACCGGACCAACCGCTTGATGGGCCGACACTATCGCTGATCATGGCCCAGATCGGGATCAAACCCGAAGCCACGCGGGTGGCCCTGCACCGGCTGCGCAGTGACGGTTGGATCACATCTCAAAAGAATGGACGGATCAGTCAGCACAGTCTTACGGAAAAAGGGCAGCGGGACAGTGCAGCCGCGCAGCCACGCATCTATGGCAGACCCTCTGATATGTCCTCAACGGCGCTCCTGATTATGACGCAAACGGCACGCGCAGATCTTGACCCGACGCAGTTCGTGCAAGTGTCTGATCGTGTGTTCCTGTGCAACAACAGCACACCGATGCCCGCGGATGCCATGCAGCTTACCCCGACGGGTCTGCCAGATTGGCTTGGCCCGCAACACGAAAGCCCGGATCTGCGCGAGGGTTACCGGGTATTGCATCACGCGCTGCACGATATTGATCTGGACGGCCCATCACTTGCGCCTCTCGATATCGCGGTCTTGCGTGTCATGGTCGTGCATGCGTGGCGGCGACTGACGTTGAAACATGCCGATCTGCCGCGCACCGCACATTCCGCAAACTGGCACGGGCACGATTGCCGCGCACGTGTCACCGAGGTGCTGGACCGTTTCGCGCGACCCGCCCTTGATGCGATCAAGGCCCCCTAAACCACGCTTTCCCAACCCCGCGCCAACGGCTATAGCGGAGGCATGACAAACCATCTGCATATCTCCGACTTGCCTGATGACCTCGATCTGGGGCCGATCGTCGCCATTGATTGTGAAACCATGGGGCTGCACCCCCACCGAGATCGGTTGTGCGTTGTGCAACTGTCCGGCGGTGACGGACATGCCCATATCGTGCAGATCAAGAAGGGCCAGCCCACTGCGCCAAACCTGTGCAAGCTGCTGACCGATCCGGATGTGCTCAAGCTGTTTCACTTTGGTCGGTTCGATATCGCGGCGATGCAAAATGCGTTCGGCGCGGTAACCGCGCCCGTCTACTGCACCAAGATCGCCAGCCGATTGATCCGCACCTATACCGACCGGCACGGGTTGAAAAACCTGCTTCAGGAATTGCTGCAAATCGACATCTCGAAACAACAGCAATCCAGCGATTGGGGCGCAGACATCCTAAGCGATGCGCAACTGGAATACGCCGCATCGGATGTGCTGTATCTGCACAAGCTGCGCGATGAGTTGAACAAGCGGCTGGTACGCGAAGGGCGCATGGACGTCGCGCAGGCCTGCTTTGACTTCCTGCCGATGCGGGCCAATCTGGACCTGATCGGCTGGCCCGATACAGACATCTTCGCCCACTCATGACCAGTGCGACCCCTTTCATAGACACTGCACGCAGCGTGATCCGGACCGAGGCGGAGGCGTTGATGACGCTTGCCGACGCCCTTGACGATACGTTCCGCGCGGGTGTTGATCTGCTCTTGAACGCCAAGGGGCGGGTGATCGTCACCGGCATCGGCAAATCAGGTCACATCGCGCGCAAGATCGCTGCAACGCTCGCAAGCACAGGCACCCCTGCGCAATTTGTGCATCCGGCCGAAGCCAGTCACGGCGATCTGGGTATGGTCACGCGGACGGACGTGGTGCTCGCGATCTCGAACTCCGGCGAAGCGCCGGAGCTGGCCAATATCATCGCCTTCACGCGGCGCTTTGACATCCCGCTGGTGGGGATCACCACGGCACCAAACAGTGCGCTTGGCAGTCAATGCGATGTGGTTCTGCGATTACCTGATCTGGGCGAAGCCTGTGGAACCGGGGTTGTGCCAACCACCTCAACCACATTGACGCTGGCGATGGGCGACGCGCTGGCGGTCGCCATTATGAAACACCGCGCATTCACGGCCGAACATTTCCGCGACTTCCATCCCGGCGGCAAATTGGGTGCGCAATTGACCCGTGTGTCAGATCTGATGCACAGCGGTGCGGCGTTGCCATTGGTATCCGTTGACACATCCATGCCCGAAGCGTTGATCGAAATCAGCCAAAAGGGGTTCGGTGTCGTGGGGGTTTTGGACAGTATCGGATCGCTTGCCGGCATCATCACCGACGGTGACTTGCGCCGACACATGAGCAACCGCTTGCTGGACCTAACCGCACAGGACGTGATGACCAGATCGCCGCGTACCATTGACCCCAACGTCCTGGCGCAAGAGGCGGTCGGGATTATGAACGGTCTTACCGGAGAGCGGCCCGTAACCTGCCTGTTTGCACGTGATCCGGGCACAGATGGGCCGCCCCTTGGGTTGATCCACATCCACGATTGCCTGCGGGTGGGCCTGGGATAAAAGGCACGCATGGACCGCTATTCGCAGATCATTGCCTGGCTCAAAGTACTGCTGCCGCTGACTGCGTTGGCGCTGCTGTCCACTTTGTTTTTGCTGTCACGCACGATTGATCCGGTCGCTGACATGCCCTTTGCCGATGAAGAGATTGAGGAAAAGCTGCGCGGCCAACAAGTCACCGCGCCCTTCTTTTCCGGCACCACCGAAGATGGCGACCAAGTGTCGATCGCGGCCTCCGCCATGTCCACGCTGAGCGAGTTAGACAATGCAGTCACCGACATGTCGGCCCAGATCGACCTCGTCTCGGGCACGCGCGTGGTGTTGTTTTCGGACTCCGGGCGGTTTGACGTCAAGGGCGGTGCCTCCACCCTTGAAGGAAATGTCGTGATCACCACATCGACAGGGTACCGGCTGACAACCGACAGGTTGGACGCGGAATTTGACACCTTGGTGGTGGAATCACCTGGACCAATTGCCGGAACAGGCCCGCTTGGGGATCTTGATGCGGGCAAAATGCGGTTTGAACGGCGTGAGGGTGCAGAAAACGCCCATTTGATTTTCACAAACGGGGTGAAGCTGGTATATGATCCCAATAAGTCAGAAGAGTGATACAATCAGTGACGTTTTTTCGCGCATTTGCCTGCTTTGCCCTATTGGGCCTCACAACACCGCTATTTGCACAAGGCACGCAGGTTGCCTTTGGAACGATCCAGCAAGACACCTCGGCCCCGGTCGAGGTAACGGCGGATGAATTGAACGTAAACCAGGACACCGGGGCCGCGTTGTTCACCGGAAATGTGGTGATCGGGCAAGGCGAAATGCGCCTGTCCGCGCCGCGCGTATTGGTCATTTATCTTGAGGACCGGGCCGGTATCGAACGGCTTGAGGCCACAGGCGGGGTCACGGTCGTGTCCGGCCCGGATGCCGCCGAAGCGCAGCGTGCCGATTACAGCATCGACACTGGCGTGATCGTGATGACGGGCGACGTATTGATGACGCAGGGCCAAAGCGCCATCTCGGGCGACAAGGCGACAATCCAACTTGATGATGGGACTGCACGTGTTCAGGGCCGGGTCAAATCCATCCTGCAATCCGGTAATGAATAATGGCCAAGCCCAAGCTGACCGTTGCTGACGGCACGTCCGGACTCAAGATTTCGCACCTGCGCAAATCCTATCGCAAGAAACTGGTGATCCGCGACTTTTCGATGGAGCTGAGCCGGGGCGAGGTTGTCGCCCTGCTTGGACCAAACGGATCGGGCAAAACAACAACCTTCTATGCAGTGGCAGGCCTTGTCACACCCGAGGGGGGCACCGTCACACTGGATGGTGCAGATGTCACCATGTTGCCGATGTATCGGCGCGCCCAGATGGGAATCGGTTATTTACCGCAGGAAATGAGTATTTTCCGCGGACTTACGGTGCAGGACAACATCCTCGCCATTTTGGACATCACCGAACCGGATCGCCACAAACGACGCGAGCGGCTCGAAGAGTTACTCAGCGAATTCTCCATCGAACACATGCGGCGCGCCCCTGCGCTGGCCTTGTCAGGCGGGGAACGCAGGCGGGTGGAAATTGCACGATCACTGGCGGCGAACCCGAAATATCTGCTGCTGGATGAACCCTTTGCGGGGGTCGACCCAATCTCGGTCGGGGATATCCGCAACCTTGTGGCGGACCTGAAAAAACGGGGCATCGGGGTACTGATCACCGATCACAACGTGCGCGAAACGCTTGAAATTGTGGACCGTGCCTATATTCTGCACGACGGGCAGGTTTTGATGTCGGGCACCCCCCAAGACGTGGTGCAAAACGAAAATGTGCGTCGCGTCTATTTGGGTGAAAATTTTCGTATTCAGTAAGCGGACAGGCGCAGATCAGGTGCGCTTTTCATTGACAGGTCATGCCCTTTTGGCGTGCAATGGGGCATGGCTTTGATGCTGTCCCAGATCCTCATACGACACGCCGCGCGGTTTGCGTGCCGACAGGATCAGGCAACAGCCACGCCATTTCCGTTTATCTGACACTTGGTTTCGGATCACGCCCGCGTGGTCCGTTTTGGTGTCGGCACGGATTAAACTGAAGGAGAAAGTATGCAATACCAAATCAGTGGCAAACAAATCGACATCGGCGACGCATTACAGACCCATGTACGGGACGATCTGGGCACGGTTGTGCAGAAATATGCAGAACGACCCACAAATGCCAATGTGGTGTTTTCGAAGTCCGCCCATGAGTTTGTCTGCGAGGCGACGGTACATTTGTCGACCGGGTTGACGGCCCAAGCCAAGGCCCATGCCACTGAAATATATGCAGCTTTTGATGCCTGTTCCGAAAAGATGGAAAAGCAATTACGTCGCTACAAACGCCGCCTCAAGGACCACCACAAAGAGCGCGCGCAGCCGGTTGAACTCTCTGGCGCGTCCTCGTATATCCTCGCCTCTGATGCAGGGTCGGACGACTCAGAGCCCGAAAGCCTGCAACCGATCATCGTGGCCGAGATGGAAACCAACATCCCATCCCTGTCTGTTGGTGAAGCGGTGATGCAGATGGAATTGGTCGGGGCCCCAGTACTGGTGTTCCGAAAGGAAGGCAAAGACGGGCTAAACGTCGTATATCGCCGTGATGATGGCAATATCGGCTGGATAGACCCGTAAAAGCAGGGGCCTGTACGGGTCACCAATGATGAGAGCAGAATGGATTTTGGAACTCTTCTGAAACCCGAAGCGGTCAAGGTTGTCACCTCCGCCTCGTCCAAGAAACGGCTTTTGCACGAGATCGGCGATCTTGTGCAGGGAGCCTATGACATGCACGCGGGATTAGTCGTAGAATCGCTGCTGGCCCGCGAGGCGCTTGGACCAACCGGCGTGGGCCACGGCGTGGCGCTGCCACATGCGCGGATTGACGGCATTTCGAACGTGATCGGCGCATTTGTGCTGCTCGACAAGCCGATTGATTTTGATTCTGTGGATCGTCAGCCTGTCGACATCGCCTTTGCGCTGTTTGCACCGGAAGAGGCGGGTGTCGAACACCTCAAGGCGCTGGCCCTTGTGTCACGCACTTTGCGCGATCAGGGCGTATGCACGAAGTTGCGCGCGAACCCTGACGCCTCGACCCTGTTCGCCATCCTGAACGAAGCGCAACCGGCCCAGGCTGCCTGACAGATCGGCAGCTATCCCGACTGCCAATCCTCAAATCCGAACATAAGATAGTCGCGCCCATAGGCATTGCGCACCAACCGCTCTATTTCGGCGTCGTAAATATCGCTCAACGCATACGGACGGTCTGGTGTCGTGTCCGGCAATGCCGGTGCGGATGTGATCCCCGCCATCGCAGACAATTCGGCCAACTCATGGGCCAGTGTATCATGCCGCATCAGCCGATCCGGCAGCACAAACTCAGCAAACCCCTCGACAATTTTGACCTGACTGGCCCAATCAGGATCAACCCGCACCGCTGTTTGCCCGGCAAGATTGGGTTTCAAAAACTTCAGGAATGCGACGAAGGCGTCGCGATGCGCGGTCTTGTCATAGCTTGGATCATGCGGATCAGCAGGTAGCGGCAGTTTATACCGTTTGGCCAGTGTGCTGCGAATACCGCCATATGATCCCTTTTCAATGCTCAGAATACGATGGCAGAATACAGCGTGCGCCCGCGCAAGCGGGTGGCGCAGCACCGAAAACGCGCGATGACCGGAATGGGCACGCATCCAGTCCCGCAGATCATTTTGGGACAGTTTCGAACCGGGCTGCCCGCCCCGCCCCTTATCGAGCAGACGCAACCAATGCACCACGGGGTCCACTGGCCCCCCGCGGATCGGGAGGTACAAAAGCGGGCTTGTTTCACTCGCGAAATAGGTGGGCACCGCAGCACCACGGCGCGGTTCGAAATTGGGCGTGCGTGTCAGGTTGAAAGGATCGAGGCCAGACAGCGCCTCGGTCATCTGGCCAAAATTGCTGACCTTGTCAGACAGTGCACTTGGGTTTTGGACCTTGAGGTTCTTGTCCAGCGCCTCAAGCTCCGTTCCGACGCCCAGCCATTTGGACAGCCCGTTCATCACATCGACGTTCTGCAAATCCTCATAGGCGATATAAAACGCGGTCTGCCCGGACACTTGCAAACGGTTCAGCAATCTGACCTGAAACGCCTGCAAATCAGACAGATGGGCGGCGAACTCATCAGCCACAAACTCGGCTTTACCATCCTTGCGCGCCTTGGCATCCGTCAGCTTCCACTGGCCCGTCGCTATGGCAATTTTCCACGACACATAGCTGTCGACTGGGTTGCGGGTCAGCACGATTTTGGCGCATTTCGGGTCGTTCATGATGTGATCGAATATGCGTTCATCATGGTTGTGAAAGTACCGAAAGCCGCTCAATTCCGGCGTTTTCTTGATCGCCCGCAACAGATGCTTTGGGTCCGCATCGCGCGTTGCTTGATCAACCTCCAGAATATGGTCAACATTCGGATAGCCAATAAAATGCGGATTGAACGCCTCGCCGTGACAGGCGATCCCGTCAAAGGCGTTCAGGTTGGATTCCAGAAAATTCGAGCCTGTGCGCATCTCTGCGAACACAACAAAATAGTCGAATTGCGCCATGACCGATTATCGCACCAAATAGGGTTTGCGAGGGCGATCTTGCGCAGGTTCGTGACCGAGCGCCACCGGAAAATCACCCATCAAATAGGGGTGCATTCCTTGGTTCTTGAGGTTTTGGAGGAATTGACCAAAGCCGGTGAGGTCAACCATCTTAGGCACTTCAGCCAGCCGGCGGGTCTGTGTCTGGCCAATCTCGTCCAGAATGCCCTGCAACGGCTCCATCGGCGCTTCGATAAATTCGGCCATCGTCCAGATGCGAATCCGCGCCTTGGCATAGGGCGAGCGCAGCACGTCCAAATGGTCACTTTCGTTCTTTTGCAAGCGTGCGGCTTCCTTGCGGATATCAAGGAAATTTCGGTTCGAGCGGAAAAGCGGCACCGCCCACGCACCTGAAATCACCGACACCTGCGCATTGGGATCTTTTGCGATCCGCCAGATCACGTCCTGATTGTCAGCAGGCCCGTATTGAAAACACTGCCGCTCACCGCGCGTGTTCCAGATCAGGTTGGCCAGAAAGGCGTTGGCATTATAATCGCGCGCCTTTGCGCTGTTGCCCAGCGCGCCGTTCAATGTGGTTTGACCTTCGGCATATTCGACCGTCTCGGGATCAAAGATATGGCCATGTACGCGCGCCCCGGTCGCCTTGGCCAACCAAGGCTCAAAATTCTCGAAAATCTCGGTAAAGCCCTGAAAGGCCGAATAAGGGGCGGCGGTGACACCGTTTTCCCAATCTTCATTCGGAAACCGGCTTTGCATATACAGACCCGGCCGCCCGCGCGTGCGTCGCTCAACCGCTTTGGCAAAAATGCGGTCAATCTTGCCCGGGTTCGGCTCAGTCTGTTTCATCGCACCGGCAGGGTCGGTCAGAAACGCCTCATAAAGACGGTTCGCATGCGGCCAGATTTTGCGCGCCACGAAGCAATCCGAGCGGCGCAAAAGCTGCAAATGATCATCATAGAAAATATGCGGTTTGCCCTGAAAATCGAACTTGGACAGGGTCAGCGAGCGACTTTCGATATTGGTCGAATATTGGCGGGCCAGCGTTTGATAATAACTTTCATCCGGGATCCAGACCTGCCGGAAATACGCATCATGTTCGCGCCGGTCCGGACCCTGCAAAATCGCCGACAAGGTCTGCCGCGTCAGACACCACCATTGGCTGCCCATGTGAGGCACCAGCCCAGCCGGAACTTTCCGCTTCATCCTGAGTAAGCGTTGCAATTCAACATAACGATCGAACAACACCCGCTGCCGTTTCCAGGAAAACGGAAAGCGTAACGTGAACCGCTCGTGATCCAATCCGCTAACAGTCCACGGAACATCCGATGTGGTCGCACTTTCGATAAAGTCGGTGCGAGGGCGTTCAGCCAGATATTCCACCAACTCTTCGACCGGGCGCAGCGGCAGGCAGGATCCAGATGCCAGATAGACATGCCGCACATCACTGAACTGATCCAACATCAGTTCAGACGCGGCTTGGCTGGCTGCCACGATGCCCCATGTTCCCCATTCGCACCGATAGCGTCTTGAGAACTGAATTGCAGGCACATCCGCCAGCGCGCGAGTAAAGGCGACATAGGTCTTGCGCGGCACCGCCGCATCCACGTGAATGACAACCGGACAGCCGCCCGCCGCCCAATGCCGTGCAGCTTGTTCAGCGCGATCCAGCGCGGTGTGCACCAGCATGACAATCCCGACGGTCATGCCCAGTTCCCTTTGGACATAAGGCCTAAAATCTCAAGTTGGCGCCAATTGATGTACTTTTCGGACCACTTGCACCACAGATCGGGATCATCCCGCATTGTGTCGGCATAGGCCTTGTATTCCACCGACGCCGCATAGTGTTGCTTGCGCTCCAACTCCTCGGCGGCTTTGGTGTTGAAGGTATCAAGGAACTTGGCATGGAGCAGTACGCCCGACGCCTTTTCGCCCCCCCATTCGTCATAGACCTGATTCAGGCCACGCGGCAGCAACATGTGGGTCGAACTGACATAGGCATAGCGGCGATCCCATTTCACTAATGGGATCTTGTTCAATGCAGGTGCACGTTCCGGTTCGTTCGGAAAGAAGACGCGCGCACGCGGCCCACCTTGAATCCAAAGATTTCCAAACCGCTTATTGCGGGCGATCGTATAGTTGCCGCTGTCAAACCAGCTGGCAATCTCCATCGGGTTCTGCCCGGCCTGGTAAGGGTGTTCGTCCAGCCGCCCCTTGGGGTACATATCCAGCAGCATAGCGGAAAATGACTTGATCGACGACGCATCAAGCCAGTCGGTCAGCGCCCGCAGAGGCCGGGTGTCACAGAACGGGTAGACCAGAAATTCGTCCGGATCGACCACCAGATTCCAGTGGCTGTGGCCATATTTCATCTGCAACCAGTTCAACCAATCAACACCGAACCGCGCGCGTTTGTAGCTGCCCTTGGCCGACCAGACGGACACATCGGGTTGGGCCGCAAGATAATCGACGGACCCATCGGTACTATTATTGTCCACGATCAGGAAATGATTGATCCCCATCTCGCGGTAATATTCGAGGAAATATGGTAGCCGCACCAACTCGTTGCGCAGAGTGGAAAAGCACAGAAGGTCACTGGGCCGGATTTGTTCGGTGCGATTGACGACACGACCCAGTTCGCGTCGCTTGCGGAACGCACGAATGCGCCAGCGCTTGCGCTGAAGCCTCAGCCGATATGACTGCCAAGCGCCCAACCTGCTCCGTCCCTTTACCTGCCGTCTTGCCGGCCCATGTGTCGCCTATCAGGTCAACCTTAACACAATCTTGAAATGTGCGTCCCATGTGGGCGGCTGAAACTGAGGTGGTCTTGGCGTATCAGGGTCTGCTTCGGCCAACTCTTTGATCTTGCTGATCCACAGATAACGATCTGAAACGCTTGCGTAAATGGGAATATCGCCAAGGATTTCCCGGAACACGGCCAAATCATTCACGATCAACGGCACCCCCAAAGCCGCCGCTTCGGTGGCAGGCAACCCGAATCCTTCGGCGTGGCTGGGAAACAAGACCCCACTGGAGCGCTGAACCAACGCCGCCAATGCGCCATCATCCAGACCGTGCACTTCTTGAATGAGGACATCATCGGCAAGTCTGTCCAGCCGGTCAAATACGTCCTTATTGCGCCAGCCTCGGCTGCCTGCGAGCACAAGAGAGGGCGCATCCGGCCCGATCTGCTCCCAGATATCCAGCAGGAAAGCGTGGTTCTTGCGCGGCTCAATCGTACCGATACATACGAAATAGGGGGCGTTGGGCGGCAGCCCGGCAGGCAGCGTATCTGGCTCGGGGCGAACCACGTCTGTTCCCAGATGCGCAACAATCGCCTTGGGCAGCGTTGCAAACCGTGCCTCGGTCTGCTCGCGCGTATGTTCGGAGTTATAAATAACAACGTCGGCATAAGCCTCAACGCGCGCGACCATTTCGGCAAATGCGGGCACGCTTCCCTCACGCTGATACTCCGGAAAGTCGAGCGGGATAACATCATGGATCATTACTGCACAAGAAGCACCAACGGCTTTCACCGAATCCAGTACCCTCGGCGTCAGATTGGAGTGACCAACATTCACATAAGCGAACCCCTGAGGGACCCGCCTGCGCAGCATGCGCCTGAGCAAAAAGGGGGGCACACGACCGACGGATGCACGACGCGCAACCTCCCATGCAGTCGATATTTGGGCATCCGATGAACCAACAGAGCCGGAAAGTGACGGCAAGAGGTCCACCATACCGTTCTGATCCAAAAGGATATAGCCTAGGCGCGCCCGGATCAGCCCGAACACGGGCACCGGATCGGCAAGCAGCGCTCGCGCATAGGCAAGCTCGACCCTGTCCACCCCCGTCAGCACCCTACCGGCCCGGCGCATCAGTCGGGTCAGATCAAGCACACGTGCAGGCAGCGGTTTATGTGTTGTAGTGGCCAGTTTGATGCCATCTCCACGCGTCGGCGATCATCGTTTCGAGGGTTGAACGGGTCGGGGTCCATCCCAATTCAGCCTCGGCGCGGGTTGATCCCGACACCAGCTTGGTGCAGTCGCCAGCGCGACGGGCCCCATCGACATACGGAACTACTTGGTTCGTAACCGCACGCGAGTGATCAATAACCTCGCGTACCGAAAACCCCGACCCGGTGCCAAGGTTGAACACACGGCTGCCTTTGCCATCCTGCAACCACTTCAGCCCCAGCACATGCGCGTCCACTAGATCACAGACATGGACATAATCGCGGATACAGGTGCCATCGGGTGTGTCATAGTCGGTGCCATAGACTGTCAACGCACCCCGCTTGCCCGCAATCGCATCCAGCATCAGGGGGATCAGATGGGTCTCCGGTTCGTGGAATTCGCCGACCTCTCCTTCGGGGTCCGCGCCTGCCACGTTGAAATAGCGAAAGATCACATGGCGCAAACCATGCGCGACCTCAAAATCGCGCAACATATCCTCGATTGCGCGCTTGGACGCGCCATAGGCATTGATCGGATGTTGCGTACTGTTTTCATCCAGCACGACGTTGTCCTGATCACCATAGGTCGCACAGGTCGACGAAAACACGAAATCCAGACACCCGGCGGCAGTCGCCGCCTCGATCAGCGTCAGAGAGCCAAGCACGTTGTTGCGCCAGTAGCGCCCCGGCTCTCGCATGCTTTCACCAACCTGGCTGAGAGCGGCAAAGTGCATGACAGCAACGGGTGCAAATTTGGTAAACACAGCATCAAGGCGCGCGCGATCCAACAGATCGCCCTGTTCAAACGGGCCAAACTTCACCGCGTCCTGCCATCCGGTTTCCAAATTGTCATAGGTAACAGGAACAAACCCAGCCGCGCGCAATGCCTTGCATGCGTGCGAGCCGATATAGCCCGCACCGCCCGTTACCAATACATGCTGCACTTAACGCCTCGCCTTATTCCGCTGCTTTGTCCATCTGGACAATGTCACGGATATACCCAAGCAAGTCGCCACGCAATTCCGCGCGCGCCAACCCGAACGAAACAGTGGCCTGCAAAAAACCGGCCTTTGAACCGCAGTCAAAGCGCTGACCCCGGAAGCGATAGCCATAAACACCGTCGTCGCCGCCAATTTCGTTGGCAATCGCATCCGTCAGCTGAATCTCTCCACCCGCGCCCGATTTCATCTGGTTCAGCGACCGCAGCACCGACGGGGTCAGGATATAACGACCAATCACGGCGAGGTTCGAGGGGGCCTCTTCGGCGGGAGGCTTTTCAATCATCCCCTTGACCTTGACCATCTGGCCCATGTCTTCACCGATATCGAGTACACCGTAAGACGAGGTCTTTTCCGGGGGGACTTCCATCGCAGCCACGACATTGCCGCCCGTTTCTTCATAGGCTTCGACCATCTGTTGCAAACAGGGCTTTTCAGCGGCGATGACATCATCAGGCAGGATCACGGCAAAGGGTTCATTCGCGATCAGGCGGCGGGCACACCAGACCGCGTGCCCAAGCCCGAGGGCCTTGTGCTGGCGGATATAGGCAATCGCGCCGCTGTCCATATTCGTGTCCTTGAGAATCTCAAGAAGCTCGGTCTTGCCCTTTTTGCGCAACTCTTGCTCAAGGGTCGGGGCATGATCAAAGTAATCCTCAAGCGCACCCTTGCCGCGTGATGTGACAAAGATGAATTCCTTGATACCGGCCGCCCGCGCTTCGTCGATGGCGTATTGGATCAGCGGGCGATCCACCAACGTCATAATCTCTTTGGGCACCGACTTGGTTGCTGGCAAAAACCGCGTTCCCAAACCGGCCACAGGGAAAATCGCCTTGGTCAACTTTTTGCGCATAACAAACCTCACTTTGATCTTTTTTACCGGAAAAACCGGTTCGGTTCACCCATACAACTAGAGTGTGCACAAAGAATGCCTAATTGAGCAAGGGTGGCGACATCTGGCGGACTGTTGCCAAGACGCGCCAAATTTATGTGCAGATCAGCCGTTGTACCGCAACCCGCGCCACTTCTTGGTCGCATCGTTTCCGGAATGCGGCAAGGCGCACCAGCGGGTCTGTCCGCTCGGATTTACCGAACAGGCCGCCGCACTGTTCCCAAAATCCACGAGGGTCAAACCTGACATGATGGTAAAGCGCAGTCGGCGACAGCAGGATCAACGTCACGATCTCACCGGCCTCGGCGCGCCGTGCCGCTTCCTGCCGCAGACGGCTGGCCTGAAATAATCTTCCTTTTATAACAATACTTTGCCGAGGTGGCGACATCACTGGAAGAAACGCCGAGATCGGGCTCCGCGCGATCTGTGCCCCTCCACGGGCACGGGTTTGGCCCTCGGCATATCCGGCATCGAGGCTTCGCATCAACCGCGCCACATCCCCCGGCAACAATCGACCACTCACCATGTGACGCAGCAGACGTATGCGCTCGGTACGTTGCACCCGGTGCCAATGGGCGGCGCGCCCGTCTTGGGTCATATGCTTGCGCTGAAAGACACCCCAACTGGCCCCGATATCAAACAGATCGCGCGGCACACGGTCAGGGCGACGGCGGGGGCTGGCAGCAAAACCATGATGCACTTCGGCCAGCGGGACCAGAGCGGTGGCATAACCCACCTTGGCCAAACGCAGGTTCAAATCCGTCTCGTCCAGATAGAAGGCAAAGCCGGGATCAAATCCTTCGAGGTCCACCAGCACATCGCGGCGGACCGCCATATTTGTCCCCTCGGTTTTGGCCGCGCGCGTGCCAAGTGGGGTCAAAACAACCGCTTGATCACCTTCCAACGGGATAGGCTGTGCGCGACCCGTCGCGTCCACACTCTGCGCGCGCCACTGAAATGAAATCCCGTTGCGCCCTCGCACAAATCCACCCATCGCCGCCACATCGCGCTGTTCGGCAGGTGCAATGAGGTGGTGCAGCCAACTCGGTTCAGGCACCGCATCATCATCAATAAAGGCGACGATGTCACCCGCCGCGTGGCTGACCCCCAAATTGCGGGCCATCGAAATGTTGGAGTCCTCGAAAGGAACAATCTTGATCTGGTCGGCAAAACCCGCAATCGCGTCACGCCCCGCCTTGTCGGTGACCACAACCACCTCAAAGGGCGAATATTGGACTTGCAGCAGACCCGTCAGACAGCGGCACAGCGCATCAGGCCGGTCGCGGCTGACAACCACAACGCTGACTGGCGGGTGGGTCATTCCAGACCCATTTCCGCCATCATCTGTTCGATCTTGGGCACGTCCTGGGGATTGTTCAATTCCCAGAACTGGCGGCCCTTGGCCTCAACCTCGACGCATAGGACCTGTCGCCCGTTTTCAAGAAAGCGCAACTGCTCCAACCCCTCAAGCTGCTCAAGCGGGCCGACGGGCCAGTCGGGATAGGCGGCAAGTGCACCCGGGCGGTAGGCATAAACACCAACGTGGTGGAACACCGGCGTATCAGCGTCGGCCGCATAGGTTGCATTGGTGTAGGGGATCACCTCTTTGGAGAAATAGAGCGCGGCACCACCCGCCCCGAATACGGCTGTTGTGCCCCCGACGCGACCTGCCTTGCGGTCCTCAAGGAATCCGGTCAGCGTCGCGCCGTCGCAGCGCAACACAGGGGTCGCGATTTCCGCATTGGGTGCGGCGCGCAAGCCGCTCACCAGCCCTTCGATGAACCAATGCGGGGTCAACGGGGCGTCGCCCTGCAAATTCACTACGATGTCGTATCCTTTGCCCAGCACCGCATGCGCTTCGGCGCAACGCTCCGTGCCATTGCCGCATGCTTCGGAAGTCATCACAACTTCGGCCCCGAACACCGCGCAGGCATCCCGAATGCGGTCATCGTCTGTGGCAACCACGACCCGATCAACGCCATCCACCGCGGTGGCCGCGCGCCAGCTGCGTTCGATCAACGTCTGCGCCGCACCTGCCGCCCCGGTCAAAGGCACAAGCGGCTTGCCGGGATAGCGGGACGAGGCATAGCGGGCCGGGATGACAATCAGAACAGACATCAGGCAGGTTTCAATTCAACAGCAGGCGCATAGGCGATGAAAAACGGGTTGGCATACCCATCCTTCCCATATCGCAACGGGCTATGGTCATCAAAGCGGACAACGGCACCACCCGCACCGGACAGCACCGCATGACCAGCAGCGGTATCCCACTCCATCGTGCGCCCCACGCGGGGATAGATGTCTGCCTCCCCCGTCGCAATCAGGCAGAACTTGAGGGACGAGCCCGCACTTTTCATATCCTTGACCGTATATTTGTTGATGTATTCATCGGTCGCCTGATCCCGATGCGATTTGGAAGCGACGACAAGCAGTGCGCCATTGTCACTGTTGGCGACTTTGATCGGGGTCAGATCACCCACGGACGACTTGTCAAACGCGCCGGTTTCCTCAACAGACTGACCATCCGATTGGGTGAAGAACATCCGCCCCCGAGCAGGAGCATAGACAACACCACGGGTTGGTACACCACCTTCGACAAGCGCGATATTGACCGTAAAATCGCCACGGCGATGCACAAATTCCTTGGTGCCATCCAGTGGGTCCACAATCAGGAAAGTATCGCCTGTGGTGGTATGGGTGGCCGCCTGCTCTTCGGTGACAAGCATCACATCGGGAAAAGCGGCGCGCAAACCGTCCGAGATGATCACATCTGCCGCTTCGTCTGCCGCCGTTACGGGGCTGTTATCGGACTTCATCTTTACCTCGAAATCATCCGAGTTGTAGATCTCCATGATCTTGTCCCCGGCCTCAAGAGCAAGGCGGCGGATCACGGGGATCAGAGCGTCATAGGTCATAAAAGTTGTCCTCGGGCGGGCATTTGTTGAAAAAGTGATGCGACCCCCTTATGCTTGCGTGCTAACGGAACGGCAAGAATTCCGTGCAAAGATCGCGCAAGCCAGAGGCACCCAACGACCATGTTTCGATCCACACGCAAACCGCAGTCCGGGCTTGGCACCGCCCTGGCAATGGCCGAACTGGTCTATCACTCGATTGTCCGGTCCATCCGACGTGAGCATAACAACGCCTTCCTCGCCATCGGGATGAACATCCTTCAGATGGTAATCTTTGTTCTCGCCTTTTATGTCATGTTCACCGTGCTTGGGCTCAAGGGGGCCTCGATCCGCGGGGACTTCCTGCTGTACCTGATGACGGGCATCTTCCTTTACATGACGCACATCAAGGCAATGGGTGCAGTGGCCATGTCCGAGGGGCCGGCAAGTCCGATGATGCAACACGCCCCGATGAACACGATTATCTCGATCTGCTCGGCTGCGTTCGGGGCGCTGTATATTCAGGTGCTATCGCTGTTCCTGATCCTGTTCATCTATCATGTGGCTTTTGTGCCCGTACAGGTTGATCAACCGTTCGGGGCCTTCGGGATGTTGTTGTTGGCCTGGTTCACAGGGGTCGCGGTCGGGTTGGTTCTGTTGGCCGTCAAACCCTGGTTTCCGACATTTGTGCGGGTTTTTACCCAGATTTATCAACGCGCAAACATGATTGCATCGGGCAAGATGTTTGTGGCGAATACATTGCCCAGCTTTATGCTGGCGATGTTCGATTGGAACCCGTTGTTTCACGCGATTGACCAGTCGCGGGGCTATGCCTTCATCAACTACAATCCGCGCTATTCATCCTGGGAATACGCGTTCTGGGTCGGCGTGGTGCTGGTCATGGTCGGACTGATGGGCGAATTTTACACACGCCGGAATGCCTCTGTAAGTTGGGAGGCGCGGCGCTGATATCGCGCCGTGGCCGCGGGTAAATAAGTTTCCGTGAACGCAAACAAGGCCCATTTTCTAAAGGCAACAGACCTGATAGAAACCATGCAACAGGCCCGGACGCATGTCCGCCCACAACAACAATAAGCAGGCGCATGTTCGATCATCATTCCGAGGCTGCCACTGACACGCGCGCTGCGCAGAAGTGGATCAAGGTCCTTTCTCAATATCGCGAGCCCAGTGCCCTGCGCAGTTGGTTTGAGCTTGGGATCACCATCGGCCCTTTCGTTGTTCTTTGGGTTCTGGCGTGGGCATCACTATCGGTCAGCTATTGGCTGACATTTGCAATCGCCCTGCTGAACGGGGCCTTTCTGCTGCGCCTGTTCATCATTCAACACGATTGCGGGCATGGCGCATTCTTCAAAAGCCGGAACCTCAGCGACTGGTTGGGACGCGTGATCGGCGTGCTGACCCTGACGCCATATGATGTCTGGCGACGGTCCCATTCCATGCACCACAGTGCTTCGGGCAATCTGGGGCGGCGTGGCATGGGTGATGTGCACACACTGACGGTGACCGAATATTACGCGCTATCAGCCATCAATCGGCTGCTTTACCGCCTTTATCGCAACCCTGTTGTGCTGTTTGGTCTTGGGCCAAGCTATCTGTTCCTGATGCAGAACCGACTGCCCTTGGGCTTTACCGAACATGTCAAATACTGGGTAAGCGCCATGGCGACCAACGCCGGGATCCTCCTTGGCCTTGCGGTGATCCTGTACTTTGGTGGCTGGATGCCCATCGTTTTGATTTTCCTGCCCAGCACCATTTTGGCAGCGACGGCTGGGGTTTGGTTGTTCTACGTCCAGCACCAGTTCGAAACGACCCATTGGGAGGAGGAGCCGGAATGGCAGATGCACCACGCCGCACTGCACGGATCATCCCACTATGTGCTGCCCAAGGTGCTGCAATGGGCCACTGGAAACATTGGCATCCACCATGTGCACCACCTGTATAGCCGCCTGCCGTTTTACCGACTGCCGCAAGTCCTGCGTGATCATGCGGATCTGGCGAACATCAATCGCATGACAATTCGCGACAGCCTTAAGACGGCCCGCCTGCATCTGTGGGATGAAAAGACCAAGCGGCTGTTGTCCTTTGCCCAGGCGCGTTTGCACTACGGTTAACGCACCACGCGGCAGGTCAGGTTGAGGCGACCCGCATTGGGCAACAACGTTGATGATCCAAAACGAATGCGATCCACGCCGTGATAGGTCAGGCGCGCCGCACCGCCCATCACAACCACATCGCCACTTTCCAGCCATAGCGACTCCGTCTTGCCGCCGCGCGTCGTGTTCCCAATCCGAAACAGACCCGCATCACCCAGACTGATCGACAAGACGGGCCACTCAAAGCTGGCCTCGTCCTTGTCCTGGTGCATCCCCATCCGCGCACCTTCGCCATAGTAATTGATCAGGCAGCAATCCGGGTCCCGGTCCAACCCGGTCAGATCGCGCCATATCGTCAAAACCTGAGCGGGAATCGCGGGCCAGGCTGCACCACCGGGATGGCGGTCAACATACCGATATCCATCCCGGTCCGCGTACCACCCCACCGCCCCGGCAGAGGTCATGCGCACCGACATCGGCTTTCCATACGGCGTTTCAGGAGAAAACATCGGTGCAGCCATCACAACTTCCCGGATAGCAGACACTAAATCTGCCTGCCCAGACGCGTCCAGATACAGCTTGTAGATCTCAAATCCGCGAATAACCGCCCGCATCGCCCAAACCCCGCCTTATGTGCAAATTTTGCTGTTTTGCATCACGCTCCAACGGTTGCAGCGCCAAATGACCCTCCTTATATACGCCTCAGCGCGCAAGACCCCTTGCGCAATCTCAAGCGTGGCGTCGATGCCGAAACGGGTCGCCGCCTCGTGTCATCGCCTTGAACTGATATGAGGGATCGAAAACATGGCCAAAGTCATTGGTATTGACCTAGGAACTACAAACAGCTGCATCGCGATCATGGACGGCAGCCAACCCCGCGTGATCGAAAACGCCGAAGGCGCTCGGACCACTCCGTCGATTGTCGCCTTCACTGAGAATGAGCGGCTCGTCGGCCAGCCGGCCAAACGGCAAGCGGTCACAAACCCCGACAACACGATCTTTGGTGTGAAGCGCCTTGTGGGTCGTCGCAACGACGATGCGGATCTGGCCAAGGACAAGAAGAACCTGCCATTCAACGTGATTGATGGCGGCAATGGCGACGCTTGGGTCGAAGCGCGCGGCGAAAAATACTCGCCCAGCCAGATCTCGGCCTTCATCCTGGGCAAGATGAAAGAGACAGCAGAAAGCTATCTCGGCGAAGACGTGACGCAGGCCGTTATCACCGTGCCCGCCTATTTCAATGACGCACAGCGTCAGGCGACCAAGGACGCGGGCAAGATTGCCGGTCTCGAAGTGCTGCGGATCATCAACGAACCGACAGCTGCCGCGTTGGCCTACGGCCTCGACAAGGAAAACTCGCAAACCATCGCAGTCTATGACCTTGGCGGCGGTACATTCGACGTGACCATCCTCGAAATCGACGATGGCCTGTTCGAAGTCAAATCCACCAACGGCGACACATTCCTCGGTGGTGAAGATTTTGACATGCGTATCGTGAACTACCTCGCGGACGAGTTCAAAAAGGAACACGCTGTTGATCTGACTGCCGACAAGATGGCGCTGCAACGCCTCAAGGAAGCCGCCGAAAAGGCCAAGATCGAGCTGTCCTCGTCCAGCCAGACCGAGATCAACCAACCCTTCATCTCGATGGGGTCCAACGGCCAGCCGCTGCACATGGTTATGAAGCTGACCCGTGCCAAGCTGGAATCGCTGGTCGGTGATCTGATCAAGGCCTCGATGAAACCCTGTGCCGCTGCGTTGAAAGACGCTGGTTTGTCCGCGTCCGACATCGACGAAGTCGTGTTGGTCGGTGGTATGACCCGCATGCCGCGCGTGGTCGAGGAAGTGACTAAATTCTTCGGCAAAGAGCCCCACAAGGGTGTGAACCCTGACGAAGTCGTTGCGATGGGTGCCGCCATTCAGGCCGGTGTTCTGCAAGGTGACGTCAAGGACGTGGTCCTGCTCGACGTGACGCCACTGTCGCTTGGGATCGAAACGCTCGGTGGGGTGTTCACACGCCTGATCGACCGCAACACCACGATCCCGACGAAGAAGTCGCAGATTTTCTCGACCGCCGAAGATAATCAGAACGCGGTCACCATCCGGGTCTTCCAGGGTGAGCGTGAAATGGCGTCCGACAACAAGATCCTCGGAGCCTTCAACCTTGAAAATATCCCACCTGCACCCCGTGGCATGCCCCAGATCGAGGTGACCTTCGACATCGACGCCAACGGCATCGTGTCCGTCGGCGCCAAGGACAAGGGCACTGGCAAGGAACAGCAGATCACGATCCAGGCCTCGGGTGGTCTGTCGGATGCGGACATCGACCAGATGGTCAAGGACGCCGAAGACAACGCCGAAGCGGACAAGGAACGTCGCGAGCTGATCGAAGCCAAGAACCAGGCAGAGAGCCTTATCCACTCGACCGAAAAATCGATGGAAGAGCACAGCGACAAGGTCGATCCAACGACCATCGAAGCGATCGAACTGGCCATTGCCGCACTCAAGGACGATCTGGAGACCGACAATGCCGACAAGATCAAATCCGGCATCCAGAACGTGACCGAAGCGGCCATGAAACTGGGCGAGGCGATCTACAAATCTGCACAGGAAGACGGCGAAGAAGAGCCAGCAGCCGCAGATGAGCCTCGCGGTGACGACGATGATATCGTCGATGCCGAGTTCGAAAATCTGGACGACGACAAGCGCGCGTAATCTTGCGCGCCTCAGGAACCAATCACGAGGCCGGCCCGCTCAGGCCGGCCTCAGACGTTCCAGCAAAGGACATGATCGATGGCAAAACGTGACTATTACGAGGTGCTTGGCGTCTCTAAGGGCGCGAGCGCGGACGAGATCAAGAAAGGCTATCGCACCAAAGCCAAAGAGTTGCACCCGGACCGCAACATCGACAATCCCAACGCCGAAACCCAGTTCAAGGAAGCCAACGAGGCCTATGAAGTCCTCAAGGATGCCGACAAGAAGGCTGCCTACGATCGGTTTGGCCACGCGGCGTTCGAGGGTGGCATGGGTGGTGGTGGCGGACGCCCCGGCGGCGGCTTTGGCGGCGGTCACCCGGATATGGGATCGGCCTTTTCCGACATTTTTGACGATCTGTTCGGCGATTTCGCAGGCGGCCAACGTGGCGGCGGGGGGCGTCGCGCGGCACGTGGATCCGACCTGCGCTACAACCTGCGCATCTCGCTCGAAGATGCCTTCGCGGGCATGCAGAAAACCATCAACGTCCCCACCTCGATCAGTTGCGACACTTGCAACGGCTCGGGTGCCGAGGGCGGGTCCGAGCCGACAACATGCCCGACCTGTTCCGGCATGGGCAAGGTCCGCGCCCAACAAGGTTTCTTTACGGTGGAGCGCACCTGCCCCACCTGTTCCGGCATCGGTCAGATCATCAAGAACCCATGCAAGGTATGTTCGGGTGCGGGCCGCGTAGAAAAAGACCGCGCACTGTCCGTCAACATCCCCGCAGGTGTCGAAACCGGCACCCGCATCCGTCTCGCCGGCGAAGGCGAAGCCGGTATGCGCGGCGGACCAACCGGCGACCTCTATATCTTTATCGAGGTCAGCGATCACAAACTGTTCGAGCGTGATGGCACCAATCTGTTCTGCCGGGTCCCCGTCTCAATGGGCACCGCGGCCCTTGGCGGGTCGATTGAAGTGCCGACAATCGACGGTGGACGAGGTCGCGTACAAATCCCTGCCGGATCACAATCGGGCCGCCAAATGCGTCTCCGCTCAAAGGGCATGCCTGCCCTGCGCGGCGGTGCACCGGGTGACATGTTCATCGAACTTGCGGTCGAAACGCCCGTGAACCTGACATCACGTCAAAAGGAATTGCTGCGTGAGTTCGCGGATCTGTCCGAAGAGAACAACCCCGAATCTTCCAGCTTCTTTTCCTCGGTCAAATCATTCTGGGATTCGATGAAGGGCTAAACACTTGCGCGGGGTGGGCCTTATCGCTCACCCTGCGGCCATGCGCCTGACCTTTGACACCACCACGCTGCGCCGCCTGCATCCCGACGATCTGCGCGTGTTCCAAACCTATCGGGGCGATCCAGAGGTTTCGAAATTCCAGAGTTGGGATACGATGGATGATGTACGTGCGCAGGGATTCTTGGGCGCGATGCAGACCATGACGCCATTGATCCAACCCGGACATTGGACGCAGATTGCCGTGGCAGACACGACAACGGACATCCTGTTGGGCGATATGGGGTGGCATCTGTCTGCCGATAGCACCGAGGCCGAACTTGGCATCACCCTCGCATGTGACGCGCAAGGAATGGGTCACGCCACCCGCGCCACAACCCTCGCCATTGCACACATGTTTACGGCAACCCCGATTGATTGCATCAAGATATGGGCTGATGTGCGCAACACCCCATCACGCGCGTTAGCAGAAAGGCTCGGCTTTACGTTTGCAGGATTCGAAGTCACCGATGGGGTGAAGGAGGCGGCGTTCGTGATGCAGCGCCCAGACGCCTCGGCGTTGATTTTAACACTTCCCTAACCACCCGTCGGCATGATCTCCGCATGACCCAGTTTGCCGAACAACCACTGCCTTTCGACTTTGACGAGGCCACCCCGGTTCCAATGCCCACGGGGCGTACGCCGTCCTACATGGCGGACCATCGCAAGCGGTTACGCACACGGTTTATGGACGGTGGCGGGAACGCGATGCCAGATTATGAGTTGCTTGAACTTGTGCTGTTTCGCGCCATTCCACGCCAGGATGTCAAACCGCTCGCCCATCGCCTGATTGCTGAATTCGGGGACTTCAACAGGATCCTGTCCGCACCAGTTGAACGGCTGCGCGCATTCAAGGGGGTTGGGGATGCGGTGATCGTCGAACTCAAGGTTGTCGAGGCAGCGGCACAGCGGCTCGCACGCGCCAAGGTGTTGAACCAACACGTTATTTCAAGCTGGGATGCGCTGGTCGATTACTGCCATACTACCATGGCACATCGCGAAACCGAACAATTTCGGATCCTGTTTCTCGACCGCAAGAACGTGTTGATCGCAGATGAGGAACAGGGCAAAGGCACCGTTGATCATGTGCCCGTCTACCCCCGTGAGGTGGCAAAGCGGGCGCTGGAACTCAACGCATCCGCCATCATCCTCGTGCACAACCACCCCTCGGGCGACCCCACGCCCAGCCAATCGGATATCGACATGACCTCGAAGGTCGAAAACGCATGTAACGCTCTTGGCCTCACGCTGCACGACCACCTGATTGTCGGAAAATCGCGCGAACTCAGCTTCAAGTCAGCGGGTTATCTTTAGCGCACCCAAACCTCGACCCGGCGGTTGGCCTGACGACCCCACGCACTGTCGTCGCAGGCCATGGGCAGCGCTTCTCCGAACGCATCCACACTCATCTGGACGCGATCAAGGTTCACCGTTTCAGCTGCCTGTACGATGGCTCGTTTCGTCGCTTCGGCCCGGCGCAACGCGATGTCACGGTTGGCGGCGGCAGGCCCATCCCCATCACTGAACCCCACCAGCAGCATCTCGCGCGCGTCGTACTTGCCTTGCTCAAGGGCACGGGCCAGTTGCTGGACGTTCGAGCGTGATTGCGCATCCAGCCGTACCGATCCCGCCTCGAACCGAAAGGACGTGGTCAGGCGCGACATGCCGTAAAGCGTGAGTGTCATGCGCTGCAATTCCTCCAGCGTGACCTCGGGGCCAGCGGAAACCACCGCATTCGCAAAGCGATAGCCCTGATCGTTGATCGACACCTCTTCGGGGGCCTGATCCACAAAACCGGCGCGGCGGATCACGATCTGCGCAGAGGCCCCACGCGTATAGGCCAGAAATTCACGGGCTACTTTTGGCAACCGGCGGGCCGGGATATAAAGGAACATCGGCGCGGTCAGCGGATAGTCCTCGGTTTTGATCGTGCCCCGTTCTGCCCGCAACGAATACCCGCACGCCCCCGTCAAAGTCAGCGTTCGGCTGTCCCCGGTTTCGGCATAGCTGGCAATGCCCAACGCAAACGGATCATCCAGAACCGCCCCCACAACATCGCCCGGACGGTCATGGCGCACGATCCCTTCGGCAAAGTCCAAACGACCCGGCCCCATCACCTGATCCTCAATGGATTGGCCCAGACCCGCGCGCGCGTTCGGCAAATGCAAGGTGATATCCGCATCAGCACCGCCCAAGGTAGCCCAGTTGGTGATCCGCCCGGCGAACACCTGCGCCAGTGCCTGGGGCGAGATTTGATTGACCGGGTTTGACGGGGCTACGATCGGCACCATTGCATCGAGGGCCAGCACACGACTGCGATTGGCGTCCGTCATGTCGCCCATGCCAGCATCACGGGCGCGCTGGCGTTCCTCCGGGCGGATTTCACGCAAGGCCATCACGATGTCAGCATCATTGGCAATCAGGTCGGCAAACCCTTCATCCGTCGTGGACACGTGGAAAAAGAACAACGCCACGGGCTTGTCCGTCGCCATATCGCGCAGCTCATAGACAAAATTCGAGGAATCGACCGTTTCGCGGGTCGCCACATAGTCGTTGCGCAGCGCGAACCCTTCGATCAGCGCAGGCAACAACACGGACCCCATTGTCGCGGAGCCGGAAATGCTGATCTCAGCAACAAAATCCTGCAAGTTGGGGCACGCAGGCCCTTCGCACAGTACCCCGGACCCATCGACCGTCAATTCACCATAGATGGTCTCAACCCGGTAGAATTCGCCGTCAAAGCCCAAAAGTGTGCCACTGATTTCGACCTCACCGTCAGGCGAGGTCAGCGTCACATCCTGTGCGGACAATGCAGTGCCCAAAAGTGAAAGTGCGGCGAAAATCGCCGCACGTGCCCAAGCCATAAAGTGCCCTTTTTCGCAACGGTCAGTTGCTGGCGACTTTCAGGTCTGAGACAAGATTGTTCAACACCAGAAAACTACCAACTGCGTCACAATCCGGCACTGCCAGCGTCAGCACTTTGGTTTTCATCTGCCCGCCTTGCATCATCTCAAGCGACTGTGCCTCGATTTCGACACCGCAGTTGTTCTGGGTCACTTCAGCCTCGACACTCAGATCAATGGTGCCGTCACGTGGGGTCATGCCGCTGGCGAAGCTGTAGATTTCCGCCATCAACGGCTCGGGTGCCAACGTGTCGCCCATCTGCATGATGAAGCCGTTATCGCCGGTGGTCAGACCGACCACATTTTGCTCGGCACCGGACCACACATGTCCGGGCTGTCCGTAATCTGCACCAAACTCGCGGGCGTGCAGTTCAAATCCGATCTGGCCACGCCATTGCAATGCGACACGATCATATTCGGCAATATCCGCAACAGTGGTTTGGGCAACGGCCCCGTCCCCATTCGAAAAGGCCATGATAAAGACGGCCTGTTCGGCCAAAGCCGGGACAGTGACGGTCAGATTGCCCGCCTGATCCGTGGTCTCGGTGAACATCATGCCATTGTGGTGGACAGTCAGCCGTTCATTTATCGCGCAAGGCGCCGCCAGCGACAGGTTGACCATCGCCCCCGCGATAGGCTCCGCCGTTGCGGTGATGTCGCAAGACTGGCCGAGCGGCATTGTATCCGGTTCGGTCACGACATCCGCGGTTGAGGGGGCTGATACACGCTCGACGACGGCTTCACCGTTAGGCACCGACACAGCAACGCTATCGGTCGCCGATGTCAGTTCGATTTCCTGCACCTGCATCAACACGTCTGCGCTGACACTGTCACCAAGGCCCTTTGCCTTTGGCAACACTTCCAGCACAGAGACCGGACGGCTTTGCGCGCCATAAAGGTCCTTTGCGGTGTCGCTGCTTTGCATGACGAAACCGATGCCGACAGCGATGGCCAACGTGCCAACAGCGGTGACGATCTCTTTCATATGCTGCATTTGTCCCATGTCCCTTCCCCGGATTGGATCAGAAGGAAATCGCACACCAAAGGGGCCGGGTTATGACCGGGCTGCGGAGTCTTTGGGGCAGGAATAGGGCAGACGGCTTAGGACAGCCGCCCGTGACAATGTTTGAACTTCTTGCCTGACCCACACGGGCACGCCTCATTGCGACCGGGATTGCCCCACGTCGCCGGATCCGCCTCATCAAAGCCATTTGCGATGGCTTCGGCCGTGGGAGCAGGCTGTGCGTTTTCTTCGGCCGCGTCCACGACCTCTTGCTGCTGCCCTGCGATTTCGGCCAACATCTCTTGGCGTTCCTCTTCGGTAAGAGGGCGAATCTGCGACAGCTTTTGGGTCACTTCGGTGCGCAAGCTGTCCAGCATCGTTTCAAACAGCTGGAACGCCTCGTTCTTGTATTCGTTCAGCGGATCACGTTGCGCATAGCCCCGGAACCCAACAACAGAGCGGAGATGTTCGAGCGTCAGCAAGTGTTCGCGCCACTTTCCATCAATGGCCTGCAACAACAGCTGCTTTTCAATGTTGCGCATGTTCTCGGCACCGAACGCTTCGGTCTTTTGGGCCATAAGGGCGTCGCTGGCTTCGATCAGACGCTCACGCACCTGCTCATCATCCACGCCTTCTTCTTCACCCCAGGCCACAACCGGTGCATCAACACCCATCTGCTCGACCACCGCGGCGTGCAGCCCTGGGGTGTCCCACTGATCCGCATAGCTGCCTTGGGGCATGTACTGGTCAATCAGATCATCAACGACCTCATCGCGCATATCCGACGTGATCTCTTGCAGATCTTCAGCTTCCATAATCTCGCGGCGCTGGCTGAACACGACCTTCCGCTGGTCATTCATCACATCGTCAAACTTCAACAGCTGCTTGCGGATATCAAAGTTGCGGCCCTCGACCTTGGCCTGTGCCCGCTCAAGCGATTTGTTGACCCACGGGTGGATGATCGCCTCGCCTTCTTCAAGGCCAAGGGTGGTCAGGACCTTATCAAGCCGGTCCGACCCAAAGATGCGCATCAGGTCATCTTCCAAAGACAGATAGAAAGACGTGCGTCCCGGATCACCCTGACGGCCCGACCGCCCGCGCAACTGGTTGTCGATGCGGCGGCTTTCGTGACGTTCGGACGCCATCACATAAAGGCCACCGGCGGCCAGCACGCGCTGTTTTTCGTCCTCGTGCTCGGCCTCGATCTTGGCACGGACCGCTTCGGGGTCCGCGTCGGGATCAGCAGTGATCGCCTCGAGCACCTTCAGTTCGACGTTGCCGCCAAGCTGGATGTCCGTGCCGCGCCCGGCCATGTTGGTCGCAATCGTGACCGCTCCAAACTTGCCTGCATCCGCAATGATCTGCGCCTCTTGCTCGTGCTGGCGCGCGTTCAGGACGTTGTGCTTGATACCCTCGGCCTCCAACAGGGCCGCAAACATCTCGGACTTGTCGATGGAGGTGGTGCCAACGAGCACAGGCTGGCCATTGCCGTGGGCGACCTTGATCTCTTCGATCATCGCTTTGTACTTTTCCTGCGCGGTCCGATAGACCTTGTCGTCTTCGTCCACGCGGGCGATGGGCTTGTTGGTGGGCACTTCGACCACGCCAAGCCCGTAGATTTCGGCAAATTCCTCAGCCTCGGTGGCCGCCGTCCCGGTCATGCCGGCGAGCTTGTTGTAAAGACGGAAGTAGTTCTGGAACGTCACCGACGCCAGCGTTTGGTTCTCGGGCTGGATCTGGACGCCTTCCTTGGCCTCGATCGCCTGATGCAAACCATCCGACAGACGACGTCCCGCCATCATGCGGCCCGTAAATTCGTCGATGAGGACGATCTGACCATCGCGCACGATATAGTCTTTGTCCTTGGTGAACATCTTGTGCGCGCGCAGACCCTGATTCACGTGGTGCACAATCGACGTGCTTTCGGGATCGTACAAGGACGCCTCAGGCTCGATCAGCCCACGCTCGCGCAGCTGCACCTCAAGAAACTCGTTGCCTTCGTCGGTAAAGGTTACGTTCTTCTGCTTTTCGTCCAGCAGATAATGTTCTTCGGTGATCAGGGGGATCACGGCATCGATGGTCACGTACATCTCGGACCGATCTGCAAGCGGGCCAGAGATAACCAGCGGTGTGCGCGCCTCGTCGATCAGGATACTGTCGACCTCGTCCACGATGGCGTAATTATGTTCGCGCTGAAGCATGTCGCCAATGGACTGTTTCATGTTGTCGCGCAGATAATCGAACCCAAGTTCGTTGTTGGTGGCATAGGTCACATCACACGCATAGGCGGCGCGTTTGGCTTCGGTTTCCATATCAGAGATGACGACGCCGGTGGTCAGGCCCAAGGCTCCAAACACCTTGCCCATCCATTCGCCATCCCGCTGCACGAGGTAGTCGTTGACCGTGACCACATGCACGCCCTTGCCCGTCAGCGCATTGAGGTAGCAAGCAAAGGTGGCTGTGAGGGTTTTGCCCTCACCCGTTTTTTGTTCGGCAATATTGCCCTGATGCAGAAAGATCGCCCCCAGCAATTGGGTGTCATAGGCGCGCAGGCCAAGGGCGCGCTTGGCCGCTTCGCGACAGTTGGCAAAGGCCTCGGGCAGCAGATCATCAAGACTCTCACCACCCATGGCGCGTGTGGCCAATTCTTCGGTCTTGTCCTTGAGGCCCGTATCGCTCAGCGCCTCGAACTCGGGTTCAAGCGCGTTGATCTGATCGACCAATGGGCGGGTCGCTTTGACCTTGCGATCATTGGGTGTGCCAAACACCTTCTTAGCGAGCGTTCCGAAACCGAGCATGCGTTCTCCAGGCGATCAATTCATGTTGTGCAGCAACTGCTTGCCGGGCGCGTGCCAAGCCCATAGATACGGTGGGCAACAAACCGGCCCGGGCCGCGTCCATAGGGCGATGTAAGGGTCACGCCAAACCGTGTCAATGCGCGCGCCCGTCGTGTGCCCAGTCCAAGGACCAAACGACCATGAAACCCTTCTTTTCTTTGCCCGCCTTTGGCCTTTTGGCCGCAATGGCACTGCCCGCCGCCGCCGAAGATGCCAACACCGTTGTCGCCACCGTAAACGGCACCGACATCACCATTGGTCACATGATAATCGCACGCGCCACTCTGCCACCCCGGTTTCAGGAACTGCCCGACGACGTCCTGTTCACCGGCATTCTCGACCAGTTGGTGCAACAAACGCTTTTGGCTCAATCCTATGAGGGTGATCTGCCCAGCCGTGTGACCCTTTCGCTTGAAAACGAGACCCGGTCTTTGACCGCAGGTGAAGAGCTGGAGAAACTTTTCGAGGGCGCATTGACGGACGAAGCGCTGCAAGCCACCTATGATGCACGCTTTGCGGATGAGACGCCGGGCGAGGAATACAACGCCTCCCACATCCTGCTTGAAACCGAGGAAGAAGCCATCGCCGTCAAGGCCGAGATCGACGCCGGTGCGGATTTCGCTGAAACCGCCAAAGAAAAATCGACCGGCCCGTCCGGACCCAATGGGGGTGAGCTGGGCTGGTTCGGCACCGGCGCAATGGTCCCAAGCTTTGAAGCCGCAGTGATCACGCTTGAACCGGGCGAAGTGTCCGATCCGGTGCAAACCCAATTCGGCTGGCATGTCATCGTGTTGAACGAAACCCGCGTACCCGACCAACCCACTCTCGAAGAGGTGCGCGAGGAATTGGAAAACGAAATCCGCGAGGCGACCGTCAACGCCTATGTCGAGGAATTGACCGCAGATGCCGAGATCGATCAAAGCGGCGCGGAGGGGGTTGACCCCGCATTGCTCAAAGATCTGACATTGCTGGACTGATCCGTGGGCAAGACATCGCCATTGGCCCCGGCTGGTTTGCCGGACCTGCCTGTCATTTCAGGCGTCCGGTTTGCAGCCGTGGCCGCAGGGGTGCGTTATAGCGGGCGAACAGATGTGATGCTGGCCGTCTGCGCACCGGGCACTGCGATTGCGGGCGTGTTCACACGCTCCGCAACCCGCGCGGCACCCGTCCTTGATTGCCAGACCAAGCTGGGCAAGCCGTTGCCAAGCGGTGCCGCGATCCTCGTCAATTCGGGCAATGCCAACGCCTTTACCGGGCGCAATGGGCAACAGGCCGTTGATGAGATCGTGAACGCCACAGCCACGATCACAGGTGTGCCTGCGGCGGCTGTCTTTACCGCGTCGACCGGGGTCATTGGTGAACCGCTGCCCGTTGATCGCATCACCGACAAATTATCAGAGCTGAACGCGCATCTGTCACCCTCGGGCATGGCCGACGCAGCGGCGGCGATTATGACAACAGACACCTATGCAAAGGCAGCCACCGCAACCTGTACCGTGAACAGCACACCGGTTCAGATCGCGGGCATCGCCAAGGGCAGCGGGATGATCGCACCGGATATGGCGACAATGCTGGTCTATATCTTCACCGATGCGCAGGTGGATCAGGACGCTTTGCAGGCCATGACGACTCGCGCGGCGGACACGACATTCAATTGCATCACAGTCGACAGTGACACATCGACCTCTGACAGCCTATTGGTAGCCGCGACCGGAACAAGTGGCACGGATGCGTCCTCGGACGCGGGCTTTGAACGGTGCTTGCGTACCGTGATGCTGGACCTCGCCCATCAGGTGGTACGGGACGGCGAAGGGGCGACCAAGTTTGTCGAAATCGAAGTGACCGGCACGCTGACCGATGCGGACGCCAAGACGCATGGGCTGTCGATTGCCAACTCCCCGCTCGTCAAGACCGCCATCGCGGGCGAGGATCCGAACTGGGGCCGCGTGGTCATGGCGATCGGCAAATCCGGTGCAGCGGCAGATCGTGACACCCTGTCGATCTGGTTTGGGGATGTGCGTGTGGCTGAAAACGGGTGGGTCAGCCCAAACTACAACGAAGCGGACGCCGCCAAGCATATGAAGTCTGACCACATCCGCATTCGCGTCGATTGCGGAATGGGCGACGGGCACGCAACGGTCTGGACCTGCGATCTGACGCACGGATACATCGACATCAACGCGGATTACCGGTCGTGAACGTCGTGCTTGTTTCGGCGGTGGCGCTGATTGATGTGGACGGGCGGGTGTTGCTGGCCCAACGCCCCGAAGGGAAATCCATGGCAGGGCTGTGGGAGTTTCCGGGCGGCAAGGTCGAGGCAGGCGAAACACCAGAAGTCGCGTTGATCCGTGAGTTGCAAGAAGAACTTGGGATCGACACGTGGGAATCCTGCCTGGCACCGCTCACTTTTGCGAGCCACAGCTACGACACCTTTCACCTTTTGATGCCGCTATTTGCCTGCCGCAAATGGGAAGGGGCGCCGCAATCGCGCGAGGGGCAAACCCTGAAATGGGTGAAACCCAACGACTTGCGATCCTATCCGATGCCCGCGGCAGATATCCCATTGATCCCTGTGCTGCGGGATTGGCTGTAGCGCCTGAGCGGGATACGCGTCGCTATCTGCCGCAAAGCACCTCAAAATGCGACATTGTTGATGACTTGGTAATCAATTTGGGTAACCTATGATCACAACTTTCTTTTGGGGAGGAAAGTCATGCTCAGAACGATTTCTGTCGGCAGTTCGATTTTGGTTCAGGGAATTTTCGTCAAGACCCTGCCTGATGGTCGTATGACCGTGCAGGTGGACGGCGAAACATATTCCGGCAGACCTGTATCCCGACACGCCTGACACAAGACGACATGCACAGAAAAGAAAAGGGGACGGCGCTCACCGTCCCCTTTTTTATTTCGTCATACCCGGCACCTTAGGCGAGGGTACGTGTCACTTCTTCGCGCTCAAAGATTTCGATCACATCCTTGGGTCGGATGTCGTCGTAGTTCTCGAACGCCATACCGCATTCCTGGCCTGACTGCACCTCGGCCACTTCATCCTTGAAGCGCTTGAGCGTTTTCAGCGTACCTTCGTGGATCACCACGTTGTCGCGCAGCAAACGCACACCAGCAGACCGGCGTGCGGTGCCTTCGGTGACGAGACAACCCGCAACCTTGCCGACGTTGGACACTTTGAACACCTCTTTGATCTCGGCATAGCCGATGAAGGTTTCGCGGATTTCCGCGCTGAGCAGACCAGAGGCCGCCGCTTTGACGTCATCCACGAGGTCATAGATCACCGAATAGTACCGGATTTCCACGCCCTTCTGATTGGCGGTGTTGCGTGCGGATGTGTTGGCCCGGACGTTGAACCCCATGATGGGCGCGCCTGAGGCTTCGGCCAGACCCACGTCAGTCTCGGTGATCGCGCCAACACCCGAGTGCAACACACGTACGCGCACTTCGTCGTTGCCGATTTTCTCCATCGCCTGGACGATCGCCTCGGCAGAACCCTGCACATCGGCTTTGACCAGAATGGGCAGCTCGCTGACATTCTCGTCCGCTTTGGCATTCGCCATAAGCTGTTCGAGGGTCGTTGCCGCACCAGCCGCCGCGCGTTTGTCCTTGGCCGCCTTCTCGCGGTACTCGGCAATCTCGCGCGCTTGTGCTTCGGTTTCGGTCACGTTCAGCACATCGCCCGCTTCGGGTGTGCCGTTCAGGCCCAGAACCTCTACCGGAACGGATGGCCCGGCCTCTTTCACGCGTTCGCCCTTGTCGTTGATGAGGGCACGGACCTTACCGTACTGCTCGCCCACAACAAAGATATCGCCTTGACGCAGCGTCCCGGTTTGCACCAGAACCGTCGCCACAGGACCACGACCCACGTCAAGCTGCGCCTCGATCACGGCACCTTGGGCGGCGCGATCAGGGTTGGCTTTCAACTCAAGCAGTTCGGACTGCAACGCAATCGCTTCAAGCAATTCGTCCAGACCCTGACCCGAAATGGCGGACACTTCGACGTCCTGCACTTCACCCGACATCTTTTCGACGATGACCTCGTGTTGCAGCAAATCGGTGCGCACCTTGTCAGGATCAGCAGCGGGTTTGTCGATCTTGTTGATCGCCACGATCATGGGCACTTCGGCCGCCTTGGCGTGGTTGATCGCCTCGATGGTCTGCGGCATCACCGCATCGTCCGCGGCAACAACCAGCACCACGATATCCGTCACCTGCGCGCCCCGTGAGCGCATCGAGGTAAAGGCCGCGTGACCGGGTGTATCGAGGAAGCTCAGCATCGCGCCGCTTTCGGTTTTGACCTGATAGGCCCCGATATGCTGCGTGATTCCGCCAGCTTCGCCAGCCACAACCTTCGCATCCCGGATCGCATCCAGCAGTGATGTCTTACCGTGGTCAACGTGACCCATGATGGTGATGACGGGTGGGCGATCTTGCAGATCATCTTCGTCGTCGATGATCTCTTTGATCACGTCCTCAACATCAGCGTCGGACACACGTTGGATCTTGTGGCCGAACTCTTCGATGATCAGTTCGGCTGTGTCGGCGTCGATGGTTTCGTTCTGGGTGACCATCATGTCCATCTGCATCAGCGACTTTACAACATCGCCGACCCGTTCGGACATGCGGTTGGCCAGCTCGGACACCACAATCGCCTCGGGCAGATTGACGGTGCGCACGACCTTTTCACGTTCGACCGACCCACCCATCGCTTTCTGACGGGCACGTTCCTGCTTGCGCTTCATCGCGGCCATTGATCGCTGGCGGCCACCTTCGCCACCCGTGAGCGCCTGATTCAGCGTCAGCTTGCCCGAGCGGCGGTTGTCATCGCCCTTGCCACGGGTGTTGCGTTGATCACGCTCGCGCTCGTTCTTGCGCGGGGTCGCAGCAGGCGATTGGGCCTGACGCGGTGCAGCTTTGGTTGGGGACGCAGGCGCGGGGGCAGCAGCCGCCTGAGCAGCAGCCTCGGCTTCCTTGGCCTTGCGCGCATCTTCCTCGGCTTTCGCCTTCAAGCTTTCCTCGCGCTCTTTCTCTTCGCGCTCCTTGGCCTCGATCTCGGCCCGGCGGCGCTCGCGTTCTTGTTCGCGGGCCTTCTCGTCGGCAGCACGCTGTGCGGCCTCTTCGGCCTCACGCGATTTCGCCGCCTGAAGTGCCTTCATCCGGCGGTCCATCTCGGCATCGGTGATGCCTGCAGGACGACGGCTTGGATCGCCCACGGACGGTCCGCTCGCCGCCGCGGGTTTCGCCGCGCCGGGTTTGGGCACCACGACCCGCTTGCGTTTCGTTTCGACGACGACATTCTTGGTCCGACCGTGGCTGAAACTCTGTTTCACATTCCCCGGACGTGCACCGCTGCGCAGACCCAATGTCTTTTTTCCGTCAGTATCGCTCAAAGCTCGTCAATCCTTCCCAGAGGCCGATGCCTCTGTATTTTCACGCACACCGCGTAAACGGTTGGCTTCCTCTACAACACGTTGCGTGAGTCCACCAGAGGCCAGCGCCCCATGTATCACAGTTTGGCGACCGAACGCCAAACCCAACTCATCGGATGTCAGCCACCCGATGTACGATCCGAAATGCGGCGTGCTCAACTTGGTCTTGCCACGACCCGAGCCATCCACCGCTTGTATCAACACCTGTGCTTCTTCCATCTGAAGCCAGGCTTTGACCTTTTCATACCCCGCGACCGCCCGACCTGATTTGCGCGATAGCGCGATCAGGTCCACGACCCGGCGGGCCAATTGCCGCTCAACCTCGACCGTCAGGTTTTCGGGTACCTGCACGGGTTGCTTGGCCCCCCGTGCAAACAGTTTCTTGGCAACCGCCTTGTCCAGCGCGGTCCGATCTGCGGCAACATAGATACCACGGCCCGGCAACTTGCCCGCAATATCGGGCACAATCTGTGCCTCTGGCCCGACAACAAAACGGATCAGACCATATTTCGGCTGCACCTCACCCGTGGCAATGCACTTGCGTTCAGGTCCATCCGACCGATCCTTGGAAGCGCCGCCGCGACCCATGTTCAAGCCCCGAGGCCTGAGATCAGGCCTCGGCCTCCTCGGTTGTTTCACCGTCTTCTTCTTCGGTTTCGGCCTCAAGATCCGCGGGATCCACCCAGCCGAGCATGATCCGCGCGGTCATCACCAGTTGCTGTGCCTCTTCCAGTGACACGTCGAAGGGTTCCAAAACCCCATCGTCCTTGTGGCGCTCGCCATCAACAGTGGTCCATCCACCGGCCAGTTCCCAGTCAGCGCATGTCGCAAAATCTTCGAGAGTTTTGACGTCGTCCTTAGCCAACGCCTCAATCATTTGGGGTGTGAGACCGTCAAAATCAATAAGGCTGTCTTCGGCACCAAGCGCACGGGCACTTTCAAGGGCCGCTTTGGCCGCCGCTTCAAGCACATCACGGGCACGGGCCTGCAATTCCTGCGCGGTGCCTTCGTCCACACCGTCGATGACGAGCAATTCGTCAATCTCGACATAGGCGACCTCTTCGAGGTTCGTGAACCCTTCGGATACCAGCAACTGGGCAAAGAATTCATCGAGGTCCAGATTGTCCATGAACAACTTGGTGCGTTCCTCGAACTCGGCCTGACGGCGTGCCGATTCGTCGGCCTCTGTCATAATATCGATATCAAGACCCGTCAGTTGGCTGGCCAGACGCACGTTCTGACCACGACGACCAATCGCAAGGCTCAACTGTTCTTCGGGCACGACGACTTCAATCTTGCCCGCCTCTTCGTCCAGAACAACCTTGCTGACTTCAGCAGGTTGCAGCGCGTTCACAAGGAACGTGGGCTGGTCGTCATTCCACGGAATGATGTCGATCTTTTCACCCTGCAATTCGTTCACAACGGCCTGCACGCGGCTGCCGCGCATACCAACGCAGGCACCCACAGGGTCGATGGACCCGTCATATGAAATCACGGCAATCTTGGCACGCGAACCGGGGTCACGGGCAACCGCCTTGATCTCGATGATGCCGTCATAGATTTCGGGCACTTCCATCTTGAACAGCTCGGCCATGAATTCAGGCGCGGTGCGGCTCAGGAAAATCTGAGGGCCACGCTGTTCGCGGCGCACATCCTTGATGTAGCAGCGGATACGATCATTGGGGCGATAGGATTCGCGGCCAATCTTTTCGTTGCGGCGCAGGATCGCCTCGCCCGCACCCACATCAACGATGACGTTGCCATATTCTTCGCGTTTGACCAGCGCGTTGATGATGGTGCCCGCGCGATCCTTGAACTCTTCGAACTGGCGATCCCGTTCGGCTTCACGCACCTTTTGCAGGATAACCTGCTTGGCAGATTGGGCAGCGATGCGGCCCATTTCGACAGGGGGCACTTCCTCGATCAGCTGTTGGCCGACTTCGGGGTTTTCCATGTACTGCTTGGCCTGCTCGACGGTGAACTCGGCCTGATAGTTTTCCAGCAACTCGTCCTCGACCACAGTGCGCACGCGGGTAAAAGTCGCGCGACCCGTCTTGCGGTCGATCGAAACCCGAATGTCCATTTCCGCGCCGTAGCGGGACTTGGCCGCGCGGGCGAGGGATTCTTCCATCGCCTCAATGACCAATGCAGGGTCGATCATCTTTTCGCGCGCCACAGCCTCGGCGGTTTGCAACAGCTCTAGCTGGTTTGCAGATGTAATGGCCATCAGTTGTCCTCCCCAGACCCTTCGGTCTGTATTTCGTCGAAATCAGTTTCTTTCAGTACGCCAGCCGCTTTGCGTTGGCGCAGCATTTCCTTGATCAGCTCGTCCGTCAGCACGAGTTTCGCATCACTCAGCCAGTCAAACTTGAGCCCGATGGTGCCCTCGGTCACGTTGATCAGCACTTCGTCGTCTTCGATGCCTGCCAGCACGCCCTTGAAGCGGCGGCGTCCGTCAATCAGTTCATCCGTTTCCAGTTTGGCCTCGTACCCTTCGAACGCATCAAAGTCCTTGAGGCGGGTCAGAGGGCGATCAATGCCGGGACTGGACACCTCAAGCGTGTAGGCATCCAAAATCGGGTCCTCAACATCCAGCGTTGCGCTGACGGCCGTCGAAATCGCAGCGCAATCATCGACCTCGATCCCGCCATCGGGCTTGTCAGCCATGATTTGCAGGGTTGATTCGTCCTTGCCGCTCATCAGCCGCACGCGCACCAGTTCATAACCAAGATCCTCAATCACCGGAGTGATGATCTCGGCCAGACGGCGGTCCATAGCGGCTTTGGCGATCAGATCGTTGGTCATGTTACTTTCAGGCACAAAAAAACGGGCGCGCGGCCCGTTGGTGTTTCCCGGTGGAGCGTTGGGTATGGACCCCGACGCGCCGCTGTTAAGGGGGATATACGCAAGAGGTGGTGAGTCTGCAAGGGGCGTCAGACCATCCACCACCTTTCCGCCATGCGCAGGTTGTCGAGCGGCCAGGCGGTGCCGATCGTCAGCGGAATACCGAGTGCGCGATTCGCGATATGTGTTGTCACGTCACTGCCTGGCAAGGTCACGTAATCCTTCGGGTCAGCATAGGCATCAAGTGCTACGATATCCGCCACATCCACCAGCCCATCACGCAGCGCCTCGGCGCGAATATTGTCTGTGCCAAGCCGCACAAATTCCACCGTATCAAACCAGCCCGCATCCTGTTTCCAGTGTTGCCCGGCGCGGCGGCCAATGAAATGACGGCCCGCATCCAGTTTCTGCACCGCATAAAGGCCAGTTCCCGTCACACCCTGCACTTCGAAACCAGGCTGGGCCAGCAGGTAGGGCAGGTTCGGGTTGGGAACGTCCAAGGTAATCGCGATGCGGTGACGATCTATGATATCGACCTGCATCGGCAGGGTCACAGTGCTGGCGTCAAACACTGCGCCATCGTGAAACGACACATCCTCACGCAACGCAAACTCCCATCGTTGCGCTGAGGCATCGGACACCCATTCGGTTGCCAATTCACCACGCAACGTGCCGTCCGCCGCAATCTCGGTCAAATTGTCAAAGACCGTCGCCGCAACCGCCCGATCAAACAACGCATCCGACAATGCTGCCCGCAAGCGCCCACCCTGCTTTGGGGTTGCAGAGGCACCCGTTGCGGCAAGCAAAGCAGCCGCAGCCCCTGTGGCAAAGAGTGCGCGGCGGTCAAAGCGGGTCATTTGCCTGCAATCCTGTCCATGGTGCGCACCAGTTCAGCCGAAATGCCCGGCTCGGACAAGGCATGGCCTGCGTTGCGCACCATCTTCAACTCACCCAGCGGCCAAGCCTGCGCCAGTGCATAGGCACTGTCCGGCGGGCAGATCATATCATAGCGACCCTGCACGATGGTGCCCGGAATATGTTTGATCCGCCCGATATGGGCAAGAATCTGACCATCAAATTCAAGGAAACCGGCATTCGTGAAATAGTGATTCTCAAGCCGGGCAAAGGCGCGGGCGTAGTCGCCGGGGGCCTCACCCCCGGTGCCTGTCGAATGAATCGAAGCCAGCGCGTTTTCCCAAGCCGACCACGCACGGGCAAAGCGGGTTTCTTGCGCAATGTCCCCGGAAAACAGTCGTCGATGATAGGCCCTGATCAAATCGCCACGCTCATCTTCGGGAACAAGGGCGACAAAGCGCGCCCAGACCTCGGGCCAGAACTTGCCCGCACCGCCACCATAAAACCAATCAAGCTCGGATTGGGTCATCAGGAACACGCCACGCAGCACCAACTGCCGCACACGAGACGGGTGCGCCTCGGCATAGATAAGGGACAGGGTCGCCCCCCAACTGCCGCCAAAGACGATCCAGGCGTCAATCTCAAGCGTGCGGCGGATCATCTCGATATCATCGACCAGATGCCATGTGGTGTTGTTCATCACCGACGCATGCGGGCGCGAACGGCCACAGCCGCGCTGATCAAACAGGATGATGCGGTAATAATCCGGGTCGAAATAGCGGCGCATCGACGGGCTGCACCCACCGCCCGGGCCACCATGCAGGACCACAACGGGAACCCCGTTGGGATTGCCGCATTGTTCCACATAGACACGATGCCCCTGGCCCACGTCCAACATCCGTTGGTCGTAGGGGTCGCTTGGCGGATACAGATATTGCACCGCGCGCTTTTGATCACTGTGTTTGTCCATTACTGACCTACATAGGGCGTAAGACGCACATGAGCATACGGAGACCAAAATGCAAACGCATCAAACCACCGTTGACCCCTCGGAAATCGCCAAATTCGAAGCGATGGCCGCCGAATGGTGGGATCCGAACGGAAAATTCAAGCCTCTTCACATGCTGAATCCCTGCCGGCTGGACTATATCACCAGCCAGATCGCAGCCGAATTTAATCGCGACCTGACAAGGGCCGATCCATTTGCGGACCTGCGGATCCTCGACATCGGGTGCGGAGGCGGGTTGCTTGCCGAACCAATGGCGCGGCTTGGGGCGGATGTCGTTGGCGCTGACGCAGCCGAGCGCAACATTCCAGTGGCGCAAGTGCATGCCGAACAATCAGGCCTCAAGATCGACTATCGTCATACCACAGCTGAAGATATGGCCGCCGCAGGCGAACAGTTCGACATCGTAATGAATATGGAGGTGGTGGAACATGTGGCCGACCCGCTCAACTATCTGACCGCCTGCCGCGAATTGTTGAAACCCGGCGGCCTGCACGTGTGTTCGACGATCAACCGCAACCCGAAATCCTACATGATGGCGATCATTGGGGCGGAACACGTGATGCGCTGGCTGCCCAAAGGGACGCATGAATGGTCCAAGTTCATAACCCCCGACGAGTTATTCGACCTGATGCGCAATGCAGGATTAAACCCGGTTGATCGAAAGGGGTTTGTGTTCAACCCGCTGACTTGGGCGTGGAAACTGTCAGACACTGATCTGAGCGTGAACTACGTGACCGCCAGCCTGAAACCAGAGGTTACTCCGGCTTAACCGGGCCCATTCGCGTCCGCAATTCACGCAGGATGGGAAGGGTTGCACGCACGCGCTCCTCTCCAAGACTGTCGATGACCTCACCCACCATGGGCGCGATAGCATTGAGCGCTTGTTCATGGGCGCGGCGGCCTGCGGGACTGATCGCGACCATCTTGCGGCGCGCATCGTCCCAGTCCGGGCGCACATGGATATACCCTGCCCACTCCAACCGATTGAGCGTGTTGGTCATCGCCCCGCGGGTCACGTTAAACGCCTCGGCCAATTGGGCCGGGCTACGTTCGCCCTCATGCCATGTCAGGTGGTTGAGGACCGAAAAATGCGAGATCTCCATGCCTTTGGGCAAAACCCGGCTCAGCCGGTTGCGAACCATCTGATCCGCTGCCAGCACCTCGCTAAACAGCGAAATGGCCAATGCGTTCTTTTCTGTGCTCATTACCTTCAGGGGCCATCAAACAGACGCGCGTTATCTCGGGATGGGATACGACGACGTGCCTCGGCCACTTTTTCCAACTCAAGATCAAAGATATAAACGCCCGGTGCTGTCCCTGCGTCAAGCACGACCTCGCCCCACGGATCAACGGCAAGGCTGTGGCCATAGGTGCTGCGTTTCTTATCTGCGCACCCTTCATGCGTGCCTGTCTGGGCGGGGGCGAGCACCCACGCACCCGCCTCGATGGCGCGGGCACGCAGCAGGCTGTGCCAATGAGCCGCACCCGTCACGGGCGAAAACGCCGACGGGTATGTCAGGATTTGCGCACCAGCCGTGATCAGCGCATCCGCGAGCCGGGGAAAGCGCATATCGTAACAGATCGCCATGCCAATGGGCGCAAATGGCGTTTCGGCCAGCACGGCCTGTGTGCCTGGTCGGTAGCCAGACGATTCTGCATAGCTCTCGGTGTTCGAAATCGTGACGTCGAACATGTGGATCTTGTCGTAGCGCGCGATGATGGTCCCATCGGGACCGATCAGAAACGACCGGTTGGCAAAGCGGCCATCTGGGTCGTCCGTCTTGAGGGCAATAGAGCCAATCAAAAGGTGGATACGACGCTCGGCCGCCACGGCTTGCAAGGCGGCAAGGGTTGGGTCATCTGCCTCGGGATGCAGCACCCGCACTTGGTGCGCGCGACTGGTGCTGAGGCAGTTTGTGACCTCGGGTGTCAGAACGAACGCTGCATCCATATCAGCAGCCTGCTGCACGAGGGCAACGGTCCGAGGCAGGTTGGCAACCGGATCGTCACTCACATTCAGTTGCAGCAGTGCTGCCTTCATTTATGCAGCAAGAAGGCTGTCAAGTTTGCCCGCCCGCTCAAGCGCATACAAATCGTCACAGCCACCCACATGGGTGTCACCGATAAAGATCTGTGGCACTGTGCGTCCACCATTGGCGCGTTTGATCATCTCGGCCTTGCGACCGGGTTGAGCCAGCACGTTCACTTCGGAAAAGGTCACGCCCTTGTCCTTGAGCAACCGCTTGGCGGAATGGCAAAACCCACACAATGGCGAGGTATAAAGTTCGACAGCTTTCATTGCACAGGTCCTTTCAGCGCAATTTCGATTGCTGACACTTAGGTATCTTTGACCGCGCGTGCCAGTACAGACACGCACACATCACCCGCACCTGCTGCACGACAGGCTCTTGCACAAGCCGCCAACGTGGCCCCCGTTGTCATCACATCATCAACCAGAACCACCGGGCGGCCCACGGCTTTGTGGCGGCGGCGGCGGTTGATCTGGATGGCACCATCCAGGATTTCGGCCCGCGCGGTCAGCGACTTGCCATCAAGGGACGGGGTCCGTCGCGGACGTTCCAGCAGATCAGCGCACCATTCGGTACCGACAAGCTCGGCCAATCGTTTGGCGATTAAAGCGGATTGATTATAGCGCCGCCTGGCCAGCCGCATCCAATGCAGCGGGACCGGCGCGATCAGCGTTTGCGGGGTGATCAGCCCCTCGAGCGTCGGGCGCATCCACAAAGCCGCAGGCTGCGCGACCTCTTGCCGGTCACCATGCTTCAGTCGCAAGATCAGCTTCCGACCCATCCCGCTATAGACCAGCGCAGCCCGCCCATGCGCCCATGGTTTTGGCCATTTCAAGCAGGAATCGCAGTGAATGACCCCATCATCCGAAGATCCGGGCAGGGGCGTGCCGCATCCATCACAGGCCGTTCGGCCGACAAATTCGGTCTGTCCCCAGCATGTCCCGCACAAACCAAAGTCACTATCGACACCCTCACCACATCCAAGACATCGAGGGGGATAGATTGCCGCGAGGGTTGTTTGTAAAAGACCCATTGTGTTCCCAACAGTTGATGCAAATGAACCAGCCCATTGCCTTGACCGACCCTGCCGCCCTCGCCCGCAACCGCGCACGGGCCTGTGACGATGCGCTGTTCCTGCAACGCACGGCACGGGGCGAGATCGAGGATCGCCTGGGGATGGTTAACAAAGCGTTTCAAGCCCCCGCGATTGTGGCGGCCTTCCCTCGCGTGTGGCGGGATCGGATCGACGGGGCCAAGATCGTACCCGAAACCGAGACGCTGACGATCTCACCCGGTGAACACGATATGGTGATCCACAGTCTGGGCTTGCATTGGGCCAATGATCCGGTGGGCCAATTGATCCAGTGTCGCCGCAGCCTGCGCCCCGACGGATTACTGCTGGCAACCGCCTTTGGAGGGCAGACGTTGCATGAGTTGCGCAGTTGTCTGGCAGAGGCCGAGATTGCCGAAACCGGGGGACTATCCCCGCGCGTGGCCCCCATGGGCGAGGTGCGGGATCTGGGCGCGCTTTTACAACGGGCCGGTCTGGCGCTGCCGGTCGCAGACGCCGTGAAATTAAGCGTACAATACAAATCCATGTGGCACCTGATGCGTGATGTGCGGGCCATGGGCGAGGCCAACGTATTGGCAACCCGGCTGCGCACCCCGACCCGGCGATCGGTGCTGACCAAAGCCGCTGAGATCTATGCGCAGACCTTTCCAAATGACACAGGTGGCATCGTCGCCACCTTCGAATTGATCGTTCTGACAGGCTGGGCACCGGATGAAAGCCAACAAAAACCACTGCGCCCCGGATCAGCGCAAGCCCGGCTGGCGGACGCATTGCGAACGGACGAAACGTCGCTGCCAGATTGACCTACACCCAAAACCGTTTATCTGACCGAATACACACCCAATGGAACGGCTCCACATGCTTGATACCAGTAAAACCGCGATCAGACCTGCACATGCCAAGGACGACCACCCGGCGATCCCTCCGGCACGTGTTGGGATTCTGCTGGCCAATCTTGGGACGCCCGACAATTACGACTATTGGTCGATGCGCCGCTATCTCAACGAGTTTCTGTCAGATCGACGGGTCATCGACTACAGCCCTTGGGTCTGGCAACCGCTGCTACAGTTGATCATCCTGACGAAACGCCCGTTTTCATCCGGAGCCGCCTATAAATCCATCTGGAACCACGAGGCGGGGGAAAGCCCGCTGATGACGATCACCAAGGACCAGACGGCCAAGATCAAGGATGCGATGCACGCACGCTATGGCGATCAGGTGATGGTCGACTTCTGCATGCGCTATGGGAACCCATCAACCAAATCCAAGGTGCGCGAGATGCGCGATGCGGGTTGCCAGAAAATCCTGTTTTTCCCGCTTTACCCCCACTACGCCGGGGCAACATCAGCAACCGCGAATGATGAGTTCTTTCGCGCGATGATGGAGGAAAAGTGGCAACCGACGACCCGCACGGTCGAGCCCTATTTCGAACATCCCAAATATATCGAGGCATTGGCCCAATCCATTGAACGGGCCTATGGCGCAATGGACACCCGCCCCGACATTCTGGTGTGCAGCTATCACGGCGTGCCGATCCGCTATCTGATGGAGGGCGATCCCTATCACTGCCAATGCCAGAAAACGACGCGCCTGCTGAAAGAGCGTTTGGGCTGGGCCGATACCGATATCAAGACAACCTTCCAGTCAAAATTCGGACCCGAAGAGTGGCTGCAACCCTACACCGTCGAAGAGGTCGCGCGGTTGGCCGAACAGGGCAAAAAGAACATCGCCGTATGTGCACCTGCGTTCTCCGCCGACTGCATCGAAACGCTCGAAGAGATCAACGAAGAGATCAAAGATAGTTTTGAAGAGGCGGGGGGTGAACATTTCACCTATATCCCATGCCTCAACGATGATGACGCGCATATCGACGCGCTCAGCACCGTGATCGCGGAAAATCTGGGCGGTTGGCTGGACTGACGCCGCCCTGCCCGCTGAACCCATACCCGGAAACGAAAAAAGGCGGCACCCAAAAGTGCCGCCTTCTAAAATTTTAGTTGCTTCCCTTAGGAAACAGCTGCGGCCACGACGAGGATCAGCAACAGGGGCAGAATGATGCCGCCCGAGGAGCTTTGTGTTTCTTCGACAATGACAGGAGCTTCGATGATTGGCTCAGCAGGAGCGCCGGCAAATGCGGTCGAAGCAGCAGCGGTCAGAGCAGCAGCGAGAACGAGTTTTTTCATAGTAACCTCCAAATAAGCGCACCGGCGAACAACGCCAGAGCGGACCCAAGACTTACCTCGTAACTCTGTGTAAACAACAATCTTTGCCGAATGCAAACCATGTTTCAGGGGGTTACGGGTCCTTACGCCACAATGTCGTCAAATTAGCAACACTTGTGTCCCCACATTTGCCATCTCGTACAGCTCTTCGATGTGCTCGTTATAAAGGCCAATGCAACCGTTGGACGACTTGCGCCCGATCTTGCGCGTGTCATGCGTGCCGTGGATGCGATAGTACGTCCAGCTCAGGTGCAGAGACCGTGTCCCGAGCGGGTTTTGCGGGCCCGGGCCGATATAGTCAGGCCATTCGGGATTACGCTGTTTCATCGACGGTGTGGGGCGCCAATCCGGCTCCGGATCTTTCAGGATGACTTTGGTGCGACCGCGACGGGTCAGATCATCCGTCAGTGGCACGCTGGATGGATAAAGTTTGTAGACCGTCTGCGCCTCGTTCCAGTAATGGACGGCCCGACTGTCGATATCCACAAGGATCGCGCCGTTGCGCAGGTTGTCGAAATAAGGCTGCCAATCCAGCGTACGAAAGCTGGAGATATTGCGCCGCGCCGACAGTTCCGGGTCACGCGATGCCTGACCGGCCGGAATATTCTGTGCGATCGCGGGTGTGCCCAAAAGTGCCGCAGATCCTGCCAAAAAGGCGCGGCGGTTGGGTGTAAAAACTTTTGTCTTGGACATCAGATGCCTCTCCAAAGGTGTGTTCTTGCCGTTGCGCGGTAATTTATTGCGCGAAAGCCGCAGTCGCAAATCAAAGAGACGTCATCACGCGGCTTCATGCTCATGTGCGTTTGTATTGCAACGCCCAAGCGGCTATCGACGTTCCAAACAATTAACAAGATGTGCCTGACCCATGCGTATACTCTCTTTTCTCGCCGCTGCACTACTGGCTTTGGGCGCGTGCGCCCCGGTGCCGTCCAATGAATCAACCGTTGGCAGCGATGGACGACCCCTGCCCAAACTGTACCGCATCCGCAACAACGACACGGCCAAGCTTCAGTTCCGTATGGTCGATTCGGTTAACGCCCTGCGCAGCGCCCAAGGTGCCCCGCCGGTGCAGTTGAACCCCCAACTGAACGCCGCCGCCGCAACCCATTCGCGCGATATGTCGGTTCAGAACCGTCCATGGCACTTTGGATCAGACGGCTCCTCCCCCATCGACCGGCTGGCGCGCGTTGATTATCAAGGCAGCCTTGTGGGCGAAAACATCTCGGAAACCTACGAAACCGAGCTGGAAACACTGGCCGCGTGGATGGAAAAACCTGACACACGCCGCACAATCCTGTCGCCCAAGGCGCGCGACATGGGTTTTGCCTGGTTTCAAGAATCCAATGGCAAGATCTGGTGGACCATGGTGATGGGCGATCCGTCACAGGCGCCGCTGATCCCATCGTCGAACCCATCCGCCTCGCGTCTGGTCCCGGAACCGATCACAAACCCGGATGAAACGGCGACGGATACAACCGAAGAAGACATTGTTACAATCACCACGACGCCTTCGACGTGATCCTCAGGCGTTGATCTGGATCGGCGTACCGGTCCGCACCATCGCATAGACATCTTCCATTTCGCGGTTTGTCACCGCAACACAGCCCCATGTCCAATCCCCACGCTTGCGCTTCAGCGGGTTGGACTCGCCGTGAATAAAGATATCGCCGCCCGGGGGTTTGCCCAACGCGGCGGCCTCGGCCCGGTCCTGTGCATTGGGATAGGAAATACCCAATGACAGATGGAACTTGCTGTTGGGATTGCGCCGATCGATCAGATAGCGCCCTTCGGGTGTGCGCCCGTCCCCTTCAAAGAACTTGTCGCCAATCGGGGCAAAGCCAAGATCAATATCGTATTTTTCCAGAACGCGCCCGCCGTGCAGCAGGAACATCTCGCGGTCGCCCTTGTTAACGATGACGTATGTAACCTCTGGCCCGTCATAGGTTTTGAATTTGCTCTGGGTGCATGCGCCAAGGCCCAAGGCCGCAACGCCACCCATCATTAGATGTCTGCGCTTCATTGAAATCCTGTCCCGCTCGGGTTCTCTTGTTTTTTTATTGTGCGCGCGAAATAACACTGTTTTGTTGAAATTTCATAGATGGATTTTACGAAAAACAATCACCTGACTGTGATTGGCACGCTTTAGGGGTCGCGTTGTTCCAGCTTGGTCTCGATGGCCTTCAGGCGCAGCATCACCTCGTCGCGGTAGGTATCCGTGGCTGCATTGCTTTCCTCGGCATGGGCGTCCTGCATCGAATTCACAATCAGGCCGACCAGCAGGTTCACAACCGCAAATGTGGTGACCATGATGAACGGTACAAAGAAAGCCCAGGCATAGGGAAATTCGGTCATCACAGGGCGCACAATGCCCATGGACCACGACTCGAGTGTCATAATCTGGAACAGGGAATAGCCTGAACGGCCCAAATCCCCGAACCAATCCGGAAACGCATCGCCAAACAGCTTGGTCGCCATGACCGCACCGATATAGAAAATCATCGCCATCAGGACAAAGACGCTGCCCATACCGGGCAGGGCAGTCACAAACCCCTCGACCACACGGCGCAGACTTGGGGCCACCGAAATAACGCGCAACACCCGCAGGATCCGCAGCGCCCGCAACACCGACAGCCCGTCCGCACCGGGGGCCAGCGCGATGGCCACGATGATGAAGTCAAAAATGTTCCAGCCGCTTTTGAAAAACCTGCCACGATAAGCGATCAGCTTGGCCACCAATTCGATCACAAAGATCGTCAGGCACAGATTGTCGACAAGCGAAATCAACCCGCCAAACAGTGCCTTGGCAGTGTCAGAGGTCTCCAAACCCAGGGTGATCGCGTTCAGAATAATCACGGCGAGGATAAAGTTGCCGACGCGCGGGCTTTCAATCCACTGCACAAGGCGGGTTCGGATGGTCATTTCAGGCTCTCCTTCAGTCGCGCGTATCGTGGGGCAAGACAAACGCGCCCACAAGCTCCACATGCGAGGACCACCGAAACTGATCAACGGGCTGTACCCATTCAAGTACATATCCCGCCGCACAAAGCGTCGCAGCATCCCGCGCAAAGGTCTGCGGGTTACAGGAAACATGCGCAATACGCGGGATGCGGGCGGTGGCCAGTTCAGCAATTTGCGCGACGGCGCCGGCGCGGGGCGGGTCAATCACAACCGCCTCAGCCTTAGCCAACTCATCGGGCAACATGGGGCGTCGAAACAAGTCGCGGGTTTCCGATTTCACCCGCTTCAGACCCTGCGCCTGCCGCCATCCCTGATCTAGCGCGGCAACCATGTCACGCGACCCCTCAACCGCATGGACTTCGGCGGTTTCGGAAAGGGGCAGCGCGAATGTCCCGCAGCCTGCAAAAAGATCCATGACCGATTTGGCAGGCCCTACGATCTCTTGCACCAGCGCGGTCAGCGTGTCCTGCCCGTGCGTGGTGGCTTGCAGAAATGTGCCCGGCGGCGGAACAACCTGCGCTTTGCCAAACCGTTGAGCGGGTGGCACACGCATCCCGATCAGCTCATCCTCCCAAGTGAGGCGGGCAAGACGATGGGTTTCACACAGACCCGCCAGAACGATGCGCAAAGGGCCGTCCAGCGGCTTGCCCCCGCTCACCGCCACATCCAGCCCTTCAAGGCTGTCGGCGACCGTCACCGCAAGCGCGCCTTTGCGGCTGGCCCCGGCAATCGCCAATGCTTCGGCCACGGGCTGGGCGGCCAACAGGGCAGGTGTCAGTAAAACGCAGGATGGAATCGGAATGATCGCATCGGATTTGCGGGCATGAAAGCCGACCATCGCCCCCTTTTTTGTGCGGCGCGCGGCAAAGGTCGCGCGACGGCGGGATCGGTCCGGAGAGGTCAGCGTCGGTCGCACATCTGTCGTTATCCCGTGCACCGATAGGGCCGTGACAACCACGTCACGCTTCCACTGCGCAACAAACGGGTCACTGGCGTGCTGCAATTGGCACCCACCACAGGACCGAAAATGGGGACAAGGCGGCGCGACACGATCTGGCGAGGGCGTGTCGATGCGCACATCGTTCAAGCTGTCGCCATCAGGCGTGCCCGTGACCACCTCACCCGGCAAGGTCAGTGGCACGAAGATCGGCCCCTGCGCGACGCCATCACCCTGTTGGCCCAACCGTTCGATTGTCAAAACTGTCATGCGCTAGGCCCTAACCGCACTCGCGATCCGGCAAAAGCCCTATTCCGCAGCCTTGGTGCTGATGAAGCCACCGGATTGGCGCTGCCAGTACTTTGCGTAAAGCCCGCCTTTGGCAAGAAGATGGTCATGCGAGCCTTCTTCGACCACGCGGCCTGCATCCATCACGACAATCCTGTCCATCTCGGTCAGGGTGGACAGGCGGTGCGCAATGGCGAGCACTGTCTTACCCTCCATCACACGGGTCAGCGCGGATTGAATCGACGCCTCGACTTCACTGTCGAGCGCACTTGTCGCCTCGTCCAACACCAGGATCGGCGCGTCTTTCAGAATGGCGCGGGCAAGGGCAATCCGTTGGCGTTGCCCCCCCGACAGCTTCACACCCCGCTCACCCAGATGTGCCTCATAGCCGGTGCGTCCTTTGTGATCTTGCAGATCAAGGATGAACTCATGCGCTTCGGCCTTTTGGACGGCGGCCATCATCTCAGCATCGCTGGCATCGGGACGACCATAAAGGATATTGTCACGGGCCGAGCGATTGAACATCGCAGTCTCTTGCGTGACCATCCCGATATTGTGACGCAGACTGTCCTGCGTCACCTGTTTGATGTCATGCCCATCAATCAGGATACGCCCGTTTTCCGCCTCGTAGAGCCGCAAAAGCAACGACACGAGCGTCGACTTACCCGCCCCCGACGCGCCAACAATCCCAACCTTTTCACCCGATTTGATCAACAGTGAGATATCATCAATCCCTCCGGTTTCGCGCCCATAGCTGAACCCAAGATGATCAAGTGTGATCTTGCCTTTGACCTCCTGCAAGGCAGGGGCCGATGGTGCATCCTCAACCCGCTGGCGGGGAGTCAAAGTCCGCACGCCGTCCTCGATCTCTCCAATATTGGAATAAATCGCCATCAGCGTGAAACTGACCCAACCCGTCATCTGGGCGATCCGAATGGCAATTGCACCAGACGCCACGATATCGCCGGGGCTGGCCAACCCGCGCTGCCACATAAAGATCGTGCCGCCGAGCAAGAGAACAGGCAACAGACCCGCCAACGTCATCAAAGCCAAGCGGAAGCTGGCAGACAACACCCCGAAATGCAGCGCCTGGGTTCGGAAAGCCGCCATCGCGCCCAATGCCGCCTGATCCTCGTGATCGTCATGGGCGAACAGTTTGACAGTTTTGATATTGGTGATCGTATCAACAACCTGCCCCGACACCATGGCTCGCGCACCCGCCCGCTTTGCCGAGCGCTTGCGGACACGCGGCAAATACCACCGGATCAACGCAAAATAGAGGATCAGCCAGCCGCCAAAGCCCAAGGCCACACGCCAGTCGATGGCGAGCAGCAACAGCACCGACCCCGCAAGCGAGGCGAGCGCAAAGGCGACAACGTTGATAAATTCGCCGACCACGTCCGTGACCGCACGGGCCGCCTGCATCTGTTTCTGCGCAATGCGGCCCGCGAAATCATCATCGAAAAAGCCAACGGATTGACCCAAGGTCCAGCGGTGCAAACGGGACAGCACCAAAGGATTGATGTTTGGCATGACGATGATCGAATTTGACGCCGCACTCAGCCCGAACAACACAGGCCGCGCAATCAAAAAGAACACAAGCGCGCCGATGATCAGCCCCACATTTTCAGCGGCAAAGAAGCCATCAGGGCCAAGCGTTACGGTCGCATCGATGACACGGCCCAAAATAAGCGCCGTGCCCGCCTCAAGCGCGCCAGCGGCCGCCGAACAGGCAGCAGCAAACCACAGCGCAGGCCACGCCCCCGACAGACACCACCGCAGGAAGGGCCACAGATCTTGCGGCGGCGGCCCCTCGGCGGGTCTAAACGAGTCGATCCAGTTGGAAATGTTCACTCGGCAGCCTCGGTTGCAATGAACCCACCCGATTGGCGCGCCCAGAAATCTGAATATAGACCGCCCTGCGCCAAAAGCGCGTCATGCGTGCCATCCTCGACAATTTTCCCGCCATCAATGACCAGGATGCGGTCCATTTGGGCAATGGTGGACAAACGATGCGCAATTGCGATCACCGTTTTGCCCTCCATCATCTGATACAGAGTGTCCTGAATCGCCGCCTCAACCTCGCTATCCAGCGCGCTTGTCGCCTCGTCCAGCACCAAGATAGGTGCGTTCTTGAGGATCACGCGGGCCAAGGTCACCCGCTGGCGTTGCCCGCCTGACAGTTTCACACCGCGCTCGCCCACTTGGGCATCATATCCGGTGCGTCCTTGCGGATCAGCAAGGCCAAGGATGAAGTCATGCGCCTGCGCCTGCTGCGCGGCGGCGATCATGTCTGCCTCGCTCGCCTCCGGACGGCCATAGAGGATGTTGTCACGTACCGAGCGGTGCAACAGGGAACTGTCCTGCTGCACCATCCCGATGTTCAGGCGCAGGCTGTCCTGGGTCACCTGCGTAATGTCCTGACCGTCGATCAGGATACGGCCCGCTTCGGGGTCATAAAACCGCAACAACAGCTTGACCAACGTGGACTTGCCCGCACCCGACCGCCCAACAAGGCCGACCTTTTCGCCAGGTTGGATCGTGGTCGTGATCGCCTCGAGCCCGCCTGTCTCCCGCCCATAGTGATGGGTCAGCGCATCAAGATCGATCTGCCCAGCCCTCATCACAAGTGGCTGGGCGTTCTTGGAATCCACCAGTGAAATGGGCTGCGCAATCGTCTCCATCCCTTCGGCCACGACACCAAGTTGGCGGAAAAACGTGGTCAGCGCCCACATGATCCACCCGGTCATCGCGTTTAATCGCAGGGTCAGCGCAGTGGCCGCCGCAACAACGCCGACACTGGCGGCACCCTGGCTCCACAACACAATCGCCCAGCCAACCACGCTGACGATCAGAAACCCGTTCAGCGTGACCAGCACCACATCCATGATGGTATAAAGGCGCATCTCGGCGATGAAGGTCGTGCGCGTCATCTCGATCGCGTCTTTGGCATAGGTCAGTTCACGGTCGTGATGGGCAAACATCTTGACGGAATGGATGTTGGTATAGGCATCAACAACCCGACCCGTGGTGGTTGAGCGCGCATCAGATGCCGCCTGCGAGGCGGGGCCCACACGTTTGACCGTCCACGCGATCAGGCAGGCATAAAGTGCGAACCAAAGGGCAAGTGGCAGCAACAACCGACTGTCGGCCAGCATCAACAACACCGCCGCACCCACCAGATAGGCCAGCGCAAAGGAAATCGCGTCAAAGACCTGAAAAACGACTTCGCCCGCCGCAGGCGGAGTCTGCATGATGCGGTTGGCGATCCGACCCGCAAAGTCATTTTCGAACCAGCCTACCGACTGACGCAGCACGTGTTTGTGCGACCGCCAGCGGATCAGCGTGCCAAAGTTCGGTAAAATCGTCTGGTTCAACAACAGCACGTCAAGCATCTGCAAGGCAGGGCGCGCAATAAGAATGAATAGACCGACAACAATGACCTCGGTCCCGTAATCTGTCCAAAATGCCTCGGGCGAAGTGCCCAGCACATCAACGATCCGGCCCATATAATAGATCAGCCAGACCTCAATCGCAGCCACGATGACGGACATGATCGCCGCCAGCACAAACACCTTTTTGAAGGGCTGCGCATAGTCGCGCATGAACGGCCACAGGTCCGTCGGGGGCGCGTCCGTCTCGCGATAAGGCGTATAGGGGTCAACGAGAGTTTCGAAGAACTTGAACATGGGGAGGTATCCGTAAGGGTATTGAGCAACATGTATGTGACGTGGGCCAAGGCCCTTGCCGTCACTTCAGACGATCGGCGACAATATCAGGTGTCGTTCCAGATCCCGCGAAACATGTGCTTCCCTCCGTATCTCGGTCAGGCATAGCGCGGGGCTGCGCGAAAGTCACGGGGCCAACAGGTCGTTTTTGCTTTTCGTAAGGTTCGAGGCGAGCCAGTCCGCCTTCAGAGCCTGGAGCCGTTCGCCCAAAACGGGGCCGCTCAAGTCGGGTAAATCTTTGGCAGATATGGGAAATGGCGTATCCGCACCTTGTACGACCGCAACAACATCTTCCGCGTTCAGCGGTTGGTTTGCCATGGCCGATCTGAGCAAGGCGGCACCCAGCCCCGCCTGTTTGCCAGCAATATGCCCAAGAGACTGCGCGCCAAGTGGCGACGCGCAATGTTCCCGGATCGAATCGAAAGTGCGGCTGTCTTTCCGGGACAAACGCAAGCGGTCTGAGACATCCACGCCCCCAATCGCTGCCAGCCGTAACAGCGGGTCAGGGGCTGTCTGCACCAACCCTTCAAGATGTACGACGGGGGCAAGCAGATCAGGAACCGCACCCGGCAAGATACGTGCCAGGACGCCCGTCTGATCCATGACCGCAACCGCAGGGGACGGGTCAGGGACGGATAGCAGTTTCAACACCTCCGACCCGACACGCTCTGCCGACAGGGTTTCGAGCCCATCAAGATTGGACGCAATCCCGTCCAGCGCATCCGTATCCCACCCCATCTGCGGATCGGCATAGGTCGCGTGAAAGCGGAAATATCTGAGGGTGCGCAGATAATCCTCGCGGATGCGCGCACCTGCATCTTCGATAAACCGAACATATCTGGCCAGCGCATCCGGCATTCCACCCAACGGGTCAGTGATTGCGCCATAGCGATCCGCATAAAGGGCGTTCATTGTGAAATCGCGCCGCAACGCATCCTCTTTCACATCCTTGGAAAACGCAACGACCGCGCGGCGGCCATCCGTGGCGACATCACGCCGGAACGTCGTCACCTCAAGCGGGGTATCATCCACGACAACCGTAATCGTGCCGTGATCAATGCCTGTGGGAACGGCGCGAAACCCGGCGGCGGTCGCCAGTGCAACAACCCGGTCAGGCAGCGCATCTGTCGATATATCAAGGTCGGACGCCGGCAGGCCCATCACAGCATTGCGCACACATCCACCGACAAACAAAGCACGGTGTCCGCCATCTTCAAGCGTTTGGCACAGGGCCTGCGCAGCACCATCCCGCAGGAATGGGGTTTGCGGATCTAGAGTGGGGGCAGTCGGTCGGTCCATGCCCGCAATATACGCGCGGTCGCGCCCCAGATGTAATAGGGGCCGTAGGGTACCGCATAATATGATCGTTGCTGACCGCGCCAATGCCGCGATTCCACAACATAATTGGCAGTGTTCAGCACGTAGGCCAGTGGAACGCGGAATACTTCAGCCACCTCTCCAGCTTCGGGCACGACATCGAAGTCCCGCTTCAACAGCGCGACAACTGGGGTCATACTGAACGAGGTGACAGTTTCGTGCGGGGCAAAGGTGCCGAGGATTTCAAGGTTCGTAGCGGGGAGCCCGATCTCTTCACGTGCCTCACGCAATGCTGTGGCGATCAGATCGGTATCACCCTCATCATGTTTTCCACCTGGAAAAGCGATCTGGCCCGGATGATGTTTCAAGGCCGAAGACCGTTTTGTCAGGATCAATTCATACCCATCCCGCCCCAGGATTATGGGTACAAGCACGGCAGCAGGGCGCAATTTACGGCCTGGCGCAAGCGTCACGCCCGTGCTCAGATCAAAGTCCGAAGACGCGTCACCCGCTTGCGCAAGGGCGACGCGGGTGCGCGCGATCAGGTCACTCACTATCTTGCTCTTTGGCCTCGAAACCGACAGTTGCGGGATCAAGGTCATAGTGCGCCCCACAAAACTGGCAGTCTGCGGTCACGCGCCCCTCATCGGTCGTCATGGTCGAGATGTCACGCGCCGAATAAATCGACAGGCTTTGGCGCACGCGATCTTCGGAACAGGTACAGCCAAAGCGTACGGGTTGGGTGTCATAGACGCGCGGCTGTTCCTTGTGAAACAGGCGTAACAACAGATCACTCGGCGCAAGTTGCGGGCCGATCAGTTCCATTTCCTCGACCGTATCCAACAAGATATTGGCGCGGTTCCAGTTGTCCGATCCATCGCCGTCCAGCAAATCATCCGCCGTCAGCACCTCGCCCGACCCTTCGCCCTTGGCCACAAGCGGCGAGGCTTTGGGCATGTGCTGCAACATCACACCACCCGCGCGCCAATGTTCCGCAACACCGGGTTCAGAGGAACGACCAAAGCTCAGCTGAAATCGGGTCGGCAACTGTTCAGACTGCGCAAAGTAGGACTCCGCACAGGCCGCAAGGGAGCCGCCGGCAAGTGGGGTAATGCCCTGATACGGAGTCATGCCCTTGCCCTGATCAATAAGGATCGCGAAATACCCCTCGCCCACCTGTTCAAAGGGTGTGCCATCGGTCAGCCGATCCGCGTCATAGGTGGCATAGGCGCGAATACGCGCCACATCGCCTTCCTTCTCGGGGCCGTAATAGTCGGTGGCAATCATGCGCACGGGGCCCTTGGATTGAACCTGCAACGACAGTTTCCAGCGCAGCTTGATGGTCTGCCCGATCAACGCGGTCAGTACAGCCATCTCTGCCACCAACGCTTCGACCTGCGGCGGATAGTCGTGTTGTTTGAGGATACCGTCCAACACGCCGTCCAGACGCGCAACGCGTCCGCGAATGTCGGAAGCATCAAGTTGGAAGGGCAGGACGGTGTCGTCCCACGCGAGTTGCGAACCGATAGTCATGGGGTTTCCTTTGGCGCCACTGATTGGCATATCGACGCCCTATATAGGACGATGATCCGAAACTGAAAGAGGTGGCCCATGATCCGTCGTGTGGGACATGCGCCGCAAAAAGGGCGTAGATACATACAACGCGCGGGGGCCTACGCCGTTTTGCATCGCCGCGATGAGGTGTTGCTGACCTGCCAGCTGGACCCTGATCCCGATATCCAACTGCCCGGTGGCGGGATTGATCCCGGCGAGTCGCCCCTTCAGGCGTTGCATCGGGAGGTGTTTGAAGAAACCGGCTGGCATATCGCACAGCCGCGCCGCCTGGGTGCCTTCCGACGCTATGTCTACATGCCGGAATACGATCTTTGGGCGGAAAAGCTGTGTCATGTCTACGCGGCGCATCCGACTCTGCGCATCAGTGACCCATCCGAGCCGGATCATATCGCGATATGGATCCATGCCAGCCTTGCAGCAAAAGCATTGGGAAATGAGGGCGATCGCATGTTCCTGTCACGCTATTTGACGTCCGGCGCACAGTGATATTCGAAAAGGATACCGGACACATCGTCCGGAAAATCCATATCCCCCGCAAAATCTGACATCTTCCAAAGCATCGCCTCGAAAAAGGCCGGTCCCTTGACCTGTGCAAGGTCACGCAACATATCGGCCAACCCCTCTTCCTCAAGCATGTTGCCATCTGGGCCAGGACATTCGGTCACCCCATCAGACAACAACAGCATTCGGTCACCGGGGTTCAGCTGTGCTTCAAATTGCGTGAACGAAATCCCCGACATCAGGCCCACCGGAAATCCGCCCGGCCCGGTCTGTTCAATCGTGCCATCGCGCCGCTGCACGGCCGGATGCGGGTGTCCGGCTTGCGCCATGCGCACATGCCCGGTCGTCAAATCCACATCTGCCAGCAACAAGGTAAAGTAATGCTCCGTCTCCATCTCATCGAGGACGAGATCGTTGAGCGTTTCGATAACCTGTTCCGGTGGCAGGAAACTGTAGCTGCCGTCGTCCAGCCGCTGCAACGCGACGTTCTGATCGGGGGCAGCAGCAGACAGGTATCCGGCCAGTCGCGCCGTCATCAAGGCCGAACTGATCCCATGGCCAGACACATCTATCGAAAACAATCCAAGATGCCCCTCACCCGCAGGGAAAAAGCCGACCAGATCGCCGCCGACATGCCCGCTGGAGCGCAACATCAACGACACATCGCTGCAATCAAAGGATTTATGCCGCTCACGGATCAGCGATTGCTGCAACTTTTTCGCTTCAATCAAGTCGTTGTCGAGCGAATCGTAAACCCGCTGCAATTCGTCCAAGGTGTCGGTGATCAACCTGTTTTTCTCGGTCAATTCTCGCTGCATCCGCAGGATACGCTGGCCAGCCGCAATACGCGCGCGCAGTTCACTTGCGTCCACCGGTTTGGTGACAAAGTCGTCCGCGCCCGCCTCCAGACCCATGGCGACCTCGTTCTTTTCGCTCTTGGAGGTCAACAGGATGAAGTATCCATACCGATCCCCCGACATCTTGCGGAACTCATTGCAGAATTCGAGACCGTTCATCCCCGGCATCATCCAATCGCTGAGAACCAGATCAGGGTGCGCTTTGTGCGCAATCTCAAGCGCTTCCTCGGCAGAGCCCGCCTCATGCACCTCAAACCCCCAGCGCTTGATCGAGCTGCTCAGGATCTTGCGTTGCAAACGGCTGTCATCGACGATCAGGACCCGCGGAGGCACCTCCGTCACGACGGATACACTTTCAGATGCTTCGACGGCATCGATATGTTGGACGTCTGCATTCATTTGACTGCGCATTCCGAACTGCTTGACCACTCATTATCCCGGGCCACTTAACGGGCCGTAAAACAATCCCACCGAGTCCCTAAACCTTTAATGGTTACGGTTTTTTAACAGTCCGTATGTTTGATCAGGCCAGATATCGGCAGAGGCACACCATGATAGACTGGCAACGCGTCACGACATTGCGCGCAGAAATCGGGGAAGAAGATTTCGAAGAGGTCGTGCCGTTGTTCATTGAGGAGGTTTCGGAAATCACAGACGGGTTGTCCGGTGAAGTCGACCTGTCACAACTCGAAGCGAACCTGCATTGCCTGAAGGGCAGCGCAATGAACCTCGGGTTTTCCGAATTTGCATCGCTGTGCCATCGCGGCGAAGCGCTGGCAGCCGCCGGGAATGCCGAGTCCGTCGACGTTGAGGAAATCCTGACCAGCTTTGAAGCATCAAAAACCGCGTTTCTATCGGGCTTGTCGCAAGGTGCTGCGGCCTAGATCACAAACTGCGCCAGCGTTTCATCGTTTGTAATGTCGGTATAGGTGAAGCCCTGCACATCCAACGCTGATAGAAACCGATCAAAGTTTTCGGGCCGTTTGGTCTCGATCCCGATCAAGACAGACCCGAAATTTCGGGCAGACTTTTTCAAGTATTCAAAGCGGGCAATATCATCGTCCGGCCCCAGGATATTCAAAAAATCCTTTAGAGCACCAGGGCGTTGCGGCATCCGCAGGATAAAATACTTCTTCACACCAGAGTAACGCTGCGCACGCTCCTTGACCTCGGGCAAGCGTTCAAAATCGAAATTCCCCCCAGAGGCGACACACACCACCGTCTTGCCCTTGATCTGGTCAACGACGTTCGACAACGCCTCAATCGCCAAGGCACCGGCAGGCTCCAACACAACGCCTTCGACATTCAGCATATCAATGATGGTTTTGCAGATACGATCCTCTGCAATATCAACGACATCCGCCGGATCGACAGAGGACAGGCGCGCAAATGTGCGATCCCCGATCTTGGCCACTGCGGCCCCATCCACAAACGTGTTGATCGGCGAGACATCAACGGGTGCGCCCGCCTTCACGGCATCCGCAAGCGACCTCGCACCCGAGGGTTCAACAAAGGTGTAAGCGATACGGTCACCGAAGTAGCTGCGCGTGCCAGCAGACAACCCGCCCCCGCCAACAGGCAGGATAATCCGATCTGGCAGACGGCCCAATTGTGCCTCGATTTCAACCGCGACCGAGGCCTGGCCTTCGATCACGTCCTCATCATCAAACGGCGACAGGAACCGTGCGCCGACCTCCGCGCTGAACGCCTGGGCAGAGGCAAGTGTGTCATCAAAATAATCGCCGGTCAGTCGCACCTCGACATGATCACCGCCAAACATCTGCGTCTTCATAATTTTCTGCTGCGGCGTCGTAACGGGCATGAAGATCACGCCCCGTGCCCCAAAATGCTTGCACATATAGGCCACGCCCTGCGCGTGATTGCCCGCACTCGCGCAAACAAACGTCGCATCCCCCGCGTCCACCTTGCGCATGGCATTGAATGCACCGCGCAGTTTGTAGGATCGCACCGGGCTCAGATCTTCACGTTTGAGCCAGATATCCGCACCAAACCGTGCCGACAGCATGTCATTTCGCAGCAAAGGTGTCGGGGCAAACACCGCGCGCATAGCCCTTTCACCGGCCCGCGCCCCATCCTGAAAGCTCATCCTTTGCCCCTTCCCTGCAATCACATTGACCTAGCGGGCTGACCTTGGTGGGTCAATCTTGCCCCTTGCCCGCAAAAGCGGTATCGCCAGCCAAACCTGACAGGAAAGACAAGACCGATGAGCGCACCCAAGAAAGTCGTCCTAGCCTATTCCGGTGGTCTGGACACGTCCATTATCCTCAAATGGCTGCAAACCGAATATGGCTGTGAGGTCGTGACCTTTACCGCCGACCTGGGCCAGGGCGAAGAGCTGGAACCCGCCCGCGCCAAGGCGGAATTGATGGGAGTATCGTCGATCTATATCGAGGATGTGCGCGAAGAATTCGTGCGCGATTTCGTGTTTCCGATGTTCCGAGCCAACGCGCTTTATGAGGGGCTGTACCTGCTTGGCACCTCCATCGCGCGCCCGTTAATTTCCAAACGGCTGGTCGAGATTGCGGTCATTGAGGGTGCGGATGCAGTGGCACACGGCGCGACAGGTAAGGGCAACGATCAGGTGCGGTTCGAGTTGGCCGCCTACGCACTGAACCCCGACATCAAGGTTATCGCGCCATGGCGTGAGTGGGATTTGTCAAGCCGCACCAAGCTGATCGACTTTGCCGAAAAGAATCAGATTCCAATCGCCAAGGACAAGCGTGGCGAGGCCCCGTTTTCGGTGGATGCGAACCTGTTGCACACCTCATCCGAGGGCAAGGTCCTCGAAGATCCAGCCATCGACGCACCCGACTATGTCTATCAACGCACCGTCGCCCCCGAAGACGCGCCAAACGAGCCTGAATATATCGAAATCAGCTTCGAAAAGGGCGATGCCGTATCTATCAATGGCGAGGCCATGTCGCCCGCCACAATCCTTACCAAGCTGAACGAATTGGGCGGCAAACACGGGATCGGTCGCCTTGATCTGGTCGAGGGGCGCTTTGTCGGTATGAAATCGCGCGGGATCTATGAAACGCCCGGCGGCACTGTGCTGTTGGAAGCACATCGCGGAATCGAACAGATCACGCTTGATCGCGGTGCGGCCCACCTCAAGGACGAGATGATGCCGCGCTATGCCGAGTTGATCTACAACGGGTTCTGGTTCTCGCCCGAACGCGAAATGCTGCAAGCACTGATCGACAAAAGCCAGGAACATGTGACGGGTACCGTGCGCCTCAAACTCTACAAAGGGTTGGCGCGTACGGTTGGGCGTTGGTCCGATCACAGCCTCTATTCCGAAGCGCACGTGACATTCGAGGATGATGCAGGGGCCTACGATCAGAAGGACGCCGCCGGGTTCATCCAGTTGAATGCCCTTCGGCTAAAGCTGCTTGCCGCACGGGACCGTCGGCTCAAGTAAGTTTGTATGCGGCGAGCGCCTCGTAGCTGGGCATTGCCGCATCAACCATCCGTGCATACGCTCCATCCAACGTTGGCAACGCTCCCTCGATGCTGTCAAACTTGGTGGATCGATGCACGGCACCATACCAATGGTGCGCCCAGACACCATCCGCTGAATGCCCCCCCGCGGGCCAGGTCAACATGGCCGGAGTCCATGGAATGCCCAAACAGGCGCAAAGTTTCTGCAACATCGTAGTCGGATCAGCGCGGATGTCACTGGAATCGATCACGATGGGATCGGCCACACTTTTGAAAAGCTGTACCTGTTGGAGAAAACCCAGATCGCTTAGCTGAGGCGCCTCGCGCTTTTTGGCATAGCTGGCAATCACGCGCGCAGGGTGGCGGATCAGAAACACGTTTTTGACCTGCTTGATCCATTCATCTGGCCAGTCAGACAGCATGTGATGTGTCATGTGTTTTTGATAAAAAACAGGCTCTGATAAGGGGGAAATAAGCGTTTCTGCGACCGCATGAGGGTCAATCGGCTGACTTGCCATGACCTCACCCCCCAACGGGTGCACCGCGCCCGATTGCGCAAGGTAGGCTGCATAAAACGGCTCGTCTACCACGCGGCAATCCCCGCGCGCAGCAAAGCTGTACATCATGGCCGTCGATAGATTTCGTGGCCCGGACCACATGGCGATACGTGTTGTCATGTCCGCCACGCTACGCACGGCTGAAACATTGGTAAACGTCAGATCACGCCTGCGCGACCTCGCTTTGCTGTGAATTGAGCCATCGATCCGTTTCCGCCACACTTTCACGAAAGGAGAACTGCCATGACCACCATGCGTACATTCAAAACCTTTTCGCTTGGCCTTGCGATCACCCTTGGCCTGTTTGCCCAAGCCAAGAGCGGGCAAGCCCAGCAACTTGAGACATTGACCGTCGCGGGCGGCTGTTTCTGGTGCGTTGAGGCTGATTTCGAAAAGGTGAAAGGCGTCAAAGAGGCGGTGTCAGGTTTTGCGGGTGGCACGGTCAGCGACCCCACCTACAAGCAGGTCACCAAAGGCGGCACGGGCCATTTGGAGGCCGTGCAGATCACATTCGATCCCGGTGAAGTCCAAGTTGAAACACTGCTGGCGTTGTTTTTCCGCTCGGTTGATCCCACGGACGCAGGCGGTCAGTTCTGTGATCGCGGCCAAAGCTACAGCACAGCCGTTTTCGCAACACCTGCCCAAAAGGCGGCAGCCGATACCGCCAAGGCCAATGCGCAGGCTGATTTGGGTAAGTCGGTCGTGACACCGATACTGGGCGCAGCGAAATTTTACCCCGCCGACAGCTATCATCAGGATTACTACAAGCAGACGGACGTGATTTTCACGCGCTTTGGCCCCAAATCCAAAGCAAACGCATACAAAGCCTACCGCAAAGCCTGCGGTCGTGACGCGCGTGTCAAAGAGTTGTGGGGCGCAGCTGCGCCATTTGCTGGCAGCTAAGACAACCGCGCATCTTCGATATCTTTAAGGTCAGGGATGACATCTGCGGTGCCATGACGCGTCACCATGATCGCGCCTGCCTGTGTGGCAAGCTTTAACGCCTGCTGCATGGGCATACCACGGTCCAGACCAGCCACCAGATACCCTGTGAACGTATCACCTGCCCCGGTGGTATCCACCGCCTCGACCGGGATGGCCGGAACACGCAGTTCCGACCCGGCCTGAACATCCAGCCAACGGCATCCATCCGCGCCGAGCGTGACAACGATATGGGCAACACCCAACTGATCGAGGGGTTTTCCCATTGCCTCTTGCAGCTGATCCGCTTCGATCTGGTTCAGGACAAGTAGATCCGTGAGCGACAATACATCTGACACAGCGTCCGCATCAAAGGGGGCCGCGGCATACACGACCCGCAAACCCATTTGCCGGGCTGTTTGCGCAGCCAGTTTTTGGCCGTTCGTTTCATTCTGCATTACCAGAAAATCTCCGGCAGCCGCAGCTGACAATGCGCTGTTGATCGCGTCATTCGAAATCATCAGATTGGTGCCGGGATAAAGGATAATCTGGTTTTCGCCATGATCATCAACCGAAATATTGGCATGCCCGGTCGCAGCACTGGCGATGCGGTCGATGCGGCGGGTGTCGACCCCGTACTCCATCAACCGATCCACCGTCCATCCGCCATCACCACCAACGGCACCGATATGGCTGACCCGTGCGGCGGCGCGTGCGATGGCCACCGACATATTCGCCCCTTTGCCGCCCAGTCCCTGACTGTGAGCGGACGCGCTCAGCGTCTCGCCCGGCGCGGGGAAATGCGGGACATGATATATATTGTCGATATTGATTGAGCCGAGATTCCAGACCGCCATCAGCCGACCTTGCAGGCCGCAAGCACAGCCATGTTAAGGATATCGTTCGCAGTCGACCCGGTAGAACAGATCTGGATAGAGCCATCGATACCAGCGAGGATCGGCCCAATGACCGTCGCGCTTCCCATCTCTTGCATCAGCTTGACCGAAATGCTGGCCGAATGACGGGCGGGTACCACAAGGATATTGGCCGGCCCTGTCAGCCGTGAAAACGGATATGCCGCCTGCGCTTGCGCATTCAGTGCGACATCAACCGTCATCTCGCCCTCGTATTCGAAGTCCACCCCACGTTGGTCGAGGACTTTGGGCGCTTGCAGCATTTTCTCCGCCCGTTCAGACACGGGATATCCAAACGTCGAAAAGCTGACAAATGCCACACGCGGTTCAAGGCCCATATTGCGGGCGACCATGGCGGCTTGTTCAGCGATATCGGCCAAGTTCTCTTCGTCGGGCCATTCATGCACCAGCGTGTCGGCTATGAATACGATCCGCCCTTTGTGGATCAGGGCAGTGACACCCGACGCCTTGCTGTCTGCATCGGCATCATAAACGTGGTTAATACGATCAAGGATATGGGCTGATTTGCGGGTTGCACCCGTAACAAGCCCATCGCCGTGCCCATGCGCCAGCATCAAGGCCGAGAACACATGACGGTCCCGTGCGGCGAGGCGATGAATGTCCTGATGATCAAAACCACGTCGTTGCAGACGGTCGTAAAGGTGAGTCTTATAAGTCTCTAAATGGGTGGTATTGGCCGCGTTGACCACATCCAGCTCTCGTACGGCATCGGCCAATCCGGCCTCTTCCAGCTTGGTTTTGACGTCATCTGCTCGACCCACAACCAATGCTTTACCAAAGCCTGCGCGTTGGTACATCACGGCCGCACGCAACACACGCGGGTCATCCCCCTCGGCAAAGATCATACGCGCCTGTGCGGCACGGGCCCTTGCGTTTATCCCGGTCAAAATGCTCGCTGTTGGATCCATCCGTGATTTCAGGCTCAGCTCATATGCGTCCATATCGATTATGGGACGGCGGGCCGCACCCGTGTCCATACCCGCCCGCGCCACGGCAGGCGGGATGCGGTGGATCAGGCGCGGATCGAACGGAGTGGGAATGATATAGTCACGTCCGAAACTTAGCGCCTTACCATAGGCCAACGCCACTTCGTCCGGCACATCTTCGCGCGCAAGATCGGCAAGAGCGTGCGCGCATGCGATTTTCATCTCGTCATTGATGGCACGGGCATGAATATCGAGGGCACCACGAAACAGGTAGGGAAAGCCCAATACATTATTGACCTGATTTGGGTAGTCGCTGCGACCTGTGGCAACGATTGCATCCATCCGAACCTCGCGGGCCTCTTCAGGCGTGATTTCAGGGTCAGGGTTCGCCATTGCAAAGATAACCGGGTTGTCCGCCATGCTTTCGACCATCGCGGGGGTCACGGCCCCTCTGACAGACACACCCAGAAACACATCCGCACCGTTCATTGCGTCGTCCAGGCTGCGTAAGTCGGTCTTGATGGCGTGGGCTGATTTCCATTGGTTCATGCCCTCGGTACGACCTTGATAGATCACACCCTTGGTGTCGCACACGATGCAATTGTCATGTTGCGCGCCCATGGACTTCAGCAACTCGATACAGGCGATTCCAGCGGCCCCGGCACCATTCAGAACGATCTTGACGTCCTCGATCTTCTTACCTGAGATGTGGAGCGCATTGATCAGCCCCGCAGCACAAATCACGGCCGTTCCATGCTGGTCATCATGGAACACCGGGATGTCCATTTCTTCTTTGAGGCGCTGTTCGATAATAAAGCACTCAGGCGCTTTGATATCCTCAAGGTTGATCCCACCAAAGGTGGGGCCCATCAGCTTTACGGCCTGACAGAATGCATCCGGATCCTCAGTATCGAGCTCAATATCAATGGAGTTGACATCCGCAAAGCGTTTGAACAACACCGCCTTGCCTTCCATCACCGGCTTGGACCCCAGCGCACCAAGATTGCCAAGGCCCAGCACAGCCGTACCGTTTGAAATCACGGCAACCAGATTGCCTTTGTTGGTATAATCATAAGCCAGTTCAGGGTTTTCCGCGATCGCTTCGCAAGGCACCGCAACCCCGGGTGAATACGCAAGGCTCAGGTCGCGCTGCGTTGTCATCGGCACCGTCGCTGCGATTTCGAACTTGCCTGGCGTCGGTTCCATATGGAATGCCAGCGCCTCTTCGGCTGTGACCTTGTTCTTGCTCATGTGCGGATGTCCTCCCTCGTGTCTAGTTGTCTTAGACCAGCAGGCACCATGCCTCAATCGACTTTGGCTTTCGCTCCGTGTCACCTGTTTGTAAGGTCGCGCGGCAGAACCCGGGGGTGCGCCATGTCCGTTACGCCAATGATGGCGCAATATCTCGAAATCAAAGCTGATCATGCGGGAGCATTGCTGTTCTACCGAATGGGCGACTTCTACGAGATGTTCTTTGATGATGCAGTCGCCGCGTCAGAGGCGCTGGATATTGCGCTTACCAAACGGGGCAAACATGACGGCGCGGACATTCCGATGTGTGGCGTACCGGTGCATGCGGCCGAGGGGTACTTTCTGACCCTTATCAGAAAGGGTTTTCGCGTGGCCGTCTGCGAGCAATTAGAAAGCCCGGCAGAAGCGAAAAAACGTGGGTATAAGTCTGTGGTCAAGCGCGGCGTAGTGCGGTTGGTCACACCCGGCACATTGACCGAAGACAGTTTGCTAGAGGCCCGTAAACACAATTTTCTCGCCGCCTATGCAGATGTGCGTGGATCAGGTGCGTTGGCCTGGGTCGATATTTCGACCGGGGCCTTTCACGTTATGAACGTCAGTTTGGCCTTATTAGGGCCTGAACTGGCCCGCCTGTCACCGTCTGAATTGATCGTTTCCGAAAGTATGGAAAGCGAGCTGCGCGAAACCGCCGATGATTTTGGAATCGCACTGACATCGCTTGGGCGGGCGGCATTCGACAGCAGCGCAGGTAGCGCACGGGTGTGCAGCACTTTCAAGGTATCGACTTTGGATGCCTTCGGGACATTCAGCCGCGCCGAGGTTGGCGCGATGAGTGCGTTGATCGAGTATCTTGAAGTAACACAGAAAGGCAAGTTGCCCCTCCTGCGCCCGCCGCAACAGGAAATGCGGGCCAAGACGGTTCAGATTGATGCAGCCACACGGCGCAATCTGGAACTGGCATCGGCCTTTTCAGGCGGGCGGTCAGGGTCTCTGCTGGAAGTGCTTGATCACACGGTCACGTCGGCCGGTGCCCGCCTGCTCGAACGTCGCATTTCGTCACCTTCACGTGTGTTAGAAACTATTTTGGATCGAAATGTCGCTGTTGAATATGGTGTTTCTGATGGCGCATTCACCGAAAATATTCGAGGTGTCCTGCGGCAAGTCCCGGACATGGATCGCGCGATATCGCGCCTGTCTTTGGACCGTGGTGGCCCGCGCGATCTTGCTGCGCTGCGCAATGGGCTGAAATGCGCAGCACAATTGGCCAGCGCTGCACCCTCCGACCTGCCACCATCATTGAAACAGGCCTACGACAATCTGATTGGCCACGATAACCTTGTCGGGCGGCTTGATAACGATCTTATCGCGGACCCCCCCATACTTGTAAGGGACGGAGGCTTTATCGCAACCGGATGCAACCCCGATCTGGATGAGGCGCGCACGTTGCGTGACGAAGGACGATCCGTCATTGCGCAGCTTCAGCAGGGCTATGTTCAAAGCTCTGGCGTTCAGTCACTCAAGATCAAACACAACAACGTCCTGGGTTACTTCATTGAAGTGACAGCCACCCATGCCGACAAGATGTTGTCCGCACCCCTAAGCGAGACGTTCATTCATCGGCAAACCACGGCAAACCAGGTCCGATTTACAACAGTCGAGCTATCAGAGCTCGAAACCCGTATTTTAAACGCAGGGTCGCGCGCGCTTGAGATCGAAAAGCGGCTCTATGAAGGATTGAAATCACTGGTTCTGGAGAATGCCGCCCAGATCGGACAAACAGCACGAGCCTTGGCAGAGATTGATTTGGCCACCGCCCTCGCCCATCTCGCAGTCAAGGAAAACTGGTGCAAACCTGTGCTTGATACGTCACGTGCATTCGAGATTGTCGGGGGCCGGCATCCAGTCGTGGAAAGGGCGCTGCGTAATCAAAATGGAGCCCCGTTCATTGCAAATGATTGCGACCTAAGCGCTGATCAGGAAGCTGCAATCTGGTTACTGACGGGTCCGAACATGGCCGGTAAATCAACGTTCCTGCGGCAAAACGCGTTGATCGCAATTCTTGCACAAATGGGCAGCTATGTGCCCGCCACATCGGCACATATCGGCCTTGTCAGTCAGATATTCAGCCGTGTGGGCGCATCTGATGATTTGGCACGCGGGCGGTCTACCTTCATGGTCGAAATGGTCGAGACAGCGGCCATTTTGAACCAGGCCGATGACCGCGCCTTGGTGATCCTGGATGAAATCGGCCGCGGGACTGCAACCTATGACGGGCTGTCGATCGCTTGGGCGACGCTTGAACACCTGCACGAAGTTAACAAATCACGCGCGCTTTTCGCCACGCATTACCACGAGATGACCGCCCTCGCGGCCAAGCTGGACGGGGTCGAAAATGCAACTGTAGCCGTTAAGGAATGGGAAGGCGAAGTTGTGTTTCTGCACGAGGTGCGGCGCGGTGCGGCGGATCGGTCCTACGGTGTGCAGGTCGCACAGCTCGCAGGGTTGCCGCCTGCCGTGATTTCGCGGGCACGGGTTGTTCTTGACGCGCTCGAGTCCAGTGACCGTGAAGGCGGCGCAACACAAAAGACACTGATCGACGATCTACCGCTGTTTTCGGCGACCGCTGTGGCACCCATCAGCAAACCCGAACCGTCACCCTTGATCGAAATGATGGAAGACATCCACCCGGATGAGCTTAGCCCGCGAGAGGCGCTCAACCTGATCTACAAACTGAAAGACGCAGCCAAGTCCTGACTGCGTCTTCATTGTTCCAAAGATACTCAAAAACAATCAGCCCGCGGGCATCGATGACACGCCAACCTGCGCAGGTCGCAGCAAACGGTCATGCAGCATAAATCCTTCGGCGGCCACCTGAATGATATCGCCTGCCCTGGTGCCAGGCACGGGCGCTTCGAACATCGCTTGATGATTTTGAGGATCAAACCGATCACCAACCTCGGGCGCGATCACCTCAATCCCATGCTTTTTGAAGACGTTCAGCAACTCGCGCATCGTCAACTCGACACCTTCAAGTAGCGGGCCGGACACGTCGCGCTGTTCATCCGTCGCCGCTTCAAGCGCGCGCTTCATGTTGTCATAGACCGGTAGCATGTCGCGGGCGAGTTTCGAGCCGCCATAATTCTCGGCTTCGCGGCGATCCTTGTCGGACCGTTTGCGCGCATTTTCGGCATCAGCCAAGGCGCGCATAAAGCGATCCCGCAACTCATCACGCTCAGCACGCAGCTGGTCCAACTCCAGCTCTTCCTCACCGATTTCCGCCATATCGTCGGCGTACTCTTCGCCTTCGGCAATATCGATATCATCCAGAAAATCGTCGTTCTTTGGCTCAGCCATAGTTCACCTTTCACTGCGGTCCGTCAGCATCCGCCCGACCAGCTGGGCTGTGTAGTCCACGATCGGAACGATTCGGCCATAGTTCAGCCGCGTGGGCCCAATGACCCCAATCGCACCGATAATCTTTCGATCCGCGTTCATATATGGGGAAACCACCAAAGAGGAACCCGAAAGTGAGAAAAGTTTGTTCTCTGAGCCGATAAAAATGCGCACACCGTCGCCGTCCTGGGTCAGGTCCAGAAATTCTGCGATATCGCGCTTGCGTTCAAGGTCGTCAAACAGGGACCGAATGCGTTCAAGATCACCCGCTTCGGCCGACTCACTGAGCAAGTTTGAGCGGCCACGCACAATCAGTCGTTCCGGTGTTTCGCCGTCACCCTGCCAGGTGGCAAGCCCACTTTCGACCAGCCCACGGGACAGTGCATCAATCTCTTGACGGCGTGCCGCGATCTCACGCTCAACAATTTTGTGCACTTCACTAAGGGTGTGCCCTTCAATGATCGCATTCAAAAAGTTCGCTGCTTCGCGCATGGACGACGGCGTTTGTCCACGTGGCGGCTGGAACAAACGATTTTCGACATGGCCATCCGCAAATACCAGAACGACCAGCGCCTGTTCTGGCCCGACAGGGACAAAATCCAGATGCTTGATCGGGGCTTCGTGCTTGGGTGTCAAAACCAGTGAGGCGCCGTGGGTGACACCAGACAAAGCGGACCCGACGCGATCCAGAAGGCCCGCAACGTCACGTTCGTTCGATCCCAGGGTCGCGTCGATCTTTTCCCGGTCCGAATCGTCAGGCACACCCACCTCAAGCAAGCCATCCACAAACATCCGCAGGCCCAACTGCGTCGGCACGCGCCCGGCGCTGACATGTGGGCTGCCCAACAGCCCCATGAACTCAAGGTCCTGCATCACGTTGCGAATTGTTGCAGCACTCACGCTTTCGCTAAAGTCACGGGTCAGCGTGCGCGACCCAACCGGATCGCCACTTTCCAGATACCCCTCAACCACGCGCCGAAACACCTCGCGCGAGCGCGCGTTCATTTCGTCTAGAAGGTTCTGCGCATCAGTCATCCTTGGTATTAAATGCCTCAAAAAACAAAGGTCAATCGGGGTTGCCACTGGACCCGGCACAGCGTTATCCCCACAAGGTAGCAAAAAGGACATATCATGCGCCCCTCTGGACGAGAGTTAAGCGAAATGCGGTCTGTTTCAATCGAAACAGGGTTCACCAAGCACGCCGAAGGGTCCGCCCTGATAAAAATGGGGGACACCCATGTATTGTGCACCGCCACAATCGAAGATCGGGTGCCGCCCTTTATCAAAGGGTCCGGGTTGGGCTGGGTCACTGCCGAATACGGGATGCTACCCCGCGCGACGAACACACGGATGCGACGCGAGGCGGCATCGGGCAAGCAAGGCGGTCGCACGGTCGAAATTCAGCGCTTGATCGGGCGCGCACTTCGGGCGGGCGTTGACCGCGTTGCCTTGGGCGAACGTCAAATTACCGTCGACTGCGATGTTTTGCAGGCGGATGGTGGCACGCGCTGTGCCTCAATCACCGGGGGTTGGGTCGCACTGCGCTTGGCTGTTGATAAGCTGATGAAAGCGGGGGATGTGATCAGCAACCCTCTGATCTCTCCAGTCGCGGCGGTCAGCTGTGGGATATATGCCGGGCAACCCGTGCTGGATCTCGACTATCCCGAGGACAGCGAAGCGGGCGTGGATGGCAACTTCATAATGATGGGCGACGGTCAGCTGATCGAAATCCAGATGAGTGCTGAGGGGTCAACCTTTTCCCGTGAGCAGATGAACCACCTGATGGATTTGGCGGAGAAGGGCGTGGGCGAATTGGCTGCCGCACAGTTAGAAGCGGTCAAGTGACACGCCGGTTTGATAGCGACCGAATCCTTGTCGCGACCCACAATGCTGACAAGCTCGAAGAGATGGAGCAACTCTTTGCCCCACGCGGCGTGCAGGTTGTCGGGGCAAAAGAGATGCAACTGCCCGAACCGGAAGAGACAGAGCACACATTTATCGGCAACGCCCGGATCAAGGCGCATGCAGCCACAAAGGCAACCGGCCTGCCCGCATTGGCAGATGATTCCGGTATCCAGATTGATGGGCTGAATGGAGCGCCGGGCGTCTACACTGCCGATTGGGCCGAAACACCAAACGGGCGCGATTTCATGCTGGCCATGACACGCGCGCATGACGAACTTGTGGCCTGCGATGCGCCGCTGCCATGGACGGCTCGGTTCTGTTCGACATTGGTGTTGGCATGGCCTGACGGACATGACGAAGTGTTCGCCGGAACCGTTGATGGGTCACTGGTCTGGCCTGTGCGTGGCCAACTGGGCCATGGGTATGATCCGATGTTCGTCCCTGTCGGCCATGACCGTACATTCGCAGAGATGCCCGCAGACGAAAAGAATGCGATCAGCCATCGCGCCGACAGTTTCAACAAGCTGATCGCTGGCTGTTTTGGCTGAGGATTGGGAAGCAGGCGGCTTTGGGCTGTATGTCCACTGGCCCTTTTGTGCAGCCAAATGCCCCTATTGCGACTTCAACAGCCATGTCACACGTTCTGTCGATCACGACGCGTGGCGCAGCGCATTGGTTGGCGAGGTCGAAAAGGCTGGTCGAAACACTAAGGGCCGCGTTTTGCGGTCCATTTTTTTTGGCGGCGGCACGCCCAGCCTGATGGTCCCTGCGACTGTCGATGCGATTGTGCAGGCAGCCCACCGGACATGGCCCGTCGTAAACGATCTTGAAGTCACGCTTGAAGCAAATCCGACATCTGTTGAGGCGTCGAAATTCGCAGACTTTCGTGCCGCGGGCGTAAACCGGGTGTCGATGGGTATTCAGGCGCTGAACGATACGGACCTGAAAGCCCTTGGCCGAATGCACACGGCAGACGAGGCACTGAAAGCCTTTGATATTGCCCGATCGGAATTTCGGCGCGTCAGCTTTGATCTGATGTATGGACGGCAAAAGCAGTCTCTAACCGAATGGAAATCAGAGTTGCGGCGTGCTCTTGGCCTCGGGTTGGACCATGTATCACTCTATCAACTAACAGTAGAAGCCGGAACGGCTTTTGGGGATCGTTACGCCGCCGGAGCGTTACGTGGATTGCCGGATGATGACCTATCCGCTGATATGTACGCCGTAACACAGGACATTTGTGCCGAATACAACATGCCCCGCTATGAGGTCTCCAATCATGCCAAGGATGGCGCTGAATCACGACATAATCTGATCTATTGGCGATACGGCGACTATGCAGGTATCGGTCCGGGCGCGCATGGCCGACTGACCATCGACGGTCAGCGTACCGCAACCGAACAGCAGCGCATGCCAGCCAGATGGTTAACGGGCATCGACAGGCAATCAAACGAAAAACTATCGCGAAACAATCAAGCCGTCGAATTTCTGATGATGGGGTTACGATTGGCAGAAGGCGTGGACCTAGAACGCTACCAAGCCTTGGCCGGGGTACCTTTGTCCGAAACCAAGATGGGCGAGTTGGCGCAGATGGGGCTTGTACACAGTACAAAAACTAAAATATCCGTTACAGATCAGGGGTTTACATTGTTGAACGGCGTGCTTCGTACATTGTTGGTCGATTAACCTGCGCTCAAGCGGCGACAAAGATCATCAAGCTGATCCAGGGTATCGTAGTGCAATGTAAGCTGGCCGGCCTCTCCATCTGCCTTATGCGATAACGTCACTTTCACGCCGGTCGCTGCCGAAAGATCGTTCTCCAATGCACGGGTGTCCGCATCTTTCTCGAGCGTTGAAGGCCTCTTGCTGCCCATAAAAATATTCTGGCTGTCATCAGCCGCTGACTTCTTAACCAGCGCTTCGGTCGCGCGCACGGAAAGTCCACCAGAAATCACTTTCTTCGCCAGCCCCTCCGGATCATCGGATGTGATCAAGGCACGGGCGTGTCCTGCACTTAGCGATCCATCGACGACATAGGATTGAACACTGCTTGGAAGTTGCAGCAAGCGCAGCAGGTTCGCAATATGGCTACGGCTTTTGCCAAGTGCTTCCGCCATCTTCTCCTGTGTATGTCCGAAACGGTCCATCAACTGCTTGTACCCAGCCGCCTCTTCCACCGGATTCAGGTCTGCACGTTGGATATTCTCAATGATGGCGACTTCAAGCACTTCTGAATCGGTAAAGTCGCGCACAACGACAGGCAGCTGATGCAACTGCGCCTGTTGCGCCGCGCGCCAACGCCGTTCCCCCGCGACGATCTCGAACTGACCCTCAACCTTTCGAACGATAAGAGGCTGAAGAACACCTTTTTCTTTAATCGAAGCGACGAGGTCATTCAAATCTTCGGCGTTGAAGCGTTTTCTCGGCTGATCTGGGTTTGGCCGGATTTTTTCGATAGGCACGAATTGATCCATGCTCCGCACCTCGGACGGCTGTACTTCAGCCTCGTTCACATCCGCCATCAACGCCGAAAGACCACGACCAAGACCACGCTTTTTATCTTTGTTCGCCATACTCAAGCCTTTGTTTTTGTTTTGTTTTCAACCAATTCCTTGGCCAATGCACGGTAAGCAACCGCCCCTTTTGATGTGGTATCATATGTCAGAACGGGCATGGCGAAAGACGGTGCTTCGCTGACCCGCACATTCCGTGGGATACGCGTTTGAAAGACCAGATCGCCCAGATTATCGCGTGCATCCTGCTCAACCTGCTGAGACAGATTGTTGCGCGCGTCGTGCATCGTCAACACGACACCCTCGATCCTCAATGATGGGTTTCCGGTGTGACGCACCTCACGAATGGTCAGCATCAGCTGCGACAGACCTTCAAGTGCGAAAAATTCGCTTTGCAACGGCACAAGAACCGAATGCGATGCAATCATCGCATTCACCGTCAAAAGGTTCAGCGATGGCGGGCAGTCGATCAGGATATAATCAAAGCCGAACTGATCCATATCCACCTGACGCAACGCGTCGTGTAGCAAAAAGCTGCGCTTCTCGTTCGAAATAAGCTCTATATCAGCCGAACTCAGATCAACAGTCGCAGGTACAATCATCAGTCCATCAATATCAGTGGCCAAAATCACCTCTTTCAAGCTGATTTCCTCAAGCAACAGCTCATATGTCGTGAATTCGCGGTCCTCAACATCAACGCCCAGCCCCGTCGAGGCGTTGCCTTGAGGGTCAAGATCAACCACCAACACGCGTGTGCCAATTTCAGCGAGGGCTGCGGCTAGATTGATGGTTGTTGTCGTCTTTCCAACGCCACCCTTTTGATTCACAACCGAGATAATCTTGGGACCAGGCGGTCGTGTAGGATCAGACACGTTCGATATCCCTTATCGTCAAAATAGCGGCCTCTGGGTTGGTCTTACTCGCCCTGGCTTCGTATGAAAACCGCCAGTTTACCAAGGCCGCCTGAATTTCTTCGCGCCACCGCGCCCCTTTCATAAATACGCAAACGCCATCAGACGCGAGATGGGGCGTTGAGAGGGACAACAGGCTATCAAGATCAGCGAGTGCGCGCGCCGATATGATATCCGCCGTCTGTGCAGCAGTGTTTTCAACCCGATCAGCAATGACCGCAAACTCCAGGTCAAGTTCACGCGCGCAAGTTCGCAGGAAAGCTGCCTTGCGATGATCGCTTTCTACCATTGTAATGGCGGCGCTATCGCCCTGCTGTTTAGCCAGGATCGCGACAACAACACCGGGCAAACCACCACCACTGCCAATATCAAGCCATTTTCCAGTGGCAGAACGATAGGCTTGCGCTGAATCCCAGATATGCCGCTCACTAATGTCAGACTGGGTCGATTTTGCTATCAGATTGATGTGACCCGTCCACTTCAACAGCAACGCTGAGTAAGCCTCCAGGCAATCCAATGTTTCACGTGAAACATTATGGTCGAACCAATCAGGCCTTTTCATGAGGCACGGCGTTTTTCAAGATAGCGTATCCGGCTCAGGATCAGCGCCAGGCCCGCTGGTGTCATCCCATCAATGCGGGAAGCCTGACCAAGGTCTGCCGGACGGACCCGTTGTAGCTTCCCTGTTAACTCCGCCGACAGGCCAGTTACGGAATCATAGTCAAAATCCTGTGGGATCGTATGTGTTTCATCCCTGCGCAGCTTTTCAACATCTTTCTGTTGGCGGTCTATGTAGTTGGAATACAAAGCATCTTTAGACAACTGTTCTTGCGTCACCTTATCGATATCAGCAAGCGACGACGAAAGATGAACAATATCTGAAAAGACTACATCCGGAAATGCGAGCAATTGAAAAGGGGTTCGCTTCTTGCCATCTTGATTTATGCGAATTCCCGCTTTGGCGATCTCTTTCGGCGTAAAGCTCTGTCCATCAAGCACCACACGCGCGCTGTGGATGCGTTCCATTTTCCTGCTGAACGCTTGGGCGCGTTGCGGGCCCACACAGCCAATATCGATCCCGATTGGCGTCAGGCGTTGATCCGCGTTGTCGGCACGAAGAGACAGCCGAAACTCCGCGCGAGATGTAAACATGCGATACGGCTCGGTCACACCACGTGTCGTCAGATCATCAATCATCACACCGACATAACTTTGGTCTCGCCGAAATTGTATCGGCCCCAAACCAGTCGCTGATCGCGCAGCATTCACCCCTGCAACTAATCCTTGTGCCGCCGCCTCTTCATATCCTGTTGTACCGTTGATTTGCCCCGCAAGGTACAGCCCAGGAACATGACGCACAGAAAGATCAGAATTTAAGGCACGTGGATCTACATAATCGTATTCGATCGCATATCCCGGCTGAACAATCTTTGCCGTGTTCAATCCGACGATAGAGTGCACATACCGCTCTTGCACATCTACGGGCAATGATGTCGAGATCCCGTTTGGATAAACCGTATGATCGCTCAAGCTCTCGGGTTCCAAGAAAATCTGATGTGAATCCTTGTCAGAAAATCGGACGATCTTATCCTCGATCGATGGGCAATATCGAGGACCAACACCATCAATATGTCCACCATACATCGCGGATCGGCTTAGATTTTCCCGAATTATATCATGGGTTTGACTGTTGGTATGCGTAATCCCACAAGTGATCTGACGCTGTGGTGCCTTAGTGGACGAAAAAGAAAACAATGTTGGGTCATCATCACCCTCCTGTCGTTCCAGAATATCCCAGTTAATCGTCCGCCCATCGAGGCGTGGCGGTGTTCCTGTCTTTAATCGACCGAGGGGCAAGCCAAACTCATCTATGCGATCGGCCAAGCGTGTCGATGCAGTATCTCCCATACGTCCACCAGCATATGACGTGTCGCCAATGTGGATCAGGCCCCTTAGAAACGTCCCTGTCGTCAGAATAACTGCACGTGCGCTGATGCTGGACCCGTCATGGAGCATAACGCCGGACACGCGATCTGCGATCATGCTAAAGTCGATAACCTCACCCTCGATAACGGACAGGTTTTCGGTACTCTCCATGATATCGAGCATGGTTGAGCGATAAATCTGGCGATCGGACTGGGCGCGAGGTCCCTGTACCGCTGGTCCCTTTCTCCGGTTCAGCAAGCGAAACTGGATGCCTGCATTGTCGGCGACACGACCCATTACACCGTCCATCGCATCAATCTCTCGTACCAGATGACCCTTTCCAAGGCCCCCAATCGCTGGATTACATGACATAACCCCAATGCCGGAACGCTTCATGGTCACCAAGGCCGTCTTGACGCCCATGCGTGCCGCGGCATGTGCAGCTTCGCAGCCAGCATGCCCTCCACCAATGACCAAGACATCAAATTGTTTCACGTGAAACACTCCGCTATTTTCCCAGACAGAAGCTTGAGAATATCTCGTCCAGCAAGCTTTCGACGTCCACGCGCCCCACAATCGCTTCCAGCGATCGGATCGCGATTCGAATTTCTTCTGCGGCAATATCATAATGGGCCGAACCCGCACCAACAAACCGCTCCGCTTGATCAAGCAAAGTGATCGCCTCAACCATTGCGGACCGATGCCGTTCTTGCGTGGCCAAACCAGCCCCTTGAGCCATCATTGACAAACGCTCTGTCATCTTCGAAATTAATTCCGGCACACCGTACCCGGTCAAGCCAGATATCGCGTTCGTCTTGTCGGACCTCTTATCAGCCTTGGGACTGACAACAACATCCCCGTCACGGGGCTGCAACGGCAAATCGTCGATATTGTCTGTCAAGAACACCCTCAGATCTGCTACTTCCGCCCTTTGAATCGCCCGCGAAATGCCCTCTGCTTCAACCTCATCCTCCCCATCACGTAAACCCGCCGTATCCAGCAAAGTCACTGCAAGGCCACCCAAATCCATACGCACTTCGATCACGTCTCGAGTTGTACCGGCGCGCGCCGACGTGATTGCTGCATCCCGCTTGGCCAACGCGTTAAGCAAAGTTGATTTTCCGACATTCGGCGCGCCGACAATGGCGACTTCAAACCCCGAGCGAATACGCTCGGCAGCGGCAAACCCTGAAAGCTCGGCTGCGACATCGGCTTTGACCTGTCCAAGCAGCGATTGCACTTCCGGCGTGACGTCAACGGGTACATCTTCATCAGCGAAGTCGATTGTAACTTCGATAAGCGCAGCAGCGCGTATCAGATCACCTCGCCACGTTTCGATTTTCTTACCAAACGCGCCCGACACTATGCGCAAAGCCTGTTGCCGCTGCGCCTCCGTTTCGGCCTCGATCAGATCACCCAGACCTTCGACTTGTGCGAGGTCCATTTTGTCGTTTTCCAAGGCTCGTCTGGTAAACTCACCCGGTTCGGCAATCCGCGCATCACCTGATGCCAACAGGCGCAAAACAGCTGAAACCACAGCGATACTGCCATGTAAGTGTAGCTCAACCACATCTTCGCCCGTAAAACTGGCAGGGCTCTGGAACGTCAGAACGAGCGCTTGGTCAACCGGTTGTCCGTCAGAGTCCGACAGTGTCCGCACACCGGCCTGGCGCGGAGGCGGCAATGTGCCTGCAAGTTTCGATGCGCAGGCAAAGGCCGATGGACCAGATATTCGCACAACGGAAACGCCCGCCCGACCCTGTGCCGTTGCCAAGGCAAAAATCGTGTCCATCCTACATCCCTTCGCGACAGCGTCAGGTATTCATGGAATCAAAGAAATCGCTGTTTGTTTTGGTCTGTTTCAACTTCGAAATCAGGAATTCGATCGCATCCGTGGTGCCCATTGGGTTCAGGATACGACGAAGGACAAATGTTTTCGTGAGATCTACCTTGTCTACCAACAGCTCTTCTTTCCGAGTGCCAGACTTGAGAATATCCATCGCAGGGAAAACACGCTTGTCCGCAATTTTGCGATCCAGGACAATCTCGGAGTTGCCCGTTCCTTTAAATTCTTCAAAGATGACCTCGTCCATCCGGCTGCCCGTATCGATCAGGGCAGTTGCGATGATAGTGAGCGATCCGCCTTCCTCGATGTTACGCGCAGCACCAAAGAAACGCTTGGGGCGCTGCAGAGCGTTCGCATCCACACCACCGGTCAAAACCTTACCTGACGATGGCACCACAGTATTGAATGCCCTACCAAGTCTTGTTACCGAATCCAAAAGAATAACAACATCTCGTTTGTGTTCCACAAGACGCTTGGCTTTTTCGATGACCATTTCCGACACAGCTACGTGCCGTGTCGCAGGTTCGTCAAAGGTAGAACTCACAACTTCACCTTTGACAGACCGCTGCATGTCTGTGACCTCTTCTGGTCGTTCATCGATCAACAGGACGATCAGGTAGCACTCCGGGTGGTTCTTTTCGATGCTGGCCGCGATATTCTGCAACAGAACCGTTTTACCAGTCCGCGGCGGGGCCACGATGAGTGACCGCTGACCTTTCCCGATAGGGGCAACAAGGTCGATAATCCGGGCGGATCGGTCTTTGGTCGTCGGATCATCAGTTTCCATTGTCAGACGCTCGTCCGGGTACAACGGCGTCAGGTTATCGAACGCGATCTTGTGACGTGCTTTCTCAGGCTCTTCAAAGTTGATTCGGGTCGCACTGGTCAGGGCAAAATATCGCTCGGTATCTTCGGGTGCTTTGATCAGGCCATCAATCGTGTCGCCGGTGCGCAGCGCATATTGGCGGATCATCTCAGGAGAAACATAGATATCATCAGGGCCCGGCAGATAGTTCGCCTCGGGTGAGCGCAGAAAGCCGAAACCGTCTTGCAAGACTTCAAGTACACCGTCGCCATAAACTTCCCATCCCTCATCTGCGCGTTCACGCAGAATCTGGAACATCATCTCGCCTTTGCGCATCGTGGATGCGTTTTCGATTTCCAGATCTTCGGCCATGGCCAGCAGATTTTTAGGAGATTGCGCCTTGAGGTCGGCAAGCGCGAGAACATCAGTGGTCATATCAATACTCATAGGGCGCACGAAAACGAGCACCTCAGGTCCAATCAGGGAAAATAGCTGTCGCAATCCCCGGACGGGGTGCGCCTCAGCAGATAGGGGCTGTGAGGCCCCGAGTCAACGCGTTCAGAATTTCACGACCACCGACAGCACGATCAGCACCATCAACAGCGTCGGTACTTCGTTCATCATTCGGTACTGCCGCCCGGTCTTGATCGCGCCACCAGCAGCGAAAATCTTTCGCTGCCCTGCAAGCCAACCGTGAAATCCACTCATCGCCAATATCCCGACCAGCTTGGTCCAGGGCCAAATAGCGCCCCAGTCAACAACTCCCGGGATCAGCGTCAGACAAATCCCGAATATCCATGTCGCAATCATGGCAGGGTTCATAATCACCTTGAGCAGCTTATACTCCATCGTTTGAAACAGCACGTGTGTCTCGCCGGTCAGTCCAACCTGTTCAGAGTGGTAGACGTACAGGCGAGGCAGGTAGAACAACGCTGCCATCCATGCGATCACTGACATAATATGAAACGCTTTGATCCAGGGATAAAGCCCGGCCAGTATATCACTCATTGCATGGTCCTCATTCTGTCCGCCCTACCTATAAATAAATAAAAGAAAGTAAAAAGGATGATGATTTTGTAGGGCAGAGATTTTCTGTGGATTATTGAGTTACACATCAGGTTGTCCACTCTGTTGATTGTCTTGCCCTCCGTTATTCAAAAACTGGTAGAAGTATAAATATTTCAACTTAAACAATATGTTACAGTGATTTTAATCACCGAACACCTTTGATATCCTTGGGGATGAATTTGTATGGGTCAGCTTACGCACAGCGACACACTTGTCCTTCCCCCGAGCGGATAAAACTGGCAGAACCAACCTAAGCCATGCGGATCTTCCACATGCTCCGCTGCCAACCCATTTTCCCACCATACTATCCGTCACATCCTACACGGTCTGCACACAGGGTTACCCACATGCACACATCTCTCATCCTCGCATCCGGGTCTGCCATCAGGGCGGATATGTTGCGCAATGCAGGAGTGTCCGTTGAAATCCAGACCGCCCGGATTGACGAGACGATGATCAAAGACGCGCTTGTGGCCGAGGGTGCCCCACCCCGCGATGTGGCCGATAAACTGGCTGAGGCCAAAGCGCGTAAAGTTGCCGACAAGAACCCCAATGCCATGGTCATTGGCTGCGACCAAGTGCTGTCCTTTCGTGGTGCGCTGCTGTCCAAGCCCGTCTCCCCTGATGATGCCGCAGCCCAGTTGCGCATGATGCGTGGCGAGCGTCATGCTTTGTTATCCGCTGCCGTCATCTATCACGAGGGCAAGCCGATCTGGCGTCACATCGGCCAGGTTCGTTTGCGGATGCGGGATGTGTCCGATACATATCTTGACGATTATATCGCGCGGAATTGGGATGACATTCGCCACTGTGTTGGCGCATATCAACTAGAGGCCGAGGGCGTTCGTCTGTTTCACGGTATCGAAGGGGATTATTTCAATGTCCTGGGGATGCCATTGTTGGAACTTCTGGCGTTCCTGACGCTTCGCGGGGTGATTGACGGATAGTGGTGACGACATGACGGGCAAAATTCCATTGGCGGGGGTCATTGGCTCTCCGATCTCTCATTCAAAATCACCCCAGTTGCATCGTCACTGGCTTCGGACTTACGGTCTGGCGGGTGACTATATTCCAATGGATGTTGCGGCCGCGGATTTAGAGCAGGTTCTCCGTACGCTACCCAAAGCCGGGTTCGTCGGGGTGAACATCACCATCCCGCATAAAGAGGCGGTGTTGGATCTGGCGGACCTCGTCACCGATCGCGCCACTTTGATCGGTGCCGCAAACACGCTGATCTTCCGCAAAGACGGGCAGATCCACGCGGACAACACCGATGGTTATGGCTTTCTGGAAAATCTTAAATCAGGTGCCCCAAATTGGCGACCTGCTGCTGGCCCTGCGACAGTTCTCGGGGCGGGTGGTGCTGCGCGTGCGGTTGTGGCCTCCCTTCTGGATGCGGGTGTTCCTGAGATCCTGATCTCGAACCGGACCCGCGTTCGTGCCGAAAAGCTGGCGGATGATTTTGGCAACCGCGTGACGGTCATCGATTGGGTGCAGGCGGGCAATATACTGGAAGACTCTGCGTTGGTCGTGAACACCACATCCCTTGGTATGCTTGGCAAACAGGCGATGCGTGTGCCCTTGGACGGGTTGCGGCGTGATACAGTTGTAACAGACCTCGTCTATGCGCCGTTGCGGACCGATTTGTTGGTCGCGGCGGAAACCGCCGGATGCGTCACCGTGGATGGGCTGGGCATGTTGTTGCATCAGGCGGTCCCCGCATTTGAACGCTGGTTTGGTCAACGTCCCGAAGTTGACAGCGCCACACGCGCGGCCGCTCTCAGATGACATTCACATTGGGGCTTACAGGCTCGATCGGGATGGGCAAGTCCACGACCGCGGCAATGTTTGCCGAGGCAGGGTGTGCTGTATGGGATGCGGATGTGGCTGTGCATCGCCTCTATCGTCGTGGTGGCGCAGCGGTGGTGCCGATGGAAAGGCATTTCCCCGATGCGGTACAGGGTGGTGAAGTGTCGCGCGATGCGTTACGCGCGATCATTACAAATGACCCGACAGCGTTGAAACGGATAGAATCCATTGTGCATCCCCTTGTGGCTCAGGATCGTGCCGCTTTCCTGCGGGACACCACAGCGGATATTGTCGTTTTTGACATCCCGTTGCTGTTTGAAACGGGTGGTGACGCAAACGTGGATGCGACGGCTGTCGTTCATGTATCCGACGATGTGCAAGAAGCGCGCGTGATGGCACGTGGAACTATGACCCGTGATCAGTTTCTGGCGATCAAAGCCAAACAAATGCCCTCAGAGGATAAAGTGGCTCGCGCCGATTACGTCATCAAAACCGATACCGTTGAATCCGCCCGCGCGCAGGTCCATCATATCGTTGATCAGATAAGAAATAGGATGCGACATGCGTGAGATTGTCCTTGATACAGAAACCACCGGCTTTGATCCGTCCACCGGCGACCGTATCGTTGAAATCGGTGCGATTGAGTTGATCCGCCATGTGCGTACAGATCAGGAATTTCATGTCTATATCGACCCGGAACGATCGATGCCCCAAGAAGCGTTCGAGGTGCACGGTCTTGGCGACGACTTTCTGCGGGGCAAGCCAAAATTTGCGGCCGTAGGACGGGATTTCCTGAATTTCATCGGGGATTCCAAACTGGTGATCCACAACGCGGCCTTCGACATGAAATTTCTGAATGCCGAGCTGAAACGGATGGGCCTGCCCGAAATCCCATATGATCGCGCCATCGACACGCTTGAGATCGCGCGGCGTCGTTTTCCGGGCTCGCCTGCATCACTGGATGCGTTGTGTCGCCGCTTTGGCATCGACAACGGCGCGCGGACATTGCACGGGGCTTTGCTCGACAGTGAAATTCTGGCCGAAGTCTATCTGGAACTTATCGGCGGGCGTCAGCCGGATTTTGCGCTGTCAGCCGACAGCACCAAACAAACAAGCGCCGGGGATTACGGGCATTGGTCGCCACCCCCACGTCCAAACGCACTGGGTGCGCGGATCTCCGAAGAAGAGCGTGCCGCACATACAGCCTTTGTCGAAAAGCTGGGCAACGATGCGTTGTGGTAGAAACGAAAAAACGCCCGATCTGATCGGCACCGGACGTTTTTGAAAATCAAAAAACCGATCAAGTGTCAGCAGGCGGCGCCTCGTTTTGGCGGCGTGTGATTTCATTGCGATACAGCGATATGAAGTCGATATTCTCAAGGTTCAGCGGCGGGAAGCCACCGTCGCGTGTGATGTCGCTGACGACACGGCGCAGGAACGGGAAAATCATGCGTGGGCACTCAATCAACAGGAATGGATGCATCTGATCGTCCGGGACGTTTTCGATGTGGAACATGCCAACATAGTCGATTTCCAGAACGAATAGAACGGTGTCGCCCTCTTTGGCCTTGGACGTGATGTTCAGCTTGATCGCGGTTTCGTACTGATTGTCGACAGGGCGCTTCTTGGCGTCCAGATTGACCTGTACCTGCACGTCGGGCTGCACATCGGGGGCCGCACCCTTTTGTGCAACGATATTCTCAAACGACATATCGCGGACATATTGCCCCAGAACGCGCATCTGCGGCTGCGGCGGTGTTGCTTGTTCTTCGGCCATCACATCTCTCCCAGAGGCAAACGAATTTCGCCCCTCGTATCAGCTTGGGTCAGGGGCCTCAATGCTTGGTCCAGCCCGATGGTTGATCACTTTCAGTCTGATCCTTCGTTACATCCGTATAGGTGCCATCAATGGTTCCTGATTGGTGTTGTGGGGGTGGGTGTGATGCAAAGGTCGAGACCTTGATTTTGGTCCGGGCCCAGTTGAAAACGGCGACGCGAACACCGGGCACGAGCAGGGCAAAGCCAACGGCATCTGTGAAAAACCCTGGCGTTAGCAGCAATGCGCCGGAAAACAGGATCATCGCGCCATGGGCCAATGCTTCGCTTGGGTCCTGCAATTGGTTGAACGATGATTTGACCTGTCCAAGGGCGTGAATGCCCTGTGCGCGTACCAGATATGTCCCGATCACCGCCGTAATCACCACAATCAGCAGTGTCAGGCCCAGCCCGATTGCGCCCCCGATCTGGATAAAAAGCGCAATCTCGATCAGCGGTACGAGAAGAAAAGCAACAAACAGCCACATATGCGACATCCTTTCCAACGACCATTCCGGTCACCCGGTGGACTTGGTGCCACCTTGCACCTACATAAGATGCTGACGTGGCCGTTGCCACCCAGCCCCGCTTAACGAGGTATGAATGAACTCTCCGTTGATCCAGTTGCTTGTGCTTGCAGGCATCGCTGTCTTTCTTATCCTGCGCCTGAAAAACGTGTTGGGCACCCGCGAGGGGTTTGAACAGCCCCCCGTGCCCAAATCGATGGATGATCGCCGGCGCCCCGATCTTGAAGTGATCGAAGGGGGTCCGGATCTTGATATTACAGACCACGTTGACGAAGACAGTGATGCGGCCAAAGCCCTGACCGAGATGAAGCGGATGGAGCCATCGTTCAACGTCGCTGATTTCCTTCAGGGCGCGCGCGGTGCCTATGAAATGATCGTGATGGGGTACGAGCGTGGCAACCTGTCCGACATCCAGCCGTTTCTGTCCGAAGAAATCTACGAAAGTTTCGTTGACGGAGTGGCCGCCCGCGAAGATCAGGGGCTCACAATCGAGGCTGAGTTTGTCGGCGTGCGCGAATTGAAGCTGATGAACGCAACCTATGATCAGGACACTGGTGAGGGCGAGTTGACGATACGTTTTGTCGCTGAACTCACATCTGCTGTTCGCGATCAGGGCGGAGATATCATAGAAGGTAGCCTGACTGAGGTAAAACGGCAGAAAGATACATGGTCTTTTGCCCGAACCATGGGGGCTGACGACCCAAATTGGCTATTGGTGTCTACAGACGCGTAATCCGATTTTGTGCCGGTGCGATATGTGCGGTTGTGAGTGTGATGCCTGCAACCGCTGAAATCCGTTATACCGTCATGGATTTTGCCGCGTTGGATGGCTGGGCAAAGGATGATCACGCCGCAGCATTCACTGTTTTTCGAAATACTTGCCGCGATATGAAAAGCCCGGATTGGTCGTCGCTGTGTCGTTTGGCTGATGATGATCCAAACCCTCGCACGTTCTTTGAGTTGTTCTTTCGCCCCGTGATGATCGAGGACGGGCAAGACGCGCTTTTTACTGGCTATTTCGAACCGGAACTTGATGGCTCGTTGCGCCGCAGCGCCCGCTATCGCTATCCCGTCTATGCCATGCCGCCCGAGGCGCGAGTGTCCCGGCCATGGTTGACCCGTCGCGAAATCCTGACCGGGGACGCGATGGCAGGCCGCGGTCTCGAGATCGCATGGGTCGATGATCCGGTTGAGTTGTTTTTCCTTCAAATTCAGGGATCTGGCCGTATCCGGCTGCCGGGCGGGCGTATGATCCGTGTCGGTTATTCCGGGTCAAACGGGCATGAATACCGGTCGGTCGGGGCTGAATTGATCCGTCGTGGCACGTATCAGCCGCATCAGGTCAGCGCGGAAGTCATCAAGAATTGGGTGCGGCGCAATCCGACCCTGGGGCAGGAACTGCTCTATCACAGTCCATCCTACGTCTTTTTCCGCGAGGTCAGCGAAGTGCCGTCTGACCGCGGCCCGTTGGGGGCAATGAACCGGTCCATCACCACAATGCGCTCTGTCGCGGTTGATCCGACCTTCGTGCCCCTGGGTGCGCCAGTCTGGGTCGAGAAAGACGGGGAAAACCCGCTCCGCCGTTTGATGATTGCGCAAGATACCGGGTCTGCGATCAAAGGATCGCAACGGGCCGATGTGTTCTTTGGGACCGGAGATAAAGCGGGTCGCGAGGCCGGGCGCTTGCGCGATCCGGGCCGGATGATGGTGTTGATGCCGATCCAGCGCGCGTATGCCTTGCTGCCCGAAAGTGCGATATGAGCCGCCGCCGTCATCTGCGCCCCGAAGAGGAAGAGTTGTGGCGTCAAGTCGCCTCCAAAACTGAGCGGCTGCATCCGGAAAGAAAACTCAAACCGGATGATTTCGTCACGACACCCGCACCGAAACCACGGCGCAAGGCAACCTTTGAGAACGCGCAACTTATCCCCGCGCCCAAACCCTCAAAATCCACAACCTCCCTCAGCTTGTCCCCTTCAATTGCGGACCATGTGAGCGGTCAGCCTGTGCAAATGCACCGCAAATCCTTTGACCAGATGAAACGGGGCAAACTACGCCCCGAGGCCAAGATCGATCTGCACGGCATGACATTGGATCGTGCCCACCCTGTGTTGATGCGGTTTATCCTGTCTGCACGATCGCAGGGCAAACGGTTGGTTCTGGTTGTCACAGGCAAGGGCAAGGCGCGTGATGATGGCGGACCAATCCCTGTGCGCTTCGGCGTGTTGCGCCATCAGGTGCCGCAATGGCTGTCGATGCCGCCTTTGTCCTCCGCGATCCTGCAAGTCTCGCAGGCGCATCTGCGCCACGGCGGCGGTGGGGCCTATTACGTCTATCTACGTAAACTGCGTTAGGTCGGTGCGGGCGCGGCTGATCCCCACCCACATCGCCAGACTTGCCATTACAAAATAAATGGCAACCCCGATATATTGCGTATTCAGATCCACACCCAGATCAATCCACACACCAGTGATCCCCGGACCCAGCGCAGATCCAAGTACCATGACCGCAGCTGCCATGGCTTTGATCGATCCAATGAACCTTGTGCCATAAAACTCGGCCCAGAACGCATTGGGCAAGGTCGAATTTGCACCCGAAGTCAGCCCAAAGAAGATAAACCCAAGTGCGGCCGCCCCCAATGTGTTTGCACTGGCAAAGATCAAAAAGGCGATAACCATAGGCAGTTGATAGAATGGGACGAGCCGCACAGTTCCAAATCGATCCAGTGCGATCCCTGACAGCACCATCGCTGCGATCCCCGTCACAGTGTATACCGGGAACAGCCCAACCAGTGACAGATGGCTCCAGCCCTTCAGGCTGGCGAAATAGGCTTGTTGGAAAAAGAACGCGGTGCCAAAGGCAGAGAGCCCGAGCAACGCGGGCACCATGAACCAGAACAGTGAATGGCGCAGCGCCTCGGTTCGTGTCCAGTGTCGCCCCTGCATCCCGAAACTTTGGTTTTCATGGGCCATGGACTGCGGTGTACGTTCTTCGCGCAACAAGGTCAGTACCAATGGAATACCCATCAAGGTGATCAAAGCCGCAGCCACCCACAATGCGCGCCAATGAAACACCGACATCAAGGCGACAAAGGTGAGTGGCAAGACGGCCTCGCCCACCGAAAACCCCAACGTGGCCACGGACAGTGCGCGCCCACGTGTCGCAGCAAACCAACGGGCCATTGCGACCACGGCGATGTGGCTGGTCATGCCTTGGCCCGTAAGGCGCAGGGCAAAGATCACGACCGGAAGCAGAATAGTGTACGGATTAAATGCCATGGCAAGGCATGCAAGCGCCAAAAACAACAGAACCCAAACGCCTAAAGCACGTGCGCGGAACATGTCCGTCAGCCCTCCGGTCCAGATCATCACGATGGCAGAGGCTGTGGTCCCAAGGGCATATATGGTGCCCCACCCGGCATGGCTGAGCGCGAAGTCTGTTTGGATTTTTGCCGCAAAGATCGAAATGAAAAACGTCTGCCCAAACGAGGACAGGAATGTGAGCAATGCGCCTGCGGCCAACCAGCTTCGGTTTTCGCTGAGGAACGTAAACATGCCAGGCTGGGCGCGTACCACTACGGATCCGTCCCGGAACGGGGGGTTGATGGTGCGGCCCCGCTGCGCGACACAACCCGCCGTTGCCCGGACAAAACGACAGTTGACCCCGGACGACCACGCAAAAACCCACGATCAAGATCCGAAGACCTGCGCAAAAGCTGGATCAAGGCGGGGGACCCTCCGGCAATGAAATGGTTTGCAGATCGATGATCCGAAAATTCAGTCACATCTAGGATGATGATTGGTAAATCGCTTACGTCGCTTGCATTTGCGATATTGCCCAATTGCGATTCCACACCGCGCAGGCGCGATGACACCCGCAACACAGCATCCTTGCGCGATACGATAACCACAAACCGTTCTGGAACGGATTGCAGGTGGGCCATCTGACTGCGGAACACATCGACGTTGATGTCGGGTGAGATCAGAATGATGGATCCGATATTGCGTGCTGCCCACCCCGGCTCTGCAATGTCAAGCTGGCGCAACGTTTCCATCACCAGCGCACCCCCCATCGAATGGGCGACCAGGACGATATTGGGCTGACCCGCTGATCGAATTGCACGTAACAGATCAGCCAACCCGTCTCGGGCGAACAATGCACTATCCCGGTCATATTCATAGCCCAACGGATTACCTCGGCTGGGCCAGGCATAGCTGACATGCGCGCCGGGAATCTCAAGGTCATGGGCCAGTTGCACCATTCGAAACGCGGCGTCGGAAAAGCTGTTGTTGAATCCGTGCACGAACACGGTTACGTCACGTGACTTTCCGGCATTTATCTTTGTTTGCAGGCTGTTCGCAAAGCTGGGGCCGTCTGCAAATTTCGCCAATTCCGCAATGACGAAATCACGCTCGGGTTTGGGTTTGTCGAACCCGTCCGATACACTGCCGATTGCGCGCTGGGGTGGGATCGAAACAGTCGCCTGTAACAGTTGCAAGGATGTGGCCCGGTCAATGCCGTATTCGCCCGCTTCGTTCAGCTGCCGCGTGGTGCCGATGAATACGGTCTTGTTCAGCCCAAAATTCAGCGCATCGGGCACGACAGGGGCCGCGGTGCGATCATTGCAGCTTGCCAATGCAAACGCCAAGGAGATGATCATCCAGCGCATATCCATACCGTCCGGTTCGGTTAGGCCGGATGTATCGCAGACTGCGCCGTAGGACTAGAGAACATACCGGCTGACATCGGTCGAGCGCGCCAATTCGCCCAAATGCTCTTCGACAAAGGTTGCGTTCACGACGATCTGTTCGCCTCCGCGATCCGGCGCAGTAAAGGACAACTCTTCGAACACACGTTCCATCACGGTATAAAGCCGCCGCGCGCCAATATTCTCGACGCTTTCATTCACCTCGGCGGCAATACGGGCAAGGGCGCGGATACCTTCGGGCTCAAACGTGACTGTCACTTCTTCGGTTGCCATGAGGGCGGTGTATTGCAGCGTTAGTGCGTTGTCTGTCTCTTCGAGGATGCGCACGAAATCATCTTCCATCAGCGCGCGCAGTTCGACCCGGATCGGCAGACGACCTTGCAGTTCGGGCAACAGGTCCGAGGGCTTGGCGATATGAAACGCGCCGGATGCGATGAACAGGATGTGGTCGGTTTTCACGGCCCCGTGTTTGGTGCTGACGGTTGTGCCCTCGATCAAGGGTAGCAGGTCCCGTTGCACCCCTTCCCGGCTGACATCACCACCGCGTGCATCTGATCGCGCACACACCTTGTCGATCTCATCCAGAAAAACGATCCCGTTTTCCTGCACCGCCTCAAGCGCGGCTTTTGTCACGACCTCATCATCGAGCAGTTTGTCCGCCTCTTCACCGATCAGCAAATCATAGCTTTGGGACACCGTTAGCTTCTTGCGGGTCTTGCGGCCGGCCATGGCTTTGCCAAACAGATCGCCGATATTCATCATGCCCATGTTGCCGCCGGGTTGGCCGGGAATGTCGATCATTGGGAACGGGTTCGAGGTGTCAGCGACCTCAAGTTCAATCATCGTGTCGTCCAACTCTCCGGCTTTGAGTTTCTTGCGAAACATCTCTCGCGTCCCTTCGCGGGCGTCGGTGCCCGCGATCGCTTCGATCACGCGATCTTCGGCGGCTTTGTGCGCGTTGGCCTTGACGTCTTCGCGCATATGCTCGCGGGTTTCGATAATGGCAGCATCCACGAGATCGCGCACGATTTGTTCCACATCGCGACCCACATATCCAACTTCGGTGAACTTCGTCGCCTCAACCTTAAGGAATGGAGCCCGCGCCAGTTTCGCCAATCGACGGCTGATTTCCGTCTTGCCCACGCCGGTGGGGCCAATCATCAGGATATTCTTGGGATAGACCTCATCCCGCAGATCATCGTCCAACTGCTTGCGACGCCAGCGGTTGCGCAGGGCGACAGCCACCGCGCGCTTGGCATCTGCCTGTCCGATAATAAAGCGGTCAAGCTCGGAAACGATTTCGCGGGGGGTCAGGTCAGTCATGTAATTCTCCTTATCCTGCGATGTAACCTTTCATCACAGAAACGCAACCACGCTCACGTCCGCGTGCGTGGGCATGTAATCTATGACAGCATCTGTCATGCTGCGCCCATCACAACCCCACGGAGACTCAGATGAATCGTCGCGCTTTCCTTTCCTTTACCGCAGCTGGCCTTGCCACTCTGCCCGCCGCCAAATTGCTTGCAGGCGGCCACGGTCGCACTGGCACCTTTGTTGGTGCCAGTGACCATGTGACAACGGGCACAGCCGAAGTGGCTGGCAATCAGGTCAACCTATTGGCTGACTTTACCTTTGACGGCGCGCCTGACCCCAAGGTTGCATTGGGCAAAGACGGCTATGACAGCTCGACCTTAATGGGTCTGCTGACGTCGAACGAAGGTGCGTCGAGCTATGCAATTCCCGCGGGCATTGACCCAAGCGAATATAACGAAGTCTGGATCTGGTGCGAAAAGTTCAACGTGCCGCTTGGTGTTGCCAAGCTGAACTGATTCGACCGGATATTGATGAAAAGGGGGCCGCAGTCAAAAGCTGCGGCCTCTTTCTTTATGACAGCTTGGTGCTGAACATCTCGTCTTTCATCATCGTATCGAACCAATGGGGATATCGCTTGCCCGCAGGCGCAACCGTATCCAACGCCTTGACCTGTTCCACAGACAGGGTGAGTGCGGCAGCGGTCAGCGCCGCCTTCAGATGGCTCATCTTTGAGGCCCCAAAGATCGCGGTATGATCCGCGCGCTTTGCAAGAACCCAAGCCAGTGCAATCGTTGCCGGGTGCGCCTCATGCGCCTTCGCAATGTCATGGAGCGTCGAAATCGCAGATCGTGCGGTCGCCTTGTCGATGTCCAGGAAATCACCCCCTTCGGCCAACCGCCCGTCACCGTCCTCAAGGTTATCGGGATCGTATTTGCCCGACAGCAGCCCGCCCGCCAGCGGCGACCACGCCATAAGCCCGGCCCCCATTTCCGCCATCATGGGCAGCACATCCTGTTCGGTGTCCCGGGCAACTGCGTTGTACAGATATTGACCCGCCACAAAGGGGGTCATGCGATGGTCGCGTTGATACTGGATGGCACGCGCACCATGCCATGCAGGCCAGTTGGAAAAGCCGATATACCGGACCTTGCCATGATCGATCGCGATCTGGAGCGCGGCGAGGGTTTCCTCGATCGGGGTCGTAAAGTCGGTCTTATGAAGCACCAAAAGATCGATGTGATCGGTGCCCATACGGGTCAGGCTGCCCTCGATCTGTTTCATTACGTGGGTTCGGCCAAGGCCCGCATCATTGATCTGATCGGATTGGCGGAACCCCAGTTTAGTGCAAATCACTGCTTCATGGCGTCGCTTGCCAAGGGCCTTGCCCAACACCTGCTCCGACTCGCCGCTGGAGTAACCGTCGGCTGTGTCGAAAAAGTTCACGCCAGCATCTAGCGCAGCGCCTACCATTTGGGTCGCGTCATCCTGACCGACCTTGGCCACCCCCGGCAGCCATTCCGAGCCAAGGTTGAAGGTCATCGTACCAAAGCACAAACGGCTGACGATCAAACCACTATTTCCCATGCGGGTATAGGTCATGTCGCTCATTTTGAAATCCTCTCCACGGTCAGGCGGCCATTCGTGTAGACACAGATATCTGCCGCAATTGCCATTGCATCGCGCGCCACGGTTTCAGCGTCCCGGTCGCTGTCCATCATGCCCCGCGCCGCTGCGAGGGCATAATTACCGCCCGACCCGATGGCAGCCACGTCATGTTCCGGTTCCAGCACGTCACCTGCGCCAGTGATGACAAACATATCTGCCCCATCGGTAACAATCAGCATCGCCTCCAGCTTTTGCAGGTATTTGTCTGTGCGCCAATCCTTCGCCAATTCGACACTCGCGCGGGCAAGTTGGCCAGGCGTCGCCTCCAGTTTTGTCTCCAGCCGCTCAAGCAGGGTAAACGCATCGGCCGTCGATCCGGCAAATCCCGCAACCACATCAAATCCGCCGGGACTAAGTCTGCGCACTTTGCGGGCTGACCCTTTGATGACCGTCTGGCCGAGCGAGACCTGCCCATCACCCGCAATCACCACTTCACCGTCCTTTTTGACGCCGATGATCGTGGTTCCGTGCCATCCGGGAAAATCGGAATGGGGCATGCTGTGTCTCCTGTTCTTGGGGTGCTCTTTATATGCGCGGTTCGTTCGGTGGCTTCAATCCGTTCAGGCAATGTGCTTGATTAGATTCATGGTATTTGGCCAATCAGATCCGCGTGTGCCACAGGCGCTAGAGGAATGGGACCGCATCGCACCGGACCTCGGGATGGACCCACAGGCGTACCGATCCAAATTGATCTGGCAAAAAGACGACAAGGGCCGCTCGCATGTGGTGATCCGGCTGAACGGACCGCATCGGCTGATCCTCAAGCGGTTCTTCAAGGTGCCTGAAGATGCCGCCCTGATGGAAACAGTGGCGGCACAGCGCAGTGCGTTCGAGAGGTTGCGCCGTAATGATCAAGCGCATGCACCCGAGGTGATATATGCCTCGCCAGACGCGGGTTTCGTGCTGATGGCCGAAGCGACAGGCAAGACGTTGAACGATCACCTCGTTGCAGGGCGCGCCCATGCGCCGTTGTTGCGTCGCGCAGGGGCATGGCTGGCCGCCTTCCACAAAAGCGGTGATGTTGAGCGGCGGACTTATCAACCAAGGTTCATGCTGAACCATATGGCGCGACTGGCAGCCTCTGTGGCGACAGGCGATGTGCGCGTGAGTGAGCCTGATGCATTCATCAGGTGTTGTACCGTGTTGCCCGAGATGGCGGTTCAGAGTCAGGAAACCGTTTCGGCGATCAAACACGGCGACTTCAACCTGCGCAACATTCTATTGGGGCCGGACGGGGCGACGGGCCTTGATTTCAAGCCGATGACCAACGCGCCCATAGGCTTTGATATCGCGCGGTTGCTGATGGATTACGCCGAATTGTTCCAGCCTGAGGGACAGCTTCTAAACGACGAAACGCTTGATGCGTTCTTTGATGGCTACGATCTGGTGTCGCGGGATGATCCGGGGGTGCGGTTTCTGCCTTATGTCCAACTGCTCACCGATTGGCGCACGGTTCCGGCGGATGTGGACAAGCGGAGTTGGCGGCAAGATCGGCGGATGGCAGCAATTGCCCGGCTTGCTGACGTGGCCTTTGGGACAACAAAAAGCGGCCCCTGAAGATCAGAGGCCGCTTTGGATTTCAAAAATAAGCGCTGGCCTAGATCGACTCTTCGATCCAGCTTTGCAGGGCTGCTTTGGGCTTGGCACCGGCCATGTTGGACACGACCTCGCCGCCTTTGAACATGAACAGCGCCGGGATACCGCGCACACCCATTTGGGCGGGGGAGTTCGGGTTTTCGTCCACGTTCACTTTGACGATTTTCACTTTGCCTTCCATCTCGGCCGACAGCTCTTCGAGCGCTGGGCCGATCTGTTTACAGGGGCCACACCATTCGGCCCAGAAATCCACCACAACGGGGACATCGGAATTTTTGACTTCGGCGTCAAAGGTTGCGTCAGTTACGGCCACGGTCGCCATTTGGGTCTCTCCTGAAAGGATCAAGCTTAGGAGCGCAACCTAAGAACCCCCCCGTCCATCGTCAAGATATTGCGTGGCCGATAGCGCCGCTGTCACGATATCGTGCGGCAGATGCATCAGGGTGGCGGTGTTGGTCCACAGGATACTCAGGCGAATGCGACGGGTCGGATAGATTTGGGCGATAGCATGCGCATATGCCCCCATCTGGCGCAAAACACCGTCAGGGCAGGTGTCGGGCGTCGTCGGGACCACGCGGTTGGTTTTGAAATCCACGATATGCACGGTGCTGTCGCCAATAATCAGACGGTCGATATTGCCGTGCAGGCGGTGTTTACCCATGTCCGCTGTCACAGGTACCTCGGCCAGCGTATCGGGCGCAAAAACATGACTAAGATCAGGTGCTGTTAACACGTTGAATGTCTCTGCAATTGCTGTGGCCTTGAGGTCATCCGTCAGCTTTGAGGTGAGCGTTACGACCTGCGCCACCGAATCGTGATCCTGCGTGGGCAGAGGTGCCAGCGTTTCAAGCAAGCTGTGCACGAGCGTGCCATAGGCTTTGGCGGTGTCTTCATCCATGCCATCGCCGGGCATCGCCTTGGCCCCACCCAGGTCAGACGGCGAAATCGTCGCCATTTTGGCCGGCAGCGTGGGTGCCGGTTGTGCATATAGTGCGGGCAGCGCGGTAGATGCGGACAGGTCCGGTGCGGGGTTGCTTGTATCAGTGAGATCCCATGTCCCGTGTTGCATCCGCAGGCCTGAGCCTACCGGTGTCTCCACATCCACGGCATTATGGGCGGCCATCGCGGCGCCCACCCGTTGGTGCCAATCGTCACCATTGCGATCCAGCTCCCCGGACGCGCCGACGATTAACCATTTTTCGGCCCGTGTTAGAGCCACATAAAGCAAGCGCAGCGATTCCTGTCGCTGTGCGTCTTTCATCTCGTCCAGCCGGAGAACCATCGCGTCGGGTTGGGCGTCAGCCGGGGGTTTCCAAACCGGAACGCCCTGCACTTCGATCACATCATCGCGGATCTGCAGGGTGCGTTTGCCGCATTCGGGCAAGATCACAATGGGTGCTTCAAGCCCCTTTGACCCGTGTACCGTCATCACCCGGATCTGGTTCGATTTGCTGTCAATCTGGCGTTTGACCTCAAGATCGTCCGTCTCCATCCATGTCAGAAACCCGGTGAGGCTGGGGACCGAGGCACGCTCGTAGGCCAATGCCTGCGACAGCAGCGCGTTGATCCCGTCCTCAGCCTCCGCGCCCAAGCGCGCGAGCAGGCGTCGGCGACCCTGATGGCGCGTCAACATACGCTCGATCAAGTCATAGGGGCGCAGGAAGTCGATGTTTTCGCGCAGGTCAAACAGGGTTGATACCGTCTCGGGAAATGTTTCGCCCTTCGTGCGCAGCGCGGCCCACAAATGTGTCTCTTCCCGCCCGTTCGCCAAGTTGAAAAGCGCCTGTTCAGACCACCCGAACAGCGGTGATCGCAACGCTGTTGCCAGTGAAAGGCTGTCATCGGGTGTTGCCAAAAATGATAGCAGCGCACCCAGATCACGCACTGCCGTTTCGGCCCCAACCTTCAGGCGGTCGGCGCCTGCAATGGGAATATCAGCCTCTTTGCAGGCCCGGATGATATCGGAAAATATGCCCCCGCGACGCTGCACGAGGATCAGGAAATCCCGTGGTTGCACGGGCCGCCCGCCCGCCTTGTCCGGGATCAATGTCTTGGCATCGATTAACTGCTTGATTTGGCTTGCGATGGCTTGCGCCAATATGCGGTGCTGATGTTGGGGATGGCGGCGATCCACAGGATCGAACCAGTCGCGCTCTGCCTCTTTTTCCGGTTTAGGGACGAGTGGCCAAAGGTCTACGCGACCGGGTAGATTGGGATCAAAGGCGATGTGCGCGTGGGTCCCGTCAAAACCGGCAGAGGCCGCGCCCTGAAACACAGAATCCACCAGTTTCAGGATTGCGGGCGAGGATCGAAAGGAATGGTCCAGGGTTAATCCGCGCAACTCTTGATCTGATTCAGCCAGTTTAGAGCCGAATTCCGACTGCATCCGATCAAACTCACGCGGGTCAGCCCCTTGAAACGAATAGATGCTCTGTTTTTTGTCGCCAACCACAAAGATGGTGCGCACAACCTCGGCGCGGGCACCCTGCCCGGATGAAAACTCTTCGGCGAGTTTGCGAATTACGTCCCATTGGGTGGGGCTGGTATCCTGCGCTTCGTCCACCAGAATATGATCAATGCCGCCATCAAGACGGTAAAGCACCCAAGCCGCGACATCCTTGTCGTTCAACAGCGCACGTGCCTTGTGGATCAAATCGTCAAAATCTAGCCAGCCGCGTCGCTGCTTGGCGGTATCATAAAGGCGTGCGAAACGGTGGGCAAACTGGTGCAGAACAACCGTGCGCTCTGCAGCCTCCAGCGCAAGACGGCGAGGTCGCACATCAGCGACCCGTTGCATCAACCCATTCAGTGCATTCATCATGTGAGACGCAGCATCCCGCGTTGGCTTGGTTGGAAAGCTGTCGATCTTGGCCGTATGCGGCGCCTTGGTTTTCGCCCCGAATACAAACACGCTGATCAAGGTGGGCAAGGCGTCATAGTCAAGCTGCGTGATGGTCTGCAACTTGTCCGCAGCCTTGGCGTCATTGCCGCCTTTGGCTGCAAGAAGCGGGATAACATCCTGGATCATTTGCCAGTCGCCCGGTGCAAACGCATCGCGCACAATGCGGTCACGATTCAGGCCCGGTGGTTGGCCAAACAAAGCCAGCGCCTGATCCGTCGTCAGGTCCGTGAACTGATCCGTGCCGCTGACGATTTCCTTGGTCAGCTTCAGAAAATCCTCACCCGTATATTGGGCTGCGAGAGCCGTCAGGGTCTCTGCATCCACGCCTTCGGCCATTTGATCGACCAGTTCGGCGCGCAGCAGATCGGCAGCGCGATCTTCGATTTCGGTGAACTGCGGACTGACCCCTGCCTCAAGCGGAAAACGTCGTAATAGAGCCGCACAAAACGAGTGGATCGTCTGGATTTTCAGCCCACCCGGCGTCTCGATTGCGCGGGCGAACAGAGTGCGGGCATGCGCAAGATCGCGTGTGTCAGGGGTCCGCTCCAATCCCAAATCCGACAAAGCGGTACGTAAGGCGTCATCATCGAGCATCGCCCATGCGCCCAATCGCTTGAACAGTCGGTTCTGCATCTCGGAGGCGGCGGCTTTGGTGTAGGTCAAACACAAGATGTGCTGCGGTTCGACGTCCTCCAGCAGCAGACGTGCGACGCGATCCGTCAGGACACGGGTCTTGCCCGATCCCGCATTGGCTGACAACCATGTCGATGCCAAGGGCTGCGCCGCCATGTGCTGACGTTGCGTGGCGGCGTTGAGCCGCGTCATTCCAGCACCTCCGGCACCGGCAAATCCGTCACATCCCATTCACCAAAACGGGCCAGTTGGTCGTAGTCGCGGCTTTCGCGTTCCTCATACAAGGCGCGGCGCGAGGTATAGCCTTTGTCCCCTTCGAGGTAGGCACCCAGCAAACCAACCAATTCCGCCAGAACTTGGCTGGGTGGCTCATCCGTCAGTGGGGCGTTTTCGGTCCGTGGGTTTGTTCCCAACCCGATAAATTGCGCCCCGCGTACCAGACAAGGACCAAGTTCAGCAAAGCCGCCTTGTTCAACCATAGCCGCCTCGATCAGCAACTGCTTGTCAAAGTGCTTTTGCTGATCCTGAGTCGGAGGCGATCCGGTTTTGTAATCGTACAGAATGACCCGCGCGTCCGCGTCCACATCTATCCGGTCTGCCCGCCCTTCAAGCGTGGTTGCGATTGACGGGATTTGAAGAATCCCCTTGGCCTTGTTTTCGAACAGTGTCGGGGTTGCGATAGATTGCCGGACTACTTCAGTTTCGACGATCCAGGCCGCAGTCCGTTGGAACCGTGCCAACCACAGAGCGCGGGCCGCCGGCCACGGCACCTGATCCGTCAGAATCTGATGCGCATGGGCCATCAAATCATCCACCGTCAGGGCGGTCGGATCGTCCAGCGTCGTTTTGACGAACCGTTCCATTACCTCATGCGCAAGGATTCCGCGCAAAAGTGCATCGGGCGTCTGTACCAAGGGACGCAGCGCGCGCAGCTTGAGGCAATGCTTGGCATATATCGCGTAAGGGTCGCGGATCAGGGTCTGGATTTCGGTGACCGTATAGCGCCTTGGCCGGGCAGATACCGGTGGGCAGGGTGCAGGGCGATTCGCTTTGACCACGGGTTCGGAGGCATCAAGACGTTGCGCGCGGGTCAGCCACAGATCACCCCGCGCCCGCATCTGGCCCCAGACATCTGGCGCGCCTTGCCGGGTCAGGCCGGTCAAAAGGTTTTGCAAGCGGTTCACCCAACGAGATGGCACCGTTTCCGCATCGTCTGATCGGATTGATCGGGTCAGCCACACCTTGGGGGCGGCGATAGCCTGCTGAAAATCATGCGCAGACAGGCCAATCTTGCGCTCGGGCAACAGCAGCCCGGCATCCATACGCATCTTGCGATTCAACCAAGGATCGGGGGCAGGCGGCTCGGGCCATGTGCCATCGTTCAGACCGGATAGAATGACAAGGTCGGCCCCCTGCACCCGCGCTTCAAGCGTGCCCCAAACCATGATGGAAGGGTGGGGGGCGTCTGGGTCACGAACTTCGTCCTGACTGAGAACGGCATTGACCAAGGACACATAGTCCGACGCGGTCATCACACCGCCAAACGGTGCCTGTTCCACAAGATCGTCCATGATGGCACGTGCGGCTTTGCCCGCCTCATTTTTCCACAACAGACCGGGATCAGCGGCCGTCTGACCGGCGGCGATGTTATGGGCCAGCGTAATATGGCGTTTGACCCATGTTGATAAATCAGCGGTACCGTCGGTGTGCTGATCGCAAAGATGTTCAGCGATCCAATTGGCCCAGTGCTCCATCGGTTCGCGGGCTTTCTTGTCTGTCTTGATCGCGCACCGGATCAGCCCGTCACGATCAGGATAGGGCAGCCCGTCATTGCGGATTACGAGCTCAAGCTTCTGCGCACTGAGCTGGTGCAGATTCCGGTCATCACCTGAATGCGTCAGCGGATGCTTGAGGAGGGTCAACAGGGCCTCTGCATCAAGCGCTTTGTCAAACAGGCCCGCGACATGGCGCAGAAAGCGGCCCGGCGGCGAGACGTTCACGGGTGTGCCCGCACTGTCATCGGGGATGATGTTCCAGCGATCAAGTGCGGCGCTGACTTGGCGTGACAACATGCGATCGGGCGTAATCAGCGCGGCCTTTTCACCCGTTTCAGCGGCTTCGCGCAGACGCATTGCGATTGCTATGGCCTCGGCACGAGGGGTTTCGGCCTCGACCAGTGTGATGTCCTGAGTGGCGGTCTCAAGATCGCCAAGGTTTGGCCCTTCGCGGCGCCATGCATCTGTCACGGGTGCTGGGCGCAGGGCCAGCGATACGACCTTGTTTCGCGGTGCGCAGACCGGTGCGTTTGACGACCACGCTGGAATCGCGCCGGGTGACAGGTCCAAGGCACGTGCCAGTTTCAGGAACCTGAACTGCGGGTGGTCTTCGCCACCGGGGTCGGTGGCCATCGTGTCCCAAACGTCGAGGGGCATATCCGTGTCAAGGCCCGGCAGTATCGCAGCACCCTGCGGCAGACGGGCGATGGCTTGTATCAGCAATTGGGTCGTACCACGCGATCCGGTTGATCCGGCGATCAGGATTGGATCGGCGGGCGGGTGATCGCCCCAATGCGCCATCAATCGCAGCACCGTCTCACGTTGACGGGCCTCTGGATCAGGCACGCCGTCCGAGGCATCAATATATGACTGCGCAATGGCAATAAACGATTGCGCCCGCGCCCAATGCCCGGATTGGTCGGACACATCAAGGGATGCTATATTGCTGGCGGTGACACCTTCGCCCTGCATTTCGTCCATCAGGGTGGCGAGGCTATCGGCCAGATCGAAACTGGCTGTGTCGGGCGCAAGATCAGGCTGTTGTTCGATCAGCTTGCTGACCAATGTGACCAATTCAAGCCGTCGCCGCAGCGCTGATGCGGACGGCGGGAGGGCTGTGCCTGGCAGAAGGTCATCGAGGTCGGTCAGCATTCGGATGCGGGGCAGCAAACGCGGCGGACCTGCATCAAACAGGTCGCGCATCCGTCGTGCCATCCGGCGCGTGTTGACAAATAAAGTGACCCGGGCCCAAGCCTCGGGCGGTTTGCCGCTGAGCCGTTCTTCAAGCCCTCGAATGACCGCGACAGGAAAATCGACGCCCATCGCGCATCCAAACACGCGCGGCTGTGGTTGTGGGTCAAACATCCGAGTGCGCCAGCATCGCTTCGGCCTGTGTAATCCCTTCGGGATGACCAACGTCACACCACAGTCCCGGATAGCGGAGACCGAATAGCCGCTGCCGGACGTGGATCATGTCCCAAACGACATTCAGTGAGAATGCTGCATCTTCTATGTCGTGCAACAGGTCTGTTTTGATGATCTGCGCACCGCCATACACGGTGTCGCCGCCACGGCGCAAACGACCATCTGCATCCATCGCAAAATCGCCCTCCCCTTCTCGCCCATGGACCTGAGCCATGGGTATGCAGATCAACAAGGCGTCCATCTGCTGCGAATCCCAAGCATCCATCAAAAGGCGCAATGGGTTTGGGCCGGCCCAGATCGCGTCGCTGTTCAGCGTGAGAACTGGGTTGCGCCCCAGCAAGGGCAGCGCATGGCGCAAGCCCCCTCCGGTATCGAGAATGTCGGGCTCTTCGCGCAAGGTCTGGACATCCGAGCCCCGCAAGTGGGCCTCCAGCATCTCGGGCAGGTAATGCAGGTTGGCCACAATCGGCGATGCGTTGACCTCGTGCACAAGGCCCAATGCGTGATCAATCAACGGACGTCCGCCCACAGCGACCAAAGGTTTGGGTTGGTGCGCTGTCAGGTGCCGCATCCGTGTCCCGAACCCGGCCGCAAACAGCATCAGCGCAGGGGGATCGTGGCGCATTGATCTTTCAGCTTTTGTAAGATTTCCGGGGTTGGCACGGGCAAAGCCGCGTTGATCAGCGGCGCGATGTCGGACAGCACGGGATGCGCCAGATTGGTTTGGATATGCCCCCAGACCCGAGGGATCAGATCGATATAATGCGGCTTACCATACGCCATCGACAGGCGCGCAAACACACCGAGGATGCGCATATTACGCTGTACGCCCAAAAGTGCGTAAGCCGTCAGGAATGCCGCCCGGTCCGTTCCGGTCGCGGAGAGATAACGATCTTGCATGGCCTTTGCGATATCGGGGGTCACATCGCGCCGTGCGTCCTGTGCGATTGATACCAGATCATAGGCCGGATGACCCAGCATCGCGTCCTGATAATCGAGCAAACCGACCCGTTTGTAGGTCTGCCTGTCGGGGAGCCAAATCAGGTTCTCCGCGTGATAGTCGCGTTGGATCAACACAGGTGATGACGCATCAAGCGGGGCTAGGGCAGCATGAAAAACGGTGCTGAACGCAGCCTTGCCCGATGTATCAACTGATCCGTTCGTACCGCGCTGATACCAGTCAAACGCCAATGCGGCGAGTGGGGTCATGGCATCCGCGTCATATGGTGCCAGACCCCCAATCGATGCACCATGGAGGTGGACAAGAACATCCACCGAGGCGTCATAAAGTGTGGCTTCGACACTGGGGTCCGCAGCCATGACGCGCGCGAACAGGTCGTCACCCAAATCTTCGATAAGCAGGAAGCCATGTGCAGTGTCGCGGGCGTATATCTCAGGGGCGGATAGCCCTGCATTGCGCAAATGGGCGGTGATGTCGATGAAGGGTTGGACATCCTCCCCTTTTTCTGGTGGCGCATCCATCAAGATCACGGAGCGGCCGCCATCTTTGGTTAAACGCTCATACCGTCGGTTCGATGCGTCGCCTGCTACCATAATGCGGACGGCATCTGCCCATCCGGCGGCGGACAAAAAGGCATCAATCAGGTGCGTACGCTCAGGCATGTTGCATCACATTTTGCAGTCGTTCGGTCCAACGCGGGGCCGTCCACGTCAGAGTGGCAGAGCGCGCATCACCCTCTGGGACAATATCGATATTCAGCGCATTTACGGGCTGCAATGCCCCTAACCTATCGGGCCATTCCACGAGGCATATTGCATCCTCAAAAGCTTGGACAAGGCCCAGTTCATCCACTTCGATATCCGTGGTGATCCGGTACAGGTCTGCGTGCCATAACGGTCCAAGCGATGTGTCGTATTGCTGAACAAGGGTGAAGGTAGGGGAAGGCACGTCTTCGGGCACGTCGAGGATGGATTGGATCAGTGCGCGGGCAAAATGGGTTTTACCCGCCGCGACGGGGCCATTCAACAACACGACATCCCCGGCCGCCAGATGCGCACCCAAGGCGACCGCGCAAAGGGCGGTGTGGTCGGCGTTTGGCCAGTCAAGAACTACAGGGCTTTGGATCATGCCGACAACCTATCGGCATCCCCCGGCGCTGCAAGCAGAATGACCCTAGGCGCTGACGAGCGGAGGGTTGACGGGCTGCGGCGCAATTACGGCAAACCGGATCACAGTGGCACCGGATGCGATAGGATGCAGATACACCTGCAGCGGTCCTTTGGTTTGATGCGTAATCTGGGCGTCCCAAGCGGCCCGTTCACCCAGTTTCATCACATAGTCGCGCATGTCGCCCCATGCGGGGTCCGGGTCGGACACTGATTGCCATTGCTTCATGGCGTCCACGATCGTGACGTCGGCAAAGCTGTTATCTGGGTCCATTTTCCACATGTCGCGGTAGGCTGCATTGCAGAACGTCAGCACGCCCGCAGATGAAAACGCGACAAGTGCATCGTCGAACGTATCCATCAGGGACTGCCCCATCTCCAGTTCCGCCCGGAAGTTGCGGGTCAGCGAGATTTCGGCGGTGATATCCTCGATCAGGAACGCGACCGCGCCATCGGGGTGTGGCCGACCACTGACCCTGAAGGTGTGCCCTGTGTCCAGCGTCCAGGTTTCCTGATAACTGCCATGGGTCGCGGCGGCGATGACCTGTGATATCTCGTGGCGCCACGACTTGTAGTTCTTGGGCTCTGGCATGACCCGATTGTCCCGCAGCCGGTCAAAGAACGACAACAAATCCGGCCGCGCGCTCAGGAAATCAGCCGGAAGAGACGTCAGATCGACCAGCGCGGGATTAAACAGCGCCAACTGCCCATTGCGATCAAAAATGGCAAGGCCAATGGACAGTTGGGCAAAGGTCTTGGCCAGCGTCTGCACAAAATTGCGCTGCGCAACCTCGGCCTGAATGACGGCATCTATGTCCACCGCATGAAAGACGATCGCGCTGTCTGCGCGTGTGGTGGTAACGTTGTACCATTGCGTCGCATCGGTGTTCGCAATTTTGACGGGTACCCTGAGCGTTTCTTTATTCTGCAGATCATGTGGCGCAATATCAAACAGCTGCTTGTCGGCATCAATCTGCGCAATTGAGCACAGCGCAGCATGGGCCGTATTGCGCCACACAATCTTTCCCTGCGCATCCGTGAGCCAAATGGGATAGGGCGCGTCAAAGGCAGCAAGCCGGAGCGTGTCCAACTCAGCCTCCATGGATTTGAGGTGATGCAGGATACCGGGATCTGTCAACGCGTCCTGTTCAATGACAATACGTGTCATGTCATTTTCCCGGCTCAGATGCAGGACGCCGGGGTCGTCATGCGCTGTTGCGCTGAGGGTCAACCGATTCACATCCTGCAAACCCTCAGCTTGGGGCAAACCCGGAAAACGCGAGGACAACCCGGCGCGCAAGGCGTGCCAATCCGTTTCGGATGCATCTGTCTTCATCACTGATTTTGCGCCAGGTGATGCGTGTTCCAAATGAAAATCCGAGAATAGGAAATGCAGCCCCTGCGCGTCGCCATCCGTGGCTGTCTGGTGCTGGGTGGTGGCACGCGACAAAAAGATCAAACCGGCCATCACCGACACGATTGCGCACCCACCAACAAAGAACATCTCGATCATCGACACGCGGCATGACCCTTCAGATAAATCAGCCTCGGCTTATGCGTCATCGAAGTTAACGCACCGTTAATAGTGTGCCGGTCACACTAGGGGTGAAGTGGCTGGTTCAGGTCTGGATCTGCGCGTTGTGCCCAGTGCGTATGGCATAGTCCCCTGTCCGCGCATCGACCTTGTTGCGGGGCCAAGAAACCTGAACAATCGCGCCGATATGTTTGCCCGCAGGCGTCGATGCCGCATATGGATCGGATCCGTTGGCAAAGGTCAGCTCTGCACCTGAGCGTTCCAGCAATGTCTTGGCAATAAACAATCCCAGCCCCATCCCTTCATATTCGGGCCGTTCCTGTTGATCAGATCCCGACTTGCGACGGCGCACGAAGGGGTCCCCGATCCGTCCTAGCAATTGAGGTGGAAAGCCGCGCCCATCATCTATGATGCGCAAGGTGATCCGCTCGGAGGTCCAATGTGCTTCGATCCAGACAGCGGTTCTGGCGAAGTCTACGGCATTTTGGATCAGGTTGCGCAGGCCGTGGATGATTTCGGGTTGGCGCAGGATTGCGGGTTGGTCAATTTCATCGCCCGCATTGGGATCATGGGTGTATTCGACCAGTTTGCCGCGATGTGCATGGGGTTCGGCAGCTTCTTGCACGACGGTCATCAAGGGGGCCTGGCGCAGGTGCAAATCGTCTTTGCCTGCGCGCCCCATGTCCCGCAGGATATCACGACACCGATCCGCCTGCTCGCGGATCAGGGCGGCATCGTCGCGCAATTCGGGGTGATCTGCCAGCTCGTCAATCAACTCGGCGCTGGTCAGCTTGATCGTGGCCAATGGGGTGCCAAGCTCGTGTGCGGCGGCCGCAACGACCCCACCCAGATCGGTCAGCTTTTGTTCGCGGGACAGTGCCAGCTGGGTGGCCGACAGTGCGTCCGACATAGAGTGGATTTCGGATGTGACCCGGCGTGAATAAAGACCGATAAAGCAAATCGCGATGACCAACGCGATCCAGTTGCCAAAGACGAACAGGTCCGGAATGCGCAGCACAAACCCATTCTGGGTGCGCAGCGGCAAATGATAGTCCGACAGTACTGTCACTATGATGATCGCCGCAGCACCAACCAACACGGTTGAACGCGTTGTTAGCACCGCAGCCGAAATTGTCACGGGCCCCAGCATCAACAGCGCAAACGGATTGTTCAGCCCACCGGTCAGAAATAACAGGAATCCCAGTTGCAGCAAATCAAACAGAACCATCAACAGGTTCTCGGACTCGGTCAGTCGCTTGTTTTCCGGGAACACGAAGATGGCGATCAGATTGCCAATCACCGACACGCCAACCGCCAGATAGCACAAGCCCAATTCCAATTGCAGGCCATACATCCGCTCGGCCACGGTCAGCGCCACAACCTGGCCGACAATGGCCACCCATCGCAGCAGGATCATCGTGCGCAGTCTGATCCAGTTTGATCGCTGCTGGCCTGTCAGGAGGCCGAAATCAGGTTGCGCCATTGTGTCACTACTTCGTTTGTTGATCTCTCGGCCGGGGTTGATAGCTAAGGGTCAGCATTCAACCGCACGGCCCTCGGCCTGAAAGGATTGTTATGACCCGTATCATCGCACCCGTTGCCGCTCTTGTCGCGGCCCTTTTTGTCGCCGCCACTTTCTGGTTTTCGAACCGTGGCGGAGAAGACGGTGCATTCGCACAATGCAATGCGACCCAGATTGCGGGCGACGGCAACAGCATTGGCGGCCCGTTTGAGCTGGTCAATGCGGCGGGCGAAACGGTGACCGACGTGGATGTCATCACTGAACCCAGCCTGATCTATTTCGGCTATACATTCTGCCCGGATGTTTGCCCGCTTGACACCGCACGCAACGCCGAAGCCGTGGATGTACTGGCCGAGCGGGGCATGTCCGTCACGCCTGTTTTCATCACGGTTGACCCCGAACGGGACACGCCCGAAGTGGTGGGTGACTATGCCTATAACCTGCATGAGAAGATGATCGGCCTGACTGGTTCACCCGAGCAGACGGATGCGGCCAGCAAAGCCTATCGCACCTATTACAAGGCCCACGACAAGTCCGATGAATTCTACCTCGTGGATCACTCGACCTTCACCTATCTGGTTCTGCCAGAGTACGGATTTGTCGAATTTTTCCGTCGGGATATTGATGCGGATACCATGGCGGATCGTGTCAGCTGCTTTGTAGAAAACGCCTGAAAAGGCGGAATAATTTGACCACACCCACACTGCGCTCCATATTCAGTCTCAACCAAAAACAAAAAGACATGGAAACTGGAGACTGAGATGGTCGACGCAGCGCAGCCAAATCTGGGTGAGGATAAATCGCTCTTGCTGGTGGATGATGACGAACCGTTTCTGCGGCGCCTGGCCAAGGCCATGGAAAAACGCGGGTTCGAGACAGAGACCGCAGACAGCGTCGCGGCAGGCAAGGCCATTGCAACAGCACGCCCGCCTGCTTATGCCGTCGTTGATTTGCGTCTTGAGGACGGCAATGGGCTGGATGTGGTCGAGGTGTTGCGTGAAAAACGGCCCGACGCCCGTGTCGTCGTTTTGACGGGGTATGGGGCGATTGCGACCGCTGTGGCGGCTGTGAAAATCGGTGCCACCGACTATTTGTCCAAGCCTGCGGATGCGACTGATATCATCAACGCACTGCTGGCGACAGGTGACGACCTGCCCCCACCCCCAGAAAACCCGATGAGCGCGGACCGGGTGCGTTGGGAACATATTCAACGTGTCTATGAGTTGTGTGATCGAAACGTGTCCGAGACGGCCCGTCGGTTGAACATGCACCGCCGAACATTACAGCGTATTCTGGCAAAGCGATCCCCCCGCTAAGACATCAGCCCGAGGTTTTTCGGGCCAGAGAGTGATCCTCGGACCCTGACCTGGTCTTTAAAGATCGTAACGCTTGAGGATCTTGTCCACCAATTGGCCGTTCGCAAGTTTGTAATCTTCGATCCGCCCATAGTCCTGAAAACCACGGGATTGGTAGTAGATCAGCCCACCTTTGTTATCGGCACGGATATTGGCGTTGATCCATGTGTACCCCAAGGCGTTGGCAGTCTTCTTGGTCGCATCGAACAGCTTTGACCCAATGCCAAGTCCGGTCTGGCCCACCTCAACAAATGTCGCGATTTCAGCGGCTTCGGCGGGCAGATAATCAGCGGAGTCAATCCATTGAAACCCCATGACCTTTTCGTCGTCGTTCACGGCAACGTGCCAGGCGGCGCGTCCACTGTCGTTGGCCATCCGGTCCTTCAGGTCGTCAGCGGTAACCTTGGTCACCAGTGCAGTTGTACCGCCCTGCTCGATAATCTTGTTCAGTAGGGTCGCCATGGATGACGCATCAAGGTCGATTGCCGGGCGAACATGTATCATTTGCATTGATCCAAAAGCTGTGCGTGGCGGGCGGTAAAATCGCGGCGGGTTTCAACGGGGGGGCGCAGTACAAGGGTCAGGCCCTCGATGATGGCGGGGTCGGGCTTGCCGAACAGCTTGTCAGCCTCACCTTGAGTGAAGCCGGCGATTTGCGTCGCTTCCATCCATGCGCTGATTTTGTCTGCCTTCTTGATCTGGCGCTTGATCGTGGCAGGCACCTTGGTGGGTAGGCCAAACCGGATGTGCACGGCCGCTTCAAGCCGTTCATCCAGCGCCCCATATCCGGGGCCCACGGCCGCCTTGACCGGAGAGATCATGTCGCCAATCACATATTCCGGGGCATCATGCAGTAACGCGGCGAGCCGCCACTTCGCCAGGGCCTTGGGTACCACCCGCCCAAACAGGGTTTCGACCAAAAGGGAATGCTCGGCCACTGAATAGGCGTAGTCCCCCACCGTCTGCCCATTCCAGCGAGCCACAAAGGCAAGGCCATGGGCGATGTCTTCAATCTCGATATCCATCGGCGTGGGGTCAAGCAGGTCAAGCCGACGGCCTGAAAGCATGCGCTGCCAGGCGCGGGGTTGTTTGGCCATGATGTGCGTTAAATCTTTATGTCTGGGTTCGGGGCGGCATAGACCACGCTGCTGTGTACTTTCCCCAATTGGTCATAGCGAAAGCCCGGAAACGTGTTCTGCACCCATTTAAAGTCATAGAAATCATCAACAACCAGAATTGGACGACACTTGCGGATCAGGTGGAAGGCTCCGCGCAACACCTGCTTTTCGTGTCCTTCAACGTCGATCTGTAAAATGGACACATTGCGCCAGCGCGGCACTGCAAAATCCAGCATCACCGATTTGACCGCCTCAACGCCCGCCCCTTTCTGAGGGACGACCTGGGCGTTCCCGCCAAGGGATTTGCCGAGCGGATCATGCGATTTCAGCAGCACACTTGTTTCGCGATCAGACACGGCCACGTTACGCAGTTGCGCGTTTTTTATGGCGTTCAGTTCAATGGTCTTGACCGCTGCACCATGGTTTTCTGTGTGAGGCTCAAACGCCCATATCTTGGCCTTGGGGGCCATGGCGCTGCTCAGACCTGGCAGAAAGTCCCCAAAGAATGTACCGACGTGGATAATGTCGCCCGTCCTGACGTTGTCGCGCATGAACGTGATGGTATCGGGGTGATGGACACCGCCGGACAACACGGTCCGACAGGTGAGGCGATCCTCAAGCCCTTCGGGAATATGATACCGGCCGTACTCGTTTTCGGCGACGCAGGGCATGTCAAAGTCCTTGGCCATATTAGGTTCCTTGCCGTCATCGTGTGATCTGTGACCACTGCGTCGGAATCGGTTGGTTTCAAAGACTGTATATTAGATCGGAAATAGTGGCGAGGTTATGGTCAGCGTGAACAAAAATGCACTCCAAAGCCGGATTGATCGACTGATACGGCGAAGCCTCGCTGAGGGTGCCGAAAAAGCGACAGCGCAAATGTGGGTGCCGGAACAGAGTGAGATGTGAACATTGGTGCAATATCTGGCTGATGGTAATCCATGCGTGCTGGCCCCGGCCTGTATCGTTGGGCGGCTAAGTGTAGTGTGACGTTCGCGCCGCATTGAGCCGACGGGCAGAACCTGATAGCGCATCCGCAAGCAATTGTAAGGATGATGCAAATGTCGCAGGACTATAAAGTCAAAGATATTGGACTGGCCGAATTTGGCCGCAAGGAATTGAATATCGCTGAAACCGAGATGCCGGGGCTCATGGCTCTGCGCGACGAATATGGTGAAAGCAAACCACTGAGCGGCGCGCGTATTGTCGGCTCGCTCCACATGACGATCCAGACCGCTGTTCTGATCGAGACGCTGGTCGAACTTGGCGCTGATGTCCGCTGGGCGTCGTGCAATATCTTCTCGACCCAGGACCACGCCGCCGCTGCCATCGCTGCAGGTGGTACGCCTGTCTTTGCCGTCAAAGGTCAAACGCTGGAAGAGCATTGGGATTACCTCGACAAATCCTTCATGTTCGAAGACGGGCCGAACCTGATCCTTGACGATGGTGGCGACGCGACCCTTTACATCCTGCTTGGCGCGCGCGTCGAGAACGGTGAAGAAGACTTGATCGCTGTGCCCACCTCCGAGGAGGAAGTTGCCGTGTTCGCTCAGATCAAGAAGCGCATGGCGGCCAGTCCCGGTTGGTTCACTAAGATGCGCGACCAGATCAAAGGCGTGTCGGAAGAGACGACAACCGGCGTGCACCGCCTTTATGATCTGGTGAAACAGGGCCAGCTGCCCTTCCCTGCGATCAACGTGAACGACTCGGTGACCAAGTCGAAATTCGACAACAAATACGGTTGCAAGGAATCGCTGGTCGACGGCATCCGCCGTGCCACCGATACGATGATGGCTGGTAAGGTTGCGGTCGTCATGGGCTATGGTGACGTGGGCAAAGGGTCGGCGGCATCGCTCGCCGGGGCCGGCGCGCGCGTGAAGGTTACCGAAGTCGATCCGATTTGCGCGCTTCAGGCCGCCATGGACGGGTTCGAGGTTGTATTGCTCGAGGATGTGGTCGGCACGGCTGATATCTTCATCACGACCACCGGCAACAAGGACGTGATCCGCATCGAGCATATGCGCGAGATGAAGGATATGGCCATCGTCGGCAATATCGGCCACTTCGACAACGAAATTCAGGTCGCAGCCCTCAAGAACCACAAATGGACCAGCATCAAAGAGCAGGTCGACATGATCGAGATGCCCAATGGCAATCGTCTGATCCTGTTGTCCGAAGGGCGTCTGCTGAACCTTGGCAATGCGACGGGCCACCCGTCCTTCGTGATGTCCGCGTCCTTCACCAATCAGGTGCTGGCGCAGATGGAGCTTTGGCTGAAGGGCGACGAGTACAAGAACGACGTCTACATCCTGCCCAAGCATCTCGACGAAAAGGTGGCGCGCCTGCACCTCGACCGGATCGGTGTGAAGCTGAGTAAGCTGGATGCAGAGCAAGCCGCCTATATCGGTGTCGCCCCCGAGGGCCCGTTTAAGCCTGAACATTACCGCTACTGATTGATGGGGGGCGGAGGACACCTCCGCCTTACATCCAAATTCCGGGCCTTGTGCGAGAGATCGCCGGGGCCCTTTTAGTTGTTATCAAGTGCGTTCCCGACACCAACTGCCGACCCGATCAGCCCGAACACGGTGCGCACGGAATTGACCGGGCTTTCGGTGGCCAACACCAGATCCTTGGGGTTGATGTAGAATTTGCGCGCGGCAAAGATATCCTCGGCCGAGGTCAGGTCGATGCTGAACACCACCTGCTGTTTCGATGGGCCAGTCCCATCCGCGCGCACTTGTTTGGCGCTATAGTCGCGCAGGATCAGGATGCCCTTGGGATTGGCACGCGCATCGTTGATGCCGCCGAGCAAGGCAAGGGCTTCGACGGCGGTCATGTGTTCCTGACTGAATGGCACAATCGTTTCGCTGCCTGTGGCACCAAGGGCGGCAAAGTACCTGTCATCTTCTTGCGCGATCACTTTGTCACCGCCGCGCAGGATCACATTGGCAGAGGCCCGTTGAAACAAGATGTCCGCCCGGATTTCATAGGTCTTACCGGCCCGGATCACCCGGACCAGTGGGTTTTCCAGATCGCTCGAGATGCCATCCGCCGCTGCAATAAGGCTCAGCAGGGAATAATTGCGGTTGGGCAGCGGGTAAGACCCCGGTGACGCAAACCCGCGCACCGCATCAACTGAATTGTCGGGGCCGGATTGCAGCGTCAGTTGGACCTGTGCGTCGGGCACCACGCGCTCCAACTCCGTCTCAATCATCCTGCGCGCCTGGTCGGGGGATGAACCGCTGATGCGTACCTCGTCGATATAAGGAACGAAGATCGTGCCAGAGGGGGACACGACCAGATCCTTCATCGTCACGTTTTTCTGCGAAGCTGGGATAAGCAGTGAGTTTACCTGACTGTCCCAGATCACCAGGTCAACCTTGTCCCCTGTGCGGATCACATTCGATCTGGGGCCGGATGTCCCGCTGAACCAATGATAGTGGCCAGCCCATCCTGTGGCCGGCCATGTGCGCAGTTGGGCAATATTGGCGGGTTTGATCGGCACGACCGCAAAGGAGGCTGTGTCGGTGTTCTGGCTGCGCACGACCTCACTCTGGATCGCGGCCCCACGGGGCAATGTGCAGGCAGCCAAAACCAATAGGCCCATCAAGGCGATCAGAAAACGAAATGAATGCTGCACTGTGTCTACGTCCCCTTGATCGCTCGCAAGCGATCCTTTCACGCAGCATTACCCCGAAAGCAGGCCGTTGGACATAGTTTTTCAGCCTACAGTTGTGAAATTACCCGGCATGGGCGTCTCCCTATCCGTCAGGACGCCGCTTTGGACGGTGGGTTGCCCAGGTCTTCGGCCTCCAGCACGTCAGTGTCTTCAATGACAGTGACAGCGGTTTCGGATGTCTTGTCAGGCGCCGATCCCACCAATAATGGCAGCACTTGGGTGCCGCCGGGCATCGTCACCTCGCTTGCCGGGGGGCGTTTCCATGCCAGCGTGTCAAAGGCAGAACAGTTGTCGCAGGTCGGTGCCCACTCGGTGTGGATGTTCTGGCAGTTTTCACAAACCCACTGTGGGCCGCGCGGTGCCGTCAGCGCACGCGCCAGCCATCCCTGGATCACGGCATCGCTCGCGCCTTCGCCCTTTTCGATGGCGGCCATAAGGGTCACGGACCGCGTTGTTGGATCGGTTTCAACCAGATCGCCGAGGGCGCGCCGCGCACTTGGGAAATCCTCTGCCGCGAGATGCAGTTCAGTCATCAGCATTTGCGTTTCAGAGTGGTCTGGATGGGTGCGGGTCAGCTGGGCAAAGCGTTTGACCCGCGCCTCAGGTGTTTCGTTCGGTTCAATTGCGGCGAACGTGGCGGCGAGATCGGGATGGGGTTGCGCCTCCCACGCCTTTTTCAACACACGGGTCGCATATTTCTTTTGGCCCTGGTCAATGTAACTATGCGCGGCCATGACGGCGGCGGGAATCAGATCGGGGGACAGGCGGTTTGCCTCGATCGCCGCTTCGCGCGCCTCAATAGTTTCGTCTTCGGCCAACACGTCGCGGGCCTCGCTCAGGGCCAGCACGGCGTCACGGCGTTTGTGCACATCACGTGGCAAAGACCCATGTTTCAGCTTGGCCGACAGGGTTTGACGGGCACCTGCCCAATCCTTGGTCTCGGCCTGAAGCTTCAACAGCACGTCTTGGGTGTCGATATGCTTGGGTTTCAGCGCAAACGCCTTTTGGGCCAGTTTCAGGGCTGTATCCGTATCTCCATCCGCCAACTTTTGCTTCATAATCCCGCGAACACCCACAAAACGGGTCGCGTCGTTTTCGACCAGCTTGCGATAGGTCTGTTCGGCCTTTTGGCGATCTCCGGCCATTTCGGCGGCTTGCGCGGTCAGCAGGTTCGTCAATTCGGGCCGGTTGAGGTACTTGTCCGCTTTCTCGGCTTTGGCGAGTGCGAGACGGCCTTCGCCAGATGCAAGCGCCATCATGCCTTCTGCCAGCGCATCGAACCCTTTGGCGGCTTTGTTCCGTGCGAAATAGCGGGACAAGGCCGTTTCATCCCCGTTCAGGAACGTCCAGCACACCACCAACAGGCTGAGCAATTTCAGCCCCAGCCAGATCACGATCACAAGGATCAAAAAGCCAATGACCGATTGCAGGGGGCCAAGCGAGTATTCCGTGCCCGCCACGACCACACGCACACCACCTTCGGATTCCAGCAACCAGCCGGCACCCAGGGCGAGTGCGGCCACCGCAACGACGAAAACGATAATCTTAACCAATGACCAGATCATAAAAAGGCCCCTTCAGAGTGCCGACAGGCGTTCCGCCAATGCGTTCGCCGCAGAAACGGCATCGTAGCGCGATTGCGCCTGTTCTATCCAGGTCGAGAGGGCAGCCTTGGCCGGATCAGGCAGCGTCTCTGCCTCGGCCAGTGCATCGCCCAATCTGTTGCTGCGCACGGCATCTTCGATTCGTGACAGAACGGCGTCCGGGTCGGCACCTTCGCGCGGGGCGACAGACCTTGCGCCCAGTTGGCGCTGGAAAAAGGTGCCAATGCCACTTTCGGTGTCACCCTCGCGTGCTGCGGCCAGCGCACTGCGCGCCGCATCTGGGATGTCCGTTTGCAGGGTCGACAGGGGTGTCACCCCATCCTGCGCCGCGTTGCGCAGAGTGTCAGGTACATCAATGGCTCCGGCTTGTTCCAAATCGGCCAGCGCGGCGACGAAAGGTGCCCCACTGTCGATGGCGGATTGAATGCGTGTCACAGCAGCACGGGCCAGTGTAGCATTCGCCTCGCTTTGCGTGTCGCGCTTGACCAGGCGGGCATCCGCGATCAGTTGATCAATCTCGGCCTGCTGTGCCTCTGCGGCGGCGCGCAAGTCGGCAAGGGCGGCGTCAATGGCTTCGGTGGGAAGCTCAATAACCGGCGCGGGGGCGGTCGGTTCTGGATCAGGTTGGGCCACCAGGACATCAAGGCGTGTCGCCAGCGTCAGAATTTGCGCTTCGATTTCGCTCAGGTCCACAGGTTCGGCTGCGGCGACAGGCGCATCGTCCGGGTCGGGCAGTGCTGCGACGGTCGCTTCAAGGTCTGCAAGCCGTTGAGTGGCCAGTGCCAATTCGTCCACAACGGCTTCGTCCACAATCTTGGCCCGCATGCTGGGGGGCAGGATGGGATCCAGAATTTCGGCGCGGGCGGCAATGAAACCCATAAGGGCCGCAATGATGCCGCCAAAGAACATGGTCAGCGCGCTGGGGCCTGTCTGTTCGGGCTGGACAGCATGTGGCGCAGGCGCAGCATTCTCTGGCTCTGGCTCTGGCTCTGGCTCTGGCTCTGGCTCTGGCTCTGGCTCTGGCTCTGGCTCTGGCTCTGGCTCTG
>NZ_CANMEU010000007.1 GCF_947497045.1 uncultured Tateyamaria sp. | reverse complement strand
TGGCATGGCGCGAGCGCCTGATTGACCTTGTCGCCCGCAAATGTGCCTGCAATTCCTTCTTGAGAACGCCCCGCGTCCGGATGAACAGGCTTCGGTAGATCGTCTCATGCGAGATACGCTTTTGGTCGTCGTTGGGATGTTCTCGTATCAGCCAGCCTGCAATTTGTCGCGGGGACCACTTGCGGTGCATCTTGGCGGATATCGTCCGGCAGAGATAGTCGTTGCCCAAGAGCTTGCTGGGTTTGGGGCGATGCGCGCGATCCCAGGCCGCCGCGTCAGACATGGCCGCACGGTATCGCCGGACACCGCCGTTGCGTCTGACTTCACGGCTGATCGTAGAAGGCGCGCTTCAGCCTACGCGCAATAGAACGCAGGGATTGTTTTGCCACAAGGCCGCGAGATATCTCTTCGCGTGAGTGCCAAACGTGACCTTGTTCGAGCAGGCGGTCTTATCCCGCCTGACCGCTCCAAAAGCGGATAAATGGATGATGAGGCTCGATCAAGGCGCCGCCCAATCGAGCTCATCGATTCTCCGCGTTGCCACCGATCCCAGATCTCCGACTTCTGCTTGTCTGTGAAAAATATCCGCGTTCGATAGGCCATAACTTACACTCCATCTTTGCCAAAAGACTAAAGTGTTGCGTCGACCCGTTGAAACCGCCCCGCAAAGCCGCCAAACCACCACCAAAAAGGCCGCCCCAATCCGAGGCGGCCTTTCATTTTATCCAGTAAGGCGGGCGTGTCTCCCGCCCCGCTTCAGTTCAGATCGGCATCGCGTGCCGCATTCACGTCGGCCTCGGCCGCCGCAACGGCTGTTGTCAGCGCATCAAAGATCTCGGGGCCGCGGTTCACGTTGGCCTTGAACCAGTCATAGACCGGGGTCGAGGCTTCGGCGAAGGCCGCCTTTTGCTCGGGCGTTGGAACATAAAGATCACCGCCGCCGGCGACGAACTCTTCGTAGGCCTGAATCGATTTGCGCTTGGGCGAGGCAAACGTGGCCTGTTGCAGCGCATAGAACCCATCGACGACCACGCGGCGCATGTCTTCGGGCATCGCCAGGAACTTCTGGTTGCTCATCCACCACAGCGCACCCATATAGGCGTGCCCATCAAGCGTCACATATTGCAGGCCCGCATCGGGGAATTTCATACCCATGATGTCGGTAATTCCGTTCTTGGACCCCTCAACCACACCGGTCTGGAACGAGGTGAACAGCTCGGGCCATGGGATGGGCGTGGGGGAGGCACCGAGGGCTTTGACCAGCTCTTGCGGCAGGTCAGCCACAACGGTACGAATCTTCAGGCCGTCCATGTCCGCAGGCTCGGCCACGCGGCGTTTGGTGTTTGCAAAGTTGCGCCAGCCGCCTGTGTTGCCGATGGTCATCAGGCGGATCGCGTCGCTGGAATCCTCAAGCGCCATGTCGCGCATCGTGCGGGTGAAATCGCCCGACAGCACATGCTCGGCAATGCGGTCGTCCGCCATCAGGTAGGGCAGATCGAGGACCTGCACATAGGGGAAGATGCCCGATGCGCCACCCGAGGTCGAAATGTAGACGTCGATGGAGCCGTCAGCCACGCCTTGCAGACACTCCGCACCGTTGCTGCACAGTTGCGTACCGATGAACAGCTCGACCGCGATCGCACCGTTGGAGGCCGCCTCGACATAGTTCTTGAACACCACCAGACCGTCATAGTCTTCGTCATTGGTGTTGGAGTTGGCGGTGGCGCGGATCGTGTATTCCTGCGCGCTTACCATCATGGCCGAGCCCGCGACAAGCGCGGCAGCCGTCAGGGTTTTCAAGGTCGTTTTGAGCATATTGGTGTCCTCCCGTTTGAAACTCAAATTGGTTAGTCGGCAAACCCCGTCAGGCGGGGAATGGTCATGGAAATGGCCGGGACATAGGTGATCAAAAAGATCACCGCGATCTCGACGGCCAGGAAAGGCAGGATGGCCTTGGCGATGGTTTCGACTTTTTCCTTGCTGACCGCGGCGGCCACGAACAGCACAAGGCCCATGGGCGGTGTTGCCAGCCCCACGGTCAGGTTCACCGACATGATGATCGCAAAGTGGATCGAGTCCACGCCCAGATCGGTAAAGATCGGGGCGAGGATCGGCCCCAGAATAATGATCGCGGGCCCTGCATCCAGAAACATGCCCACGATGAACAGCAGCAGGTTGATCAGGAACAGCAGGATCAGCGGGTTTTCCGACAGTGTCAGGATGTAGTCGGCGAGGATTTGCGGCGCATAAGACAGCGACACAACCGTCTTGAAAGCCATCGCCGCCCCCACCAGCAACAACACCACCGCCGAGGTCAGCCCGGCCCGGCTGAGGATATCGGGCAGGTCCTTCAGCGACATGGTGCGCAAGACGAAGAACGCCACAAACAACGCATAGGCGACCGCGACGGCCGCCGCTTCGGTCGGGGTGAACACACCGCCCAGGATACCTCCGAGGATCAGCACCGGGGTTTGCAACGGCACGATGGCCCGCTTGCAGATTGTGCGGAACTCAGATGACACTTGAGTGCGCAAGGCCAGCATCAGCGCGTGCGCCACCGCGATGGCAGCCGCAAACGTCACCCATGCCATCAGGCCGGTGGTGTCGGGCAACGGCGCGATGACCCAGATCAGCAGCCCGATGTTGAGGCGCACCAACGCAAAGCTGACCCACTTTTCCAATGCGCCCAACTCGACGCCGTCAAATTCGACCTTTTTGGCCGCGGGCAGGTCATAGCGGTCTGCCGTCACCCGGATCATCACCATAAGGCCCACGCCAACCAGGATCCCCGGCACGATGCCTGCAAGGAACAGCGCGGCCACGCTTTCGCCCATCACATAGGCGTAGATGATCATAATGCCCGAAGGCGGGATAATCGGCCCGATGACCGAGGACGCGGCGGTGATCGCAGCGGCAAAGCGGCGGGTGTAGCCTTCTTTCTCCATCGCGGGGATCAGCATGGACCCGAGCGCAGAAGTGTCCGCCACCGCCGACCCGGACAACCCGGCAAACAGGATCGAGGACAACACGTTCACCTGGGCCAGTCCGCCGCGCAGATGGCCCATCAACGCTTGGGAGAACTGGACAAGGCGGATCGTGATCCCGCCCTTGTTCATCAACTCGCCCGCCAGCATGAAGAACGGGATCGCCATCAGCGGAAAGCTGTCCATCCCATTATAAACATTGCGATAGAGGAGCGTGATGTCCTTTTCCTGACCGTTCATCCAGAGCAAGATGCCCGGCGCGGCCAACAGGCCGAAGAACACCGGCAACCCGATCAGCAGGAACAGCAGGAACAGGGGCAGGAACCAGATCAGCATGTCATTCGGCCCCTTGCATGTCTTCGGGCAGATCAAGATCGGGCAAGCGATCCCCACCGCCCATCATCTGCACAAGGCTGCGCAGGATCAGTTCGATATTCACCACCAGCAACAGGACGACGCCCACAAGCAGCGACAGCATCATCCAACTGCGCGGCACCCGGAACCAGCCCTCGAATGTGGGCAGATAAAGGGATGCAGTGGCGAAGCGGCCACCAAAGCCCGTGACCTCCTTGATTCCGATCTGGACAGCCACGATCAGGATCAGCAGCGAAATAAGCAGCAGGACCAGCGACAACACGGCGGCCACACGCGGCGACATGAACCCGGAAATCATATCCAAGGCAACAAACCCGCCACGGCGAAAGGCGGTCGGGGCCATCAGCCCGGTCATCCACATCATGCAGAACCGGGCCGCCTCATCCGGCCATGGCAGCGCGTTGTTGAAAAGATAGCGGGCGACGACCTGAATAAGGATCGCAGCGACCATAAAGGCGATGGCAATTATACCAATGCCACGCCCAATCCTGAGCACGAGCGCGTTCACGGCGCTGAGCGGTGCAAGCACCGTCAGTAGTAAGCCCATGCGGGCCCTCCCTTTTGTCGGTCGCCCGGCAGTTAGTCCACCGTGGCCCATTTTCCGCTTTCACCCCGCGGGCGGGTCGTGGAGCACGCACCGATGGTGCGGGCCGGATCGTTTATGCACGCCTCAGCGTGTCAGTTTGCCAAAATCGCCGGCAAAGAACGTGAGCGGATCGCCATCGCGCATCTCGGTCCGCTGGACCTGACCCACAATGATGACGTGATCGCCCGCGCCATGTGCCGCCACTCTGCGGCATTCAAAGCGCGCAAGGCAATGATCAATCAGCGGTACACCGTCCGCATTGAGCGTAAAGGGCAAACCCTTGATCGCATGCGCGTCCCGCGCCACTTGGCTGCACAGATCGCCCTGTTCGGCCGCCAGCACGTGGATCGCATACTGATCCGCATCTTCGAAATAGGGGAACCGGCGCGCGGCCCGGTCCACCGACCACAGCACAAGGGCCGGATCAAGCGACACGGATGAAAAACTGTTGGCGACAATGGCGACGGGGCCATCCGCGCTTGGGACGGTAACCACCGTGACTCCGGTCGCAAACTTGCCAAAGGCATTGCGCAACATGCGGCTCGTCTCGGCATCGGGCGAAAAGGTGGTGGGTTGGTTCGGATCCTGCATCGTCATCACGCTACCTCGTGTCCAAGGGCTGCTTCGTAAAGGCGGAACCACGTGGGCCGGTCCAGCGTGACCTTGAGCGCATCACTGATCCGCTTGATCCGGTCCAGATTGTTGGTCCCCATCACGGGCAGGATGCCAGCCGGATGGGTCAGAAGAAAGGCGACAGCCACCGCCGCCCGATCGACGCCATACGTGCTTGCCAGTTCGTCCATCACCTTGTGCAGCTTGTCACTACCCGACATCAACCCACCACCGCCCAAAGGCGACCACGCCATCAGGCGCTGTCCGTGTTGCTGGTGAAACGCCAGATCGCCATTGGAAAAGGGGCTGATCTCGCCCAGTGAAATCTCGATCTGGTTGGTCAGCAGCTGCGTTTTCATCGCCGATTGCAGCAACGTCCAGTCATAGGGGCGAAAGTTCGACACGCCCACGGCGCGCACCTTGCCGCTGGCCACCGCCTCGTCCAGCGCGGCTCCGGTTTCATGGTGATCCATGAAGGGGTCGGGGCGGTGGATCAGCAGCATGTCGATATGATCAATCGCCATATCCGTCAGCGAATTTTCGATGGATTGCATGATATGCGCACGGCTGGTGTCATAGTATTTGACAGGCGCATCCGCATAGCGGCCCGCAGGGGCCACGATATCGCATTTGGTCACGATCTCCATCTTGGCGCGCAGGCCGGTGTCGGCCTTGAGCGCCTCGCCCAGGATCGCCTCGGCGACATAGCCGCCATAGATGTCGGCCTGATCAAAGGTGGTGATCCCCTGATCAAGGCAGGCGTTGATCTTGGCCTGCACGTGGGCCGTGGACGTATCGGTGTCGTCCCCGATCCGCCACATCCCATAGACGAGGCGCGAGAATTCAATAGTATCAGATAGTTGGACGCGGTCCATCAGCGGCGCTCTCCTGCGGCAAGTGGGGTTGCGGGCGCAGATGTCGGCACCCGCCCATAAGCATGGGGCAAAGAACAGGTTTTCAACTGCGGCAGAACGCGCGTGCCGAAATGCCTAGCCTCGTCGATATGAGGGTAGCCCGAGAAGATGAAGGCGCGAATGCCCATCTTCTGATATTCTTCAATCTTGGACAGGACCTGATCGGTGGACCCGACCAGCGCGGCGCCGCAGCCCGAGCGTGCGCGCCCCACACCCGTCCAAAGGTTGGGCTCGACATAACCAAACTTGTCCGCCAGCTCGCGCGCCTTGGCCTGATGCGACACGCCAAGCGAGGTGGAATCAAGCGCCCGGTCGCGGATCAATTGCCCGTATTCGTCGTCCAGTTCGGACACGATATAGTCCGCATATTCCCGCGCCTCGGCTTCGGTATCGCGCACGATCATGTGGACGCGCAGCCCGTAATCCAGCGTGCGGCCATAGCGTTCGGCAACCGCATTCACATCGCGCATCCGTCCCTCAAGCGCCTCTTTGGGTTCGGGCCACATGAGGTAGACGTCGCAATGCTGGCCGCACAGTTCCAACGCCGAGGGGCTGTAGCCGCCGAAATAGAGCAGCGGACCGCCTGTCTGATAGGGGCGCACCGGGTCGGTCGTCAGTCCCTCGAAGGTGTAGACTTCGCCCTCATAGTTGATCTCGTCCTGCGTCCACGCTTGTTTGAGGATCTCGACCACCTCGCGCGAACGCTGATAGCGATAGTCGCTTTCGGCCTTTTCGCCGGGAAAGTCGGAGGAGATGATGTTGACCGTCAGCCGCCCTTCAAGCATGTGATCGAGCGTCGCGAGGGTGCGGGCCAGCATGATGGGCTGCATCTCGCCGCAGCGTACGGCAGCGAGCAAGTTGATCTTGTCCGTGATGGGCGCACACCCTGCCACAAAGGACAGCGTGTCCTGCCCCACCTGATAGGAGGACGGGCACAGGATGTTGCGAAAGCCCTGCGCCTCGGCCTCGCGCACGATATCCGAGCAATGCGCCCAGCTTGAGCGCAGTGCGCCATCGGGCACCCCGAGAAACTGGTAGTCGTCCGAACACAACGCCGAAAACCACGACACCTCAGCGGCGTCCAGATCGGGGGATGTGATGGGGACGATGGTCATGGACAGCCTTTCACGAGGTCTAACTTGTCTCTTGCGTACCACTGTCATTGATGTAGATCAATGGTGTATCAATTTCCAAAACCGGCACTCTTACCCTCACGTGATGACGCCTCGCCAAACCCCGCAATCGCTGCCGATCTACGTGCAGATCGCTGAACTGCTGACCCGTGATATCGTGTCGGGGCGATTGATGGACGGCGCGCGGCTGCCGCCCGAACGGGACATGGCGACCGAGCTGGGGGTGAGCGTCGGGACCCTGCGCAAGGCCCTGCGGGATATGGGCGAAAAGGGGTTGATCGACAGCGTTCAGGGGTCGGGCAACTATGTGCGCGCAGGCGGAGACACCGGCACGATCTATGCAATGTTCCGGCTGGAATTGCTGGAAGGGGGCGGCCTGCCGCGCGCACATGTTCTGGATGTGGCGCTGATGGACAAGCCCGCCGACCTGCCGCCTTTCGGCACGTCCCCGCGCGCCTCGCGCATACGGCGCCTGCGCACGCTGAATGACACAATCATCGCAGTCGAGGAAATCTGGCTGGATGCGGACGCCGGAACCGTATCCGAGGCGAACATGTCGGATTCGCTATATGCCACCTATCGCAAGACTTTGGGTCTGTGGATACAGCGGGCCGAGGATCGGGTTTCGCTTGGCGCGGTGCCGGACTGGGCACCTGATGCCTACCCACCCCGTCCGGGCGCGACGGCGGGGTATATCGAACGGCTCAGCTGGGCCGACCGACCCGATACAATCGAATTTTCGCGCACGTGGTTCGACCCGACCCGCGCGGTCTATGTCCAACGGCTCAAGTAAGGAATGAAGATGACAAAACAGGTCCGCTACGGGATCATCGGCTGCGGCATGATGGGGCAGGAACATATGCGCAATATCGCGCTCCTGCCCGAGGCGAGCGTGGCTGCATTTTACGAACCGGACGACGAGATGGCCGCCCGTGCGCTCGCCATCACACCTTCCGCCGTACGCGTGGACAGCGTTGCCGACTTGCTGGCCATCGAAGCACTTGAGTGTCTGTTGATCGTCAGCCCCAACTTTTGCCATATCAGCCAGATGCAGGTGATTGCAGAGACCCGCCCCCTGCCCTTGCTGGTCGAAAAGCCGCTGTTCACCAACCCTGAGGATGCAGCCAAGCTGGCCGCATTCCGCGACAGCTACCCCGCCCCGGTCTGGGTCGCGATGGAATACCGCTACATGCCTGTGATCGCCGCGTTTCTGGCCAAGTCACCCGCGGCGACCGGCGGCATCCGCCAGTTGTCGATCCGCGAACACCGCTTTCCGTTTTTGCAAAAGGTGGGCGACTGGAACCGCTTCAATCGGTTCACGGGCGGCACCTTCGTCGAAAAATGCTGCCATTTCTTTGATCTGATGCGGCTTGTGCTTGGCTCGGACCCGGTGCGGGTCATGGCCTCGGCCAGCCAGGCAGTGAACCATCTGGATGAGCGCTATGAGGGGCAGACGCCCGACATTATCGACAGCGGATATGCAATTGTAGACTTCGACAACGGCACCCGCGCGATGCTGGAACTGTGCATGTTCGCCGAAGGCAGCGCCTATCAGGAAGAACTTTCCGCGGTGGGGCCCACCGGCAAGATCGAAGCCTTTGTGCCCGGTCCCGGTCGGTTCTGGCCTGCGCATCTGGGGGCGGCCCCCGTGGCCAAGCTGGTCACCTCACCCCGCACGCCGCAGGGACCTGTCACACATGACATTCCGGTGGACCCGACCCTGCTCGAGGCGGGCGATCACAACGGATCGACCTTTTATCAGCACCAGCGTTTCGTGGCGCTCGTGCGCGGAGAAACGGCGCAGCCCGAGGTGTCATTGGGCGATGGCTGGGCCGCGGTGGCCATGGGGATCGCCGCACAGGAAAGTGCGCGGACGGGTCAGGCGGTGGATCCACGCCGCTGGATGTAGGCGGAGGACACCTCCGCCTTACGCCCCCAGCATCTCGCGAAAGGCGTGCCACGAGGCTTTCGGTGTCCGCGCAAGCGTATCAAAATCCACATGCACCATCCCGAACCGCTTTTCATAGCCAAGCGCCCATTCGTAATTGTCCAGCAGTGACCACGCCATATAGCCCTTGACCGGCACGCCCTTGGCGATGGCGTCGCGCACAGCGCCGAGATGAGCGTTGAAATAGTCGATGCGCGCCTCATCCTGCACCACCCCATCCGTCATCGTATCGGCGTTGGCCATCCCGTTTTCGGTGACCCAAAGCGGGACGTCGCCGGTATACTCTGCCGCGGTACGCACCAGAAAATCACGCAGCCCTTTGGGGTAAACCTCCCACCCCATCTGGGTCTTGGGCAGTGGCCCCTCAACGCTGTGGTGGTGCGGCCATGGCCCATCGTTCGGCGCAAGGATGGAGCGGGTATAGTAATTCACCCCCGCCCAATCCAAGGGCGCAGAAATCGTGCCGAAATCATCCTGCCACCGGTCGGGGAAGTGCTGGCCCAACGCCTCCACAACCCGCGCCGGATAGGTGCCCTTGAACGCACCGGAGATATAGAATCGGTTGTAGTAGTCGTCATAAAGGGCCGCCGCCTCGACCGCTTCTGGGCTGTCATCAGCGGGCATGGCCCATTCCATATTGAACACTGCGCCAAGGTTGCCCAGCCCCATGCCGCGCATCCGTTCAATGCTGGTGCCGTGAGCCAGCAAAACGTGGTGCATCGCCCGCGCGGTGGCCCTGATGTCACGCAAGCCCGGCGCGTGGTGTCCCAGAAAATGCGACAGGAACGCCACGCACCAGAACTCGTTGATCGTGGCCACCGAATGCATCCGGTCCCCGATGCGGCCCATGATAATTTCGGTGAAATCGCCAAACCACCCGGCAATGTCGCGATTGCGCCAACCGCCGCGATCGGCCAGCGCGCTTGGCAGTTCCCAATGATACAGCGTCGCGCAGGGTTTCAGGCCGCGTTCCAGCATCGCATCCGTCAGCCGGTCGTAAAAATCAAGGCCCTCGGGGTTCACTGTGCGCCCATCCGGCATCACCCGCGCCCAACTGGTCGAAAAACGATAGGCGTCAAACCCGCCCTCTTTCAACAGGTCCAGATCCGCCGGATAGTGGTGATAGTGATCGCACGCCGTCGCCCCATCCTCGGCCCGGATCACATTGCCGGGGGTGGCCGCAAAGTCGTCCCACATTGCGCGGCCCGCCCCGCCATGTTTGTGCCCCTCAATCTGGTACGCAGAGGTAGCAGCCCCAAAGACGAACCCTTTGGGGAAATCTGAGCGTTTGTGGATCAGCATGATCAGTCCTTGGTATATGGCCCGGTCGAGGGGCCGATCACAAAGTCCGCCTCCCACAGGGTTTGAATGTGAGGGGCGTCAGGCGTGTTGATCCGGTCGATCAGCATCTGGGCCAAGGCCGCCCCCGCTGCGCGAACCGACGATTGCATGGCCGTAAAGACGGGGGTTTCTGCCCCATTGGCGAAATAGCTCAGGCAGTCGTCAAAGGTCACGATGGACACGTCCGCCCCCTGTTTCAAACCGCGCCCATCCAATGCGCGGCGCACGCCCACAGCGCAGATGATCGAAGACACAAGAAAGGCGGATGGAGGGTCGGGCATGTCCAGCATCGCGGACGCGCTGGCAAAGCCGTATTCCTCGGTCATCTCGCCAGACACCATTAGGGCGGGATCAATGCTCAGGCCCGCTTCGGTCAGCGCGCTGACATATCCCTCACGGCGTCGGATCGCGAAATCGAGGGTTTCCTGGCCGTTGATCAACCCGATGCAGCTGTGGCCAAGCGAGACAAGATAGCGCGCCGCATCCTGAAACGCGCGGCGGTTGTTCACATCAAGCCAGGAATAATCCAGGTCCGTGCCCGTAGAGCGCCCATGCACCACAAAAGGCAGCCCGATTTCGGTCAACAACGGCAGGCGCGCATCGGAGGTGCGCGGCGCATGTACCACCACCCCATCGACCGCACCACGGGCCTGCAAGTTGCGGTAGGTGTCAGCCTCGTCCTGCGCGCCCACGCGGGTCATCATCATATCGTATCCGTGGGCTGCATAGGTCTCGCCCGCACCGGCCATGAAATCCCCAAAGATCGGATTCACCATTTCACCCGAATCGTTCACCGAAATGACGTGCCCGATACAGCGGCTGTGCCCCGTTGCCAGACCCTGCGCGCGGGTGTTTGGGCTGTAGTTGTGCGCCTGAGCGGCGGCGACAACCCGCGCACGCGTTGCCTCGGACACCTCCGGATAGCCGTTCAGCGCGCGGCTGACGGTTGTCTGGCTGATCCCCAGAAGGTGAGAGAGTTCCTTTAGATTCACGGTGATTCCGGTTATAACAGGCGCTTATTCTAAGCGACGCTACCCAATGCGAGGGCGCGCGTCAAAACCTTCACAGCGTTTTCCAATGCGCTTTGGAAAAATACGCGCCAGAGTCGCACAACGTTTGACAGACAGGGTTTTTTCAGCGACCGTTGCGCCATTCCAAAGCGCTTTGACATGATGGCGCTGGCGACAGTGCATCCACTGATCGACCTTGGACACGAATGGGAGGAAGACCAAAATGACAAAGACACTTCTGGCCAGTGCAGCCGCACTGGCTATTGCGGCTGCGACGGCACATGCTGACGGCCACCTGACATTCGCCCCCGGCGAAGGTCCCTTTAGCTGGGACAGCTATAACGCATGGGCCGAAAACGCCCCTGACCTGAGCGGCCAGACCGTTACCGTATTCGGCCCCTGGCTGACACCCGAGGACGGATACCTCAACAACGCCCTGGCCTATTTCGAGGACGCCACCGGCGCTGACGTGATCTACACCGGATCCGACAGCTTCGAACAGCAGATCGTGATCGACGCCGAGGCAGGTTCCGCCCCCAACATCGCCGTCTTCCCGCAGCCCGGTCTGGCGGCTGTGATGGCCGGCAAGGGCCAGTTGCACCCCCTGCCCGAAGGCAGCGCGGACTGGGTCAATGAAAACTACGCGGCGGGTCAGTCCTGGGTCGATCTGGGCACCTATGCGGATGCCGATGGCAACGACCAGATGTATGGTTTTTTCTACAATGTGAACGTCAAGTCGCTGGTTTGGTACAATCCCGAGAACTTCGAGGATGCCGGGTACGACATCCCCGAAACCATGGAGGACCTCAAAGCGCTGACCGACCAGATCGTCGCTGATGGCGAGACACCCTGGTGCATCGGTCTGGGTTCAGGTGCGGCAACCGGCTGGCCCGCGACCGACTGGGTCGAGGATATGATGCTGCGCACCGTGGCACCCGAGGTCTATGACCAGTGGACCACCAACGAGATCCCGTTCGATGACCCACGTGTCGTGGCCGCTATCGAAGAGTTCGGCCACTTTGCCCGTGACGACGCGAAAGTGTCGGGCGGTGCAGGCGCGGTTGCCTCGACCGACTTCCGGGACAGCCCAAAAGGCCTCTTCTCGTCGCCCCCACAGTGTTACATGCACCGTCAGGCGTCGTTTGTGCCCGCGTTCTTCCCTGAAGACGTCGAATTCGGTGTCGACACCGGCTTCTTCTACTTCCCCTCCTACGCGTCCAAGGACCTTGGCAATCCTGTCTTGGGTGGCGGCACACTGATGGCAATCACAGATCCATCCGATGCCACCAGCGCGTTGATGGAGTTCTTCCAACTGCCCCTCAGCCACGAAGTTATGATGGCGCAGACCGGCTTCCTCACACCCCACAAGGGCGTGAACACCGAAGCCTACAAGGACGACACACTGCGCGCATTGGGTGACGTTCTGTTGGGCGCGACCACGTTCCGCTTTGACGGGTCCGACCTGATGCCAGGCGGCGTCGGTGCAGGCACGTTCTGGACCGGCATGGTTGACTACACCGGGGGCAAGGACGCCGCCGCCGTGGCCAGCGACATCCAGGCCAGCTGGGATGCTTTGAAGTAAGCGACGCCCACGCGCGACAAGATCGACCAGTCCGCATATTGCGCGGGCTGGTCCAAGACAAGACCACAAGGTCGCATAAGAAAAGACCATAAGGTCTCTGGCAAGGGAGACGTGCCATGAACCCCGCACTACTAGGTTTGATTACCATCATTGCCGGTGTCGGCGGATGTATCGGTTACTTTTACCTGTCCAATCAGTTTCTGGACAAAGTCCTTTTCCCCGCGAAGGGTCCGAACGCCGGACAGAATATCAACCGCGCCAATCTGATCCGGCCCTGGTTGTTCCTGTTCCCTGCGCTGTTCGCCCTTGGCCTGTATCTGGCTTATCCGGTGTTCGAAACGCTGCGCCTGTCCCTGACGGACCGTGATCAGGGTGGCGCGTTTGTGGGTCTTGAGAATTACCAGCAAATGTTCTCCGAACCGAAATTCTGGGAAGCGCTCAGCAACAACATGCTCTGGCTGATCGTTGTGCCCGCTGCCGCCACCGCCTTTGGCTTGTTGGCCGCACAACTTACCGACCGGATCAAGTGGGGCTCGGTTGCGAAATCCCTGATCTTCATGCCCATGGCGATCTCGTTCGTTGGTGCGGCCGTGATCTTCAAGCTGGTCTATGACACCCGGCCCGTGGATCAGAACCAGATCGGTATTCTGAACGCCGTGTGGCTACAGTTTGAGGGGGGGATTGGTTCATTCCTGTTCCTCAAGGCGCTGCCTGCCCTGGTCCTCGCATCATTTGCTGGCATCGTGGCCTATGTGGGCTGGATTTTCATTCAGCCCATCGCCAACCGCAATGACGAAGGCCTCGGATTTATTCCCTTGCGTCTGTTCGTCGGCAGTGCCGCACTTTACCTGGTATGGCTGTCGGTGAAGTCGCTTGCGGGGTTGTTCGTCTTCAGCTTCCCTTACGGAGAGCCGCAGACATGGCTGACCATCCCATTCTGGAACAGCTTTTTCCTGATGGTCGTGCTGATCTGGATCCAGACCGGCTTTGCCATGGTGATCCTGTCCGCGGCCCTGCGCGGCATCCCCGAGGAAACGATCGAGGCCGCCATCGTGGACGGGGCCAACCCGTTACAGGTGTTCTTCAAGATCAAGGTGCCGCAGATCATGGGCACCATCGTGGTGGTCTGGACCACAATCACCCTGGTTGTGCTCAAGGTCTTTGACATCGTGTTCGCCATGTCCAACGGGCAATGGGAAACGCAGGTTCTGGCCAACTACATGTACGACAAACTGTTCCGCGCCGATGAATGGGGGGTGGGGTCGGCAAGTGCGATCATCATCATGCTGCTCGTTTCGCCCATCCTGATCTGGAACGTCTATAACGCCCGCAAGGAGATGAAATAATGGACAATATCGCTGGTTCCAAATCATCCCTTGGATGGGTTGTCCAAATCAGTACCGTCCTTTTGGTCGCGCTTTGGATTTTTCCCACCGTCGGGTTGCTGGTCTCGTCCTTCCGGACAGCAGATCAAATCTCATCATCAGGCTGGTGGGCGGCGCTGTTCCCGTCCGAGCAATCCCAACGCTACCGTGTGGCTGACCCGGACGACAACCGCAGCAACGTCGATGGTGTCTATGTGGTCAAGGGCAACTTCTTTACCGAGAACCGCGGCGGCGGAGATATCAAAAGCTGGGGCACGTCCAGCCGCGAGATCGGTGCCTATGCGCCCGGTGAAGTGGCCGATCTGGGTGATGGTGAAACCTTCAGTGTGGACGCAGAAGGCAACTACGCATGGACCGGGAATGACGAACAGATCAGCGGTCGGGGGCAACGGGCCTTTGTGACGGCGGTGTCACCACCAGAATTCACCTTCAACAACTACAACACGATCCTGTTTTCCGGCACCGCCGGAGATAACATGACCAAGGCGTTCTTCAACACGCTGACAGTCACGATCCCGGCGACGGTTATCCCAATCGTGGTGGCGGCCTTTGCAGCCTATGCGCTTGCTTGGATGGACTTTCCGGGGCGCGCGCTGCTGATTGCGATCATTGTGGGCCTGCTGGTTGTGCCGCTGCAGCTGGCGCTGATCCCGCTGCTGTCGCTGCACGTGGGCATCGGGATCGGCAAAGGGTATCTGGGCACGTGGCTTGCCCATACCGGGTTTGGCTTGCCGCTCGCGATATATCTGTTGCGCAACTACATGGTAGGCCTGCCAAGGGACATCATCGAAAACGCCAAGGTGGACGGGGCGACCGACTTCCAGATCTTCACCAAGATCATCCTCCCGCTGTCCTTCCCGGCCTTGGCATCCTTCGCGATCTTCCAGTTCCTGTGGACATGGAATGACCTGCTGGTGGCCAAAGTGTTCCTGATCGACTCAACCGGACAGACCACTGTGATGACAGACCAAATCGTGAACCTGCTTGGCACCCGTGGCGGAAATTGGGAAATCCTTGCGACAGCGGCTTTTGTGTCCATCGCCGTCCCATTGGTCGTGTTCTTTGCGATGCAAAAATACCTCGTGCGCGGCCTGTTGGCCGGCTCTGTAAAGTAACCAGCGGAAACTAGGACCGTAAGATGAATACGAAAGCGGACTTCGACATGGGCAGGACCCTCGTGGCTGATAAGGACTGGTGGCGTGGGGCGGTGATCTATCAGATCTACCCGCGCAGCTTTCAGGACAGCAACGGGGACGGTATTGGCGATCTGAACGGGATCACAAGCCGCCTGCCCTATGTGGCCTCTCTTGGGGTGGACGCGATCTGGATTTCGCCGTTCTTTACCTCACCGATGAAGGACTTCGGCTACGATGTGAGCGACTATTGCGGCGTTGATCCGATGTTCGGCACCCTGGCGGATTTCGACGCAATGGTCGAAGCGGCCCACTCGCTCGGGATTCGGGTGATGATCGACCTTGTGTTGTCCCACACCTCGGACCAGCATCCGTGGTTCGTGGAAAGCCGGGCCAACCGGGACAACCCCAAATCCGACTGGTTTGTATGGGCCGAACCGAAAGATGATGGCACGCCGCCCAACAACTGGCTGTCAATCTTTGGCGGCTCGGCCTGGCAGTGGGATGCCCGTCGCGAGCAGTACTATCTGCACAACTTTTTGGTCGAACAGCCCGACCTCAACTTTCACTGCCCTGCGGTGCAGGACGCGCTGCTTGATGTGGTGCGGTTCTGGCTGGATCGGGGTGTGGATGGGTTCCGGCTCGATACCATCAACTTTTATGTGCACGATCAGCAATTGCGCAGCAATCCGGCGCTGCCCGTCGATCAGCGCGATGCGACTATCGCGCCAAGCGTGAACCCCTATAACCACCAATTGCACCTCTATTCAAAGAACCGACCCGAAAACCTGGCCTTTCTCGAGCGCTTCCGCGCGGTGCTGGAAGAATATGACGCCGCCGCCTCTGTGGGCGAAGTGGGCGAGGCGCAGCGCGGGCTCGAGATCATGGGCGAATACACGGCAGGCGATGATCGGGTGCACATGTGCTATTCGTTCGAGTTTCTGTCGGGGGCCACCCCGACGGCAGCCCGCTTTGCCAAGGTCCTGCATGATGTGGATGAACATGTGGCGGACGGGTGGGCCTGTTGGGCCTTTTCCAACCACGACGTCGTGCGCCATGCGAGCCGATGGAACCTGGGCGACCCGGCCAAACGCGCCTTGTGCACGTTGCTGTTGTCGCTGCGCGGCTCTGTCTGCCTTTATCAGGGCGAGGAGTTGGGGTTGAACGAGGCTGATGTCGCCTTTGAGGACCTGCAAGACCCGTATGGCATCGAGTTCTGGCCTGAATTCAAGGGCCGTGACGGGTGCCGCACCCCCATGGTGTGGGAGGCGTCAAACCAGAACGCGGGCTTTACCAGTGCCACGCCGTGGCTGCCCATCAGCACCGAGCATTTGCATGCCGCAGCCGGGGTGCAGGAAGACGATCCTGCCGCCTTGCTACACCACTACCGCAAGGCACTGAATTTCCGGCGCACCCATCCGGCCCTGATCAAAGGCGCGCATGAAAACGTCACCGCGACCGGATCAGTGCTGCACTTCACCCGCACGCATGGGGATCAGACCATCTATTGTGTCTTCAACCTGAGCGATGATGTGGTCAGCCATGATATGCCTGCGGGCGATTGGGTGACCATCGGGGCCGAACTTGGCAGCACGCAACCCGGGATTGACGGCAAACTGCACCTGGGCGCGTGGCAAGTGTCACTGTTGCTGAAAACATAAGAGACAAAGGGACATCGCCCGACCCAGCGGGTGTATTTAGGGAGGGACAACAATGGCTGATCTAAAACTGACAGATGTCGCCAAGACCTACGGGGGCACGGTCAATGTGCTCAACGACATCAACCTCGACATCCAAAAGGGCGAGTTGATCGTGTTCGTCGGCCCATCGGGCTGTGGCAAGTCCACGTTGCTGCGCATGATCGCGGGTCTTGAGAAAATCTCGGGCGGCACGCTTGAGATCGACGGGACAGTCGTCAACGATGTCCCTCCGGCCCAACGCGGCATCGCGATGGTGTTCCAGTCCTACGCGCTTTATCCGCATATGACGGTGCGCGACAACATGACCTTCGCGCTGAAGCTGGCCAAGAAATCACCGGAAGAGATCAACGCCGCCGTCGACAAGGCCGCGCGTATCCTGCAACTCGAACCTTATCTGGATCGCTTGCCCAAGGCCCTGTCCGGCGGGCAGCGCCAGCGGGTTGCCATTGGCCGCTCGATCGTGCGCGATCCCAAGGTCTATCTCTTTGATGAACCCCTCTCGAACCTGGATGCCGCCTTGCGCGTCGCCACCCGGATCGAGATTGCGCAGCTCAAGGAATCGATGCCCGACAGCACAATGATCTATGTGACCCACGATCAGGTCGAGGCGATGACACTGGCCAGCCGCATCGTGGTGCTTGCCAACAAGGGCATCGCGCAGGTCGGTTCTCCCCTTGAGCTTTACGAGCGTCCCGAGAACGAGTTTGTGGCCCAGTTCATCGGGTCCCCTTCGATGAACCTGCTGCCCGGCGAAATCGTCGAAACCGGCGCCATGACCAAGATCAAGATGGACAGCGGGTTGATGATCACATCCGCAGTGCCCACGACAGATGCGGACAAGGGCTTGAAGGTCAACGTGGGCGTGCGCCCCGAAGACATGACTGTGACCACAGGGGATGACGCCGCCTATGAGGGTGTGGTCGATTTCACCGAGGCCCTGGGCGAGGTCACGATCCTCTATTTCATGGCCAACGGCGATGCACAGGCCGTGCTGGCCAAGATGCCCGGCATCCACCAAAGCCTGCGTGGCCAGACCGTCAAGGTCACTGCTGTGCCTGAGAAAGTGCAGCTGTTCGCCAATGGGCAGTCGCTTTACTACCGCTAGGCCAGCAGGGCGGACGACACGTCCGCCTTACGCCTTGATATCAGGGATACTGCACCTGCGCCGATGATCTGCCCAGCAGGAACTGGCTGATCATCGGCCCGGCCGCCGCCCCGATCCCCCGCGCATCGGCCCCGATATTGCCCGCAACGGTCACAGGCGGGATCAGCCCCCGCATGTCTTTGGTCGCAAGAGCCGCGCACGTCATATCGACCAGCCGCGCCCGTATGTCAGCAGGCAGCGCCCCGTCGATCACCACGGCCTCGAAATCCATCACTGCGCAGGACGACACCACCGCCCATGCCAGCCCATCGGCGGCCTGTTCCAGCCACGGCCCCACATGCGTCTCCAGATGGGACCAGTCCTGCGGTTGCGCCCAAAGCTGGCGGGGGTCTTGACCGGCCCGCTCCAACCGCCCTTCCAGCGCGTGGATCGACGCAAGATCAATCAACTGAGCGGGTCGGTTTTGCAGGTCGGGCACAGGCATCGACCCAAAGGCACCTGCATTGTCCTGATTGCCCTCGAACACCGCGTGATCCAGCACGATCCCACCCCCGATGAACGCCCCCACATAGAAATAGACGTAGTCCCGGTATTCCCGTCCAATCCCAAACACATGTTCGGCGCGGCAAGCGGCGGTTGCATCATTGACCATATGCACGGCCAACCCGGTGATCTGCGCGGCCTGGGTCGCAAAGTCCGCGTCTTTCCATGCCGCGAACTGGTCGGCAGGCGCGCCAAGCAGCTCGTGCCAATGCCATAGCTCGAACGGGGCCGCGATGCCGATGCCGGACAGCCGGGCGCGCATGTCCTCGGGCATATCATTCATCAACGCCGCAAACCCGTCACGCAGAAAACCGAACACCGTATCCGGCAGCGGGTAATCATAGGTCACGCGCACCTGGTGACGAATGTCGCCCAGCATATCGAGCACAACCATATCCGCGCTGCGCCGCCCCACCTTGAGGCCAAGGGTGAACACGCCATCGGGGTTCAACGCAAAGGGCACGGACGGCTTGCCCACCTTGCCCTTTACCGACGCGCCACGGCGCAACAGACCATCCTGTTCGAGCTTGCGCAGGATCACCGAAGCAGTCTGTGGCGACAGCCCGGTGCGACGGGCCAGATCACTGCCGGGCAGTGCGCCATTGCGCTGCAACACTGACAGCATCAGCCGCTCGTTATGAGCCCGCACGCCGGTCTGGTTGATCCCCCCCGACAGGCTGCGCACATGATCCGCAGTCACGATAATACCTCTCTTTGCGAGCATAATGCCGCCTGCAATTAATAAATCAAGTTGAGTTACTAATTGACAGCTTTACAGAATCACGTTTCCCTAAGGGCTGTTGGCAGGGGGTCCGCCCGTCTGCCGCGAAATTCTTTGGGAGGACACTATGAAAAAACTGCTTTTGAGCACTGCTTTTGCCATCTCTGCCATGGGTGGCGCTGCCTATGCCGATGGTCACGCCGTTTCCGCGTGCCTGATCACCAAAACTGACACCAACCCGTTCTTTGTGAAGATGCGCGAAGGCGCGACGGCCAAGGCGGAAGAGCTGGGCATTACCCTCAATTCCTATGCCGGCAAGATTGACGGCGACCATGAAACCCAGGTGCAGGCGATTGAGACCTGCATCGCAAACGGGGCCAAGGGCATCCTGATCACCGCCTCTGACACCGCCTCGATTGTGCCCGTGGTGCAGCAGGCACGGGATGCGGGGCTGTTGGTCATCGCACTGGATACGCCGCTGGAGCCTATCGGAGCGGCCGATATGACCTTTGCCACCGACAACTTCCTTGCGGGTGAGTTGATCGGCCAATGGGCTGCCGCCACCTTGGGCGATGCAGCCGCAGACGCCAAGATCGGGATGCTTGATCTGGCCATCAGCCAGCCCACCGTGGGCGTGTTGCGCGATCAGGGCTTCCTGACCGGCTTTGGCATTGACGTCAAAGATCCCGGCAAGTGGGGCGACGAGGATGATCCACGCATCGTCGGCCATGACGTAACCGCTGGCAACGAGGAAGGCGGCCGCCGCGCGATGGAGAACCTCTTGGCCAAGGATCCCTTCATCAACGTGGTCTACACCATCAACGAACCGGCTGCGGCGGGGGCCTATGAGGCACTCAAAGCCATCGGGCGCGAGAATGACGTGCTGATCGTGTCCGTCGATGGTGGCTGCCCCGGTGTGCAGAACATCGCCGATGGCGTGATCGGGGCCACATCACAGCAATATCCGCTGCTGATGGCCTCGCTCGGGATCGAAGCGATTGCGAAATGGGCCGCAGATGGCGAGAAACCCACAGCGACGGACGGCAAGGACTTCTTTGACACGGGCGTGGCCCTCGTCACGGATAAGCCTGCCGATGGGGTCGAAAGCATTTCGGTTGCAGAAGGCACCGACCGGTGCTGGGGGTGACACCCTGAACCAGCAAAGCTGGCAAACGCCCCAGTGGGGCGTTTGAGGGTGTCACGGGCGGAGCCCCGAGGGCAACTCTAGGCTCGCCATTTTGCCAATACCAATCGGGGCAGGTCCATCACCTGCCCCGTTTCTTGACCTTCGGGAGGGGACCCAGATGTCGAATTCGGACAACTACGAATCCGCCGCCACAACCGCAGATGCACGCGTCGCAGAGTTTGAGGACACACGCACCGGCCTGATCGGACGGATGCAGCACACCCTGCACCAGACGCCGTCGCTGGTGCCGCTTATCGTGCTGGTCTTTTCGGTCGCATTGTTTGGTATCCTGCTGGGATCCCGCTTTTTCTCGCCCTTCGCACTGACGCTGATCCTGCAACAGGTGCAGATCGTGGGCGTGCTGGCAGCGGCCCAGACCCTGATTATCCTGACCGCAGGCATCGACCTCAGCGTCGGGGCCATCGCTGTTCTTTGCACCGTGGTGATGGGCAAAGCATCGTTCACCTACGGCGTTCCCCCCGCCATTTCGGTCGCCATCGGGCTAACCGTGGGCACCACTTTGGGGGCCATCAGCGGCTGGCTTGTCAGCCGGATGAAACTGCCCCCCTTCATCGTCACTCTGGGGATGTGGCAGATCGTGCTGGCGGCCACATACCTCTATTCAGCCAACGAAACCATCCGCTCACAGGATATCGAGGCGGAGGCCGCCTTCCTCCAATTCCTCGGCACAAAACTGCAATTCGGGGGGGCCACCTTTACCCTTGGCGTCATCCTGATGATCCTGCTGTTCATCGGATTGGCCTATGCACTGCGCGCAACCGCGTGGGGGCGACATGTCTATGCGGTGGGCGACGACCCGGAGGCCGCAGAGCTGTCCGGCGTTGACGTACACAAGACCTATATGAGCGTCTACATGGCAGCAGGCCTGATCTGCGGGTTGGCCGGGTGGGTGATGATCGGGCGGTTTGGGTCCATTTCGCCCTCAGCCACCACCGGGGTCATCGGCAATATTCAGGCGATTACGGCGGTCGTGATCGGGGGCATATCGCTGTTCGGCGGGCGCGGCTCCATCGCCGGGGCGCTGTTCGGCGCGTTGATCGTGGGTGTGTTCGAACTGGGCCTGCGGATGGCGGGGGCCAACCCGCAATGGACATTCCTGCTCATCGGCACGCTCATCATCGCAGCCGTCGCCGTCGACCAATGGATCAGAAAGGTATCAGCATAATGGAACCGATCCTGAAGGCGCGCGGCCTCGTGAAACGCTATGGCAAAGTCACCGCCCTTGATCACGCAGACTTTGACCTGATGCCCGGTGAAATCCTCGCCGTGATCGGGGACAACGGGGCGGGCAAATCCTCGATGGTCAAGGCCGTGTCCGGGGCAACGATACCGGATGAGGGGCAAGTCTGGCTCGAAGGGCGCGAGATCAAGTTTCGCACCCCGATCGAGGCCCGCGCGGAAGGCATCGAGACGGTCTATCAGACCCTTGCCATGTCCCCTGCCCTGTCGATTGCGGACAACATGTTCATGGGCCGCGAAATCCGCAAATCGGGGATCATGGGCAAACTGTTTCGCCAATTGGACAAGCCCGCGATGGAGAAATTCGCGCGGGACAAGCTGAACGAATTGGGGCTCGCCACGATCCAGAACATCAATCAGGCCGTCGAATCCCTGTCGGGCGGGCAGCGCCAGGGGGTCGCGGTGGCCCGCGCCGCCGCCTTTGGGTCCAAGGTCGTGATTCTGGACGAGCCCACCGCCGCGCTTGGGGTCAAGGAAAGCCGCAAGGTGCTGGACCTGATCCAGGACGTGCGCGCACGGGGCATTCCGATCATCCTGATCAGCCACAACATGCCTCATGTGTTTGAAATTGCGGACCGCATCCACGTGCATCGCCTTGGACGGCGGCTGTGCGTGATCGACCCCAAGGACCATTCGATGTCCGACGCTGTCGCCTACATGACGGGGGCCGCAGAACCCGAGGTTGCGGCCTGATATGACACGCGACGAGATCTGTGCACGGATCCTTGCGGCACCCTTGCGGCCCAACCGGAGACTGATAGCAGTGGTCGGGCCACCCGGCAGCGGCAAATCGACGTTTGCCGGGCAGCTTGCCGATGATCTGGCGCATGCGGGCCAAACGGTGCAGATCGTGCCGATGGACGGCTTTCACCTCGACAACCGCTTGCTCGATGCACGCGGATTGCGCGCGCAGAAAGGGGCACCTCAAACCTTTGATGCCGCTGGCGTGCTGCGTCTGGTGCACGCATTGCAAGATCCAGAGGGCGTCGTCTATCCGCTGTTTGACCGGGACCGCGACATTGCGATTGCGGGTGCAGGCTATGCCCCCGCCGACTGCGACACGGTGCTGGTCGAGGGCAATTACCTGCTGTTTGATGCCCCTATCTGGCGCGATCTGGCGACGCGCTGGTCGCTTTCGATTGCACTGACACCACCGCCCGAGGTATTGCAGGCCCGGCTTGTGCAACGCTGGCTGGACCACGGGTTGAGCGCCCAAGATGCCGCCAGACGGGCCAATGACAACGATATGAAAAACGCGGATTTGGTGGTGCAACATATGCTGCCCGCTGATCTGACCCTAAGCGAGACTCCACAATGATCCTGTGCGCGGGCGAGGCCCTGATTGATATGATCCCCAATGCCGACGGGGCCTATGTGCCCCATGTGGGGGGGGCGGTTTTGAACACGGCCGTCGCACTTGGGCGCTTGGGAGAACCTGTGAGGTTGGTAACCGGCCTGTCCTCCGATCCGTTCGGGACGCAGATCGAACAACACTTGATCGACAGCCGCGTCAGCACGGATCACGCCGTACGCAGCGACCGCAACACGACGCTGGCCATGGTGCATCTGGATCAGGGGCAGGCGACGTATTCATTCTATGATATCGGCACCGCCACCCGCGATATTCAGGCGGCAGATATTCCCGCAATCCCCGACACGGTCGAAGCGATGTTCTTTGGCGGCATATCCCTGTGTAACCCGCCCGTGGCCGACACGTTGCTGGACCTTGCACTGGCCCAGCCAGCGGACAGGCTGATCATGGCAGATCCCAATATCCGTCCCGGCTTTGTGTCTGATCACGCGGGCTACCGCGCGCGGCTGACCAGGTTGATTGGCCGGGCCGACATCGTGAAGCTGTCGGATGATGATATCGGCTGGCTTGTGCCCGAGGGCGACTTGAGCGCAAAGGCAGAGGTGGTCCTGCGCATGGGTCCCCGCATGTTGCTGCTGACCGAAGGCAGCAAGGGTGCAACCGCCTACCTCAAGAACGGCACGCAAGCCCGAGCCGGGGCGGTCACGGCCCAAGTAATCGATACGGTGGGCGCAGGTGACACGTTCAACGCCGGATGCCTTGCCGCGCTGCGCCGGGCTGACGCGCTGACGCCGGATGCGATCGACACACTCAACGCAGGAACCCTTACCGACATGCTGGGCCTCGCAACCCGCGCCGCCGCCGTGACGGTATCACGCGCGGGTGCGAACCCGCCTTGGGCCAAGGAGCTGGACTGATGGACCGATCCCGGATCAACGATATCCTTGCGGAAGGGGCTGATTTTTTTGCCCGCCACGGCTGGACGCCGCCGCCGTTCGCACATTGGACCCCGGACGAGATACGCAGCGCACAGGGGACCCTGATCCGCGACCGTCGCCTCGGCTGGGACATCACCGATTATGGGCAAGGCCGGTTCGATGAGATGGGCCTGTTCCTGTTCACCCTGCGCAACGGCGATCTGTCCGAGATGGGGCAACAAGGCGCGATGCTTTATGCGGAAAAGCTGATGATCTCGCGGCGCGATCAACTTTCACCCATGCATCGGCATGTCCTCAAGACCGAGGATATCATCAATCGCGGCGGCGCGACACTGGTGCTTGAGCTGTTCACGTGCGACGCCGAGGGTCAGATTGATCGCAAGGCGGATGTGCATGTGACAAGCGACGGGGTGGCAATGACCCTGCCTGCGGGCGGGCACCTGAAGCTGCCCGTGGGCGCATCGGTGACTTTGACCCCGACGACCTGGCACGCGTTTTGGGGAGAAGGTGGCGATTGCCTGATCCATGAGGTGTCGACCGTGAACGACGATCTGACGGACAATATTTTCGAGATGCCCATCGGGCGGTTTTCAACCCTTACCGAAGACGTGGCCCCCACACATCTGCTGGTCAGCGACTACTGAGCCGGGGCCCGCAATACGTCGATCACGGCGCAAACCCCGGATCGAAGAGGGGCGCAAAGCGCTGGCCTGCCGCCCGTGTGAAGCAAGGGCGGACGACACGTCCGCCTTACGCAGCCATCATCGCCTTCAGTCCGGCTTCGGTCGCGCTCAGGATCTTTTGCACATGCCCCGCTTCAACCACCAAAGGCGGTGAGAAAATGGCGTTGTTGCCAGACACCCGGATCATCACGCCATCCTCGTAAGCGGCCTTTTGGAAGGCCAATGGTAGCGCCTTGCCAATCGGCGTTTTGGCCAATGGGTCGCTGACAAACTCAATCGCGCACATCAGCCCTTCGCCGCGCACGTCCCCGATCACATCATAACGGGTTGCGAGGGCGTCCAGCCCCGCCTTCAACTCACGCCCGCGCACGGCTGCATTGTCCCAAGGGCGCAGGCACATGGTTTCCTCAACCGCAGCGACCGCGGCAGCTGCACCCACCGGATGGCCGGAATAGGTATATCCGCTGTCCACAGATCCCGCGCCGCTTTGGTCATCCTCAAACACAGACACGACCCGGTCCGCAATCATCACCGCCCCAAAGGGGAAATACCCGTTCGTGATCGCCTTCGCGGTGCACATCAGATCAGGTTGCACCCCCCAATGGCGCGCGCCCGTGGGTGAGCCGGTGCGGCCAAAGGCGGTGATTACCTCATCCGCAATCAGCAACACCCCATGTTTGTCACAGATGTCACGCACCATCGGCATGAATGATGGGTGCGGCACGATTACACCGCCCGCCCCCTGCACCGGCTCCATCACGAAGGCGGCGACCGTGTTGGGCCCCTGAAAGGCGATCTCACGCTCAAGCATGCCCGCGCTCAGACGCGCCAGTTCGGCAGGATCGTCCGTCCCGAAGGGGTTGCGATAAAGGTATGGGCCCGGAATGTGGAAACAGCCCGCCATGAGCGGTTCATAGGTGTTGCGGAACTTGGCGTTGCCGTTCACCGACGCGCCCCCGAAATGGGTCCCATGATAGCCTTTGTCGAGGCTGATGAACTTGGTCCGCGCGCCATCGCCCCGGATACGGTGAAACTGGCGCGCCAGTTTGAGTGCAATTTCGATGCTGTCGGACCCGCCAGAGGTGAAAAAGCTGCGGCTCATCCCATCGGGGCCGAAGAAGTCAGCCAACAGATAGGCCAACTCGATCGCCTTGTCATTCGATGTGCCCCGGAAGGTGGAATAGTAGGGCAGCGCATCGAGCTGCGCGGCAATCGCGTTTTTGACAGGTTGACAGGAATAGCCGAGGTTGACGTTCCACAAGCCACCCACCGCGTCGATGCTGCGATGCCCATCCACGTCCGTGATATAAACCCCCTCGCCCCCGGTCAGGATAGTGGGTGGGTTTGCCATGCTGTCGGCAGGGTGCGCCATTGGATGCCACAACTGACGGGCATTGTTTTCCTTGAGGAAATTGCTGTCTTTCATGGCGCAGTCCTTTCATAAGTCTGGGTCCAGATCGTTTGAACCGCGGGCGGCACATGGCCCCCCATCGCATGGGTGATGTCGGTGCCGTGCTGCACCAGCAGATGCGCTAGGCGGGCCTCGACCTCTGCACCGCCGCGGCTTGTGGGATATGCGATGGAACAGGTGGCAAAAACCGCGCCCTGCGCTTGAAAAACCGGGATCGCGACCGAGGACACGCCAGCACGCAACTGATCCCGGTTGCACGCATAGCCTCGGGCCGCGATCTCATCCATCTCCGCCGCCAGCACGTCCGCATCCGGCGCAGGGGCCGAGGCTAGGCGGGTGCGCGGATCGGCCAGCGCCCGCTCCCGTATATCGGGGGCAGAAAACGCGAGGTAGGCTTTGCCCGATGACGTGGCCAATAGCGGCGGCAACCCATAGGCATCAAAGCTGACACGCACAGGGTGGTCGTGGTGTTCGGCGTGATAGATATCCACCAGATCAAAGCCCCGCACTCGGCTGAGATGAACCAACTCACCCGCCGCACGGCTCACCGCATCCACAACAGCACGCACCATCTCGACTTCGGGCACGGTACGGGCCCGCATTGCAGCCAACCGGGTCACGGCAGGCCCCAAACGATAGGCGCGACTGATCGGGTCCTGTTCCAGAAACCCCATCTGTTCAAGGGCGCTGAGGTGGCGATGCACGGTCGCCTTGTCCCGGCCAGTCAGACGTTGGACATCCGACAGCCCCAAGCGGGGTTGCGTGTCCGAAAACAGGTCCAACAGACCCAAGGCTTTGGCAACGGTCGACATGTAAATCAGCTTGACGCACCTGCGATCCGCATTCAATATATTTTTGCGTCTACAGGTTCATTATTTGAACCATCATACAGGCATTCCATGACCGATCTCGCGACCCATCTTGCCACGCTTGCGCCACACCTCAGCGACATCCGCACGCGTGGCATCCCCAACCACATCAATGGTCAGGCATGTAGCGCGCATTCAGGTATGACCTTTCAGACTACGTCCCCCCTTGATGGCAGCCTGATCGCAGAGGTCGCGCGCAGTGACGCCAGCGACGTGAATACCGCCGTCCAGGCAGCCAAGACAGCGTTCGACACGTGGCACACCACCACCCCGACCGCCCGCAAGGCAGTGCTGCATGCAATTGCTGACGGGATCGAGGCGCGCGCCCACGAGATCGCCCTTTGCGAATGCTGGGACACGGGCCAGGCCTACCGGTTCATGGCAAAGGCTGCACAACGCGGCGCAGACAACTTCCGCTATTTCGCGGACCTCGCGCCTGGCGTGCAGGACGGTCAATCGCTACCCTCACCGGGGCTGATGAACGTGACCACACGCATCCCCATTGGCCCCGTGGGGGTGATCACGCCATGGAACACCCCCTTCATGCTGTCCACATGGAAGATCGCGCCAGCATTGGCCGCAGGCTGCACCGTCGTGCACAAACCCGCCGAACTCAGCCCATGGACGGCCCTGATCCTGAGCGAAATCGCCAAAGAGGCAGGGCTACCCCCCGGCGTCTGGAACCTGATCAATGGCATCGGGCACGAGGCTGGGCGCGCCCTCACCCAACATCCCGAGATCAAAGCCATTGCCTTTGTGGGCGGCACGGCAACGGGGACGGCAATCATGGCGCAAGGGGCAGCGACGCTAAAACGGGTGCACCTTGAGCTTGGCGGCAAAAACCCGATCGTGGTGTTTGACGATGCGGACTTTGAACGGGCGCTCGATGCAACGCTGTTCATGGCCTACTCGCTCAACGGGGAGCGGTGCACGTCGGCGTCACGGCTGCTGGTGCAGGCGTCGATTGCGGACCGTTTCGAGGCGGCATTGATCAAACGGATCAAGATCATCAGGGTCGGGCACCCCCTGGACCCAAACACCGATATCGGACCGCTGATCGGAGCGGCCCATTGTGACAAGGTCTCGGGCAGTATCCGCCGGGCACAAACACAAGGGGCAACCGTGACCGCACCGAATGTCCCAACAGACGGGCCCAAGACGTTCATCGGCCCAACACTTGTCACCAATGCGACCAACTACATGGACATCGCACGGCATGAGATCTTCGCACCGGTCCTGACCTCGATCCGGTTCACGGACGACGCCGATGCGCTGCGCATTGCCAATGATACACCCTACGGGCTGGCCGCATATCTGTGGACCTCTGACATCAACCGCGCGATGCGGCTCATGGACCAACTCGACGCAGGCATGATCTGGGTCAATACAGCCAACCTGCGCCACCTCCCAACCCCATTTGGCGGCATGAAAGCCAGCGGGATCGGACGCGACGGCGGCGCGCAGTCTTTCGACATCTACACCGAACAAAAACACATCGGCATCGCCACACAAGACCCGCACATTCCAAGGCTGGGGGTTTGATGCTTCCTTTCGCCAAAAATACCTTCGGGGAGTGTGAGGGGCAGACAGCCCCTCATTCCAACATCACCGTCCTGCGGGTATCTTTCGCTCAGCACCGTAAGGCGCACGTGTCGTGCGCCGTGACACACCGCCCGGAAGGACCAAAATGAGCTGGGATGACTTCGCCAAACACGCCACAGAGGCCGCCGAATGGGGCACGCGCTATCACAACAGCTTGCGCGACAGACCCGTTCGCGCACAGACCACACCGGGTGATATCGCAGCGCAATTGGACACACACCCACCCGAAACAGGTACCGATCTCGGCACAATCATGGCCGACTTCAACACGGTCGTGATGCCCGGGATCACCCATTGGCAGCACCCCCGCTTCTTCGCTTATTTCAACTCCAACGCCGCCCCCGCCTCGGTGCTGGCCGATTTTCTGGCCGCAATCATAGCGCCGCAATGTATGCTCTGGCAGACCTCTCCGGCGGCGACCGAGATGGAAACGCGGATGATGGAATGGCTCTGTCAGGGCCTTGGCCTGCCGGACAGCTATCAGGGCGTCATTCAGGACAGCGCGAGTTCAGCCACCCTCGCGGCGGTGCTGACCATGCGCGAACGCGCGCTCAACTGGGCGGGCAATCAACACGGGCTGCCGGGCCAGCCGACGTTGCGGATCTACTGCTCGGATCAGGTGCACAGCTCGATTGATCGCGCCATCTGGGTCGCAGGCATCGGGCAGGACAATCTGGTCAAGATCCGCTCGATCGGCGCGCTGCGCAGCCTTGATCGCATCGCCCTTCAGGACGCAATCAACAAGGATCGCGCCGCCGGGTTCCTACCCGCCGGGATCATTGCAGCCACGGGGGCCACGGGTATGGGTGCCTGCGATGATCTCGAAGCGGTCACAGCCATCGCACGCGCCGAGAGCCTCTATACACATCTCGATGCCGCATGGGCGGGCACGGCCATGATCTGCCCCGAGTTTCGCACGCTCTGGGCGGGGGCCGATCAGTTCGACAGCATCGTGTTCAACCCGCACAAATGGCTGGGCGCGCAGTTTGACTGCGCCGCACATTTCCTGCGCGATCCCGACCTGTTGCGCCAAACCCTCGCGATCAGACCCGAATACCTCAAGACCCATGCCCAGGGCGACATCACCGACTATTCCGAATGGTCCATCCCCCTCGGGCGCCGCTTTCGCGCGCTCAAGCTCTGGTTCCTGATGCGCCACTACGGGATGGAGGGGCTGCGCACCCGCATCCGCAATCATGTGAGATGGAGCCAAGCGCTCTGCGCCCGCCTCGCAGCCGAGCCCGACTTTGATATCGCGACGCAGCCGATCCTGTCGCTGTGGACCTTCAAGGTCGCGAGGGCCAGCGACGCCCACACCCAACGGCTTGTTGATGCAATCAATGATGACGGGCGCATCTATCTCACTCAAACACTGGTGGACGGGCAAAAGGTGATCCGCTTCACCGCCGGTCAGTTCGATTGCGAAGAACGCGATTTCGACACCGCCTTCGACACCATAACCGAGATCGCGAGAGCACTATGAAATTCGCCACCTACACCACCGCCAGGGCGACCTATTACGGGGCGGTGCGCGACGATGGGATGATCCCCCTGTCACCGAACTTCCCCCATTGGCCAAGCCTGCGCGACGTGATTGCCGCTAACGGATTGCACGAACTGGCACAAGCGGCCCAAGGACGCAACGCGACCCATACCGATGTGACCTACAAGATCCCCATCCCGGACCCGGAAAAGATCATCTGCGTTGGCGTCAACTTTCCCGACCGCAATGCCGAGTACAAGGACGGGCAGGATGCCCCGCCCAACATGTCGCTCTTCCTTCGTTTCGCGCGCAGCTTTACCGGCCATGACCAACCCATCCTGCGCCCCCCCGAAAGCCACAAACTCGACTATGAGGGCGAGATCGCCATCGTGATCGGTAAGTGCGGGCGGCGCATTTCCGAACGTGACGCCTATGACCATATCGCGGCCCTGACGCTGTGCAACGAAGGGACGATCCGGGACTGGGTGCGCCACGCCAAATTCAACGTGACCCAAGGCAAGAACTGGGATGCCTCCGGCGCGATGGGACCCTGGCTTGTCCCCTTCACCCATGCCGCCCAGCTCGATGACATCCGGCTCACCACCCATGTGAACGGCGAGCTGCGCCAGGACGATCGCACCAGTCACATGCTGTTCCCGATCCGCCGCCAGATCGCTTATATCTCAACCTTCACAACGCTCGTGCCCGGCGACATCATCGTCACGGGCACGCCCACTGGGGCGGGCGCACGGTTCGATCCCCCGAAGTTCCTCGTGCCCGGTGATGTGGTCGAAGTCAGCACCGAAGGCATCGGCACGCTGCGCAGCGAGGTCGCGGATGAGACCTGAGGAGCACGCAAGCGCGGCACGCGCCCTGATCGACGCGGAACGAATGCGCACGCAGACCGGCCTGTTGTCGCTCGCCTACCCCGGTATCACCATGGACGACGCCTATGCGATCCAGGCGCAGGTCGTGGCCGCCAAGGTGGCAGCAGGCGATCCGGTCACGGGCTGGAAAATCGGGCTGACCAGCCGCGCCATGCAGCAGGCGCTGAACATCGACATTCCCGACAGCGGCGTTCTGACCCGCTCGATGCACTTCGAAACCGGCGCGATCATTCCGGCGGGCCATTTCATTCAGCCCAGAGTGGAGGCCGAGATTGCCTTTATCATGGGCGCGGACCTTGGGGGGGCGGACATCACCCGTGACGACGTTTTGAAGGCCACGGACTATGTCGCCCCTGCCCTCGAAATCCTCGACACCCGCATCTTGCGTACTGACCCTGCAACGGGTCACGCCCGCAAGGTCTTCGATACCATCGCCGACAACGCCGCCAATGCAGGGATCGTGATGGGCACCGCGCGCCATCAGCCTGACGACCTGCGATGGGTCGGGGCCATCGTCAAAGCAGGCGACACGGTGGAAGAAACCGGCCTCGGCGCGGGTGTGCTGAACGATCCCGTGGAGAGCGTGGTGTGGCTGGCGCGCCGCATGGCGATTTATGGCGACACGATCAAGGCGGGGCAGGTCATCCTGTCAGGCAGCTTCATCCGGCCCATCGAATGCCCGTCCGGCACAAATATCCACGCGGATTTCGGGAATTTTGGCGCGGTGACAGTGGAATTTGCGTAAGGCGCATTCGCAATGCGCACCTGTCGCTAGACCGCGACGGCCAGGTAGCGCGCGCAGCCATGCAAGGCCGACGCATCATCCGTCAGCAGATAGGTCGGGATGCGCGCCATACGCCCGTCAAACAGCGTATCAGACGTCAACGGCGCAAGGGCAGCCTCGCGGTTCGGCCCGGTCAGCAACGTGCGCGCCAGACTGCCGTTAAAGTAAATCCCCCCCTCGGGCAGATAGAGATATGCAACTTCACGGGTCAACGCGCCAAGGGCGCGCGCCATGATCGCAAGCGTCTCGGGACCCCCCGGTGCGCTGCTCAACTCTTCGGGGGCACATGTGACGCCTGTGCGGGCCGCGTGAAACCTGGCCAGACCTTTGCCGGACAACAGATGCTCGACCGTGTCAAAGGACCGCGCATCTTCGATTTCGGCCTCAACGATCGACGCCACGGGGTGCGGCAGTCGCGCATGGCCCATTTCAGCCGCATAGACCACACCCGACGGGCGGTGTGTCACGCTGACGTTGAACCCGGTGCCAAGGCCCACGACCATGGCCTGAGGTTCTTCCTCAATCGGCATCCCGCTCAGATGCTCAAGCGAGCTGTCCGGCAAGATGCTGATCGCATGGCCAAGTGCCTCAAGATCGTTGAGAAGGTGGACCGCCGACAGCGACAGATCGCGGGCCAGATCGACGGCATCAAAGTGCCAGTCCCGGTTGGTCAACCGCCCCTCCCCCTTGCCCACCGGTCCCGCGATGGCAATGGCCGCAGCACTTAGCGGGGGCTGTTCGGCAATATAGCCGCGCGCCAGATCGGCGAAACAGGCATGATCTTCATTGCGAAACCGACGTACCGTATCGGCGCGCACGCCTGTTGCATCCGCCAAAGCCAGACGGCAATTCGTGCCCCCCACATCTGCCACTAGATACAGCATCGCCGCCCGGTCCCGCATGTTTAGGATTCGCCTGGTTTCTTACCCAGAATGATCATTCCAAGCAGGTCATCGTCGGTTACGTCATCAACGTCAACTGTGCCCACCAATTGCCCGTTCTTCATCACCGAGGCCCGGTCACACAGCTCCATCACATCGTGGATATCGTGGCTGATCAGGAAAATGCCGATCCCGTCCGCCTTGAGTTGCTGGATCAGTTCGGACACCATCTGGGTCTCGTGTGGACCAAGGGCGGCTGTCGGCTCATCCATGATCAGGATGCGCGCGTTGAAATAGACCGCGCGCGCAATCGCCACCGACTGACGCTGACCACCCGAAAGGGCCGATACCGGATCCTTGAACTTTTTGAAGTTCGGATTGAGGCGCGCCATGATCTTGCGCGTCTCGGCCTCCATCGCATCATCATCCACGAAGCCGACCGCCGAAGTCAGCTCGCGCCCCAGAAACAGGTTGGACGCCGCATCAAGGTTATCGGCCAGCGCAAGCGTCTGGTAGATCGTCTCGATATTGTAGGACCGTGCATCGCGCGGGTTGGTGATCGTGGCCCTTTCGCCGTTCACATAGATCTCGCCCGAGTCCATCCCGTAGGCGCCCGACAGGATCTTGATCAGCGTCGATTTGCCCGCGCCGTTATGGCCCAGAAGGCCCACGACTTCGCCGGGGTATAGATCAACCGACACATGATCGACCGCATGGACCCCGCCAAACGAGATGCAGATGTCGCGCATGTCGACCAGCGGCGTGCCACTGCGGTCGATGGATTTCTTTTCAACGCTCATTTCGAAGACCTCCGATACAGGTTGTCCAGATAGACGGCCAGCACAAGGACGGAACCCACGACGACCTGTTGGATGGCCGCATCAAAGCCGATCAGGACCATCCCGGTTTGCAGGCTTTGCATGACAAAGGCCCCAAGGACCGCGCCATAGATCGTGCCGACCCCACCCGCGAGCGAGGTGCCCCCGATGACGGCCGCCGCAATCACGTACAACTCATCCAGCGTGCCAAGCGCGTTGGTGGCCGAGCCAAGCCGGGCCGAGGCGACCGAGGCCGACAGCCCCGTCAAGAACCCCATGAGCGCAAAGATCTTGACCGTCATCCATTTGGTGTTGATCCCCGCCAATGCCGCTGCTTCGGGATTGCCCCCGATGGCATAGACATAGCGTCCGAACCGGGTGCGGCTCATTACCAGTGCCATAATGATCGCAACCGCCAGCAGGATCAGAACGGGAATGGCAAAGCCGTGGCTGATGAACAACCCGCCCTCGGGGATTTCGATGCCCTCAGCCGCGGCATAGCGACGAACAACGCCGCGCGGCCACGGATAGGCGTTGACCAACAGAACCGCGCCAATGACGGACCCTGCCCCAATGGCGGCGATGAAGGTGTCGGCCCACATGGGGCGCTGTGCAAACCCATGTTTCTTGCGCTGCGAGCGGCCCGCAAAGACCAGACCGACCACGACCACAGCAGCGATCAGGCCGATGATCCATGACCCTGTCGAACCGACCGCCCCTTCGGGGGTTCCACCAAGTAGGCGGAAGGTACTGTCCACGGGCGAGATCGTCTCGCCCCGTGCCACAAGGAAAGCCGCGCCGCGCCAGACAAGCAACCCGCCAAGGGTTACGATAAAGGCCGGGATTTGCATGTAAGCGATCATGTAGCCGTGGAACGCCCCCACCAATGTGCCGGTGATCAGGCCCACGATGACGGCGATGATCCAGATCGACCAGTGTTCGAGCCCCACAAGCGTTGGCAGGAACCACACCTGGGTGACACCCATGACGATGGCGCAGAACCCAAGGACCGAACCGACCGACAGGTCGATGTGGCGGGTCACGATGACCAACACCATGCCACAGGCCATGATCCCGATAGATGAGGTCTGAACACTCAGATTCCAAAGGTTGCGTGGGGTCAGGAACGCGCCAAAGCCATTCACAAGCGCGCCGTAAAGGTGAAAGCCGATCCAGATCAGCGCCAGCGCGCCGATCATCCCCAACAGGCGGGTGTCAAGTTCGGTGGCCTGGATAAAGCGCGCGACAGGCCCTTTTGCGGCGGGGGGCGTCGGCTGTCCGGCAGAAGTCGATGTGTCAGTCATCACAATGTCCCGGATAAGGGGCACCCGTTAACCGCAAGACATATCCTGGGCATACGTGCGCGATGGGATATAAGGAAATTCGAGAGAGTGCATCGGCAGCACAAAAACGCTGCCGATGCAGGGAATCAACCCTTAGCTACAGCCGTCAACACCGTCGATGGCACCGGCACACACTTTGTCTTTGGCAATGTGGCCCGCGTCAATCACAGCACTGATGTTGTCTTTGGTCACAGGGGTCGGCTCAAGGAAGATGGCGTTCATTTCAACACCGTTCGCACCACCGGACCACTTTTCCGCGCCTTCGACATCGGCCAACGCGGTTCCACCGGCCAGAGCCACGGCAATCTCGGCGGCTTTGCCACCCAGATCCAGCGCGTTTTTCCAGACCGACACGGTTTGCTCGCCACGGGCCACACGGTTCAGCGCGGCGTGGTCGCCGTCTTGACCGCCAACCGGCACGGACAGACCTTGCGCTTGAAGAGCGGCAATTGCGCCACCGGCCATGCCGTCGTTCTGGGACAGAACCGCGTCAACGTCGTTGTTGGCCGCTGTCAGGATCTGCTCCATGTTCTTCTGGGCATTGTCAGGCTTCCAGCCGTCCGAGAACGCTTCGCCGACGATGTTGATATCACCGGATGCGACCTTGTCGCCGATCACTTCCATCATGCCTTCCAGCAGGAAACCGGCGTTTGGATCACCCTTGTCGCCCTTGATGATGGCATAGTTGCCTTCGGGCTGTGCGGCCATCACGGTCTGGGCGATGATGCGGCCCACACCCTTGTTGTCAAAGGTCAGGTAGAACGTACGATCATCTTCGATCAGACGGTCATAACCCACGACCGGGATGCCTTCGTTGTCGGCTTGGTCGATGGCGGGGCCGATTGCATCCTTGTCCATCGCAAGGATGATCAGCGCGTCCGCGCCTTGGGCGATCAGCGCCTCGACGTCGGTCAGCTGCTTGGCAGCCGAGGCTTGCGCATCTGCGGAAATATATGTCGCGCCCAACTCTTCGAGCTTGGCTTTGATGGCCGCTTCGTCTGTTTTCCAGCGCTCTTCCTGGAAGTTCGACCAGCTCACCCCCACGGTGACGCCGTGGCCATCGGCCAGGACGGGGCTTGTGAACATCGTGGCAGCCGCAAGGGCGCCGAGTATCGTGCGTCGTTTCATTAAGTGTCCTCCCAAAGACATGGCCCAACCATTTTTTTCGACTGGGTTCCTCATTGTTAGCTAATTAAATTCGAAAAGCAAATTAAATTGGACAGCTTTGCAAAAAAGGGTCACTATCGGCTGGAGAGGTCGCCGGCGGCGACCATCCTCGGGAAGAAAAAAGAAAGTCTTTTCATGGCGTTCGGGCACCAAAAAGTTGAAAGCAGGCGGTTGCTGCTGCGCGAGATCGCGCAACGCGGCCCCCTGCCCCGCATTGATCTGGCCGCACGTACCGGCATCAGCCGGGCGACTGTGACCTCCGTAACCGGAGAGTTGCTGCGCGGCGGATTGATCGAAGAAGTGCCGCGCGAATCACGCAGCGACGAGGCATCACGCGGCCGCCCGCGCGTCGACCTCAAGGTTGCAGGAGCGGCCCACCTGATCGCGGGTCTGAAGGTTTCGACCACTGCAATCTCTCTGGTCCTGATGGATTTCGAGGGGGCCCATATCGCCGATTTCGAACAACAGATCGCGCCGGGGCGTCATTCGCCCGACGCCCTTGCCGAAGAGATCGCCACCGCGCTAGAGGCGCTGACCGCCCAGGCCGGGCTGGGCCTTGGGGATGTCTCCGGTGTCGGCGTGGGGCTTGCGGGTGTGGTCGATGCCGATCACGGGCTGGTCTACTGGTCCCCCTCACTTGATCAGCGCAATGTCCCTTTCGGTACCGTATTATCCGAACGCCTGGGGATCGCCGTCTACCTCGATAACGATGCCAACCTTGTGGCGATGGCCGAACTGACCTTTGGCATTGGCAAGGATCACTCAGATTTTATCGTCATCACCATCGAAAGCGGTGTGGGGATGGGCATGGTCCTGGGCGGCCAGCTTTATCGCGGTACGCGCGGGTGCGGGGCTGAATTTGGTCATACCAAAGTACATCTGGACGGGGCCTTGTGCCGCTGTGGACAACGCGGATGTCTGGAGGCTTACGTGGCCGACTATGCCCTCGTGCGCGAGGCGGCCAGCGTGGGCGGCGTCAGCCTGACAATGCCGACCTCACAAGCCGTAAACACGGTATTGCGCGCCGCCAAGGCGGGTGATCCCACCGCCCGGACCGTCATTGAACGCGCGGGCAAGATGTTTGCCATGGGTCTTGCCAATCTGGTCAACATCTTTGACCCCGAACTGGTGATCCTCGCCGGTGAACAGATGCAATTTGACCACCTCTATGCGGACACGGTGATTGACGACATGCAAAAACTGATCGTCGAGATCGACAAACCCGCCCCCGCTGTCGTGGTCCACAAATGGAACAACCTGATGTGGGCCAAAGGGGCGGCCGCCTATGCGCTGGAATATGTGCAGGACACGGCCGTCGAGGAGTTGGCGGATGTTTAAGCCGCTCGCATTATATGCCGTTCTGGCAGGTCAGGTACTGGCGGACAGTACGCCTCGCTTTGAGCCTATCACGGTCCCCAAACACGTCTATGATGGCGGGTGGGAGCATTTTGTGGGCGGTGGCCTTGCGGTGCTGGATTGCGATGGTGACAGCCGGTTGGATCTGGTTGCAGCGGGCGGATCGAACCCGGCGATGCTGTTGCAAAACGTGTCAGCGGATGGCGGTGCCGTGGCTTTTGTGGACGCGACCCCACCTGCGCTGAAGATCACAGGTACCACCGGGGCCTATCCGCTGGATTTCGACGGTGATGGCACCCTTGATCTGGTCGTCTTGCGCGTCGGAGCCGACATCATGCTGCACGGCCTTGGCGGGTGCGATTTCGAGGCCATCCCTTGGGATTTCGAAGATCGCTGGAGCACTGCGTTTTCGGCAACTTGGGAGGCGGGGCAGTCCAGACCAACGCTCGCCTTCGGGCACTACGTGGACCGCGCCGACCCGGAAGGGCCGTTCGAAGCCTGCGATATCAATACGCTATGGAGACCAACAGCCAGCGGATATGCCGCAACCCCGCTCACACCAGGGCATTGTGCGCTGTCGATGCTGTTCACCGACTGGGCCCGCACGGGCCGCGCCGATCTGCGGGTGTCCAATGATCGTCACTACTATGTCCGCGACGGACAGGAACAGTTGTGGGCGATGGAGGATAGTCCCCGCCTCTATACCGAGGACGACGGTTGGGATCGTCACATGCTCTGGGGCATGGGAATCGCGGCGCGTGATCTGGATCGGGACGGGCGCGACGAGGTGTTTCTAAGCTCGATGGGCGATCAACGCCTGATGCACCGGGCGGAGGCGACGCCCACATATGTCGATGTCCCCTTTGACGTCGGCAGTACGGCGCAACGCCCCTATATCGGCGATGACGGGCGCCCCTCGACCGGGTGGCACATCGCCTTTGGCGACGTGAACAATGACGGGCGCGATGATGCGTTCATCGCCAAGGGCAATGTGCAGCAAATGCCGGGCAACGCGATGGAAGACCCCAACAACCTGTTGATCGCGCAAGGCGATGGCAGCTTTGCCGAAGCCGGAAATACCGCTGGCGTCGCATCACTGCACCGTGGTCGCGGCGCGGCATTGGCAGATTTCAACGGCGATGGTCTGCTCGATCTGGCAGTCGTCAATCGGCGCGCACCGCTTGAGGTCTGGCAGAACGTCACGTCGACCAACGGCCAGTGGCTGAGCGTGTCGCTGACCCAGGAAGATGGCAATGCGCAAGCCGTGGGTGCTTGGATCCAGGTGGATGATGGCACATCCGTACAAGCACGTGAGATCACAGTGGGCGGCGGCCATGCAGGCGGCATGGCAGGGCCGCAGCACTTTGGATTGGGCGATGCGAATGCCGTGAAGCTGCGGGTGCGCTGGCCGCACGACGGGTGGTCAGAATGGCAGGACGCAGATGCAAATCAGCACCTGCGCATCGCCAGATAGCGCGCGCCTAGCGATCGATCGGCAATCCACTCGGCACGCTGGCCGGGATACCCAACGCCCCGCGCACGCTTTGCGGATCGGTCAGCGCACCCATGAATGCAATCAGGTCCGAAACCTCTTCATCGCTCAGCGATTGGGGCGCAAGGCTGTTGGCCGCCGCGATGGCATTGATCTCGGCCGTGTCGCCCATCACCCGCAGATCATCCGCATCAAAGCCCGGCATCACAGCCTGCGAAGGATCATAGCTGCGCAAGCTGGTCACCGGATCAAGGTGGTGACGTATGACCCCTTCGAGGGTCGCATAGGCACCGCTATGTCCATACGGTGCCGTGTACACCACGTTACGCAAAGGCGGCGTGCGGAACGCATAGGCATCCGCCGGATCGCCCGTCACACGCATCCGCCCCGTGTCACGCGCATGATCCTCGAACCGGGCCGCCTTGCCCGGCCCGATCTGGGGCATGGCGATCGCATGAAAATCATGATCCGTCTGGAACCGACCGGAGTGGCAGCTCGTACAGTCGGCCTTGCCATAAAACAACGCCATCCCGCGCATCGCGGCGGGTTCCATCTCGGTTCCATTGCGCAGGTAAAGGTCAAACGGGCTCGCCACACCGCGCCATTCGAAATCGAGGAACGCAGCCAGCGCATCCGAAATGTCGGTGAACCCAATCCCCCTATCGCCGATGATCATATCAAAGCGCGCACGGTATTCCGGGATCGCGCTGACCCGCTCGGACAGGATATTCCACGCCCCGCCCTGCCCTGTCAGCAACCCTTGGCGCACGGCTTGAGCCACATCGTTTTCGGCGTAATGCCCCGCCATCTCATCAGGTGACAACACCGGGAACATGGATTGCGCGGACAAGGCAGAGGCAAAGCCCATCTCCATCTCGGACCCCAGGGGGGTGCGGATACCCGAGGGGCGGTTCGCATCCTCCTCCAACCGGCCATCGTGGAAAAAAACGGTAAATTCGCGTGCGCCCAGGTTGAACAGGGGCGATGCGTTGCGGGGGATGCGTTGTTCGGGGATGTTTTTCGCATCCACGACCCGATCAGGCCCCAGACCAACGCCGCCATCCCCAAGCCCGAGCGACACACCGTCACCGGTAGCATGTTTGGGGTGGTGGCAAGTGGCACAGCTGACCGTTTTGGACCCCGACAGGACCGGGTCATAAAACAGCAACTGTCCCAGTTCGATCAGAGCAGGGTCATGGGTCGGAAACTCGGGCTCGGCATATGGCAGATCGCTTGCCCAGATCGGCGCTGCGATCAATCCAAGGACTGCCGCCTTAAACGAAACGCGAAACATGGTTTTCCAAAATCTCCTGCCGCCCCGACTGCGGCTGCGGTTCGATCCCGTCGCCCAAGACCCGTTCGGAAATCGTGCCCAGATCGCTTTTCAGCATCGCCTGCGCGGCGTCCCGGTCCCATCCGGCATAGCGGGCAGCCAGCGCATCGCTCAGACCGCCATCCTCGATCATGGCGGCTGCGGCCTTGAGGCCCCGCGCGCAGATATCCATCGCCCCAACATGAGCAGCAATCAGATCCTCAGCGTCCAGTGATTGGCGGCGCAGCTTGGCATCAAAGTTCGTCCCCCCCTGCCCCAGACCGCCCGCTTGCAGGATATGGTAATAACACAACGCCACCTCGGGCACGTTGTTGGGGAATTGATCCGTGTCCCAGCCCGACTGGTAGTCGTTGCGGTTCATGTCGATGGAGCCGAGCATGCCTTCGCTTGCCGCCACTGCGATCTCGTGCTCAAAACTGTGGCCCGCCAAAATCGCGTGCCCCTGTTCGAGGTTCAGCTTGACCTCATCCTCAAGCCCATATTTACGCAGGAACCCGATACAGGTTGCCGCGTCATAGTCGTATTGATGTTTGGATGGCTCTTGCGGCTTGGGTTCAACCAATATCTGCCCCTTGAACCCGATCTTGTGCTTGTATTCGACCACCATGTTCAGGAACGCGCCCATATGGTCCAGCTCGCGGCCCATGTCGGTGTTTAGCAGGGTTTCGTACCCCTCGCGCCCGCCCCACAGCACGTAGTTGTCGCCGCCCAGCTTGTGGGTCGCATCCATGCAGGATTTCACGGTCGCCGCTGCATAGGCGAACACATCCGGGTCCGGGTTGGTCGAGGCCCCCGACATCCAGCGGCGGTGGCTGAACATGTTGGCCGTGCCCCAGAGCAGCCGGACCTTGGCGCTGTCCATCTTCTCCCCGAAATAGTCGGTCATCTCGTTCAACCGGTCGATGCTTTCGCCCAACGTATCGCCTTCGGGGCGCACATCGGCGTCGTGCCAGCAGAAGAACGGCACGCCGAGCCGCTCGAACATCTCGAACGCCACATCCGCCTTCATCTTGGCGCGGCCCATATCGTCTTGCGGATGCCAGGGCCGCACAAAGGTCGGCCCACCAAACGGGTCCCCGCCCTCCCACGCGAAGGAATGCCAATAGGCCACCGCAAAGCGCAGATGATCCTCCATCCGCTTGTCCATCACCTTTTCGTCGGGGTTATAGTGGCGAAAGGCCATGGGGTTCGTACTGTCAGGCCCTTCGAAGGCGGCGGGCGGAACGGCGTCAAAAAATCCGGAGGTCATGGCATGGCTTTCAATTTGGGATAGGCAGTGGTGAACGCGTTATAGGCGTCGTCATAGGCAGAGGTGAGGGTCGGGTCAGGTTTGATGATATCAGCAATCTGCGGTTTGGTCATAACGGTGGGAGGATCATCACCCGTTACACCGCACATCGCGATCCGCGCCGCACCAAGGGCCGCACCAAAGGCCCCGTCTGCCGGTCGCTCCAGCGGGATATTGAGGGTGGTCGCCAGCATTCTGGTCCACAGGTCTGACTTGGTACCGCCCCCGATGGCAAGGGCTGCCTCAAGCGTGGCCCCCGTGCCCTTGAGCGCCTCAAAACTGTCGCGCAGTGCAAAACTGACGCCCGTCATAACCGCATGGGTCAACACGGTCGGCCCTGCACCAATATCAAGGCCGGTAAAACCACCTCTGACATCTGCATCATTGTGCGGGGTGCGTTCGCCCGACAGGTAGGGATAGAATTTCGCGCTGCCCGGCGCGGTCAGGGTCGGCCCAAGCGCCTCGGTCAACGCGCCCTGCGACTGCCCTGTGATCCGCGAGAGCCAATTGAGGCTGTCGGTGGCCGCCAGAACAACCCCCATCTGGTACCACCGTTCGGGGACCGCATGGCAGAAGGTATGAACCGCCGTATCCGCGTCGGGCGCATAGCTGTCACGCCCCGCCAAGACGACGCCCGACGTGCCCAAGGACACAAAACCATCGCCCTGCCCAAGCGCGCCCACGCCGCAGGCAGCCACCGCATTGTCGGCCCCACCCGCAACCACCTGACAGTCGGTAGGCAAGCCAAGGTCGGCACGCGCGGATTGCACTGACCCAACCACGTCTGTCCCCTCAAGCAGCTCCGGCATCTGATCGCCGCGCATACCGCCAAGACGCAACAGATCGTCCGACCAGCAACGTTCTCCGACATCCAGCCACGCGCTGCCGGCGGCATCCGACATCTCGGTCACATGACGCCCTGTCAGCCACCAGACCACGTAGTCCTTGGGCAACATGACCTTGGCGACCTTGGCAAACACATCGGGTTCATGGGCTGCGACCCATGCCAGTTTGGGGGCGGTGAACCCCGGAAAGACGATATTGCCGCTGATCTTGCGGGCCAGCGGGTCCGCGTCCATCGCGGCAGCTTCAGCGTGGCTGCGCGTGTCATTCCACAGAATACAAGGGCGCAAGACCGCCCCCGCCGCGTCGACCAGAACCGCGCCGTGCATGTGACCGGACAGGGCCACGCCCCGCACCGTCGCAATGGCCTCAGGACGTGCAGCGCGCAACGCGGCCATTGCGGCCGTCATCCCGGCGATCCAATCGGCCGGGTCCTGCTCGCTCCATCCCGGTGCGGCGTTGGTCACATCATAGTGCGCATCCGCGCTGCCAATGGCCCGACCTTCGTCATCCACCAGCAACGCTTTCACACCGGATGTGCCCAAATCAAATCCCAGGTACATGGCCGTCCTCCCTGATCCGCACAGTCGCGCGCTTTAATTCGATTGTCAAATTTAATGACGCGCAATCGACGGATTGCATCGCGCGCGCGACACCTCTCTGAACTTGACAGGCCCACCTCGACGGGCCCCTTTCAACATGGGCGACTCGGCGATATATCGCGGCTACGCACAAACAGGAGCAGACAGCCCGTGACCTTTGATCGTTCCATCAAAATCGCACCTTCCATTCTCGCGGCAGACTTTGCCAATTTCGGGGCTGAATGCGCCGCGGTGGAGGCGCAGGGGGCCGATTGGATCCACGTCGATGTCATGGACGGCCATTTCGTGCCCAACATCACCTTCGGGCCTGCGACCTGTGCCGCGATCCGCCCCCATATCAAGGGGGTCATGGATGTCCACCTGATGATCGCGCCCGTTGATTCCTATATCGAAGCTTTTGCGGACGCGGGCGCCGATGTGCTGACCGCCCATGTGGAGGCTGGCCCCCACATTCACCGCACGCTGCAAGCGATCCGGGGTGCCGGAATGAAAGCGGGCGTTGCCTTGAACCCCGGCACACCCGCAAGTGCTGTGGCAGAGGTGATGGATATGGTCGATCTGATCTGCGTGATGACGGTCAATCCCGGCTTTGGTGGACAGAAATTCATCGATATGTCGGCCAAGATCACCGCCTTGCGTCAGATGATCGGGGATCGCCCTGTGCATATCGAAATCGATGGCGGCGTGGACCCTACAACCGCGCCTCTAGTGGCAAAGGCTGGTGCGGATGTGCTGGTCGCTGGCTCAGCTGTTTTTCGCGGCGGGTCCGTCAGCGACCCTGCCCCCTATGGTGAGAATATCCGCGCCATTCGGGAGGCCGCAAACGGGGTCTGGACCTAGGGCGATCACGCCAACTCGGCGGCAAACGTCTCGATCAGCTTGTGTTTCAGGACCTTGCCCGTCGGGGCCGCTGGCAGGCTCTGCGCCAGAATATAGCGCGCGGGGCGCTTATACCCTGCCAGCCGGTCGCGCACGAAGGTACGCAGAATATCCGCGCTCAATCCGCTGTCTCGTGCGACCTGAACAAAGGCAAGGACCTCTTCGTCCCCCTCGAAGGGTCGTCCGATCACGGCGGCCTGTACCACGTCGGGATGATCGTTCAGCGCCGCCTCGACCTCGGGTGGGTAGACGTTGAACCCGCCATGAATGATCAACTCCTTGGCGCGACCGACGATGTGCAGATGCCCGCGCCCATCGATGCAGCCCAGATCGCCGGTATGTAGCCACCCCTGCGCGTCAATGGTGCGTGCGGTTTCGACCTTGTTGCGGAAATATCCCCGCATTACATGTGGTCCACGGGTCAGGACTTCGCCCACACCATCCACCGCATCCGCCTGATCAATCGCAATCTCGATCTCGGGCAAGGCGGGGCCAACGGACGTGTCAAGGTCCCCAATCAGATTGCGCGTCGCGGCGGTGCCTGCGGTGCTTTCGGTCATTCCATATCCGTTCTGGATCGCAACGCCATAGAATGCCTCGGCCTCGCGTTTCCAGGTTGGGTCCAGCGGGGCCGCCCCGGACGAGACATAGCGCAACGTGTCGGACCCCAAAGCCTCCAGCCCATTCGCCCGCGCATGGGCCATCAGCAGCGCGTGCATCTGCGGAACGGCCGAGAACAGAGTGATCCCGTCACGCAACCCATCATAGACAGCGCAGACATCAAACCGGGGCACCAGACGCACAGGCGCGCCTGCATGGATCGCGGCAACCACCACCGAACACAAGCCGAACACATGGGTCGTGGGCAAAACCCCATAGATCAGGTCCGCAGGCGTCATCGCCCGCAAATTGGCCGACGTCTGGCCCCCAAAGCATACATTGGCTTGGGTCAACATCACGCCCTTGGGGTCGCCGGTGGTGCCCGTGGTATAGAGGATCACAGCAATATCGCGGTCGATATCCAACGCAGGTGCGGGCAGGCACAGCAGATCAAGCGCACCCCACGCCCCTGTCGTTTCGGAGGCGTTCAGGCGTGCACTGTGCGCAACCGCATCCGAAGACACAGCACTGGTCAGCAACACGGCGTGCGGCGCGGCATGCGCAATGATCCGGTCAAGTTCATGTGCCGTCTGGCGGGCGTTCACCGGCACCGCCACCGCACCAATCAGCCAAGTTGCAAACAGCGCGGCCACCGCCGCCCCGCAGTTTTCCGAAACGATCAGAACGCGGTCGCCTGCTGTCACACCCTCCTTGCCCAAAACCTCAGACAGGGCATCGGCAGCATGTTTCAGATCAGCGTAATTCCACTTGGTACCAAGGGAATCCTCAAGCGCAGGAGCCTCCGGTCGCGCCTCTGCTTGCCCAAGCAGCAGGTCTATGACCGAAGGCGCCCTCATTGCCCTTTGACCCGTTTGTAAACGCCCGTGGCTGTGGCCAGCACGCGGCCTTCCTCATCTTGCAAATGTCCTTCGGCAAACACGGTGGCGCGCCCGCCGCCGGTGACGACACCCTTGGCCGTCACCCGGCCTTGGGACGCGGGTGCGACGAAATTTGTGGTCATCGACAGGGTGTGGACGCGGGTTTGCGTATCCCCCTCAAAGCTCAGCGCAGCGGCATAGCCCATCGCATTGTCCAGCATGCAGGCGATGATCCCGCCGTGCAGCCCACCATGGCGATTGCCGTGCTGGGCCCCGATCTCAAGATGGCACAGCGCAACCCCATCCCCGACCGTAAGATCGACGACATAGCCAAGCAGCGTCTGAGCGCCCGTTTCGTCCCGGATAATGCCCGGATCAGGCGGCAGAGAGGGCAATGAACCGCTCCAGATGATAGTCGGTGTCGCCAAAACGGTGATCGGCCATGACGATGCGTTTGGCGATATGGGCCAGTTCGTATTCCTGCGTCATCGCGATGCCACCATGCATCTGGATCGACTCTTCGGCCACCAGCCGTCCAATCCTTCCGATCAGGTTCTTGGTGGCGGACAGGTGCAGGTCCGCATCCGGTGCCTCAAGATAACCAGCCGCATTGATCACCGCACTGCGGGCCTGTTCCAACTCGATCAACAGGTCGGCCATCCGGTGCGCGAGCGCCTGAAAGGTCCCGATGGGCCGGCCGAACTGGGTCCGCGTCATCAGATAGTCCTTGGTCAGGTGGGTGGCGGATTCCATCGCGCCAAGCGCTTCGGCACTGATCGCAACAAGTGCCAGATTGGTCGCGGCTTGCAGGTCCGACAGCGACAGGCCCAACGGCTCAGCAGGCGTATTGTCAAACGTCACTTCGCCCGCACGGCCCCCTGCCAGCAACGGATAACCCTGAATGTCGACGCCCTTGGCATCCTTCGCGACGAGGTAAAGCGCAATTGCATCGCCATCCCGCGCTGAGACGATCAGGTGATCCGCCGCTTCGGCGTTCATCACCACCGCTTTGCGCCCGGTCAATACGCCACCATCCGCTTTCGTATGCACGTAATCCATATCGTACCGGCCGCCGGGTTCGCCATGTGCCACGGCAAGGTGCAACGTCCCGGCAATCACCTGCTCGACCATATCCGACTTGCCCGCCGCCGCCAGCAACCGCCCGCCCATCAGCGCGCTATCGAGTACGGGTTCCACAACGCCAGCGCGCCCCAGTTCTTCAAACACCACGGCAAGATCAAAACCCGCACCGCCAAAGCCGCCCATCTCTTCGGTGAAGAGCGCGCCAAGAACACCAAGCTCCGCCAATTCGGCCCAAATGTCAGCGGACAGCCCAGCATCCGACGTCAGTATATCGTTGCGCACCGCAGTTGTGTATTTCTCACGCAGATAGCGGCGCAGCGTGTCCTGCAACATCTGCCGCTCTTCGGTCAGTTCAAAATTCATGCCCGGCCTCCGCTCATGGTGACCTTGGCAATGATGCCGCGTTGAATTTCGTTCGAACCGCCAAAGATCGACAGTTTGCGGTTGTTGAAATACTGCGCCGCCACCGGCCCCGCACCAAGCGGGTCGGGGATTGTGTCATTGGCACCTTCCAGCGCTTCTGAGGCAAAGGGCATCGCGTAAGGGCCTGCCACACGGCGTGCCAGGTCATTGATTTCCTGCCGAATAATCGACCCCTTCACCTTGAGCATGGAGGCCTCAAGGCCCGGCGCACCACCCGCAGCCGCCTTTGAAATGATCCGCAGGTTCGAGGTCGCCATGGCCCGCAGATCGATATCCACCTGCGCGACACGGGCCGCAAAATGGGGGTTTTCGATCAGCGGCTTGCCATTGTGGTTTTCCGCCCGCGCCATCCGTTTGACCGCCGCCAGCCCCGCCTGAGAGAAACCGACGCCCGCGATATTCGCCCGCTCATGGGTCAGCAGGTATTTGGCATAGGTCCAGCCCTTGTTCTCTTCGCCCACCAGATTTTCGACCGGCACGCGCACATCCGTGAACCAGACCTCGTTCACCTCATCACTGCCATCCAGCAGGATGATCGGGCGCACCTCGATCCCCGGCGTGTTCATGTCGATCAACAAAAAGGAAATGCCCTCCTGCTGTTTTACATCCGGATCCGTACGGACAAGACAGAAAATCATGTTGGCGTGCTGGCCAAGGGTCGTCCACGTCTTTTGGCCATTGACCACATAATGATCGCCATCGCGCACAGCGCGGGTCTTGAGCGAGGCGAGATCAGACCCAGCCCCCGGCTCGGAGTAGCCCTGACACCACCAGTCCGACCCATCCAGAATGCGGGGCAACCAATGGTCCTGCTGTTCTTTCGATCCGAATTTCTGCAACACAGGCCCCAGCATCGACAGCCCAAAGGGCACGATACGCGGGGCATTTGCAGCTGCTGCCTCGGTATCAAAGATGTGGCGCTGCACAGCGTTCCATTCGCCACCCCCAAAGGATTTGGGCCAGTTCGGGGCCAGCCATCCGCGCGCATTCAGAATGGCGTGCCACCGCTCAACCTCGTCCTTGCCGAGTTCAATCCCCTTGGCCACCTTGTCCACGATTTCGGAAGGCAGTTCATCGCGCAAGAACTCCCGCACCTCGCTTTGGAAGGCCAGTTCATCGTCGGTAAAGCTCATATCCATCGTGTCAGCCCTTTTTGTTCAGGTCGTCAAAGGTCCGGTTTTCGGCCACCAGTTGTTCAAGCAGGGGTGCCGCAGTCCAAAAATACGGGTCAGTCTGGGCATAGGATTTGATATCGTCCAGCAAACCGCCCAGCCCCTGCATATCCGCCCATTTCAGCGGCCCACCACGATAACGCGGAAATCCGTAGCCAAAGATCAATGTCATATCGACATCAAGCGGTCGGCGCGCGATGCCCTCACCCACGACCTTGGCCGCCTCGTTGACCATCGCCGCCATGTAACGGCGCACAATCTCGTCCCCGGTAAACGCACGGGGCGTAATGCCATGGGCCGCACGCTCCGCCTCGATCAACGGCATGACATCCGGGTTCGGCACACGCGCCTTGGCCCCCGCGGCGTAGTCATAATAGCCCTTGCCGGTCTTCTGACCAAAATGGCCCGCCTCGCACAGCTTGTCAGCATAGCTCGCATCGCGGGCTCGAGGATCAAGCCCCTCGGCCCGTTTGCGCTTGCGCACGGCCCAACCGATATCCAGCCCCGCAAGGTCCGCCACCGCGAACGGCCCCATCGCAAAGCCGAACCTTTCCAACGCTGTGTCGATCTCGTAAGGCGAGGCGCCATCAAGGATCATGTGATCAGCAGCTGTGCGGTAGGTCGACAGGATGCGGTTGCCGATGAAGCCATCGCATACGCCCGCCCGCACGCTGATCTTGCCCAGCCGCTTGCCCAGTTCGAAGCTGGTGGCTACCACGTCCAGTTCGGTTTTTTCCGCCACCACGATCTCAAGCAGCTTCATGACGTGGGCTGGAGAAAAAAAGTGCAGGCCGATCACGTCTTTGGGGCGCTTGGTCGTTGCCGAGATTTCGTTAATATCGAGGTATGACGTGTTGGAGGCGAGAATAGCGCCAGGCCTGCACACGCGGTCAAGCTCGGCAAAGACCTTTTTCTTAACATCCATGTCCTCAAAGACGGCTTCGATTACCAGGTCCACCTCGGATAGATCATCATAGGATGTAGTGATGCTTAGCGCCTTGGTAAGGATGTTTTCATGGTCTTCAGCGCTGATCTTGCCGCGTTTAAGCGCGCCCGACAGATTGCCCTCAATGCGTTTGCGGGCGGCCATCCCGGCCTCGGCGGTCATATCCAGCATGGTCACGGGTAGGCCAGAAAGTAGGGCAGCGGTGGCAATGCCCGCGCCCATCGTGCCGCCGCCGATGACGCCGATGGCATTCACGCCACGGGTCGCGACGCCCTTCAGTTCGGGTAAATTCGACACTTGCCGTTCCGAGAAAAACGCGTGGATCATCCCTTCGCGCTGATCCGTCTGCATCAGATCGTAAAATATCTGGCGCTCCGCCTTGAGGCCCTCCGCAAAGAGTTTTTCAACCGACGCCTGAACTGCGCGCACGCACCAGGCCGGGGAAATCTGGCCCTTGCTGCGCGCCAACGTAGCCTCGAACGTGGCATCCCAGTCAATCGGCGCAGGGGCTGGCATCCCGCTTACCGGGCGACGCGGCGCATCCTTGGCCAGAAGTTTCTGCGCATAGGCCAACCCATTCTCAGCTGGATCACCTTCTTGGATCACATCGATAATGCCCAGATCATGCGCTTCTTTTGCGCCCACGTGACGGCCCGTGGTCATCACCTCAAGGGCGGGCTCAACACCGCTCAGGCGCGGCAGACGTTGGGTACCACCGGCACCGGGCAACAACCCCAGATGCACCTCGGGCAAGCCGACGCGGGCCGAGGGCACCGCGATGCGGTAGTGACAGCCCAAGGCAACCTCAAGCCCACCGCCCAGGGACACGCCGTGCATCGAGGCCACAACCAAGAGCGGCGACGCCTCGATCCGGTTGATCAGGTCAGGCAGATGCGGCTGCAAGGGTGGTTTACCGAATTCAGTGATGTCGGCACCTGCAAAAAAGGCACGGCCTTCCCCGACGATCAGCACCGCGCGCACGCCAATATCGGCCTCGGCGCGGTCCATCATATCCCACAGCCCCTGGCGCACCGCTTGGCTCAGCGCATTCACAGGCGGGTTCTGAACGGTTAAAACGGCAACCTCACCGTGACGGGCATAGGCTATCTTATCGCTCATCGAGAACCTCCACTGATGCAGGCCACCCGGCAGGACATATTCCGCACGGGGCCCGAACCATCAGCGTAAGGGGCGCATCAAAAAGGGCAAGCCCCTCGCCGAAAGGACGCGACGTCCCGCTTCTTCTGTCCCTCGATGAGCGCGGGTTCAGTCAGTCACGCATCGCGACGATAGATAAAGCACCGCCCTTCAACAGCACCGGCGGGCAGCGGTTGCTCGACAAGTCCTTCAAAATACATCCGGTCCGAGGCAACCATCAGTCCCCCAACCGCCAACAGCGGCTCGACCAAAGGCGAGATATTGCGCGCAAAGATGTCGTTCTTGGCCCGATTGTGACCGCCAAGATCGGCGTGGATCAGTGCAGTCGTCGGACCAAACCGCGTCAACGCGGCAGGTAGCGTGTCATAGACATCGCCCAGCAACACCATATCCTCGGGCGGGGTGCTGTCGGGATGGGACGCCACCGCGCGCTCAAAAACAAACACATCCCGGTCCGGCAGAATATGGCGGATATGATGGTAGGTGCGCCCATTGCCCAACCCCAACTCAAAGACGGGACCCGGCAGTGCTGCAATCGCGTCGGCCGCATGATCAAGACAGGCACGCTGAGACACCATACGGTCCACAAACAGATCAAGGCGGCTTTGGGTCATCACGATATTCCTTTGTGTTTCCCATTAGATGGGTCAGAAATTCACAAATGCCCAGCACGAATCCGCGAGAAGCCCGTGTATGGACCTATGCGCGGAAATCGGGTTCACTGAAATTTGGCACGCCACGGTGAAACGAAGGCCCAAACAACTAAGGACGGTGTATGGCCCCCCTTCTTGACGTCAGAGACCTCTCTATCGGCTTTGGATCGGCACCGCCGGTTGTGGCGGGCGTCAACTTTTCCGTCAGCGCGGGCGAAACATTGGCGATCGTGGGCGAAAGCGGGTCGGGCAAGACACTTTCGTGCCGCTCTATCCTGCGCATCCTGCCCCGTACGGCCCAATTGCGGCGCGGGGCCATCGAGTTCGGCATCGGGTCGGCGCGTACCGACCTTCTCAAACTGCCCTCCTGCGACATCCGCGACATTCGCGGTGACCGCATTTCGATGATCTTTCAGGAACCCATGCACTCCCTGTCACCCCTGCACCGGATCGGTAATCAGGTGGCCGAAGTGCTGACCCTGCACCGTGACATGACCACAGCCGAGGCCAAAAAGGACGTGCTGGCCACGTTCGATCGCGTGGGCTTTGCCGATCCTGAACGCGCCTTTCGGGCCTATCCCTTCGAGATGTCGGGCGGTATGCGTCAACGCGCGATGATCGCCATGGCGATGGTGGCCAAACCCGATCTGCTGATCGCGGACGAGCCGACCACGGCGCTGGACGTGACCACCCAAGCGCAGGTGCTGGGGCTGATGAAAGACCTGCAACGCGATACCGGCATGGCCATGATCCTTGTGACCCACGACCTTGGCGTTGTGGCCAACATGGCCGACAGCGTGGTGGTGATGAGCAAGGGGCACGTCATGGAGAGCGGCCCCGCTCCGGCGGTGCTCGGCAATCCGGGCCATGGCTACACCAGAAAACTCTTTGCCGCCGCACCCATGATTCCCAAGGACGCCATCCCCGTGCCCCCGGTCGAAAAGGACGACCTGATCCTTGAACTTCAGAACGTGTCGAAAACCTACACGGTCCGCGCCGGGGGCTGGCGGGCCAAGAAACAGGTCTTTGCCTGTCGCGACGTTTCGCTGAAATTGCAACGCGGCAAAACGCTGGCCGTGGTGGGCGAAAGCGGATCGGGCAAGACGACCTGCGCACGCATCGCCTTGGGCGCCGAAATCCCGGACGACGGGTCGCGGGTGCTGTTTCGCGCCAAGGCAAATGACGAACCGGTCTGCATCAACGACCTCAGCCGCTCCGAAAAGATCGCGTTTCAGCGTCAGGCCCAGATGGTGTTTCAGGACCCCTATTCGTCCCTGTCCCCCCGGATGCGGGTGCAGGAGGCGCTGACCGAGCCGATGGAAATCCACCGCATCGGTGACAAGATCGCACGCCGCGACAAGGCGGCGGAAATGCTGCGGTGGGTCGGGCTTAACCCCGACATGCTCAAACGCTACCCCCACGCCTTTTCGGGCGGTCAGCGCCAACGCCTGTCGATTGCCCGCGCGCTCACGCTTGATCCGGTCTTGCTGGTCTGTGATGAGCCGACCTCGGCGCTCGATGTATCGGTACAGGAACAGATCCTGAGCTTGCTGGAACGGATTCGTGACGGTATGGGGCTGAGCTATCTGTTCATCAGCCACGATCTGGCTGTGGTGGCACGCATTGCAGACGAAGTGGCTGTGATGCGCCAAGGCGTGGTGGTCGAACAGGCCCCGCCCTCGACCTTGTTTTACAACCCGCGCCATCCATATACCAAGGCCCTGATCGCGGCCCAACCCGAACCGGACGTGAGCCGCCCGATTGATCTGGCACAAGTGGCCCACGGGGCGGGGTCCTCTGCGTCATGGCCCGATCAGTTTCGCTTTGAGGGGCGCGATGCCCCTGACCTCATCCAAGTTGAACCCGGACACAAGGTGCGTTGCCATGCTTGACCGACTGAGCGCCGTTTTGATCGCCGGGCTCGTGGCCCTGCCCGCCTTTGCACAACCTGTCGTGCAAGAAAGCGGCTTTTGGGCTACGGAGGTGAAAAAGGGGCAGATGGATCCCGCCCCCGACCGCATTCCCGACACCCCGCTTGTTGTCGATCTTGAGGCAAAGGGCCGGGAGTTCGGCAAGCAAGGCGGCACGCTGCGCACGATGGTCACCCGATCCAAGGACGTGCGTCAGATGGTGGTCTACGGCTATGCGCGGCTGGTGGGCTATAACGAAAAATACGAGCTGCGCGCCGATATTCTACGCGACTATGACGAGGTCGATGGGCGCATCTTTACGCTGCATCTGCGGCCCGGACATCGTTGGTCGGATGGCGCGCCCTTCACCTCCGAGGATTTCCGATATTGGTGGGAAAACGTCGCTCTCAACGAAGAACTCAGCCCCAATGGTCCACCCGAAGTGATGCGGGTCGGGACGGATTTGGGCACAATGACGTTCCCGGATGAACACACCGTCGTCATCGAATTCCCCCGCGCCAACCCGATGTTCCTGCAATCGCTGGCGCAGGCCAGCCCACCATTTATCTACCGCCCCTCCCATTACCTCAAACAGTTCCATGTCGACTTCAACACCATGGAAGAGATGGAGGAGATGATCGACGCCAAGCGGGTGCGAAGCTGGGCACCGCTGCACAACAAACTCGACAACATGTACAAATTCGACAACCACGAGCTGCCCACCCTCCAGCCGTGGATGCCCGCCAGCACCGGCGGGCAATCGCGCCAATTGTTCGTGCGCAATCCTTACTTCCACCGGATCGACGCGCGCGGGGTGCATCTGCCCTATATCGACGTGGTCGAGATGGGGATCGTGGGGTCAGGTCTGGTCGCAGCCAAATCCAACGCCGGTGAAAGCGATCTGCAGGCCCGCGGTCTGGATTTCCGGGATGTGTCGATCCTGAAGAAAGGCGAGGCGGACGGCGCGCCCTATCGCACCTATCTTTGGGCCAACAGCGCAGCGAGCCAGATCGCGATCTATCCCAACCTCAATTTTGCCGATCCGGTCTGGCGACAGGTCATCCGCGATGCCCGCTTTCGTCGTGCCCTGTCGATGGGCATCGACCGGCGGATGATCAACCGCGCGCTCTATTTCGGTCTGGGCAAGGAAGGGAACATGACGGCGCTGGCCGCCAGCCCGTTCTTTGAATCCGAGAACCTCACCAAATGGGCGCTGTATGATCCCTACACCGCCAACCTGCTGCTGGATGAGATGGGGCTGACCGAACGCGATGCCTCCGGCATTCGCAAACTGCCGGACGGGCGGGCGATGGAGTTTGTCATCGAAACTGCGGGCGAGCGTCAGGAAGTCGAAAATGCGCTCGCCATCATCACCGACACGTGGCGCGATCTGGGCATCAAGCTGATCATGCGCCCGCTTGATCGCGACATCCTGCGCAACCGGGTGTTTTCAGGCGTGACCATGGCCGCCGTCTGGTACGGCTGGGACAACGGTATCCCGCAACCCTACACGCCGCCCGCCTATCTTGCGCCCACGGATCAGGTGTTTTTTGCATGGCCCAAATGGGGGCAGTATTACCAGACCCACGGGGCAGCGGGCGAGCCTGTGGACATGCCCGAGGCCAAGCGTCTGATGGAACTCTCCGCCCTTTGGGAACGCAAGCCTGACCCCTATGACCGCACCCGGATCTGGCGCGAAATGCTCGCCATTCATGCCGACCAGCAATACGGGATCGGCATCCTGTCCGAGGCCCCTCAACCCGTTGTCGTGTCCGATCGGCTGCGCAATGTGCCGGAGTTTGGCAAATGGGCGTGGGATCCCGGCGCGCATTTCGGGATTTACCGCATTGACGAGTTTTTCTTTGACGACGAAGAGTTGGCGCAGGTGTCCCAATGATGTTCATCCGCTATGCGGTGTGGCGGTTTCTGACGATGCTGCTGACACTGGCCGTGGTGTCGGTGTTGGTCTTCATCATCATCAACCTGCCACCCGGCGACTATCTGTCAAACCAGATCGCGGAATTGCGTGCCACGGGACAAGCCGAGGGTGTCGCCAAAGCCGAGTTCCTGCGCAAAGAATACGCGCTGGATCGGCCCTTATGGCAGCAATACCTGATCTGGGTGGGGATGATCCCCGGCCCTCAGGGGTTTTCGGGGCTGATCCAGGGCGACTTTGGCTGGTCCTTCGAATTTGATGCCCCGGTGGCGGACATCGTTGGCGACGCACTTTGGCTGACAGTTCTGGTGAATCTTGCGGCTGTCCTGTTTGTCTATCTGGTGGCGTTGCCTTTGGGCGTACTCGCCGCGTGGAAATCAGCTACGTGGGTGGACTATACTACGGCATTTGTGGGTTATCTGGGGCTAGCGACACCCAACTTTCTGCTCGCATTGATCCTGTTTTACTACGGGCACAAATACCTCGGCCTGCCCATCGGGGGCCTCATGTCACCCGAGTTCGAGGGCGAGCCGATGAGTCTGGCCAAGGTGCAATCCATCCTGATCCACCTGATCGTGCCCACATTCGTGATCGGCACCTCGGGCGCGGCGGGGATGATGCAGCGGCTGCGGGCCAACATGCTGGATGAACTGAGCAAACCATACGTGGAAACGGGCAAGGCCAAGGGTCTGTCCTCGACCCGGTTGCTCACGAAATATCCGCTGCGCATGGCCTTCAACCCCTTTGTGGCCGATATTGGCAACCTGCTGCCCGCGATGGTGTCAGGGTCGGTTCTGGTGTCGGTCGTTCTGGGCCTGCAAACCATCGGGCCTGCGCTGCTGACGGCCCTCAAGTCACAGGATCAGTTTCTGGCGGCCTTCGTGTTGATGTTTGTCGCGCTGCTGACCCTGATCGGGACAATGATTTCAGATTTGCTGCTGGTGCTGCTTGATCCGCGCATTCGCTACGGCGCGCGGGAGGGATAGAGACATGAGCAATCTGCCAGACGGCCGCTTTATCGACGACGCGCCTTATGATCCGAATGTGGATCTGTCGGCCATCGACCGCACAGACATGGACGCACCCAACTGGCTGCTGGTGTGGCGCAAGTTCCGCCGCCATCGGCTTGGGCTGATTTCAGGGCTGTTCCTGCTGCTGGCCTATATGGCGATCCCCTTTGCGGGGTTCTTGTCGCCTTACACGCCCAATGAACGCAGCGCAGACTATCTTTATCACCCGCCCCAAGCCATCAAGTTCTGGCACGAAGGCGACTATATCGGCCCCTTCGTCTATCCGACCGAGGCGGTGGCCGATCTCGAAAATTATCGCTGGACCTATACCACGGACGAAACCCGGCCCATGCCACTGCAGTTCTTTTGCAAGCGGACCAGGTACAACCTGTTCGGCGTGATCCCGACGGAACGGCACCTGTTCTGCGCGCCCGAAGGGGCGACGGTGTTCATTTTCGGCTCGGACCGGTTGGGGCGGGACGTGTTTTCGCGCATTTCCTATGGCGCGCAATTGTCCCTGACCGTGGGGCTGATCGGGATCACCGTGTCCTTTATCCTCGGGATCGGATTTGGCGCGATTGCGGGCTATTTCGGAGGCTGGGTGGATTGGGTCGTCAACCGCGCAATCGAAATCCTGCGTTCCCTGCCGGAGTTGCCCTTGTGGCTTGCCCTGTCGGCGGCGGTGCCGTCAAATTGGGGGCCCGTTTCGGTGTTCTTCATCATCTCGATCATATTGGGATTGCTGGATTGGCCGGGCCTTGCGCGGGCGGTCCGAAGTAAGTTCCTGTCGCTCAGAGAGGAAGAATACGTGCGCGCCGCAGAGATGATGGGGGCCAAGCCGGGCCGCGTGATCCGCCGCCACCTGTTGCCCAACTTCATGTCGCATCTGATCGCCTCGGCCACCTTGTCGATCCCCGCGATGATCCTCGGTGAAACGGCGCTGAGCTTCCTTGGCCTTGGCCTGCGCGCCCCTGCGGTCTCGTGGGGCGTGATGCTCAACGATGCTCAGAACCTCGCATCCATCGAGATCTATCCGTGGACGGCGATCCCGATGCTGCCCATCATCATCGTGGTGCTGGCGTTCAACTTTCTTGGCGACGGCCTGCGCGACAGTCTGGACCCTTACACAAGCTGAACCGATGCAGGCGGGCCAGGGACCGCCTTACGGTTTGCGCCGGGGCGGTTGCCCGCCACCGGGTGCGCCCGCGGCCCGGCGTGCCTTGTTCTTCTTGCTATTGTACTTCGCGGTCTTGGGCGCGGCACCTGTCGGTTTGCCGCCTGGCTTGCCCTTTTGCGCGGTCTTGTGACGGGGTTTCTTTGGGGTGCTCACAGCCCCGTCCTGAATGGCCTTGTCCATGGTGCTGGGTGCTTTGGCAAAGCGTGATTTTGCAGCAGCCGGTTTCGCACCGGGTTTGGGTTTGCGTGGCTTGGGTGTCGAGGTGTCATTCCAGTCAATCGGCGCGCCATCATTGTGCGCCTTGGGTGGATCACCCCACACCCGTTTGGCCGAGGGTTTGGGCGCGTCTGCGCGCGCGGGCTTGTCCTTGAAGTCCCGTTTGGGTGTGTCATCGTAGGCGTGCTTGGGTTTATCCGCGTGGTCGCGTTTAGGCCTGTCACCAAAGTCACGTTTGGGCTTGCCACCGGGTTTGCCCTCAAACCGGGGCTTGGGCTGGCTGGCCGCATCTGGCACCCCGTCGAGTTTGGTGACTTTTGCCCCGCCCTCGACCACCATGTCAGCCCCGAGCGCCTTGAGGAACCCGTCCACCGCTTCGGTTTTCAACTCCACATAAGAGGTATCATTCTGGATGCGGATCGCGCCAATGTCGTCCTTGGTGATGTCGCCCGCATTGCACACGATGGGCAAGAGACGGCGCACTTCAACGCCCTGATCGCGCCCGCCCGATACGGAGAACCATGTGCTTGGCCCGAAGGGTGCACGTTCCTTCGGGGCTTTGCCCTCCGCCACGGCGGACAGATGTTCGGGGGCGGAATGGCGCAGCCCATGGATGCGCAGCAAGGCGGCGGCAAGCTGGTCGGTACTGAACTGATCGACCAGTTTGGCGATCATGTCCGCCTCACCTTCACCAATCGGATCGGTCCACATCGGATCGTCCATCAGGCGCAACTCGTCCTGTGCGCGTACAGCCTCGGCAGAGGGCGCGCTGATCCATTCCGCGTCCAGTTTGGCACTGCGCAGGATGCGTGTCGCCTTGGCGCGCACCTTGGCCGTCACGATCAACGCACTTGTGCCCTTGCGCCCGGCCCGGCCCGTACGACCCGAACGGTGCAACAAGGTTTCGTGGTTGGAGGGCAGTTCGGCATGCACCACGAGATCGAGGTTGGGCAGGTCGATGCCGCGCGCCGCCACGTCCGTTGCCACACACACCCGCGCGCGCCCGTCACGCATGGCTTGCAGCGCGTTGGTGCGTTCCGATTGGGTCAATTCCCCCGACAGTGCGACAACAGGAAAGCCCCGGTTGGACAGCCGGGTCGTGACCCGGTTCACCATGGCGCGGGTGTTGCAGAACACAATGGCATTGGGGGCCTCGTGAAAGCGCAGGATGTTGATGATCGCGTTTTCAGCGTCGTGATTGGCGACCGTCATGGCCTGATAGGTGATGTCGGCGTGCTGCTTTTCGCCTGTGGTGGTCGCAACGCGCACGGCGTCCTTCTGATAGGTCTTGGCCAGCCGCGCGATCTGCGCCGGCACCGTGGCCGAGAACATGAGCGTGCGGCGGCTGTCGGGGCATTCGCCCAGAATAAATTCGAGGTCCTCGCGAAAGCCAAGGTCGAGCATCTCGTCGGCCTCGTCCAGCACCACACCGCGGATGGCCGTCAAATCGATGGAGCCACGCATGATGTGATCGCGCAAACGGCCCGGCGTGGCGACCACGATATGCGCCCCCCGGCCAAGCGCGCGGCGCTCGTCGCGCATGTCCATGCCGCCCACGCAGGACGCCATGACGACGCCCGTCTCGCCATAAAGCCAACCAAGCTCGCGTTTGACCTGCATCGCCAACTCGCGCGTGGGCGCAATAACCAGTGCAAGCGGGGCGTCGGCGATCTGAAACAACTCTTCGTCACCCAGCAAGGTGGGGCCAAGCGCAAGGCCAAAGCCGACCGTCTTGCCTGACCCGGTCTGGGCAGAGACCAACAGGTCCGCACCGATCAGGTCAGGGTCAGTGACGGCCTCTTGAACAGGGGTCAGGTCAGTATAACCACGGGCGGTCAGAGCGGATTGAAGCGGTGCGATCACGGGAACGGTCCTAGCAAAACGAGGGCGCAAGACGGGACGCTGCGCCAAGCCTGCGCGCCTATGCCCTTTACCGGGGCTTGTCTAGGCAGTTTATCGGTCGTCGCCCCCATCCATCGCGTCCTCAAGCAGGTCCTCTTCGATCGAGGCCTGGGCGGCGGCGGTGATTGCCTTGCGATCCTCTTCGGTCAGATCCTCGGTTTTGCCGTCAGCCAGCCGCACGGTGACCTCGCGGTGCGCGAACTTGATCCCTTCGCGCTCAAACAGGGCGCGGATTTCCTCATAGACCTTTTTGCGCACCAGCCATTGATCGCCGGGTTTCGTCATAAACTTGACCCGGATGATCATTGCACTGTCCTGCATTTCAATCACGCCCTGCGACTTGAGCGGCTGGATGAAATTGTCACCAATCACCGGATCATCCAGCAATTGGACCCCAAGGTTCTTGATCAGCTTGCGCACCCGTTCGACATTGGTGTCATAGGTCACGCGCAAGGGCAGCTTCATAATCACCCAATCGCGCGAATAGTTGGTAAGCACCTGAATTTCGCCAAAAGGCATCGTGTGCAGTGCGCCAAGGTGATGGCGCAGCTGGAACGAACGCACGCTGATCTTTTCGACCGTGCCCTTGACCCCGCCCACGTCAATATACTCGCCCTTGCGGAACGCATCATCGAACAGAAAGAACGCACCCGAAAAGATGTCGCGCACAAGGCTCTGGCTGCCAAAACCCACCGCGACCCCGATAATCCCCGCGCCCGCAAACAGCGGGCCGACATTGATCCCCATCTCCATCAGCACAATCAGCACGATGGTGAGGATGATCAGCAGCAGCACGAAATTGCGAAACAGGGGCAGCAGCGTGGCAAGGCGCGACGCGGACGATCCACCGCCCTCGTCCCCCAATTCGGCCTCAATCATATCGCCCTGTTCTTCGATGATCTTGTTGTCGATCCAGATGCGGAACACGTTGTAGATGATGTAGCCGATGAACAGGATCACGATGATATCAAGCAACCGGTCCGCCCAGCTTTCGCCCATCACGTTCGATTCGGGTGCCCAGATCGCAACAAAGGCATAGCTGCCCGCCACAAAGGCAAGGATGCCCGCAATCCGCCGTGCCAGCCCTTCAAACGAGGTGATGCGCGGCCCTTGGACAACATCGTTGCGGGTTTGTACGGCTTCGGGCGTTTCACCTGCCAGGGCGTTGCGTTCCCGCAAGGCCCGCGCGCGTTCAAAGCTGCGCTCGATAAAGAAGTTGATCACCCCGTAAACCACGATGATCGTGGTCAGGATCGCCCACCCCGCCGCCAGCAAGGGCACGCCCAGAGGCTCGCCCAGCACCAGATGAAAGGTCTGATCCCCCCAAGCAAAAAGGAAATACAGCATCGCCAAAGGTGCCCATGTGCGTGCCAGCAGGCGCACCACCCACGAGGCCTGCGCCACCGTCTTTCCGTTCAGGATCGCGGTGGTGATCGTGCGGCCGTTCACGACAACCATCGCGATATTCAGCAGCATCACCCCAAAGCTCATCAGCGAAAACAGGAACACGTAGACTTCGTAATTCAACCCCAGCTCTTCGATCCATTCCCCGAACAGGATGGTAAAAAAACCCAGGGCCGCCCCGACCGACAGCCACAGGTGCAGCACGCGCGCGGGCCGGTCCTCCATCAATGGAATGCGGTATTGGGCAAGGTAGGGCGACAGGATCATGCGCCATATCCCGGCGGCGATACGGGCCAGAAAATAGCCTGCATTGATCAGCGAAACGGTGAACTGCATCGCAGAATCTTCGAGTGGGCCAAAGATGATCAGCCCCAGCAGATAGGCCACGGCCATGGACACAAGTATGCCCACCACCCCAAAGACGAAGCGGAACATGAGGAATGGCATCTTGCCCGAATAGCCCACCGGGTTTTCAAGGATACGGGCGACGACAAACCGCTTGGCGATGCGTTTGCCAAAGATTTGAGTTTCAAACATCATCCCTGCCGCAAACAGGGCCAGACTGATCAGCAACGCCTCGACATAGGCAAAGATCGTGCCGTCAGGGCTGGCGGCGCGCAGGATGAACACCACCTCGTTAAAGGCATCCGGCAGGTTCAGAAGCCGGTCAAACAAGGCCGAGCGGAAAGCCACCGCATCGTCCTGTATCCCCATCAACGTAGACCCCGATGCAGGGGTCGCACTGTGCGGCGCAGGCTCGCTCACTTGGGTCAGCACTTGCCCGTCGCTGTCGATGACCACCACGCTGACGCCATTTTCAGCAGCCGTACGCATGATTTCAGAGATATCGTTTTCCACCGCCGCAGGGGATGACGGCAACAGGTTGGTCAGCCCCTGCGCCTGAGCAGACATGGGCAGCGTGCACAACATCCACAGAAAAGCACCTGAAATCAGCGCGATAAATGTTCGATATGTCACAATCCGGGGGCCTCAAAATTCCATGCCAGAAACGCTACGCCAACCGTTGCCTCTTTGACAATCGATGCCCTTTCCTTTTTGGCACACATCAGATCACATCTGACGCTGGCATTTTGCAAATGCGCGGCAATAGTGTCATAGCGGAGTGCAGCGGCGTGGACATCTACACATCACATGCGCCGGGATTGGGAAACCGTTGGCCACGGCCTTCGAATATGGGTGAGGCTTTGGGCGCGGTCTGTCATGCGGCCAGGGGCGATACAGGAAACAAGACGACAACTATGGTCCATTCCACCTCTGCGACACCGGATCGATCCGGCATGCGCCGTCGGCGCGTCGTCCTTTACAGTCACGACACCTTTGGTCTGGGCCATTTGCGCCGCTCGCGCGCACTGGCCTCGGCGTTGACGCAGTCGGGCGTCGCCGACTCCGCGATCATCCTGACTGGCAGCCCAGTCGCGGGCCGCTTTACCTTTCCCGAAGCAGTCGACCACGTCCGCCTGCCCGGCGTCAAAAAGCTCGAAGATGGCTCCTATGCCAGCCAAAGCGCAGGGATGGACATTGACCAGACCACGGCCCTGCGCGCCGGTCTGATTGAATCAACCATTGCCCAATACGAGCCCGATCTGCTGATCGTCGACAAGGAACCAACGGGCTTTCGCGGTGAATTGCTGCCCGTGCTGAACACGCTCCGGCAACAAGGGCGCACCCGCATCGTGCTGGGTCTGCGCGACGTGCTGGACGAACCCGATGTGCTGGCCAGCGAATGGGCCCGCAAAGGTGCGGTTGAGGCCACCGAATCCTTTTATGACGAGTTGTGGGTCTATGGGGTGAAATCCGTCTATGACCCCACACAGGGTCTGCCCTTGTCGGATGCGGTACGTGCGCGCACCTTCTGGACCGGATATTTGCGCCGCAGCATCATCGACCCCGCAGATGTGCCTGACACCCCCTATATCCTAATCACGCCCGGTGGGGGTGGGGATGGGGCGGCCATGGTCGATCTGCTGCTCAAGGCCTATGAACAGGATCCGACCCTCACCCCCCATGCGGTGCTGGTCTATGGGCCGTTCCTGTCGGGTGACACCCGGGATGGGTTCGAGGCCCGCGTGGCTGCCCTTGGGGGTCGTGTCACCGCCACCGGGTTTGACAGCCGGATCGAGTCGCTTTTTGCCGGGGCCGAAGGGGTGATCTGCATGGGCGGATACAACACCTTCTGCGAGCTGTTGTCCTTTGACCAGCGCGCGGTGATCGTGCCGCGCACCAAGCCCCGGCTTGAACAGTGGATCCGCGCCAACCGGGCCGAAGAGTTGGGGCTGGTGCGTAATCTCGACCAGTTCCGTGACGAGTTGAACGTCGAGGGCATGATCGCCGCCATCCGCGCCTTGCCGCGCCAGCAGCGCCCATCCGAGGCCGGGGCCGATGGCCTGCTGGACGGGCTTGAGGTTGTGAACCAGCGCGCCCGCCACCTGATGGATCAACCCCTGAGCAACGCAGCTGAATGAACAACACCGCCCCTCGCCTGGCCATTGTGGTCAAGGGTTGGCCGCGCCTGTCCGAGACCTTCATCGCGCAAGAGCTTGTGGCCCTTGAACGGGCGGGCATTGACTTTGCGATCTGGTCCCTGCGCCACCCCACCGACAAAAAGACCCACCCGCTGCACGATCAGTTGCGCGCGGATGTCTTCTATCTACCCGAATATCTGCATGACGCACCGGGCCGTGTGTTACGCGGGGTTCTGTCTGCCATGACCCGGCCCGGATTCTGGGGCGCGGCAAGGCAATTCGCCCGCGACCTCGTGCGCGATTTCAACCGCAACCGGGTGCGCCGGTTCGGGCAGGCCTGTGTGCTGGCCCGCGAACTGCCCGCAGGGACCGAGGCGCTTTATGCCCATTTTCTGCACACCCCATCCTCTGTCGCACGCTACTGTGCAATGATCCGCGGCCTGCCATGGTCGTTCTCGGCCCATGCCAAGGATATCTGGACCTCGCCCGACTGGGAACTGCGCGAGAAACTGAGCGCTGGCAGCGCGGGTGCCACCTTTGGCGCGACCTGCACCGCGTTCGGGGCAGACCATCTGAACACTCTGGCCACTGGCACGCCTGTCGATCTGGTCTATCACGGTCTTGACCTTGCCCGCTTTCCACCGCCACCCGAGCGCCCCGCGCGCCAACAAGGCGATCCGCTCGTGCTTGTCTCAGTGGGGCGGCTGGTCGAGAAAAAGGGCTTTGACACCCTCATAGACGCGCTGGCGCTGTTGCCCCCCCAGATCGACTGGCACTGGGTCCATATTGGCGGTGGAGCGCTGGAAGATGACATGCGCGCGCGGGCAGATGCCGCAGGTGTCAGCAACCGCGTCACATGGCGCGGGGCCTGTGATCAGCCCGAAGTGATCGAGGCCATGCGCACGGCCGACCTGTTCGTTCTGCCCTCTCGGGTGGCCGCAGATGGCGACCGGGACGGACTGCCAAACGTGTTGATGGAGGCCGCGAGCCAAAAGCTCGCCATTCTGTCCACACCCGTCTCCGCCATCCCCGAATTCATCGACGATGGCGTCCACGGGATCCTCAGCGAGGATGCCCCCGGCGCATTAGCCGCCCACATGGTCCGCGTGGCCGAGGACCCGACCCTCGCCCCTGCCCTTGCCAAGGCCGCACATAGCCGCCTGCACGCCGAGTTCACCATGCAGCCCGGCATCGACCACCTTGCTGATCGGCTGCGTGGGATCATGCGCCCATGAGGCTCGCGTTTTATGCCCCGCTCAAGGCCCCCGATCATCCCGTCCCATCGGGTGATCGCACAATGGCGCGCGCGCTGATTGCCGCCCTTGGTCATGGCGGGCACGAGGTCGATATTGCCTCCGGTTTGCGCCTTTACGAAGGGACGGGCGATGCGGGTCGTCAATCCGTTCTGATGGCCAAGGCCGAACAGGAAATCGCCCGACTGCGCACCAGTCCGGACGCGGCATCGTGGCAGGCATGGATCACCTATCACAACTACTACAAAGCACCCGACCTGATCGGGCCTGTGGTCGCCGATGCGCTTGGCATTCCCTATCTCCAGATCGAAAGCTCGCGGGCGCGCAAGCGGCTGGACGGCCCATGGGCGCAATTCGCAGCCGCCGCCGAGGCCGCCAGTGATGCGGCCCACACGATCCTTTATGTCACACAGCACGATGCCCAGACGCTGCGGCGGGATGCGCCACAAGGGCAACGCTTGCGCCATCTGCCGCCCTTTCTGGCACATGCCGATCTGCCGCCAGCCAGCGATTTGACTGGTTCCATGATCAGTGTCGGCATGATGCGATCCGGGGACAAGCTGGCCTCTTACACGTTGATCGCCCAGACACTGACGGCCCTGCCAGACGGGCTGGATTGGCGCCTGATTATTGCCGGGGACGGGGAGGCGCGGGCCGATATTGCAACCCTGATGGCCCCCTTTGGCAACCGGGTGCAGATGCCGGGCACCCTCGACGCAGATGCTCTTGGTGCGCAGTTGCGCACCGCCAGCCTGCTGCTATGGCCCGGCGTGAACGAAGCCTTTGGGCTTGCCTATCTTGAAGCGCAGGCGGCGGGAGTTCCGGTCGTGGCCCAGGACCGGACCGGCGTGCGCGAAGTGGTGAACGGCCACCTGTCGGACGTGGATGCAGGTCCTGCCGCGATGGCAGATCACATCACGGCCCTTTTGACTGATGATCAGAGGCGCGCGCAGGCCGGATCAGCGGCGCGCAAAATGATCCAAGCCCACCACCTTTTGAGCCCTGCCGCAAACACCCTGACGGCCGTTCTGGATGAGGTCGCGCAATGATCCGCCTTGCCCTCTTGCGTCACGGCCACACCCATTGGAACCGCGCAGGGCGCATTCAGGGGCGCACCGACATCCCGCTGGATGACGCGGCACGGGCGCAGCTTGGCGATATGCGCCTGCCCGATGACTGGGCGGACGCTGATCTGGTGGCAAGCCCCCTGTCGCGCGCGATGGAGACGGGAACGCTGCTCACCGGGCGCACGCCGCTGACCGAACCCGCTCTGATCGAGATGGATTGGGGCACGTGGGAAGGAAAGCAAGGCGCCGACCTGCGCCGCAACCCCGCCTCGGGCTTTCGCGATATCCAAGCGTGGGGTTGGGACTATTGCCCGCCGGGTGGGGAAGACCCGCAAGCCGTGCGGGACCGGGTCCTGCCCTGGGCGCAAAGCCTGCGCCACGACACGGTCGCGATCTGTCATATCGGGGTGATGCGGGTCTTGATGGCGATCTCCACAGGTTGGGATTTCACAGGCCCTGCCCCGTTTCAGATCAAGCGAAACCGCCTGTTCTGCATCACGATAGACGGCACCGACTGGCACGCCGAACCCCATGCCACACGGCTGATTGCGCGGTCCACATGAAGGTGATGATCCTGGTCACGCACCTGCTTGGCACCGGGCATCTTGCCCGGGCGCTGACCTTGGCCCGCGCCTTTGGTGCTGCGGGGGATGAGGTGACGGTTCTCAGCGGTGGGCTGCCCGTCAACCACTTTGACACAGATGGGCAGACGCTGATCCAACTGCCCGCCATACGCTCAAACGGTGTGGAGTTTACAACCTTGCTGGATGCACAGGGACAGGTTGTTGACGCGGCGTATATGGCGGCGCGGTGCCGTGTGCTTTTGGCCGCTCTGCGCCACATCGGCCCTGATGTGCTGATCACCGAACTGTTCCCCTTTGGCCGTCGCATCCTGCACCAGGAGTTCCATGCCCTGCTGGAAGCCGCGCAGGCCTTGGCCTCTCCTCCGGTGATCCTGTCATCCATCCGCGACATCCTGGCCCCGCCGAGCAAACCGGCGAAAGTCCAGTTTGCCGACGACATGATCACGCAATTTTATGACGGGGTGTTGGTGCATTCCGATCCAGCACTGATCCCTCTGGATCGCAGCTGGCCCGTCTCCGGGATGCTGGAAAACCGGCTGCGATATACCGGCTTCGTAGCCCCGACACCCCCGCCACCGAGTGCGCCCAACCACGAGATACTGGTGAGCGCGGGCGGTGGCGGCGTGGGTGATCGGATCTTTGAGGCCGCATGCGAGGCGGCCCGCCTGACACCCGATCTGCACTGGCGATGCCTGGTCGGAGGGGCAGCGGAACGCATCCCGCCCCTTGCCGCACGCGCGCCTGCCAACATGATCTGCGAGGCCCCGCGCGCCGATTTCCGCACGCTATTGAATGGGGCGGCCGCTTCGGTGTCGATGTGCGGATACAACACCGCCATGGATGTTTTGCAAACCGGCGTTCCGGCGGTCTTTGTGCCCTTTGACGATGGGGGCGAGGTGGAACAAGGATTGCGGGCGCAGGCCCTGTCGGCCCTGCCCGGCATCGCTGTGGTGCGGCAGGATACGCTGGACAGCGCGACCCTGCTGCAAGGGCTGGATCAGGTCCGTTCGGCCCCCCGCCGCGGACCACAAACCGACTACATGGACGGTGCCATACACACCGTGCAGATTGTGCGCGACATATGCCAGAAGAGGGTGCGATGAGATTTGATTGGTCCCCTTTGCGCACAGCCCTCAAAGCCTGCCGCCGTGATGCACTGAACATCCCGATCTGGTGGCGCGATGATGATGCGATTGCGCACACGGCAGCACTGGATCAGCTTGGCACGCTTTCGAACCGACTGGAGCTGCCAGTGCATCTTGCGGTGATTCCGGCACATGCAAACCCTTCAGTTGTCGGGGCGGTTGCGGATTTCGGCATGGTCCCGGTCGTACATGGATGGGCGCATGTGGATCACAGCGCACCGGGTGAGAAAAAGAACGAATTTATGACGATGCGGGCCGGGGCCACTGAGGACACCGGCACGGCGCTGAACGTGATGACGCACCTGTTCGGGAACCGTTTGCGCCCCATGTTCGTCCCACCCTGGAACCGGATCAATGATCAGGTCACCACGGGGCTCGCACGCCAAGGCTACAGCGCGCTGTCAACCTTCGGAGCACGGACCCAAGACCGCGACACACCGGGCCTCGTCCATATCAACACCCATATCGATCCGATCTGGTGGAAGGGGACGCGCGATCTGCTTGATCCCGACCAATTGATCGCCCAAACCGTGACGCATCTGGATGCGCGACGGACAGGGACCGAAGACGCGGGCGAGCCTTTGGGCCTCTTGACCCACCACCTCGTTCACACCCCCGCGATCTGGTCTTTTACCGAACAATTCCTGCACGAAATGAGGACAGGTGGGGCGACCCCCTGGGCCATGGCCACACCTCGAACGGAGACTGAAACATGAGCAGACTTGAATCCATGCGCCGCCGCCTGACGGCCCAGATCGACGGGATCAACTGGGCCGCCACCAAAATCGCTGAGACACCGGGCGATGTGTTGGAAATGGGACTGGGGAATGGGCGCAGCTATGACCACCTGCGCCAGGAGGTGACGGACAGACGGATCTGGGTCATTGACCGGATCCTCAAATGTCACCCAAGTTGCGTACCACCCGCAGCAGACTTTCTGCAAGGCGAGGCCGAACCGATGTTGCAGCGCCTGATCGAGGGGGGGCACAAAATGGCGCTTACGCACTACGACTTCGGCTATGGGGTCAAGGAAAAGGATGTCGAGGAAGGGGCGCGGCTCAGCCCGTTGATCGCACAGCTGATAAGCCCCGGAGGGCTTGTACTGTCACAACAACCCCTCGTGGGGCTGACACAGATCGCAGGACCCGACACGATTGATCCGGAACGCTATCTTTTCTACCGGGCCGGGTGACCTCACTCTGCCTTGATCACATTTAGGGAACATTCTGTTGTCACCACGCCCTGGTCCCACATAGATTGCTGACGATACAAAGGCCATGCATGTGGTCGATCCAAAGGAGTACACGAATGACTGTTTTCAAGACCGCTGCCACAGCCGCATTGGCAACCTTTGTCGCCACGGCCAGCTTCGCCGCACCGCTGAAGCTGACACCCGCAAACCCGCAGCCCACAGGGCTGAAAGCGGGGCTGGCGGTAAAGTATGTCTACCCCTCGGATGTCAAAAGCCTGAACCAGGCCAACCGCTATCTGAAAGAAGCAACCCCCGGCACGCCGCTGAGCGGCCTTGATTATCGCGACACAGCCGAAGGCGACAAGACACTGACCTCGAAACAGGCCGAACAGGTGGTCGCGGGCATTTCGGGCTATGTGAGGTTCGACAGCCCCGGCACGTACACGATTGATTTCCTGACCAACGATGGGTTGGAGGCACAGATCAGCGGCCAGACGGTCGGGTATTTCGACGGTCGACAGGTCTGCCAAGAGACACCGGCCGTTCAGGTCGAGGTACCATCAGCGGGTTGGTACGAGTTGGAAGCCACATATTTCCAGCGGGTTGGAACGTCATGTCTGCACATGCGGGCCGGGAAGGGCGCACCCGACTGGATGCCCAATGCGGCGTTCGGGCACTGAGTTAGGGTTAGTTTTGAGGTTAAGGCGCGTCGGCTGGTTGGGTCGGCGCGTTTTTTATTAAAAAGACAATACTACACTTTTCTAGTGCTACAGTTTTCGCAAACTCCACCCTTGGCAACCGTGGAAGATATAGCTACACCTCAATCACCGATACCAAAACTGTATAGTTCTTTTTTGGACGAAACACCCATTTGTTTTAGAAAACTAACTTTATCGCGCACTGAAATTGCCTCAAACGGAGCTGGCATTATTTCAACGAAATATTCTAGAAGTGCCGACTTTTCAGAATCCTTAAGTTTTGACCACTTAGTCAATTTCTTATGGTCATCATCACTTAATTGCAATTCGACTAAACCGACATTATGCTTCTCAGCATACCTACGTAGCTCTTCTGTTTCTTTCGGATCATGTTCTTCGGTCTTGTACACAAAATAGACCCGTTCAGAGAAACGCTTGTGAGAAACTGCTTCAAAGAAGAAATACCGCCATTGATGTAATGATGGCTTCACCTCTACAGTAGTTATCTCAACATCAAAGAAACCGAGTTCCTCTATTGGAGTGAGGCCCACAACATCTGGGTTTGACCAAACACCTCCCTTTTTCAAATTGGCAATCTCATGGGTCGCGCTGTTAAGTTGTTTAACTTCACGTAGCCACATCGCCACTAAGGGCCACAAGTGACGTTCATATGTTTTCTCTTGGTCAGCTTCCTGTTTAGTTGGTAAATTTGGTTCAGTTGGCTGCAAAGTGGCCGCGACTAAAAAGTAACCACCATTTCGGCCTTTTCTACTACGAATTCGGCTTAATGGATCTTGAGCAGACGCATTGATATCACGATAAATCAGGTAAGACTTTGGATGCTCCGGAAGCTCTTCTACGATCGCATCCATAAGGTCACTAACAGTCATTGCGTTAAACTCGTTGGCATCTGAAAGCACGTCAAGTGCCGCCCGATAAACGTCGGGGTGAGCAACATTCTCCGGTATATACTCTTCGTCCAATTCTCTAACTCCAATTACTAGCTAAGTAAGACGGCTTACATATCACCCATCCATCTTCAACGCCGAAATGAACGCCTCCTGCGGGATGTCCACCTTCCCGAACTGGCGCATCTTCTTCTTGCCGGCCTTCTGCTTGTCCAGCAGCTTGCGTTTGCGGGTCGCGTCGCCGCCATAGCATTTGGCCGTCACATCCTTGCGCATCGCCGATAGCGTTTCGCGCGCGATGACCTTGCCGCCGATGGCCGCCTGGATCGGGATCTTGAACATGTGACGCGGGATCAGGTCCTTGAGCTTTTCGACCATCGCCCGGCCCCGCATCTCGGCCCGGTCGCGGTGCACCATGATCGACAGCGCATCCACAGGTTCGTCGTTCACAAGGATCGACATCTTGACCAGATGATCCTCGCGGTAGCCCGTCAGTTGATAATCAAATGACGCATAGCCCTTGGTCACCGATTTAAGCCGATCATAGAAATCAAACACCACCTCGTTCAGCGGCAGGTCATAGACCACCATCGCGCGGCTGCCCGCATATGTCAGGTCCAGCTGGATGCCCCGACGATCCTGACAAAGCTTAAGCACGTCGCCCAGATAGTCGTCAGGCACGAGGATGGTGGCCTTGATCCGCGGCTCCTCAAGATGATCGACAATGGACAGGTCCGGCATGTCGGCGGGGTTGTGCAGTTCCATCATCGTGCCGTCACGCATGTAGACGTGATAAATCACCGACGGCGCGGTGGTGATCAGTTCGATATCGTATTCCCGCTCGATCCGGTCGCGGATCACCTCAAGGTGCAGCAATCCAAGGAACCCGCAGCGGAACCCGAAACCAAGCGCGGCGGACGTTTCCATCTCGAAGCTGAAGGACGCGTCATTGAGCGCCAGCTTGTCGATGGCATCGCGCATATCCTCGAATTGCGCGGAATCCACCGGGAACAGACCACAGAACACCACAGGCTGTGCGGGTTTGAAGCCGGGCAGCGGGGTGACCTCTTTGCGTTCATGGGTGACGGTGTCGCCAACCCGGGTGTCGCGCACCTGCTTGATCGAGGCCGTCAGAAATCCAATCTCGCCGGGGCCAAGGCTGTCGACCATCTCCATCTGCGGGCGGAACACGCCGATGCGATCCACGTGATGGACCGTTTTGTTCGACATGAATTTGATCTTTTCGCCCTTCTTGAGCCGTCCGTCGATGACGCGAATCAGAACGATGACACCGAGATAGCTGTCATACCAACTGTCCACCAGCATCGCCTTGAGGTCCGCGTCCGGGTCCCCTCTGGGGGCGGGCAGCAGGGTCACGATGGCCTCAAGCGTTTCGTGGATCCCCTGCCCGGTCTTGGCAGACACCGCGATGGCACCGGAGGCGTCGATACCGATCACGTCCTCGACCTGCTCAGCCACGCGGTCGATGTCAGAAGCGGGCAGGTCGATCTTGTTGAAGACCGGGACGATGTCGTGATCCGCATCGATGGCTTGATATACGTTGGCCAGCGTCTGCGCCTCGACCCCCTGGGTGCTGTCCACAACCAGCAGCGAACCTTCGACCGCACGCATGGAGCGGGACACCTCATAGGCGAAATCCACGTGGCCGGGCGTGTCGATCAGGTTCAGCACATAGGCCTCGCCATTGTCGGCGGTATAGTCGATGCGCACCGTGTTGGCCTTGATCGTAATGCCACGCTCGCGTTCGATATCCATACTGTCGAGCAACTGTTCCTTCATGTCCCGGTCGGCCACAGTGTTTGTGGACTGGATCAGCCGGTCGGCAAGGGTCGATTTCCCGTGGTCGATATGGGCCACGATGGAGAAATTGCGGATATGTGAAAGCGGTGTCATGGGTGGGATATGGCGCGGTTTCCCCCCTTTGGCAATGCTGCGCAGACGCGGCGTGTTGACCGGTGTCAGACGTCTCTGCGGCAAATGACCAAACTGTTTCCTTCTTGGTGACAAATTTCGTGACCAGAACGGCCAGATACCACCAAAAGGAGAATACAGATGGCGCAGGGCATCACGCAAACCACCTTGGACAATGGCATCGTCATTGCGACGGATCACGCCCCGCATTTCAACGGCGTGGCGATCACACTGGCGTTTCGTGTCGGTTCGACCCAGGAACCCGAAGATCTGTGTGGCATTGCGCATCTGATCGAACACCTCGCCTTTCGCGGCACGGCGCAGCGCGACAGTCAGGCGTTGCAAAAGGCATTTGGCCGTCTTGGGGCTGAAACCAATGGGCGCACGGATGAAGATTCCACAGTCTATACCGCCAGCATCCTCAAGGATGACTACATCGCAACCCTGCGCGTGATGGCTGATATGGTGACGGCCCCGCTCTTTGCGCCGGACGACATCACATTGGAAAAGAGCATCATCGAGCAGGAAAACTGCCGTGGCTGCCCCAACTGTTCAGCCCGCGAGGCGCTCTATGGGGTTGCCTTCCCGGATCAAAGCCTGCGCCACCCCGTGATCGGCTATGAGGACACAATCGAGGCGATCACCCGCGACGATATCGTGACCTTTCACCGCACCCACTATGTGACCGGCAACCTGATCGTGTCGATTGCGGGCGATGTCGACCACGATGATGTTGTCGCAGAAGTCCAGGCGGCCTTCGCTGACTTGCCTGTGGGGGCCGCATCCGCCCGGCCCACCCTCACCTTTGCGCCGGGCGAAATTTCGATTGCATCGGGGGGCGATCAGGCCTCCTTCAGCCTGCTGTTTGATATCACATCCATGGTCGGCACCCAGCAACACAAAGCGACTGTATTCTACGAAGACATTCTGGGCGGCCACGGCTTTTCCCGGCTGATGGATGAGCTGCGCGAAAAGCGCGGACTGGTCTACAGCGCATGGACCCATTTCGAATGGGTCGGCCAAAACAACATGCTGCAACTGCAAGTCTGGTGCGAAGCCCGCAAGATGAAGGAAGTGTGCGACGTGACGCTTCAGACGATGCGCGACGTGGCACAATCCCTGTCGCAGCAAGACTTTGAGGATGCGCGTAACCGGTGCCGTTCCGGCCTGTTGATGGCCGCCGACAACGTCGAACGCAGATCTGGCGACATGGTCCACGACATCATCAGTCGCGGTCGGGTGATCGAAAGCGATGAAGAACTGGCCGGGTATATGGCGCTCAGCCGCGATCACGTCGCCGCCGCCGGTTGCGCCCTGATCGAACAAGAGCCCGCGATATTGCTGGCAGGGTCGCTGCGCGCGATGCCGAAATTCGCGCATCTGCGCAGCACCCTGAGGGGAGAGCAGGTCAAAACAGGGCCTTGGGGGCTGCTGCGCGCAGGGTAGCGCCCCCAAACCGCAGCCTTAAATCGCGCGATCCACGGCGTCCGCAGCGTTGGTGATGTCACGGCCAAAGCCCTTGGCGGTTTCGCAAGCTGTCAGGGCGACGGTGGCGATAAGGGTGATCAGGATCAGGCAGGTGCGGGCCATGGGACCTCCGTTTGGTTTGGGGCGGATATATCTTGCGTCATGGGTCCGGTCAAATCCGGCGCGAGTGTTCGAGGCGCCATTTGAGCGGACCTGCGCCACCGTAGGCCGCCTGCGCGACCTACCACCCGCTCCGGTCAAATCGCAGATTGAAAAGCCGTCCTGTCTCGGGCTCTTCCCCGCAGTGCGGTGCCCAGGCAACCCGCACCCGTTTGGCCACACGCCCACCCCTTCGTGAATTGCACCCGGCCCCCAAATCCGCCATACTCATGCGATCAGAGCGGGCAAACCCGCCGACCCTACAGGCCAAGGCATCCCGTATGAACCGCACTGCACTTTTTTCCATTGGCGTGGCCGCGTTATTTCTGGCGGCCTGTTCATCAAGCCCGGCGCGGTTCAACGACGCGGGCCGGTCCTCGACACCGTCCAACCTGTTTGCAACCGGACCCATCTATTCGGCCTGCCAGCTTGCAGGACGACGAGAGGCCAGCCGCGCGCGCTGTGGATGTGTGCAGGCGGTGGCCGATCAATCGCTCAATGCCAATGACCAACGCCGCGGATCGGTCTTTTTCGACAATCCCGGTCAGGCGCAGGAAGTCCGCACCTCGGATCGCGACATTGACGAACGGTTCTGGTTGCGCTGGAAAGCCTATAGCGAACGCGCCGCAAGGCTCTGCACCTAAAGGTCACGAAACCAGAATTGCAGGGGTTTGTTCGTCTCGACAGCCTGATCCACGTCCTTCCATGGAAAATGCGCCACAACGCCGGGTAAACGGCGATATCCGCGCCCTTCCCAGAACCCATCCAGCGACCTGTAGGCTGCGGGGCGCAAGGGGTGATCACTGGCCCGCATCACAGCGGCAAAACACATGTGCTCGTACCCCATCCCCCGCGCATAGTCTTCGCGCAAGTCATAGAACTGCCGCCCGATCCCCCGCCCCCGGTACCGGGGCAACAGAACGCTTTCCCCGCAATAAAACGTCTTGTCGATGTTGATGGTTGTGCCTGCGAAAGCCTCGAAAAAGTCGTCCGCATGTTCAGCCAGCGGTGCAGCGGTGGCCGCGCCCACCAGCCAATCCCCGTCAAAGACCGCGATCACAATGGCCCGGTTGCTTTGCTCGTAAATCTGCAAATAGCGGCGTTCGTAATCGTAATCCCCATCATAAAGATAGGGCCAGTCGCGAAACACGGCGATGCGCAGACGGGCCACGTCATCAAGCGCTTCGGTCAAGGCAGCGCCGGTCAGGGTTTCAATCCTCATGCGGACACCTGCGCCATCCAGTCAGCCAGATTGTAATAGGTGGTGACCCGACAAATCCGCCCGTCCCGAATGTCAAAGAATGACCCCGCAGGCAGCACGTAGGTCTGGCCATGGGCAACGGGCAGCCCCGCATCGGTGGCCATATAGGTGCCGTTCACCACATATTCGGCCGCGGCGCGAGTGCCGCCGGACGTTGTGAGGATCACCATATCGCTTAACTGTTCGCGGTAGCAGCGGTTCATGTGGGTGCAAAATTCGGTGAAGGCAGGTTTACCCGTTCGGACCTGACCCTCGTTGACATGATGGGCGATATCATCGCTCAGACACGCAACCATCCCCGGCACATCACCCGCATTGAAAGCCTCAAAGTAACGCGCCACGATCTCCATCAGCTGTCCTTTTGTGCAGTGCCCCACCGTTCGGTCAGGCGGGTGATAATCTGGTCGCGGGCCGCGCGATAACTGTCCAGCTTGGCGCTGCGTGTCTCCCCAAGGCCCGTGGGGTCAAGGATCGGCCAGTACTCGACCTCAAGGTGGTAAAACCGGGTCAACTCAAGAGCACGGCGCTGGCTGGCCGGGCTTAGCGCAACAACCAGATCAAACGAAGACAGATCATCGCCCCACTGCTCCATCTCGTCAAAACTGCGCGAGCGATGGCGGCTCAACTCGACATCAAGCTCCTGGCAGACTGCAATGGAAAACCCGTCAATCTCCATATCATTCTTCACACCCACGGATTGGACGTAAGTGCCTATGCCATAGAACTTTTTCATAATCCCCTCGGCCATGGGGGAACGGACCGCATTGTGATCGCAGCAAAACAGCACGGATTGCGGAAGCGGATGTGTCATCTATCCGCCGAAATGCAGAACGCAGATCAGGGTGAACAGGCGGCGGGCGGTGTCAGTGTCCACATCCGCCTTGCCCTCCAACCGCTCCTGAAGCACCCGGCTGCCTTCGTTGTGAATGCCGCGCCGGGCCATGTCGATGGTTTCGATCTGACTGGGCGGCAGTTTCTTGACCGCTTCGAAATAGCTCTCGCAAATCTGGAAATAGTCTTTGACAACCTGACGAAAAGGGCCAAGCGAGAGATGAAATTCCGCCGCCTTTTCAGCCGTTTCCGTCGCCACATCAAACACCAGCCGCTTGTCGCGGATGGACAGACCCACATGATAAGGCCCCGCTGGCACATCCTGACCATTGCGGGCCGGCAGGACAAAGGTGTTCTCCTCCAGCAAATCGAAAACAGCCACCTTGCGCTCCTGCTCGATCTCGGGCGTGGGCGGGGGCAGGTTCGCGTCATCAAGCGTTATGTGGATAATACGGGTCATGGCATCGATCTTGGCAAGGGGGCAACGACATGATGCTTACGCAAGGCCTCGGCCCAACACAATGCCAGCGGGAAATTTGATAGTGGCCTACCCGTTTCTTTTGACCAAAAAAACCGCGGGGGTGAGGCCGAAGGCCGAGGTGGCTGGCCCCCATCCTCACTCGTTCAACTTGCGCAACCGCGCGGTGACAGACAAGCCATGCGCCTCAAGACTTTCCGAGGCCGCGAGCCGCTCCGCACTCGGGCCAATGGCGCGCAAGGCGTCCGGGGTCATCTGCGCCAGCGTCGTGCGCTTCACAAAATCCATGACCGACAAGCCGGATGAAAACCGGGCCGATCGGGCGGTGGGCAACACGTGATTGGGGCCGCCAACGTAGTCACCAATCGCCTCAGGCGTCCATTGGCCCAGAAAAATCGCACCGGCATGGGTAATCTTCCCGGACAGTCCAGCAGGGTCCGCCACGCACAACTCCAGATGTTCGGGCGCAATCCGATCCGACAGGGTCGCAGCCACAGCCAGATCAGGGACCGTGATCACCGCGCCAAAGTCACGCCAGCTTGCGCCCGCAATCGCGCGCCGTTCCAGCGTTTCGAGCCGCCGGTTCACCGCGTCGGCCACCGCGCGACCAAAGGCGGCATCCGTGGTGATCAGCAAGGATTGCGCACTCTCGTCATGTTCGGCCTGGCTCAACAGATCGAGCGCGATCCAATCCGGGTCATTGTCCCCATCCGCAATCACCAGGATCTCGGAGGGGCCTGCGATCATATCGATGCCAACCTTGCCAAAGACGCGCCGCTTGGCGGCGGCCACAAACGCGTTTCCGGGGCCTGTGATCTTGTCCACGGGCGCGATGGTCTCGGTGCCATAGGCCAGCGCCGCAATCGCCTGCGCGCCACCGATGCGGTAAATCTCGTCCACATCTGACAGGTGTGCCGCCAGCAGCACCAGCGGGTTCAGCACACCGTCCGGCGTCGGCACCGTGATCGCCAAGCGGCCCACGCCCGCGACTTTGGCCGGGATCGCGTTCATCAGCACCGAGGACGGGTAACTCGCCAAGCCGCCGGGCACATAAAGGCCCGCCGCCGATACCGCAGTCCACCGCCACCCAAGAGTAGCACCCGCCTCATCCGTCCACTGCGCATCCGCTGGCATTTGTCGCGCGTGATAGGCTTCGATCCGGGCCGCCGCCAATTCCAGGGCCGCGCGATCCTCAGGGGATACGGTCGCAATGGCGGCGGATATCTCGTCGGGGCCAATCCGCAGCGTTTCGGGGGTCAACGCGATGCGGTCAAACCGCTCGGTCAGCGCAATCACAGCAGCATCCCCACGCGCCCGCACATCCGCGATGATCTCTGCCACAGCCGCGTCCACATCCGGGCTGTCCTCGCGCTTGGCACTCAGCAGAGCGGCAAACCTGGCCTCAAAATCGGCATCGCTGTGGTCAAGAAACTGGGGCATGGGCGTCCTTTCGGTTCGACCCTGCACATAGCGGGCGATAGAGGTCGGCTCAAGACGGGACAATTGCCGCAGGGCGTAAGGCGGACGTGTCGTCCGCCCCGGTGATCAGGTCTGTGACATCGTGCGGATCATCAGCGCATCCGTTTCCGGACCCGCTGCCCCCAGGATCGCGTTTGGCACCCGCCCCATCTCAACAAATCCATGGCGGGCATAAAACGCAATCGCACGGGGATTGTCGATATTCACGTACAACTCCAGTTGCCAGATGCCACGCGCGACAGCACTAGCACACATCGCCTCCATCAAAGCATCCGCAACGCCGCGGCCGCGGGCCTGATCCACCACGTAAAACGGACCAATCTCGGCGCGGTGGCGCGCGCGGGAGATACCATTGGGGTTCAGAGCGGCCAGCCCAACCGCATCCGCGCCCTCAAAGGCCAGAAACTTGCCACCGCCCGCAAGGCGTCTGGCATCAACCTCAACCGGGATCGCAACAGCCTCATCCGGTGTCACGATAAAGGCACCGGGATACCTGCAGATCCCGTCATAGCGCAACGCACACCAGACCGGCACATCATCCGGCGTCGCGACCCGGACGGTCAGGTCAGTCATCGTGGCGCGGCACGGACCTTGAGGGGGCCACATAGGGCTTGGTCACATCCTTGAGCGTGGCCTCAATCGTCTCGACCGACAGGCGGATCGCACCGTCGCCCGCGAGGGTCAACAGAATGTCCCCCGCCCCATCTTCGCCCGCCTCGAACGAGACCGACAGCAGCGACAGGATCGTGTCGGTATCCGCGCGATCAATCCCGTGGCTCGACACCCGCAACACCGTATCAAAGGCCAGCACCGACTGCACCCGTTCGGGGGTGTGACGCGCACTGGCCGCATCTTCCCACCGGAACCGATTCAAAAGCAGACCAAAACGGCGCGCCTTTGCGTCCCATTTCATTTCGGTGATCGGAAACACCGCGTCTTGCGCCAGGGACGAAAGGATCTGCAAATCGTCCCTGTCCAAAGCACCCAGATTCAACGGTGCCTCGCGCCCATCCTCGAACCGTGCGTCATCCGTGTCTGTGTTGCTCATTCGCCCTCAACCCGTTCAATCTGTGCGCCCACGCCCGACAGCTTGCGCACCACATGTTCATAGCCCCGGTCCAGATGATAGACCCGCGCGACCCGTGTTTCGCCTTCGGCGGCCAGCCCGGCCAGGATCAGACTGACGCTCGCCCGCAGGTCCGTCGCCATCACAGGCGCACCTTTCAGCTTGTCCACACCGCGTACAGTGGCCGTGCCACCATGCACGTCGATATCAGCCCCCATACGCTCGAGTTCGGGCGCGTGCATGAACCGGTTCTCGAATATCTTTTCTTCGAGAACCGATGTGCCCTCAGCCGTGCACAACAGCGCCATCATCTGCGCCTGAAGGTCGGTGGGAAAGCCAGGGAACGGCTCGGTGGTCACATCAACAGCTGCAATCCGTCCGTTCTTGCGGGCGACCTTCAGCCCATTGTCGGTTTCCTCGACGCTGATGCCCGCCGCATCCAGTTTTTCGCAGAACGCGGCCAGCAGATCGATCCGCCCGCCAAGGCATTCCACCTCACCACCGCACATGGCGGGGGCAAGCATATAGGTGCCCAGCTCAATCCGGTCGGTGACAACGCGGTGGGTCGCCCCATGCAGACGCTCCACCCCCTGCACCTCGATGCGCGAGGTTCCGTCACCATCGATCTGCGCCCCCATGGCGCGCAGGCACGTCGCGAGGTCCACGATCTCAGGCTCGCGCGCAGCGTTGTTGATAACCGTTGTGCCCCTGGCCAGCGTGGCAGCCATCAGGATATTTTCGGTAGCCCCGACACTGGCAAAGGGGAAGTCAATCACAGCGCCCTTGAGCGCACCACCCGCGGCCTTGGCATGCAGATACCCATCGCGCAATTCAATCTCGGCCCCCATCTGGGCCAGCCCATCGGTGTGAATGTCCATGGGCCGCGCCCCGATGGCACAGCCCCCCGGCAAGGACACTTCCGCGTGCCCTTCGCGCGCCAGCAGCGGACCGAGCACGAGGTTCGAGGCCCGCATCTTGCGCACGATGTCGTATTCGGCGCGGGTATTCACACCACCATGGCACGACATCGCAAGGACCTGTCCGTCCTGCATCGAGGTGACCTCCGCCCCAAGCGATTGCAGCAATTGGGTCATGGTGCGGATGTCCGACAAGCGCGGCGCATTGGTCAGCGTCAACGGCTCGTCACTCAGCAAGGTGGCCGGCATCAGGGTGAGGCAGGCATTCTTGGCCCCCGCAATCGGGATCTGGCCGTTCAACGCGCTGCCACCGCGTACTACAATACTATCCATCGTCCTGCTCCGTTGCCTCGGGGTCGGGTGTGCCCGTATTTTGCCGCGCCTTGGCCTGTGCCTTGCGCTTGGCCATGTTGGCCTTGAGCGCCGCCTTGAGCCGCGCATCGCGCGCGTCCTTGGGCGTGGGGGAGGGTGCGGATTTATCTGCCATGACGCCTCTCTACCGCAGGGGTGTCAGGGCGTCCAGAATAGGGTTGCAGGATGCCCCAATTAGGTCTAATCACCCGCCACGATGCTGTGGTAGCTCAGTGGTAGAGCACACCCTTGGTAAGGGTGAGGTCGAGAGTTCAATCCTCTCTCACAGCACCACCTTCACCGCTGATACTCACTTCTGTCGTTTCACGATGCCGAAGCTCTCGACTGACGCGCATCCCTTGCGGGCTACGCTGAGTGCGAGAGTTCAATCCTCTCTCACAGCACCATCCTTCACCGCTGATACTCACTTCTGTCGTTTCACGATGCCGAAGCTCTCGACCGACGCGCATCCCTTGCGGGCTACGGCTCCCCAAACCGATACCGCTCAATCTGATGAAAACAGCCTGCATCATCCTCACCCAGCAACGTCAGGCCCGTCATCACATAGGGGGACAAGGCAAGTGGACGCAGGAGAGCATCAAGAGCCGCCTCAACCCCGCACGCATCCTCTTTGGCCAGCCGTCCGGTCAAGGTCATGTGAAATCGAAACGCCTCCAACACAAACGGATAGCCCCACCGCACCAGATTGGCGTCTTGCGCAGCACTCAGCCGGGATTGGCGCCGCTTTGCCAACTCCCCCACGGTCAAAGGTGCGCGGAACGGGTCAAGGGTTTGCACAACCTCACCCGCCATCAAGGTCAATGCGGGTTGAGGCCCAACAGGCACCAGCGCCAGGAACCGTCCCAATCGGGCAATGGTCAATCCACTGATTTCCACCCGCGCCCTCTGCGCGCAGAACGCTCTCAATGCGTGCCCAAGCGCCTCAGCACTGTACTCCTCGGCAAGACGAAACGGCGCTTTGATAGTGCCGTGAAATCCGTACTTGCGCGGCGTTTCGGTGATCCGAGCCACATCCACATCCCCTGCGTCCGGATGCGCACAAGTGATGCCCATCGCGCTGTCCCACCCCAACCACTCCGCCCCAAAGCGGGCCAGTGGCGTGTCTGGGGCGGGGGTGTAAAAGATGGCATACCGACGATACATTACAGTCCTATCAGTAGAGCTTCACGCCAACGCAAGCAAAGTCCGTAAGGCGTAGGTGTCCTGCGCCCCGACCTAGCGGCCCATGGCATAGGCCTGCATGAGGCGCGGGGTTGCGGCCGCTTTCAATATCCCGTCCGGCATCCGCATCGCCGCGGTGAGACGACCGACGCTCCATGGTGCGGCCTCTTCAATCCCGTGCCCCATATCGGCTAGCACTTTGATCGTGGCCGCAAGGAACTGCGGCTCGATCATCAAATGCCCCGGCCTGATATCGCGTGGGTAAAAGCTGGCCGGTAGATGCCCGGTGTGAAACAGCGGCGCATCAATCGCGGCCTGCAAATCCATATCGTGATGGGCGAGCCTCAGGAAAAACGCCAGTTGCCACTGGTCCTGCTGATCCCCACCCGGCGTGCCAAAGGCCAGGGCGCGCCCATCCTCATGCAGCGCCATGGACGGTGACAGCGTCGTGCGTGGGCGGCGTCCAGGGGCGAGCGATGTGGGCAGGTCCGGCTCCAGCCAGAACATCTGGGCGCGCGAATTGAGCGGCACGCCAAGCCCGGGCACAACCGGATTGGATTGCAACCAGCCCCCCGATGGCGTGGCCGACACCATATTGCCCCACCGATCAATCACGTCGATATGCACCGTATCGCCTTTGCGGTTGACCAGATGGGCCATCGTCGGTTCGCCACCCCCGATGCCGGTTTGCGGCGCGGCACGCGTGGTGCGGGTATGAAACGCCTGCACCTGCGCCTCAAAGCCCGCAATGTGGCCGGGACGGTGATCCTGACTGGCGGTGCCGCTGATATCAGCGCGGTGCAGATCGGCATAATCGGCGCTCAGCAGTGTACCCATCGGGATATCAGCGTGATCCGGATCACCGTAATACACCTCGCGGTCCGCAAAGGCGTGTTTCAGCGCTTCGGTGGTCAGATGCACGAACTCAGGCCCTTGCGGATCAAGATCGCCAATGGGGTCGCTTCGCAGCATTTGCAGGGATTGGAGCAGGACGGGGCCTTGGCTCCACGGTCCGCATTTGTACACGTTCCACCCGTGATGAGTCACGCTGATGGCTGGTTCGTATGTGGCGGACCAATTGGCCATGTCCTCGCCGCTCAACACCCCTTTGCGCCGCGCGCCCGTCCCATCCATAGGCGCGGTATCAGCCACAAAGCGATCAATGGCCTCCGCCACGAAACCGGAGGAAAAGGCCCGCCGTGCCGCGTCAATCTGCGCCGCGCGGGAGGTCTCGCATTCGGCCTCGGCCAACAGGCGCTCCCAAAAATCAGCCAACTCGGGGTTCTTGAACAACGCACCCGGTGCAGGGGCCGCGCCACCCGGTGTCCACACAGCGGCAGAGCTCGGCCATTCAGCCGCAAAGAACGCCGCCTGCCCGGCAATCGTCGCACTGACACGGGCGAGGACGGGATGACCATGACGGGCATAGTGAATGGCGGGTTCAAGCACGCTGCGCAAATCGAGCCGCCCATGATCGCGTAACATCAACATCCACGCATCAAAGGCACCGGGCACCACCGTGGCCAAATGGCCCGCACCCGGGATCATCTCCAACCCCTCATCACGATAATGCGCAATGGTGGCACGTTGTGGGGCCACGCCTTGACCGCAGACAACCATGGGGGTCTCACCTGCCACCCTGATCAGCGCGGGCATGTCGCCCAAGGGCCCGTTCAGGTGCGGCTCGACAACGTTCAGGACGAACCCCATTCCGGCCGCCGCATCAAAGGCGGTGCCTCCTGCCTCAAGCAATTTCAATCCAACCGCGGACGCGATCCAGTGCGTGCATGTCGCCATGCCAAAGGTGCCGGTAAGTTCGGGACGGGTGGTGAAAGTCATGGACGGGCTCGGGCGTTGCCTGGGGTTTAGTGCAACTGTTGCCCGGCCCGTCCGGATTTGCAAAAGCAAATCCTGCGCTCCGCTTGCGGGACGGAGACACGTGTCAGGGGTGCCTTAGGGCAGCAGCACCTTGTCGATCACGTGGATCACACCGTTCGAGGCCAGCACATCGGCCTGAATGACATTGGCGTTTTCGACTTTGACGCCATTGCGCCCATCAATGTGCAGGTTCGCCCCGTTCACGGTTGCCACACTCAGGCGTTGACCCGCCAGATCAGCGGCCAGTGTCTGGCCGGGCACCACGTGATAGGTGAGGATCGCGGTCAGCTGGTCCTTGTTCTCGGGCTTGAGCAGATTTTCAACCGTGCCAGCGGGCAGTGCGGCAAAGGCTTCGTCCGTGGGTGCAAATACGGTGAAGGGGCCGGGGGATTTCAACGTGTCCACCAGACCGGCGGCCTGCACCGCGGCCACAAGCGTGGTAAAGGACCCGGCGGCGACGGCGGTGTCGACGATATCTGGCGTGGTGTTCATTTCTGCGCAGGCCCCGAGGGCGGCAAGTGCTGCACCGGCGGCAGTCATTTTGATGAAGGAACGGCGTTTCATTGGTGATCTCCTGTTAACATATTGGCTCGGGTGGCCCAGTCTAATTCGTGGGAATATTTCCCACACGAGACAAACTGACGCATCGAGATTACATTTCAAGGATTGGCGTGGAAAAAATTTCCACGTCCTGTAATGTCACCACATGGCCCAACAGGATCATACCAACTCTTCCGACGCTTTCTTGCGTGTTCTCAGTGGCTTACTGCGCCCCTTGGTGCGCGCGATGATCGCGCGTGGTTTGACGGCCCCCGTAATCTACAGCCTGTTGAAGCGGGTCTTTGTCGAAGTGGCCGAAGAGTCTTTCCGCCTTGATGACAAGCCCCTGACCGATAGCCGGGTTGCGATGCTGACCGGCGTGCACCGCAAGGACATCCGCACAATCCGCGCTCAGGAAGACGGCGCACCCGCCGAGGCACGGCGCAAAAGCGCACTGCTGGCCACGGTCATTGGGCAATGGATGTCTCACCCCGACTATGTAGACGAGGCGGGTGCTCCCATTGCCCTGCCCCGCACTGCCGACAATGACGCCAGTTTCGACACACTCGTGCGCGGCCTCAGCAAGGACGTGCGCCCGCGCACCGTGCTCGACGAATTGATGCACGCCGGGCTGATAGACGCCCGCGCGGATATGTTGCACCTGCGCGCCGAAGCCGTGGTCGGCACCGCAACCGCCTCCGACAAAGAGGTGTTCTTTGGCGCAAATGTCGGCGATCATCTGGCTGCCGCCACCGAAAACCTGCTGGCAGACAGCCCGGCCTTCTTTGAGCGCAGCGTGTTTTACAACCAGATGACGCCCGAGGCCGTAGACCAGATCGAGGCTACCGCCCGCACCCAGTCCCAGACCCTGCTCGAGACGCTGAATCGACAAAGCAGCGCATTGCATCGCGCCGATGCGAACACAGGTGGCCCCCGCCAGCGGTATCGTCTTGGCATCTATTTTTACCGCACGACGACCAAAGAGGCCGACGCACCCGCACCCCAGGAACTTGACGAGACGTGACCATGATCAACCGCCGCCACATGATTGGGCTGATGGGTGCCACCGCCATAAGCGGATGTGCCCCTGCGATTCCCACGGTGCAACTGGGCGACGATCCGTTTGAAGGCGGGATCGGCGGCACCGGCATTGTCGGGCTGATGACCGGGACGGGCAGCGTTCTGGTCAACGGGCTCCGGGTTGAAGTGCCAAGTGATGCAAGCCTGTTCATGGCCGGTCAACCCGTCGGGTCCGATGCGCTGGTGTCGGGCGTGGCGCTCAGCATCGTTGCGGCCATGCGATCAGGGCGGTTCGAGGCGCGGCGCGTGGATGTGGACATCCCCCTCATCGGGATCCTGCAACGACAGGCCACGGGCTTTGCCGTGAATGGCACACCGCTTATGATCGAAGCAGACATCGCGACAAGCAACGTGACAGGTCGGCGCGTGGCCGCCCATGGGGTCTGGCAACCCGACGGCACCGTGCGCACCAGCCTGATCACCCCGGCCAGTGGCGCAGATGTGGTCTCGGGCGTTTTGGCATTGGGATCAGACGTGGGCTGGCAGATCGGTCAGACACCGGTGATCCCACCCGCCGGTTTGCGCCTGACCGCCGGTCAGTTCGTGGTCGCACGCGGTGCGTTCATGGATGGTGTTCTGACGGCTTCATCCGTGCAGGTGGGCCGGTTCCGTCAAGGTGCCGAGACGATCCGCCAACTGTCCGTCGAGGGCTATCTCGAACCCGTCGCCACCGCCCCCGGCTTTGCGGTGTCAGGGCTTGGGCACAGCTTTGACCAGCGCCTTGCGCTTAGCCCCTTTGCCTCGCATCGCGCGCTGTATTTCGGCCCCTATGACGGGCGGTTCAGGGCGCGCCGCGCTGTGCTTCTGCCCGACGACGCGCACCTGCGCGCCGCATTGCTGCGCCCCGAGGACGATGCCACCTTTGCCACGGGTCTGGTTGGGCAAGCCGCGCGGCCCGTGTCGACGCGCTAAACCGATACGGCGGCCAGAAGGGTGTCGCGGGGGATATCGGCAGCCCTGCCGCGCAGCTTTTCCGCGCCCCGCTCCAGCACCAGAAACTGATCCCCAAGATCGCGGGCAAAGTCGAAATACTGTTCGACCAGCACAATCGCCATGTCACCGCGCGCCCGCAGTTGCGCGATGACTTCGCCGATCTGCTTGATGATGTTGGGCTGAATGCCCTCGGTCGGCTCATCCAGCAGCAACAGTTTCGGGCGGGTCACAAGAGCGCGGGCAATGGCAAGCTGTTGTTGCTGCCCGCCGGACAGATCGCCGCCACGCCGATGCAGAAAGTCGCGCAGGATGGGGAACAGATCGAAAATCTCGTCCGGCACATGGCGCTCGGCGCGGGGCAGACAGGCAAACCCGGTTTCAAGGTTCTCGCGCACGCTTAGAAACGGGAAAATCTCGCGCCCCTGCGGGACATAGGCAACGCCCTGCTGTGCGAGCCCATGCGCGGTGACCCTGCCCACATCGCGCCCCTCAAGATGATAGCTGCCGCCCGAGCGCGGATGTGTGCCCGAAATCACCTTGAGCAGGCTGGTCTTGCCCACACCATTGGTACCCATCACGCATGTAACCTCGCCGCGCGCCGCCGTGACATCAACATCATAGAGAATCTGACTGCCACCGTAGTGCAGGGTCAGATCCCGCATTTCGAGAACATTATCGGCCAAGATACACCTCGATTACCTTTTCATCCGCCGTCACATGGTTCAGTGATCCTTCGGCCAGCACCGACCCTTCATGCAGCACCGTCACCTTGCAATCGAGGCGGCGCACGAACTCCATGTCATGTTCAACGACGACCACCGCACGCGTCTTGGCCGCCTCGACCAGAATGTCGGTGGTGTGTTCCCGCTCCGCCGGGGTCATGCCAGCGGCGGGTTCATCTACCAGCAGCAGGCGCGGGTCCTGTGCCAGCAACATGCCAATCTCAAGCCACTGTTTCTGCCCGTGGCTCAGGTCGCCCGCGCGGCGGGTCAAATGATCCATCAACCCAATCTCATCCGCGAGTTGCGCCACCGCGTCGTGATCGCGCGGGCGCGGGCGGAATCGCAACACTGCCCATGGGCGGCGGTCCTTTTTCAAGGCCATCATCAGGTTGTCGGCTACGCTTTGATCCTCAAACACCGTGGGGCGCTGGAACTTGCGCCCGATCCCGGTCTGGGCAATCCGGCTTTCGCTCAGTTTGAGCAGCGAGATGGACTTTTCTCCAAAGATTACCCGACCTTCATCGGGCTTGGTCTTGCCCGTTACGATGTCCATAAAGGTCGTCTTGCCCGCCCCGTTCGGGCCGATCACCGCGCGCAGCTCAGGCTCACCAATCTGGAAGGACAGATTGTTGATGGCGCGGAACCCGTCAAAGGTCTTGGACACGCCGGACACTTCCAGAAGTGTGTTCATGGTTTGCGCCCCTTGCCGATCAGATCGAACAGCCCGCCGATGCCCTTGGGGGCCAGCAAGGTCACCACCACAAAGGACAGACCCAGCAGGACGGTCCACCAGTTCACCCACTGGATCGTGTAGACCCCCAGATTGGTGTCGGGGGCCTGCCCGCCGGTGAACCAAGTGGACAAGAGCGACACGAAAGCGGCCCCGATCACCGCCCCGTAAAGCCGCCCACGCCCGCCAATGGCCACCCAGACCGCCAGATAGATCGACGCAATGGGTGCGATTTCGGCAGGGTTGATGATGCCCGCCTGGGGGTAATAAAGCGCACCCGCAATGGCGGCGATAATCGCTGTGACGGTAAAGACGGTCAGCTTGTAGGCTTCGACCGAATAGCCCAGAAAGCGCACCCGCGCCTCGTCATCACGGATGGCCCGGATGACCGAGCCGAACTTGCCCGACACCATCCACGCACAAAACACATAGCCCAGCCCAAGCGCCAGCGCCGAAGCCCACAGGAACCACAGCGAGATCGTGGATTGCGGCGTGGCCCCCTGCCCCGGCAGGTTCTGCAACCCCGACAGCCCGTTATTGCCCCGCAGGCCGCTGTCGTTCTGAAAGAGGTAGAGCGCGAGGGCCAATGTCATCGCCTGGGTCAGGATCGACAGGTACACCCCCGTGACCCGCGCCCGGAACGCGAGCCAGCCAAAGGCAAGCGCGATGAGGCCGGGCACCAGCACAACGGCGGCCAGTTGCAGCGGAAGCGAGTGGGCAAAAGCCCAGATCGGCGGAAATTCAGAGGCGCCCACGACCCCGAAAATCTGTGTGGCGATCCCTTGTGAGATTTCTTGCGCCGTAGGTGGCAGAGGGGCCGCGGCGAGGCTTTGGATTACGATCAGTTCAGTGCGCGCATACATCAGCCACATCCCGATCGCGTAGCCTCCGATGCCGAAGAATGCCATGTGCCCGAGGCTGAGGATGCCGCAATAGCCCCAGACCACATCCATGGCGAGTGCCACAAGGCACAGACACAGCGTCTTGCCCAACGTCTTGACGAAAGAGGTCGAGATGAGGCCGACCCCGAACCCTTCCGACAAGACCGAGACTGTGAGCGTGAACAGGGCAAGGCAAGCGATGAAGATCATCACTGAGGGGTGGCGCTGGATGAACGGACGGGACTGGGGACCAGCCCGTCGTCCATCGCGCCTGGACCGATGGTGCCCGTTGGACGACCCCTCACGGTATTTTTGGTCAAAAGAAGAGGTATGGGTCATACTGTTACGCCTCTGCCGCGCGGCCCTTGAGGGCGATGATCCCGCGGGGGCGGAACTGGATGAACAGGATGATGAACAGGATCATGTAAGTCTGTGCCGCCAGCGTGTTGGAAGGGTTCAGCCACTCGATCCCCTTTTGAAGCGTGCCGACCATGGCGGCCCCCAACAGCGTGCCCCAGATGTTGCCAACCCCGCCCACAACCACCGTCATAAACGACTGCACGATATAGTCGGCACCCATCTCGGACGTGACCTTGGCATAAAGTCCGATGGCGACGCCTGCGATCCCGGCAATGCCCGAGCCGAACCCGAATGTCAGCATGTTGATCCGGTCCGGATTGATCCCCATGGAGGCCGCCATGCGCGGGTTTTGGGTGACCGCCCGCACTTCCAGCCCGAGCCGTGTGCGGTTCATCACAATCAGGAACACGGCCAGAAAGATCAGCGCGAGGATCAGGATCGCAATGCGGATATAGCTGATGGCGACGATGTCGTTGATGACCATCGACCCATCCAGCCATCCCGGCGCGGTCAGCGGGCGCGCTTGGGTGCCAAAGATATTCTTGGCCAGTTGTTGCAGCGCGATGGATACCCCGAACGTGGCCAGCAGTGTCTCAAGCGGGCGATGATAGAGCCAACGGATCACGAGACGCTCCATCGCGACCCCGGCGGCGAATGTCACCATGAACGCCAGCGGAATGGCGAGCAGGATGGACAGCGTATGATCGGGGATGAAGAGCTGCACGACGTAGCCGGTATAGGCACCCAACATGATGAATTCGCCATGGGCCATGTTGATCACCCCCATCACCCCGAAGGTGATGGCAAGCCCGATGGCGGCCAGAAAATATATGGACGCAAGCGAAATGGCATCAAGCGCCAGATCCGCCGTCTGGTTCAGCGCAACCTTGGTTTCGATACCCGACAGCACCGATTGGGCGGCAAGGGCGACAGCGGGGGCCCCGGTATAAAGCTCGAAGAACTGATAGGCGTCGAGCCGGTCGTCAATCTCCTGCTCGGTCGCTGCGGGGTTGGCGCGCCCTTCGGCCACAAGCGTCGCAAAGGCTGCGTTGCGGGCCTGCACGGTTGAAAGGGTGGCGACCTGCACTCCTGCGACCTTTCCGTCTTCGATGTTTGCGATCAACGTCTCGCGCACCGCCGTGTCAGGGATCAGCGGCGGGGCGAGGTCATCGGCAACCAACAGCGCGTATGCGTCGGGTTTGGGCAACGCGTCGGTGCCGGGTTTTAAGACGCGGATGACGGCGGGGTCCTCGGGCGGGGCCTTGGCCACTTTGATGGTTGTACTGACCAGCGGGTTCAGGGCCGCGCGCACATCGACCCCAAGATCCCCTTCGAAATAAGCAATCGCATCGATCTGGTCCTCCTCGGTCGCACCAAAGGGAATGGTCAGCAACCGCTCCAGTCGTTCCATCTGGGCGGCGAGATTTGGGCTCGGCTCAACCGCGATCGCATCGCGCAGGGCTGGCAGATGGCTTTCTTTCGGGTCACGCGCAATCGCATCAAGCGCGACGCGGCGAATGGCGGGGCTGTCACTGGTCAGCTGGAATTTCACAAGGGCGGCGGCGATCAGACCACGCACGCCGCTGTTGGGTTTGAGTTGTTTGTAGCCTTCGTCCGGTACTTCGCCGATATCAGGGCCAGACACGTCAAAGATGCGGATCGTGTCGCGGTCGATTTCCTCGGCAAAGACGAACAGGCCCGTCGCCTCGTCCTGCCACATCTCTTTGGCCTGCCAGCGTTCAAGAACCATTTGGGCCGCAGGCAGGCCACTGTCGATCAACGCATCGATCGCAGGTTGGATGGTGCGGCGCGAAGCCTTGGCAAGTTCGACGGCATGGGCCTGCATAACCTGCTGGATGGGGGCATCAGCATCCTGAGCCGCCACTGGAACGGCACAGATCAGGCACCAGAATATGATCAGCAATCGGCTCATGCGCGCATCCTCAAAGGGGTCCGGGGGCAGGCAAACCGCCCCCGGTCTTTCAGATCAGTAGTTGGATTTGATCTGCACGCAGGTGCTGGTCGATGTGTTGTACATCCCGCAGCCCAGTTCCTGCCAATCAGACTTGAGCACGGCGGATTCCGGCAAGTAGTCGGTCCACGCATCACCCGGCACTTCCGGGGTCTGGCTGATGATGTCAAACTGACCATCGTCCTGAATTTCGCCAATAAGGACAGGCTTGGAGAGGTGGTGGTTGGGCAGCATCACGGCCGTGCCGCCGGTCAGGTTCGGAAACTCCTGCCCGTACATCGCCTCGCGCACCGCATCGACATCCGTTGTGCCCGCCGCAGTGGCCGCATTCACCCACATGTTGAAGCCGATATAATGCGCCTCCATCGGGTCATTGGTCACCCGGTCCTCACCCATGCGCGCCTTCCAGGCTTCGACCCATGCCTCGTTGGCGTCCGATTCCGCGGACTGGAAGTAGTTCCACGCGGCGAGATGGCCAACGAGGTTCGAGGTGTCGAGGCCCGCAAGCTCTTCTTCACCCACCGAGAAGGCGACGACGGGAATGTCATCCGCTGAAATCCCTGCGGCGGCCAGTTCTTTGTAGAAGCCAACATTGGCGTCACCGTTGATGGTCGAGATCACGCCGACCTTTTTGCCATCCGCGCCCAGTGCGACCACGTCGGCCACGATCTTGGACCAGTCCGAGTGGCCGAAGGGCGTGTAGTTCACAAAGATGTCTTCGGCGGCGATACTTTTGGACTTGAGGTAGGATTCAAGGATGTTGTTGGTCGTGCGCGGGTAAACATAGTCCGTGCCGAGCAGGGCAAACTTTTCAACGCCCAGTTCCTCAAGGAAATAGTCGGTGGCAGGGATCGCCTGCTGGTTGGGGGCCGCCCCGGTGTAGAACACGTTTTTGGACGACTCCTCACCCTCATATTGGACGGGATAGAACAGCAAGCCATTCAACTCCTCGATCACGGGCAGCACGGATTTGCGGCTGACGGATGTCCAGTTGCCAAAGATCACATCGACCTCGTGGACGGTCAGCAACTCGCGCGCCTTTTCCGCAAATAACGGCCAGTCAGAGGCCGGGTCGACCACGACCGCCTCAAGCTGGCAACCCAGCACGCCGCCCGCCTCGTTTTGCTGTTCGACAAGCATTTCCATCGTGTCCTTCAGCGTCGTCTCCGAGATCGCCATGGTGCCCGACAGCGAGTGCAGCACGCCGACCTTGATCGGACAATCCTGTGCCAGTGCAGGCATCGCGCTGGCCATCAGCACAGCAGCGGTGGTTCCAAGAATGGGGTTTTTCATCGTTTTTCCTTTAGCGCGTGGCGCCGAAGGGATTGCGGACACAGCGGTTTGTCCTCATATCACCCCCGGCACTTTGATGTTGCCGTGTGCGGTGGTGTTTAAGGTTTTCCAAGGCCAACACTGCCGCACATTCACACGACCCCAAGGGGCCGCTTGGGCATTTATGAAGATACGCTTGGGCGGGCCGAGTCGCAGATGCCTGATAAATGGGCGCAGGCCTGTGGTTGGCTACTTTTTGGGCTGCAATCGGGCCGGATGCGCGTTTATTAAGCGGGGGCGGCTCGATTTTTGACAGGTCCTAGCTGTCGAGCAGCAAGTCCCGACACGCGTCCAGCTTAATCCGGGCGGTTCTTTGCGCGATCTTTGCGCGCCTTGGATCGGTGCCAAACGATGCTGTGGTCAGCATGGCGGAATGCGCGCGCTTGACCTCGATCCGATGGTTGAGCGTGTCGCGCGCCTGATCGGCGGGCATGATCGCTTCGAGAATGCCGACGAATGTCAGTCGCAGGTCGGCCAGTTCCTCTGCGCGGGCATCGTTCATCAACCAGGCATGTTCCATCTGCGCCGAAATCCGACCGGTGCATCCGGCAAAGATGTGCAACTGGGTGTCCTGGGCGACGGCAGGTCCCGCCGACATCGCCAAGCCGATCAGCGCATATCGCATATGCGTTCTTATTCTGCTCACAAATGAAGCATTGCAGTGAAAAATACGTCGCGCAAGTGTGCGATATGAAAACTTTTAGCGGGCACTGCCGTCATCACCGCAAATTAGGCAAAGGACTACCGTCCGCTTACGAACCAAAGATGGGTGAAATCACCGCTCACCCTGCGAGGGCACCGCAATCGTGCGTCCTAGGCGGATGCGCCCTCGATCATATCGACGCGCGTGGCATGTCGGCCCGCCTCGAACTCGGTCGTCAAAAACGCATCAACCAGATCAAGCGCCAACCCCTCGCCCACCACCCGCGCACCGATAGACAGCATATTGGCGTCATTATGCGCGCGGATCATACGGGCCGAAAACGTATCAAGGCATACCCCGCACCGCACACCTGCCACCTTGTTGGCGGCCATCATAATCCCCTGCCCTGTTCCGCACAGGATGATCCCGAACCGGCAATCGCCTGATGCCACCTTGTGGGCAGCCGCCTGACCATGGATCGGGTAATGCGTGCTTTCGGGTGATGTCGGGCCGATATCGACCACCTCCCAGCCAAGTGCCTTGATATGCGCAGCGATGGCTTGGCGCATTTCGATGGCTGCGTGATCACTGGAAAGGACAATGCGGGTGTTGGATGTCATGGGTCAGGTTCCAATTCGGGGGCGCAAGACGATGGCGTACAGGCCCAAGGGCCATGGGTAAACGGTGCATGGGTGATAGCAGACCGGGCAAGGACGTCCAGCGGTTGCCCCACGTGTCCCGACGTCTTGTGGCGCGGGCAATTGCGACAGGATCATATCCCGCTAAGGTGGCGCGATGCAGACTGCCCTCCACTCCATTGATATTGATGGATCGCCCTACTGTGACGCCGCCAGACCACGCCCCCACCCCGTTCACCCCGTTCGATCTTGGCCCCAATCGTCGCGTTCAAAATCGGTTCTTCAAATCCGCGATGAGCGAGGTAATGGCGAGACAGGGCATTCACCTGCCCACCCAGGACCACATCAGGGTCTACGAGCGGCGGGCCAGAGGCGGGACGGCTGTGCTGGTTACAGGCAACGTCATGGTCGACCGCATTGCGTTGGGCGAGCCGGGCAATGTCGTGTTGGAACAGGGCACCGACCTTACCCCCTCAAGGACTGGGCTGACGCGGTGCACACCGCCAACCCCGATGTGAAATTCTGGATGCAGATCAATCATCCCGGCAAACAAAGCCCGAAATTTCTGACAGCCCAACCCGTCGCCCCAAGTGCGGTTGCATTGGGGCAAGGGCTGGATGCGGCCTTTGCCCGCCCGCGCGCACTGGAGCCGGGCGAGATTCTGGAGATCATCGAGCGTTTTGCCAAAACCGCAAAGCTGACGCAGATTGCTGGGTTTGACGGGGTGCAGATTCACGGCGCACATGGGTATCTGGTCAACCAGTTTCTGTCGCCCCACCACAATCGGCGCGATGACGCATGGGGCGGCTCCCCCGCCAAACGCCGTACCTTTGTCCTCGAGATCTTGCGCGCGATCCGGCGTGAGGTGGGCACACAATTCCCGGTGTCGATTAAGATGAACAGCGCAGACTTCCAGAAAGACGGGTTTGAGGGCGCAGATGCCCAAGACCTGATCCGCGCCCTGTCGGACGAGGGGACTGATCGGATCGAGATTTCCGGCGGCAATTATGAAAACCCCGCAATGACCGGCGCAAAACAGTCGACGCAGGCCCGCGAGGCCTACCTTCTGGATTTCGCAACGCGGGCCCGGGCGTTGACGGATGTTCCCGCAGTCGTGACCGGTGGGTTCTGATCCGTGGCTGGGATGGAGGATGCGCTGGCCTCTGGGGCAACAGATTTCGTCGGTATCGCACGTGCGTTGAGCGTGGACCCCGAACTGCCACAAAATGCGGCGCGAGATGCCAGCTATCGCTGCGACGTGGGCCGCGCGACCACCGGAGTTCAGAAACTGGACAAGATGTTCATGCTGGCAATCACATATTACGAGACGCAAATTCGCCGCATGGCCAGTGGCAAGGACCCGGATCCAAATATCTCTCCCTGGCGGGCAGTCGTGCAAAGCGGCTGCGCCTTGGGCATCGCTGCCTTTCGAACAAGACGGTAGCGATCAGCGGGGGGCTTTTTTGACAGGATGCGGTGGTTTTTCGTGCCCCATCAAATGGTCGCATCACGCAATATTGGCCCAAAGTGGACTTAAGGTAGCGGGGCGCTTGATGGTCCGGTGTGCGGGACAAATCGGACAATAATAAAAACGAGCCGGGCCATTGTCCCGGCTCGAATATTTTCGGCCAAACAGAGGTGTCAGGCAGCGACGGGGTTTTCGCCGCGTGTCCATGCCAATGGTTTTACAACGTCGTCCAGCGGCGTCTCAGCCACATGGTTGATGTAGTTTGACATCGTTTTTTGAGCGAGGCCAAGAATAACATCCAGCACAGCGCGGTGGCCATAACCTGCTTCAAAGAACTCCTGCATTTGGGCCTCGGTGACATTGCCCCGCCCGCGTAGCATACGCAGAGTAAAGACACGCAGGGCCTCGAGTTTGGCAGTTGGCAGTGGTGTTTCATTGCGTAGGGCTTGGCTGATCTCGTCCGACACCTTCATCATCTTTGCAATGCCTGTGTGGGCCGGAACGCAATAGTGGCATTCGTGCTCCACGTTGATCGTTTGCCAGACAACGGTCATCTCGTCCGCGTCAAACGCTGTCTCGGTGAACAGCTTGTGCAGAACCTGGTAACCTTCCAGCACCTGCGGGCTTTCAGCCATCACCTTGTGGAGACCGGGAAGGCGGCCGAATGCTTTTTGGCTCGCCTCAAGCAGGGGTTTGGACCCTTCGGGGGCGCTTTGTACGTCGTGAGAGGGGAAATCAGTCATGTTTTTGTCCATATAGAGGGGAAGTGAAAGAGAAAGCGCGCACCCAGGAAGCAGGCGCGCGCGGCTGGATGTCATTTTGCAGCGTCAATGATCACATCTGCCACATCTTGAGGCTTGGAGAGCATGCCAACGTGGCTTGCAGAGATTTCTACCGTGTGTGCGCCAATCCGCTCGGCCTGTTCCCGTTGAACGGCAGGGGCAATCATCTGGTCATTCGCGGCAACGATGTACCAGGATGGTTTTCCGTCCCACGCCTGAACGTTGGGTGCCTGATCAAGCGCGGCGGCGTGCAGACGGCCCTGTGATGCTGCGATCAGTTTAGCATCCGCTTGGGGGATGTCGGGAGCGAAATACTCGACGATCGTTTCTTCTGACAGGCGAATGAATTTATTTTCATCGACGATCGGCGTCTTGAAACCATCCACGGTGGGGATGCCGCGCGTTTTGTGAGCATCGTCGAGGATATCGTGGATGTGCTCGCCGGCCTTTGGCGCGAAGGCGGAAAGGTACACCAAAGAGCCCACCTGTTCGTCAGCACCGGCTTCCGTAATGACGACGCCCCCCCAGGAATGTCCGACAAGGACGACATCACCTTCTGCGTTGTCAATGGCGCGCTGTGTAAAGGCCACATCATCGGCAAGGGAAGTCATTGGCAGTTGGACCGCAATTGTTTTCAATCCCTCTTCTTGCAGGAGCGGAATAACCTTGTTCCAGGATGACCCGTCAGCAAAGGCACCATGGACCAGAACAACAGTTTTGCCGGACTCTGCGAGTGCGGCCATTGGCAAGATCAGCGCACTGGCAACAGCACCGAGAAATAGGGATCGAAAATACATGGGAGGCTCCTTTGGAGATGAGATACATAAACTAATTGGCATACAAATAATTGGTGCACCAGTTTAAATCCTACACAAAACCGTGACCCTGTTCTCGTGTTCTACTCTTGGGTTTGTGACAGCCAGTCAGCAATGTTGCTTTTGATATCTTGCATTTCATCGACGATGCGATGTGCAGTCTGCCCATCCAGTCCCGTGGCTTCCCCTAGTCCGTGAGGTATCTCGAGGGCTTTGCAAAACAGCGCCTTACCTTGGTCCGTCAAAAAGACCCTTACACGTCTTTCATCCTCGTCGCACCGCACCCGTGTGACGAAGTCCAGCTTCTCAAGCCGTTGAACCAGAGGGGTCGCGGTGCCTCCATCCAGCTCCAGAGACGCTGCGATATCACTGATAAGGATCCCGTCTTGCTCCCACAGCAACATCAGCGCTGCATATTGCGGGTAGGTCACACCAAGCTCTTTCAACAAAATGCCATAGGCTTTGGTCACAGCGCGTGAGGCAGAATAAAGCGCAAAGCAAAACTGTTGGTGAACCCGCAGCTTCCCGTCTTTGTCTGTTACATCAGCTTGCATCTTCAACCACCATCTTACGTTTGTTCAAGTTTACCAACAGGCGATTGGGGTACCAACTAATGGCCCGATGTCAACAAATTGCACCAGCCTTAGGATTCCTGAAAATCGATCTGGATGCGAGAGTCTTGGAGTTCCTCATCAGGAAGAGAGCGTGTGACTGCCTCAAATTGTTGATCGAACCTGGACCTGTCACGCTTTTGCGCCGCCCTTTTGGTGCCAAGCGCAGCATCGGTCAGACTGGCCTCAAGCCCGACTTTCGCAGCGGGGCGCTCGAAGGTCCCGTATGCGGAGCTTAGTGACATTGAAAACCAGATGCAGCACCCCGATATATCATTCAGTTCAGGGTTTTAAGATTTTGAAATTTTCACGCAGGTCTCTAACAACCATAGCCTTCGTAGCGGTGTTTGTGATGGTTCTATCCTTCCACGCGTTTGCGAGCAGCCATAGAGCCGCAGATTGGAAAGGCCTGTCCGAAGCGGGGCCTCTTTCAATTTCATTGGAGGAAGCCCCCGGTTTATTCAAACAGTGTTCACGCAGAGCGCCGACACCTGACGGTGCCGTCTGGTTGCCGCAGGAAAATGAAATCGGGGAATTAGAACAGCGACTTGGACATTTTTTCGCCCAAAAGGCGTATCTGCAAGACCATTTGATGGAAGGACAATTGCGTTACGCCGCACTAGGGAGAAACCCAGACTTAGCGAAATACCGAGCACAGTTTGTTGGTTTCGAGAGAGGTGGAAACAGGTACATTTACGCGTCCTACTTGGCGCACAGCGTCGCACTTAGTGGCATGCAGGGCGACAATGCTATAATTTTTTGCGACGGAGGCTTTGCTGCGTGGGGTATCATCTACGACCTCCAAAAGGGTGAATTAAGTGAGTTTGTCAGTAATCGAGGACCGTAAAAATGGCTTCAAACCCAACCTCGGATGCAACCTGAAAGACCGGCAACCTCTCCAGCTTTGGCCCAATAGCGTAACGTGAAGATAAAACCCGCCTGACGCTTTGCATGGAAAAGCTGGCGATCCCGGAAGGACTCGAACCCTCAACATCCTGATTAGAAGTCAGGTGCTCTATCCAGTTGAGCTACGGGACCGCGCGGGATCAGTCATGGCGCAGGTGCGCGCAGGTGGCAAGATGTCAAAGCGTGCGCGTCATAAAAACGCTGAGCGGGTCGAGCACATAATCACCGAACGGGGCGCACAAAGTGAACCCATGCGCGCTGTAAAGCGCCCGCGCCGGGGCAAAGAGCGCATCCGATCCCGTCTCAAGGCTAAGCCGGGTCATGCCACGGGTACGGGCGTGGTCCATCAAAGCCGCCACAAGGGCGGCCCCCACCCCGCGCCCTCGCGCGGCAGCCGCCGTGTGCATGGATTTCAACTCGCCGTGTGTGGGCTCAAGTGTGGCCAGCGCGCCAACGCCCAGCAATGTGCCCTCACTGCGCGCTGCAAACAGGACCGCCCCCGTGTCGAGCAACGTGCCAGGTTCCAACACATGACAGCTTTCGGCCGGTGATGCGGCGCGCATCAACTCAAAATGTCGGATCAAGAGGGCGTGGACATCCGGCGTGGCGGCTGTGTCCTGGGTGACGCTTAGTGCGTCCATGCCCCGCGCCGCCCGGTTGCGAAATTCTCGCCGTAGCCGCCTGCGCGGATGTTGGCGCGCCGCTTGTTCGGCTCCTGCACGATCGCATCGATGCCGTGATGGCTGGCGTAATCAAGGGCCGCCTCTTTGGTGTCAAAGGACATGCGCACCTGCGCCTGCGTGTCCGAAGATGACGTCCACCCCATCAGCGGGTCGAGCGAGCGGGCGCTGGCGGGCGCAAATTCGAGCACCCAATGCTTGGTCATGGCACTGCCCGAGGACATGGCCGTTTTGGCAGGCTGAAAGATGCGTGCGCGCATGAGTAGGCTCCTAAGCGTGTCAGGGATATATCGACAATTGTGACCTCTGTCGCAAGATGCGAATTGTCTCGGCACGCAAACGGATCCTATGGTGCGGCCATGGCACCCGCTTTGTCACATGTGGACTGGATATTGACGACCGGGCGGCAGCTTGGGCTGGATCGGATGGTTTATGGGCTGGCCGAGCGGCTGTGCGATGCGGGTGTGCCGCTGATGCGTCTGCGCCTCAGCATGCGCACGACGCACCCGCTGACCGAAGCCGAAAGTGTGTTATGGGAAGCGGACACCGGCCCCATCACCCAATCCGACGCGCCACACGGGTTGGAAACCCGTCCCGCCTATATCGGCAGCCCGATGGCCGTGATTGCCGAAACAGGTGCCCCGCTGCGCCGGAAACTGACTGCGCCGCTCGCCCCGTCCGATCATCTTGTGCTGCGCGAGTTGCGGGATCGCGGGGCCACTGACTATTTCGGACTGCCCCTTGATTTCGTGGCGGGCACCGGTGGGATGGTGATTTTTGTGTCCAACGCCCCGACCGGGTTTTCCGACGCGGATATCGACCTGCTGCACCGGATCGCCAATGCACTTTGCCCCATTGCCGAGGCCCACGGCAACCATCGCCTCGCCACCGCCATCGCCACCAGCTATCTGGGCGCACGTACCGGGCAGCGGGTGCTGGCCGGCCAGATTACCCGCGGCAATATCGAAACGATCGAGGCGGCGATCCTGTTCAGCGACATCCGGGGCTGGACCGCCCTCAATGCCACCCGCCCGGCCAGCGAGGCGCTGGCCATCGCCAACACCTATTTCGAGGTCATGTCCGAAGCGGTCGACACCACGAACGGTGAAATCCTCAAGTTCATGGGCGACGGGGTGCTGGCCCTGTTTCCCAGTGACGGCACCGATCAGGGACGCCAAAGCACCTGTCGCCAGGCCATCGCCGCCTCTCATGCCGCTCAAGGGATCGCGGTACTCGCAGACCTGCCCGTGCCCTTCGGGATCGGCATCCATTACGGTGAGGTCCTGTATGGCAATGTGGGCGCACGCACCCGGATCGACTTCACCATTCTGGGCCAGGCAGTCAATATCGCCTCGCGGGTCGAATCCTTTTGCAGGCGACTGAGCCAGACCATCCTGGTGTCCGACACAGTCGCAGCCATCGCTGACGTCCCGATGCGGCATGTGTCGACCCAAGCTCTCAAGGGTCTGGACACGCCGATGCCGTTGCACACACCCAGCACTTAGGTTGGTGAAATCCGCGCCCTGCTGACAGGAATTGACAAGGGTACACCTTGCATCTGCGCATGCGCGTGACAGATAGAGACCCAAGGAGACGCACGCATGCCCCATGTCCACACCGATCAAGCCGAAACCTTTCTGTCCAACCCGGCAGAGGATGTGCGCACCCGCCTGAAACTTGAGGGCGGCAAGCGGCTGGTGATGAACACCGAATTCGAGCCCGCAGGCGACCAGCCCACCGCCATCAAAGAGCTGAGCGCAGGTGTTTTGTCAGGTGATCGCGATCAGGTGCTGCTTGGGGCGACGGGTACGGGCAAGACCTATACCATGGCCAAGGTGATCGAGGAAACGCAGCGCCCGGCTATCATCCTCGCCCCCAACAAGACCCTCGCTGCCCAGCTTTATGGCGAGTTCAAGGGGTTCTTCCCCGAGAACTCGGTCGAGTATTTCGTCAGCTTCTATGACTACTACCAACCCGAAGCCTATGTGGCCCGCTCCGACACCTACATAGAAAAAGAAAGCCAGATCAACGAACAGATCGACCGCATGCGCCACTCTGCCACGCGAGCCCTGCTGGAGCGCGACGATGTGGTGATCGTGGCCTCGGTGTCGTGCATCTACGGGATCGGGTCGGTCGAAACCTATGGGGCGATGACGCAGGACCTGCGCGTTGGCAAATCCTATGACCAGCGGCAGGTGATCGCGGATCTTGTGGCCCAGCAATACAAACGCAACGACCAAGCTTTCTTTCGGGGCACCTTCAGGGTGCGCGGCGACGCCCTTGAAATCTTTCCCGCCCACCTTGATGACCGCGCATGGCGGCTGTCTTTCTTTGGTGAAGAGTTGGAAAGCATCACCGAGTTCGACCCGCTGACGGGCGAAAAGACGGACACGATGGAACATATCAGGGTCTATGCGAACTCGCACTATGTGACTCCGAAACCGACGATGTCGCAGGCCATCATCAACATCAAACAAGAGCTGCGCACCCGGCTGGATCAACTGGTGGGCGACGGCAAGCTGCTTGAGGCGCAACGGCTGGAACAGCGCACCAATTTTGATCTTGAGATGCTTGAAGCCACGGGCGTGTGCAACGGCATCGAGAACTATTCACGCTATTTGACAGGGCGTGCGCCGGGTGAGCCGCCCCCGACCCTGTTCGAGTTCATCCCCGACAATGCCATCGTGTTTGCGGACGAATCCCACGTGTCTGTCCCCCAGATCGGGGGCATGTACAAGGGCGACTACAGGCGCAAGTTCACGCTGGCAGAACATGGCTTCCGCCTGCCCTCCTGCATGGACAACCGCCCCCTCAAGTTCGAGGAATGGGACGCCATGCGTCCCCAATCGGTGTTCGTCTCCGCCACTCCCGCAGCATGGGAGCTGGAGCAATCAGGCGGCGTGTTCACCGAACAGGTGATCCGGCCCACGGGGTTGCTTGACCCGCCCGTCGAAATCCGGCCCGTCGGCATGCAGGTCGATGATCTGATCGACGAGGTCCACAAGGTCACCGCCAACGGGATGCGCACCCTGTGCACCACACTGACCAAGCGCATGGCCGAGGATCTGACCGAATACATGCACGAACAGGGCATCAAGGTCCGTTACATGCACTCCGATATCGACACGCTGGAACGCATCGAGATCCTGCGCGATCTGCGGCTTGGTGCCTTTGACGTGCTCATCGGGATCAACCTGCTGCGCGAGGGGCTCGACATTCCTGAATGCGGGCTGGTCGCGATTCTGGATGCAGACAAGGAAGGGTTCCTGCGCTCGGAAACCTCATTGGTACAAACCATCGGACGCGCCGCACGCAACGCGGATGGCCGGGTGATCATGTATGCCGACAAGGTGACCGGCTCGATGGAGCGCGCACTGGGTGAAACCAACCGCCGCCGCGCCAAACAGGAGGCCTATAACCTCGAACACGGGATCACGCCCGCGACGGTCAAAAAAAACGTCGAGGATGTGCTGGCCGGGCTTTACAAGGGCGACACGGATCAGTCGCGCGTCACAGCCAAGATCGACAACCCGCTGGCGGGGGGCAACCTGCAAACCGTGCTGGACGGGCTGCGCACCGACATGCGCAAAGCGGCCGAGAATTTGGAGTTCGAAGAGGCCGCACGGCTGCGCGACGAGGTCAAGCGGCTTGAGGCGGTCGATCTGGTGGTCGCGGACGATCCGATGGCGCGGCAATATGCGGTGGAAAAAGCGGTGGGCGATGCCAAGAAAGCGTCAGGACGCAGTACAGCGGGTCGGGCCGGTCAGCGCGGCGGGAATGTAAAGCGGCGAGGGCGGTAAGGTGGGCAATATTGCCCACCCTACTCACCAACTTCGATTTTCCGCGGCAAATCACACCACGCAAGGTCCACCAGATCACGCCGCATATCGCGATGGATCGAGGAATGAAGCCAGTCAGTTGGCCGCTCCACCACCCCGTGCTTGACCGGATTGAACCAGCAATACCCGACATGCGCGCGATAGTCCGCCTCGTCACGTATCATGTGTTCCCAATATCGGCGCTGCCAAAGGCCACACTCGCGCTTGGCCATCTTACTGGGGCTGCGTGGAAAATCTCCTCCAACCGCATTTGAAAAGCGGGCCTTGATCTTACGCCACCGTTCGGGAAAGTCACTGTCGCCCGGTGGTAGCGCCCAGACGGCATGCAAATGGTCTGGCAAAACAACGATCGCGCGTGTCTCGAATGGGTGTTCTGCGCAGGTGGCAGCATAGGCTTTGCGTAGCGCGCAGATATGACGGACAAGGTGGTCATTGCGCCGATCAGCCAAAGCCAATGTAAAGAAATAGGTCGCGCCGGGCACGCGTAAACGTCGGTAAGTGGACATGCCCCCACATTGCCAAAGCAAGGTTAACCAATCATATATCGTGGGCAACATTGCCCACTCTACGCTGAGGTCTACCTTTGCAGCATGCGCTTTTTCATAGTCTTCCTCCTCCCCACCCTTGCACACGCGTGGACCTTCACCCCGTCTCCCATCTGCACCCTCGACCACATCGAACCTGGCGTTGAGGTCAAGCTCACCTATGACCACGCCACCAAGACCTACGCCATCACTCTCACCAGCGATCAGGGGTGGCCACAAGCGCCTGCATTCTCAATGGCATTCACAGGCCCCCGTCCCAACACCATCTCGACCCCACGGCACCAGACGCAAGGCAACACGCTGACCGTCACCGATAGCGGCTTTGGCAATGTGCTCGACGGCCTCCAACATAACGAAACCGCCACCGCTTTCACGGCAACGGCGGCGGTCACGGTCTCGCTCAAGGACGCGGCAGAGCCGGTGCAGCGCTTTCGGGACTGCACCCAAACACCGATAGCCTAGAAATCAAAGATGTCGCCCAACAGGCTGCCCATCCCCTTTTTCTTCTTGCCCCGGTGATGCTGCACATGGCGCGGATCGTCATAGCCGCGGCTGACCTGCGGTTGCGGCGGAGGCGGCGCATAGGCCTCAGCCCGCTCGATAAGCTTGTCCAACTCGCCGCGATCCAGCCAGATGCCGCGACATTGCGGGCAATAATCGATTTCGACCCCGCTGCGATCCGTGATCACCAATTGGGTTCCGTCGATGGGGCATTGCATGGCATGTCTCCTCTTCCAGATTTGGCGTATATGTAGGGTCTCACGACGCGTCACACATCCGCACAATTGGGTATCACCAGTGGTGGGTTCCCGGGGCACCCTTGATCTGACCCTGCAAATTCGGGGTCACCCATCCGCCATAGAAATCACCCGGTTGCGGGATGACACGCACCTCCCCGACAAAGCACGCCTCCATCTTGCCAGCATAGATCGCCACGCGGTCCTTGAGGTTTGCAAATCGGTCACTGGGGGCGGGATAACTCCAAGCGGCAGACTGCGCCGTCTGACCGCCAATGCTAACATCCCAATATTGGGCCCGCCCTTTCCACTCACAAAAAGACCCGCCCGCCGCAGGGGTAAGCTCCGCAAGAACATCGGCACGGGGCAGGTAATAGGTGGGGGCGTGATGGGTTTCGAGAACCCGTAAGGCGGATACACTATCCGCCACGCATACACCTGCAAACAGCGCGCGCACGCGTTGGGGCACGGGTTCAAGCGCAGGTGGGCGCGGATAGGACTGAACATTCTCGACCGATAAATCCATGCCCGGCTACCTAAGTCAAACAAACGGCAAAGCGAGGGCATCGTAAGGGATTATTAACCAAACTCAGGCCAAGTCATTTTCTGTTAACCTTAACCGGAGCCGCCCCCGTGATCCGCGCCCTGCTTGTCCTGATGCTGAGCCTTGCGGCATACCCGGCCTGCGCCGGGGCATGGCTGCGCGAGCACAAGACGGGGTTTCTGGCGTTCAGTGGCACGGTGGATGAGAACGGCGAAACCGATGGTGCCGTCTATGCCGAATATGGCCTGCGTCCAAAGCTGACACTGGGGTTCAAAGGCGATGCCAATCTGCCTCAGGGACGACTTGGCGAAGGGTCTGCATTCCTGTTCGCACGCCTGCCGATCAGCACCGGCAACAAGCAATACAAGCTGGCCTACGAGATCGGGCTTGGGGGAACGTTTGGGCTGGATTTCGAACCGATGATGCGGACCGGCCTCAGCTACGGCCGCGGGCTGTCGATCGGTGAAACCAGCGGGTGGCTTGCAATCGATGCCGCGGTGGAATGGGCGAAAGGGGATGCAAGCGATATTCGCAAGCTCGACACCACTATCGGCGTCAATTTAAGTGAGCGCTTCAAGGTGATGATGCAGGTCTTCTACACCGGCACGGACTCGGGAGATTTCTTCACATATGCGCCGTCGCTGATCTGGCAACCCACGCCAAAGACACCATCATTTCAGATCGGGGTTGAATCCGACAATGGGGTTCTGTCGCTCAAACTCGGTATTTGGCGCACGTTCTAGAGTGACGGGGGCGAAGGTCAGACACCCGCGCCCCACCCCACTCAGCGGTCCATGCGAACGGTCGCGCGCACCTGACCACGCACTTCAGTCGGAAACTCAAGTGAGAACTGATCTTGGTTGGGCCCCACACGCCCACGCCCAATTGGGGTCTCATAGACTTTGGCATTCGCCGCATTCTGCAAATCCTCAGACAACACGACGCTGTCGACAAACTGGCAATAGCTCAGGAACGGCAGCTTCTTGGCTGTCCCGATCGTCCACGTGCGCGCGTTGGTGTTTTGGGTATGGGCGATCACCAGCGGGTTTTCGGCATGCTCCGACACATTGTGATACGAGTTGCCAACATAATGAACAGACTGGTTCCGATTGTAATCAAGATCGGAAATACTCGTATCCACCCGCTCGGCCCGCTCAATACTACCGTTGATAGATCGGAACCGGTTGCCCGATACAGTGACCCCATTCAGGAAATGTCCGGCCCCATGCGGCTTAATCACGAAATAGCTGAACCAGGGCGGCACATCACCGGACAAGAACACGTTGTCGGTGATTGACAGCGAACTGAAGGAAAACCCGCCGGTGAAGGCCGGTGTGGGGTCACGTTCATTCGTCCACTCGATAAAGCAGTTGTCGACATAATTGCCGGACATCACGCAGCCTGCGTAGTTGTACATGAACACCATGCCTGCGGTCCGGATACCGTCAGGCACCCCGTCCCCCTGGAAAAAGTGGTTGCCGCTGACAAGGTGGTTCTGCCCCGCAAGCAGCGCGAAATGGCGGAACCGCGTGGCGCGGCAATCACGGATTTTGACGTCGTTGGAATTCACGTTCAGCCCGATGCTCACACGATCCGCAACATCCACCGCCTCTTCGGCAGACAGGAACTGACAGCGGCTGATCAGCATGCCCTGACACCCCACCCCGATCGAGGTCAGACCCCGATCAATGGGGCGCGATATGAAACAGTCCTGCAACTCGAATGCCGGACCACTCGGGGCCAGCATGATACCGCTGCACCGGCTGTTACACTGGAAATCAATGTCGGCCATGATGAACTTCGTGAGGTTCTGGAACCCACTAAAATCAACCATGTACCGGAAGCGGCGGAACGTGAAGGTCTGGGTGCCTTCCGCATCAAACAGCGGGGCATTCAGCGTGATCTCTCGGGCACCCACGTTCTTGTCCAGAACATAGATCTCGCGCCCCACACCGTTGCCTTCAACCAGCGACCCAATCTCGATATTGGCGATATTCGTCACATTGGTGAGGCGGCGGGAATTAGAGGCCGAATAGGTCGCAGGCGAGGTCGCAACGATGGTGTCCCAATCACCATTTGCAGCCTCAAGTTGCCCATTTCGGATCAAACGGCGGGTGGCATAGACCGGGCGATTGGGTACAAAAGCGGCCATATCAAGCGGCTCGGTCACCGCAACACGGCGTCCGCGCATATCAAGGCTTTCGTGATCAGATTGGTTCAGCAGGGCCTGAAATGCTTTGCCAAAGGCCAGCGCCTCGTCCCCAAACGCGTCGATATAGGCGGGCAGATCAAAGTTCTTGCGCAGCAACAGCATTTTGTCGACAGGCATCGTGACGGATCCCTCAAACCGGGCAGGATCGTCAAAGCTGACATCATTGCCCAGATAGAAGGTGCCCTGTGGTACCAGAATCGTGCGCCCGTCTGCAGCCGCCGCAGCCGCCTCGAACGCAGCGCTGTCGTCCGTCGTCCCGTCGCCAATCGCACCAAAGTCGCGTACATCGACATAGGCCAGCAAATCGCGCAGGAACACGGATGTGACATCTTCGATTTCGATGTCATCAATGCGGACAACACCCCCGTTGGGGCCGGTCAGATCAATCCCGAAATGGCCATAGACGGCGTCGACACCCCATACCAGATCAACACCGCCACGATTGCCTGCTCCGATAATGGCCGACACCTCTAGGATGTCGCCGTAGCTTGTGATCGTTGTGCTGTCGGCGGTTGTGTCGATACCGGACACCGCGGTGCCATTCGCACGCGCAGCATAACCCGCCACGCGAACCGAAGGCAGGCTGCCCGCAATCGCCTTGATGCGGGCCGTCACACGGATATAGCACCCCGGCTGCAACGGGGTCTCGCCCATATAGCGCAGGCGGGTCGTGTTCGATATCTTTTGCACCTCAAGGCAGCCACCAAAGTCCTGATCCGCAGGCACAAAGGCCGCGTTTGGTGCATTTTCATATGTATCCGAGCCGGGCGTTCCATCGCCGCTCGACCACACATCCAGACCATTCGCAAAGGCGGGCGGCATCAGCAATACGCCCTCAGTGATCGCCTTATTCATCCATTTATCCCTTTTAACCGGGGGCCGTCAGGCCCGAGTGTTCGCAGTCAAACCGCACGGGTCGGGGGCTCCGACCTGTCCGGGCAAGGGAAGTATCAACGAGGGGTTAACGCACGCTCACACCACCGGACGGCACCCCGTCGGTCCACGCAACAGAAGGCAGAAATACGCACACTGAATGTTACACCCCTTTCACAAGGGGCCACGGCCCGATGACTTGGGGTCAACCATTGCCTAAATATATGCTGCACCTGCAAAACCTCCGAGGTCCAAACATCATGTCCAGATCATCCAACCCCCGCCCCAAAGTCGTGATCGTGGGTGCCGGTTTCGGAGGTATCTCTGCCGCCAAAGCACTGGCCAAAGCACCCGTCGACATCAAGGTGATCGACAGGCGGAACTATCACCTCTTTCAGCCCCTTCTGTATCAGGTGGCGACAGCCGATCTGTCACCGGCAGACGTGGCATGGCCAATCCGGGGGATATTTAACCGTCAGAACAATGTCAGCGTCGCCCTGACCGAGGTGCGCGATATTGATCTGGAAGCCAAACAGGTGGTCGGAGAGGATGGGCTGTTCGACTATGACTACCTCATCGTCGCAAGCGGCGCGCACCACTCCTACTTCGGGCGGGACGAATGGGAAAAACACGCGCCGGGCCTGAAACGGATCATCGACGCCACAGAAATCCGCAAACAGGTGCTGGTCGCATTCGAGCGGGCCGAAGTGTCAAACTCCGACGCCGAACAGCGCCGCCAACTCACGTTTATCGTGGTTGGGGGTGGGCCGACCGGGGTGGAAATGGCGGGTGCAATTGCAGAGCTCGCCAATCACGCGCTCGCATCCGACTTTCACCGGATCAATTCGCGCGACGCACGGGTGATCTTGGTCGAGGCAGGCGACCGGCTCCTCAGGGCCTTCCCACCCAGACTCTCGGACCGCGCCCGACAGTCGCTTGAAAAGCTTGGGGTCGAAGTCATGCTCAACACCCAAGTCGAAGATATCACCGAAAAGGGCGTGCAACTGCCCGGCACCTTCATTCCCTCGGCCTGCAAAATCTGGGGAGCCGGGGTGGCCGTGAAAAACGTCGGGCGGTGGTTGAATGCCGATACCGACCGCACCGGGCGGGTACCCGTCGGCCCGGACCTGTCAATGCCGGACCACCCCGATGTGTTCGTGATCGGCGATGCCGCACAAGTCCCTTGGAAAGACGGGCTGGACGTCCCCGGCATCGCGCCAGCCGCCAAACAGGGCGGCAAATACGTGGGCAAGCTCATATCACAGCGGGTTCAGGGCAAATCCGACCTTGCCCCATTCCGCTATGCCCACGCCGGCAATCTCGCCACCATTGGACGGCACGCCGCCGTTATCGACCTTGGCAAACTGCATATTTCGGGCTTTGTGGCATGGTGGATCTGGGGCATTGCCCACATCTATTTCCTGATCGGCGTGCGCCAACCCCTGATCGTGGCTTTCAGCTGGTTCTGGTCCTACCTCACTTTCTCCAAAGGGGCCCGGTTGATCACCGGGTTGCGACCCCTTTATGAAGAGCACGACAGCGAGCCCAAACCGGCGCTCGAAAAAATGGGGTAGTCTTTGTGACCATACGCGCCGCGCGCATGTCGGATGCGTCCAGTCTGGCCGCCCTCTCGATCGAGGTGTGGCTGGGCACCTACCTCAACCACGGAATCAACGGGTTTTTCGCCGACTACGTCTTGCAGGAATTTACCACAGCCAGAATGGAAACGCTGATTGCAGACCCGAAACAGGTCATTCACGTCCATGAAAACACGAACGGGATCGACGGGTTCATTCGCGTCACCTCTGAAAACCCGGCACCCGTGAACAACCCATCAGAGACCGAGATTTCGACGCTCTACGTCCAACCAAGGCACCACGGAAAAGGCATAGGAAAACATCTGCTGACCGCAGCCCTCGACCATTGCAAAACAAGTGGTATCTCTTCGGTTTGGCTGGCGACCAATGCCGAAAACAGCCCGGCCATCGCCTTCTATCTGGCACGCGGGTTCGTACATGTCGGCGAGACTTATTTCGTGATCGACGATCAGCAATACCTGAACAATGTCTACGCCCACCAACTCGGCTAGGCACTTACGCCCGCCGCTTCCAACAGCTGCACCCCATTGATTTTCCAGCCATCTCTGGTTTCCAACATGCGGTAATCCAGCAGGTGCACCGCCCCGTCGCCATCCACAATGCGCACCGTCTGCCAATAGGCACCATCCTCCTGGCGCAGACCCAGATAGGTGACCTCGGCAGGACGCCACACCATCGGATAGCCTTGGGTGACCATGCGCCCAAAATTTTCGGGTGTGCGGAAAATACCTTGGATCGATGGCGATGCGAATGCGAAAGCACCCGCAAAATCATCCGCCTCGAACGCCTCGATCTGACTACCGATCACAGCTTCGATCTCGGTGCCTTGAGCGACGGCGATCCCCGCCATCGACATGGCCAGAGCGGCCCCCATCATCCACTTGCGCATCGCAGCTCTCCCTTCGTTCTGATCAAAGAGCTAGCGCGCGTAGTAGGGTGGGCAATACTGCCCACCCTACCCCGTCAATTCACCCGCAAGGGCGGCATCAATCAACGCAACCGTCTCAGCTACCCCGTAGAGTGCAATAAATCCACCAAACCGCGGCCCTTGTGACGCGCCAAGCAGCACTTCGTAAAGGGCTGTGAACCACCCCCGCAGCGGATCAAACCGATCCCGTCCGACAGCATAGACAATCGACTGCAACGCCTCGTCATCCAGCGGACCATCATAGGCGGCCAACTCGGCGCGCAATGCCTCAAGCGCCTCACGTTCCGCATCCGTCGGCAAGCGATAGGTCTTCGCAGGCTTCACAAAGTCATTGTAATAGCGCACGGCAAACCCAACGGCCTTATCCATGCCGGGGTGCGTTTCGGGGCCTGTGCCGGGCGCGTAGCGCTGGATAAAACCCCACAGCGTGTCCTTGGTCTCGGCCGAAGACACCGAGGCGAGGTTGAGCAGCATCGCAAACGGCACAACCATATCCGAGGTGGGCACATCGCCTCCGTGGATATGCCACACAGGATTGTTCAGACGCGTGGCCTCGTCCTGCCCGGCATAGGCGCGCAGTTGTTGGTGGTATTCGTCCACGGCCTTGGGGATCACATCGAAATACATGCGCTTGGCCGTCTTGGGCTTTTGATACATAAAGTAGGACAGGCTTTCGGCGCTGGCATAGGTCAGCCACTCGTCAATGGACACGCCATTGCCCGACGTCTTGGAAATCTTGTGGCCGTTCTCGTCCAGAAACAGCTCGTAAGTGAAATGCTCGGGCTTGCGCTGACCAAGAATCTCGCAAATGCGGTCATAGATCGGGGTGTTGGTCGAGTGATCCTTGCCATACATCTCGAAATCCACGCCAAGCGCGGCCCAACGGGCCCCAAAGTCCGGCTTCCACTGCAACTTCACCGCACCACCCGTAACAGGCAGGGTCATCTCCTCACCCACTTCAGTGTCGAACGTGATCGTACCCGCCACCGCATCGACGGACTTCACCGGGACATACATCACCCGACCGCTTTCAGGATGAATGGGCAGAAAGATCGAATAGGTCTGCCGCCGCTCTTCACGCAGCGATTTCAGCATCACCTTCATAATGTCATCGTATTTCTCGGCGGCACGCAAAAGCACCTCGTCAAACTGACCCGAGGCATAAAATTCAGTGGCCGAGATGAATTCGTATTCAAACCCGAACGTATCCAGAAACCGGCGCAGCATGGCGTTGTTGTGGTGACCGAAACTCTCGTACTGCTCAAACGGGTCGGGCACCGAGGTCAGCGGGCGCTGCAAATGCTGCTCAAGCCGTTCGGGATTGGGCACGTTGCCCGGAACCTTGCGCATCCCGTCCAGATCGTCTGAAAAGCAGATCAGCTTGGTCGGGATATCCGACAGCACCCGAAACGCCTGCATCACCATTGTGGTACGCGCCACCTCGCCAAAGGTGCCGATATGGGGCAGGCCCGAGGGGCCGTACCCCGTCTCAAACAGTACAAACCCCTTCTTGGGCGGGGCCTTTTCATAGCGTTTGACCAGTTTGCGCGCCTCCTCGAAAGGCCAGGCTTTGCTTGTCATCGCAGCGTCACGCAAACTCGACATGAATGAGGTGTCCCGAAAATAGGTCAGCCGCACCCAATGCGCAGCCGCGTCAGAATCCGCACGCCCCGCGCACGTGATCCCGCCGCTACCTATTGCGGGCAAGGGCGTGCGTCAATATTGAGGGAGGCAACCGCGCGAAAGGAACCGCCATGTCCGAGACAGAAAACCTCTCACTCACTGCACAGGATGCGCTGGTGGCCCTGATGATCGCGGTATCAGCATCCGATGAGGACATCCGCACCGCCGAACTGGTCAAGATCAACACCGCGGTGAACACCCTGCCTGTGTTTGCGGGCTACGATGTGGACCGAATGAACACGATGGCGCAAATGGTGTTCGATCTGTTCGAACAGGAAGACGGGCTTGATGCGTTGTTTGGCCTCGTGCGCGAGGCGTTGCCGGACCGGCTGAATGAAACCGCCTATGCGTTGGCCTGCGACGTGGCCGCAGCGGACGGGACGCTGGAAGAAACCGAACTGCGGCTGCTCGAAGAGATGCGGTACGAGTTGAACATCGACCGCCTGCATGCCGCCGCAATTGAGCGTGGAGCACGGGCGCGGCATCTGACGGTTTGAGGGCGGTTTTGCGGACAAAGCACCAATTCGCTGCGACTGCACCAATGACAGCTTTCGGAAAACCCACATCAAACCAACGCTTATTTGGAACACCACCAAGCCGATTACATGACAAGCTTGTGCTTGATCCGTGGGGCAGGAAAACCCAGAAGTTACCAACCTGCAAGCCAGGATGCGCCCTCTTTGCTGTTTGGTATCTACCTCGGTTAAGTCTCCCAAGGAAATCATTTCATAGCTCTAGGCTGTGCAGCATGTAAGGCACAGTGTTTCCATGATGACGTAACAGCATGCAAAAAAGTTGGATATCCGCCTCAAGGGCACGTACTCAGCACTGACCTGACTAGTATTCTTTTCGTAAGTATCTGTGAACACATCTATTCTTCCGGGGACGACCAATGATAACTTCCAAAACTCAAAACCTGCGCGGCTGCACCGGAATGTGCACTGCGTTGGCCAGCATTGTTCTGGGTGGGCTCTATTCGTTTGTGCCCGCGTCACATGCCGTGGCGCAGCAATATAGCCAAACCTTTTTAGGTGATCTACCGGGTGGAATTTTTAGCAGTAATGCAGGTGACGTTTCCGCCGATGGGTCAGTGGTCGTTGGGCGAGGCACTGGCGCATCCGGCCGTGAGGCGTATCGCTGAGTAGGTGGCATCATGACCGGGCTGGGTGATCTGCCCGGCGGTACCTATGAAAGTACTGCACTTGGCGTTTCCGCTGATGGATCAGTGGTCGTCGGCCAAAGCCGCAGCCTCAACGGCCGTGAGGCGTTTCGCTGGGTAGGTGGCACTATGACCGGGCTTGGGGATCTACCGGGAGGAAGTTTTAATAGTCTTGCGAGGGCCGTTTCTGCAGACGGGTCAGTGGTTGTTGGCGTAGGTCGCTCTGCATCCGGCTCTGAGGCGTTTCGCTGGGTAGGTGGCACAATGACTGGGCTAGGTGATCTGCCTGGCGGAAATTTTTTTAGTAATGCATACGACGTTTCTGCCGATGGATCGGTGGTCGTCGGGCAAAGCGCCAGTGCATCCGGCAGTGAGGCGTTCCGTTGGGTCGGTGGCACAATGACCGGGCTTGGCGATCTACCGGGTGGAATCTATAGCAGTTTTGCAACTGGCGTTTCTGCCGATGGGTCGGTGGTCGTCGGGCGAGGCACAAGTGCTTCCGGCCTTGAGGCGTTTCGCTGGGAAGGTGGCACTATGACCGGACTAGGTGATCTGCCGGGCGGACCCTTTTTCAGTACTGCAAATGCCGTTTCTGGCGATGGGTCGGTGGTCGTTGGCTCATCAAGGGCTGCATCCCGCAATGTGGCGTTTCGCTGGGAAGGTGGTTCCATGGCCGCGCTTGGTGATTTGTTGGCGGCTAAAGGTATCGATCAAACCGGGATAACGCTTTTAGATGCAACTGGCATCTCGGATGACGGCACTGTCATCGTCGGAAATGCATTTACCACCGCCGGCAACGAAGCGTTTATTGCTGTCTATGATGAACCGGCTTCTGGGGCCACAACGCCTGCCACTGGCGTCGTCTTCGTCGATGATTTTTCAATTTCTGTGCAATCCGTGTCCAACACATCACGCTTGAGCGGCGCATCTGGGCAAGGTCTGGATCGTGGACTAGAGTTCACCGGTCTGAATGCGCGCTCAGATGAAACAGGCAAAGCGCGCGCCGCCGTACCCACTGAAGGCTCCGTGCGCGGCTCTGTCGGACGTGGATTATCCTATTCGGCTTTTGTCTTTGGTGAGGGCAGCCGCGTGCTCGATACTGGAATTGCCACACGTGAAGTTGGGTCAGGCGGAGTGGGTTTGAAACTCAAGTCAAACGGCAGTGGACTTGATTTTGGCCTAAGTGCATTGGTGGTAAACCAATCGACTACGACCAGCGCATTGGGCTCTCGATCTTCCATTCACGGGCTTGGCGCGGGGCTGTTCTTGACCTACGCCCCCGCCCCTACCGGCATCGAGTTGTTGTTTACAGCTTCTCGCATGGCGTTGGATGGAGACATTGATCGCAATTATCTAAACGGCGCAACAACCGAAACCTCATCGGGCAGCACATCGGGCAACTACACAGGTTTTCAAGGGCGCGTTGGATATGCAATGCAAACCAGCCAGAACCTAACGCTCACGCCTTTTGCAGGCCTGTCGAGCCACAGGGCTGAACTGGACGGTTACACAGAAACCGGCGGTACGTTCGCGGGCACGGTGTCTGCTCAGACCTCAAACCTGCGAAAGGCAAAGCTTGGATTGGATGCCCGTTTCCGCCTGCGTTCTAACCTTGATCTTACAACCGCCGTATCTGTGGAGCACGTCAAAGAAACTGGCACGTTCTCAAGCGTCAGCGTCACGCCACTGGGCGGCGCAACGTTCGGTGGTGGTTCTGGCGCGCGCACGTACAACGCAGCAGATGTGTCACTGGGGGTAAACTACAGGGCCTCCAGCAATGTCGCATTGTATTCGCAAGTCAACGCGAGCCACGCCCTAAGCTCCGGTGCCAGCGATATTGACCGCGTTGGGATCCAGATTGGAGCGGCGTTCAGTTTCTAAGATAGACCTGCGACGTCGCCGCGCGTCGCAGGCTACGTTTCTGCGGACAACTGTCGAAAATGAACACCGGTTGCGCATCTTTTCGGGTCCATTTGGTGGCGCATAACCGTGCAGTGGTTGCCTTTCCCAAGCCGTAGAAAGCGGCCATCCAAGCAATGCACAGCATCTGGAACTTTGGGCTCCTACCAGACCTTCGCGGCATCGCCCCAAAAGCCACCACACCCAAGCCTGACCACCCGTGATCAACAAATCCTTTGCGCGACTCATCGCCTCCCCCTATATCCACCTCAGCCGACCAGACTGATATGGGAGAGCGCAGGTCAATCCCTGCCGCCGAAGGAGCAACGCCCCGACAAACTCTCAGGCACCAGAGACCGTGTCAGTCGCGCCCAAAAGGGTAATCCGGCGATCTGGAGAGTGGTGTGTGGTCAGACGCCCGCACGCCCACCGAAGGAGAAAGCGCCAAAGCTACGGCGTCAAACTCTCAGGTCAAACGACAGATGGGGACGCGAACCGGCATGGTGTCGGCCACGTGTCCTTGACCCTGCCGTCTGGAAAGACCCGAAGAGATGAAGAACATCGCAGTTATCGGCGCCGGCATCACCGGCATCACCACCGCCTATGCCCTTGCGCGGCGCGGCTATGACGTTTCCGTTTTCGACCGCAACCGCTATGCGGCGATGGAGACATCATTTGCCAACGGCGGTCAGTTGTCCGCATCAAATGCGGAAGTGTGGACGCGGTGGGGCACCATCGTAAAGGGCCTCAAATGGATGCTGAAATCCGACGCGCCCTTGCTGGTGAACCCGCGCCCAAGTTGGCACAAACTGTCGTGGATGGCCGAATTTATGACCAACATCCCACATTACGAGGCCAACACCATCCAGACCGCCAAGCTTGCCATCGAGGCGCGCAGCCACCTGCTGGAATTTGCCAAAGAGGTGGGTATGGAATTCGACATGGAGCAGCGTGGCATTCTGCATGTCTACAAGAAGCAGTCCGAATTTGATCATGCCCGCCGGGTGAACACGCTGCTGGAAAAGGCCGGGCTCGACCGGCGCGAAGTCTCGGCAGACGAAGTGCAACGACTTGAGCCCGCGTTGCGCACCAAAACGCTTGGGGGGTTCTATACCGAAAGCGATTTCACCGGCGACATCCACCAATACACCCGCGCGCTCAGCACGGGGTGCGAGAAACTGGGCGTCAAGTTTCACTACAAGGCCAATGTGGCCAAGATCCATCACACCGGCAAGGATATCCGCATCGACTGGCACTCAGGGGCGGGCGATCAGCAGCAACACTTTGACGGGATCGTGGTCTGTGCAGGGGTCACAAGCCGCAGCATCGCCGCCGAACTTGGGGACCGGGTGAACATCTATCCGGTCAAAGGGTACTCAATCACCGTGAACCTTGATGACGTCGACAGCCAGGCCGCGGCCCCGTGGGTCAGCCTGCTGGATGATGAGGCCAAGATCGTGACCTCGCGATTGGGCCGCAGGCGGTTTCGGATCGCGGGTACGGCGGAATTCAACGGCTACAACCTCGATATCCGCGACGATCGGATCCGGCCCCTGCGCGAATGGTGCGAGACGTTTTTCCCGGATGTCTCAACCGAACATTGCGTGCCATGGGCGGGTTTGCGACCCATGTTGCCGTCCATGCTGCCCAAGGTCGGCCCTGGCTCGAAACCGGGTGTCTTCTACAACACGGGCCACGGGCATCTGGGCTGGACACTATCCGCAGCAACCGCGCAGCTTGTGTCCGATTGCGTCGACGCAAAACGGATGCAGAACGCGGCCTGACCACAGAGGCGGACGTCACGAAAGGCATCCGCCAACTGCCGCCGCTTGGGCGAGATATCAAACCCCGTAAAGCGCGCCCCACCGCTCGATCAGCTTTTGCTGCATTGTTTTGGCGCGCCTGTTCCAACTGCGCGCACCGGGCGGGGATTCTCGGTTGGCCTTGGACAGGCGTGAACGCGTCGCCTCATCCGCGGCAAAGATCGCAAAGGCCAGCACCGTGCCGTCGCGCGCCGTCATATATCCGCCCAACCCCGACACAAAATTCAGCGTACCCGTCTTGGCATCGACTTTCAGCGGATGGTTCTTGACAATGCCGCCATTGGCGTCCCGCATCGCGACAGGTTTCAGAATGGGGCGCAACACTGCATTCTGGTGGGCCTTGATCAACACCTGCACCATGTCATCGGCTGTCACCTTGCTTGACCCGCCAAGACCCGAATGATCGACAAGCTTCATCGATTTCGTGCCAAGCGTCGCATTGGACCAGCGGTTCATTTCGTTGGCCGAGGCCCGCAAACTGTTCACGCGGCTGTTGCGTTTCACGCTTGCGGCCATGCCGACCATCTCGGCGGTCACATTTGTGGAAAAGCGCAGCATCGCCCTGAGGATCGTGCGCAAATCGTCGCTTTGATGGGCGACAAGCGTCGTACCCGCCTGGGCACGATCCACCACTTTGGGATTTTTCAAAACGATACCGTTGGCACGGGCCAGGGTCTGGAACACATCGCCTGCATAAAGCGCAGGCTTACGCACCGGCAACCAGCGCGCACCGCCATTGCCAAGCGCACCCTGGGCGACCGTCCATTCATCGACCCGCCCGCCATCCTTGTAGGTATAGACCGGCAGGTTGCGGTTCACGATCTGCATACGGGCCATGTAGACGTCGGGGCGATAGCGATCTGACCGGGCATCCATGGTGACCCCGTATCCCGTCCCGGCTCGTTTCCACTCAAAATGCACCCGGTTGTAATTCAGGGCCACACCGCTGACCGCCGGGCTATAGCCGACATGATCGGGTTGGTCGGTGTCGATTGTCTTGACGAAAGGCAGCGCACCTTGTGCCACTTTGAAATCGCCGCGCACCTCGCGGATACCCTTGTCCTTCAATGATTTGGCCAGCCCGGCCAACGCATTGGTGTCCAGCGTCGGATCACCACCGCCAAGCAAGATCAGATCGCCCTGCACCACGCCCCCTGACACAGTTCCGGTCGCGATCATCCGCGTCACAAAACGGTGGTTGGGACCCAAAGTCTGCAAGGCATAAAGGGCGGTGATCGCCTTGGCGACACTGGCAGGGGGCGTCCCGATCTTGGCCTCTCTCCCCTCAAGCCGGGCCCCTGTGCGCACGTTGGCAACAGCATAGGTCACACGCCCGTCCAGCTTGGCGGAGTCAACGATACGCCCTGCTCCGGGCACCGCGCGTTTGGCATGCTCAGCGCCGCGTCCGACAGGGCGCAAGGAGGCCGCAGGTGGGGCCGACATGGCCGCGGTTCCCGCGCTACCCGCCAACATAGTCAAGACAACACGTCTGGAAAATTTACGAAACATGTGCGCATCTAACCGCAGCGCCGAAGGGCACACAAGCGGTCAAACCATCACATTTCCGCAGGCGCTCCCCACGTCCCCGCCGCGCGGATCGCGCTGGAGGATTGGCCGGACATCGCCACGTTTACAAAACACCACGCAGGCGGTTGTGCACGGCCCAGCAAATGGCTTGCCCACCCCGCAATGCGGTAGTCTCGATAAAGCCGTGCCGCAGGGCTGGTACGTGCTGAAATCCGGTCACCGGGGCGGGCCAGTACACCGACGGGGACGTTCTGCATGATCCATGCCCAATCCTGCCACAGATGAAATTGCACCAGATTGTCGGCCCCCATGAGCCACACAAATCGCACCCCCGGATAGGCGCGCATCAACGCGGCAAGCGTCTGCGCCGTATACCGCGTGCCAAGTCGGGCCTCGATATCCGTGACGGTGACGCGCGGGTGCTGCATGACCGCACGCGCATGCGCCATGCGTTTATCCAGCGGCGCAGGTCCGCGGGATTTCAGCGGGTTGCCCGGACTAACCAGCCACCAGACCCGGTCCAACCCAAACCGTTTCATCGCCTCGCGGGTGATATGCGCATGGCCCTCATGGGCCGGATCAAAGGACCCCCCCAACAGGCCAATGACCTGTCCCGGTCGGGCAAGAGGATAGGCATGGCGCATCAACGTAACGGTCCTGATAAGGCTGCCCGCACCTGTGCCAATGCATGCATGGTTGTCAATCCAACGGGCGCACAGCGTCGCCGCGGGCGATGTGCCCCGGCTGCACGACCTGTGCGCACCACCCGCCATGGCCGCGCACCGCCGAATAGCCGCCCTGGCCAAACGCCTCTTCCATCCGGCTGCACGGCGCGCAGATGGTGGTCAGATGCACAATCGCGGCTCCGATGGCCACATCGCGCCCCTTGAGGGCCGCAAGGTTCAGACCACTCACGACGATATTCCGGCGCAACACATCAGGCGGCACAGACCCTTGCCCCAGAAAGCTGCCAATCGCGGCAAGATGTTCGGCCTGGATCAACGTCACAGCGCGTTTGCCAGCACGGGCGCGATCCCCGGCCAAACCCGCCCGGGTGATCTCGACGGCGGGCAGCGTGACCATTCCGGCCCGACGCTCAGGGCGCACCCCGATCCAGTCCACGCGGCCCGGACGCGCCCACCGCCGCATCATTGCATGCAAGTCACTCACCGGTTTTCGCGCTCAATCTCACGTTCTTCGAAGATGGAAATATCGGGCAGACGATCCAGCGGATAGTTGGAATGCAGCACCCAAAGCCCGTTCTCGTCCTGATCCAGCGGGCGCAATGTGCCCCCCGGAAAGGCGCGGGTGCGCAGGGCCAATACCACATCCGACAGCACCGCCGGATTGTCCCGGAAGTAGGCGTGACCAAAGCCGCCACGCACATCCTCGACCCGGATCAGATGCACCAGCCCTTCCTTGGCCAACAAGGCCAGCTCGCCCTCCTGCAAGTCCTCGTCCCTGAGCGCACCCAGCCGGACAGAGCGGGTCAGATAGGCCGACAGGCGCAGCGCCCCGTCCTGTGGATTGATATAGAGGTTGATCTGCTCGAACGCTTCGGAAAACAGCTCGGCCTGAAGGCGCTGGCGAACGATATCGACGTCCAGATCCGGGGCGGCCATGATCAGCGTTCCGGCCTTGAGGGCAAGTTTTGGGTGAATACCCCGACCGCGCGCCTCGATCATCAATTCCCGCAATGCGGTCGTGGCGACATCCGTGCCACGCGAATGGGCGATGAAGTCGATCTGCTCGACCTCTGGGATGGCCGCGAGCATGCGCAGGAATTCCTTTGTGTGGTGCACCGAAAACGTGCCCGCGTCCCGATCGCGGAAATACCCCAACGGACCTGCCCCGTTGCCCGCAGGCCAGGTGAAGGAAATCGGCACCGTCTGGCGCCCTGCAAAGTGCCACATATTCGCGATGGTGGTCAGGCTATCCTCAAAATCGGTGTTGAACCCGTGGATGTAGATCAGCAGGCGCTTGTTCCCGGTCTGGCGGATCTCGTTGGCGATGACGGCCTGAAACTGGCCGGTCTGTTCGTCGTATTTCGCCCGCGAGTCAGGTTGGTGGCGCAGACGGCCATCGCGACGCTCATAGGGCAACGGGGTCGCCTCGAACCGGACAATCTCTTCGAATTCAGGCACCCACAAGGTCGAGATGTTCTCGTTGGAATCCGCACGTGTCCGGTTCAACAACTCGGCCCAGTCCAGATCACGCCCAAACTTGACCGTCGCGGCCCCAAACGCCATCGACTGGGATCGATCATACCCATAGTCGCTGCCATCAAACACCCGGTCGGTCATGTAGAATATCTTGGGCTCGGCGGTCCGCAGGGATTGGGGTACACGGGCTTCGGGATAATTTGTGCCCGCACGGTACAGATTGGGCGGCGGCGCTAGGCCGATGCTCGCAGCGCAAGCCCCCAGCACCAAGCACATCCCAAACAGAACCCACCGGCGCATATTTCCGCGTCCCTTCAATGCCATAACACTATCGCTAGCACAGGATTCGCGCGATCACCTAGCGGGATTTCACCAGGCTGTGGGCCGTGGCAAACCGGGCCAGAGGCGCTTGTGTTGCGCATTGCCCTTTGCCGCGTCGGGCGATACAGGATCACGCACGCCCACCCGATCACGCAGCAACCGGAGAAACCCCATGGCCGCTTATCAATACGTCTATCACATGTCCGGCGTGTCCAAGACCTATCCTGGCGGCAAAAAATGCTTTGAAAACATACACCTGAACTTCTTGCCCGGTGTGAAAATCGGTGTCGTGGGCGTGAACGGCGCGGGGAAATCCACGCTGATGAAGATCATGGCCGGGATCGACAAGGATTTCACGGGCGAAGCGTGGGTGGCAGAGGGGGCCAAGGTTGGCTATCTCCCGCAGGAACCCAGGCTCGATCCCGAACTGACCGTGCGCGAAAATGTGATGTTGGGCGTGGCCAAGAAAAAAGCCGTGCTGGACCGGTACAACGAGTTGGCGATGAACTATTCGGACGAGACGGCTGATGAAATGGCCGCCCTTCAGGATCAGATCGACGCCGAAAACCTCTGGGACCTCGACAGCCAGATTGATGTGAGCATGGAGGCGCTGCGCTGCCCCCCTGATGATGCGGATGTCACAACCCTGTCCGGGGGCGAGGCCCGCCGCGTCGCACTCTGCAAGCTGCTGCTCGAAGCACCTGAAATGTTGCTGCTCGACGAACCGACCAACCACCTTGACGCCGAAACCATTGCGTGGCTGCAACAGCACCTCATCGACTACAAGGGCACGATCCTGATCGTCACCCACGACCGCTATTTCCTCGACTCCATCACGTCGTGGATTCTGGAACTCGACCGCGGCAAGGGCGTGCCATGGGAAGGCAACTATTCCTCATGGGTCGAACAAAAGGCCAAACGCCTCGCCCAAGAGGCCCGTGAGGACAAATCCCGCCAGAAGACGCTGGAACGCGAACTCCAGTGGATGCGGCAAGGGGCCAAGGCGCGCCAGGCCAAGTCCAAGGCCCGGATCAACGCATATAACGACATGCTGGATACGTCCGAGCGCGAAAAGCTCGCCTATGCCCAGATCGTCATTCCGAACGGCCAGCGGCTTGGATCCAAGGTGATCGACGTCGCGGGCCTCACCAAAGGGATGGGCGACAAGTTGTTGATGGAGAACCTTGAGTTTTCGATCCCCCCCGGTGCGATCGTTGGTGTGATCGGCCCCAACGGCGCAGGCAAATCGACACTGTTCAAGATGCTGACGGGGCAGGAAACGCCCGACGCCGGCACGGTCGAGGTCGGTGATACGGTGCAGCTGTCCTACGTGGATCAGTCGCGCGACGATCTGAACGCCGATGACAACGTCTGGGAGGCAATCTCGGGCGGGGCCGAACTGATCGAACTGGGCGATGCCGAAGTCAACTCACGCGCCTATTGCTCGTCCTTCAACTTCAAGGGCGGCGATCAGCAAAAGAAGGTCGGCCTGCTGTCAGGCGGTGAACGCAATCGGGTACACATGGCGCGCCTGCTGAAATCAGGCGGCAATGTGCTGCTGCTCGACGAGCCGACCAACGATCTGGACGTCGAAACCCTGCGCGCCCTCGAAGACGCGCTTGTCGATTTCGGCGGGTGCGCGGTGGTCATTTCGCACGACCGCTTTTTCCTCGACCGGATCTGCACCCACATCCTCGCCTTTGAAGGGGATGCGCATGTGGAATGGTTCGAAGGCAACTTCGAAGACTATGAAGAAGACAAAAAGCGCCGCCTTGGTCCCGATGCGCTGGAGCCCAAGCGGCTCAAGCACAAGAAGTTCGCGCGCTAAGGACACTTGCAATCAACGGCCATGCGTATCGGACGGGTATTCCTGACCTATGCGCATGGGCCAATGTGTTCTATGCTATTCGCCAATCCTTCCAATGTGACAGCGGAGCGGCCCATGCCTGATGACGTCAAAACGATTGCCGAAAGCCTCAAGGGCAAAAAGGCCAAGTTCAAAGCGCTGGACGTAAAACCCGAAGGCACCAAGGCGATCAAACTGCCCAAGGCGGTGTCGGACGGTCTTCAGGACGTGTTCGGTGCAAAGCTGAACAAGGTGCGCGTGCATTTCGGCGGCAACGCGATGGCCATGTGCAAGGAGGTAAAGGCCAAGGCGTTCACCTACGGCCAGGACATCTATGTCAGCAAACCAGCCTTTGCCAAAGACAATGCCCTGCTCGCCCACGAGCTTACGCATGTCGTACAACAGGCCGGGGGCAAGAAGATGCCCAAGGAACAAAAAGGTAAGGTTCTGGTGACCAAGTAGGATCTAGAGCAGGACGTGCCAAACCAGCAGTGGCGGCAACGCACAGGCAAAGGCAATCATAAACAGTTTTGCACCGTGGCTGATCTTGGCAAACGTACCATCGCCAAGCGCACCTTCGCCAAATTCCATGGCACCGCCCATAACGACATAGCCCTTCCGCTCACGTTCACGTCTGGACGCCGAGATTGAACGCATGGCCGCCTCATACACCGCATCCTGGCGGGTCTGTTCATCCAAGCTTGGCTGTAGGTCTTCCATACGTGTCATGTGGCGCTCTCCTTCTTCGTTTCAAGAGATGGAGTGCTGCCCGGTCATGTCCACCACCTGCAACAAAAAAAGGCCAGCCCAAGCGCGGGCTGACCCTGTTTTCGCAAGTATCCGCCGCCTATTGCAGGGCTTGGTCCGTGATAACGTGGGTCCACGCCCCCGTGGGTGCCGCCGAAATCACGGGGTCGGACCCGCCTGACAGCAAGGACGCCACAGTGCGTTCGTAATCGGCCTCGGCCAATGCCCCATTGCTGCCTGCGGTCAGTTTGGCAACCTCACCCATCATGCGCCGCTGGTGCTTTTCGGTCTGCGCACCCGAGGCATCATTTTCCAGCACGATGTCGGCGGCTTCATCCGGGTTGGCTTCGGCATATTTCCACCCCTTCATCGACGCACGCACGAAGCGGACCATTTTGTCCTCGAACGCGGGATCGGCAAGATTTTCCTCAAGAACATACAAACCATCCTCAAGCGTTGCGACGCCCTGGTCTTCATACTTGAAGACCTGCAACTCTTCCGGTGTCAGGCCCGCATCAATGATCTGCCAGTATTCGTTATAGGTCATGGTGGACACGCAAGCCGCCTGATTTTGCAGGATCGGATCGACGTTGAAGCCCTGCTTGAGGACCGTGACACCTTCGGCCGAGCCATCGGTGGGAATGCCCAACTGGCTCATCCAGGACAGAAACGGGAATTCGTTGCCAAAGAACCAGACGCCAAGCGTCTTGCCCGCAAAATCATCTGTGCTGGTCACACCCGCATCCTTGCGGCAGGTCAGCATCATGCCCGACGATTTAAAAGGCTGGGCGATGTTGACCATCGGCAACCCCTTTTCGCGCGCCGCCAGGGCGGCAGGCATCCACTCAACGGTCACGTCCGCACCACCCCCGGCCAGCACCTGTGTGGGCGCGATGTCGGGCCCACCGGGCTTGATCGTGACGTTCAGATCTTCTTCTTCGTAAAACCCTTTGTCGAGGGCGACGTAATAGCCGGCGAACTGCGCTTGGGTGACCCACTTCAGTTGCAAGGTCACGTCATCTGCGGCATGGGCTGCCATGGCAGACAGGCCAAGGGCGGCGCTGGCTGCGAAGGTTGCAATGGTTTTCATTTTCATACTCTCCTTGTGAATGGTCATTGGTTTTTGTGGGCCTTCTATGTGCGGGCCCGTTGGGATGGGTGCCAGAATGTGACGGCACGTTCGATCAAGGCCACTCCACCATATGCGGCGGATCCAGCCAAGGCTGCGACGACAATTTCGGCCCAGACGAGGTCAAGTGCAAGCTGACCGACCGAGGTCGAGATGCGAAATCCCATGCCCCGAATGGGAGAGCCGAAAAATTCGGCAACAATGGCACCGATCAGCGCCAGCGTGGTCGCGATTTTCAGCCCGTTGAAGATAAACGGCATCGCCATCGGCAAACGCAGTTTCAAAAGCGATGTGGCCGGCGAAGCGGCATAGGTGTGCATCAGATCACGTTGCATCGCGCTGCTGGCCTGAAGCCCCTGCACGGTGTTCACAAGCACCGGGAAAAACACCATTACAACCACGACGGCGGCTTTGGACTGCCAGTCAAATCCAAACCACATGACCAGAATTGGGGCCATACCCACGACGGGCAGTGCCGCCACAAAGTTGCCGACAGGCAGCAGACCACGACGCAGAAAATCTGACCGATCAATCAAGATCGCCATCAAAAAGGCACTGCCACAGCCAATGATATACCCGCTGAGCGCCCCTTTGATGACGGTCTGTACGAAATCCTCCCACAGGATCGCGGTGGATTGGACAAAGGTGGTCGCAATGACGGAGGGCGCAGGCAGCAACACAGCCGATATGCCAAAGCCGCGCACGACCCCTTCCCAGATCGCAATCAGGGTCAGGCCGAACACAATGGGCATGGCAAGACGGACAAGGCCGGTGGCAGGCTGGCGCGCCAGCCATGTGTTCGAACCCCAACCGATGGCCCATGCAGCGATGGCAAAGATGATCCAACCCATCACGCCATCCCCATGCGGCTCAGCACAAGCCGCTGAAGCAGACCGATGATCGCAACAAGTGCTGCCGCCAGGGCCGCGGCCATGATCAGAGCCGACCAGATCTGGATCGTCTGTCCATAATAGCTCCCGGCAAGCAACCGCGCCCCAAGGCCCGCAACCGCGCCCGTGGGCAGTTCCCCGACAATCGCACCCACAAGGCTCGCCGCCATGGCGACCTTGAGCGAGGCAAAGAGGAACGGCAGAGATGCGGGCAAACGCAGACGCCAGAACGTCTGGGACGCGCTCGCATTCCATGTGCGCATCTGGTCCAGCTGCATGATCTCGGGACTGCGCAAACCTTTCACCATGCCGACCACGACCGGAAAAAAGGACAGGTACATGGAAATCATCGCCTTGGGCAGCAACCCCGAAATGCCCACCGCGTTCAGCACCACGATGATCATCGGAGCGAGTGCCAGGATGGGAATGGTCTGGCTGGTGATCACCCACGGCATCACGCTGCGATCCATCACCGTATTATAGACGATGCCGACTGCCAGCAGAATGCCAAGGCCGGTGCCAAGCGCAAAGCCAAGCAAAGTCGCACTGAGCGTAATCCAGGAATGATAGATCAGGGACCGCTTCGAGGTGATCTTCTTTTCAACCGTGGTACTCCAGATCTCGGCACCGACCTGATGCGGGGCGGGCAGCTTGGGCTTTTCCTGCGCCCATGTATCGATCACCAGTTCTGTGGCACTCAGCTCCACCCCCGCCCGCGTCGCCTTGTCATAGGCCCATGCCGCGTTCAGCCAGATGGCCGCAAGATACCAGATCGCAAAGATCACGCCGACAACCGTCAAAACAGGAAGAACACTACGCATGGTGCGCGCCCCCTTGCGCTTCATTGTTCTGCAAATATGCAAATGCAGACGCTCGCCGCAGCCACAGATTTTTGCATATTTTAAGAACAATGAAAGGATTAAGGGGGCTTATGGTGCCACGGTACAGGCAGGCATGCCGATGGCCGTGAACGATGAAGGGGGTGGCCGCGCCTTTACCCAAACAGCGGTTCGGTGTCAGGGCATGGCTGCGTGCTGTGTCCTGCGCCGGTAACTCTATCCTAGTCATCCGCGTGCCCTGCGCGCAAACCATCCCGAACACGGTGCGCGACCTCAAGAAATTCGGGACTTTCGCGGATGTCGAGCGGGCGATTCTTTGGCAATGGGCTGTCAATCACATCCGTGATCCGGCCCGGGCGGGGTGACATGACTACGATCTTGGTGCTCAGATACACCGCCTCCGGGATCGAGTGGGTGACAAATGCGATGGTCTTTTCGGTGCGCGCCCACAGGTGCAACAACTGTTCATTCAGGTGATCGCGCACGATCTCGTCCAGTGCGCCAAAAGGTTCATCCATGAGCAAAATATCGGCATCAAAGGCCAGCGCCCGCGCAATCGAGGCGCGCTGCTGCATGCCCCCCGACAACTGCCAGGGAAACTTCTTTTCAAAGCCCGACAACTCCACAAGCTCCAACACGCGGGCCACGCGCGCTGCCTGATCATCCCTGGAATACCCCATAATCTCCAAGGGCAGCGATACGTTCCGCCCGATGGTGCGCCACGGATAAAGTCCCGCCGCTTGAAAGACATACCCATAGGCCCGCGCCTGCCGCGCCTCTGATGGGGAGACCCCATTTACGGTGATAGACCCACCCGTGGGTTGTTCCAGGTCTGCCATGCAACGCAGGAAGGTGGTCTTGCCACAGCCCGAGGGGCCGATAAAGCTGACGAAATCCCCTTTCTGGATGTCCAGCGACACGCCTTTGAGGGCATGAACCGGCCCATCATTGGTCTGGAATGTCAGATCCAGATCGCGTGCAGAAATGACAGCCTCAGGCACGTGTCATTCCCCTCAACGTATCCGCTAGCGTCTCGGTATTCGAATGCAGCAACGGATTCTTTTGTCGTTCGTTTTCCACAAATGGCTTCAACCGGTCCCAGTCTTTCAAGAATACCGTGCCCCAATAAGAGTTGATCATGTCAAGTTTCAGCCCGCCATGCATATACGCAAGGGACACCAGACCATAGCGATGCAGGACCGTCTTGATGGCCGCGCGCGTCTCATCGCTCATCTTGTCGGTGGGCTGTTCGCATTTCGCCCCCAACACGCGCCGTTCCTCACGAAAGATGTCGTTGCCGAACACGTCATGCAGAAAGACCGCGCTTTCACGCGCAAGCCGTGCCTCATCCGCATTGACCGAGCGGCGCTGTAACAGGATCTGAACCGCAATCAGAATGATAGCAAGCGAGGCAAAGGTGGTCGCGTAAGGTTCAACCACCTCTACCGAGGGAATCCAATCCCACGGGTTGATTGCAAAACGGGTGCGCATCAAGGCCGTTGCTTTCTCGTGTTGCGGCGACAGCGGTTCAAACTGACTTGAGCTTTGTATGAGCCGGGGCCTTGCGTCATCAAATACCCGCCGGAATGTTCAGCGGATCACGCTGGATCATCTTGGGCGCGGTCAGCGCTTTCCATTTGCTCAGCGCCTGCGAGGCGGACGAGAACGCAGGGCGCGGCACGAACTTACCCCGTCCGGGCGAAGGCTGCGAGTTTTGCCCCCACGCCCATATCACCTCACCCCGGCTAAGCGTATAGCGCGACTGCGCCCTGACCTCGAACCCTTCGAACACGTTGTAATCCAGCACGGAATGATGATTGGCGGGCGAGATCGTCTTGGTGATCTTGGGATCCCACACCACGATATCCGCATCCGCCCCTTCGACAATCGCCCCCTTTTTGGGGTAAATATTCAGGATCTTTGCCACATTGGTCGAAGTGGCGGCGACAAACTCATTTGGCGTCAATCGGCCCGTTTCCACCCCTTCGGTCCACAGCACAGCCAGCCGTTCCTCAAGCCCGTTGGATCCGTTGGGAATGATGCGAAAATCATCGCGGCCCGCGCGTTTCTGTTCCGTATTAAAGGCCGCATGGTCAGTCGCCACAACCTGCAACGATCCCGACTGCAAGCCCGCCCACAAACTGTCCTGATGATCTTTGGATCGGAACGGCGGCGACATCACGCGACGGGCGGCATAATCCCAATCGGTGTCGAAATAGACGCTCTCATCCAGGGTCAAGAACTGGATCAACGGCTCACCATAAACACGCATCCCCTTCTGGCGCGCCCTGCGGATCGCCTCATGCGCCTGCTCGCAGGACACGTGCACGATATACAAAGGTACGCCCGCCGCATCCGCAATGGTGATCGCGCGATTGGCCGCCTCCCCCTCAAACTCGGGCGGGCGGGAGTAGGCGTGACCTTCGGGCCCGGTGATCCCCTGATCAAAATATTTCTGCTGCATCTCGGCGACCAAGTCGCCGTTTTCGGCATGGACCATCGGTAGCGCACCCAACTCGGCGCAGCGCTTGAACGAGGCGAACATCTCGTCATCCTCGATCATCAAGGCCCCCTTATAGGCCATGAAATGCTTGAAGGAATTGACGCCCATATCAACGGCATCCTTCATCTCGTTGAACACATTCTCATTCCAGCCGGTGATCGCCATGTGATAGCCGACATCCGAACAAATCTGCGGAGCCGACTTGCGGTGCCACTCGTTGATCGCGTTCTTGATCGAGCCATCCGCACCGGGCAGGCAAAAATCCACAATCATCGTGGTGCCCCCGACAGCCGCCGCCCATGTCCCACTCTCAAACGTCTCCGCAGCGGTGGTGCCCATGAACGGCATCTCAAGATGGGTGTGGGGATCGATCCCGCCGGGGATCACATAGGCCCCCTCGGCATCGATATACTCATCCCCCGACAGGTCCTCACCGATCTGCTTGATGACCTCATCCTCAATCAGCACATCCGCCACATAGCTGCGATCCGCCGTGCAGACCGTGCCACCTTTGATTACCTTGGTCATCGCGTCACTCCTCGCAGCCTGTCTTCATTGTTCAAAAATACTCAAAAGGGGTCTGGGGCCAAGCCCCAGTCACACACTCGCAAAACATCCCAGCGCAGGGCCATGCACTCCGATGTCCAGCGGGCCGAAATCGCTTTCCACGCACAGCGCAAAATACCCCGCAAGCGGCAGAAACACCACGCGGTAAGCGCCGTCGGTGCGCGTCACTGTCCAGCAGCGCTGTGTGATACCACCACTGAAGTTCACGGTCGTCGCAAACGGGTGGATGCAGGCCGCACAAAACGCTTTCAGCAGCGCGCGGTCCGACGGGGTCGCGATCGGCGCGCCCGCAACTTCGGTGGCCACCAATGCCTCGATGCGGTCCGCGATACTCAGGTCCGGGTCAAGCATGTCGCCCATCTCAGCCCACAATCTCCGCCGTCTCGACCACCGCGTGCATCAGCACATCCGTGCCCGCCAGCGCCCATTCGCGCGAAATCTCTTCGGCCTCGTTGTGGCTGAGGCCATCAACACAGGGGCACATCACCATCGCCGTAGGGGCGACACGGTTGATCCAGCACGCATCGTGTCCGGCCCCTGAAATCAGATCCATATGGGAATAACCCAGGCGTTCCGCCGCAGTCCGCACCGCCGTCACGCAGCCCTCATCAAAGGCAACTGGGTCAAACCCACCCACCTTTTCAAACACGATCTCAAGGCCCATTTCGTCCGCTATGCCTTGCGCCTCGACATGCAGGCGCGCCTCCATATCCTCGATCACCGACAGATCGGGCGAGCGGAAATCGACCGTAAATACCACCTTGCCGGGGATCACGTTGCGCGAGTTGGGGTAGACGTCGATATGGCCTGCCGCGCCCACCGCATGCGGCGCGTGGGACCACGCAATTTCGTCCACCTTTTCGAGCACCCGCGCCATCCCCAAACCCGCATTCCTGCGCATCGGCATCGGGGTCGACCCGGTATGACTGTCCTTGCCCAAAATTGTCACTTGGGTCCAGGACAGGCCCTGCCCATGGGTGACAACGCCGATATCCTTGCCTTCGGCTTCAAGGATCGGGCCTTGTTCGATGTGCAACTCGAAAAAGGCGTGCATCTTGCGCGCGCCGACCTCTTCATCGCCGCGCCAGCCGATGCGGGCCAGCTCATCGCCAAAGGACTTGCCCTCTGCATCCACCCGCCCGTAGGCCCAATCCTGCGTGTGGATGCCCGCAAACACACCCGAGGACAGCATGGCTGGGGCATATCGCGTGCCTTCTTCATTGGTGAAATTGGTGACAATGATGGGATGTTTGGTCTGCACCTCAAGATCATTCAGGGTGCGGATGATTTCCAGCCCACCAAGCACACCCAAAACCCCGTCATATTTCCCGCCGGTGGGTTGGGTATCCAGATGCGAGCCGACATAGACGGGAAGCGCGTCGGGATCCGTGCCTTCGCGGCGCGCAAACATATTACCCATCTGGTCCAGACCCATGGTACAGCCAGCAGCCTCGCACCACGACTGAAACAGCGCGCGGCCTTCGGCATCCTCATCCGTGAGGGTCTGGCGATTGTTGCCGCCCGCCACGCCGGGGCCGATCCTGGCCATCTCCATCAGGCTGTCCCACAGCCGATCGCCATTGATCCGCAGATTTTCGCCCGGTGCGCCCATGTTCATCCCCTGTTGCCGATGGTCCAGAACTTTTGACCATTTGGTAAATACACGATTGCCAGCCAGCGCATTTGTGTCAAGAACTGCTTTGCACACGATTGCCCAAACCACGCCCATCTGCCTAGTGTTGCAGCATGCGAACAGACCAAAGGATCGGCCATGCCCGACGCCGCCCCCAAAAAGCCAAGCCGCATTCAAAAGCGCAACCGCCATCTCATCCTTGATGCAGCACTTGATGTGTTTTCAGCCCATGGCTATCGCGGGGCGACGCTGGATCAGATCGCAGAGGCCGCAGGGCTCTCCAAACCCAACATCCTTTATTATTTCGGGGGCAAAGAGGACATCCACGTCACTCTTCTGAACCAGTTGATGGAAACCTGGCTGGATCCGCTGATCGAAATGAATGGTGAGGGCGATCCGATGACCGAACTGCTTGGCTATGTGCAGCGCAAGCTGGACATGTCGCGTGAATTGCCCCGCGAAAGCCGCTTGTTTGCAGGTGAAATCCTGCAAGGCGCGCCACGCATGAATCCGCATCTTGTCGCTGATCTCAAGCCGTTATTCGATGAAAAATGTGCGGTGATCCAAGGGTGGATGGATGCAGGCAAGCTCGCCAGTATTGATCCGCGCCACCTGCTGTTTTCGATCTGGTCCACAACCCAGCACTATGCCGACTTTGAAGCACAGATTGTCGTGTTGTTAAGCGGGGAGGCCCCCTATGACACCGCCTCCGACATGTTGGATCGGATGTTTCGCAATCTGCTGCGGCCTGAACCCGCCTGATCCCGTCTGCATGCGATCCTCCGGGTAAGACACTGTTAACTTTGGTTTACAAAGCTTGCCGATCTTCAGGACTTGTTCATCTCTTCCAGCAAAAACTCGACATGCGTGGGGGCGCAAGACAATGAGTGGATTTTATGAGTTTTCTTCCGATTTTGGGTGGCGGCGGCTTTTCGCAACCGTCCCAATCCTCGCAATCACAAACCGAGCCGTCGCGTGCGGATCAGACCCAAGAGACACCGCCCGCCCAAGGCACCGCGGAACCTTCCGACACCAGCCCACCAACCGCCACATCTGAAACAGGGAACGGTGCGGTGGTGGCCACGCAGACGGTCACGGATCAGCGCGGCCAATCCGCCAAAGCGGACCTGACGGCAGAACCGCAGGCCAGCACAGCCCAATCCGTTGTTGAGGCGAAGCTGACCGATGACCCGGTCAAAGCGGAAGCCGAGGCGCGCCGCTTTGCCGAAGCATCCCTGCAACAAAGACGCCTTGAGCAGTTGATTGAAGCCGTGGGAACGCCGGTCCGAACACGTGAATTTACGACAGCAGGTGTGGAAAACACCGGCCAAATCGACACCTCAAGTGAGGGCGTGCCGGTCTGATCCGCCTACTCGGCGGCGGTTGTCGCCGCCGGGTTGTTGGGGTGCGTTGTCCAGTTGGCATAGTCCGGCTCGACCACTTTTTCGGTGCGCGGGTCGATGGTGCCGGGGGTCATCGCCTCCATCGTGATGCAATCCTCGACCGGGCAGACATTGACACACAGATTGCAGGCAACGCATTCATCATCAATCACTTCGAAGACACGATCATCTGACATCGAAATCGCCTGATGCGAGGTGTCTTCGCAGGCCGCATAACAGCGCCCGCACGAGATGCAGAGATCCTGGTTGATCAGCGCCTTCGCCACATAGTTCAGGTTCAGGTACTGCCAATCGGTCACATTGGGCACCGCCGCACCGCGGAAATCATCAATGCTGGTGTGCCCCTTTTCATCCATCCATTCGGACAGACCGCTGATCATCTCCTGAACGACCTTGAAGCCGTATGTCATCGCCGCCGTGCAGACCTGCACGTTACCACAACCCAAGGTGATGAACTCGGCCGCATCGCGCCAGGTGGTGATCCCACCGATACCGGAAATGGCGATGCCGGATGTCTCGGGATCGCGCGCAATTTCGGACACCATCGACATCGCGATGGGTTTGACCGCCGGTCCGCAATAACCCCCGTGCGAGCCCATCCCGTCAATCGACGGCTCGGGCGACATGCTATCGAGGTTCACGGACGTGATCGAATTGATCGTATTGATCAGACTGACCGCATCCGCCCCGCCCGCCTTGGCTGCTGCGGCAGGTTTTCGGATATCCGTGATGTTGGGGGTCAGTTTCACGATGACAGGCTTGGAATAGTACTGCTTGCACCAGCGTGTCACCATTTCGATATATTCAGGCACCTGACCGACAGCGGCACCCATGCCCCGCTCACTCATCCCGTGGGGGCAGCCAAAGTTCAGTTCGATCCCGTCGGCACCCGTGTCCTCCACCAGCGGCAGGATCGCTTTCCATGCCTCTTCCTCACAAGGGACCATGATCGACACGATCATCGCGCGATCAGGATAGTCAGCCTTGACGCGCTTGATCTCTTCAAGGTTGGTATAAAGGTCGCGATCAGTGATCAACTCGATGTTGTTGAGACCCAAAAGGCGGCGATCCGCCCCATAAACCGCACCATAGCGAGGGCCATTGACGTTCACCACCGGCGGGCCAGCCTCGCCCAGAGTTTTCCAGACCACGCCGCCCCAACCGGCCTCGAACGCGCGGCGCACATTATATTCCTTGTCCGTGGGGGGGGCGGATGCCAGCCAGAACGGATTGGGGGACGTAATCCCTACGAAAGTGCTTGTCAGGTCGGCCATCATCCGTCTCCCTATGCTGTCAGGCGGGCGTGAATATCCATCGCCGCATCGCGGCCTTCGGCCACAGCCGTCACCGTCAGATCATCCCCGCCAGCGGCGCAATCGCCCCCGGCCCAAACTCCGTCAACCGACGTCTGCCCGGTCGCGGTCACCGCGATCTTGCCGCCTTCAAGGGCTGGCAGGCCATCGCCCTCAAGGGTCTGCCCAATGGCGCGCAACACCTGATCGGCGGGGATACGCACGGTCTGACCCGTGCCGCTCATGTCGTCGTTCATATACTCAAATTCGATTTCACGCACGGATCCGTCGCCATGCAGCGCGACCGGGGCCACATGGGTCATGATCCGCACCCCTTTGCTGGCGGCAAGGTCCTGTTCAAAAACAGAGGCGTTCATGCGATCCCGGCCCCGGCGATAGGCAAGCGTCACATTCAGGGCCCCCAGCAATTTGGATTGCACCGCCGCATCCACCGCTGTCATGCCACCACCGATGACCACGACATCGCGGCCAACAGGCAGCGCACCCACATCCCTGGCCTGGCGCAGATCCGAAATGAAATCGACCGCATCCAAAACGCCGTCCTTGTCCCCGCCATCGATGGCCAGCGCGTTCACGCCGCCCAACCCCATGCCCAGAAACACCGCATCGAACTGCGCTTTCAGCCCATCAAGGGATATATCGGCACCAAGCGCGCTGCCATATTCAATGGAAATACCGTCAATCTTGAGCAACCACTCCACCTCGGCCTGTGCGAAACCACCGGGGGTCTTGTAAGCCGCGATGCCGTATTCGTTCAGCCCACCGGGCTTGGGACGCGCATCATAAACAGTAACCTCATGGCCCAACATCGCCAGCCGGTGCGCGCAAGACAGACCCGCAGGACCAGCACCAACAACGGCCACCATCTTGCCCGTCGCAGCCGCGCGGGCGAACGGGTGGGCATCCTGCGCCTGCAAGTGGTCGGTCGCATAGCGCTGTAATTGCCCGATCAAGACGGGTTTGCCCTCAGCCACCTCGCGCACACAGGCCTCTTCGCACAAGGTCTCGGTCGGACAGACGCGCGCGCACATGCCACCCATGATATTCTGGGTCAGGATGGTCTTGGCGGCGGCATCCGGTGTTCCGGTCGCGATCTGGCGAATGAACAGCGGGATATCGATGTCGGTGGGGCAGGCTGTGATGCACGGCGCATCATGGCAGAAATAACAGCGATCCGCAGCAACCAAAGCCTCATGCGGATCAAGCGCAGGGTGCAGATCGGCAAAGTTGTCCTGATAGGCATCAGCGTCCAAACGACCCGCCGTAACACCGGGTGAAAAAGGGGAATGCGCCATGGTCGCTCCGTCACAACATCTGTTCAACCCGAACGCTCTCACAGGCTAATAATTTTATCAACTGGTAAAAATATGATTGATGATGCAAATGCGCCGCATCCCCAAAGAAGCAGCAACCCGCCACAATCCTCCGACATTCGCGAAATACTTGCAAAGGACAGACCTTGCACCATATGAAAAAGTGCTACATCATCTATCGACCCACTGCTCCTATCGGCTCAGTCACTCGATCTAAATGACAACGCCAAGCTGCCGCATGTTGCGGGCAGATCAATTTTTAGGAGTACCGACGATGGCAAACGGCACCGTCAAATGGTTCAACACAACCAAAGGCTACGGCTTTATCGCACCCGAGGATGGGGGCAAGGATATCTTTGTGCACATCTCGGCGGTTGAGCGGTCCGGGCTGACAGGTCTGGCCGACAACCAAAAAGTCACCTTCGACCTCGAAGCAGGCCGGGATGGCCGCGAAAGCGCTGTGAACATCGCACTCGCCTGATCGGGTATACATCTTTTTGCAGGCGGTGCAGTCAGATGTGCCGCCTGTTTCGTTTCCAGACACGAAAACCAGACCTCCCTGCCCTTCTTTTGACCAAAAATACCGCGGGGAGTCCGCAAGGACGGGGCGGAGCCCCCAAATATCGTGTCGCGCGCGGGCGCGTCCGTCAGATCACGGCCCGGTCCAGTCAACACCGCCTGCCTCGGTGATATCCAGACGACCCGCAGGCCATGACACCATCAACGCCTTTGCCGCATCAAGGTCATCGCCCAGCCACACGGCTATATCATCCCGCGCCAGCAGAACCCCCATCCGGTGATGGATCGGGGCAACATCGGCATTCGGCGCGCAGGTCACGCACGCCACTTGCGGCACCTCCAATCCGCCGGGGGCCGTCCAGACATCTGTGATCGCGGCAAAGTACAAAAGCCCGCCACTTCCGGGGGCAATCCGCCACGCTGTTTTGCGCCGCTTTTCACCCGTCCACTCATACCAGCCATTCACCGGGATGACCGCACGACCCACCCCATCAAATGCTGACTTGTCAAATACCGTCTCGGACCGGGCGTTGACGATCTGCTCCATCACCGGCCGCCCGCGTGCATTCACGCGGCCCACCGGGACGATCCCCCACCGCATCAGGTGCAGCGCGCCATCAAAAACGACAATCTCCTGCCCCGGCGCAATGTTGTGACGAGGGGGCATCGCAGGTAAATCCGCACCGGAAACACCCAACTCAGCCATCAGATCCTCGACACCATCCGTCAGGAAAAACCGGCCCGGCACCTCACTGGACCTGCGCAATCAAATCGACAACTTGCGGCCCAATGCCTTGCACAATCTCGCGCACACCGCTTGCGTTGGGATGTATGCCATCAGGCTGCATGTACGCGCGCAACGATGCGGGGTCCGTCCCCGCTCCACCCAACCCGGCAAAGAAACTCTCAAGATACAGCACGCCGTAAGCCTCGGCGATCTCGGGATACATCGCATCGAACGCCGCCTTGTAGTCCGGGCCATAATTCCCCGGTGCCTGCATCCCGACCAACAGCACAGCCACACCCGCCTCCTGCGCGGCCGCGACAATCCCATCAAGATTGGCGCGGCTGACCTCAGGGCCAATTCCGCGCAGCAGATCATTGCCACCAAGGGTCACGATCAACGCATCCACATCCGGCGTCAGCGTCCATGCAATGCGTGACAGCCCACCCGCGGTCGTATCCCCCGAAACACCGGCGTTGATAACAGCAACGTCTTGCCCCTGATCCTGCAACCAATTCTCAAGCTGAGGCACAAACCCGTCCTCGACCGGCAAGCCATAGCCCTGGGTCAGGCTGTCCCCCAAGGCCGCAATCGTGACCTTCTCGGCCATCGCAAAACCTGCCCAGAAAATAAGGACAATCGCGCCCATCACCTTGCCCATGCCAATCCAGCCTCCATATGAGTTCGTATTGTACAATAAAGGGTCTCTCGCATGTCCGATCCAGTCCTGTCGCTCAAAGATGCGGCATTAAGCCTTGATGGCAATGCCGGACGGGTCGATATCCTGCACGGGATCACGTTGGAGATCGCGCGGGGTGAAACCGTAGGGCTTGTGGGCCCGTCCGGGTCCGGCAAGTCGTCGCTGCTGATGATCTTGGGCGGGCTGGAGCGGGCCACGGGCGGCTCGGTTCGCGCCCTTGGCCAGGATCTGACGGCCATGAACGAGGATGCGCTGGCCCGCTTTCGGCGCGGTCATATGGGCGTCGTGTTTCAATCCTTTCACCTGATCCCCACCATGACGGCCCTCGAAAACGTGGCCACGCCGCTCGAACTCGCCGGGGCGCGCGATGCCTTCGCCCGGGCCGAGACGGAATTGGACGCCGTGGGTCTGGGCCACCGCTCCGGGCACTATCCCAGCCAGATGTCAGGGGGCGAACAACAACGCGTGGCCCTCGCGCGCGCCTCAGTCACGCGGCCCGAAATCCTGCTGGCGGATGAGCCGACAGGCAACCTTGATGGGGTCAACGGGGCTGCGATCATGGATCTGCTCTTTTCCTTGCGCGATCGGCATGGGGCGACCCTGGTGCTGGTCACCCACGCCCCTGATCTGGCTGCACGCTGCGACCGGGTGATCCGCCTGGCCGACGGGGCCATCGCACCACAGGTCAAGGCCGCAGAATGAGCCTCGCCATCTCCGCCCGTTTTGCCCGCCGCGAATTGCGTGGCGGCCTCAGCGGCTTTCGCATTTTTCTGGCCTGTCTGGCGCTTGGGGTTGCCGCCATCGCAGCCGTCGGCTCGGTCCGCTCCGCCATCGAGGCGGGATTGACCCGCGAGGGGGCCGCCTTGCTTGGCGGCGATGCGGAACTTGATTTCACTTACCGCTTCGCAACCGAAGATGAACGGGCATGGATGGACCGCATCGCAACGGACGTGTCGGAAATCGCGGACTTTCGGTCGATGGCCGTGGTTGATGGGCCAGACGGCGCGGAACGCGGCCTCACCCAGATCAAGGCGGTCGACAGCGCCTATCCATTGATCGGCACGGTCGAACTGGACCCCGCCATCCCCCTGGTCGAGGCGCTTGCCCCCCAAGACGGGCTGCCCGGCGCCGTGATGGAACGGGCCTTGATTGATCGTCTGGGCCTTGTGGTCGGGGATACGTTCCGACTTGGCACGCAGGACTTCATTCTGACCGCCCAACTGGCCCGCGAACCTGACAGCGCGGCGGGCGGGTTCGCCCTTGGGCCGCGCACCATCGTGTTGCGCACAAGCCTCGCCAACGCCGAGCTGCTGGCTCCGGGGACGCTGTTCAACTCAAAGTATCGTCTGACCTTGCCGCCAGACACCGACCTTGCGGCACTCGAAACCCAAGCGAGGGCACAGTTTCAAAACAGCGGTTTGCGCTGGACGGATGCGCGCAATGGTGCGCCCGGTGTCGCCGAATTCGTCGACCGGCTTGGGGCGTTTCTGGTGCTGGTGGGCTTGTCTGGACTGGCGGTCGGTGGCGTGGGCGTATCGGCTGCTGTGCGATCCTACCTCGCCGAGAAAACCAGCGTGATCGCGACATTACGGACCTTGGGCGCAGAACGCGCGACGATCTTTCAAACCTATTTCCTCCAGATCGGTGCATTGTCCCTGCTTGGCATCATCATCGGGGTGGGCTTGGGCGCGCTCGCCCCCATATTTCTGGCCCCGATCATCGAGGCGCGCCTGCCGATCCCCGCCAGTTTTGCGCTCTATCCAGCACCCCTGATCGAGGCTGCGATCTATGGCCTCCTCACCGCCTTCATCTTCACCCTGTGGCCGCTGGCACGCGCCGAAGACGTGCGCGCCGCCACCCTGTTTCGCGACGCGCTTGGCACTGCCAAACTACTGCCAAGCGCGCGTTACCTGATCTGGATCACCCTTGGGCTGGCCGCACTCATCGGGTTGGCGGGCCTGTTTTCCGGCACGTGGCGACTGACGCTTTGGACGGCGGGGGGCATTGCCTTTGCGCTCTGCCTGCTGGCATTGGCAGCGGTCCTGATCCGTTGGCTGTCGCGCCTGCTGGCCCCCCGCGCGCGGGGACGACCCGCGCTGCGATGGGCGCTTGGGGCGATCTCGGGGCCACGCGAGGGGGCCGCATCGGTTGTCCTGTCCCTCGGGCTGGGCCTGTCCGTATTGGCCGCCGTGGGTCAGATCGACGGCAACCTGCGCAATGCGATCACAGGCAACCTGCCCGATATCGCCCCCAGCTATTTCTTTGTCGATATCCAGCGTGACCAGATGGAGGGCTATACCGAGCGGCTGGAAAACGACCCTGCTGTCAGTCGCATCGACAGCGCACCCATGCTGCGCGGCATCGTCACGCAAATCAACGGCACACCCGCGCGCGAGGTGGCTGGCGATCATTGGGTGATCTCGGGCGACCGGGGGATCACCTATTCCGCGACCCCGTCGGAAAACACCCGGATCACCGCAGGCAAATGGTGGGACGCCGATTATGTCGGCCCGCCTCAAATCAGCTTTGCCGCCGAAGAGGCCGAAGAGATGGGCCTGTCCTTGGGCGATACCATGACCATCAACATCCTTGGGCGCGACATTACGGGCACGATCACCTCCTTCCGAGAAGTCGACTTTTCGACTGCCGGGATCGGCTTCATCCTGTCCATGAATCCAAGCGCGCTGGAGGGCGCACCGCACACGTTCATCTCGACCGTCTATGCCAGCGAGGGGGCGGAAACCCAAATCCTGCGCGACATCGCAAATGCCTATCCCAACGTGACGGCCATCCGGGTGCGCGATGCCATTGACCGGGTCAGCGATGTGCTGGCCGGGCTGGCGGCAGCCACGTCCTATGGCGCGGCGGCGACCTTGCTGACGGGTTTCCTCGTCCTGATCGGGGCAGCGGCAGCGGGCACTCAGGCCCGCACCTATGAGGCCGCAGTGCTCAAGACATTGGGGGCGACGCGGCGGCGGATCCTGATCAGCTTTGCCACCCGCGCCGCCCTGTTGGGACTGGGCGCAGGGGCTGTCGCGCTCGCCGCCGGCATCGCGGGGGGATGGGCGGTCAGCCGCTTTGTCATGGACACCGATTTTATGATCATCTGGCCCTCGGCCCTCGCGATTATCATCGGCGGCGTGGTTGCAACATTGATCGCCGGGCTGGCCTTTGCATGGGGTCCGCTTGCGGCGCGGCCCGCCCAGGTGTTGCGGGGGCGCGAATAAGCCGCGTTGCGCCAACGCGCGCGCACTGTCACACAATACACAACCATCCGAGCCGAAGGCCCTGCCATGACCGACCAGTTGCCCATGCCCATCACGCCCCCTCTGACGCCCGCGCAAAAAACCCAGGTGCTGAACCTGATCCGCCGCGCCGCCCGGGCCGAGATCATGCCCCGCTTTCGCCGCCTTGATGCGGGTGACATCAACACCAAGCGTGACGAGACCGATCTGGTCACCCAGGCGGACACAGCTGCCGAAGCGATGATCACACGCGGCTTGCAAATGGCCTTTCCCCACGCGCTGGTGATCGGGGAAGAGGCGGTTTCGACCAACCCCAAGCTGCTCGATGGGGTGGGTGAGGCGGAACTGTCCTTCATCATCGACCCCGTGGACGGGACATGGAATTTCGCCAAGGGCATGCCGCTGTTCGGCACGATGGTCGCAGTCTGCCGGTTCGGGCAACCTGTGTTCGGGCTGATCTACGACCCCGTCGGCGATGACGCGATCATGGCCGACAGCACCTCGCCCGCGCTTTGGCAGATGCAATCGGGGCGACAACGGGCCATTCAAACAAGCGCGGCCAAACCACTGGATCAACTTGCCGGATACATGCATATCCGGCTGATGCCGCCCGCACATCGCGCCGTGATGTGGAGCAAGGTCGGCGACATCGCCTTTGTCGGGTCATTGCGCTGTTCGGCGCATGAATATCGCCTTCTGGCGACGGGGGCCGTGGACTTTGTCCTGTCAGGCCACCTCAACAGTTGGGACCATGCGGCAGGTGCGCTGATCTGCCAGCAAGCCGGGGGCAAGACGGCCATGCTGGACGGCAGGGCCTATGACGCAACCGTCTCGACCGGGTATCTGCTGACCGCCTCCTCCCCCGAGGTTTGGGACACCATCGCCACCCATTTCGAAGGGCTCAAGGACAGCGCATGACACCCTGGTTCTTTGGCTATGGCAGCCTCGTCAATCGTGCAACCCAAAGCTATCCACAAACCCAAGCCGCCCGATTGAACGGCTGGCGACGCGTTTGGGTACGCACCGAGGTGCGCGATGTGGTGTTCCTGTCCATCCATCCAAGCCCCGGACACAGCATTGATGGTCTGATCGCCGCGGTCCCAAATGCCGATTGGGCGGCGCTTGATCTGCGTGAAACCGGTTATGCGCGTCGGGATGTCAGCGGGCAGATCACACACAACGCACCGGCCAGCGACATCGCAGCATATCAGGTGCCCGTCCAGGATCAGCGCGTGGGCGGTGCGCACCACATCCTTCTGAGCTATCTTGATGTGGTGGTGCAGGGATTCGCGAACGAGTTCGGGCCCGCCGGGGCCGAAGCATTTTTCGCAACCACAGATGGGTGGGATACGCCGGTGCTGGATGATCGGGCACAACCCCTTTATCCGCGTGCGCAAACCCTCAACCCGCAGGAACGCGCGCTGACGGATCGCCTACTTGCGCAGGTGCAATAGGGACATCAGACGCCCCTCGCGATCAAAGCGGCCACGCACAGCCTGTGGCCCCTCTTGCACGATGACACGGCGGGCAAGTACCCACGCCAAGCCTCCGAACACGACCCCTGCAAGGGATTGGCCAATCAACACACCCGGCGCACCATAAAGATACGCACCCAGCCAAACGAACGGGATGATCGCGACCGTGTTGCGCCCCCAATTCATCCATGTGGAATAAAACGGGTGCCCCAGATTGTTGAAGGCGGCATTGCTGACGAACAGCACCGCATTGAAATAAAACAGCAAAGCGAGGGGGCCACAAAACAGGAACAGCAATTCGCGGGTCACACCGGTCGCCCCAAAAAGGTCGGCGATCAGATCGCGCAGCCCGAACAACGCAAGCGCAATCACCACGATCACACCAGCGGCAAAGATCAGCGCAGCGTTGAACCCGGCCCGAACCCGATCAAAGCGTTGCGCCCCGTAATTCTGGCCAAGGATCGGACCCACAGCACCCGACAGGGCAAACACCACCGCAAACGACACGGGCATCAAGCGCCCCACAATGGCCATCCCCGCCACGGCCTCAAGCCCGTATTGCGCCATGGACCGGGTAACAATCGCCTGCCCCACGGGGGTCGCCAATTGGGTCAGAATCGCAGGGCATCCGATGATCATCATCGGGCGCAGGTCCTGCCACATCGCCGCGGGGTCCGGGCGCGGCAATCCGCCGTGATGGCGATAAATCGGGACCAGGGCGGTCACGCCGATAACGACCCGCGCAGCCACCGACGCCAGCGCTGCTCCAGTCAGATCAAGGCCCAGACCAAAGATCAGGATCGGATCCAGCACCGCATTCATGCCGCCCCCATAGATCGTCGCCATCATCGCGCGACGCGCATCTCCGTGGGCGCGCAGAATGGCACCCCCCATCATGCCGACAACCAGAAACGGCAGAGACGGCACAATGATGCGCAGGTAGGTCTCGGCCAGCGCGGCTGTCTCCGTCTCGGCCCCGATCCAGCGCACGAATGTAGGGATATTCAACCAGACACATAGGGCAAACAGCCCCCCAAACCCGACCCCGTAAATCAGCCCATGGGTGCTGCTGGCCCGCGCGGCATCCTCGTTTCCCGCCCCAAGCGAGCGGGCCACCAGCGCACCCACCGCAATGGCCATGCCGATGGAAAAGGACGTGGTGAAAAACAGGATGGACCCGGCATAGCCGATGGCCGCCGCCAACTCAGCCTTTCCCAACATCGAGATGAAAATCATGTCAATGAAATCGACCAGAAACACCGCCGTGATCCCCACCGCCGAGGTCAGGGACATCACCGTCACATGGCGCAGCAACGAGCCGGACAGGAACTTGGCCCGCCCCTCAGCCACGGGGTCGCTCCGCCTTTGGTCCTGAAAAACTCTCCCCCGAGGGCCGCTGTCGGCGCGCGCGCAGGGGAAGGGACATGATCAGCGTGCCTTTATGACCTGCAACAATGGCATCAGGGCCGCCATATCCGGCCCATGGGCCTGCCCGGTGAGAGCCTTGCGCAACGGCATGAACAATCCGCGCCCCTTGCGGCCCGTGGCCTCTTTGACGGCAGCCGTCCACGTGCCCCATGTATCCGCCGAAAAGGGCGCTTGGGGCAGCATCGTCAGCGCCTCGGCCAAGAACGCCTCGTCCTCGGCATCAATGACAGGCTCTGCTCCATCACGGCACAGCGCCCACCAGGCATCCAGATCATGCAGCGTCTCGATATTGTCGCGCATCACCAGCCAGAACGGCTCGGCCATGTCGGCCGGCACACCCAATACGTCGATCTTGGTCTGCACCGCCGCCATCGGCAGAGATTGCAGATACCGACCAGTCAGCGGAAACAGATCCGCCTCGTCGAATTTGGTGGGGGCAGACCCAAAGCGTTCAATGTCGAACCCATCAATCAGATCCGCCATTTCAGTGCGCAACTCGACAGGGTCGGACGAGCCCAAACGGGCCATCAACGACAACAGCGCCATCGGCTCAACGCCGCGCGCGCGCAAATCGCGCAAGGCAAGCGTGCCAAGACGTTTGGACAGCGCCTCGCCCTGCGGGCCGGTCAACAGGGAATGGTGGGCAAAGCGCGGCGCAGTTCCGCCCAAGGCCTCGATAATCTGGATCTGGGTGGCCGTGTTCGTCACGTGATCGGACCCACGCACCACATCCGTCACGCCCATCTCCATATCATCAACAACAGAGGCAATGGTATAAAGGACCTGACCGTCCTGACGGATCAAAACCGGGTCACTCACGCTGGCCGCATCAATGCTGATATCGCCCAGAATGCCGTCGGTCCATTCAATCCGGGCCTGATCCAGCTTGAAACGCCACACCCCTTGCCCGCGCTCGGCACGCAGGGCGTCGCGTTCGACCTCACTCAGCGCGAGGGCCGCACGATCATACACGGGCGGTTTGCCCATGTTGAGTTGCTTCTTGCGCTTGAGGTCCAGTTCGACCGGTGTTTCGAACGCCTCATAAAAGCGGCCATTGGTGCGCAATGTGTCCGCAGCCGCAGCATAGTGATCAAGCCGGGTCGACTGGCGTTCGACTTTGTCCCAATGCAGGCCCAGCCATTCAAGATCCTGCTTGACGGCATCGACATATTCTTCCTTCGACCGCTCGGGGTCGGTGTCGTCAATACGCAGGATAAAGGTGCCACCGGCCTTGCGCGCGATGAGATAGTTCATCAGCGCCGTGCGCAGGTTCCCGACATGGATGTGTCCAGTGGGTGATGGGGCGAAACGGGTGGTGATCATTTTTTTGCTCTCCGGGCTCTTGTCGCCTGCCTTGTCATAGGGCCGCTGGCTTGTCCAGTTTTGCGCCCTCACGGTGCGGCACGAACAGGCCAATAGGTCGCCAGATCTGCAATACCGGCCTCGATCAACACGACCAGCACATTGGGATCAATGCGATCCAGCCCCGTGATGTAAACGCAGGATTTGCCTTTGGTGTGAGGGCCAAGGCGCGCAAGGATATCGCTGAAATCGGTATAGCCCGGCAGAATATGAATACTCAGCTTGGCGGCGCGTGGGGCAAAGCCGGTGGCGTACCACGTGCCGGACCGCCCCAAGGCATAGGTGTAATCATAGGCACCGTATCCGATGACACCATTTGCCCACATATGCGGATCAAATCCGGTGGCCCGCCGAAACAGTCCGTCCAGGGTGCGCGCCTCGTCCTGGCGGCGCGCGGGTGACAGGTTTTCAAGCCACGCCTGAAACGCAAGGTCGGGGTCGTCGCCCATGAGTGCCCCTCACCGGTCGATAATTTTTACGTGAAAGCCCGTGACAGTTGCAAAATTGGGCTATCTTGAGAGTCTCATATGCAAGGATAGCACCCATGTCCCATTCCTCAAAATTCTCTCGTCGGACCGCCCTATTGGGGGCCGCCGCACTTCCTTTGGCCGCTGCAAGCGTCACCTCTGCCCGTGCCGCAGCCCCGATGCTGGGTGTCGCACAATCCAACTTTCGCCGCGTGAAAGTGGGCAATTTCGAAGTCACCACGTTGTTGGCGGGTACCCGACCTGTCGAAAACCCGCACGACATTTTCGGGATGAACGTCGACAAAGAGACGTTTGATACCGTGTCCGCCGAGGCTGGCCTGTCGACAACCGCCGCCCAGTTCTTTTTCACGCCAACGCTGGTGAACAACGGCTCCGAGCTGGTGCTGTTTGACACGGGCTTGCAAGGTGCGGCCACGGTGCAGGCGATTGAGTCCGCCGGATACACCGCCGATCAGGTCGACAAGGTGGTCCTCACCCACATGCACGGTGATCACATCGGGGGTCTGTCGACCGATGGCACCCCCACCTTCGCCAATGCTGCCTACATCACCGGCAGCACAGAATTTGACGCCTGGGCGAAGGCCGACAACGAAAACTTCGAAGGTAAAGTGCGCCCATTGGCCGAACAGATGACGATGCTGGACGACGGCGGATCACCCGCATCCGGGATCACGGCCATGGCCGCCTTTGGGCATACACCCGGTCACATGACCTATATGGTCGAGGATGGCGGCACGCAGCTGATCATCGGGGCCGACTTTGCCAACCACTATGTCTGGTCGCTGGCCCATCCCGATTGGGAGGTCCGCTTTGACATGGACAAAGAGGCCGCCGCCGTCACGCGCAAACGTCTGCTGGACATGATGGCCGCCGACAAGACGGCCTTTGTCGGGTATCATATGCCATGGCCCGGCATCGGCTATGTCGAAAAGAACGGCGATGGCGGCTATCGATATGCCGCGCACAGCTATCAGTTGATGCTGTAACCGAACGGGGCGGAGGACACCTCCGCCTTACGATATCGTGCATGTAAGGCGGAGGTGTCCTCCGCCTTTTTCGTTTTGACCACTAAGCCGCGAACAGAAAGCTGGGCGGGGGGACTGTTATATCTTCGGGCGCAAGCCCGAGAATATCACGGATCATCCGCGCATCCGACGGTTCCAGTATCCGGCGCGCCGGTTTGTAGACGCGTTGGCGAGGATAGGACCCGCTAAACACCGATGCAAATCTGCGGTAACTTTCAGCCCCCATCACCCCTTCAAGGTCGTCGCCCAGCAACATACTTTCACTGAGGACACCACTGCTGCGGATCACCTCGTGCCGCTCAAGCAGCAGGTGATGGTAGGTGATTCTGCCCGTGCTTTCCCGCGTCACCCCGTGTCCATCAACCAGATGGCGGGCGGCGATCATCACCTGTGACGTCCCGAAATATGCCTCGCATCGCATGTCCGAAATCAGCAGACGGTGCCGGGCAGAGACCCGGACGGGCACCGTCGCACCAAGCGTTCCTGTTCGGATCGTCACGGGGGCGGCCCGGCCCATCCCCGGCACATTCGACCGGGCCATCCACAACAGCGGCTGCGGGCCACTGTCACGGGTTTGGATCAACACCCCCGGTTTCAGATCCTCAACCCGTTGCGGTCCTGCAAAGGTGTCAATCAGGGATCCCTCTGCAAAGCACGCAAACCGATGGTTTTCCTCACCCTGGCAGGTGCAATAAAATCCGGTGGACCGACCCGCAGCCTTATGCGCCTCATGCCACCCGGTCAGATCAAAGTCCGGGGTCCACACGACTCGCATGACGGTGCCTTGCGGCTTTGTCCCCTCAAACACAATCGCGCCCACACGTCCCGGTCGCATCTCTCTTTGGATCACCACCGTATCCTCGAGGACTGCACGGTTGAATGTCAGCGCATATCTGTCACCCAGACGAAACTGCCCACTGTCATCCTCCCCGTGCGGGGTGATCACCAGGTTGCGACTGCCCGACATCCGCTCGTCAAACACAGCTGTCCCGTCCGCAGCGGACGAATCCCACCCGGTCGCAGTTCCAAACTCAGAATCCTCGGCATAAAACGTCGTCGGCATACGTCCCCCTTCACGGGATCCTGCATGCAGCAAATATCCTGACGCGCCCTTAAATGCGGACCGGGCCTTGCAAAAAAGTCAGCGCAATTTTCCGCAAATCAACTGGGATCGCGCCAGCGATTGACGATTGGATATCGTCGATCCAACCAGAACGCCCGCTTGGTCAACCGTGCGCCGGGGGCGGATTGAAAGCGTTTGTATTCGCTGAGATAAATCAGCTTTTCAATCTTGCGCGCGACATCCCGATCAAACCCGACTGCGACGCAATCGGCAATCGACCCGTCCTGATCCACCAGGATCTCCAGTAGCGAGTCCAGTTCGGGATAGTCCGGCAAGCTATCGCTGTCTTTCTGGTCATCGCGCAATTCGGCAGAGGGCGGTTTGGTGATGATCCGGTCGGGAATAACCTCGCCCCCATTGCCCCTCATCCAGTCGCGCAGATTGGCATTGCGCCAGCGGCAGGTCTCGAACACGCGGGTCTTGTAAAGGTCCTTGATCGGGTTATAGCCGCCCGCCATATCCCCGTAGATCGTCGCATAGCCCACCGCGACTTCGGACTTGTTGCCCGTGGTCAGCAGCATCTCGCCAAACTTGTTGGACAGCGCCATCAGCAACAGGCCACGAATGCGGCTTTGCACGTTTTCCTCGGTCAGCCCTTCATCGAGGCCCTCAAACAGCGGGGCAAGGGTGTCGGTCACAGCCGCGCGGGTCTGGGTGATGGGCACATAGTCATACCGGCAACCCAACGCTTTGGCGCAGGCCTCTGCATCCTCAAGCGAATGGGGCGAGGTATATTCCGAGGGCAACATCACGCAGCGCACGTTGTCGGGGCCAAGGGCGTCCGCCGCAATGGTCGCCACAAGCGCACTGTCCACCCCGCCCGACATGCCCAGCAACACCTTCTTGAACCCGGTCTTGGCGCAATAATCGCGCAAAGAGGTGACCATGACGCGGTAGTCCTGCTCCCACTCGTCGGCATGGTGGGTCTTGGGGCCGTCCACAACACGCCACCCTTCAGGGCCCCGCTCAAGATCGACATGGGCGACAACCTCGTCAAACACCGGCAGCTGCACCGCCAACTGGCCACCCGGGTTCAGCGCAAAACTGCCCCCGTCAAAGACCTGATCGTCCTGCCCCCCCACCATGTTCAGATAGATCAGCGGCAAACCGGTTTCGACGACACGGGCCACCATATGGTTCAGACGGGTTTCGAACTTGTCGCGGTAATAGGGTGAGCCGTTCGGCACGAGCAAAAACTCCGCGCCCGTTTCTTCCAGCGTTTCGGCCACGTCACCATGCCACGCATCCTCGCATATGGGGCTACCGACGCGGGTGTTGCCCACGGAATAAGGGCCACCCAAAGGCCCGGCATCGAAGATACGGACCTCATCAAACACTGTTTCATTGGGCAAATGGTGTTTGAGCACACGGCTCGCGATCTTGCCGCCCTTGCAAATCAGGTAGGCATTGAACAACTCCGCGCCTTCGGCCCAAGGGCACCCAATCGCGAGGGCGGGGCCATCCGCGCAAGTCACCGCCAGATCCTCGACCGCCTGCATGGCGGCGGTGAAAAAGGCCGGTTTGCGCACCAGATCCTGCGCATTGTAGCCAGTGATGAACATCTCGGGCAACGCGACCAGATCAGCACCGGCATCACGGCCCGCTTCCCATGCGGCGCGCGCTTTGACGGCATTGCCCTCAATATCGCCCACGGTCGGGTTCAACTGGCCCAACGTAATGCGGAATGTCTCAGCCATATAGGGCGCTCCTTCACCGTTGCGGGTGATGTAGCAGAAAGCGGGGCCAAGGAAACCCAACATGCGCACACAGCACACCCCTGTTGAAAACCTCACAGGGCAAAGCCAAAAGGCAGGGGACTGGCCCACCCCGACCAGAGCTGCGCCGCCCAACACCATTTGGTTAACCCCATTGCCCCCTGCCGCGCCCTGTCTTACGCTTTGGCGGGCTTGGCCATGGGTGGGCAAGCTGACCTAACTCCAAGGGGTACTCCATGTCGTTGCACAGCCTGATCTTCGGCCTTGTTCTGGTTCCAGCCCTCGCCAGCGGCGCGCTGGCCCAATCAGGGAACGTGCAGACCAAACAATATGACGATGGCGGCATCTATGAGGGCGCGTTTCGTGGTGGGCTGCAACATGGTCAGGGCACGTACCGGCTGCCCAACGGATACGAATATTCCGGCGAATGGGTGGACGGGGAAATCAAGGGCGAAGGCACCGCACGCTTTCCCAATGGCTCGGTCTATCAGGGCAACTTCTCCAAGGGCAAACCGGACGGGTTTGGCAAAATCACCTTCGCCGATGGCGGCACCTATGAGGGCGAATGGGAGGCAGGCGCGATCGTTGGCGAAGGCGTCGCGCTTTATGCCAACGGGGTGCGCTATGAGGGGCAGTTTCGCAATGCCAAGCACCACGGCAAAGGCGTGATGCAAAGCCCAGGGGGGTACGAGTACAAAGGCGACTGGATCGACGGGATCAAGCAGGGCATCGGCGTGATCACCTACCCGGATGGGGCAGTCTATGACGGGCAGATCGAAGCGGGCAAACGCGAGGGCAACGGCACGCTGACCATGCCGGACGGCCTTGTCTATGTGGGCCTGTGGGAGGACGGGCAGATCGACGGTACAGGCACCCTGACCCAACCCAATGGAGACGTCTACGAAGGCAATCTCGTTGAAGGCCGCCGCGAAGGCAAAGGCCGGGTCACCTATGCCAACGGTGACGTCTACGAAGGGCAATTCGCAGACGATCGCCGCCACGGCCAAGGCACCTTTATCGGCAATGATGGCTATACCTATATCGGGCAGTGGGCCGAGGGGCAGATTGATGGCGCAGGCCGCGTCACCTACCCCGACGGCGCCGTCTATGAGGGGACGTTCGAGGATGATCTGGCCAACGGAAAGGGCAAAATCACCTATACCGATGGCTCGACCTATGAAGGGGATTGGGTCGCAGGGGTGATCGAAGGCACCGGGCGCGCCGCCTATCCCAACGGCGTTGTCTATGAGGGCGGCTTCAAGAACGCGCGCAACCACGGCGCAGGCGTAATGACCTACGCAGATGGATACCGTTACGAGGGCAACTGGCTGGACGGGCAACGCCATGGCACGGGCACCGCAACCTATCCCGATGGCACCACCTATGTCGGGCAGTTCGAAGCCGGACAGCGCCACGGCACAGGTAAGATCGAGATGGCATCCGGCTTCATCTATGAAGGCCAATGGGAACGCGGCGAGATCGACGGGCAGGGCATCGCCACCTACGCCAACGGCGACATCTACGAAGGCACCTTCAAGAACGGCAAACGCCAGGGCGTCGGCACCATGCGCTATGCCACGGGCGAAGAGGCCACCGGCGAATGGGAGAGCGGCGCGCTCAACGACGAAAGCTGAGGGTGATGCGGCATCTGATCTGGATACTGTGCCTGATCGCCGGGCCGGCCCTTGCGGACTGGACTTACGCACCCACATGGACGGACCCGTTTGACAGCTATGACACACGCGCAGCGACCACTACAAACGCGGATGGGTATCAACTGCACCTCTATCGCAACCCTGTCGGACGGGTCTATGCGCTGATCTCTTTGCCCGAGGGTGCCACCGATCTGGCCACGACCGGAGCGATTGCCACATTGACCCCCGAAGGCGCTGACCCCAAGCCCATTGAGGCCCGCGATGAACGGGGCCGGGTTGTGGAATATGCGCTGAGCAACGGACGCCAAATGCGCGACCGGCTCTGGCACGGCGAAGGGCAAGCGCCCGCATTCGGCACCTTCCACGACATTCTCGAAGCGCCCACCCTATCCGTGACACTCACGCAGGCGGACGACACCCAAGTCACGACATCCTGGGCCATGGCCGGGGCCGAACAGGCCGTTGCCCAGGCGCTTGGGATTTCGATGAACGGCACACCTGCCGGGGCCGAGTGGGAGGATGCGGCCTCCCAAGCATTGCTGGCTGCGATGACGGCCTGTCAGCTCCCCAAGCTGGATGTGGAATGCGTGCAGAAAGTGTCGACATGCAGCGCCAAAATTAGCGAAACGCGCGACATTGAAGGTTTCGAGAGCTGCGTGGCGCAAGACCAATAGGGACCAGACTCTCAGGGGTTCAGGTCACGCAAACAGCGCCTAAACCACCTCGCCTGCCTCCATCCGTTTCAAAAACGCATCGGCCTCTTGCACCACAGTCGCGCGTTTCTCATCACCCATCCGGTCCCACGTACGGTACATGTTGCCCATGCGCGCATTGTTTGAAAACCGATCCCGATGCCTATCCAGGAAATGCCAATAAAGCAGGTTGAACGGGCACGCCCCCTCGCCCGTCTTGACGCTCACCTTATAGGCGCACCCTTTGCAGTAATTCGACATGCGATTGATGTAAGCCCCTGAACTCACATAGGGTTTTGAGGCAATCACGCCCCCATCCGCAAATTGCGACATGCCCACGACATTAGGGGCCTCGACCCACTCAAACGCATCCGCATATACGGCCAGATACCACTCCGACACCTGCCCCGGATCAAGTCCGGCCAGCAGCGCAAAGTTGCCCGTGATCATCAGACGCTGGATATGGTGGGCATAGGCCTCGGCCCCCGTCTGTTCGACGGCTTTGGACACACAGCGCATCCGGGTCTCGGACCCCCAGAAAAACGCGGGCAGATCACGGGTGTGACCCAACCCGTTGCGGCCCGCATAGCCTGGCCCCTCGTGAAAATAGATCCCGCGCACATATTCGCGCCAACCAATGACCTGACGAATGAACCCTTCGGCCGCGTTGATGGGCACATCCCCCGCCTTCCACGCGTCCTCAACGGCGTGGCACACCTCAAGCGGGTCAAGCAGACCGATGTTGAGATAGGGCGACACCAGCGCGTGATAGAGGAACCGATTGTCCGCCAGCATCGCATCCTGAAAATCGCCGAACTTGGCCAGCCCGTGTTTCACAAAATGCGCCAGGGCGCGGCGGGCCTGACCATGATCCGTGGCAAACCAAAACGGGCGCACGTCGCCAAAGTGGTTGCCAAAACGACGTTCGACCAGATCAAGAACGTCCTCAACCACATCATCAGGCGTGAATTGCATCGGCCCGGAAAAATCGACGTCATCCGGCGCAGGTTTGCGGTTGTCATGGTCGTAATTCCACTTGCCGCCCGCTGGCTCATCACCCTCCATCAACAGACCCGTCTCGCGGCGCATCTCGCGATAGAAATACTCCATCCGCAGTGCCTTGCGCCCCTGTGCCCAGCCCTCGAACATCGCATGAGAAGCGATGAAACGGTCGTCTTCCAGCATCGTCAGCGACAAGGGCGCATCCTCAAGCGCTGTGATCAACCGAAACTCACCGGGCTTTGTGGCAATGACAGCGCTCGCCCCGAACTGATCGGCGCGCCGGATCAGCTCCCCCACGATGGACCCGGTATTGTCGGTATCGTCCAACTCGGTATAGGCAACCTGCCAGCCTTCATCGCGCAAACGTGCTGCAAACTTGCGCATGGCGGCCAATACCAGCACGATCTTTTTGGGGTGGTGGGGCACATAGCTGCCCTCCTCGGCAACTTCGGCCATGACGACGACATCCGCGTCCTTGTCCGCTGCCGTCAGTGCGGCCACATCCATACTCAACTGGTCCCCAAGAACCAGGATCAACCGGCTCACCACGCCAACTCCGCCCCGGAATAGTCAAAGAAGCCACCCGTTTGCGCGGGGCCAAGCCCGTCCATCACCCCGATCAGGTTCTGTGCCGCCTCAGCGGCAGGCACCGAAGGATGGCGGGCCAGATATTTCTCGGTAAACGGGGTTTCCACAGTGCCCGGGTGCAGGGCGACAACAGCGGCGCCCTTGTGCGTGCGGGCCAACTCAACTGCGGCAGTGCGCACAATCTGGTTCACTGCCGCCTTGGCACTGCGATAACTGATCCAGCCCCCAATGCGGTTGTCCCCAATCGACCCGACACGGGCAGATAACACCGCAAACACGCAACGGCGGTCCCGGTACAGCAACGCATGGGCATAAGACAATACCAGTGCAGGCCCGATGGCATTCAAAGCAAACTGATCCGCCATCGCATGCGGATCCAACCCCTTGATGGTCTTCTCAGGGGCCGCCCCGGAAATCTCCAACGCGCCGGTCGCAACGATCACGCGCTCATACGGACCACGCCCCGACAAATGCTGCGCAACCGACCCGGCATCCGTCACATCAAACCCGTCACCCGAACGCGACAGGCGGTCCACCTGCGCACCACGCGCAGCAAACCCATCTGCCAAAGCGGACCCAATGCCGCCCGACGCCCCAATAATCAAAACACTGCTCATCAAGGCCAAACTAGATGGCATTCACGATCCATCAACTTCATCTTGCCAAAAAAACTCCCCCCGGAGGGCCGGACAGCCACGCACCTCAACGCTCATATTTCAGTCTTCCCATTTGAGACAACCGCGATATAACTATGGCGATGACACGAGCCACACATACTCAAACACAGCACCCCTCCGGTGCAATCTCGCGTGGCCTGCTGCTCCTAATTCGCCTCTGAGCGCAGCCCGTCGGCGCGCCCGCTCAGAGGATAGCATGCGCGTCACAAGGCTTCAGGATCAGATCAAAAGAGATACCACCATGACACAAGATAAAGTCGTAATTTTCGACACAACATTGCGCGACGGCGAACAATCCCCCGGTGCCACGATGACGCATACGGAAAAGCTGGAAATCGCAGGGCTGCTCGATGATATGGGCGTCGATATCATCGAGGCCGGATTTCCCATCGCCTCGGACGGGGATTTCAACGCCGTCTCAGAAATCGCCAAGAACGCCAGCAATTCGGTGATTTGCGGGTTGGCCCGCGCGCAGATCGGCGACATCGATCGCTGTTTTGAGGCCGTCAAACACGCGCGCCAACCGCGCATTCACACGTTCATCGGCACCTCGCCACTGCACCGCGCCATTCCGAACCTCACCAAGGATGAAATGGCCGAACGTATCGAACAGACGGTGACCCATGCGCGCAACCTCTGCGACAACGTGCAGTGGTCACCGATGGATGCAACCCGTACCGAACTCGACTATCTCTACCGCGTGGTCGAAATCGCGATCAAGGCGGGGGCAACCACGATCAACATCCCCGACACTGTCGGCTACACAGCCCCCCGCGAAAGCGCGGACCTGATCCGCAAGCTGCTCGAAAACGTACCCGGTGCCGACGAGATCATCTTTGCGACCCACTGTCACAACGATCTTGGCATGGCGACCGCCAACTCATTGGCCGCCGTGGAGGCGGGCGCGCGCCAGATTGAATGTACGATCAACGGTCTTGGCGAACGGGCAGGCAATACGGCGCTCGAAGAGGTGGTGATGGCCCTCAAGGTGCGTAACGATATCATGCCCTACCAAACGGGCATCGACTCCACAAAGATTATGAACATCTCTCGCCGTGTGGCGACCGTCAGCGGCTTTCCGGTACAGTTCAACAAGGCCATCGTAGGCAAGAACGCCTTTGCCCACGAATCCGGGATCCATCAGGACGGCATGCTCAAGAACGCCGAGACGTTTGAGATCATGCGCCCCGAAGATGTAGGCCTGTCCGCCACCAACCTCGTGATGGGCAAGCATTCCGGGCGCGCCGCCTTGCGCGACAAGCTCGAACAATTGGGATTTGAGGTCGGTGACAACCAGCTCAAGGACGTGTTCGTGCGCTTCAAGGCACTCGCGGACCGCAAGAAAGAGATTTTTGACGATGACCTGGTCGCGCTCATGCGCACCTCAACCGACCCCGAGGATGAACGGCTCAAGATCGAGAAGCTCGCCGTGCGCTGCGGCACCGACGGGCCACAGGTGGCCGACCTCGTGATGACCATCGATGGTGAACGCCAGATGACGACCCAAACCGGCGACGGCCCGGTCGATGCGACGTTCAACGCGGTTAAGGCGCTGTTCCCGCACGAGGCCCGGTTGCAGCTTTATCAAGTGCACGCAGTGACCGAAGGCACAGATGCCCAGGCCACCGTGAGCGTACGGATGGAGGAGGACGGGCGGATCGTAACGGGGCAATCCGCCGACACCGACACGGTTGTGGCCTCCGCGCGGGCCTATGTGCACGCGTTGAACCGCCTGCTTGTGCGCCGCGAAAAGTCCGGCAGCGACAAGGCCGAAATCAGCTACAAAGACGTCAGTTGAACGCCGTAGGGTGGGCGATATCGCCCACCCTACCTCAATTCATCCGCTCGTGCCGTCCGCGTCAAATATCAGACGCAAGGTCACAGGTGCTGTACGCACGATGTTGGGCAGGCTCGCCAGCTCCATCAGCTTGTCCACGCCTGCCTCGATCCCGGCATCGACAGTGGACAGGAACATCATGCTGTCGGTCGTGACCATTACTTTGTCCTCGGTCAGGCGCATCACGAACATGTCGCCATAAAGCGGGACCTCGACACCCAGCAATTCCAACGTGCCCTCGACCTCCATCACGGTGCTGTCGCCCACAGGCATCTTATCGAGCGCCGCCATGTCGACCTGCGCCGAAATCGCAGCGCCAGGCGCGTTCTTGAACACATGTTCGATCATGCGTTCATTGCGAATGTCGATGTTTGTCTCGACCGACGACAGATCAACGCCAAGGCGAACCGTGCCATCCTCGGCCACACTGCCATCCATGGACCCAAAGCTGTGGACCTCGCCGGTGTCGTTGAACTTGATCGAGCCAAAGGCAAGCTGCGAGGCCGCCCCATCCAGTGTCCAGGTGCCCGCCTGCGCAGCAGTCACACTCAGCGCAAGGCCGACGCCCATGGCTGCAATCCGTTTGAAAAACATATCATTCTCCCAAAAATCCAAAAGCCGCGCGTGCGGCGCGATCTGAACCCAACTAACAACTCAGGTTTGAATTTTATTCGAAGTGTCCCGAAAGTTTTTCCACATCCCTGCAGCATGCGGCAGAACCTCGCCACTTTCGTGCAGATTGGGGCCTTTCGCCCCTGCACAGGCGGGCCTATAAGGCGGTCGGTCTGCGCCTCGTGTCGAGTCGCGGACCCAATTTCATTTTGGGCCGGACCTTGTTGGGGTCAGGCGCGGGCTAGGTGGGCAGAATGTCAGTATTCGGAAATCTGGGTGGGCTTTTTTCATCCGACATGGCGATTGATCTCGGCACCGCCAACACACTGGTCTACGTCAAAGGCAAAGGCGTGGTTCTGTCCGAACCCTCCGTCGTGGCCTACCACATCAAGGACGGCGTCAAGAAGGTGCTGGCCGTAGGCGAGGACGCCAAGCTGATGCTGGGCCGCACCCCCGGCTCCATTGAGGCGATCCGGCCCATGCGCGAAGGTGTCATTGCCGACTTCGACACTGCCGAAGAGATGATCAAGCACTTCATCCGCAAGGTCCACAAACGTTCGACGTTCTCGAAACCCAAGATCATCGTCTGTGTGCCTCATGGCGCGACTCCGGTCGAAAAACGGGCCATTCGCCAGTCGGTTCTGTCCGCGGGTGCGCGGCGCGCGGGCCTGATCGCGGAACCCATCGCAGCGGCCATCGGCGCAGGCATGCCCATCACCGACCCCACGGGCAACATGGTTGTCGACATCGGCGGCGGAACCACCGAGGTGGCGGTGCTGTCCCTTGGCGACATCGTCTATGCCCGTTCGGTCCGCGTCGGGGGCGACCGCATGGACGAGGCGATCATTTCCTATCTGCGCCGCCAGCAAAACCTTCTGGTGGGTGAAACCACCGCCGAGCGGATCAAGACCTCCATCGGCACCGCACGCATGCCCGATGACGGGCGCGGCACCTCGATGCAGATCCGGGGCCGTGACCTGCTGAACGGTGTGCCCAAGGAAATCGAAGTAACCCAGGCCCAGATCGCCGAGGCACTGGCCGAACCCGTACAGCAAATCTGCGAAGCGGTGATGACGGCGCTGGAAACCACACCACCCGATCTGGCCGCCGACATCGTGGACCGGGGCGTGATGCTGACGGGCGGTGGTGCCCTGCTTGGCGATCTTGATCTGGCCTTGCGCGAACAGACAGGTCTGGCGGTGTCTATCGCGGACGAGTCGCTGAACTGTGTGGCCCTTGGCACCGGCAAGGCGCTGGAATACGAAAAGCAACTGCGTCACGCGATTGATTACGACAGCTAAGCCCGCTTGATCGCTGCAACAAAGTGTTGACTTGCCCCGCACGGGCAAATGTCGGACCATCCCGAAATGTGACCAAAGTGAGGTAAAGCCGCCTTGGCCAAGGACCGTGCACAAGTCGACTATACTGGCCCGCTTCGGCGGCTTGTTCTGGCTGTGCTGGTGTTGGTGCTGGCGGGCATTTTCCTGCTCTGGCGGATTGACAGCCCTCGGGTCGAGCGGTTCCGCGCACAGGTGACCGACACCATCGTGCCCAATATGGACTGGGCCATGGCCCCGATCACCGGCACCATCAATCTGGCCCGCGATTTCCAAAGCTATCGGCGGATCGCTGAACAAAACACCGAATTGCGTCGCGAGTTGCGCCAGATGCAGGCGTGGAAAGAGGCGGCGCTCCAGCTTGAGCAGGAAAACGCACGCCTGCTGGATCTGAACAATGTGCGGCTCGACCCGCGCCTGACCTATATCACCGGAGTGGTTCTGGCCGATTCCGGGTCACCGTTCCGCCAATCCGTGCTGCTGAATGTGGGCGCACGTGATGGCATCGTTGAAGGATGGGCGACTATGGACGGGATCGGCCTTGTGGGCCGGATTTCCGGCGTGGCGCAAAATACGGCGCGGGTGATCCTTGCCACGGACGCCTCAAGCCGCATTCCAGCGATCATCCAACCCTCCGGCCAAAAGACGATTGTGGCGGGCGACAACTCTGCCGCACCGCCCCTCGATTTTCTGGAGAACCGCGAACTGGTGCGTCCCGGCGACCGGGTCGTGACCAGCGGTGACGGGGGCGTCTTTCCCGCAGGGCTGCTGATCGGTCAGGTGGCCGCTGATCCGGGTGGACGCTTGCGCGTGCGGCTCGCGGCGGACTATGAACGGCTCGAATTCCTCCGGGTGCTGCGCCACTACGGAAACGAGCCGGTGTCTGACACCAACGACGTGCTGCAACCTGCCGCCCTTTTGGCACCGGAGGTCAGCGAATGAGCGACCTCGCCCCTTCCCGTCTTTGGACCATGCGTGCAGCCTTTGCAGCATTGGTTCTGTCGATCCTGTTCTTTCGTCTGCTGCCATTGCAGACCTCTGCCGGGGGGCTGATCTGGCCTGACCTGCCGCTGGCCTTTGCGCTGGCGTGGTCGGTGCGGCGCCCCGAATACGTGCCGACTGTCTTGCTGGCCCTCGCCTTTCTGCTGGCTGATCTGCTGTTGCAACGGCCGCCCGGGCTGTGGGCGCTGCTGGCCCTGATCGCCTGTGAACAGGTGAAGCTGCAATCACGGGCGTTGCGCGATTCAACCTTTGCCGCCGAGATGGTGGCTGTGGCGGCGTGGATTGTGGGTGTGGGCCTCGCCTACCGGATCATCCTCGCGATCCTGCTGGTCAATGTACCGCCCTTCGGGCTGGACGTGATCCAGACCGGGGTGACGGTCATGGCCTATCCGCTGGTTGTTGCAATAACACATCTGGTCATGGGGGTGCGCAAGGCCACGCCCAATGATGTCGGTGGCAAGGGGGTCCGCTCGTGAAACGTCCACGCATCGATGTTGAGGCCAACCACAAACTGATCTCGCGTCGCGCCGCCATTCTGGGCGGGGTACAATTGGCGTTCGTGGGTGCCCTGGGTGCGCGGATGCAATTCCTGCAAGTCGATCAGGCCGACCAATTCCGCCTGCTCGCCGAAGAAAACCGGATCAACATCCGCATCATTCCGCCCGCACGCGGCGAAATCTTTGACCGCAATGGCGTGGCGCTGGCGCGCAATGTGCCGAGTTATCGGATCGTCATCGTGCGCGAGGATGCGGGTGACGTCGAGGACGTGATCGCGCGGCTTGGCAAGATCGTCCCCCTCGACGGGGACGAGGTCGAGCGCGCCCTGGCCGAGATGAAACGCTCGGCCCCGTTCCTACCCATCACCTTCGCAGATGAGGTCACGTGGGATGACCTCAGCCGGGTCAGCGTGAACGCCCCCGCCCTGCCGGGTGTCACCCCCGAGGTGGGTCTGAGCCGTGTCTATCCGTTCGGGTCCGATTATGCCCACGTCTTGGGCTATGTGGGACCCGTCAGCGACTACGACCTCGACAAGCTCGAGGATCCGGATCAATTGCTGCGCATCCCCCGCTTTCAGATCGGCAAGGTCGGGGTGGAGGCCAAGGCCGAAGCACCCCTGCGCGGCAAAGGTGGGGCCAAACGGGTCGAGGTGAATGCCACAGGCCGGGTCATGCGCGAACTTGACCGACGCGAAGGCACCGCCGGGTCCGATCTGCAACTGACCGTCGATTCCAAACTGCAAAGCTATGTGCAGGCCCGCCTGAACGGCGAAAGTGCATCGGCCGTCGTCATGGATGTGACAAACGGTGATCTGCTGTCGATTGCATCTGCGCCCACCTTTGATCCCAACCTGTTCGTGCGCGGAATTTCGACAACAGATTACAGCGCGCTGACCAACAACAAATACCGCCCGCTCGCCTCAAAATCCGTGCAGGGCACCTACCCGCCCGGCTCGACATTCAAGATGATCACAGCCATGGCCGCACTTGAGGAAGGGCTGATCGGACCGGATGAGACGGTCTATTGTCCGGGGCATCTTGAGGTTGCGGGCCGTCGGTTCCACTGCTGGAAACGGGCCGGGCACGGCTGGGTCGATCTGCAAAACTCGTTGAAACAGTCCTGCGACGTCTACTATTACGACCTCGCACTGAAGGTGGGCATCGAAAAGATTACGGCGATGGCCAACCGGTTCGGGCTGGGGGAACGACACGATGTGCCGATGTCCGCCGTGGCGCAGGGGCTGACCCCCACAAAGGCGTGGAAGGCCAGCACGCACGGACAGGATTGGGTGATCGGGGACACGGTCAACGCCTCGATTGGGCAGGGGTTCATGCTGGCTTCCCCCTTGCAACTGGCCGTGATGGCCGCGCGTCTGGCCTCTGGAAATACCGTGACACCGCGCCTGATCAAATCCATCGACGGGATCGAACAACCTTCGGGCGGGGGGGTCAGCATGGGGATGAACGAAAACAACCTGCGCAAGATGCGCCGGGCCATGTTCGAGGTCGTGAACGACCGACGCGGCACAGCCTATGGCAGTCGGATTATCGATGACGCAATGCGCATGGCCGGCAAGACGGGCACAAGTCAGGTGCGCAACATCACCGCCGCTGAACGGCGCGCCGGCGTAATCCGCAACGAGGACCTGCCGTGGGAGCGGCGCGACCATGCGCTGTTTGTGAACTTTGCACCCTACGACAATCCGAAATACGCGGTGGCCGTGGTGGTGGAACATGGTGGTGGCGGATCAAAGGCCGCCGCGCCCATTGCGCGCGACGTGACCTTGCAGGCTCTTTCGGGGGGTGATCCATCGCTTGACGCATATCCCACAAAGGATCGTGACCGCATCAAGGAACAGCAGCGGGTGCTGCGCGGGATTGAACCGCTTGCCAATGTCTCGGGCAAGGATCAGGCATGAGTTATCTTGAGTATAACGCCAAGTATGTCCCCACGGGGCTGCGCAAGATCCTATATGTGAACTGGCCGCTGGCGTTGTTGCTGGCGGCTGTTGCGGGCGTCGGGTTTCTGATGCTGTATTCGGTCGCGGGGGGGTCATTCTCGCCCTGGGCCGAGCCACAGATAAAGCGGTTTGCCGTCGGTTTCGCACTGATGATGATGGTGGCGATGGTGCCTGCGTGGTTCTGGCGCAACATGGCAAGCGTCGCCTATCTGGCCTCGCTGGCGCTGCTGCTGGCGGTCGAATTCTTCGGCTCGGTCGGGATGGGCGCGCAGCGTTGGATCGATCTGGGGTTCATGCGTCTGCAACCCTCGGAGCTGATGAAAGTCACGCTGGTGCTGATGCTGGCGGCCTATTACGACTGGTTGCCATCACATCGCAAATCGCGGCCCATCTGGGTTTTGCTGCCTGTCATTCTGATCCTGATCCCGACGGCCCTCGTGCTGCGTCAACCCGACCTGGGCACCTCGATCCTGTTGCTGGCGGCAGGGGGTGGGCTGATGTTCCTGGCGGGCGTGCATTGGGCGTATTTCGCCGCAGTGATTGCGGCCGGGGTCGGGCTGGTCACGACCGTGTTTCAGTCGCGGGGCGAAAGCTGGCAACTGCTCAAGGACTATCAATACCGCCGGATCGACACGTTTCTGGACCCCTCCTCGGATCCGCTTGGGGCGGGGTATCACATCACCCAATCCAAGATCGCGCTTGGATCGGGGGGATGGACCGGGCGCGGGTTCATGCAAGGGACGCAATCGCGGCTGAATTTCCTGCCCGAAAAGCACACCGATTTCATCTTTACCACGCTGGCCGAGGAGTTCGGGTTCATCGGCGCGTTTTCCCTGCTGGCGCTTTACACGCTGATCATCGTGTTTTGTGTGGCTTCGGCGCTGGCGAACAAGGATCGGTTCTCGTCCCTGCTGACGCTTGGAATTGCGCTGAACTTCTTTCTGTTCTTCGCGGTGAACATGTCGATGGTCATGGGACTGGCCCCGGTGGTTGGGGTGCCGTTGCCGCTGGTCAGTTATGGCGGATCGGCAATGCTGGTCCTGATGCTGGCCTTTGGCCTGGCGCAAAGCGCCCATGTGCATCGCCCCCGCTAGACGCATCTTTTCGGAGACACCTGCCCCATGACCGTCAATGTCCTTTTCGCGGCCACTGAAAACCGGTGGGCGGAGTATGAAGCACCCTTGCGCGACGCCATATCCGCCGCAGGCATCAACGCACATATCACCACAGATATCGCACCCGATCAGGTCGATTATATCGTCTATGCCCCAAACTCCAAACTGCAAGACTTCGCGCCCTATACCCGCGCCAAGGCGGTCTTGAACCTGTGGGCGGGGGTTGAGGCGATTGTGGGTAATCCAACCCTGCACCTGCCCCTGTGCCGGATGGTCGATCCCGCACTGACCCAAGGGATGGTGGAATGGGTCACCGGGCACATCCTGCGGCTGCACTTGGGAATGGATGCGCATATCGGGGCCGTCCCCGGCACGTGGACCCCCCAAGCGCCACCGCTGGCATTTGACACAAGGATCAGCGTTCTTGGCCTGGGCACGTTGGGCACCGCCTGCGCACTGGCGCTCAGCGCGTTGGGGTTTGACGTGGCCGGGTGGAGCAGATCGCAAAAGCAGATCGAGGGGATCACATGCCTGTCCGGCGCTGAGGGACTGGATGCCGCACTGGCACGGGCGGATTACTGCGTGCTGCTGTTGCCCAAAACGCCCAAGACCGAAAACACGATCAATGCGCGCACGCTGGCGTTGATGCCCAAGGGCGCGCGCATTCTGAACCCCGGACGCGGGCCGTTGATTGACGATGCGGCCCTGCGCGCGGCCCTGGACGCCGGGCACATTGATCACGCCACGCTGGATGTGTTCCGCGTCGAACCGCTGCCCCCCGATGATCCCTATTGGGTGCATCCACAGGTTACCGTCACGCCCCACATCGCCTCAGAAACCCGCGCGGCCTATTCGGCCAAGACGGTGGCTGAAAACATCAGACGCGGCGAGGCAGGCGATCCCTTTCTGCATCTCGTCGACCGCGACGCAGGATACTAAAGTTACAAAACGCTCACGTCCAGTTGTTTTGTACCATTCGGTTCCATACCCTATGTGTTGGTCATCAGGCATCCACGCCGACCAACCCCAGGGATAAGGAAACCCGCCAAATGTTCCGCTTTATGACCCAAAAGATGCACGCCTATATCGACTATCCCGTGGCCCTTGGCCTGATTGTCATGCCCTTTGTTCTGGGTATCGGCATGACAAATGCGTGGGCCTTTGCCCTGTCGGTTTTCACAGGGATTGCAGCCCTTGTACTGACGGCACTGACCAACCACGAAACCGGGCTCATGCCGGTCCTGCCCTACAAATCCCACCTCGCAATCGATGCAATTGTGGGTGTCACATTCGTCGCTGCACCGTTCCTGTTCGGGTTCACAGGCCTTGACGCCCTGTATTTCTGGGTTCTGGGTGCCACCGTTCTGGTTGTTGTCGGCGCACATGATGCAGACTCGACCCCAACGATGATCCAACCCGCCGAGTAGATCTTTGGGCTGGTGGTTTTCAGGCCGCCAACCCCCTGCCTTTCAGCAAGGCCTCGACCCCAGGCAGACGCCCTCGAAATGCGGTATAGAGTTCCGCCGCATCCACACTCCCCCCAGTACTGAGGATGTGCGTTTCGAGAGCCTTGGCCCGTTCTTCATCGAACGGGCCAGTTGCGTCCTCAAAGGCCGCAAACGCATCCGCATCCATCACCTCGGACCACATGTAACTGTAGTAGCCTGACGAATATCCGTCACCCGCAAACACATGCGCAAAGTGTGGCGTGGCATGGCGCATACTGATCGCGGCAGGCATGCCCAAATCGGCCAGGACCTCGGCCTGCTTGGCCATCGGATCAGCCGGAGCGTCCCCATCATGGAACGCCAGATCGACCATGGCAGAGGCGACATATTCAACCGTCTGGAATCCCATATCATAGGTCGCTGCCGCCAGCACATTGTCCAGCAACGTTTGCGGAATCGCCTCGCCCGTCTCGGCATGGACCGCAAACTCACGCAGCACTTCGGGCACATCCAGCCAATGTTCATAAAGCTGACTGGGCAACTCGACGAAATCACGCGCCACCGAGGTGCCACTGACCGACTCGTAGGTCACATTCGACAACATCTGATGCAGCGCGTGGCCGAATTCGTGAAACAAGGTGCGTGCATCATCGTATGACAGCAGTGCAGGATCCCCCTTGGCAAAGTTGCACACGTTGATGACGACCGGGGCCTGCACCTCGGGGAATTTTGCCTGCGCGCGCATCGCCGAACACCACGCGCCCGACCGCTTGGATCCGCGTGCGAAATAATCCCCGATGAACACAGCGATGTGCGCGCCATCGCGGGTCACTTCCCATGCCCGGCAATCTGCGTGATAGAGCGGAATATCCAGCGGCTTGAACGCCAGCCCGAACAATCGGGAGGCACAGGAAAACGACGCCTCGATCATGCGATCAAGCTGGAAGTACGGCTTGATTTCGGCCTCATCCAGATCATGCAACTGCTTGCGGCGACGTTCCGAGTAGAACCGCCAATCCCAAGGGGCAAGTGCGCCGTTGACCCCATCGGCCTGCATCATCTGCTCAAGCGCCCACGCATCCGCGTCCGCATGCGCCTTGGCCGGTTCCCACACGGCCGTCAGCAAGTCGCGCACCGCCTCCGGGGTTTTGGCCATTTCAGTTTCCAGCTTGTAGGCGGCGAAACTATCATAACCGAGCAGCTTGGCCCGTTCCTCGCGCAGGGCCAGTATTTCGGCGGCAATCGCGCGGTTGTCCGTCTCGCCCCCATTCGCGCCTCGCGCGATCCACGCCTTGTAGGCGATCTCGCGCAGGTCCCGCCGGGTCGAAAACTGCAAAAACGGCACGATCAATGACCGTGACAGAGTAACAACGGGGCCATCCACTCCCTTCTCGGTGCCAGCAGCTCGCGCGGTGCTGACCACAAAGTCGGGCAGGCCCGCCAGATCACCCTCGCTCAGTTCCATAAACCAATCACGTTCGTCTTTGAGGAGGTTTTGAGTAAAGGACGTGCCCAATTCAGCCAGCCGCCCCTTGATCACCTTCATCCGCGCCTCTTCGGCACCATCAAGTGCTGCGCCGGAGCGGACGAACCCACGATGGGTCAGCATCAAAACGCGCGCCTGTTCAAGGGTCAGATCAAGAATGGCACGCGCCTCATACACTGCCGCCACACGGCCAAACAGCGCCTTGTTCCCGGAAATCTCGGCAAAATGCGCCGCCAGTTTGGGCGAGAAATCACGCTGCAACGCTTCGCGTGCAGGGTTACTGTCCGCCCCCGCCACGGTGTAGAATGTGCCCAAAACCTTGTCCAAATCACGGCCCACAGCCTCAAGCGCCTCGATCGTGTTGGCGAAATCGGGGGCCGCGGCATTGCCCGCAATGGCATCAATTTCGGCCCTGTGATTGGCCAGAGCAACGTCCAAAGCCGGCGCAAAATCCGCATCCGAAATCCGATCAAAGGGGGCGATCTGAAACGCCGTGTCCCAGTCTTGCAAAAGCACGTTGGTCATTGTGTCGTCTCCTTTGGAAGGGTGTGAGGGGCGCATGTCTTGCATGCGGGGTTGCGGGTCAGGGCGATCTTGCGGCTTTCGCCGTAAAGGGCGTCGTAAATGACCATTTCACCGCGCAAGGGGGTACCTGCGCCGGTGATAATCTTGATCGCCTCAACGGCCATCATCGACCCCACCACGCCCGGCAAGGGGCCGATCACGCCGGCCTCTGCACAACTGGGGGCCAGCTCGGGCGCAGGCGGTGTCGGGAATATACACGCATAGCAAGGCGCGTCGCAGGCCGGATCAAAAACACTCACCTGCCCTTCCCACTGTGTCAAAGCGCCTGAAATCAATGGCAGGCCCGCGCGAAAGGCGGCGGCATTCACCAGATAACGGGTGTCGAAATTGTCGGTCCCGTCAATCACCAGATCATAGTCGGCAACCAGATCATCCGCGATACCCGTATCCAGACGGCGGTGATAGGGGCGCACCGTGACAAAGGGGTTCTGGGCCTGCATCATCGCTTGCGCCGAAAAAACCTTGGGCATCCCGATATGGGCATCGGTGTGAATGACCTGCCGTTGGAGGTTGGCGTTTTCAACGATATCATCATCAATCACGCCAATGGTTCCGACCCCGGCTGCGGCCAGATATTGCAGCACGGGAGAGCCAAGCCCACCGGCACCAACCACCAGAACCGACGCATCGCGCAACGCCTTTTGTCCCTGCCCGCCTACCTCGCGCAGGACGATATGGCGGGCATAGCGGTTCAGCTCCGTGTCACTGAACGTGCCTGGATCACGTTGTGAGGCCGCGGCAGCGGGGACGGGTTGCGCACGCCCGCGTAACCAGCGCAGCCCCATCCGATAGGCCAGCACGATCAGCGCAAATCCACCTAGGATCAGCCAGAACGCAGGACTTTCCCCCGTCGCCATTCGCACCGGATGCAACGGCGGCAGCGCAACCTGCAAGGCCAACACAACAACATAAAGAAGGGCGATCATCGTCCAGCGGGCCTGACGGCGCACGCGCATCGCAGCCCCACCCCCCCAAAGCATCGCCGCCAAGGCAAAGACCAAAAGCATCAGGCGCGCCCCGTCGAGCCAAAGCCACCCACGCCGCGTGCAGTGTCCGCCAACGTCTCAACCGTCTCGAAATCAGCCTGCACGACGGGTGCGATCACCATCTGCGCAATGCGCATGCCATGGGTCACCTCGAACGCAACATCCGATGTGTTCAAAACGATCACCCCAACCTCGCCGCGATAGTCGCTGTCAATGGTGCCGGGGCTGTTGACCAATGCTATCCCGTGTTTGAGGGCCAGACCGGATCGGGGACGCACCTGCACCTCAAACCCATGGGGAATGGCCATCGCGAGCCCCGTGGGGATCAACGCCCGCGCACTGGGATCAAGCACAAAACCTGCACGGTCGGGAAAATTCGCACGCAGGTCCGCACCCGCCGCACCAGAGGTCGCGTAGGCGGGCAACTCAATCTCCGGGTCCGAGCCCGGCACCCGCATCAGTTTCAATGCAATCTGATCCATCTTCATCTTGCCAAATAAACTCAAATTCCGACCTGACCACAGCCAAATCGCTTCAGGTCAGCGCGTCCGCAATCCGTTGCGCCAATTGGGCCGACACATCCGCTTTGGACATGCGCGCCCATGTTTCCGCCCCCGCATCCGTGATCAGGGTGATCGCGTTCTCGGTCCCCCCCATGATGCCGGTTTCGGGAGAGACATCATTGGCCACGATCCAGTCGCACCCTTTGCGCAGCCGCTTGGCCGTTGCATTTTCGATCACATCATCCGTTTCGGCGGCAAAGCCCACAACCAGTCCGGGCCGTCCGTCGCCTAACTGCGCGACATGGGCAAGGATGTCGGGGTTTTCGGCAAAGCACAGTGTTGGCAGGTCACCCGCCTGTTTCTTCAACTTGCGCGCACTTGCATCCCGGATCCGCCAATCTGCGACCGCTGCGGCAAAGACAGCTGCATCCGCTGGCAACGCGTTATCCACCGCCGCCATCATCTCTGCGGCGGTCTGAACAGGCACCACATGTGCGCCCTGGGGCGGTGACACCTCAGCAGGGCCGGTGACAAAGACCACCTCGGCCCCCAAATCCACCAACGCCTGCCCCAAGGCCGTGCCTTGCGCGCCAGAGGACCGGTTCGCGATGTAGCGCACAGGATCGATCGGTTCGTGGGTTGGCCCGGAGGTGACGACAATGCGCTTGCCACTCAAAGGGCGCGGCCCGAAATGCGCCGTCACGGCCGCGACAATCTCAAGCGGTTCAGCCATGCGCCCCGGCCCGAATTCACCGCAGGCCATGTCCCCGTCATTGGGGCCGATAACGCTGACCCCATCCTGTTTGATCTGGGCCAGATTGCGCTGTGTGGCACCGTGATCCCACATGCGCACATTCATCGCCGGAGCAACCATGACAGGCGTATCCGTCGCCAACAGCAGGGTCGAGGCCAGATCATCTGCACGCCCCTGCGCCATCTTGGCCATGATATCCGCTGTGGCCGGAGCCACGAGGATAAGGTCCGCGGACCGGGACAGCTGGATATGCCCCATCTCGGCCTCATCTGTCAGGTCAAACAGGTCGCGGTAGACCTTGTGCCCGGCAAGGGCTGACACCGAAAGGGGTGTCACGAATTGCTCGGCCGCGCGGGTCAGAACGGGAGTGACATGCGCACCGCGTTCACGCAATCGGCGGATCAGGTCGAGCCCTTTGTAGGCCGCAATCCCCCCCGTCAGGATCAACAATATGCGTTTGTCTTGCAGCATGGGCCGTAGCTCCGGTCGTTCAGATCGCCCGACCATAGGCCGCACCTTGGCCAAGAACCAGCCCCACCGCATCCGAGAACCAACCGCAGGATTTTTGGAACCGAAAAGGCAGACCAATCAATCCGCAGTCTGAAATGCTGCGCATGGGTCTGCGCGGGTCACGCCGGGCGCATCCTTGATCAGATCGAAGGTTCCGGCGGGCGGCACCCCGTCTTCACCCTGCCCGATGCTGAGAACGGAAAGCGCGATGGGCGCCTGCGCCAGATAGACCGGCACACCCCAATCCGTGCGGGCATGCCCGTTGCCGGTGATGACCACAACCGGCCCGCCGGTCAATTCAAAGGCGCGCACGGCCATCTTGGCAAGTTGGGCGTCGCGCAGCCGTTGAATGTCGACCATGGCAGGCAGCATATCTGCGGGCAACGCATCGCAATGGGCCGTCATTTGCAAGGCCTCGCGCACCGCTTGCATCTCGGGGTCAAGGGCCGTGGTCAACCCGTAGGCACCCGCCCCTATGCCAAAGGCCGCCGCCACGCCGTCCGTCATCGCCCGGCGCGCAGCAGGACGTGGCACACCAGCCCCAAAAACACGGGCCTGCGGGGCCGCCGCAAAAATCGGATAGTACATTTCGAAATCAGGCCACCCGCTGGTCTCCCAATCAAACGCATCTGACAATGTCTGGAGGTCGCCCCCCGCGACATGGCGCGCTGCCTGTGCCTCGGTCAGCATTTCAAACACGAGGGCAGAAGGTTTAATCTGCGCAACGATGTCGGCCTGCGTGTTGTGGTGGGCGGGATTGTCATGGGCTTCGCCAATAATAACGACATCCGCACCATACAGGTCTGCCCAGACAGGCAGACCAATCAAACACACAAGCAGGGTGGCAAAATACCTCATGCGAGGAAGTGGTGAACCTCGCGGCTTTGATGCTCAAGCGATTTGCGCATCTTGCCGAATGCGGCAGCTTCAAGCTGGCGGACCCGCTCTTTGGAAAGGCTAAGCTCCTGACCCAGGCTTTCCAGCGTTCGAGGGGCATCGCGCAACTTGCGTTCACGCACGATGAACCGCTCACGCTCGTTGAGGGCCGCCATTGCCGACAACAACCATTCTCGCAGCTGCTCAGTGTCATGGGTATGCTCGACCGTTTCAGCGGCCTGGGCACTGTCATCTTCCAGCGCATCAATCCACTCGCGCCCTTCGTCATCAACGGACTGGGTCGCGTTCAGCGAATAATCGGAGCCGGACAGACGACCCTCCATCATCTCCACATCGTGGAGCGGCACACCAATCTCGGTCGAGATCATCTGGCGCAACTGGTGGCGATCAAGAGTTTCACCCGCCGACGCGCTTTCGCGTTCCAAGCGGGCCTGGACACGGCGCATGTTGAAGAACAGGGATTTCTGCGAAGAGGTCGAGCCGGTGCGCACCATCGACCAGTTGCGCATCACGTAATCCTGGATCGATGCCTTGATCCACCAAACCGCGTAGGTGGAAAAGCGCACGCCGCGATCCGGATCAAACTTGTCAGCCGCCTTCATCAGGCCCAGACCCGCCTCTTGGATCAGATCGTTCATCGGCGCGCCATAACGTTTGAATTTGGACGCCATCGAAATGGCAAGACGCATATAGGCGGTGATCAGACGATGCAGCGCGGCCTCGTCTCGTTCATCGCGCCAAGCATAGGCAAGACGCAACTCGGTCTCGGCATCAAGTAGTTCTGCTTTCATCGCAATGCGCGAAAGTGACATGTCGCGAACGTTGTCCAATGGCATACCATCATCCCTCTGAATGGTTGGTCTTGTTTTGCGCACTTACAATTACTACGCACGAACTCGGGAAACGGTTCACCGGAAAGACGAATAAATGTTGCCAGAGATGACATTTGTACTAGGCGGCGCGGCCTCCGGGAAATCGCAGGTGGCCGAATGTATGATTATTAACAGCGGGTTATCTCCTATTTATCTGGCAACAGCACGGGTATGGGATGACGAGGTGGACGCCAAAGTAATTCTACATCGCACCCGTCGAGGCCCCGAATGGCACACGATTGATGCCCCGATTGACGTCGCAACCCCTCTTGGGCTGGCGACCTCGTCGCAGGCGGTGTTGCTGGATTGCGCCACCATGTGGCTAACCAATGTCATACTGGCCGAACGGGATGTGGCGCAGGCGCAGGCCGATCTGCTGACCGCACTTGCAGCCTGCGCCGCGCCCGTGGTCGTTGTAAGCAATGAGGTGGGCCAGGGCATCGTGCCGGAGAACGCATTGGCCCGCAAATTTCGCGAGGCACAGGGACGGCTGAACATCGCCCTCGCCGCACAATCGGATTGCACGGTGCATGTGGTGGCGGGACTGGCCCGCACGCTCAAAGGAACGGCCCCATGACCACATGGCATTGGGTGCGCCACGGGCCGACACATCAAAAATCCTTCACTGGATGGCGGGATGTCGACGCAGACCTGTCCGATCAGGCCGCGATTGCGCGACTTTCAGATCACCTGCCCACGGATGCTCTGGTCATTTCCTCTGACCTCAAGCGGTCGATTGATACGGCCAACGCGCTGCAAGGCAGTCGCACACGGCTGGCGCATGACCCGGCGCTGCGGGAATTTCACTTTGGAACATGGGACGGGGTCCATTTCTCGGATGTGGCGGACAGGCATCCCACCCTCAGTCGCGCGTATTGGGAAAAACCCGGCGATCACGTCCCCCCGGGCGGCGAAAGCTGGAACATATCGGCCGCGCGGGTGGCAATGGCGGTGCGGCGGATCGAGGCGGCCCACCCGCGTGCGCACATCATCGCAGTGGCCCATTTCGGGGTGATCCTGACGCAGGTACAGGCGGTACTGGGCAAATCCGCCTATGATGTCCTCGGCCAAAAGATCGACAACCTCTCGGTGACCACCCTGCATCCCTCGTCCGGGCAAGCCTCCGTCATCAATCACTGTCCGTGATGACAGCCCGCACGAAACAGCGTTGGCCTGATAGCAGATAAACGGTTTAGCGTCCGCGCCATGACATATGATCTTTATATCGGCGATCGCACATTTTCGAGCTGGTCCTTGCGGGGCTGGCTGATGATGGAGAAATTCAACATCCCCCACCGGGTGAACATGATCGGGCTCTATGGCGGGACAATGGCAGAGGACATGGCCGCACTTGCACCTGCACGGCTGGTGCCGGCCATGCGCACACCGGATGGAACGGTTGTGGGCGAAAGCCTCGCCATGGCCGAAACGCTTGCCGAAGATCACCCCCAAGCGCAGATGTGGCCCGCAGCCCCGAACGCACGCGCCACCGCCCGCTGGCTTTGCGCCGAGATGGTGGGTGGGTTTCACGCGCTGCGCAGCGCCTGCCCCATGCAATTACAACACGTCAACGTGGGCTTTACTGCCTCCGATGCCGTCAAGGCGGACATCGCGCGGCTGGAAACCTTGTGGGCACATGCCGCCACCTTCAAATCCGAGGGGCCGTGGCTGTTCGGGGACTACACGCTGGCGGATGTGTTCTATGCGCCGGTCTGCGCGCGGATCGTTGGCTATGAGTTGCCCGTCAGCGACGCGATCCGGACCTATTGCACAGCGACAGTCGAGGACGCGGCGTTCAAATCATGGCGCGCCGAAGGGCTGAAAACCATATACGACCCCTTCCCGTACGACATGGGCACCACCACCGCAGATTGGCCCACCTGAACCTTTCATTGTTCCAAAATGCTCAAATCCCAACGCACGCATCCAAGCGTTAACCAATCCTAAACCACCCCCCGGTAGCCCTTAACCAAGAACCAGTTACCAAAGGGCAAGGATATGGTCGCACGCGCCTACACGGTTGCATTCCAAGGGGTCGAGGCGCGCGAAGTCGAAGTGCAATGCGCGCTGACCCCCGGCATGCCTGCGTTTTCTATCGTGGGCCTGCCGGACAAGGCCGTGTCCGAAGCGCGCGACCGGGTACGCACCGCTCTGACGGCCATGTCCATCGCGCTGCCGTCCAAGCGGATCACGATCAACCTGTCACCCGCCGACCTGCCCAAAGAGGGCTCGCATTTCGACCTGCCCATCGCGCTGGCCATGCTTGCGGCCCTGGGAATTCTACCCGAAGACACAGTCGAGGGCACCGTGGCCCTCGGCGAGTTGTCCCTTGATGGAACGCTTGTCCCAGTGGTGGGCGCTTTGCCCGCCGCAATGGCCGCCGCCGAACAGGATCGCGGGTTGCTCTGCCCCGCCGGATCCGGCTCCGAAGCCGCTTGGGTGGACGCAACCAAAGTCATTGCGGCCAAGTCGCTTGGCGACGTGATCCGCCATTATACCGGACAAGTGCCGCTGGAACCCGCCACAGCCGGACATGTGGCGCGCGGCACGGGAGCCCCCGATCTGGCAGATGTCAAAGGACAGGAACGCGCCAAACGCGCCCTCGAAGTGGCCGCAGCGGGGCGACACCACTTGCTGATGGTGGGCACGCCGGGCTCTGGCAAATCCATGCTGGCCGCGCGCCTGCCCGGCATCCTGCCACCGCTTTCCGCGATGGAAGCACTCGAGACGTCGATGATCCACTCGCTTGCCGGGTTGCTGGACGCGGGCGGCATTTCGATGGATCGCCCGTTTCGCGAACCTCATCACACCGCCTCGATGGCGGCAATCATCGGGGGCGGGCGCGGGGCAAAGCCGGGCGAAGCATCCTTGGCGCACAACGGCGTGCTGTTCATGGACGAATTCCCCGAGTTCCCGCGCACGGTCCTCGAAACCCTGCGCCAGCCGATCGAGACGGGCGAAGTGATGATCGCACGCGCCAACAATCATATCAAATATCCCTGCCGGTTCATGCTGGTGGCCGCAGCCAATCCCTGCAAATGCGGTTATCTCAGCGATGCAGCACGGGCCTGCGCGCGCGCGCCGGCATGCGGGGACGACTATATGGGCCGGATATCTGGCCCCCTGATGGACCGGTTCGATCTGCGCGTGGATGTGCCCCCGGTCTGCTACAGCGACCTTGACCTGCCCGCCTCGGGGGACAGCTCCGCCAGCGTCGCGGCACGTGTTGCAGCGGCGCGCGCGGTGCAAGCCACGCGGTTTGGCAACACGACGGCGCGATGCAACGCGGACCTGTCCGGGGCGGCGCTTGACGAACATGCCTCACCGGATGAGGACGGTCGCACCTTGCTGACACGGGTGGCTGACAGATTCGGATTGTCCGCGCGCGGCTACCACCGGGTGCTGCGGGTCGCGCGCACCATCGCGGACCTCGACGGGGCAACGCATGTGCGCAAACCCCATATCGCCGAGGCTGTCAGCTACCGCGTTGGCGCACTTGCACCGGTCTGAGGTCTATTCAAATCGGCAGCAGCAGACACAGCATGTTTATGCGCGTTTGGCCTCGATGGCGTCCCAGATCTTGCCTGCGATGTTCACACCGTCAAACCGCTCAAGTTCCTGAATGCCTGTGGGTGAGGTCACATTGATCTCGGTCAGATAATCACCAATCACGTCGATGCCGACAAAGATCTGGCCCTTTTCGCGCAACAGCGGACCAATGGCGGCGCAGATTTCGCGATCACGCGCGCTCAACCCGATCTTTTCGGGACGTCCCCCCACATGCATGTTAGACCGCGTTTCACCCGCCGCAGGCACGCGGTTGATCGCACCCACCGGCTCACCATCTACAAGGATCACGCGCTTGTCGCCATTGGACACATCCGGCAAAAACTTTTGAACGATCAAGGGCTCGCGCGAAAAACTGGCAAAGAGTTCATGCAGCGACGTCAGGTTGCGGTCATTGGCATCCAGACGGAACACCCCGGCTCCGCCATTTCCATAAAGCGGTTTCAGGATCACATCGGAATGTTTGGCCTTGAACGCCTTGATCGTGTCGAGGTCGCGCGCGATCGTGGTCGGGGGCGTGAGGTCAGGAAAATCCAGAACCAACAGCTTTTCCGGGAAATTGCGCACCCAGAACGGATCATTCACCACCAGCGTGCCCGGTGCCAGACGGTCCAGCAAATGGGTGGAGGTGATGTAGTGCATGTCAAACGGCGGGTCTTGCCGCAGCCAGACAACATCAAAATCGGCCAGATCCACCTCGCGCTCCGGCCCAAGGCGGGCGTGATCGTCCTGCACACGTTGAACGCTCAGATCATGGCCGCGCGCAGTAATGCGCCCTTCTTGGTAGGCGAGATGATCGGGGGTGTAAAAAAACAAGCTATGGCCACGCGCCTGCGCCTCTTCGGCGAGGCGAAAGCTGCTGTCCGCATTGATGTCAACGGCCCCAATCGGGTCCATCTGAAAGGCGATCTTCATGGGCATATCTCCGGCTTTGTCCCAGCTTAGATGGCCCACACGTCGCTTGTGCGCAATGGTATTGCACTGTGCGTCTGCGCACGGCGCTGTTGGCGAAGTCTAAAACACGTGCCCAAACGCATTTTCCACGATCTGCACAGCGCCTGTCGCATCCACAAGCGCCACGTCAAACCGCACGTCCGTCAGACTGCCATTTGGCATCTGTGCCAGATATTCCTCGCCCGTTGCATACAATCGACGGACCTGTGCGGCGGTCACATGCGACATCGCTGTTTCGAAATCCCGGCTTTTCTTGACCTCGACAAATACGATCCCATCCCCGTCATTCATCACCAGATCGATTTCGCCCCGCTTGCCGCGCCACCGGCTGTCGCGCAAAGGAAAGCCGCGCGCAGCATAGTCGCGCCTCACAATATCCTCGGCAGCAAGCCCCGCCAGATAAGACCGTCGCCCGCGATCCATGCGCGCCTGCACAACTGGGGTCGCCCCGGCAAAATCGGCATGTGCTTGTCGCGTCATCTGCGTATCCCTAGTTGCGGCGCGCCACGTCCAGCGCCTGCTGATAGATCTTCCGTTTCGACAGCCCGAATGTGTCCGCAACAAAGGCCGCTGCATCTTTGACCGACATGTCTTGCAACGCTGACTCTAGCGCCGATTCGATGTCTGTTTCCTTAATTTCCTCGACCTCACGTCGCCCGATCAGCACCACGACCTCACCTTTTACTGACAATCCATCATAAATTTCGGCCAATTCCCCCAAGGTACCATGCCGCTTCTCTTCAAATTTCTTGGTCAGTTCCCGACACACAACAGCCGGGCGGTCCGAACCGAGCACCTCGCTGGCATCCCGCAACAACGCCCCAACCCGCTTGGGGGACTCATAAAGCACCAACGTCGCCTGCACGCCGACAAGGGCGCGCAGCGCGGTTTGCCTTGCCCCACGTGCATTTGGCAAAAATCCACCGAAATGGAATGCATCCGTCGGCAATCCGCCCACAACAAGAGCGGTCAGAACCGCAGATGGCCCCGGTGCGCACGTCACTGCCACGTCCGCTGCACGCGCCGCCCGGCCCAACTCAAACCCGGGGTCTGCAATCAAGGGCATGCCCGCCTCGGATGCATAGGCCACGCTTTCACCGCCTGCTGCACGCGCGACCAACCGATCAACCGATCCGGGGCCCGAGTGATCGTGCAACGCCTCGATCCGCCGCCCATCCAGCGGGACGCCGTGAATATCCATCAGCTTGCGCAGCGATCGCGTGTCTTCAGCCACAAGCACATCCGCCGAAGCGAGCACATCAAGCGCGCGCAACGTGATGTCGCGGGCCGTCCCGATGGGCACACCCACAAACCAGATCCCCGGGCTCAGGGCGAGTTTGACATGATTCAACGCTGGACCCGCCTTTCGTGACGTCTATTATCCGCCACATAAAGGCGGGCGGCCTATGGTACGCCCCAAAAGTTGGGAGTGACAGTCATCATGTTTGCGTTTTTCAAAACCCTGCGCAAGGTAACCCGTCGTGCATTCATCCTGCCGGTGGCCGCTTTGACGCTGGCCGCCTGCGATCCGGTCGATCTGGGCGGACTCACGGGGGGCGGCAACAGCGGGCCGCGCATCGACGCCTCTCAACCGATCCCGGTGGCCCTGCTCGTGCCGCGCGGGTCGGGCCAGGGGGGCGATGAGCTTTTGGCCCAAAACCTTGAAAACGCAGCGCGTCTGGCGATCCGTGACCTGAACGGGGTGCAGATTGACCTGCGGGTCTATGGCACTGCGGGCAACGCACAAACAGCGGCCAGCCAAGCAGCCCAGGCCGTCAATGACGGTGCCCAGATTATCCTTGGCCCGCTTTATGCGGAGGCGGCGAATGCGGCGGGCGTGGCGGTGGCAGCCCAGAACGTCAACGTCCTCGCCTTCTCGAACAACACGACCATCGCAGGGGGCAACGTGTTTGTGCTGGGGTCTACCTTTGCCAACACGGCCAACCGATTGGTGAGCTATTCGAAATCCCAGGGCCGTGACCGGATCGTGGTGGTGCATGCGCAGGATGTTGCCGGGCAATTGGGGCGCAATGCGATCCAGCAGGCGATCTCGCGCAATGGGGCAACCTTGGCAGGCACCGTCGACTACCCCCTGTCCCAACAAGGGCTGATCGCCGCCGTGCCACGGGTCAAAGCCGCAGTGGACAATTCAGGGGCCAACAGCGTGTTCCTGACAGCCGCGCCCGCCGCCGGGCTGCCATTGTTGACGCAACTTTTGCCCGAAGCCGGGGTGACCCCCGGAACGACCCAGTTCCTCGGGCTGACCCGGTGGGACATTCCGCGCCAGACCCTTGATCTGCCCGGTGTGCAGGGGGGCTGGTTCGCCTTGCCCGACCCAAGCCGGGCCGCGGCGTTCAGATCGCAGTATCAGGCCGCATATGGGGATGCGCCCCACCCCCTGGCGGGTCTTGCCTTTGACGGAATCGCAGCAGTGGGGGCCTTGGCCAGCAGCGGCAAAGCAAACGCCTTGTCGACCGCGGCGCTGACCCAAGGGTCCGGGTTTCAGGGCGCAACGGGCATCTTCCGCCTGCGCGGCGACGGAACCAACGAGCGCGGGCTTGCGATTGCGACTGTACAGAACAATCAGGTTGCGATCATCAGCCCCGCACCGCGCGGCTTTGGCGGCGGCGGTTTCTGATCCCGCCAGCCTGACAGGAGCATGACGTGACCCAATCTGCACTAAGTGCCCCTGTCGTGATGCCCGATGCGCTGATTTGCGACCCAAGTGATATCTTTGACAGCGCCGCCTTCGACGCGGTGCTGTCCCGAGCCCACAAGATGTCGCAAACCGATGCGCGCACGGCCATTGTGACCCACCTAAAGGCCGCACAAAAGACCGGGCGGGTGCAGATTGCGGATGGCTTTCGCGCTACCCCGTTTCAATCGCGCCCCACAACCAGAGCCTATACCTATCTGACAGATTGTCTGGTCAATGCAGCCCTGCGCACGGCCCAAGAGCTGATGTTTCAAAACCCAAACCCGACCACAGGCGAGCGTCTGGCCGTGATGGCTGTGGGCGGGTATGGGCGCGGCGAGATGGCCCCGTTCTCGGATGTCGATCTGCTGTTCCTGACACCTCACAAGATCACCCCATGGGCCGAGAGCGTGATCGAAGCAACGTTGTATATCCTGTGGGACCTCAAGCTGAAAGTGGGCCATTCGAGCCGAACGGTGCGCGATTGTCTGCGCCTTGGCGCAGAAGACTTCACCATCCGCACCGCTATGCTCGAGCATCGGTTTTTGTTCGGGGATGCAGCCCTCGCGGCCAAGCTGGATACCCGCCTGCGCGCGGACCTGTTCAAAGGCACCGAGCAAGATTTTATCGAAGCCAAACTCGCCGAACGCGACGCCCGCCACGAACGCCAGGGGCAACGCTATGTGGTGGAACCAAACGTCAAAGAAGGAAAGGGCGGTCTGCGCGACCTGCAATCCCTGTTCTGGATCGGCAAGTATATCCACAAGGTGCAGGACGCCGCCGACCTTGTCCCGTTGGGTCTGTTCACCGCCGAGGAGTTCACCGATTTCGTCGCCGCCGAGGACTTTCTGTGGGCGACCCGCTGCCACCTACACCTGCTGACCAATCGTCCCACCGAACAACTGACTTTCGACATGCAGGCCGCTGTGGCCGAAGCGATGGGATATGAGGACAAGGCCGGGCGACGTGGGGTCGAACTTTTCATGCAAGCCTATTTCCTGCATGCGACCCAGGTGGGCGATCTGACCCGTATTTTCCTCACGAAACTCGAATCGGTTCACCTCAAGGCCGAACCTCTGCTGGAGCGGCTGTTCAAACGCAAACCACGGGTCAAAGCGGGTTACGCGGTGATCCACAACCGCCTTGCCGTCAAGGACGAAGCCGGATTTCTGTCGGACAAGCTGAACCTGCTGCGCATCTTTGAGGAGGCATTGCGCACGGGCATGTTGATCCACCCCGATGCGATGCGTCTGATCAAATCCAACCTTGATCTGATCGACGATGACCTGCGCACGACGCCCGAAGCACGGCGGATCTTCCTTGATCTGCTGCTGAAACACGGCAATCCCGAACGGGCCTTGCGTCGCATGAACGAACTGGGGGTTCTATCCGCGTTTATCCCCGAGTTCGAACCCATCGTGGCGATGATGCAGTTCAACATGTACCACGCATACACCGTCGACGAACATACGATCCAGTGCATCGCGCAGCTGGCCATGATCGAAAAGGGCGAATTGGTCGAGGACCTGCCCGTCGCCTCAAACATCCTCAAGCGCGGGGTGAACCGTCGGGTGCTTTATGTGGCCTTGCTGCTCCATGATATTGGTAAAGGGCGGGCGGAAGACCACTCGATCCTCGGGGCGCAGATGGTGCGCAAGATCGCCCCGCGTCTGGGGCTGAAACAAGAGGACGTAGAGACCGTTGAATGGCTGGTGCGCTATCACCTGTTGATGTCGGACATGGCCCAGAAGCGCGATATTGCCGATCCGCGCACGGTGCGCGACTTTGCCAAGGCGGTGCAGACCGTCAAGCGGCTGGAATTGCTTTGTGTGCTGACAGTCTGCGATATTCGGGGGGTCGGCCCGAACACATGGAACAACTGGAAGGCCGTCCTGATCCGCGCCCTCTATCGCCAGACCAAACGCGCACTTGAGGACGGGATGGAGGCGCTGAACCGCGACAACCGCGGGGTCGAGGCCAAAAAGGCGCTGCGCGCCGAACTTATCGATTGGCCACGCAAGGATATACAGGTCGAAACCGCGCGCCATTACGATCCCTACTGGCAGGGGCTGCATGTGACGGCCCATGTCGTCTTTGCGCGTATGTTGCGCGATATCGGCGAGAACGAGATCGTCATGGATCTGCACCCCGACGAGGATCGCGATGCGACCCGCGCCTGTTTCGTGATGCCGGATCATCCGGGTATCTTTGCCCGACTGACGGGGGCCCTCGCGCTGGTCGGGGCCAATGTGGTTGATGCCCGCAGTTACACCACCACGGACGGATTTATCACCGATGCGTTCTGGATTCAGGATGCGGACGGCAACCCCTATGACGCCGCCCGCCTGCCCCGCCTGCGCAAGATGATCGAACGCACGCTCGCGGGCGAGGTTGTCACCCGTGAGGCCATCAAGGACCGCGACAAGGTCAAAAAACGCGAAAAGGCGTTCCGCGTTCCGACCCACATCACCTTCGACAACGACGGGTCCGACATCTACACCATCATCGAGGTTGACACCCGAGACCGCCCCGGCCTGTTGCACGATCTGACGCGCACGCTTGCGGCCTCAAACGTCTACATCGCCAACGCGGTCATCGCGACCTACGGCGAACAGGTGGTCGACACGTTCTATGTCAAGGACATGTTCGGGCTGAAATACTACTCAGAGGCCAAGCAGAGGACGCTCGAAAAGCGGCTGCGGGCCGCCATTGCCGAAGGGGTGGAGCGGGCGGAGATCTGAGCGTCCGCGCCCCTCATCTCAGACAGACTATAGCATTCTGGCGGCCTGCTCCACGGCTTTGGCCAGTACGTGGGGGAAAATGACCCGACGCAGCCGATGATCTGCGATCACTCAACGAAACGGCCAATTGGCATGCCGCTTTACTGGGGTGGCAAAGACCGGCGCTGCGTCAGAAACCTGATCCTTGCCGACGTCCAACAGGTCCATCTCTGCACCGGCTTTCCTCGGGTCAAGTGCCCCCTCGCGATATGCGCGATACGGTTTGGACGCCTTGAAACCACCATTGGGCGCAGACACCGCCAGCCTGTAGCGGGTGGTCCGGATGTTTCGTTGCACATCGCGGATCAACTTGGGCAACTTCGCGTCGGCATAAAGCACCACATAAATCTCATCGAGATAGGTGCGGTCACGGCCATCCGGGTCGCGACCTCTGCCGTGGGTATCCCGTATTTGGCCGCAATCATCCGCGCGCCTTGACCGACAACCTGTTGCGACATTTCACATGGGCTCGGTGATGGTGCGAGAAATGCCACGCCTCTCCGAGCGTCATCCGATCCATGAAGCGGTTCACAGACTTTCGCACCAGAGTGGCCCAGCAAGAATTTGTCCAACCAATCACCTGACTCAAGCCAACAATGGACAGGATAACCGGAATAGCGACGATCAGCCCGATGATATCGATGATACGGTTCATGGCCGGTTTCTCTCTGACGTATGTCAGGACCTGACCCGCCGTCCCCGGTTGGGTTCATAAGGCCCGCGTGGCGCGGATCGGGCATGGAACAGATATTGCGCCCCCGCCCGCCAACGGCTACGCCAAAGCCCATGAAACCCATCCGCCTCATGTCCGGTTTTCTGACGGTCGGCTTCTGGACATTGGCCAGCCGGGTGCTGGGCTTTGTGCGCGAGGTGATGATCCTGTCGCTGATCGGACCGGGACCGCTGATGGACGCGTTTGTGGCGGCCTTTCGACTGCCCAACATGTTCCGCCGCTTTTTCGCCGAGGGTGCGTTCAATGCCGCCTTTGTGCCGATGTTTTCGACCAAGCTGGAGGGTGACGAAGACCCCGCCCGCTTTGGCCGTGACGCGCTGAACGGGTTGGCGCTGATGACGCTGATGCTGACCGCACTTGCGATGATCTTTATGCCCGCGCTGGTCTGGGCGACGGCGGGTGGTTTTGATCAGGAACGGTTCGACCTGACGGTGGGCTTTGGGCGGATCGTGTTCCCCTATATCTTCTTCATGTCCCTGTCGGCGCTGTTTTCGGGCATCCTGAACGCGACGGGCCGGTTTGCGGCAGCCGCCGCCGCGCCTGTGTTGCTGAATGTGATGGTGATCGGGGCGATGGCCTCGGCCCATATTCTGGGCGCGGACGTCATCCAATGGCTGATCTGGGCTGTCCCGCTGGCCGGCATTGCGCAGCTTGGACTGACGTGGTCGGCGGCTGCCTCTGCCGGGTTTGCGCTGCGCCCCGGATGGCCGCGATGGACACCGGACATGCGCCAGATGGTGCGCACTGCGGTGCCTGCCGCACTTGCAACCGGGGTGATGCAGATCAACCTTGTCGTGGGTCAGATTGTCGCCAGCCAATATGATAATGCGGTCAGTTGGCTGTTTGCGGCAGACCGCCTGTATCAACTGCCCCTAGGCGTCGTCGGCATTGCGGTGGGCATTGTGCTGCTGCCGGACCTGTCGCGCAAGCTCAAGGCCGGGGATAGCGAAGGCGCACGCGAGGCCTATTCGCGGGCGTCGGAGTTTGCGATGGCCCTGACAATCCCCTCGGCGATTGCACTGATCGTCATCCCCTTGCCGCTGGTATCGGTGATGTTTAAACGCGGTGCCACTGGTGCCGATGATGCTGCCGCGATTGCCTTGGCGGTGTCGGTCTATGGGCTGGGGCTGCCCGCATTTGTACTGCAAAAGGTGCTGCAACCGCAATATTTCGCGCGCGGCGACACCAAGCGGCCTTTCTACTTTGCGGTGGTGGCGATGGTCATCAATGCTGGGCTGGCGATTGGACTGTCATCCGCAGTGGGCTGGCTGGCCCCGGCCATCGCAGCGACCGTTGCAGGGTGGGGGATGTTGGGCCTGCTGTATTGGGGATTGCGCGACAAGGGCGATATCGTTCAGCTGGACGCCCGCTATCGCAGCCGCCTGCCGCGGATCATCGTGTCAGCGCTGGTCATGGGCGTGGTGCTGTGGATTGCAGAGATCATGCTCACACCCGCCTTGGGGACAGATTATGTCCGCTATCTCGCGCTGCTTGGCCTGATTCTGATCGGGGCGGCGGCCTATTTCGGAGCAGCACAGGTCACGGGCGCACTGCGTGCGTCAGACCTGCGACAGGCTGTGCGCCGTTAACGACGGCGCAGACTGGCAAGGGCACGACCCATACCGCCCGGCATCACGAATGCCGTCAGTGCAAACCCGGCCACAAAGCCCGCCAACTCGCCGATCCACGCCCACCCGACCTGAAACAGCGCACCAAAGATCAACTGAAGTCCCATCAACACCCCGATCAGCACAAACGCCTGCCCCTGCGGCCCCCCACTTGCCACCTGCCGCTGCCAATACAGAAACGTATAGGTCCCGATCAGCCCGTAGACGCACGGATATGCCCCAACAAGCCAAGGCTGATCCGTCAGCAGTGCGAACACCAGCGCCCCAAATATCCCGCTCAACACAAACATCAGGATCACGGCCCACCCGCCCATAATCTCGCCCACCATCTTGCCCATGGCCAGCAAGATCACACAGGCGAACACCGTCGACGTGACGGACCCGTGCACAAACGGATAGGTCACAAATCGCGCCAAGTGTTCAGGCAGTAGCCGCCCATTCCCGGCCATGAAATCGAACGCCTCGCCCGAAAACGCATAAGTGTTGAGCGCATTGAGCCGCCAGCCCACGGCACCGGGACCACCAACCATGCCCGCCTCACCCAGTGAGAAGGCCAGTTCGGGCAGCGCCATGGCCACGAACAGCAGCCACACAGCGGGCGGCAAGGGATTGATCGGGCTGGGATCATGGTGGTCGGTCATAAGGGTCGCCTGCTTGACGGGTCTGCCCCCCATGGGTAAGGCAGCCCATCAGATTTGCCCAGAGGGTTCCCCCATGTCCGACACCACTTTTACACCCCGCGTCTTTTCCGGCATCCAGCCCTCGGGCGGGCTGACGCTTGGCAACTATCTGGGTGCGATCAAGCGGTTTGTGTCCATGCAGGACGAGGATTACGAGACGGTCTATTGCATGGTCGATCTGCACGCGATCACCGTGTGGCAGGACCCCAAGGCGCTGATGCACAACACGCGCGAGTTGGCCGCCGGTTTCATCGCATCCGGGATCAGCCCAGACAAATCGATCCTGATCAACCAGTCACAGGTGCCCGAGCACGCCCAATTGGGGTGGATCTTTAACTGTGTGGCCCGCATGGGCTGGATGCAGCGGATGACCCAGTTCAAGGACAAGGCGGGCAAGAATGCGCAGAACGCCTCGCTCGGGTTGTTTGGGTACCCGGCCTTGATGGCGGCTGACATTCTGGTTTATCACGCCACCCACGTGCCCGTAGGCGAGGACCAGAAACAGCACCTTGAGTTGACCCGCGACATCGCAACGAAGTTCAACCATGACTTTGGCGTGGATTTCTTTCCGATCACCGAACCGGTGATCAAGGGTGCCGCCACCCGTGTGATGTCCTTGCGCGACGGGTCCAAGAAAATGAGCAAATCCGACCCCTCCGATGCGTCGCGTATCAATATGACCGACGCGGCAGACACGATCGCCAAGAAGATCCGCAAAGCCAAGACCGATCCCGACGCCCTGCCCTCCGAAGCCAAGGGGCTGGAAGATCGCCCCGAGGCGCGCAATCTGGTCAACATCTATGCCGCACTCGCGGACATAAGTGTGGATCAGGTGTTGGCCGAACACGGGGGTGCCCAATTTGGCACCTTCAAACCCGCACTCGCCGATCTGGCGGTTGCCAAGCTGTCGCCCATCTCGGACGAGATGGCGCGGCTGATGGATGATGTGACCGAGATCGACAAGGTGTTGGCGCGTGGGGCCGAGCAAGCCCGCGAGATCACCACGCCAATCCTGAAAAAGACCTATGAGATCGTGGGGATGATCGGCAGCTGACGTGTGTGGACCGCCCGAGGATTGTTATCGCGCTGTATCCGTCCGCTATGACCCCTGAAGGGGTCACATTGCAAAGCACTGACCACTTAAGGTGACCACATGAGCGATCTTGTGACATGTGAAGATGGAAAGACGCGGTGCAACTTTCGCGTCAATGATCCTATCTTTACCCATTACCACGACACAACCTTCGGACGGCCCACCACGGACGACATCTATATCTTTCGCAAGATCTGCTTTGAGATCTTTGCCTCGGGCCTGTCCTTTCACGGAGTACTGACCAAGGCCGCGATCTTTGACGAGGCCTATAACAATTTCGATATGAATTTGGTCGCCGCATACGGCGACGCGGACGTTGAACGGCTGATGCAGGACGCCCGCCTCGTGCGCAACAAGGTCAAGATCACGGCTGTCATCAACAACGCCCGCTGCGCACTTGGGCTCGTGGACAAGTTTGGATCCCTCGCCGCGTTCCTGTGGCAATACGAACCGGACCCGGCCACCCGGCCTGACCCCGTGACCGCCGAGACGCTGCGCACCAACACGCAATCCGTCTATTCCGAGCGGCTGGCGCGTGACCTCAAGGCCCACGGTTTCAAGTTTGTTGGCCCTGTGTCGATGTATGGCGTGTTGCAGGGCTGTGGGCTGATCAATGACCACTTCGAGGGCTGCGATTTCCGCGCGCCCTGTGCGGCTGAACGTGCGGTCTTTACCGTGCCACAGCCCCCCGTAAACGCATCATAGGCGCAACCTGCGCAGACCGTAGGCGAGCATCAGAACCGACCCGACTCCGCCTACAATATAGGGCATGCGCAGCGCCAATGCGCGACCCAGGTCCGGCTCGGCCCAGGCCACGATCCAGCCACCCGCCAGCGCCCCAACAGGCATCATCCCCCAGCCAAAGAACCGGTAAAGCGCATTGACCCGCCCCAGCAGATCATCCGGGATCAGCCGTTGGCGATAGGACACGGTGACAACGTTCCATAGCAAGGCGGCAATCATCTCGACAAACAGGGCCACCGCGACGACGTAAGGGCTGGACGTCAGCGCGATCACCACAAACGGCACCGGCATCAGGCACAGTGCCAGCATAACGGCGCGCTGCCCCCCGATCCGGGCCACGACAAGCGGGCCGATAATGCCACCAACCACCCCACCTGCAGCTCCGGCCGTCAGCAGGATGCCATGGCCAACCGCGCTCAGCCCCATAACCTCTTGCGAGAACAGGATGAGGATCGTGACCGCCATGGTCGAAATCGCATTGATCAGCCCCAACATGATCGCAAGGCGCAACAATGTGGAATGGCCCCGCAGCCACTGCCAGCCTTCCACCACCTCGGGCCAGATGCGCCGCCGGGGCGGGGCGACACGACGCGGGATCGCGATGCACCACACAAGCCAAGCCGCAATCCCGAAAGTGATCGCATCCAGCGTAAAGGGGGCAGGCACCGCAAAGGCAATCAGAATACCGGCCAGCGGTGGGCCAACGAACGAGCCCATGATCTGCTCAACGCTCCACATCTGGCCATTGGCGGTCTCAAGGTCCGTCTTGGCAACAACCGAGGGCAGCACGGTCTGAGCGGCGTTATCGCGGATCACTTCGGCACATCCCAAAAGCATCGCAAGGCCCGACAGGGCAAGGATATAAGGCAGGGGATCACCCGCAGGCGGCAAGGCAGGCACCGACAGGATCATTGCAATGACCCCGCCGGTCAGCAGCAAGCGGAACACATCCGCCTGCACCATCAACAGCCGCCGATCATAGCGGTCGACCGCCACGCCCGCAGGGATCGACAGCAGCAACCACGGCAGCCGCGTCGCAAAGGCGACAAGGGCAATCAACGCAGGATCACGGGTGATCAGCGTCGCAAGCCAGGGAAAGGCCAGTGCCGACACACCATCGCCAAGGTTCGAGATGGCGGTGGCCGAGAACAGCAGGCGATAGGGGCGGTTGGATATGAGAAGGGCCATTGGCCCATCAGGGGCGCACGCGGACCCGGATGTCAAACGCAAACCTGTGACGCAAACGATCCGGTCGCATGACGAAGTAGGGCGCAACACGCGCACTGACCCAGCCCCCGGTGTCCGCGATGCGTCCGAAACCACGCACAAATCCTGCGCGCCTGTGCCTGTTGCCGGGTGGTGCGCACCCGCCTACCCTTCAGATCACAGTCGCATTCGCACGCAAGAGGCCACCATGACCGCAAAAGTTCCTGCCGGCACGCGCGTCGGCCACATCCACCTCAAGGTCACCGACCTTGAGCGGGCCATCCACTTTTACGGCAACGTCCTGGGATTCACGGTGACCCAACGCTATGGGGATCAGGCCGCGTTTCTGGCAGCGGGAAACTATCACCACCACATCGGCCTCAACACATGGCACTCGCGCGGGGCCGGGCCAGCCCCCGAGCGGGCGGCGGGGCTTTACCACAGCGCGTTCCTATTTCCCGACCGCGCCTCGCTTGGGGCTGCGCTGCAACGGGTGCTGGATCATGGCACACCCTTGGATGGGGCCGCAGATCACGGGGTGTCCGAGGCCGTCTATATACGCGACCCCGACGGCAACGGGGTCGAGCTTTACCGTGACCGTGATCCGGCGGAATGGCCCCACGATGTGGATGGTGCCTTGAAAATGGTCAACGCGCCGCTCGATGTCGCTGCGTTGCTCGCAGAGGCGGGCTGATCTTGCTCGCCTCTGCGATTTCAGCCACCTTGCGCGCACGCTGAAACGGGAACGGCCATGCGCACAGGATTTTACCATGATGAACGCACCATGTGGCATGCCGGGGGCGATTATGCCTTTACCGTGCCCCTTGGAGGTCTGGTGCAACCCCTTGCCGCTGGCGGTCTGCCCGAAAGCCCTGAAACCAAGCGCCGCCTCAAGAACCTGATGGAGGTGACCGGGTTGATGAGCGACCTGCATGTCTGCTCAGCACCTGAGGCGACACACGCCCAATTGCGCCGCGTGCATCCCGAAAGCTACCTGTCCAACTTCAAGGCCCTTTCGGACGATCACGGCGGCGAAATCGGGCATCATGCGCCCTTTGCCAAAGGGGGGTACGAACTGGCCGCGCTGTCCGCCGGGTTGACCACTGCGGCAGTTGAGAGTGTCCTTGATGGCACCCATGAAAATGCCTACGCCCTGTCGCGCCCGCCCGGACATCATTGCCGCGCGGACGCGCCCATGGGGTTCTGCCTGATGGCCAATATCGCCATCGCAATCGAAGCAGCCAAGGCCACCCGCCCCGACCTGCGCGTTGCGGTGCTGGACTGGGACGTGCACCACGGTAACGGAACTGAGTCGATTTTCTATGACCGGGCGGATGTGTTCACCCTGTCGATGCACCAAGAAGGCAACTATCCGCTCGACACTGGGGCGCTGGCGGATCGGGGCACCGGGGCGGGTGAAGGATATAATCTCAATCTGCCATTGCCAGCGGGGGCCGGGCACACCACCTATCAGCACAGCCTTGACCGGGTGATTATCCCGGCAATCAGGGCCTTCAACCCGGACCTGATCATAGTGGCCTGCGGCTTTGACGCGGGCGCGGTGGATCCCTTGGCCCGGATGCTTGCCACAGCGGACACGTTTCGCCAGATGACGTTGAAGATCAAAGCACTGGCCGAAGATATCTGCGACGGAAACCTCGTGCTGAGCCACGAGGGGGGCTATTCCGAAGTTTACGTACCCTTCTGCGGTCACGCCACGATCGAGGCGCTGTCGGGCAGTTCGATCACCGCGCCTGATCCGATGAAACGCGCCCTTGACGCGCGTCAGCCAGGCCCACGCTTTGACGCCTTCCTGCGCAACGAAATCGACCATATGGCCGAACAACTTGGTCTCTAACCTCTTGACGTCGCAGCCCATCGCCACGACATGATCCCCAACCATGTAAAAAGGCGTAACATATGCCCACCCCGAACCCCGATGCGCTCGATTTCCTGCTCAGCCGCCGCTCGCGCCCGGCCAAGACGCTGACAACACCCGTGCCCGACCGCGCAACAGTGCAGAAAATCCTGACCGCCGCAGCGCGCACTCCCGACCACGGCAAGTTGGAGCCCTGGCGTTTTGTTGTGCTGGGCGCAGGCGCGATGCCGCGGCTCGCCGATCTGGCAGAGCAACGCGGGCGCGCCCTCGGGCTGGATGCGGAACAAATCACCAAGGGCCGCACGCAATTCGATCAAGGTAACCTCGCCATTGCAGTCATCGAGGTGCAAAAACCATCCGAAAAAATTCCGCCCCTCGAACAGACCTACTCTGCCGGGGCGGTCTGCCTTGCCTTGCTGAACGCAGCCCTTGCCGCCGGATGGGGTGCCAATTGGCTGAGCGGCTGGCCAAGCCATGACCGCGGGTTCATGGAGCAGGCGCTTGACCTCGCCCCGCACGAAAAGATCGCCGGTTTCATCCATATCGGAACCGAAACAAGCACCCCGCCGGATCGGCCACGCCCCGATCTGGGTGCCATCACCACGTGGGTCGAGACATGATCATCACCTCCTTCTTTGCTGCGCTTGGACAGATTGGCGATGCCCGGTTTCGCCGCGTGCTGTTGCTGGGTGTTGCGCTCACCATTGCCTTGCTGATCGCGGCGACCTCGGGCCTTGTCTGGCTGATCGGGTCGCTTACTGCGGACAGTGTCAGCGTGCCATGGGTCGGCACGATCACGTGGCTGGATGATATCGTCAGTTGGGGGTCGTTCTTTCTGTTCTTTGGCCTGTCGATTTTTCTGATGATGCCGGTGGCGTCGGCCATCACCTCCATGTTTCTGGACGAGGTGGCGCAGGCGGTCGAGGATCGGCACTACCCTCACCTGCCCCCCGCCAACAGCGTGCCGATTGGCGACGCGGTCGTGGATACGCTTAACTTTATGGGGGTGCTGATCGGGGCAAATCTGCTCGCGCTGATCCTCTATGTGTTTTTCGCCCCGCTTACGCCCTTTATCTTCTGGGGGCTGAACGGGTTCCTGCTGGGCCGGGAATATTTCACGCTGGCGGCGATGCGCCGGGTCGGACGGGTCCATGCCAAGGAATTGCGGCGCGCCCATACCGGCACCATATGGCTGGCGGGGACGCTGATGGCGATCCCCCTATCCATACCATTGATAAACCTACTGATACCGATCATCGGGGCGGCGACTTTCACCCACCTTTTTCACAAGATCACAGAGGCGCAATCGCCCGATCAAACCAGCTCATATCGCTGAGGGAAATCCATCCCGACAGGATAATCCCCGCCACGGTAATCCACAGAACCAGTGCGACCCACGTCACAATCCACGCCTTGCGCCTGGTGTGATGATGTTCGGGCGCGCCCGCATGGGTGCCCGGTTCCACCTGACCCAGATCACCTTGGGTTTGCACCTTGATCGGCAGCGAGATCAGGAAGCACATCCACCAGATCACAGCATAGAGGACGAGGGCTGATGTAATACCCATCAGACTTGCTCAAGCTCGACAAGGCAGCCGTTGAAGTCCTTTGGATGCAGGAACAGGACGGGTTTGCCGTGGGCCCCAATCTTGGGCTCACCGCTGCCCAGAACACGCGCGCCGGTCGATTGCAGGTGATCGCGGGCGGCCAGAATGTCATCAACCTCGTAACAGATATGGTGAATACCGCCAGCGGGGTTCTTTTCCAGAAAGCCATTGATGGGGCTGTCCTCACCCAAAGGGTAAAGCAGCTCGATCTTGGTGTTGGGCAGTTCGATGAAGATGACGGTGACTCCGTGATCGGGTTCGTCCTGCGGCGCACCAACGGCAGCCCCCAAAGCCCCCCGATATTGCGCGGCGGCAGCGTCCAAATCGGGAACCGCAATCGCGACATGATTCAAGCGACCAATCATCTGGAGACTCCTTTGGTTTGATGTTGCGCCCTTATCGCCAAGCACGGAATATCACGCAAGAGCAGGCGTTAACTTGCTGTTAGCTAAGGGCCCGTAACGTCAGGTCCAGAGTTCAGCCGGAGGAAGTGATGGATACGACGGACCCGTTCAAGCCAATTTACCCTGCCCCAACCGCGATGCGTCCCCTTTTGGGGCTGACCGTATTGGTCATCGAAGACAGTCGGTTCGCCTGTGAGGCGCTGCGATTGCTGTGTTTGCGCAGCGGGGCGCGCATTCGGCGGGCCGACACGTTGCGCTCTGCGCGTCGCCATTTGCAGGTTTATCGGCCCACGGTGGTGATCGTGGATGTGGGTCTGCCTGATGGCAGCGGCAGTGATCTGATCCGCGAGCTGTCGGAATCGGGCAATCGCCCGGAGGTGATTCTGGGCACATCGGGTGACATCGACCGCGAAGGGATCGTGTTGGACGCGGGTGCCGATGGTTTCATGGCCAAGCCCGTTGTGTCGCTGAGTGTTTTTCAGGACACGATCCTGTCCCATCTGCCGCTGGATCGGCGTCCGAATGGGCCGCGCTCTGTGCCCAACGACGTTGTCGAACCTGACCCGATTGCCTATCGCGATGACATGGCCCATGTCGCCGATGTACTCGAAGGGGCAAGCGATGTGCGCGCGCTTGATTACGTTGCACAATTCCTCAGCGGCGTGGCGCGCAGTGCAGCGGACGATGAACTGATGATGGCCAGTGCCGCATTGGCCGCCAAACGGGCACGCGGCGACTCCGCCGCGTCCGAGGCAGCGACTGTAGCTGGCTTGGTTCAGGAACGGTTGGCCGAGAAAATAGCGATCTGATTGGTCAGGACCCGGCGAGGGTCGGATCGTCTGCCACGCGGACCAGTCGGGTCATATCGGCAAGGCTTTCGTTCTGCCTGCCTTGCGCATCAAAGTTGGCCGGGTTCAACCAGACGCCAAACGCTTCCTTGAGCGCGGGCCACTCCGCGTCGATGGCCGCGAACCAGGCCGTGTCGCGATTGCGCCCCTTGACCACTGCCGCTTGGCGAAAGACGCCCTCATAGCTGAACCCAAGGCGTTGCGCGGCCCGGCGCGAGCCTGCGTTCATCGCATTGCACTTCCATTCAAAACGGCGATACCCGGCCTCAAAGGCCCAGCCCATCATCAAATACAATGCCTCGGTGGCCGCCCGGGTCTTTTGCAAGGCCGGGCTGAAGTTGATGTGGCCCACTTCGATACTGCCCGCCTCGGGGGCGATTCGCAGGAAACTCGCAACACCCTCGAAGGCACCGCTGGTGTGGTTCTTGATGGCGTAAAACTGCGTGCCTTCCCCCATCTCGATCTCGCGGATCCACCGATAATACTGCGCCGAAGACGAAAACGGCCCATAGGGCAGGAAATCCCAGACATGATCGTGACCGACAAAAGGCTGATACAACAAAGCCGCATGCGTGTCCGCCACCAGCGGCTCAAGCGTGGCGTATTGCCCTGTCAGGATCGTGGTCGCATCCGGCACAGGCGGCGGCGTCCAATTGGGCACGGGGGCATCGTTAATCTGATAAATTCCGGTCATGGCCGGACGTTAGGCGGAGTTCCGCGCAACGCCAAGGGGTTTCGATGCGGATATCGTGCTGATCTGCTTATCACCGACAAAAGGCGCGCTCATCAATGAAAGCGCGCCCTTGAAGCATCATACAGTGCCGTTCACCTAGTCCTGCGGAATGATCCGCAGCCCAAGCTCCATCAGCTGATCGCTTGTCGGCTCGGACGGTGCATCCATCATCAGGTCTTCGGCGCGTTGGTTCATGGGGAACAGGATCACCTCACGGATGTTCTGTTCACCCGCCAGCAGCATGACGATCCGGTCGATGCCCGCTGCACAGCCGCCATGGGGTGGCGCGCCGTATTGGAACGCGTTGACCATGCCACCGAACCGCTTGCGCACTTCGCTTTCATCGTAACCTGCGATCTCGAACGCCTTGAACATGATCTCGGGTCGGTGGTTCCGGATCGCGCCCGACACCAGTTCGTACCCATTGCAGGCCAGATCATACTGGAACCCAAGTACGTCGAGCGGATCGCCCTGCAACGCCTCCATCCCGCCTTGAGGCATCGAGAACGGGTTGTGTTCAAAGTCGATCTTGCCGGTTTCCGCGTCCTGTTCGTAGATCGGGAAATCGACGATCCAGGCAAAGGCGAACCGGTTTTCATCAACCAGCTTCAATTCTTCGCCAATCACATTGCGCGCACGGCCCGCTATGGCCTCGAACGTCTTGGGTTTGCCGCCAAGGAAGAACGCGGCATCGCCCACGCCCAGACCAAGTTGCTGGCGGATCGCTTCGGTCCGCTCGGGGCCGATATTCTTGGCAAGCGGGCCTGCCGCTTCCATCCCTTCGCCCTGATCACGCCAGAAGATATAACCCATACCGGGCAACCCTTCTTTCTGCGCATAGGCGTTCATCCGGTCACAGAACTTGCGCGACCCGCCACCCGGTGCGGGGATCGCGCGAATTTCGGTGCCGTCCTGTTCCAGCAGCTTGGCAAAGATCGCAAAACCAGACCCTGCAAAGTGATCGGACACCACCTGCATCTTGATCGGGTTGCGCAGGTCGGGCTTGTCAGAGCCATACCACAGGGCCGCATCACGGTAGCTGATCTGCTCCCATGTCTCGGGTGCGTCGACGTTTTTGCCGCCCCCAAATTCCTCGAACACGCCCGCCAGAACGGGTGCAATCGTGTCGAACACGTCCTGTTGCGTGACAAACGACATCTCGAGGTCGAGTTGGTAGAAATCGGTGGGCGAACGGTCGGCACGCGGGTCTTCATCGCGGAAACAAGGCGCGATCTGGAAATACTTGTCGAACCCCGACACCATCAACAGCTGTTTGAACTGTTGCGGGGCCTGCGGCAGCGCATAGAACTTGCCCGGATGCAGACGCGACGGCACAAGGAAATCGCGCGCGCCTTCGGGGGACGAGGCCGTGATGATCGGCGTCTGATATTCGCGGAAATCGCGATCCCACATGCGCTTGCGGATCGAGGCGACCACGTCGCTGCGCATCTTCATGTTGTCCTGCATCTTTTCACGACGCAGATCGAGATAGCGATAGCTCAGCCGCGTTTCTTCGGGATATTCCTGATCGCCGAACACCATCAGCGGCAATTCCGCCGAAGTGCCCAGCACCTCAAGATCGCGCACGAACACCTCAATTTCGCCCGTCGGGATTTTCGCGTTCACAAGGGACGCATCGCGCGCCTTCACCGTACCGTCAATGCGAATACACCACTCACTGCGCACCTTCTCGACCTCGGCGAACACCGGGCTGTCGGGGTCGCACAGCACTTGCGTGATCCCGTAGTGGTCGCGCAGGTCGATGAACAGCACGCCGCCATGGTCGCGCACCCGGTGCACCCAGCCCGACAGGCGCACAGTATCACCCACGTCTGCCGAGGTCAGCGCGGCACAAGAATGAGAGCGGTAAGCATGCATCGGATTGGTCCCTTCGGGCGTGTCAAGATCGGCGCAGATACACCGGGCAGGGGGTGGAAAGTCAAGGCGACAAAGCCTGTGCACCCATGCTAATACGGGCAAAAAGCAAGGGGCGCGCGATGAGCGACAGACAATCAAAGGGGATGGCCGTGCGCCGCACCGTTTTGGGGGACGCACATGTGGACCGCGCCGAGGCTGCGAAAACGCCGTTTGACGCTCCCTTTCAGGACCTCATTACCGAGGGCGCGTGGGGTACGGTCTGGGCCAGCGATGCGATTTCGTTGCGTGAGCGCTCGATGCTGACGCTGGCATTGCTCGCTGCGACGGGCAATTTCGACGAAATCCCCATGCACATCCGCGCCTGTGCCCGGACCGGAGCATCCCCACAGGACGTCGCCGAAGCCTTTCAGCACGTGGCAATCTATGCAGGCGTGCCCCGCGCCAATCATGCGCTCAAACTCGCCAAACAGACCTTTGCCGAGATGGAGGCCGAGGCATGAGCAACGGCCCCCTGTTTCACCGCAACCGCGATCGTCACCCCAAGGCGCTGACGCCCGAGTACAAGACGAGCGTGGTGCGGTCCCCGCAAAAGGCGCTGCTGTCGATGCCAACCACCCTGTCCGAAGAAACGGGACCCGTCTTTGGTCACGACATTCTCGGGACAAACGACAATGACCTGATCGTGAATTATGCCGCTGCCGGGGAGATGGCAATTGGGCAGCGCATCATCGTGCACGGCCGGGTTCTGGATGAAAACGGACGCGGCGTGCCCGGCGCGTTGATCGAGGTGTGGCAGGCCAATGCCGGGGGGCGCTATCGCCACGCCAAGGAAGGCTATATCGCCGCACTTGACCCCAACTTTGGCGGCTGCGGGCGCACCATCACCGATGATCAGGGCGGCTACAGCTTTCGCACGATCAAGCCCGGCGCTTACCCTTGGCCGAACGGGGTGAATGATTGGCGCCCCGCCCATATCCACTTTTCCGTCTTTGGCCGCAGCTTTGGTCAACGGTTGATCACCCAGATGTATTTCGAGGGCGATCCGTTGATCCCGCTATGCCCGATTGTGCGCACGATCACCGACCCCGACGCCGTCAGCCAATTGATCGCGCCGCTTGATATGAACAACACCGTGCCAATGGATGCGCGCGCCTACAGGTTCGACATCGTGCTGCGCGGACGGCGGTCAACCGTGTTCGAAAACCGGATGGAGGGGAGTTGATGCAACGCCTGACCCACCTCAACGAAAGCCCCTCACAGACTGCGGGGCCCTATGTCCACATCGGGTGCGTTCCGAATTTTGCAGGGATAACAGGGGTGTATGACGCCGACCTGGGTGCGACCATGGTCAATGGCGAAACCAGAGGCGAGCGGATCACCATCACCGGCACTGTGTTTGACGGAACCGGCACGCCGCTGCGTGATGCGATGATCGAGCTGTGGCAGGCGGATACGCATGGCCTTTATGCGGGCCGCGATGGGGCCGACCCGAATTTCACCGGATGGGGTCGCGTGGCCTGCGATACAGAGACGGGGCAATGGTCGATGCACACGATCCGTCCCGGCGCGGTGCCGTTCCCTGACGGGCGCATGATGGCCCCTCATATCTCGATCTGGCTGGTAGCGCGCGGCATCAATATCGGCTTGCAAACGCGGATGTATTTCCCGGATGATCCAAGGCTGGCACAGGATCCGTGGCTGACGCGGATCGAACATCAAAACCGGCTTCCAACGCTTGTCGCGCGGGAAACGACCCCCCACGAATTTCAGTTCGATATCCACCTGCAAGGGCCGAACGAGACGATCTTTTTCGACGTTTGAGCATGAAAAAAGGCGCGGGGTGTGATGCCCCGCGCCTTTTCATCTTGTCGTGTCAGGCTCAGGCCAGATCGAAACGGTCCAGTTCCATCACCTTGACCCATGCGGCGACGAAATCGTTCACGAATTTCGACTGCGCATCGTCCTGCGCATAGAACTCGGCCACCGCGCGCAATTGCGAGTTTGAGCTAAAGACGAGATCGACGCGGGTGCCGGTCCACTTGACCTCATCCGTTTTGCGATCGCGACCCTCGAACGTGTTGCCATCATCGGTCTTGGGTTTCCACTTGATCCCCATGTCCATGAGAACCTTGAAGAAATCATTGTTCAGCGCACCGGGCGTGTTGGTAAACACACCATGGGATGTGCCGCCGTGATTGGCCTCCATCATCCGCAAACCGCCGACAAGTACCGCCATTTCGGGTGTGGTCAGGGTCAGCAACTGGGCGCGATCCACCAGCAATTCCTCGGCGGACATGCTGAATTCTTGCGCCATGTAGTTGCGGAAGCCGTCGGCTTTGGGTTCAAGCGGCTCAAAGCTTTCGGTGTCCGTCCACTCTTGAGTGGCATCACCCCGACCGGGTGTGAAGGGCACGGTGACATCGTGACCGCCCGCCTTTGCCGCAGCCTCGACCGCGGCACCACCCGCCAGCACAATCAGATCGGCCAGCGAGATTTTCTTGGCACCTTTGGCGTCGAAATCCGCCTTGATCCCTTCCAACGCGCTCAGCACTTTGGCCAGTTGCGCAGGTTGGTTGACGTCCCAATCCTTTTGCGGGGCAAGACGCACACGTGCGCCATTCGCGCCCCCGCGCCGGTCCGACCCACGATAGGTCGAGGCAGACGCCCACGCGGCACCCACCAGTTCGGACGTGCTCAGACCTGCATCCATCACAGCCGCCTTGAGAGCTGCAACATCCGCATCATCCACCAGTGGATAATCAGGCGTTGGCACAGGGTCCTGCCAGATCAATGTCTCGTCCGGCACTTCGGGGCCGTGATAGCACTGGATCGGGCCCATGTCGCGGTGGGTCAGCTTGAACCATGCACGCGCAAATGCGTCTGCAAACTTGTCAGGATTGGCGTGGAAATCGCGGCTGATCTTTTCATAAGCCGGGTCCATGCGCATCGCCATGTCCGCCGTCGTCATCATCAGTTTGACGCTGCCATTCCCGTCAACCTGGGGGGCGTGATCGTCCTCGGACAAACCTTTGGCCTGCCATTGATGTGCGCCTGCGGGGCTTTTGGTCAGTTCCCACTCGTACCCGAACAGCACATCGAAATAGGACATGTCCCATTGCGTCGGCGTCGGGGTCCATGGCCCTTCGATCCCGGATGTGATCGCATCCACACCCTTGCCGGATTTATGGGTGGACAGCCAGCCAAGGCCCTGATTTTCGATGGGCGCGCCTTCGGGCTCGGTGCCGACCAGCGACGCATCGCCATTGCCGTGCGATTTGCCGAAAGTGTGGCCACCCGCAACCAGTGCAACGGTTTCCTCGTCGTTCATGGCCATGCGTGCAAAGGTCTCGCGGATGTCACGACCCGACCCAAGCGCGTCCGGGTTGCCGTCAGGCCCCTCGGGGTTCACGTAAATCAGGCCCATTTGCACAGCCGCCAGCGGGTTTTCAAGAACGCGGTCGCCGGTATAGCGGCTGTTGGGGCCGCCCGACTCTTCAAGCCATTCCTTTTCAGCACCCCAATAGATGTCTTCTTCGGGTTCCCACACGTCCGGGCGACCGCCCGCAAAGCCAAAGGTCTTGAACCCCATGGACTCCAGCGCGCAGTTGCCTGCCAGGATCATCAGATCCGCCCATGAAATGCCATTGCCGTATTTTTCCTTGATCGGCCACAACAGGCGGCGCGCTTTATCGAGGTTGCCATTGTCGGGCCACGAATTCAGCGGCGCAAAGCGCTGCGTGCCGGATGTGGCCCCGCCACGGCCATCCGACGTACGATATGTACCAGCCGAGTGCCATGCCATGCGGATGAAAAGTGGACCGTAGTGCCCGTAGTCCGCAGGCCACCAATCCTGGCTGTCCGTCATCAGCGCAAAGAGATCTTCCTTGACCGCCTTCAGGTCAACCTTGCTGAATGCCTCGGCATAGTCAAAGTCGCCACCCATCGGATCAAGGGTCGGGGCATTCTGGTGCAAGACCTTCAGGTTCAGTTGATTGGGCCACCAATCGCTGTTGGATTGCACGCCAAGGGTGTGCAGATTTACCCCGTGGATCACCGGGCACTTGCCGCCATCATTTCCGTCCATTGTCATCTCCGATCATTGGTTGTCTGCGCTGAAGCTAAGTCCAGATTGGAATCGTTCTAGCCTTGCATTGCATTTATCTTATGCGCGCCAAAACACATGCGATTCTATTCAATTCTTGCTATGCTGTTTTGACATTGCGCAAATCCTATCAATATCACTTAATAAGATTAAGTTATATTTTCTGATTGCTGTGATAACCGATGACTATGAAAAATATCACCCTGCGCCAACTCCGCTATTTCGAAGCCCTTGCCCGCGAGGCGCATTTCGGACGCGCGGCAGACAGCTGTGCCATCTCTCAGCCCGCTTTGTCTGTACAGATCAAGGAATTGGAGGACACACTCGGCCTGCAACTCTTTGAGCGGACCCCCAAACAGGTGCGCTTGACGCCCTCCGGGGTTGCGTTTGCGGCACGCGCCCGCGTTGTATTGGATCAGGTGCAGCAGATGGGCGAGTGGGCCAAGGCAGTGCGCGGCGGCTTGCTCGAACGGTTGCGCCTTGGTGTCATTCCCACCATCGCACCATATATGCTGCCCAAATTGATCGGCAATCTGACCGCGTGCTTTCCCGAGATGGATATTGACGTGCGCGAAACCATCACACCTCGCCTGCTTGAGGAACTGATGGACAGCCGCCTTGATGCCGCCATCGTCGCCTTGCCCATTGATGAACCAAGCCTGATCGAAGTGCCGCTTTTTACCGAAGAAATGGTGCTGGTCCGCAGCGATGCGCCCGACCCACCCGAGCCACTCAGCACAGAGGCGCTGAACGATATGCGCCTGTTGTTGCTGGAGGAAGGCCACTGTTTTCGCGATCAGGCGCTGTCGTTTTGCAACATAAACGCAACGCGACCGCGCGACGGGCTTGATGGCAGTTCCCTGTCGACACTGGTGCAGATGGTGGGTGCCGGGATCGGCGCGACTTTGATCCCCGAAATGGCTATTGGGGTCGAAACACGTGCGACAGCTGTCCATGTGTCTCGTTTCACGGCACCTGCCCCGACGCGCACCATCGGGCTGATCTGGCGCAAGGCGAACCCGATGGGCGACGCCCTGCGCGACATCGCCGAGGTTGTGCGCAAAACACGAGCCTGAGGGATTATGTGTTTGGCCCGCGGCAGGCACCTCGGTCACAAAGAATGTCATTTTCGCGGTGCAAAGCGATTTGATCCCCTTGCAGTCCCCTCCGACTCGGACTACACGCACCCCACCAACTGGCGCGGGATGGAGCAGCCCGGTAGCTCGTCAGGCTCATAACCTGAAGGTCGTAGGTTCAAATCCTACTCCCGCAACCAAAAACCGACACCCCGCCCGTAAAACGGCGGGGTTCGTCGTTTTACGGGCGGGCAACTCTGGGATCGCGGCCAATTCCCATACAGTTCAATAGTATGTCCGCCCTGTGCTCCACCAATAGGATGCGGTCGCACCCCCGATACCAGCCGCCGGACGAGCTCTAAAGCTTCATCGGAGGTGGCCCTGCCGTTCAAATGCTCGACAAGGGTGCCAATGTTGGCTCGATAGATTGCGGCCAGCGCCGGATGCAGGACAACAGGGTCGTCGGTAGGATGGGCTGCCGGCCCTCCCTACGACTCAGCTTTGCGCGCTTCCAGATCATCCATTTTGTTTTCATCCAACTGTTGAACATCACTTCGGTGATGGCCGTCACGATCTGTTCGATTTGTTGGGTCACCTTTTTTTGACCCGCCTCCAAGACCGTTCGATCTGACATCACTTCTCGCTCCAAACCTTTCCGCTCGCGGTGGTACTCTTCGATAAACTCCGCCACCATGTCAGGGTGCATCAGTTTGGGCATGAAACCAGACAGGATCCCGGGTCTCGGCATTGTCGCGCCCGATGAGTTTGCGATTGGCGCATGTACCCTTGTTACAGGTTGAGGGGTAGCCATGTCTCGTCTTACTCATCAGCGTTGATGATAATCGGCTCCGTCAAAACCATCTATTTGCGGTCCGGCTGTTCTCCAACTGAGGAGCCAGGCGACTAAGAGAAGCCGCTTTAGCAACGAACAGCTCATTCGTGGACCAGGCGAACGTGAGCGGACAGTTGGAACCAAGACACCGATAGCGATCACATAAGTGCCAAAACCTGAACAGGGCTAACCTAAATTAGCGGACCCTAAGGGGAACAGGTCAAGCGCACTGGCCTGATTTCAGGATGCTAGGTCAATTTGTATATAATAAGTTGAAGTCATGTCCCCAGTCAGTATGGGGCCCCTATTCCTCGCGGAAAGCCCGATTCAACTGTTCCGTCAGGGGTTTGGTCAGGTAACTCATCACGGTGCGGTCATCCGTCTTGATGAACGCCTCGATCGGCATGCCCGGCACCAGCGCGACATCGCCAAGCCGGGCGATCTGGGCGGAGTCGAGGGCAAGGGTAACCTGATAATAGCTTGCGCCGGTGACCTCATCGACCGACGTATTGGCGGCCACGTTGCTGACATGCCCATAAAGTTCGGGTGTCGTGCGCTGATTGAAGGCAGGAAAGCGCATCGTGGCCTCTTGCCCGACAAACACCTGATCAATGGAAACCGGCGCGATGCGGGCTCGGAAGGTGAGGCCCAGATCAGAAGGGATGATCTGCAGGATTGTGCCGCCGGGCGGGACCACGCCGCCGATGGTCGTCACCTGCATTTCGTGGATACGGCCCGAATTGGGGGCGATGATGCGAATACGATCCAGCTGTTTCTGGGTCGACGTGATTTGCTGGCGCAGCTCTTGAACTGAGGTTTTGACGTCGCGCAATTCGGTCACGACCTCTTCCTTTGAGCGGCGCTCGCCCTGCAACATCTCAAGCTCGGTGTCGCGGATCGAGTTCTGGATGCGCGCCAGTTCGGACCGGTGTTCGGCCACCTGCCCCAGCAAATCGGCCTTGTTGCGTTGCAGGGCCAGCAGTTGTCCAGCGCGCGCAAGTCCCTTGTCCATCAGCGTCTGGACCACGCCCAGCTCGTCCTCTACCAGCGCGAGTTGCTGGTCCTTGGCCTCGATCAGTGCACGTACACCGGCGATCTGGTTTTCGAATTGCCGCACCTTTTCCCGCAATTGTTCCTTGCGCCCTTTTTCAAGCATCACCCGGGCGTCAAAGACCTGTTCCTGCCCGGTGCGGTGCACATCAAAGTCGATGCCCTCGATCATCGGGTCGGGCGTTTCAAAATCGATCTGCGGCATCCCGGCCTGTTCGGCGATCAGCCGGTCGCGCTGTGCGATCCCTTCGGACAGGCGGGTCTTGTAGATTTCGATATTGGCACGCAGCAACGTGTCATCGAGCATCAGCAACACGTCCCCCTGTTGCACGGCATCCCCGTCTGCCACATAAATCGTGTCGATTAGCCCGCCATCCAGATGTTGCACCGATTTCGGCTTGCCCACGACCTCGACCTGCCCACTGCCGATGACGGCACCGCTGATCTCTGTTGCGCCAGCCCAAAAGCCTGCGACCCCCAGCAGTCCAGCGAATGCGGTCAACCCGAACAGGGCTGTGGCCCGTCCGCTGGTGCGCAAGGTGAAAGGGGCTTGAGGTTCGGGCATGTGGCTCAGCTTTCCTGCTTCGGGGTGGTGTCCGGGCTACGGCGACGGGTGGCAGTTTGCAGGATTTTGTCCTTTTCCCCGAATTCCGCGACCCGGCCCGCATGCAGCACCAGCACTTTGTTGACTGCGTGGATTGCGCTTGAGCGGTGCGCCATGACGATCACGGTCGATCCAGCCTCGCGCAATGTCACAATGGCTTGGGACAGCGCGTCATCGCCGCTTGCATCAAGGTTCGAGTTCGGCTCGTCCAGCACCACGTAGCGCGGCATGCCAAAGATGGCCCGCGCCAACCCGATACGCTGTAATTGGCCACCCGACAGTGGTGGGTTTTCGTATGATAACCGGGTTGCGTACCCGTCAGGCAATTGCAGCACCATGTCGTGCACGCCTGCGATCTTGGCCGCCTCGATCACCGCCCCATCGTCGGCTTGCGGATCAAAGCGGGCGATGTTGTCTCGAATGGTGCCTGCCAGCAGTTCGAGGTTCTGGGGCAAATAGCCGATATGTTTGCCAAGGGCCGTTTCGGCCCATTGGTCCAGCGTGGCCCCGTCCAGCCGCACAGTGCCTGCATCGGGTACCCACGCGCCCACGAGGATACGCGCCAAAGTGGATTTGCCGGACGCGCTTGGACCGATCACCCCAACCGCATCACCGGGTGCGAGATAAAAGGACACCTCGTCCAGAATGGGGGGCCGCTCGCCCCGTTCGGCCATGGGCGCGAATTTCGTGACACCCGACACATGCAAATGCCCCTCGGGCGGGGGCAGATCGACGGTCGGTCGCTTTGCCGCCTGCCCGTCAAACAGCGCCTTGAGCCGCTTGTGCGCCTCGCGCATCCGCACGATCGAGCGCCACTGCCCGATCACCGCGTCAACCGGCGCAAGTGCCCGGCCTGCAATGATCGAGGCGGCCACGATCATCCCCGCGGAAATCTCCTGTTGCAGCGCCAGATAACCGCCAAGCCCCAGAAGGGCCGATTGCAAGAGCAGGCGGAAGGATTTGGAAAACGCTGCATAGCCCTCGGCTCGGTCGCTGCCGGTTTGCCCAACCGCAAGGCCTTCGCGGTGCATATCGCTCCAGCGGCCCGTGATGCGCCCAGCCATACCAAGGGGCACGATGGCCTCGGCGTTGCGCCGACTTTGGTCAACGAAGTGACTTTCGGCCCCATCCATGCGCATAGCTTGGGCGTGGTAATCCTTGGTGGTGAGCTGGTTGAGCAGGGCAACAACCGTGACCACCCCCACCCCTGCAATGGCCAGCATCCCCAGCCACGGGTGGATCAGGAACACGACGCCAAGGTAAAACGGGATCCACGGCGTATCAAACAATCCCAGCATCGCAGGGCTTGGCAGGAACCCCCGCACCACGGCTAGATCATTCAGCGGACGACTGGTCTCACCACCGGGCATGAGGGCGGAGCGGACCCAAAGCTCATGTGTTTCCTGCCCCACTTCCTGATCAAGCCGCAACCCAGCCCGTGACAGGGCCCGGGTGCGCAGGAAGTCGTAAAGCCCTAGGAACATGAACAGTACGACCACGATCAGGAACAACCCCTGCAACGTGGCCACAGACCCGCTCGACAACACCCGGTCATAGACCTGCAACATGAACATCGGCCCTGTCAGCATCAGAATATTCACGCAGGCGCTGAACAACGCCACGGTCACCATCGTGCCGCGCAAGCGCCGCCAGGCGTTGCGATAAGGGGTGTCGAGGTGTGGGTTCAGCCGTTGATCGCTCATGTCATGCTAGTAGAACGAGAACTGGTCATCATCCAGTGCTGCCAGCTGCGTGCCCGCAAGGAACAAACGATCTCCGTCGCCAAAGTCGAACAGGACTCCGCCCCTGGTTTCACGAGCCGAGCCAAGCAGATCGTCAAAGCTCTCGATCCCCTCGACCCGCAGCGCGATCTCGTCCCCTTCGATAAAGGACCGGCGTGTGGCGCGCGAGACCTCGAAGTCGTAGATCGTGTCGCGCCCGTCGCCGGTTCCAAACTCGAATCGGTCCGACCCGCGCCCGCCGAACAGCGCATCGCGCCCTGCCCCGCCCCGGATCACGTCATCACCCGACTCGCCAAAGATCGTGTCGCGGCCCTGGCCGCCGTCGATAGTGTCCGCGCCGCTGCCCCCAAAAAGAACATCGCGCCCGCGCCCGCCCGAGACAAAATCATCGCCCCGACCGCCAAACAGCAGGTCGCTGCCGCTGCCGCCCGACAGAAGGTCATCACCACGCCCGCCAAACAGCAGGTCAGTGCCGCGCCCGCCACCCTGCGAGTTGTCAAAGTCGTTGCTGACCTCGATACTCACGGTGGCCGTATCGGTGTTTGTCCCGTCGCTGACCGTGTAGGTGAACTGATCCGTACCCTCGAAATCAAAGCCGGCCAGATAGCTGACAACCCCGTTTTCGAAACCCACCGTGCCCGGCCCGCTATAGGCCACGTCGATGATCGACAGCGCATCGCCGTCCCCATCCTGTAACCCGTCACGGCCTTTGAGACAGACAGCATTGTTTTGCTAAGGGAGTGTCTTTCGCTCATCGTAACCCTTG
>NZ_CANMEU010000006.1 GCF_947497045.1 uncultured Tateyamaria sp. | reverse complement strand
CCGCCTACGATACTTCATCTCTCACACTCCATCTTTCCAAAAAGAGTAAAGTGTTGCGCTCACCCGTTGAAACCGCCGGACTTTGCTGACGTTCGCGGCACCTGCTCCAATGGCCGCATTCAAGCATCAATGATGTATCGAGTTCAAAGTGCTCTGCCGTTGATGTAACACCAGAGAGAACAATGCATGCATTGGAAGATGTTGAAAAACTGGAGCCGTCTGTGGACAATTGGGCAACTACCTCGATTTCAAAAGTTCATTCTAAATTTGTGTGAATTATGATCGAATTTTTCAGACGGCGTATTTTCATACTGAGATGGCAACAAGCGCATACAAGTGCCGCGCGCGGCAACGACCCGCGTGCAGTGATAATATTCCGTAGCCTGAAGATCAGCGGCGATACTCGGCACCGCGAGGTTGACCACCGTGACGTCCAGCAGCGTGACAAATGCTGCGAGCAGAAGAGCGCAGACAGCTGTCCACTGCGCGCCTGTGGCGTGCGATTGGTCTGATTGCGGGGTGGACATGGAGCCTCCAGTTCGATCAAGTCACGTGATCTATATTGTCACGTGACTTGCAATGTCAATCTCACGTGCTGACAATTGTCACGAGAAACTGGATGAGATACAGTTGGCCACATGAGAACAGACAACAGGCTCCCCCGTGTCCTGCACATCTTGCTCCATCTCGATGAAATCGATGAGCCGGTGACGTCCGAGCGCATGGGCGAGATGTTCGGTATGGACGCTTCACTGGTCCGTCGCACCATGGGTGGCCTGCGAAAACATGGGCTTGTGGCGTCGATCAAAGGGCATGGCGGTGGATGGCACCTACAGCGCCCGACTGCCGAGATCAGCCTTTTAGAAGTCTACACCGCACTCGGCTCACCTAACGTCTTTGCTATCGGCGCGCCGGAGCCTTCCTCACCTTGCTTGCTGGAACACGCGGCAAGCGACGCAACCAGAGCCGCTTTGGCGGCCGCACGTCGCCTATTTGAGGAGGAGCTTAACGGTGTGTCCGTGACAGACTTGGCCAATCGGGTGAAGACTTAGATGCCCTCTTTAGTTCACGCCGCCGACCCACCAAAACTCTCATTTTCAGAGACGGCCCAAAGCCGACCTTAACGCGTCCTCAACCCTGCTGCAGTGCAGCCCGTCAGAGCCGCCATTCGCTGCGTTTGCAAGATTTGGTGGTGGGTGAATTCACACTTAGCGGACAAAGGCAACGTTTACATTTCGAATGAGAGCGCCCGCATCCGGACGGCTGCGGTCATTCAATGCTGTAAGAGCTTACTGTGGGATCATGCCAAGATTATCGTTCAACCTTCGACGAACCTCACGACCGGAAACTGTTCAGGTTGATGAGTGTCATACTTCCCATGTGGTTTGAGCACCCAAGCCGGGTGAGGGCTAATTTCCTGTCCGGCATTCATCAACTTTTGAAACCTGCCAAAGAAGATTTTCCATTCATCGCCATTCTTTGGCGGAAGTGATCGACCATTGGCGAGCCAGTGCAAGCTCTTCCATGGGATGGCGATCTCGGCCGTCCAGCCCTTGTCTACGTGATCCGGATCGTTGATCTTCCCCTGCACTTGTACGCCGACCTGCAGCCCCTCCATGTCGTAGTTCCGGAAAGCCCAACGGGTGCCGCGCGGATGCGTGCCATCCCAAAAGGACTCCGGTTGACGATCAAAGTCACCACCGAAGGAATAGGCGTGTTGGTCAATCAGGTCGAACTCAGGAGCATCGAATTTGTCACCGCGCTTGTACGCATCCCGCCAAATGAACATCATCTCATAAATCGTTCCGAGGGCGTTTAGCTCCAGCTCGTAATAGCAGTCCCCGCCGTCAATGAAGATCTCGACATCGTTCTCCTGGAAAATGATGTCATCCCGCTCGGTGAGCTCTGCGGACACAAAGGGTTCTTCAACCCAAAAGGCAACATAGAGGTTTTCGTCATCCCAAAGACAGGCTGAGCGAGTGTCGTAAAAGGCCGGTCCACCTGTTGCCATGTCGACAAACCGCTTGGATTTCTCGGCGGAAGCCGAAACGGGCTTGCTCAAATCACCATCGATCTCGAATGGTGTTCCGGCTTTGTGTGCAACATAGTCTGGGGAGGTCGTCATCGGATTGGCACCACTCGATAGGATTTTGCCTTACATAAGTATTACCAACTCCTGCTGTCTTACGATTTTTACTACAAAAGTTCCGAGATTTGCTAATCGGTGCTACCAGACCGACTGGTGTGTCATGTCGCGATGAGGTCATTCTGCACGGCAGCTTGGTTCGGATTTTTTCGAAACGCCGCAGGAGACACGCCCACATAGCTCTGGAAGCACTCATAGAATGAGGAAAGCGAACCGAAACCACAGTCCATCGCAATTGTAAGGATTTTCTGGTCAGTTTCGATGAGAAGCATCTTCGCATGCACGATCCGCATATCGCGGATGTGTTCCATTATCGTCCGGCCAAGGAGTTTGCTGAATAACGAAACAGCATAGCTCTGCGAAACACCTGCTGATGCCGCCACATCAGCAATCGTAATCCGGGTGACAAAGTGGACCGCGACAAATCTCAGCATCTTCTCAAAATGCTGGATGGCATTGCCACCGATCAAGTTAGGCGGAACATTTGAGGGAGGCGCGCGAAGCGTGTCCCAACCTTCCAGGGCCATTCTTGCAAGGCGCGCACTGACCTCTTGTGCGTGCAGCCGCTGCCACGCGAGGCCTGGGATGTCACGTTCATCAGCAAGACGTTTCGCGAAGGTCACATCACCCTTGGTCTTGGCCTTCGTCGCCAGCACGCCGCCGCTCAAAATTGCGTTCACAAACCCAGCCGGAAGCGACCATTGAAGGAACTCCGACAAAGACACGTAGATGTTTGTCATGATGCCCGTATCACGAACGCGCAGGTTGCTATGAGGGTGAGCGGCCCAAAAGATGCAGAACCGTTCGCGTGGTATCTCGATCTCATCTCCTGAAAAGGAATAGGTCATGTCGCATCCCATTAGGAAATTGATCTCAATCGATGGGTGAAAATGGGCGGGTTCTGGTGTCGCACTCGGCTGTCGCCGTTGGACAGAGATACCACGGTCGCTGGCCAGCATATCCCAATCAATATGATCAGGTTGTTCCAAACTGTTTGTGTCGAGCGCCTGTGCCAAGTGCAGAGTCCCAAGAGATTAGCGCCTGATCAGTTTGGCATATTCTGGAAATTTAATACAATATCCCGGAAGAACTAAGGCGATCGTCTGGCTTCCATAGGTCTCGAACTAACAGGGAGCTAGAAAAATGAAACTCAAATCCACAACAAGTATTCTCGTGGCTGCGGCAGCGCCAATCGCGTTCGCTGCGTCAATGGCGAGTGCGACGACACTCGAAGATGTCCGCGAAGCCGGACAACTGAAGTGCGGCATTCACGAAGGTCTTGCCGGCTTTGCCGCACCGGACGCCAACCGACAATGGCAAGGTCTTGATGTTGATATTTGCCGTGCCGTTGCCGCTGTGGTCTTTGGCGATTCAGAAGCCGTCGAATACATCCCCGTCACAGGTGCGACACGTTTCACAGCACTGGCGTCCGGCGAAATCGACATGCTGGCACGGACAACTACATGGACATTCTCGCGCGATACCGACCTCAAGAATGAGTTTGTCGGCATCAACTTCTATGATGGCCAAGGCTTCATGGTGCCAAAGGCGCTTGGTGTCTCATCGGCACTTGAACTGGATAGTACAACAATCTGTGTGAACACTGGCACAACTACGGAGCTGAACGTCGCTGACTACTTCCGTGGCAACGGCATGACCTGCGAACCAGTGCCTCTTGAAACAGACGCAGAAGCGCAACAGCAATTCCTGTCTGGGTCCTGCGACGTCTTCACAGGCGACGCCTCCGGTCTGGCTGCAAACCGGGCAACCTTCCCAAATCCTGATGATTATGTGGTCCTTCCAGAAATCATCTCCAAAGAGCCGCTTGGACCAGCAGTGCGCCACGGCGACAGCGAGTGGGAAGACATCGTGCGTTGGTCGCTTAATGCACTTATCACGGCTGAAGAGCTTGGCGTGATGCGACGGCATCCATGCAACTTTTTGACTCTGTCGCAGTGACAGCGCGTGGGGCCTATGTCCCTCGGGTCGCCTTCACCAACTCACTGAGCGGAAGTGAGGCTATCGCTCCGCGCGATGGGCTCGCTGCGGTAGCTTCCGGTGGTGCAGACTGGGCTGTTATCTTCGCAACATTTGCATTTGGCCTGATGATCAGCATCGGCATCAAGGCCTTTGCTGATCTCAAGCAAACGACGACAGGACAGCGACCCGTGACCTGGTACTGGCAGGCCGCAGTGCTCACCTTGCCAGTCGCGGTCGTGCTCTATGCCGCCGCTCGGCTGATCGGACATCTTATTGGTCCGACCCTGACTGGACTGGCAACACTTGCCCTTCTGGTTAGCTTCTTCTGGTTCGTGCTGATCCCACTTGTTGGGATCATGGAAGCGGACGTATCCCTGAGCATTCGACCTGTTGCATCACGCGAATTTGGCGGTTTCATGTTGGCAGCGACTATTGGTCTGTCAGCAATTGTGCTGTCGCTGCCACTTGGAGTTCTGCTGGCTCTTGCCCGTCAGTCTGACTTACCTCTCATCAAGTGGTCGGCAATCGTCTTCATTGAAGTCGTGCGCGGGGTCCCCCTGATCGTGTGGCTCTTCACAGCGCAGCTATTGCTCAACTACTTCCTGCCGCCTGGAACCAGCTTTGATCTGACGTTGCGCGTCATCATCATGGTGACCCTGTTTGCTGCAGCCTACATCGCCGAGGTCATACGCGGGGGTCTCGCAGCCTTGCCAAATGGCCAATACGAGGGTGCTGGCAGTCTCGGTTTGAGCTACTGGCAGTTAATGCGTCTGATCATTCTGCCGCAAGCTTTGAAGATATCAATCCCCGGCATCGTCAACGAATTTATAGGGCTCTTCAAAGATACCACCCATGTCGTTTTTATCGGATTGCTCGACCCAATCGGTGTGACTCGGGCCATCCGAGCAACGCCAGAATGGAACGGCATCTATTGGGAACTGTTCATCTTTGTCGGGCTTCTTTTCTACGTCGTTTGCTATGCGATGGCGCGATATTCTCTTCACCTCCAAAACCTGCTGCGCAGGGACAACCACTGACGGAAAAACACCTCATGCAACCCATCGTCGCCATCGTCGCTGACACTCGCGAATTCGACAACGAAGACTGGCATTGCGTGCCGGACCAGTACATGGATGCGCTATCGAAGGTCGCCAAAGTCCTGCCGATCTTCATACCGGCTTTGGGGGACTTCGTGGATCACGCGTCCTTGCTGGATCGGGTCGATGGCGTGATGCTGACGGGATCGAAGGCGAATGTGCATCCATCCTACTTTGGTGTTGAGCCTGACTCGCGATATGAGCCTTACGATTTGAGGCGCGACGCGACATCTTTATTATTGGTGACTGCATGCATCGACAAGGGCGTGCCTCTCCTTGCACTTTGTCGTGGAATTCAAGAGCTCAACGTGGCGCTCGGAGGCTCACTTCGCCCCCTCATCCATGAAGAACCAGACCGACTGGATCATAGGGCTGCAGATGTTCTTGATCGGGACAAGCAGTTCGAGATTAATCAAGATGTGACAGCACGCGAGGGTGGATGCATCGCCGAAATTCTCGGGCCAGAGTTCAGAACCAATTCGCTGCACAGCCAAGCTCTTGATCACGTATCACCGCGCCTTCAGGTCGAGGCAACCGCGTCCGATGGGACTGTCGAAGCTGTTTCAGTAAGAGATGCCAAGAGTTTTGCAATCGGTGTTCAGTGGCATCCCGAGTATTGGGCAGAAACCGACAGCGCATCGCGGGCAATCTTCGAGGCATTCGGTCATGCAGTACGAGCGCATCAGGGGTCGCGTTAGTCGCTAAATAATGGCCCGTTTTGGTTAGAATCCAGTCAGTCTTGCAGTTTGCAGCATCAGTCGCTATGGGCTCACTGCGGACATCCAGCCGTCCATCTTCTTACCCGCCTACCAGCAGCTCGAAAGCCCGGTCATATCCGCGGGCACCACCAGCAGCGCCTCCTCGCCCGGCGGGGTGCTGTCTTCGCCGGCCACCCGGCTCACGTCTTTAGAGGTTTGACAAGCGGACAATGTGAGCTCTCGGGATTATTCTGCGAATAATGCTTCTGGCTCGATATCCCGGAGGTTGACTTTGTGCCGCAGGGTATCAGCGTATCTGAATACCAAAGCAATCAAACTTATGATTCTGAAATCGTCTACCCCAAGGATCTGTGCAACTGACAGCCTTGCTCGCACCGGACAATACCGCCTGCACCCCGGCAAGCATTTCAGGCAACAGATCCTTGTCCAACCATGTTGGACCGTGGCTGGGCATGATATGGTCAAAATCATCAAAATGCACCATCAGTCTTTGGTAGCTCTTGGCCAAGTCATGGACGTTGCCCCCGGGCAAATGTGACCAGACGCCGCCTAACAGGACGATATCACTGGAGCACAGAATTCGTCGATAGCGATCCAGCAAACAAAAATTGTCGACTGCTTCACCAGGGGTGAAGAGCACTTCCAGTTGTGATCCGCCAATGTCAATTTGATCACCGTCTTGTAGCCAGCGGCTGACAGTAAATGGCTGTAGGATGGCCGAATGAGCATCAAAATGCTCAGGTAATGGTCCCTCCACCAGACCATCACACAATATTTCGAATTGATACTCAGTTGAGGATACCCCATGTTCTGCAATCCGGCGCGTAACGGGGTGATCAAACATGGCTACGTTATCAAACTGATAATTGGCTCCGAGATGGTCAAGATGCGTGTGGGTATTCACGACCAAAACCGGCTTGTCTGTAAGTCTTTCAACCAAAGGTCGCAAATTGCCTATTCCACAGCCGGTATCTATTAGAAGAGCGACTTGTGTGCCAATGATCAATGTAAGCGTTGTACCTTCGTAGTGCCGGGGCTCGTGAATGACGAAGATATCTGATGTGATACGGTAAGCTTCAAACCAAGGTTCGTCTTTGCATACACGCTCGAACGACTCAAATCCCGGTCTACCATCTTCCTTCATCTCAAATAGTCCTGTTTTCGGAGGATCAACCCGATGCTCGGCTATACTGTTGTCCATATTATATGAGGTTTGCTGAAGAGTCATACTCTGCATTAACTGAGCGCCGAAGCAGACCTTCATACATCGAGCGGTATCGGTCAAAGAGGGCTCAAACCCTCCAGACGCTCAACCTCACCACCCGACCCCCGCCCCCCTTCCCTTTTTGCGCGCACTCCGCTCTAGTGTTCGCAACTGCACGCGCGCGTTTCAAAGGAAAGGATGCCCATGATCCGCTACATTCTCCCCGTTGCCATCGGCCTGTCGGCTGCCCCCGCCATGGCCGAAACCTTCAAGTGGGCCGAAACGACAGACCCGCAGACGATGGACCCCCATGCGGTCAACTCGGCCCCAGTCTTGGGCTTCTTGAACAACGTCTATGAAGGCCTTGTGCGCCGGGGAAAGGACATGGCCATCGAGCCCGCACTTGCCACGGCCTGGGAGCCGATTGGCGAGGGTGAGGGCTGGCGGTTCACCTTGCGCCAAGGTGTGACGTTCCATGACGGGGCCGCATTCGATGCGGATGATGTGATTTTCAGCTACACCCGTGCCAGCGACGAATCCTCGGACACGCGCAGCTGGTTTGCGCCAGTCTCGGAGGTGATCAAGGTCGATGCCTATACGGTCGATATTATGACCTCGGCCCCCAACCCGATCTTTCCCGACAGCATCGCCAACTGGATGATCATGGACAGCGGATGGGCCGAAGCAAACGCCACCACCCTGCCCGACAAGGAAAACGGCAACTACGCCACGCTTAACACCAACGGCACGGGGGCCTTCCGCGTGACCGACCGCCAGCCGGGCCTCACGACCGTGCTGGAACCCTTTGACGGGTGGTGGGATGAGGCAACTCACAACATCACCCGCGCCGAACTGACGCCGATCCAGAACCCGGCGACGGCTGTTGCGGCGTTGTTGTCAGGCGATGTGGACCTGATCAACCCAGTGCCGATTCAGGATACCGCACGGCTGGCGGCCAACGACGCGGTGAAGGTTATTCAGGGGATCGAGGCACGCGTCATCATGCTTGGCTTCCCGCACGAGGCCGACAGCCTGAAATACTCGGCAGAAACCACCGACGCGAACCCCTTTGCAGACGTACGGGTGCGCAAGGCCGTGGCCCAGGCGGTGAATGTGCCGGCCATCCTGCAAACCATCATGCGCGGCAATGCCGAAGCGGCCAGCCAGTTGGTCAGCCCCGCCATGCGCGGGTTTTCGACCGGCCTGGCCGAGCGCCCCGCCTATGACGTGGACGCCGCCAAGGCGCTGCTGGCCGAAGCGGGCTATGAGACCGGGTTTTCCTTCGGTCTCAAGTGCCCCAACGACCGCTACCTGAATGACGAGGCAGTGTGTCAGGCAATCACCGGCATGCTGGCACAGGTCGGGATCACTGCGGTGCTGGATGCAATGCCCGTGCAGAACTACTGGCCCGAACTGCGCGAAGACAATTACGACATGTACCTGCTTGGCTGGTCGCCGGGCACATTTGATGCCGAACATCCGATCCGTTTCCTTGCCGCGACCCCGAACGAGGAAAAGAAGCTGGGATCCTGGAACTTTGGCGGATATTCAAACGCACGGGTGGACGAACTGCTGCCCCTGATCCAGTCCGAGATCGACGATGCAAAGCGTCAGGCGATGCTGGATGAGGTCACGCAGGTTTTGCAGGGCGAGGTCGCCTATGTGCCGCTTTACGTGCAGCCACTGGTGTGGGGCGCACAAGCGAATGTGGACCTGACGCAACGCCCCGATAACTTCTTTATCCTGCGGTGGGTGACGGTGAATTGAGGCGGGGCTCTTGCCTATCAAAGGATGGGAGCGGGTGCGATGCACTCGCTGCCGTCTCGTTAGGTTGCGCTGCGTCTGATGGCGGCTTTGAGCCCAAGTTGCTTCTTTCGGCATTGCAGCATCAAATGGATTGAAGATGATGGGACCGCAAAGGGGTAGTCGATTTGAGCCGAAGATTTGTCCTGCTGACTGGGTGTTCTGGCGGTGGGAAATCAACCTTGTTGAAGGCTTTGAAAGAGCGCGGATTTGCGACAGTCAAAGAGCCGGGCCGCCGCATCGTTTCGGATGAACTTGCGACAGGGGGAAAGGCCTTGCCATGGGTGGATATGAAAGCGTTCGCTCTGCGCGCAATCGAGATGGCCAAGTCCGACTTGCAGGACGCGCAAAACTCTGATGGCATTGTCTTCTTTGACCGTGGTTTGATCGACGCGGCTATCGCTTTGGCCCATTCAGGCGGTCAAGGGATTGAAGAAACACTGGGAGAAACCCAAGCATACTGGAAGCGCGTTTTCGTGGTCCCGCCCTGGACGGAGCTGTTTGCCAATGACGCCGAACGACAGCATAGTTTTGAAGCGGCAGTGCAGGAACACCTCCGCATCGAGCAGGCGTTGGACGCACTTGGCTACACGAGAATGGAGTTGCCAAAGGTATCTGTTCGAGAACGGGCCGAAATTGTGCTGAAGGAGTGCGGCGCACTTTAGATTGGAGGTCCGCTTCGTCCGCATAGTAGCCAAACACTACACTTCGATCCCCTTACACCTCAGCACCCGCTCATCGCGACCGCCTCAATCAAACCGCAACATTTCCCCTACTTCCCCCGCATTTACCACAATCCCCACCTTGACCCCGCCGCCTACTCCCTATCTGCTCAGCTCATGCTCGCCTACATCATCCAACGCATCGGCCAAAGCGCACTTGTCCTTCTGATTGTCGGGCTTGTCGCCTTTTCCATGTTCCGTTTCGTGGGCGATCCCATCGATAACATGCTGGGCCAGGAACGCACACAGGAAGACATTGACCGGCTGCGCGGGCAGCTTGGCCTCGATCAGCCGTTCGTCATGCAATATGTCAAATTTCTCGGCGGCGCGGTGCAGGGCAATTTCGGGGTCAGCTATCGCCAGGGGCGGCCTGTGTCCGAAATCCTGCTGGAGCGTGCGCCAGCGACGTTGGAACTGGCCGCTGTCAGCGGGTTTCTCGCCATCTCCATCGGGATCGGGTTGGGCGTTTTCACCGCCATCCGGCGCAACGGGATTACGGCCAACGTGATCATGTCCGCCTCGCTGATCGGGGTGTCCCTGCCCACCTTCCTGATCGGGATATTGCTGATCTATCTGTTTTCGGTCGAGCTGGGCTGGCTACCCAGTTTCGGACGTGGCGAGACCGTCAAGATTGGCAACTGGTCCACAGGGTTCCTGACCGAAACGGGGCTCAAGGCACTGATATTGCCATCAATTACCCTTGGTCTTTACCAGATGACACTGATCATGCGGCTTGTGCGTTCCGAGATGCTTGAGGTGCTGCGTCAGGACTATATCCGCTTTGCCCGCGCCCGGGGCCTGCGCGAACGGGCGGTGAATTTCCGCCATGCGCTCAAGAACACGCTGGTGCCGGTGATCACGGTCACAGGGCTGCAACTGGGGTCGATCATCGCGTTCGCGATCATCACCGAGACGGTATTTCAGTGGCCCGGTGTGGGTCTGCTGTTCATCAACGCGATCCAGTTTGTCGATATCCCGGTGATGGCCGCCTATCTCATGCTGATTTCGGTGATGTTCGTCGGCATCAACCTGATCGTGGACCTGCTTTATTTTGCCATTGACCCGCGCCTGCGCGTTGATCGGACCGGAGGGCATTAAGCCATGGTCGACACCCCCCTTTCCGACAGCGCGGCCAAAGATCCGTCACGACTGCGCCTCGCGCTACAATCGGATTTTATCTACCAGTTCAAACGCTCGCCCGTGGCGGTCGTCAGTTTTGCGATCACGCTGCTGCTGGTGCTGAGCGCCATCTTTGCTCCCCTGATCGCGCCTTATGACCCGTTTGATCCCGGCTCACTGAACCTGATGAACGGGTTTTCCGCCCCGATGACCCCCAACGCTTTCACCGGCGACAGCTTTTGGCTGGGCACGGATGATCAGGGGCGCGATGTGTTTTCCACGATCCTTTATGGCATGCGCATATCGCTGTTCGTAGGGGCCGCTGCGGTGGCCTTTGCGATGGTGCTGGGCATCACGCTTGGGCTGCTCGCAGGCTATGTGGGCGGCTGGACCGAAACGATCATCATGCGCATTGCAGACGTGCAGCTGACCTTTCCCAGTATCCTTGTGGCGATGCTGATCTTTGGTGTGGCCAAGGGGGTCACTCCGGTCGAATACCGTGACCAGATGGCGATCTGGGTGCTGATCATCGCCATTGGCCTGTCCGATTGGGTGCAGTTCGCACGGGTCGTGCGGGGGGCCACGCTGGTCGAAAAGAACAAGGAATACGTGGCCGCCGCCAAGCTGATCGGGCGCACCGGCCCTGCAATCATGCTGCGCCACATCCTGCCCAATGTACTGAGCCCTGTGCTGGTGATCGCGACGATCTCGCTGGCACTGGCGATCATCGCCGAGGCCACACTGTCCTTCCTCGGCGTCGGCGCACCGCCCACACAACCCTCGCTTGGTACACTCATTCGGATCGGCCAAGGCTTCCTGTTCTCGGGCGAGTGGTGGATCCTGCTGTTTCCGGCGCTGACGCTGCTGACATTGGCGCTGAGCGTCAATTTGCTGGGCGATTGGCTGCGTGATGCGTTGAATCCGAGGCTTAGATGACCCCCACCCTCTCCATCCACAACCTCACCGTCGACATCCCCACGCGCCACGGCACGCTACGACCCGTTCAAGACGTTTCCTATGACATTGCCCAAGGGGAAATCCTCGGCGTGGTTGGCGAGTCCGGGGCGGGCAAGTCAATGGCCGGGAACGCAGTTATCGGTCTGCTCAACCCGCCTGCCCATATCGCCTCAGGTGAAATTCATCTGAACGGCACCCGCATCGACCACCTGCAAGGCGACGACATGCGGCGGTTGCGGGGCAAGCATATCGGGATGGTGTTTCAGGATCCACTGACCTCGCTCAATCCGCTGCTCAAGATCGGGGACCAGTTGACCGAGACGATGCTGGCCCATCTCGACATCAGCCAGTCGGACGCGCGCAAGCGAGCCATCGCCGCGCTGGAAGAGGTGGGCATTCCGGGTGCCGCCCAACGGGTCGATAGCTATCCGCACCAATTTTCGGGGGGCATGCGCCAACGGGTCGTGATCGCGCTGGCCCTGTGTGCCGAGCCGAGCCTTATCATTGCGGATGAACCGACCACTGCATTGGACGTCTCCGTACAGGCGCAGATCATCGCGTTGCTGAAACGGCTCTGCCGGGATCGCGGCACCGCCGTCATGCTGATCACCCACGACATGGGCGTGATCGCCGAAGCTGCCGACCGGGTGGCGGTGATGTATGCGGGCCAACTGGCCGAGTTGGGGCCGGTGCGCGATGTGCTGACCGTGCCGCTGCACCCCTATACGGACGGGCTGATGGGCTCGACCCCGCTGGCCTCGCGGGGCAAGGCGCGGCTGCATCAGATCCCCGGTGCAATGCCGCGACTGGATACGCTGCCCGATGGGTGTGCGTTTCATCCACGCTGCCCGCGCGCGCAGGCCGATTGCACGCGAAATCCTGGCCCGACGCTGGCCGATGCTCAGGGACGTGCCGCCTGTTTTCACCCGCTTTTACGCGAGGATGTCGCTTGATGGCCTTGGTAAGTGTCTCTCATCTGACCCGCATATTTGACGTCTCCAAACCGTGGCTGAACCGGGTGATCGAACGCCAGCCAAAGGCCCTCCTGACGGCGGTATCGGACGTGTCTTTCAACATCGAAGAGCAGACGGTCTATGCGCTGGTCGGCGAATCCGGGTCGGGCAAGTCCACCATCGGCAAGATGCTGGTCGGCCTTCTTGAGCCCTCGACCGGGTCCGTGGACATTCGCGGGGTCGATCTGGCGCGCGAGACGGATGCGCAAAAGATCGACGACGTGCGGGCCGACATCCAGATGATTTTTCAGGACCCGTTTGCCTCGCTCAACCCGCGCTGGCGGGTGCGTGATATCATCGCCGAACCGGTGGCAGCGCGTGGTGGGCACACCAAAGGACTGTCCGAACGACTGCTCGAACAGGTGGGTCTCGCCGCGCGCGATGCGGGCAAGTTTCCACACGAGTTTTCAGGCGGCCAGCGCCAGCGGATCTGCATCGCGCGCGCACTGGCATCCGAGCCGAAGCTGATCGTGTGTGATGAGCCCACCAGCGCGCTGGATGTGAGCGTGCAGGCGCAGGTGCTGAATCTGATGAGCGACCTCAAGGACGAGTTTGGCCTCACCTATCTGTTCATCAGCCACGATCTGACGGTGGTCCAGCACATGGCCGACAAGATCGGGGTGCTGTATCTGGGCCGTCTGGTCGAAGAGGCGGACCCCGATACGCTGTTTGAAACGCCCAAACACCCCTACACGCAGATGCTGCTGGCTGCCGCCCCGCAACTGGATGGGTTTGGGCGCGAAGTGATCCCACCCACGGGCGAAATCCCCGACCCGATCAACCCGCCTCCCGGCTGCGCATACAATCCGCGCTGCCCACTGGCCGCAGATATTTGCCGCACCAAACGCCCTGAATTACGCCAGATTGGCACCAGCCGCGTGGCCTGCCACATGGTCGATGCCACAGATTGATACATCTGGGTTTGCATATTTGAAGAACAATGAAGTTGGAGGAACTTCCCTTTCATCGTTCAAAAAATATGCACTGCTTTCTTGGTTCTAACGCATCATTTTCAAAGATAATGCACCAGCGAGGGCTGTCAGCGTGACCAGCACGCCGATGGACATGGCCCAGCCATGCGCTTCAAAAACGCGCCCGATAGCAAATGCGCCACTGATCCCGCCAAGATAATAGCTGGCAAGGTAGAGTCCGTTGGCCGCAGCGTGGTCATGCATGGCCGTGCGACCCACATAGCCGGTGGCGACCGATTGGGCAAAGAACAGCCCGGCACCGACCAACGCCAACCCGATCAGAAACAAGGTCAGAGAGGGGGTCAGAAGCAACAGCAGCCCAAAGAGCGATGCGAGGATCGAGCCATGAAAGCTTGCCCGCGCACCATAACGTTTCACCGACGCCGCCGCGAGCGGCGTGGTCAGGATCGCAGGAACAAACACGAAATACACGAACCCGATATAGGTCTGGGGCAGCGCAAAAGGAGCCTCGGACAGGATGAAGTTGGCGTAGGTGAAGGTCGCCACAAAGACGAACAGCAAGACAAACCCGATCGCAACCATGGCGACCAGCCTGGCGTTGCTCAGGTGGTCTTTCCACGCCTCGACCACAGACCCTGTATCCTGTGCGTGACCGCTGCGCGCACCGTCCCGTCCTCCCAGATAAAGGTATGCGGCCAGTGCGCCAGTGAGGTTAAGAAGGGCAAAGCCATAAAAGCTTTCGGGCAGCCCGATATTGTCCGCAATCCCCGAGGCCAACAGCCGCCCGAACAGGTTGGAGGCCACATTGCCGGTGATATAGGCCGCCATCGCCCCGCCCACGGCTGTCAGCGAGCATTCCTCGCTGAGATATGTCAGCGTCAGCGTGAAGGCGGCGGACATGAACACGCCTTGGGCCACACGCAGAAGGGTAAAGGTGGTGAGGTCGGGTTGTTGCGCCAGCAGCATCGTGGGCAGGCTCAGCAGCGCCAGACATATCCAAATCCCGCGCTTGCGGTCGATCTTGCGCGCAAACAGCGCCACGATAAGGCTGGCCGCCGCCATGCCGATGGTCGAGGCATTGACCGCAAAGCCCATGACCGCCGGGCTGACCCCGTAAACCTCAACCAATGTGGGCAGCAGCGCCTGCGAGCCGAACAAGTCAATCAGCGTCAGAAACGCGATCAGGGCAATCATGGTTGAGCGGCGAATGACCATCGCCCGGTCTTCGGGGGATTTTTCGGTCAACGCGGGGGCCATGCCCGTCATCGCGGCCGCGGGATCGGGCATGGCCGTCATCGCTTACTCTCCGTGGCTGCCATGCGCGAGTGGACCGACGCGTTCGACACCGGCCACTTCGGAGGCCGGTTCAACCACACCGAAATAGATCACCGCAGGCCCATCACTGGTATTTTCCCACCACGCCTGGGCACCGCCCGCGACCGTCGACCCGCTCCGGGTTGCAAGGACCTTGGGGTCCGAAACGCTGTACTCGGTCACTTCACCTTCCCAGACGAAACTCTGGATCGGCTCGCCGGGTGCGGTAAAGCTGGCAAAGGTGCCGCCGGGCTCGATCGTGGTGCGATAGGTGCTGAGCACCCAGCCCTCGCCCGTACCATCGCCAAAGTGTTTGCCGATGTTGACGGACCCCAACAGCGCATGCTCCACCCTCTGATTGTCCGGGGTTTTCACATCCATTCCGGCAGGTCGCGATGCCACATCGGTGGATGCACCATCGGGCGCATAAACATCGAAGGCGATCAGATGCACCGTCTCGTCACCTTCGTTCAGCCACCAATGCGCCAGTGCGCCCTCTTCCAGGGCAAGGCCGCCCGTGTCGTGCAGCACCGGGTTCTCAGAGGTCGAGGTGTATTCGTAAATCTGCCCCGACAGGACGGTGAACACGGCGGGGCGGCTTGCGTGATCGTGGATTGGCACGATGCCCTTGTCGTTGATCGTCCAGAACCGCGTGCGCAGGTTGCGCCCGGCCAGTTCCGCGATCCCTTCATCCGCGAGCGCCGTATCGCCCAGCACCTTGTTCGAGATATCACGCGCCTGACTTGGCCCCTCAAGCCCATGAAGCACCTTGGTCTTGAGCCCGCCCAGATCGAAGGCAAAAGCCGCCGTGCCGAGCGTCGCGATTGCGAGCCCGAGTGTGATCGTGCGAATTGTCATGGTTTCAATCCTTTCTGGATTTCAACTCGACCGCATTGCCCCCGTGCGGGGCCCCGAAGTCATCGAAAAATTCACGCAGGTTCAGCGTGCTTTCCTTCTCGATCTTGTCGAAATTTGCGGCCAGCCAGCGATCCGCATGTTCGCGGCCCAGATCACGCATGTGGATCAGGAACGCCCATTCCGAGTTCATCTTGGAGGACGCATCCAGCGCCAGCATGTCGCCACATCCGTCAATCATGTGCATATTCATGCGCCGATATTCGTTGTCCGACAGCGCCCCGTCCTCGATCAGGCGGTGGATCAGATCAATGGTGCGCAGATCGCGCAGCAGCGAAGCGTTGAAGGTGATCTCATTCACCCGGTTCTGGATATCTCGCGCGCGCCGCGGGGTGCCGGGGCGCAGCAGCGGGTTGATCTGCACGATCACGATATCCGAAGACGGTGAGTGGTCGATGAACGGAAACAGCACCGGGTTGCCCATGAACCCGCCATCCCAATAGGGCGTGCCGTCAATCTCGACCGCTTTGAACATGGATGGCAGACAGGCCGAGGCCATGACCACATCCAGCGTCACCTCTTCGCGGTGAAACACCCGGGCGCGCCCGGTTTCCACATTGGTGGCCGAGATATAAAGGCCCATGTCCGAACAGTTGGCGACCTTGTCAAAATCGATGAAGTCCTCGACCACATCACGCAGCGGGTTCAGGCCTATCGGGTTGAGGTCATAGGGCGAGGCCATGCGGCTCATCATGTCCATCATTGCATAGCCCGGGTTCAGATCCAGCGACCATGACCCCATGATCTTCTCGAACGCGGTGCGCTGAATGGGGCTGGCCTGACCTGCAACGCTGACGGCGCGCCAGAAGTCTTCCAGGGCCTGACGTGCACCGGCGGCCCCGCCGTCATACATCCCTTGGGTGGCGACAACCGCGTTCATCGCACCCGCAGATGTGCCGCTGACCCCTTCGATCCACAGCCGATCCTCTTCAAACATCCGATCCAGCACGCCCCATGTGAACGCGCCGTGCGAGCCGCCGCCCTGAAGGGCAAGGTTGATGGATTTCTCATGCCGCTTTGAACGACCGTTGGTCCTGGACATGGTCTGTCCTCCTGTAAGGGCGCGGTTCATGTTTATTGGGCGACCCAGCCACCATCGACAGGCAAGGCAGTGCCTGTCATCGAGGCAGCAGCATCTGTGACAAGGAACGTACAGACCGCCCCAAGCTGTTCAACGGTCACGAATTCCTTGGTGGGCTGCGCGGCCAGAAGGACATCACGTTTGACCTCTTCTTCGGTGATGCCGCGCGCTTTGGCGGTATCGGGGATTTGCCCTTCGACCAACGGCGTCAACACATAGCCCGGGCAAACCGCGTTGCAGGTCACACCATGTTCGGCGGCCTCAAGCGCGACGGTCTTGGTCAGGCCGACAATGCCGTGCTTGGCCGTCACATAGGCCGATTTGTAGGGAGAGGCGACAAGCCCGTGGGCCGAGGCCACATTGATGATCCGCCCCCATCTACGTGCCTTCATCCCCGGCAAAGCCGCCCGGATCGTGTGAAAGGCCGAAGACATGTTGATCGCGATGATCGCATCCCATTTTTCCAGCGGGAACTCTTCGATGGGGCCGACATATTGGATGCCCGCGTTATTCACGAGGATATCGACCGCACCAAACTGCTTTTCCGTCTGGGTCACCAAATCGGCAATCTCATCCGGTTTCGTCATGTCAGCCCCGTGATAGGCCACGGTCCCTTCGGCCTTGGCGTCCAATGCGGCGCGCGTCGCCTCGATCTCGTCCGGATCCCCAAACCCGTTGAGCATGATGTTCATGCCTTGGGCGGCAAAGGCTTCGGCGATCCCAAGGCCAATGCCGCTGGTGGATCCGGTGATGATGGCGGTGCGTGTCATAGTGAGGTCCTTTTGGCATGCTGCAATGCGGAAATACGCGGTTGACCCCTATTTACGCATGGTCACCCTTCGCTGCAATGCGGCATGAGGATGGATCGCAACCACGTGACGGATTCCGCCGAGTGTTACCGATTTTGCGGTAGAACTTGCCCGTTTTTCAAAAACCCGCCACGGACATGTGCCAAATGTTACAGCACCATGGTCCCGTTCGGGCCGACATCGAGGCGGATGATATGATCGGCCAGGGCACTGTCGAAATACTGGCGCACCAGCGGGTCGTGGCCGGGAACGATCAATTCCGGCTTGCTTGCCAGCCTGCGCAGCGTGTTGAACCCGTCAAGCATATCCTGAAGGTCGACCACGATGGGGAACGGCTTTCGGGCCATAAAGTTCTCGTAGTAATGCGCGGCATCCGAAGCCAGCACCATCCAACCCGTGCGCGTGCGCACCCGCACCGCCTGAAGCCCGCGTGAGTGTCCGCCAATACAATGCACTGAAATCCCATCAGCAATCGCCCCCTCCCCGTCATGGAAAGTCAGCTTGCCCGCATAAAGCCGCGTCACCGCCTCGCAGACATGTGCCGCCGTGAACGGCATCCGCAGCGTGTCGTGGCACATGCACGGCCCCGTGGCATAGGCCATTTCAGCAGCTTGCAGGTGGATTTGGGCGTTGGGAAACAGGTGCAGACCGCCGGCGTGATCGTAATGCAGGTGCGTGACGATAATCTCGGTCACATCCTCGGGCGTCAGATCAAAGGGTTTCAATGCCTCGACCGGGTTCAGCCGGATGGGCCGCCCCCGCATCACCCCTTCGTCCACATCATAGCCTGTGTCCACGAGGATCACCCGGCCCGCCCCCCGGATCAGCCACATGTAATAGTCCATGGCATGGGGCGCTTCGTGGTTGTCATCAAAGATAAAGCTGTCCGCGCGGGTGCGTGCATCCCGGTCAGCGTATTTGATCGCGTAGACCTCCCAATCAGTGCTCATCTGTCGACCTGCGCGTAGGTTTTCAGGGTCTTGCCTGCCACCAGATCTCCGATCTTCAAGCCGCAAGCGATGTAGTGTGGCATGCCCTGATGCGCCTCGAATGCAGCCAGATCATCGTAAAGCTCATATAGGAACACGGTGTCGGGCAAGGCGGGGTCCGTGCACACGTCGAACTGACGGCACCCCGGCTCGTCCCGAACGGAACTGCGCGCGTTTTGAAGGATATGGGGCATGAATGCGTCCATGTGGCCGGGCTTGATGTCGAACACGACGGTGACGGCATAGGGCATGATCTGGTCTTTCCATCTGGGGCCCATGGGCATGGGGTTTTAATACGCATACATCAATGTATACATTAAGGTATAGTACAAGGCGAGTCGCTTTGATCAATCCTACGGCCAAAGGGAGCCCACGCCATGCAGAACTCATTTAATATCGCGGTTTTTCAGGGGGATGGGATCGGCCCCGAGATTATGGCACCCACCCTGACACTGCTTGATCATGTGGCGGCGGGCAAATACGCGCTGAACTATGTGGATGCACCTGCGGGGGCAGCCCACTATGCACGCACCGGTGAAAGCCTGCCCGCCGCATCGATGGAGGCGGCCCGCGCCGCGGACGCCATCCTGCTGTCGGCCATGGGTCTACCGGATGTGCGCTATCCCGACGGCACCGAAATCTCGCCCCAGATCGATCTGCGCAAGGCGCTGACCCTGTTTGCAGGTGTGCGCCCCGTGACCATTCGCCCCGGCCAACCCACGCCTCTGGCCCTCACGGGGGGGCAGACGGTCGATTTCGTTCTGATCCGCGAAAGCACCGAGGGGTTGTTTCACACCCAAGGGCGCGGCGAGGTTACGCAGGACGAGGCCCGCGAGACCCTGCTGATCACCCGCGCCATTTCCGAGCCGTTGTTCAAATTCGCCTTCGATCTGGCCAAGGCCCGCAAGGCCGCCGGGCGCGGTCCGGGCAAGGTCACCTGCGTGGACAAGGCCAATGTGTTCCGCGCCTTTGCCTTTTTCCGCGAGATGTTCGATGCAGAGGCGACCAAACACCCCGACATTGCCGCCGATCATGCCTATGTGGATGCGACCGCACTTTGGATGGTCGAACGGCCATGGTCCTTTGACGTGATGGTCACCGAGAACATGTTTGGCGACATCCTGTCCGATTTGGGGGCCGGGCTGATGGGCGGGCTTGGGCTGGCACCCTCGGCTGATATCGGGGCCGATCACGCGGTATTCCAGCCCTGTCACGGCTCGGCCCCCGACATTGCGGGCCAAGGCGTCGCAAACCCGATGGCGATGATCCTGTCCGCTGCAATGATGCTGGAATGGCTGGGCGGACGACACGACATCCCCGCCATGATCGCCGATGGGGATCGCCTGCGCGCCGCTGTCGAGGCAGTGATTGCGGCAGGCCATGTGGCCAGCCGGGACCTGGGCGGCAGCGCGGGCACGAGCGAGGTCGCGGACGCTGTGCGCGCGGCCCTCGCATGAGCATCCGGGTCGCCTGTGTCGGGGCGGGCTATTTCAGCCAGTTCCACTATGGCAGTTGGGCACGCATGGGCGGTATCGAGGTTGTCGGGGCCTGCGATCTGAACCTCGAGGCGGCCCGCGCCACAGGCATGCCCGCTTTTGAAGATCTGGGCGCGATGCTGACGAACACTGCCCCGGATCTGCTCGACATTATCCTGCCCCCGCCTGCGCATGCCCAAACGATCCGTGCCGCGCTCATGGCGGGGATCAAGTGGATCATCTGCCAAAAGCCATTCTGCAATGATCTGGTCGAGGCGCAGGCCATCACCGCCGAAGCCGACGCAGCAGGGGCGCGGCTGGTCGTACATGAGAATTTCCGGTTCCAGCCGTGGTATCGCACTCTCAAACAGGCGCTGGCCGCAGACCGGATCGGGACAGTGCTGAACGCCACCTTCCGCTTGCGTCCCGGCGACGGGCAAGGGCCACGTGCCTATCTGGATCGCCAGCCCTATTTTCAGACGATGGAGCGGTTCTTGATCCATGAAACCGCAGTGCATTGGGTGGACACGTTTCAGTACCTGTTTGGCCCCGCCACGGCGGTTTATGCCGATCTGCGCCGGATCAATCCGGTGATTGCGGGCGAAGATGCTGGGCATGTGGTGTTCGATCACGCCTCGGGCGTGCGGGCGTTGTTTGACGGCAACCGGCATCTGGACCATGCTGCCGACAACCACCGCCGCACCATGGGTGAAGCGTTGATCGAGGGCACCCAAGGCACGCTGGACTTGCGCGGCGATGGATCGGTGTGGTGGCGCCTGTTCGGGCAACAGGATGCGCAACAGATCCTGCCCGCCGACACCCATGACGGCTTTGGCGGGGACTGTGTGCATGCGCTGCAATCCCATGTGATCGGGGCCATGCAGAACGGGACCGCGTTGGAAAACGAAGCACGCGCCTATCTGGATGTGATCCGCATCAAGGACACGATCTATGCCTCGCACGCCGAGGCGCGCAAACTGCCAATCGAAAGGGTGACCTGATGGGGGCCATCAGCAATGTAGAGCGCGCCGTCGCAGCCCTGCGTCAGATGATCTTTGCCGGAGAGCTCACACCCGGCTCGGATCATCTGGAAACCGAACTGGCCGAAAAGCTGGGGATGTCACGCACGCCCGTGCGCGAGGCGGCGTTGATGTTGCAGGCGCAGGGGCTGGTCGAACTACGCCCGCGTCGGGGCATCCGCATCAGCCCCGTATCGGCCCAGGACATGAGCGACATCTACGACATTCTGACCGAGCTCGAAAGCCTTGCCGCCGCCCGCGCAGCCGAGGCGGGTTATTCCGTGTCCGACCTTGAGACACTGGCCGCCGCCATCACGGATATGGACGCCTGCCTGAGCCATGATGATCTGCGCGGATGGGCCGAGGCCGATGATCGGTTTCACCGTGAACTGGTGCGTTTGGGCCGCAATGCACGGCTGAGCATGATCGTGTCGGTCATGCGCGATCAGGTGCGCCGGGCACGCGCCACGACCCTGTTCATCCGACCCGCCCCGGTGCAATCAAACGCGGATCACCGCGCGGTCTATGACGCCATTGCGCAAGGGGACGCAAGCCGCGCCCATGACACGCATCACGCCCACCGAAGGCACGCGCGCGACATGCTGGTCGCCCTGCTGGACAAACATCAGTTTCACGGATTGTGAGAGGCCATTAGGCCATGTGCAGCTTGGTCAGGTCCGCAGACCCACGGCGCAACGCAGGCAAATACTCGATCAACTGGGGCAAGGTCCGCCGCTGCATCGGTGCGTGGGCGGACAGGGTCGCAAGCAATTTTCCATTCCCATCCCAGACTGGCACTGCGATGGCGGTCATCCCGGCCATGAACTCTTCGTTGTCAGTGGAATAACCGCGCTGACGGGTTGCCTCCAGCTCGGCCTTGATCTCGGCCAGACCGATGAGGGTCGTGGGCGTCGGCTTTTCCAGCGGGCGGGCGGTCAGAATCGATTCCAGAATATGCGGGCGCAGGGTCGACAGATACATCTTGCCACTGGCGGTACAGTGAAACGGGACCTGGGTGCCGATGGGCAGTTGAATGCGCAAGGGCCACTCGGTCTCGACCCGATCCAGATAGGTCATCCCCTCGCGGTCCGGGGTGGCCAGATTGCAAGTCTCGCCAATCTCTTCGGCAACGCCGCGCAGGATGGTCAGACGGGCGGTGCGCAAATGTTCCGACGACATCGTTGATACCGCAAGCGCCCGCAGTCGGGCACCGGGGCCATAGCTGCGCCCATCCAGATCACGTTGCAAGAACCCCTCGGCCTCGGCTGTTTGCAGCAAGCGGTGCACGGTGGGCTTGGGCAGCCCGAGGGCCTCGATAAGGTCCACGGGTTTGACGGCCACCCCGCGCTTGGCCACCTCTTCCATCACCATCAGCAAACGCAGATTGGTGGGGATTTGGTGTTCCTTGCGGGGGCGGTGATCGTCAGGCATGTCTCACTCAGTTGTGATTATGAATAGCGCTTTATCTCTCTGGCAGCAGCATCAGCGCCAGATCGGGGGTCAATGCAACAATAACCCAAACCGAGATCAACGCCACCAGGTAGGGCACGATGTAGCGGAGCAGTTTGAAATACGGAACCCCCGTCACACCTGACGCCACGTAGAGGTTCAGCCCATATGGCGGCGTAATGAAGCCAATCGAGGCACCCACAAGGAAGATCACCGAGAAGTGGATCGGATCAATACCCACGGAGGCTGCAATCGGCGCAAGGATCGGCGCCAGAATAATCGTCACAGGCAGGGATTCAAGGATCATCCCTGAAAAGAACACGATGACCATCGAGGTGAACAGGACCGCATGATAGCCCCCCATTCCGGTCACGAAGTTCCCGATGATCTCCTGCGCGCCAAGGGCGGACAGCACCTGCTGCATCGCAATCGAGATTGCAATCAGCGGGGCCAGAATGCCCGTAATCTGGGCCGAACGGACCACGATGGACGGGATCTGGGGGATGGTGAACCCTTCGACAACGAACATCTCGCTATAGCCTTTGTCATTCACATCCCGGTCTGCGTCCCTGGCCATCATCTTGTTGAGCGGATAACAGATCAGTCCCACGATGATACAAAAGCCCACCGTGACCCCCGCCGCTTCGGTCGGGGAAAACTTGCCGGTGTAAATGCCCCAAAGCACAAGCCCGATGGCAAAGAACCCCAGCCACGCCCCGAACGCGGTTTTCAGAACCCGGTTCAGTTGCAACGGGATCAGAACCCCCCAGCCATTGAGGCGGCAGATGATCCAGGCGGCGAACTGCATACCAAACACCATCAGTGCACCGGGAATGATACCCGCCACAAACAGGTCCGAAATCGGCAGGTTCATCAGGAACCCGTAAACGATAAAGATGATCGAGGGCGGGATGATGATCCCGACCGTCCCGCCCGCCGCCGCCGTGGCCGCGCTGAAGCGTTCGTCATAACCGCCTTTGACCATTTCCGGGTGCAACATCGACCCGATGGTCGCCGTCGTGGCCGAGTTCGACCCCGAAATCGCAGCAAACAATCCGCACGCCCCGATGGCCGCCATCGCCAGACCGCCGCGCAGCCAGCCAAGGCAGGCATAGGCAAAGTCCGATAATCGTTTGGCAATGCCGGACACGTTGATCAAATCCCCGGTCAGGATGAACAGGGGCATCGCCAGAAGGGCAAAGCCTTTGTTGAATGTATTGAGCAACTCGTTGCCCGTGTTGTCCAGTTGCAGGCCCAACACAAGGCTGCATCCTACTGTCCAGTAAAAGATGACCAGCAAAACCGGCGTGCCCAGCATAAACAGCAAGGTCACACCGATCGAGATCAGGGTGATCAGAGTCCCGTCAGCCATTATGTCTCTCCCCCGATAACCGCTTGTTCAATCAACGGCTTGCCGTTGCGGTAGTTGCTGTAATCCTCGAGCAGGTTTTCGATGACCCGCCCCGCCATCACCACGAAAGCGATGGGCACAGTGATAATGAACCACCACTGCATGAAATCGTCGGTGCCAAGCACGATCTGGAAGTTCGCCGAAGAGTTGGCGGTGATGCGCGCGGTCGTGGTCATGCAGATCATGCAGAACACCAGCCACAGCACCGCATCCAGGCTCAGCACCACCAGCTGCGCCTTGGGGGGCATATTGGAGCGGAATTCGGAAAAGCTGAGATGGGTGCGCAGCTTGACGTTGAAGGAACAGCCAAACCAGACCATCACCATGAACAGAAGGGGCGGAATGGTCGAAGACCAAGGCGGCTGACCGTTGAGCGCAAAGCGCTGCACCACACCCGAAAAGATGATCCAGGCGATAATCAGATAGGCATAGATGATAATCGTTCGCTCAAAATGGCGATCCAGCAGCGGGATGCGCTTGAACAGAAACGCCATCAACGTCCCCCCAAGCAACGTCAAGATGCCAAAAGCCAAATACGCACCCTGGGTGCGGAACGCGTTTTTCATTTCGAATGAATCGTTTGTGAGGATCGCGGAAAACACCCCGATCGCGTCTGCCCAGACTGACATCCGGTCCCCCTCCATTTTTACGCCAGTGCCGTCACTTGGCGGACGGTCACATCACACCCGCAATTGGGTGGCATTAAGTGATATGGACCGGCCCGAAGGGGCCGGTCCACCGATTGTTTCAGTATCTTAGGCTTTCCACCAGCGGCGGGGTTCCACGTTTTCGGCCAACGTGTGCGAGTTCGTGCGCACTTCGTTATAGATGTCCTGATACGTGTCGATACCACCGGCCCAGCCGTTGATCCGCTCGCGCCATTCTTCCCACAGTTGGGGCTGGAACTCGGGCGAACACATCTCTTCGGCAATCTTGATCTGGTCATCGGCCAGAAACGCGTTGCGCACGTTGTTTTGTGCGAAAATCGTGTTTGGCAGTTGTGGATCGGAGTGACCGACCGTGTTGACCAGTGCGGCTTCGTTGGCGGCCTGAACATGGACCTGCGCAAGATACGAGGATTCCATGACTGCGTCTTGCAGATTACCGTCAAGGCCGTCGAACACCGAAGCGTTCATCGCCGTATGCTCTGTGCCGCAGAAGAAGCGCAGATCGACCGACTGGCTGACCACTGGCGACATGTTGGCATAGGCCACGGCCGACGCCCATGTTTCAGCACCATCAATCAGGCCCTGCTTGAGACCATCAAGGGTTTCTTCCCACGCAACCGGAACCGGATTCAGGTTCAAGGCATTCATTGCGATCCGGCCCAACTGGGTGCCCGTAACGCGGTTTTTAGTGCCAAACAGCTCTTCGATTTTTGTGACGGTGGGTCTGTCTTCCCACGCCAGACCCAACTGGATCCCGCGAAGCTCTGCGTGGGTGAACAGGAATTTCAGGCCGTGACGCTTTTCGAAAGGCTCGCGCAGGATGCGCTGCGATTCGGGGCTGTACATGAAATGGTACTGATCGGCCCGATTGCGGAACATGTAGGCGTAGTCCAGCACGTTCAGATATGGCGCACCACCGGCGGAGTTCTGCGTGGAGGCCGCATAGATATCGACGATACCCTGCTGCGCTTTTTCAACGCAGCTCAGCTGACCACAGATCTGGTTGTCGCCGATGAACTCGATGCGAATTTCGCCGTCGGTCCGGCTTTCCAGATCGCGGGCAAATTCCAACGCACCAGCCCGTTCAATCAACAGGTTACGCTGGTTAAAGCCGGCAGCGCCGAACTTGAGCGTATGTTTGGCGGGCTTGGCAAAGCGCTTTTCATATGTGGACTCTGCCGCCGCTGCGAGGTTGGCAAGGCTCATCGCGCCGCCAAAGCCACCCGCTGCCATAAGCGTCGAGCTCATGCCGTAGCGACCAGCCACCCTGAACAAATCCCGGCGTGAAATGCCGTTGATCTTGTTTCCTACTCCCATGCTATCCTCCCTGATGCATATTATTGAGACGTTTTATCTCAGAAAATGCTAGCGCAGGGAGATCAATCTGCATAGTCTTTTTTTGAATAAATTGCGAGAGAGGGTGAAATCATGGAAGCCGATTACATCATTGTTGGTGCAGGTTCCGCAGGTTGCGTGATTGCCAACCGCCTCAGTGCGGACCCCTCCAAAAAAGTGATTCTCCTCGAAGCCGGTGGTCGTGACCTTAACCCATGGATTCACATTCCGGTGGGATATTTTAAAACCATCCACAACCCCAGCGTGGATTGGTGTTACAAAACCGAACCCGATCCGGGGCTGAACGGGCGTTCGATCGAGTGGCCACGCGGCAAGGTATTGGGCGGCTCCTCCTCGCTGAATGGTCTGCTCTATGTCCGTGGACAACCTCAGGATTATGACCGGTGGGCTCAGATGGGCAATCGCGGTTGGGCGTGGGATGATGTGTTGCCGCTGTTCAAGCGCTCCGAGCAGAACGAGCGCGGGGCAGATGAGTTTCACGGTGATCAGGGCGGGTTGTCAGTGTCCAACATGCGTATCCAGCGCCCGATCACGGATGCCTGGGTCGCTGCGGCCCAGGCCGCGGGGTACAAGTTCAATCCTGATTACAACGGGGCCGAACAGGAAGGGGTCGGGTTCTTTCAACTGACGGCGCGCAACGGGCGGCGCTGTTCGTCTGCTGTTGCGTTCCTGAACCCGGTAAAAGACCGCAAGAACTTGCAAATCATCACCCATGCGCAGGTCGAAAAGGTCGAAATCACCGACAAGCGCGCCACGGGCGTCACCTATCGCGACAAGGCCGGGAACCTGCACACGATCATATCCCGGTCCGAGGTTATCCTGTCCGGCGGGGCCATCAACTCGCCTCAACTGCTGATGCTGTCAGGTCTGGGTGAGGCCGCGCAACTGAAGCGCCACGGCATAGATGTCGTCGCCGACCTGCCGGGCGTGGGCAAGAACATGCAGGACCATTTGCAGGCGCGGCTGGTCTACAAATGCAACGAACCAACCCTGAACGATGAGGTCGGCAGCCTGTTCGGACAGGCCAAGATCGGTCTCAAGTACCTGATGTTCCGTGCGGGACCGATGACCATGGCGGCCAGCCTGGCGACCGGCTTTATGAAGACCCGCGATGATCTGGAAACGCCCGACATCCAGTTCCACGTCCAACCGCTATCGGCCGAGAACCCCGGCAAGGGGGCGGACAAATTTTCGGCCTTCACCATGTCGGTCTGCCAGTTGCGCCCTGAATCCAAAGGTGAAATCCGGCTGGCAAGCAAAGATGGCCGTGCCTACCCCAAGATCATTCCGAACTATCTCAGCACCGAAACCGACTGCCGCACCATCGTGGAAGGCGTCAATATAGCGCGCCGGATCGCGCGGCACGCGCCGCTCACCTCAAAGATTTCCGAGGAGTTCCGCCCGCACGCTGACCTGCCGATGGATGATTATGACGCCACGCTTGATTGGGCGCGCAACAACACGGCATCGATCTATCACCCCACAGGCACCTGCAAGATGGGCCAGGACAAAAGCGCCGTCGTCGATGCGGACCTGCGGGTGCACGGGATTACAGGTTTGCGCGTAGCGGATTGTTCGATCATGCCCGAAATCGTCAGCGGCAACACCAACGCGCCCGCCATTATGATCGGGGAAAAGGCATCCGACTTGATCCGCGCGTCGGCCTAGCCGTCCCAGTCGACATCGAACTTGCGCACCACCGCTGCGATCTGATCCGCGTTCAGCGCCTGGGGCGACAGTCCACGCGTGATCAGCGCGAGGCGCGCGGTGTCCTCAAGCTCTTCAATGGCATTGCACGCAGCCTCGACGTCCATGCCCGCCACAACGGGGCCGTGATTGGCCAGCATCACCGCAGCGCGTTTCCCGGCAAGGCTGCGCACCGCCTCGCCCATGGCCGGATCGCCGGGCAGAAAGAAGGGCAGCAAGGTCACCTTGCCCAGTTTCATAATCCCATAGGGCGTGAGCGGCGGCAGGAAGTTGTCCGTATCCGCGCCGGGCAGCATCGACAACGCAACCGAATGGCAACTGTGTAGATGCACCACCGCGCCCGCCGTGCTGCGCGTGTCATAAAATGCTGAATGCAGCGGCATCTCCTTGGTCGGCGCATCGCCCGCGACGTGCTGGCCATGTAGGTCAAACCGACTGAGCCGTCCGGGGTCAAGCCGCCCGAAACTGGTGCCCGTGGGTGATACAAGCAGCCCCCCATCCTCGGTCCGCGCCGAGATGTTCCCGGTCGAGCCATGGGTCAACCCCCGGTCGAACAGCGACTTGGCCAGAACGCATATCTGTTCGCGCAGCGCGCTTTCACTGCTCATCCGGCCAGCACCCCATCCGCTTTCGCAAAGAAGTCCGGCGCGCCGAAATTTCCGGATTTGAGCGCAACGACCAAATCAGAACCGGCACGTAGCGCCGGCACGCCAGGGTCGATTTCGGGGCCAATCTCAAACGTGGTCAGCCCCAACCCCTCGACCACCGCACCAGAGGTTTCGCCACCCGCCGTGATGATCCGCGTGGCCCCGCGTGCCCGCGCCAATTGGGCCACTTCGGCAAAGAACCCCTCAAGGGCCGCGGCGGCGCGATCTCGTCCGAACCTATCCTGTACGCGCCGCACCTCTTCGGGGTCGGCCGAGCTGTAGGCCAGCGGCACGCCAGTCTGTTCCAACAGCCAATCCGCCATATCCTGCACCGTCAGTCGTCCCTCAATGACATCCGCTACGATGATCTCGCGTGTTGGATGGCTGAGGGCATGCTGTACCACCTGTGCCCGTGTCGCGGTCGAACACGAGCCCGATAGCGCAATCGCACGCCCGTCCTGCCCCTGCCATGGCACTGCGCCCGCCACGCATCCGAAGTTGGCAGGCAACCCAAGCGCGACCCCCGATCCCCCCGTGATCAACCGCAAATCCCGGGCTGCGGCCCCAATGGCGCGCAAATCCGCATCGCGGATCGCATCCACAACGATATGACGATGGCCTGCGGCCTGCTGCGCGGCCAAAGCGGCAGCAATCGCCCCGGCACCCTGGAACACGGCCTCCGCCCCCACATGCCCTACGATATGACTTGATTGCTGGCCCAGCCAACGGCGCAGGTCCGGGTCCGTCATCGGGGTTAGCGGATGGTTCTGCATCCCGCTTTCGCTCAGCAGGACGTCATTCACAAACAAATGGCCCTGATAGACGGATCGCCCGGTGCCGGGAAATGCAGGGCACACAATGACCCGATGCGCCTCAAGCACCTCGGCCAGCGCATCCGCGACAGGGCCGATATTGCCTTGCGGCGTGCTGTCAAAGGTCGAGCAATACTTGAAAAAGAACTGCGTGCAGCCCTGTGCGCGCAACCATTCCAGCGCCTCCAGGGATTTGCGCACCGCCTCTTGTGGGGCGATGGAGCGGGATTTGAGTGCAACCACCCCCGCCTCGACCGATGGGTCGGCATCATGGGCGGGCACGCCCGTATATTGGGTCGTGCGCATCCCCTCTTTGGCCAGCGTGTTGGCCAGATCGCTTGAGCCGGTGAAATCATCACCAATACATCCCAGTTTCATCGCGCGCGCTTACCTCTTTTGCGGCCATATTGGCGACACGAAACCACGACGCGCAATGCAAGTGCAAGCGCGCGCCAATATGGCCCGATAATTTCGGGACTTTCACAGCAGATCGCGTGGCATCCCCACATCATGTCCGGCAAGGCGCAGCATATCCCACGCCAACACCAGATTGCTGGACAAGACTGGACAGCCGAGCGTGGATTCAAGCGGTGCGATCACGTCCAGAGTGCGCAGGTTTGTGCACGACAGGAATAATGCCTCCACCTCTGCCCCGCACATCAGGGTTTCAGCCGCCGCATTGATCGAGGGCGCATCAATCTGGCTGACCGCCGCCTCTTCGGCTTCATCAAAGCTGCCCAGAACGGGCGCAGCAATCGCGGCATCCTGCAACACGGCACGCAGGCGGTCCGATACCGAGGCCACATAGGGTGACAGAATGGCAATCCGGTGCACCTCAAGGGCAGCGCAAGCGGCAATCAAGGCGGACACGGGTTCGGTCACCGCATGGGCTTGCGCCCCGGCCCGCACCTTGCCTGCGACCTGCGCCGCCCCTATTTGCGCCGTGCCTGAGGTACACCCATAGCCAATGGCGTCAAAGACGTGACCATCGGGAAACAGTGCGGCGGACGTGCTCAGATGCCCCTCCATCGCGGCTAGGGCGTCGGATGTCACGTCCAGCCCCGAGGGCACGCGCGACACCAGCAAACTGACCTCGCGGGGCAGAAGGCGGCGCATGTCATCCTCAAGCGTGCGATCCGCCTGAAGGGCGATCAGTCCCAGCCTGGGTCTTAGGTCTGCGGCGCGGGTATAGCGAAAGGCCATCCTAGATCACCGGAATGTCGCGCGGCGCAGGCGTCGACAGATAGCGCGCGCCGCTTTCAGTGATCACAATGTTTTCCTCATGCACCAAGGTGCGGCCGGGCGCGATCTCGATCCCCGGTTCAAGCGTCAGAACCATCCCCGCCTCAAGTACGGTCTGATCCTGCGGGATCAACGAGGGCCACTCGGTCAACTGCATGCCCAATCCATGCCCGTAGCGCCCGGCGTCCGATCCACCGGCACCGCCCGTCAACACGCTGTCCATCACACGGAACAGGTCCGCAGCGGTTGCGCCGGGGCGCGCCACCTCAAAGGCGGCGTCGCTGGCCTCAAGCACGCGGGCATAAGCATCACGGGTTTCGGGTGCTGGCGGCCCGACCGACCAGTTCCGGTCAAAATCGCAGAAATACCCATCGCGTACGACGCCTGTGTCCAGCATCAGCACGTCGCCCGGGCGCAGCGGTGCATCGGTGGCCGGCGCAATGATATCGCCATACCCCCCCGGACCCGCGCCGCCCGCCAGATAGGACACCCAGTCCGCCCCTTCCTCAAGACACAGCATCTGGAAGGCGCGAAATATCTGGGCCAGGGGCGCGCCAGCCTGCGCGATTTCAGGCACACGGACAAAGGCGGCATCCCCAATTGCACAGGCCGCTTCGATCTTGGCAATCTCGGCAGTTGATTTCACCATACGCATCTGTTTGGCGATTTGCACATCATCGCCAAACTTGCGACCCGGCAGCTTGGACCGGAGCGCGGCCCAACTTTCCAGCGGCAAGCGCAAGTGGGTTTCAGGCCCGCTTGGCACCGCGATCCGCCCCCCTTTCGGAACCACTTCTGCGAGGGTTTCGGCGACCAGCGACACCCCGTCATCGCCGTAGTCCGGGCTACGCCACGTCCGAATGTCACTCAGCCAGGTCTGCCTCATCAGCGGTGCCCCGATGGACGGGATGACCGCAATCGGCTGACCCTGCGCCGGGACAATCACAAACCAGGGGCGGGTCGGGCTTTCCCAGAACCGCGTCAGAAAGCCCGTGAAATAGCGCACCTCCGGTTCGGTCGTGAGTAACAGCGCCTCGATCCCGGCCTTTGCCATGAGGCCCTGCGCGCGCGCCATGCGGGCTTCGAATTCCTGTGGCGCAAAACCTGTCATGCCTCGGGGCCTTCGGACAGAATGAACAGCACCCGCGATTGCGCACTCAACCCCAGTTGAGCACCCCCCGCCAAAGCCCCCGCCAGACCAGCCGCGCCGGATGGGGTGGAGCTTAGATCGTGACCATGCGCCAAGTCCGCACCCGCCTGCCCCTCGGCCTCGGTGATTGTGATGAAATCATTGGCGTCGCGTGCCAAACCCTTGAGCGCAATCAAAGAAGGCACCTTGCAATCAAGCCGCCCCATCGCAGACACGGGGCCTTGCGTTTGCACCGGCCCTGCGGCCCTGATGGAGGCGATCAGCGCGGGCGCAACTTCAGGCTCGACCACGATGATGCGCGGGCCCGCCCCCCAGTGCTGGCGCGCAATGGCCGCAGCCGCCCCCGCCAATCCCCCCACACCGGCCTGCAAAAACAGATGCGTGGGCGCGCTCACACGGTCAAAGACCTCGGCCATGAGCGCAAGGTAGCCCTCCATCAGCCGATGCGGGCGGGCCATATAGCCAGCCCAGGAACTGTCCGACAGCAGCACCGCACCCATGTCATCGGCCGCCTGCATCGCGGCTTCCATGCTCGCCTCGTAGTCGTCCCCGGCCCGCACAACCTCCGCCCCGGTTGCGCGCAGGCGTTCCGCAAAGGCTTCGGGCACGGTGTATGCCAGATAGATCACCGAGCGCGCCCCGAATGCCGCCGCGCCCGCAGCGACGGACAGCCCGTGGTTGCCCGCACTGGCGGTGACATAGGTGGTCCCGCGCGCGACCCCGTTTTCAGCATCGCAAGCGATCACATAGGCCGCACCCAGAGCCTTGAAGCTGCCAAGGCCCATACGATCCCGCTCGTCCTTGACCCACACCTCGGCCACACCAAGCGCATCGGCAAGGCTGGGTACGCTGCGCAAAGGGGTCACGCCCGCAGCAGGGCAGCGCGCAAGCAGCGTTTTGGGGGCCTGCGCATCAGTGCTTGGAAAGGGCACATCGGCCAACGCAGGATGGGTCAGGCCCGTCCCCAGATGGGGGTTTTGCAGAATGTTCATCAGGTCAGCCTTCGGCAGATAGGATCCGGGGCCTGATCGGCATCCGCCACGTCACGCGATGTGATCCACAGATCGTGAGCGGCATGGCGAACAATGGATGTCACGGGGCGGACCTTTCACAGCATCAAACGGGCCCACCATGCGCAAGGCGCACGTGACGCACAAGCCATGTTGATGCAATCCCTCACAGACGGATCAACGCCTTTTCGGTGCCCCGCCTTGATGCTAACCTTCAAGGATCAGACACGGTATGTGCCGCGCAACACCCGGACCCCATATGACACAAGACCTGCACATCCGCGAAAGCCGCCTGCTGCATTTGATCATCGGTGGGGCCTTTCTGTCGCTGGCCGTACTGATCCTGGTTCTGGCTTTATGGATGGGGACGATCATCGGATACGCACAAGCGACTATCCTGTTTTTGGCAGGGATTGTCTTTGGCGGCCTGGGACTGTTGGCCGTTGCTCGCCCCCCCTCGATGCAACCGCGCTTGCAGGTCTTGGATGACGGCGTCTGGTTGGTGCCCGACAAAACGCATTGGTTTGTGCTGAGCCGTTCAGTTCAGGACCCGGTAACCTTGCCCTGGGCAGAGATCGTCAAGATTGACGATGGCGGGGTGTGGTACGGGTATCGCAAGCTCGGCTTATCGACCAACACGGGCCGCTACCAAATCAACACGACCTTTCTGGATAATAATCCGCGTTCGATCATTGCGGCCATCAATCAAGGGCTGGCGCAACACGGCAAACGGTTTGTCGAAGCCAGACACGCACTGACACGGCGCAGCGGGACATGGGTGCTGGAACCTGATCCGTAACAGCATGGCACCTCCCCCTCTTGCCCCCTCACACGCCCCCCTGTACGTTCCCCACAACCCGACAACCCGCAAAAGGGGCGCGCCTTGACCTATACTCCCGTCATCACCGGCACTGGCGTATTCACGCCCGAGCAATCCATCTCAAACGCCGAGCTGGTCGTGGCCTTCAACGCCTATGCCGATCGGTTCAATGCCGAAAACGCGGATGCCATTGCCGCTGGCACGGTCGAGGCCAAGGCGCATTCCTCAGAGGAGTTCATCCTCAAGGCCTCGGGGATCGAGCAACGCTATGTGATGGACAAATCCGGTGTTCTGGACCCAGACATCATGCACCCGTTGCTGCGTCAACGCGACGATGACGAACCTTCGATCATGGCTGAAATGGCCTTGGATGCAGCGCAAAAGGCACTCAAGGCTGCGGGCAAGACCGCGGGCGATGTGGGGGCGGTGATCTGCGCGGCCTCCAACCTCGAACGCGCCTATCCGGCTGTCGCCATCGAGATACAGGACCTGCTTGGCGTCAACGGCTTTGCCTTTGACATGAATGTGGCCTGTTCATCCGCCACCTTCGGGATACAGGCGGCGGCGGACATGGTCCGCGCGGGCTCGATCAAGTCCGCACTGGTGGTGAATCCCGAGATCTGTTCGGCCCATCTGGAATGGCGCGACCGGGATTGCCACTTCATCTTTGGCGATGTGGCCACAGCCATGCTGATCGAGCGGGAAGAGGACGCCAAAGGCCCCTATTTCAAGATCAGATCCACACGCTGCGCCACCGCTTTTTCGAACAATATCCGCAACAATAACGGATACTTGCGCCGCTCGCGCCCGGATGGGCTTGCCGACAGGCGCGACATGCAATTCATGCAAAACGGGCGCAAGGTGTTCAAGGAAGTGTTGCCCCTGGTCAGCACCCACATCGCCGAGCACATGGAGGATACGGGCATTTCCGCCGATCACCTCAAACGGCTGTGGCTGCATCAGGCCAACAAATCCATGAACGACTTTATCGGCAAGAAGGTCCTTGGGCGCACCCCGGCCCCCGGTGAACAACCCAACATCCTACAGGACTATGCCAATACGTCCTCAGCCGGGTCGATCATCGCCTTTTCGAAATATTCCGACGATCTGAACGCGGGCGATCTGGGCATCATCTGCTCGTTCGGGGCCGGGTATTCGGTGGGCTCGGTCATCGTTGAGCGGCACGGCTAACGCTCGCTCAGGCGTTCATCGGTGATGGTGCTGACAACATCGGCCACCCGGCGCAGGCGCGCCATATGCGGGGCGGGCCCACTGCGCGGCATCGGGTTCCGCTCAAGCGCGGCCTCCATAGACGCATAGGTCGCCTCGAACAGTTCGCGCCCGCGACGCCAGTTCATAAAGTTCATGCCCTTGAGCACGGGGATATTCAGCACCACGTCGTTTTCCACATCCACCTGCCGCATCAGTTTGCGCGCATTCACGACCATCGCGCGGGCCAGCACTGCGAAAGCGGTTGGATAGGATGGCACACCCTTTTTGGGCTTGCTGAGTAACCCGGCAAGGGCATGCATCCGCGTAGGCAGGTCCTCATAACGCGCGGCCACCAGCCACGGCTTGCCCGGCAGAAAATTCAGCACCACATTCGCGCCCGGTTTCAGATCACGCATCGCCGTCATGGGCACATTGTCGATCAGTCCTCCATCAATCAGCACCTCGCCGTCAGCGCGCACGAAGGGTGGGAAAATACCCGGAATCGCGGTTGAGGCGCGGATGGCCTGCCACAAGGGACCGGTGCGGATCACGCTGACATCATTATGGGTCAGACTGCCTGCCACCGCGAAAAAGTTGATTGGCAAATCTTCGACATCATAGCCACCATAATGCTTTTTGAACGCGGCATCGAGGCGGTGGTGATCCAGCAGCGCATAGCGCGGCACCGCGAGGCGCGACATCGCCTTAGAGCGGATAAAGATATCCTCGCATTGCTCCATGATCGCATCCGGTGACCGCCCCAATGCCAACGCGCCTGCCATGGCTGATCCGACGCTGGTGCCCCCGACAAAGTCAAAGCGGTAGCCATGATCCTGCAACGACTTGATCGCGCCCAGATGCGCCGTACCAAAGGAGCCACCACCGCACAGCACAAGGCCCAGAGCATGGCCGCGAATGAACCGCGCGATCCGCTCAAAATCCTCGGGCGTGTCAAGGGCAAGATGGTGGTGCAAGCCAACGGGGCGATCCCTGAGCCAGTCCACAGTCTGCGTTGTCGGCGCATCTCTGCGCGCCCGGTGCAGGATCAGATGCAGGTGGGCTGGCAACGTCGCCTGATAAATTCGTTCTTCCAGCGGCGATGGCGCGTGGGCAGGCTGACACCCGCCCGCCTTGGCCAGCGCGATCATCACCGTGTCGCAATTGTTTGCCGCCACATCGGCCCATATCGGATCAGTCTCAGGGTCAGGGCACAGCAGAACCAGATGACCCAAGCGCGCCTCTTGGGCATTCAGCCACTTGGCCATGGACTGCGCGGTGCCGCGCGCCTCTGGATCGCAGGAGGTCGCATCAAGGATCGTCCAGACCGGATCCCCCTCAAATGCCGCGCGCAATCCGGCCACAAGGGCCGCATCCATCGGTTGCCCCGCCCCAGGAAACACCGCACAGACCTGTCCCGCTGCGGGACGCAGACCGGGACTGGCAGGGATGGTGCGCGCCAGACGCTGCGACACTGCCGCCAAAATCCCATTGGCAAGCGCAGGTGTGCGCGCGGCAAGTGCGTCATAGGCCGCGCGGCTCAACTCCATCACAGTGCTGTTGCGCGCGGCCACAACGCTGGCGGTACGGGTCCCCCCGGCGAAAAAGGCCAACTCGCCAATCGGTTCGCCCATGCGAATTTCCGCAATGGCCCGAGGGCCTGCCAACACCGTAAAGCGCCCCTTGAGAACGATGTATAACGTATCCGCCGGGTCCCCCTCGACAATCAGCAATGCGCCATGTTCGACATCGCGGTACTCCGCAATGTCCGCCATCTGCTCGATCACGTCCGGCTCCAGCGCACTAAACCCTTCAATGCCCTGCAACAGCTCGATCAATTCGGCGCGGCGGATACTGTCTTTCACGGCACGAGGCTCCCCAATATGACGCGCAGACTGCACCGCGCACGCCCGCGCAGGCAAGCATCATGCGGCCCGGACCGCCGAAACGAGCGAAGGGTGGAACGGCAGACGGGTGCCGATTGATGTCTCGCACGCATGAAAGGCACCGCGCACCTGCGCCTAGATGTCTTTCCCGGAGACGCGCGTGTGCACATCCTCGACACTTTCTCGACGTTCGGAATAACGATCCACCAGATAGGCCGCGCGCCCGCGTACCATCCACGTGAACTTCACCAACTCCTCCATGACGTCCACCACACGCGCATAAAACGGCCCCGCAGGCAGGCGATCACCCTCGAACTCAAGCCACGCCTTGGCGATGCTCGACTGATTGGGAATGGTGACCATGCGCATCCAACGCCCCAGAATGCGCATCTGATTGACCGCATTGAAACTTTGCGACCCGCCCGACACCTGCATAACGGCCAGTGTCTTGCCCTGGGTCGGGCGAATACCGCCCTTCAGGGACAAGGGCAGCCAGTCCACCTGCATCTTCATCAGGCCGGTCATCGCGCCGTGGCGTTCGGGGCTGGACCAGACCATGCCCTCAGCCCACACGGCCAGTTCTCGCAATTCCACCACTTTTGGATGTTCGGCGCTGGTGTCATCGACCAAGGGCAGGCCAGTGGGATCAAACAGCCGCGTCTCACAGCCCAAATGGCGCAGAATGCGCGCGGCCTCTTCGGCGGCCCGGCGCGAATAACTGGCTTCGCGCAGTGATCCGTACAACAGAAGGATGCGGGGCGGATGGCCGGGATCATTGGGGTCGCGCAACGCATCAATATCAATCGCAGGCAACGCCGCCTTCACCAAGGCCGGCAGGTCGTCTTCTGCGCCGGGCGTGTCAGCCACTTTCTTCTTCCAGATGCAACTTCATGTCGATCAGCACCTGTTGCAGGCCTGTCGTCTCCTTGAGCAGGCGCTTGGCCTCGTTCACGGTGATCACGCCGTCCTCGATGGACTGCTGGTATTCGCTCATCAGCATCGCAAACCGCTGGCTGAGCGCGATCACATCACTGTTCACGCCCCCCTTTCGTTCCGCATTGGGGCGACGGTCATCATAGCTGAGCGATATGCCCTGCATTTCGGCCAGCGCGGCGGTGACATGCGGATACTTCGCCGCCTTTTCGAGTGCCACAACCGCATCAATCGGCATGAACCGGTCCGCATGTTCGGGGTTGTCCGAATAGTACCGGCCCAACGTGGCCTTGGATTTGCCGGTCAGTTCGCAGGCGGGTTCGATGCCCACATCCTTCACCAGCGCCTCTGTATGCTTTTTCAAATAGCTGCCCATACCGGCCATTTACCTGCCCCTGTTTACGCTGCACACCCTGATTCAACCCAGACGTTGGGGGAACCGGAGTGCTCTTTTCCCATTAATAGGGCCGAGACGAAATGTCATTTGTTAATCGTCCCTTCGGTTTTCGGGACGTAACGAGTACCCGGTGCCCCCAGCATCGGGACCGGGTGGGGTCTGCCGACCACTTCTGCTGTTTGGGGGCGGCGGGCCAGCCATGCTGGTCGTCAGTGGGGTAGGCCCGTCTGAGGTAACAAGTAACGGGGCAGGCACCATCCCCTGAGCGGGCGCGCAAGCAGCCCGACGTCTGCCCAATGTCACCCAGTGCCAAAACGGTCCGGGGGTTTGATGCGCATAAAAACAATCGCGTGCGCCCCCGGGACCCGCCCGCCCCCTTGTCCGAGGGGCCTGCCCCGACTATTCAGCCCGCCATGGCCAAGCTCTATTTCCACTATTCCACGATGAACGCAGGCAAGTCCGCTGTCCTGCTTCAGGCTTCCCACAACTACCGCGAACGGGGGATGGAGCCGTATCTGCTGACCGCCCATTTCGCCGACCGCGCCGGGGCTGGCCAGATCGAGTCCCGCATCGGGATCAAGGCGGTCGCAGATACGTTCACAACTTCCGAAAATCTCTTTGCCAAGATTGAGGCCCGACTGGTCCAAGGGCCTGTGGCCTGCATCTTTGTGGACGAATCCCAGTTCATGTCCGAACAGCAGGTGTGGGATCTGGCCCGCGTGGTCGATGATCTGGGCGTGCCGGTGATGTGCTATGGGCTGCGCGTCGATTTTCAGGGCAAGCTGTTTCCCGGCTCGGCCACGTTGCTCGCGCTGGCCGATGAAATGCGAGAGGTCCGCACGATCTGCCATTGCGGCAAACGCGCCACCATGGTGATCCGGCAAGACGCCGAAGGGCGCGCCATGGCGGACGGGGCGCAAGTACAGGTGGGGGGCAACGAAACCTATGTGTCGCTGTGTCGCCGCCACTGGCGTGCTGCGATGGCCGACGCCTAGGGACCGTTCAGACCGGGTTCGGCAGCGTTTGACCGGCCAGGAACGCGGCCACATTATCCACCGCCATCAGCCCCATATCAGTGCGCACCTCCAGCGCCGCCGTGCCCAGATGCGGCAGCAGCGTCACATTGTCCAACGCCCGCAACGCATCCGGCACCGCAGGTTCGTGTTCGTACACATCCAGACCCGCACCACCGATCTGACCCGCCTCAAGAGCGGCGATCAAGGCCGCCTCCTCCACCACATCGCCGCGCGAAATATTGATCAAATGCGCATAGGACTGCATCGCCCTCAGCACTTCAGCGTTAATGATATGGCGTGTGGCACCCCCACCCGGCACAGCGGCGACCAGAAAGTCGACACTCGCGGCCAGCGCGTTCAAATCCTCGACCCGTGTTGCGGCAAACGGCAACTCCTTGGGCGAGCGATTGAAATACCGCACCGCCATCCCAAAGCCGAAATGGCAGCGCTGCGCGATGGCCTGCCCGATGCGGCCCATGCCCACGATGCCAACTGTTTTGCCCGACATATGCAGCCCCAGCATCTGCGTCGGATGCCAGCCCGGCCACGCATCGCTGCGCACCATCCGCTCCCCTTCACCCGCACGGCGCGCCGACATCAGCATCAGCATGACCCCGATATCCGCTGTGGCATCCGTGACCGCACCGGGCGTGTTGGTCACCTGCACACCCGCCACAGCCGCCGCAGCCAAATCGATATGATTGTACCCCACCCCGAAATTCGCGAGCAACGTGCAGCGCGGCACGGGGACATCTGCAAACACCTGCGCAGAAAACTGATCGCCCAGGGTCGGCAGCACCACGTCAAAGTCCCGCAACGCAGCACGCAATTCCTCCGCCGTCAAAGGCAATGTCTCGCGGCGGACCACAATTTCTGCATCGAGGGCCCGCGCCGCCGCCACAACCGTGTCCGGCAAGGGCCGCGTGATCCAGACCCGGCTCAATGGAGCCGCCCCCCAAGGGGCACATCCACATCAGGCGTCGCCAAAACGACTGCCCCATCCGCATCCGGAACGCCAAGAACCAGAACCTCCGACATGAACTTGCCGATCTGACGGGGCGGAAAGTTGACCACCGCCATCACCTGCCGTCCAACCAGATCCTCGGGCGTGTAGTGAACGGTGACCTGGGCCGAGGTCTTCTTCTCTCCCAGTTCAGGTCCGAAATCGACCCACATCTTGATAGCAGGCACGCGCGCCTCAGGGTAGGGTTCGGCACGTACAACCCGGCCGACGCGCACATCGACCTTCAAAAAGTCGTCAAAGCCGATCTCATCCACTGGCCAACTCCCTGGACCGGGCCGCCGCCGCCGCCACCGCTCGGGGCAGCAAGGCGGGAAAACCGTTTTGTTCATCCATCAAGACCTCAAGCGCGGCTTGGGTCGTGCCATTTGGGCTCGTCACATTGATGCGCAACTGACCCGGGTCTTCCTTTGCTGCGGCCGCCAAGGCACCTGCCCCCGCAACCGTCGCCTTGGCCAAGGTCATGGCCAGCTCCGGCGGTAACCCTTGGGCAACGCCGCCCGCCGCGAGGGTTTCAATCATATGAAAGACATAGGCCGGACCGGACCCGCTAACCCCCGTGACCGCGTCCATTTGTGCCTCGTCTTCAAGGCGGACGACCGCACCGACCGCCGACAACAGCGTTTCCGCCTCATCCAAGGCCCCCTGTCCCGCCGCATTCGCACAGATCGCGGTGATCCCTTGGCCCACAGCCGCTGGCGTGTTGGGCATGGCGCGCACGATCGGGGTGTCCGCACCGAATACAGCCTCAAACGCAGACAGCGGCGTGCCTGCGGCCACAGAAACGAACACCGTATCCGAGCCGCCAAAGCCCACAAGTTCCAGCAAAGCATCTCCCATCATCTGTGGCTTGACCGCAATCAGGACGACAGCGGGTGCGTCAGGCAAGGGCGCATTCACATGCACGCCGCTGCCGCGCAGCCAGTCAGACGGGGCCGGATCCATCACCCAAACGGATGTGGCAGGCAGGCCCCGCGCCAACCAGCCCGCCAACATGGCAGACCCCATCTTGCCACAGCCCAGCAACACCAAGCCGCAGGCGGCAATCCGACCGTCATTCATAAAAACATCCCCTCAAACCTGTCAGAGGGTCAGGTTACGCCCGGCCATAGGCCTCTGCAATGGCGACCTGAATGGCATCCTTGGGCGTGCGATCACCCCAGACCAGCAACTGCAGAGCAGGATAGTACCGCTCCGCACTCGTTACTGCGGCCCCGATCATGGTGTCAATCTGATCCGGACTGGCCATCTGGCCCCCGCTCAACACCAGACCATAACGATAGACCATCAGTTTCTGCTCTTCCCAATAGGTGAAGGCACCGGCCCAGCATTGATCATTGACGAGATTCAAAAGCTCATAAAGCGCGCCCAGCTTCTCAGCAGGTGGTTCCATCTCGAAGGTGCAGACCATGCGCAACGTCTCGTCATAGCCCGACCAGGCCAGGGTCAGGGAATAGGTGCGCCATTGCCCCTCGACGGCCATGGCAATCTGATCATCCGCAATGCGGTCAAAATCCCACTCATGGTGCTCGGCCAGATGTTCGACAATATCGATTGGATGAATGTCGTCTTCCAGGAACTGCTCGGAAAGTGCCATATCGCCACCTCTTTTGTTCGCTTTTTAGCGAAAGGGGCTGGCAGCGCCCCAAGCGCTAGGTGCCTGCTCAGAGATATCGGGGCGATCCCCCGCACCTCTACAAGATATGGTGACGGCGGGCAGGACATCTGGCAACCCTTTATTTGGGGATAAACCCAATAAGTTGGGGACAACCCGGCAATACGCCCAAAATATATGGGCATTGCACACCGCTTATCTTCCTTTCGCCAAAAATACCTCCCCCAGAGGGTCCGACAGCACAAACGAAAAACCACCCGAGGAACCCCCGGGCGATCACATGCAGCTAGGAATGTATAAAATGGCGCGGCAGCGCCGCCTTTGGATCACTTGACCTCAAGCGCATCCAGCCGGGCCTTGAGGGCCTCGTTCTCTTCGCGGGCCTTCTGAGCCATGGCACGCACCGCGTCGAACTCTTCGCGGGTGACAAAATCACGATCCGCCAGCCAGCGATCCATCATCGATTTCATCGCCGTCTCGGCCTCGTCGCGTGCGCCTTGGGCGACACCCATCGCATTGGTCATCAACTGCGAAATATCGTCGAAAATCTTGCCACGTGCCTGCATCATTAAGGCTCCCTTTCAAACTCGTGATATATATGGGGGGCAAGGCGGGGCGAGGCAAGGTTGACCTCGCCCTGAAGCAGAGGCATTCAGACGCAGATGAATGCCATGATCCCCTTCCCCGATATTTCACCCGACATCTTCTCGATCTCGCTGTGGGGGATGGAGTTTGCGCTGCGCTGGTACGCGCTGGCCTATATCGTGGGGATCATCATCGGCTGGCGGCTTGTGGTGATGACGGTCAAAACACCCCGGCTCTGGCCAGATGACACGCCCGTTATGACGCCTGCCCAGATCGAAGACATGCTGACATGGATCATCCTTGGGGTGATCCTCGGGGGACGGCTTGGCTATGTGCTGTTCTACCAACCCGGTGCCTATCTCGGCGACCCGCTGGCGATTCTGGCCATCTGGGAAGGGGGCATGGCCTTTCACGGCGGCCTGATCGGCGTTGTCGTCGCCGCATGGGTTTATACGACCCGACACAGGATCAACAAACTGACGGCGGCAGATGCCATCGTGGTTGGCGTGCCACCGGGCATTCTGCTGGGCCGGTTCGCCAATTTCATCAACGCAGAGCTCTGGGGGCGACCCACCGAACTGCCATGGGGCGTCGTCTTTCCGGGACGCGCTGCGCAATATTGTCCCGACATCGCAGGGGCTTGCGCGCGCCATCCGTCGCAACTTTACGAAGCCACGCTCGAAGGGGCGCTGTTGTTGATTGTACTGCTGTGGATGGTCTGGCGGCGGGGCGCGTTCAAACGGCCCGGTCTCACCTGTGGCACCTTCTTTGCGGGCTATGGGCTGTCGCGCTTTGCCGTCGAGTTCATGCGCCAGCCCGATGCACAATTCGTGACGGAGGGCAACCCGCTCGGGCTGGCGGCCCATGTCGGCGGCTACGGACTGACCATGGGCCAATTGCTGTCCCTGCCGATGATTGTGCTGGGGGCCTTTCTGATCGTGCGGGCACGGCGCGGCAAACCTGTCGTCACATGACCCTTCGGGATGTGCTGATCAAGCGGATCGCGGCCCAAGGGCCGATCACCATTGCCGAGTATATGACCACTGCCCTGCTGCACCCCACGCATGGCTATTACACCACCCGCGACCCGTTCGGCACGCAAGGGGATTTCACCACCGCCCCCGAAATCAGCCAGATGTTTGGCGAGCTGATCGGCCTGTGTCTGGCCCAAAGCTGGTTGGATCAGGGGGCACCTTCCGACTTTGTGCTGGCCGAACTCGGCCCCGGGCGCGGAACGCTGATGGCCGATATCCTGCGCGCCACGGCCACAGTGCCGGGCTTTCTCGCCAGCGCGCAGGTCGTTCTTGTTGAGGCATCCCCAGCGTTGCGCAAGACGCAGGCGGAGATGCTCAAGGACCACGCACCCACATGGGTCAACGGCGTCGAAGACATCCCCCCCGGACCACTCTGGCTGGTCGCAAACGAGTTTTTTGATGCACTGCCGATCCGCCAATTCGTGCGCGAAGGAAACGGCTGGCGGGAACGATGCGTGGGGCTGGAGGACGGGCATCTGACCTTCGGACTTTCCCCTCTGGGGCCGCAAACCGCACTTGAGCACAGGCTTGAGGATACGACCGACGGCGATCTGGTCGAGCTGTGCGCGCCTGCCACCGCGCTCATCCGGCACATCGCACCGCAGATCGCCGAACGCGGTTGCGCGCTGATCGTGGACTACGGCGATTGGTGCAGCCAAGGCGATACGTTGCAGGCCGTGCGCGGGCATGCGCCAACTGACCCGCTGGCCGATCCGGGCAATGCAGATCTCACCGCCCACGTCGATTTCGAGGCGCTGGTACGGGCCGCCGCCCCGGCCGCCCACACCATGGTCACGCCCCAAGGTGTATTTCTCGAACGGCTCGGGATCACCCAAAGGGCCGAAACACTGGCCCAACACTTGCGTGATATAGCGCTTGAGCATCACATTGCCGCGCATCGGCGGTTGACGCACGCGGGCGAAATGGGAAACCTGTTCAAAGTATTGGGACTGTTCCCAAGCCACGCCGCCCCGCCACCGGGACTGACCACATGACCTTGGAAATTCTGACTGCTGACAGCCTTGCGCCCCTGCGCCACGGCTTTTTCACCCGCAAGGGGGGGGCCTCTTCCGGCATATTCTCGGGTTTGAACTGCGGCACCGGCAGCTCGGATCAAACCGAAATCGTCGCCATCAACCGTGCCCGTGTGGCCAGCGCCATGGGGGTCGCACCCGGCCACCTCACGGGCGTGCACCAGATACACTCGGCTGATGCGGTTCATGTCACGGGCCCTCAAAGCGACAAACCAAAGGCCGACGCCCTGGTGACGGCCACCCCCGGCATCGCATTGTCGATCCTGACGGCGGATTGCCAGCCGGTGCTGTTTGCGGACCACGACGCGCAGGTCATAGGGGCCGCGCATGCGGGCTGGAAAGGCGCGCAAAGCGGTGTGCTTGAGGCCACGATTGATGGCATGATCGCACTGGGGGCCAAACGCGACCAGATCCATGCAGTCATTGGCCCCTCGATCAGTCATCGCGCCTATGAGGTCGGGCCCGAATTCTTTGACACCTTTCTGGACGAAGACCCGGACAACACCCGTTTTTTCGCGGGCGGCGACGGAGACCGGATGCACTTTGATCTGCCCGGTTACGGGCTGGCCCGATTGCGCGCCGCCGGGATCGCATCGGCGGAATGGACGCGGCACTGCACCTATTACGACCCGGACCGATTCTATTCCTACCGCCGGGCGGTGCATGCCAAAGATCCGGATTACGGGCGGCTCATCTCGGCGATCACTCTGTAAGTGAGGCACAAACGAGGCAGGGTTTGCCCAACCCCGGCCCCATTGTTTCCAAGACGTGGCCAATCACACGGCCATTCCCGTTGAAAACAAGGCCCTCCGCATTGCCCCATTTGCGCGATACCATGTGAAAGAATAGCTGCATTTTTCGACAAATCGTCAAAAACCTGCCCGATTGCCCCGCCATCTTGATCCTCAGACGGGCAACAGACCCACACATCGCAAAACACGCCGAGGGCAGACACATGACAAACGCACGCTTCATCAAATCGGTGATCAAATCCGCCGAAGCCAACACAACCCAGATGCCTTGGGCACGTGGGGCCCGCCGAGCGGCCTTTATCGCCAAGCGTAAGGGCGAAACCATCGCCCCCACCCAACTGCGCAAATCGGCCTGAGCCGACATAACCGAATCAAAATATGGCGAGTGGGCCTAGCCCCGCCTGAACAATTCCGCTAAAAGACGTGCCATTGGTGCGTCTTTTGTGGTTAACGTCCCTCATTTTTTGACAGTTTAATCTAAATACAAGAATTATCGCGCATTGCTTAGGCACATGGACATATTCCATCTGTCGTCGTCGGTGGGGGCCGACACAGATGTGACCGATAAGATGAGGTTACACATGACACAGACTGCTGCCCTGCGGGTCCCCCGCACAGATACCGATAGATTTTTCAGCCATTCCAACCGGCCCGACACGCCCCCTGTGCGCCTGTTCGAGGTGGCGGCGTTGCGCGCCGATGGCACCCGCTCGATTGCGACGTTCAAAGCGCCCGCACTGCCCCTGTTTGAGTCGGCCTTTTCGGCCCTTGCACGCGGTGTCGTGCTGTCCAGTCCCGATGGCGGGATCGCAATCGAAGACCTTCAGCCGGGCGACTGGCTGAACACGACCTCGGGTGAGGCCGCGCAGGTGGTCTGGATCGGCTCGTCAAGTTTCGTCCCCGCCGATGCGGGGCGGCGGGTGCCGTTGATCCGGATCATGGCCGACAGTTTTGGGCAATCACGGCCCGCCTCGTTTGTGACAGTGGGTCCGGGGGCACGTATCCTGCAAACGCCCGCCCATCTGCGCGGCACGACGGGCGGTGCACCGATGTTGACCCCGGTCAGCGCCTTCGTGGACGGCGTCAATGTGATCGAAGTCGTGCCCCCCACCCCGATCCGGCTGTTTCACATCTGTCTGTCACGCCACGCCGCAATTGATGTGGGCGGGATCGCGATCGAGACCTTTCACCCCGGCATGAGCGCCGCGCGTCAGGTCACCCATGCGCAACGCAATCTGTTTTTGTCGATGTTTGCACACATCGCGCACATGACGGATTTCGGCCCCCTGGCGCATCCCCGCGCGCCCGAGACCGAAGACTAGGCATCGCGGCAAGGTCAGGCCAGCTTGGCCAACCGCTCCTCCAGCACATCAAACGGCACGCCCGGGGCATCCTTGGCCTGCCGGATCACCAGCGACGTCTTGACCGATTCCACATTCGGGGTCGTCAGCAACTCGCCCGTCAGAAAGCTTTGAAAGCTGGACAGGTCAGGGGCCACGCATTTCAGGATGAAATCGACCTCGCCGTTCAGCATGTGGCACTCGCGCACCAAAGGCCACGCGCGGCAGCGATCCTCGAAGGCGCTCAGGTCCGCTTCGGCCTGACTGGCGAGGCCCACATTGGCAAACACCTGAACCTCAAAGCCCAACTCGTGCGCGTCCACATCGCCGTGATAGCCGCGAATATAGCCGTTTTCCTCCAGCGTGCGCACCCGGCGCAGACAGGGCGGGGCTGAAATGCCAACCCTTTTGGCCAATTCCACATTGGTCATGCGACCATCGGCCTGCAGCTCAGCCAGAATCTTGCGGTCAATCGGGTCCAGGCGCGTGCTTGCCACATTGGGCTCCTTGTTTTTTCGGTTCTTATAGCAGCACCACGGCGGCACGCAATAATGTTTCGCATACGCGCAACTTTGTGAAATCAGCCTCCAATTAATGACCACAAGTCATAGCTGTAACATCAGGGTTCAAACCCGCCTCGCGCGGGGCTATATCGGACAGGCTGCACACCATATCAAGGGGCCCCTCATGGCTGATACCAAACGCACCAAGGTTCTGATCATCGGCTCTGGCCCTGCGGGTTATACGGCGGGGGTCTATGCCAGCCGGGCAATGCTGAACCCCATCCTTGTGCAGGGGATCGAACCGGGTGGGCAATTGACCACCACGACCGAGGTTGAAAACTGGCCGGGCGATACCGAGGTGCAAGGCCCCGATCTGATGGTGCGGATGCAGGATCACGCCAAGGCGATGGGCTGCGAGATCATCGGCGACATCATATCGTCGGTTGATTTTTCCAAGCGGCCCTTTGTGGCGCAATCCGACAGCGGCACGGTTTATGTGGCCGACGCGATCATCCTGGCGACGGGCGCGCGCGCCAAATGGCTGGGCCTGCCCACCGAAGAAAAGTTCAAGGGCTTTGGCGTTTCGGCCTGTGCGACCTGCGACGGCTTTTTTTACCGGGGCCAGGAGATTGTTGTGATCGGGGGCGGCAACACCGCCGTCGAAGAGGCGCTGTTCCTGACCAATTTCGCCTCCAAGGTGACCCTGATTCATCGCCGGGACGAACTGCGCGCCGAAAAGATCCTGATCGACCGCCTGATGAAGAACCCCAAGATCGAACCACTGTGGTTCCACCAACTCGACGAGGTCTATGGCACCGATGCGCCCCTCGGCGTCGAAGGGGTCAAGGTCAAGCACACAAAAACCGGTGAGATCACGGATATCCCGGCCAAGGGCGTCTTTGTGGCCATCGGGCACGCCCCCGCGAATGAGTTGGTCAAGGACGTGCTTGAGACGCATATGGGCGGCTATGTCGTCACCAAGCCCGACAGTACCGAAACCTCGATCCCCGGTGTGTTTGCGGCAGGCGACCTCACAGACCACAAATACCGCCAGGCGGTCACCTCCGCCGGTATGGGCTGCATGGCCGCGCTTGAGGCCGAACGCTTTCTGGCGGAAAACGATCTGGACGAGGACAAAGACACAAGCCTGCCTCTGGGATATGGCGCAGTCGCCGAGTAGCGATCAGACAGGCGGACGACACGTCCGCCTTACGCCTCGCCCACGTGCTGGACACCTTTTGCGCCTGCCGCGCCAAGCGGAAGCCCCACCAAGGTCACTTACATCACCCCAGCATTGACCCACGCGCACGCACAGGCCACTCTGAGCCGACCAACACATGAGGACAGACATGACACAGGCCTTGTGGCGCGGCAGTTGGGCCGTACGTCTGCGCATCATCTCCGGCCTTGTCCTGATAGTCTATGTGACCGCACATCTGCTCAATCTCGCGGCAGTGCTGATTTCGCCGACAGCATTTGATGCGGTGCAGGCCGTGCGGCTGAGCATCATCCGATCTGTTCCCGGCACCGCCATCACAGTGCTGGCACTGGGCATTCACATGGTGCTGGCCCTGTCGCGCGTTGCGCTGGCCCGCACCTTGCGGATGCCTGTCACAGACGCCATCCAGATTGCCTTTGGCCTCGCGATACCGCTGCTGCTGATCAGCCACGTTGTCTATACGCGTGGCGCTGTGGGGATGCTCGATGTCACTCCGATGTTTGGCTATGTGACCACACTGATATGGGGCACCAGCAATGGCTGGCTTCAGGCGATTTTGCTGACGGTCACCTGGGCACATGGGTGCATAGGGGTGCATATGTGGCTGCGTCTGACGCGGTGGTGGTCATCCGTCATGCCTTGGATGATCGCCCTCGCGGTGCTGATCCCGACGCTGGCCCTGATGGGATACGTGAACTTCGCACGGGTCATCGACGGGCTGCTCCGCGACCCGCGGGCGCGGGACGTGGCATATGACGCCTGGCAATGGCCCGATGCGGCGGGATTTGCGCAACTGGCCGCCGCGGACCGGATCGGGACACAAGTGATCTGGGCGATCCTTGGCCTCACCGCCCTGATCTTTGTCACCCGAAGAACACTGGCCGCAATCCGCAAACCGGTGCGGATCACCTATGTTGATGGGCCAACCGTGCGCGCTCCGCGTAATCAGACCCTGCTCGAAACATCGCGCACCAGCGGCGTGGCGCATACCGCCCTATGCGGAGGGCGCGGGCGGTGCACCACCTGCCGTGTCATCGTCGAAGAGGGGCTGAGCGACCTGCCGCCCCCCTCTGCCGCCGAAGCACGCAGCCTCAAGGCCGTGGGCGCGCCCCCAAATGCGCGGCTCGCCTGTCAGGTCAGCCCAAACACCCCCCTGACCGTGTTCCGGGTCTTTGCAAGCGACGGCAAGCGCGGCCGCGCCCACGCCAGTCAGGGGAAAGAGGCGCAACTGGCGGTGCTGTTCCTTGATATGCGCGGGTTTACGGCACGCACCGACGGGCAATTGCCCTATGACGTGGTCTTCCTGCTCAACCGGTTTTTTGATGAAATCGTGCCGCCCATCGTGGCAAGCGGGGGCACCGTCGACAAATACATGGGCGATGGGCTGATGGCCGTGTTCGAAACGCAGGATGGGGGCAGTTCGGCACGGGCCGCCCTGGATGCGGTGCAGGGGATCGGGGGCGCGCTGGATCACTTTAATGCCACCCTGACCTCCGAAGGCAGCGCACCTGTGGCCATCGGCATGGGCGTGCATCTGGGCAATGTCGTGCTGGGAGAGATCGGAGCCGCAGGGCAAGCTCCCCGCACTCTGATCGGCGACACCGTGAACACGGCTTCGCGACTTGAGGGGCAGACCAAGGCGCTTGGGGTGCAGGCGCTGATTTCGATCGACGTGCTTCGGGCGTCGGGCAAGGATGCGGCCCATGACGCACTGATTGATCTGTCCTTGCGCGGGCGGGACAGCGCGCTCAAGGCACTGCCCATCGCCGATGTCACCCGCTTGGGTGAAATCCTCAAATCACGCGCGCCAGCCTGAGGGATGCGCAACATGAAAGGCACGGCTTTCCGCCGACGCCCTGAAATCGCCCAAACAACGCTAGACTTTAATCCGAATCAGCGTTTAACCCGCGCACAACCGCACGTGAGTTGATCAAGAAAGCCGAGTTATAATGAGCACTAATCTTGCCCCGATCCCCGAATTATTCGTCTCCTATGACAGCGCCCAAAAGCTGAAAACCGAAGCTGGCGATCTGATCAGCTGGGATCTGACACCCCGCCAGATTTGCGATCTGGAGCTGCTGATGAACGGAGGGTTCAACCCGCTCAAAGGGTTCCTGAGCGAGGCGGATTACAACAGCGTCGTGGATACGATGCGCACCGCCGATGGCGCGCTCTGGCCCATGCCGATCACGCTGGATGTTTCCCAAAAGTTCGCCGACACCCTTGAGGTGGGTCAGGATATCGCCCTGCGCGACCAGGAGGGTGTGATCCTCGCCACCATGACGGTCACCGACCGCTGGACGCCAAACAAGGCACATGAGGCCGAAAAAGTCTTCGGGGCCGATGACAGCGCCCACCCGGCCGTGAACTACCTGCACAATACCGCAGGCGACGTCTATCTGGGCGGACCCATCACCGGCATCCAGCAACCTGTGCACTATGATTTCCGGGCCAAACGCAACACACCCAACGAATTGCGGGCCTATTTCCGCAAGATGGGCTGGCGCAAGGTCGTGGCATTTCAGACACGCAACCCACTGCACCGCGCCCATCAGGAACTGACCTTTCGCGCGTCCCGTGAGGCGCAGGCCAACCTGCTGATCCACCCTGTCGTGGGCCTGACCAAACCGGGCGATGTCGATCACTTCACCCGCGTGCGCTGCTATGAGGCGGTGCTGGACAAGTATCCGCAAGCCACCACGTCCATATCCCTGCTGAACCTTGCGATGCGCATGGCCGGCCCGCGCGAGGCGGTCTGGCATGGGCTCATCCGCAAGAACCACGGCTGCACCCATTTCATCGTGGGGCGCGATCACGCAGGGCCCGGTACCAACTCGGCCGGCGAGGATTTCTACGGCCCCTACGACGCCCAGGATCTGTTCCGCGAACATCAGGACGAGATGGGCATCGAAATGGTCGACTTCAAACACATGGTCTATGTGCAGGAACGCGCCCAATACGAACCCAATGACGAAATCGCGGACCGCGACAACGTCACTATCCTGAACATCTCGGGCACCGAATTGCGCCGCCGTCTGGCCGAAGGGCTGGAAATCCCCGAATGGTTCTCCTTCCCCGAAGTGGTGGCGGAACTGCGCCGCACCCGCCCGCCGCGCAGCCAGCAAGGGTTCACCGTCTTCTTCACCGGGTTTTCCGGGTCGGGCAAATCCACCATCGCCAACGCGCTGATGGTCAAACTGATGGAGATGGGCGGACGCCCCGTCACCCTGCTGGACGGCGATATCGTGCGCAAGAACCTCAGCTCGGAACTCGGCTTCTCGAAAGAGCACCGCGATCTCAACATCCGCCGGATCGGCTATGTGGCCAGTGAAATCACCAAGAACGGGGGCATCGCAATCTGCGCGCCCATCGCGCCCTATGCCACCACACGGCGGGCCGTGCGCGAAGATGTCGAAGCCTTCGGGGCCTTTGTCGAAGTGCACGTCGCCACATCCATCGAGGAATGCGAGCGACGTGACCGCAAGGGGCTCTACAAGCTGGCACGCGAGGGCAAGATCAAGGAGTTCACAGGCATCTCGGATCCTTACGACGTGCCCGAAAGCCCCGAACTCCGGGTCGAAACGGAAAACGTGGACGTGGACAATTGCGCCCACCAGGTGCTGCTGAAACTCGAAAGCATAGGCCTGATCTAAACCCAAAGGGGCGGAGGACACCTCCGCCTTACGACCTTACCCCTTCTTTTGACTAAAAATACCGCGGGGGAGTCCGTCAGGACGGGGGCGGAGCCCCCTAAAACATCGTGTCGCGCAGCGCCCTTCGGATCACAGATGCAAGGTGCCACTGATCAGCACATGCGCAGACCCCGACACCTCAACCCCCGCGATCGCATCACGCGGGCCAAGCACACGGACAGATGCACGCCCGGGCCGCCCCATGCCGTGGCCCTGCTCGGCGATAAAGTCCGGGCCTGCCAGCAGCCCCTCGGACCACAGATATGCCGCCATCGCACCTGTCGCCGACCCGGTAAAGGGATCTTCCGCAGGGCTTGGCGGGGCCATCAACAAACGCGCAAACGTGTCGCCAGACGCTGTCGCGCCGGTCTGGGTCACCCAAAACGGCTCCATCATGTCGGTGCCGCCCTGCACGCCCAAATGATCAAGATAGACGCCAAAGGCACCCTGATCAAAACGCAGGCTTTCAAGGGCCACCCGATCTTTCAGAACCGTGATACAGAACGGCAAACCGGTCGAGACAACGCGGGGCGGGTGCACGATCAGATCCGACGCAATGCCCCCCACCGCGGCCACGATACCCGGCTCCGCATATGACCCGAATTGCGGCGCAACCTGGGCCATTTTCACTTGCATCCCGTCCACCTCAACAGCGACCACACCGGCACCAGTGTCGAGCGTCAGCGATCCATCTGCGATCAGATCACGGTGGCGCAAGGCCGCGACGGTGGCCACGGTCGGGTGGCCTGCAAACGGGATCTCTCGGCTGGCCAGAAAATATCGCACGCGGATATCGGCAATGTCGGAAGGGCCGGTAAACGTGCACTCCACAAGGGAGGTTTCGCGCACGAGGGACATGCAGGTCGCATCGTCCAAAACCGCACCACCATGGACCACAGCGCAGCCATTGCCCCCAAAGGGCACGTCGGTAAACGCATCCACCCAATCAACATCGAATGTCATCGTGGCTCCTCAGACCTGAAATAGCGCGCCATTACTGGTCCGAGCAGAGATGGGACACAAGGCAAACCTTGACGCGCCTGATCCCGAAAACACCCAGCCCCACCGCATCGCGGGGCTGGATCACAACCGCATCAGTGCAAGGGTTGCGGGGCGTAGTCGTTTTGAACCGCCAAGGCAAAGGCCATCTTGCGATCCGCCACAAGGGCCAGTTGCTGACCTTCCGCGTCGTGCACCGCAAACAGTTGGTCAAGACCTTGCGCCTGCTCGCGCACCTCACTTGGAAGGTCCGTTACCAGAACAGGTTTGACATAGACCATCCTGCCCACATCGGCGTTCAAATCAAAAGCAGTGTTCATGACGTTTCCTTTCCGTGCGTTGCCTTGATCCTGATGGTCTGGACAATCGTTTCAGCCTGGGCGCGGGTCAGGTCGACGTGCAACAGCCCGTTTTCCATGACAGCCTCGCCCACTTCGACACCCTCCGCCAGTACAAAACTTCGTTGAAACTGGCGCGCGGCAATGCCGCGATGCAAAAATATGCGCCCGTCGCCATCATCGGACTGGCGCCCGCGGATGACCAGTTGCCGATCTTCGACGGTGATGGACAGGTCGGTTTCGGCGAACCCGGCCACAGCCAGAGTGATCCGATAGGAATGGTCCGAAGTCTGTTCGATATTGAACGGTGGATACCCTTCACTGCCCTTTGCAGTGCGTTCCAAAAGCCGTTCAAGTTGCTCAAAGCCCAGCATGTGCGGGTATGAGCCCAAAGTCATTTTCGTCATGCGACACGTCCTTTTGATCAAGCGACAGTCAGTGCCCACCCCGGATTCGGCAGTGGTTCTCTCTGAATATGGGCGGTAACGCTGATTGGAACAAGGGCTAGGCGTGTCGCAACTGCGTGATTATATTGTAGGTTCTGCAACGGCTTGGAATCACACCATGAACGCCCCTTCGGACCTGTCGATGAAAACAGACGACGTGCTGCGGTTCGAGCTTGAAGTGCTGCGTCAGGAACATCGCGATCTTGATGAAGCGATCCGGGCCATGCAGGATTTGGGCACGTCCGACCAGTTGACCATCCAGCGGCTGAAAAAGAAAAAGCTACAGCTCAAGGACAAGATTGCCATCATCGACGACCGCCTGACACCGGATATCATCGCCTGATCACGACACTCCATTGCCACCCGGTTCCATCTGGCTATAGTGCGGTTTTTTCGCTAATCAGGGCCCTGAAATGACAGATCAAACCCCCGCCGTCGGCCTCATCATGGGCAGTCAATCGGACTGGTCCACCATGATCGAAGCCGCGCAGATGCTGGACGCGTTGGGCATCCCTTACGAAAGCCGGATCGTGTCGGCCCACCGCACACCCGATCGGTTGTGGGACTATGGCAAGACGGCTGCGAGCCGCGGCCTCAAGGCGATCATCGCAGGCGCGGGTGGCGCGGCCCATCTGCCCGGTATGATGGCCTCAAAAACCCGTGTTCCGGTGATTGGCGTTCCGGTGCAGACCAAGGCGCTGTCTGGCGTGGACAGTCTGTACTCCATCCTGCAAATGCCACGTGGCTTTCCCGTGGCCACAATGGCCATAGGCGCGGCAGGTGCGGCCAATGCGGGCTTGATGGCAGCCGGAATTCTGGCCACCTCCGATCCTGCGTTGGCCGCCCGTCTGGATGCGTGGCGCGCCGACCTGTCCGCCTCCATCCCAGAGGAACCCCAAAATGACTGAGCCGCTGCCCCAGGGATCAACCATCGGCATTCTGGGCGGTGGCCAGTTGGGCCGCATGCTGGCCGTGGCCGCAAGCCGTCTTGGGTTCAAGACCCATATCTTTGATCCCGGCCCCCTGCCCCCTGCGGGCGATGTCGCCCACCTTGTCACCACCGCCCCGTTTGAAGACAACGACGCCCTGTTCGCCTTTGCCACCACGGTCGATGTGATCACCTACGAGTTTGAAAACGTCCCCACCCTGTCACTGGATGCGCTTGAGGATCACGCACCCATCCGACCGGGTCGCGAAGCGTTGCGCGTCAGTCAGGATCGATTGGTCGAAAAGGCGTTCCTGAGCGATCTGGGCCTGCGCACCGCCCCTTACGCGGATGTGCCTGACATGACCGCGCTGACGGCTGCATTGGACAAGATCGGGGCACCTGCGATCCTCAAAACCCGCCGCTTTGGCTATGACGGCAAGGGTCAGGCGCGGATCATGGACACGGGCCAGGCCGAGGCGGCAATGGCGGACATGAACGGCGCCCCTGCGATCCTCGAAGGGTTCGTGGATTTCAGCCATGAGGTCTCCGTGATCGCAGCACGTGGGGCAGATGGTGCGGTGGCCTGTTTTGATCCGGGCGAAAATGTGCACCGCGATGGCATCCTGCACACCACAACCGTCCCTGCCCGGCTGAGCGCCAGCCAACGCACCGACGCGGTGCTACTGGCGGCCAACATCCTGAATGCGCTTGATTATGTCGGTGTGCTGGGGGTGGAATTGTTCGTGACGCCCACGGGCCTGATCGTGAACGAGATCGCGCCCCGCGTGCATAATTCCGGGCATTGGACACAAAACGGCTGCGTGGTCGATCAGTTCGAACAACACATCCGGGCCGTGATCGGTTGGCCTCTGGGCGATGGGCAACGGCACTCTGATGTGAGCATGGAAAACCTGATCGGCGACGATATGGACCGGGTCCCGGCCCTTGCGCAAGAGGCGAAAACGGCGCTGCATCTTTATGGCAAGGCCGAGGTACGTAAGGGCCGCAAGATGGGCCACATCAACCGCATCACCTCGTAAGGCGGTCTTTAGCCCGCCAAAAAACGCGCCGCAATATCGCCTGACATGTAACTGACGCGCCCGCCCGACAGGGTGGCGGCCACCTGGTCCTGCGCGTCGAGCACAACGATATCGGCGCGCTTGCCAGGTGCCAAGATCCCCCGATCGTCCAATCCCAGAACAGCCGCCGGACCCGACGACACCAAGGCCCATGCCTGCGCAAAATCAAGCACCCCCGTGCGCGTCAGCATCAATGCAGCCCGGCGCGGTGAGGGATAGTGATAATCAGATGCGAGCGCATCACCCAGCCCCATGGTCACCAGATCAAGCGCCGAGACATTGCCCTTGTGCGACCCGCCCCGCACGACATTCGGCGCGCCCAGAACCACGGTGTTCCCCACGCCCTGCGCGGCCTCTGCCGCCTCAAGTGTTTCGGGAAATTCCGCAACAGTAACGCCGCGCTCGTGCCACATGTGGTGTCCGTGCGATGCACTATCGTCATGGCTGCCAAGCTTCACACCTTGCGCCGCCAGAGTTGCGCAAAGAGGGCCCAACGCTTCGGATGCCTGCATCGCCTGCGCATGCAACTCCAGCAACATCTGAAAATGCGCCTCCGGATTGCGCCCAGCCTTCAACGCCTGCCCCGTCAGTCGAGGCGGTTTGCGCCCCTCCGCCAGGCGGTCATGCGGCAGATGATCATTGAACACGACATAGGTGACGCCCCAGTCCGCAATCCACTTTGGCAAGTCTTTATAAAGGTCCAACAGACTGATCTCAAAGCGCAATTGCGGGCGCAGATCGGTGACGAGCGCACCACGGGTATCGCGCAGGGAACCAAACACTTGGTCGGCGAATTCAAGGCTGCGCACCCCCCCTTCCCAACTCACGAATTGTGCCAGAACGCCTGTGGTGATCCCGTTGGCCGCCAATTCAGCCTCGACCGCGATCAAGCCTTCGGCCATCTGTTTCATCGCACCCCGACGCGGGGCCATGTGCCGCTCAAATCCATCACCATGCACATCAATAATGCCGGGCAACACCTTGTATCCGCTCAGGTTTACGCACCGTCCGGCGCGATCTGCCACGATATACCCTTCTGACATGGACACTGTCGCAGGCCCAAAGCCGCGAGGGGTCAGCACATCCGCACCAACCAGATCAATTTCCAGCATCGACCTCGTCCTGAAAACAGTTGCCATCGTCACAGCCCAACTGCTCAAGCACCGCATCCACCCACCGCAGATCGCGGTCGAATTTGCCAGTCTCAAGAAAGGTCGTCACCTGGGCAATGACGTTTGGGTTGTTCATCATAAACGTATGGGTCACCGGCAAGACGATATGGTCGCGCATGCCCGCAACAGGGGTGGACAGCACCGACACCTTGCCATCATCCGGTCCCGGCAAAAGGGATGAAAAGTAGGGGTTAAGAGATTGATTACCCGCAATGATTCCCACTTCATAATCCACAGCAGGCAAACCGCGCGGCAGGTTCTGCGGCCCTGTGCCCAACTGCTCGCCCGCAGGTCCGTTCAACCAGCCAAAGGCCTCAAGATCACCCAATGTGTCGACAACCTCGCTGCCTCTGTTGGGTGGGCCCATCATCACAACGCGGCCCAGACGGGTCGGCCGGTGGTGGTGCGCAAACCAGTACCGCACCAGGATCCCGCCCATCGAGTGGGTCACGAAATGCACCACGTCGTCACCGCATTGGGCTATGGCCTGAGGCACCACAGCGCTGGCCAGTGTCTGCACCGTTTCGGAGGTCGACGGATAACCCGGACGCACCACCCGGTAGCCCTTCGCCTCAAGCGCCTGTTCCAAGACGATCAGCGACGCCTCGGTCCGGGCAAGGCCGTGCAACAACACAACGCAATCCGCACGGGCTGCCACTGTGCTGAGCATCAGCATGAAAAGGGCCGTCAAAACTCTCATACCGCTTGAGATAGCGTCGCACGCCGCCATATGAAACAGGAACGCTCCGTCCAAATGCGAGAAAGCTGCTCATGCGCCAAAAATCCCCACGCCTTGCCGTGCGCGCCATCATCGTCGAGGAAGGCCGCCTGCTGATGGTGAATGCGTGGCACGAGGCCAAAAGCCCGCTGATGTGCGCGCCGGGCGGCGGGGTCGAGGTGAACGCCAGCCTGCCCGCCAATCTGGCCCGCGAAGTCTATGAGGAAACCGGGTTGACGGTCGAGGTCGGCGCGCCCTGCCTTGTGAACGAGTACCACGACCCCGACAGCCAGTTTCATCAGGTAGAGCTGTTCTTTCGCTGCATCATTGTGCCCGGAACGGCCCGACCGGACGAGTGGTGCGATACCGAAAACGTCGTGACGCTGCGCCGCTGGCTGACCGCGGCGGAACTGGCCCAGGTGCCGCATAAACCTGACAGTCTGGCGGGCGTGGCCTTTGGGCGCGACGGGATCAGTTACGACCCCCTCGAACCCCTGATGACGTGATCGCTAGGGCGATCCCACCCAGTACCAGCAATGCCGCAAGCCCAATCGTAAGCGTCACGCTTTCCCCAAGCAGCACGGCCCCCGCTGCGATTGCGATGATCGGCACGCTCAACTGCACGACGGCTGCCGTCTGGCCTGCAAACTGCGGCAGCACATGATACCATAGCGCATAGCCCAAGCCCGATGTCAGCGCACCCGACAGGATCGCAAGCGCAATACCGGAAGGTGCCGCGTGCAGTCCCGCCCCCAACAGCAACAGTACAAGCAGCGGCAAGGCCGCCACAAAATTGGCCGCCGTCGTCGCCACAGGATCGCGCGCGCCCTTGCCCGCCAACGTGTAGGCGGCCCACCCAAGCCCTGCGATCACCATCAGGATCGAGCCGTGCATATCGCCCGACGCCGCTTCACCCGGCCACAAGGCAATGACCAGCCCCAAAAAGGCGACACATGCCCCGATGATCTGACGGGACGAAGGTGCGCTGCCCCGCAGGGCCGACCAGCCGAACATGGAAATCTGCACCGTCCCGAACAGGATCAAGGCTCCAAGGCCCGCATCCAAACTCACATAAGCCAGCGAGAACCCGATCATATAGGCGGCAAGGCTGGTGGCCCCCAGCACACGGCCCCGCACGAAAATGGGCAAACCGCCACCGCGGATGGTCAACACCATGCACAGCGCCAATGCGCCAGCCAATGTGCGGATCATCGCAAAACTTGAGGGATCAATCGCGCCGCTGTCGACCGCCATCCGGTTCAGCACCGAATTGGCGGCAAAGGCCGTCATCGTCAAAACAGTGAGTAGGAACAAACGCATCTGAGACGGGTACGCTCGTTTCGGGTCGCAGTCCAGTCACGGGTCGGTGGGCGGGTGCCTTTTGACCTTTGGGCAAAACAGTCCAGCCCTCCGACCAGCAAAAAAAGGGGCCGCTCGAAAGCGACCCCTCTCAATCAACACAAGGTTGGCGTGATTTACATCATGCCGCCCATGCCGCCCATGTCGGGCATTGCAGGCGCGCCGCCACCGTCTTTGGCGGGCTTGTCAGCCACCATCGCTTCGGTGGTGATCAGCAGGGCCGCAACGGATGCCGCGTCTTGCAGGGCGGTGCGCACAACTTTGGCCGGGTCAATGACGCCGAACTTGAACATGTCACCATATTCTTCGGTCTGCGCATTGAAGCCGAATGTCAGGTCGTCGCTTTCGCGGATTTTGCCCGCAACAACGGCGCCGTCCACACCGGCGTTCTCTGCGATCTGACGCAGAGGCGATTCGATGGCCTTGCGTACGATCGAGATGCCGACGTTCTGGTCCGCATTCTCGCCCGACACACCGTCAAGTGCTTTGCCAGCTTGCACCAGTGCCACGCCACCACCGACGACAACACCTTCCTGCACGGCCGCACGGGTCGCGTTCAGGGCATCATCCACGCGGTCTTTGCGCTCTTTCACTTCCACTTCGGACATGCCGCCGACGCGGATCACGGCAACACCGCCTGCCAGTTTGGCAACACGCTCTTGCAGCTTCTCTTTGTCGTAGTCGGATGTGGTTTCTTCGATCTGGCCGCGGATCTGGGTCACACGTGCTTCGATCTCGGCCTTTGCACCGGCACCGTCGATCACTGTGGTCTCGTCCTTGGTGATCTGAACGCGCTTGGCGGTGCCCAGCATGTCCATAGTCACCGATTCCAGTTTCATGCCCAGCTCTTCGGAGATCACCTGACCGCCGGTCAGAATACCGATGTCCTGCAGCATCGCCTTGCGACGATCACCAAAACCGGGGGCTTTGACGGCTGCGATTTTCAGACCGCCGCGCAGCTTGTTCACAACCAGCGTGGCAAGGGCTTCGCCCTCGACATCTTCAGCAATGATCAGCAGGGGCTTCTGGCTCTGGATCACCTGCTCGAGCAGAGGAACCATGGGCTGAAGCGAGGACAGTTTCTTTTCGTGCAGCAGGATCAGACAGTCTTCGAGTTCGGCTGTCATCTTGTCTGCATTGGTCACGAAATAGGGCGACAGGTAGCCGCGGTCGAACTGCATGCCTTCGACAACATCGGTCTCTGTTTCGAGGCCTTTGTTCTCTTCGACGGTGATCACACCCTCGTTGCCGACTTTCTGCATCGCGTCTGCGATCTGACGACCGATTTCAGCTTCGCCGTTGGCCGAGATGGTGCCGACCTGAGCAACTTCGTCGCTGTCAGACACGGGGCGCGAGGCGGCCTTGATCGCTTCGACAACCTTCAGGGTCGCCATGTCGATGCCGCGCTTGAGGTCCATCGGGTTCATGCCAGCGGCAACCGATTTCATACCTTCCTTGACGATGGCCTGGGCCAGAACGGTGGCGGTTGTTGTACCGTCGCCCGCTTCGTCATTGGTCCGGGAAGCAACTTCCTTGACCATCTGCGCGCCCATGTTTTCGAACTTGTCTTCCAGTTCGATTTCCTTGGCCACCGAAACACCGTCTTTGGTGATGCGGGGTGCGCCGAAGGATTTGTCCAGAACCACGTTGCGGCCCTTGGGGCCCAGTGTCACTTTGACGGCATTGGCGAGCGTGTTCACGCCCTTGAGCATACGGTCGCGTGCGTCGGTGTCGAATTTGACGTCCTTAGCCATATTCTATCTCCTTTGAGAATGTCTTGAAATGAGGTCAGAGAGAGCGCAGGCGCTTACTCGATGATCCCCATGATGTCGGATTCTTTCATCATCAGCAGCTCTTCGCCGTCGATGGTGACCTCGGTGCCGGACCATTTGCCGAACAGGATCTTGTCACCAGCCTTGACGGCCATCTCGATCAGCTCACCGCTGTCCTTGCGGGCACCGGGGCCTGCTGCGACGATTTCGCCTTCGCTTGGCTTTTCCTTGGCGCTTTCGGGGATGATAAGCCCACCAGCGGTTTTCTCTTCGCTTTCCGTGCGGCGCACCAGCACGCGGTCATGAAGCGGTTTCAATGCCATCTTTGCAGCTCCTTTAGGCTCAAAGTTTCTCCCTAGGGCCCTCATCCGAGGGCCGTTATCACTCATATGTATCGAGTGATAACGAAGCGTAGTTAGGCAACACACCGCACCGAGTCAACGGGGTGCACTCAGCAGTTTGTTAAAATCCCTCCCGTTTTTTGCCGTCGGCCCTCCATAAACCTTCGGCATAGGCCTGCCCGTCTTGGTCCAAAGTCCTATTCAGCACGCCCCATCCGGTGCCCAGATCAATCCCAGCCGCCCCGATGCGGCACAGACCGAGAAACGGAGAACTCAATGACTTACATGACAAAAACCACTGTTCTGGCTGCCCTTATTGTTCCGGGCTTTGCTCTGGCCGGCCTCAGCACAGGCAATCAGCTTGGCACAACAGAGGCAGATATTCGGGCGGCGTTGACGGCTATGGGTTATGACGTGCAGGAGATCGAAATCGAAGATGACGAGATTGAGGCCGAAGTGACCCTCGATGGGGTGGAGTACGAGATTGAGGTCGCGCTCGACACCGGTAAGGTCATTGAGATCGAAACCGAGGATGACGACGACGACACAGACGACTAACATCCGCTGAGCAATTGTCGCCCGGTGCGCCGGGCGACCCCAAAAGTTGAGACTGATCATGCCATCACGCCGCACCACCCTTTGGATCCTGTTTTGCGTGCAGGCCCTGTGCTGCGGCTATTTCCTGATCGACATCTTCTTTGATTTCTTTCTACGCCAATACACCAACACACTTGCGGACAGTGACATTGTCGAAGCCATCGTAACGCTGGCCTTGTTTCTGGGTCTGGCTTTTTCAGGGGCCGAATTGCGCCGCCTGATGCGCCGTCAGGACAAGATCACCGACCAGCTCAAGGTCGCCTCCGGGGCGTTCAGCGATCTGCTGGATGTGCGGTTTTCCGAGTGGCAACTGACCGAAGCGGAACGCGCCGTCGCTGTGCTGGCCATCAAAGGCTATTCCGTGGCTGACATGGCGCAGCTGCGCAACACCGCGCAAGGCACGGTCAAGGCGCAATGCGCGGCCCTCTATCGCAAAGCCGATGTGTCCGGGCGACTTCAACTGCTGAGCCTGTTTCTGGATGATCTGATGGCGGATACGCTGATCGAACCCGCCGCCTGAGGCCGGTCTACCCTTCGCAACAGTCCACCGACCGCGCCACAAGTCTATTGCCCGAGGACTCGTCCGGACTTCGCAACCGCCTCGGCCCCGAGGGGGGTCAGACCGTAGACACCCTTTTCCACCTTCTCAAACCAGCCATAATGATCGTCCCGCATCATCGTCGTGGCCCGCCCCACACCGGTTTCGCGCGCCACATCGGCCCCTTTGCACGCGCCCACCTCGAACAGGTACATCGCCACCTTCAACGCATCCTGCCGATAGGCCGTGATCAGCCCGACCCGCGTTTGCCCCCCATCATTGGGGTCCCCCACGCGGCCTGCAAATTCACGCAACAACTGCCCCTTGCGCTTGGTGTTCTTGCGCGGCGCGTAAGGGCCGGGATCGCAATGGACCGTCACGAGCCCGTCGCTGCTGCGCACCGTGATCAGGCCCAAGCCAAGGCGGCGGCACAGGCGCGTCATGTCCTTGACCGATTTGAGGAACCGCTTTCCCTTGCCGCGCCCCACGGCCATGTAGACGTCATCGCTGACTGCAAGGCGCGCCACGCATTGATGCACAAGGGTCAGCGAGAACCCCAGTTTCAACTCGACAATCACAGGTGGCTCGGCCCCGCGCACCGCGACCACATCCGCAGCCCCCACTTCGGACTTCACCACATATCCCTGCCCTTCCAGAAAGGCTTTGACGGGGGGGTAAAGGTCGGTTTCGCGCAGCGTCACGGGATCACTTTTGAAAAGATCGGGCCGCGCGAGGAAACCCCACGCGCGGCCTCTATGCAAGCCCTAGCGCCCGCCGGTGCGCCCCGGAAAGCGGGGCGGTCGCCCACCCCGGATTTGCGTGCGCAGGTGCGGGGTGTCCGCCAGCCCAGGCCGCGCCGGGGGTTGGGAAGGCCGCTTTGTCTTGGGCAAGGTGCGGGTGTCACCGCGCGTGCGGTTTGGTTTCTTGGATTTGGGCATGATGTGCCTCATCTGTCATATGGGATCGGGACATTGGCCGTGCAGGGCCAATAGGGTCTGCGCCCGCCAAGCGGGTCAGTCGGACTTGTCCATTGTCAGATCACTCCTGAAGAAAGGCGCGCCAGATCGCGGCGCAAGGATGGGTGTGCGGTTAAACCAGCTGATCCATGTGCAGGGCACTCCTTTTCAGATGCCCAACCATAACCCCGTGCAATGCCATCCGTCAAATCCGCGCCGCGACATCAGCGCAGCCCTGCCCCCCGTGACATGGCCCCACACCTTGCTATAAGGGCGCAAAATGACCTCTAGTTCAGGACCTGACCCCCATGACCACCCTCGTTTTCGGCCACAAATCCCCAGATACCGACTCTACCGGATCGCCCATCATCTGGGCCTGGTATCTGAACGAGATCAAAGGCAAGGATGCCGAAGCGGTCCTGCTTGGCGAGCCCAACACCGAGGCCGCCTTTGTGCTGAACAAGTGGAACCTGCCCAAGCCGCGCATCATCGACGCCGTGGCGGCAGATCAGCCCGTGGTTATCGTGGACACCAACAACCCCGCCGAACTGCCCGACGCGATCAATGATGCGGACATCACGGCGATCATTGATCACCACAAGCTGGTGGGCGGGCTTGAGACCAAAGGCCCTATCGATATTCGTATTGAACCCCTGGCCTGCACCGCCACCATCATGTGGAAGATGATCGGCAAGGACATGGCGCAGGCCCCTTCCGCGATCAAGGGCGCGATGCTGTCCTGCATCCTCTCGGACACGCTTGAGTTCCGCTCGCCCACCACGACGCAGGAAGACAAGGCGATTGCACATGGGCTGGCCAACGATCTCGACATTGATCTGTCGGCATATGCAGCGGAGATGTTCGAGGCGAAATCGGATGTGTCCGCCTTTTCAGATGCCGAATTGCTGCGCATGGACAGCAAGGAATACGAGGTCGATGGTACACAGTTCCGCGTCTCCGTACTGGAGACCACAGCCCCCAGGATCGTGCTGGATCGCAAAGACAGCCTCATCGCCTCCATGGGCGAGGTTGCCCGCGAGGACGGCGCAGACGAGGTGTTGTTGTTCGTTGTCGATATTCTGAACGAGGAAGCCACCATGCTGATCCCCAATGATCGGGTGAAAGGGGTGGCCGAAAAGAGCTTTGATGTGAGCGTGAGCGGTGACACTGTCGTGCTGCCCGGCGTGATGAGCCGCAAGAAGCAGATCATTCCCAACCTCAAGGTCTGAGGCCAAACAGGGCGGACGACACGTCCGCCTTACGTCTTTTTCGCACCTTCAGGAGATTTGCCGCATGGCCCAGATCATTTCATCCCTTGCCGAGGTTTCAGACCGCTATGATGCACTGTTCGTCGATCTGTGGGGCTGTGTGCACAACGGGGTCAAAGCCCTGCCCGAAGCGGTTGCCGCCTTGCAGACCTACCGCGCCAAGGGCGGCAAGGTGGTGCTGGTCACAAACTCACCCCGTCCGCGCGCCGGAGTGAAAAAGCAGCTTGTCCATTTTGGTGTGCCGGATGATGCCTGGGACACGATTGCCACCTCGGGCGACAGTGCCCGCACGGCGATGTTTCGCGGGGCGGTTGGCAACAAGGTCTATTTCGTCGGGCAGCCGGGGGAGGAGAAATTCTTTGAACCCATCGGCGTGATCAAGGACCCGGTCGATATCAAGATGGTCCCGCTGGAGCAGGCCACGGGCATCGTGTGCACCGGCCCGCGCGACCCGATGGCCGATCCCGACACCATGCGCGGTGAGTTCCTGATGGCCAAGCAACTGGGTTTACCGCTGCTATGTGCCAACCCGGATATCGTCGTGGACCGGGGTCACGTGCGTGAATGGTGCGCGGGCGCGCTGGCGCAGCTTTATACAGAGATGGGTGGTGAGAGCCTTTATTTCGGCAAGCCCCATCCGCCGATCTATGATCTGGCGCGCCGTCGCCTGGCGGAACTGGGTGTGGACGTGGCTGACAGCGGCATTCTGGCGATTGGTGATGGGGTGCTGACGGACATAGCAGGCGCGATGGGCGAGGATATCGATTCGCTGTTTATCTCGGGTGGGTTGGCCGCAAGCGAGACAAAAACCGTAACCCAACCGGATGCAGAGGCGCTTGAGACCTATTTGCAGGCCGAACAAAGCAGCCCGACCTTTGCGATAGGGCATCTGCGCTGACCTTCTTTCTGCTTGATTTTCTGCGCGCGCAAAGTAATTACCTTGCGTGAGAGGCGCGCAAAGCGTCAGAAAATTACCGGAGACCGATATGCTGGACAATATGCCCCGCGGCACGATCTGTATCGAAGACATCGAAATGGGCATGACCCGGTATCTGCGCAAAGAGGTTAAGGATCGCGATATCGAACTGTTTGCCGAAGTCTCCACCGATCACAATCCTGTCCACATGGATGACGACTATGCCCGCGACACGATCTTTGCGGGCCGCATCGCCCACGGGATGCTGACCGCTGGTCTGATTTCTGCGGTGATTGGCGAACAGCTGCCCGGTCATGGCACCGTCTATATGGGCCAGTCGCTGAAGTTCCTCGCCCCTGTGCGTCCTGGCGATCTGGTCCATGCCGAGGTGAAGGTGATCGACATTGATTTTGCCAAGCGCCGGGTGAAGCTGGATTGCCATTGCAGTGTTGAGGGCAAGAAGGTGTTGGTGGGTGAGGCGATGGTGCTGGCTCCGTCGCGCAAGTTCGACTGATGGTGTGACGGACTAGGAGCCGAAGGCCGGATTCATTATTTGGGGGGCTCCGCCCCCGGCTACGCCTCCCCCGCGGTATTTCTGGTCAAAAGAAGACAGGGCCGCCTGCTTGCCCTTGCGGAGTGGTGCCGCTAGGCATGGCGCTTATGAGGATCATCCGGGATTATCAGTTTGTTGATCAGTCGAGTCGCGGCGCAACCGTGGCCATCGGCAACTTTGACGGTGTGCATCTGGGCCACCAGTCGGTGATTGATCTGGCCCGTGCGGCCGCCCCCGGTGCCCCCTTGGGTATTTTGACCTTTGAGCCACATCCGAGGGCGTATTTTGCCCCGCACGCCGCGCCGTTTCGCCTGATGAGCCAAGCAGCCCGGGCCAGCCGTCTTGAAAAGCTGGGGGTGGAGCACTTGTACGAATTGCCCTTTAACGCGGGACTGGCGAGCCTCACCCCCGAGGAGTTTGCCAGCCGCGTGATCTGCGAAGGGTTGGGCCTGCGCCATGTGGTTGTGGGGGCTGATTTCTGTTTTGGGCACAAGCGCCTTGGCACTGCCGAGACACTGAAGAACTTTGGTGCCGACATGGGATTTGGCGTCACCATCGCCCCCCTTTTGGAACACTCCGAAGCCACCGTGTCTTCGACCGCGATCCGTCAGGCCTTGAGTGATGGGCGGCCACAGGACGCCGCCTCGATGCTTGGGCATTGGCACCGGATCGAAGGCCCGGTTATCGGCGGCGAGCAGCGCGGGCGCGAGTTGGGATACCCAACTGCCAACATGTCCATTGATGGTCTGCATCCACCCCGGTTCGGGGTCTATGCAGTATTGGTCGATGTGCTCGAAGGGCCCCATGCCGGGCATTATCATGGGGTCGCCAGCATGGGTGTGCGCCCGATGTTCGGGGAAAATCGCCCCAATCTTGAGACATTCCTGTTCGATTTTTCCGGTGACCTTTACGGCACCCCCTTGTCCGTCGCCCTTGTGTCCTATCTGCGCGACGAGGAAAAATTTGACGGGCTGGACGCGCTGATCATGCAGATGGATCGCGACAGTGCACAGTCTCGTGCCATCCTGGGGGCGCTGTGAGCGACCCGATCCCGCGCGTGGGGCTCAAGCCCCGGTATTGGGAAACGACCCCTTTGAAAAAGATGAACCGCGCCGAGTGGGAAGCCCTGTGTGACGGGTGCGGCAAGTGTTGCCTCAACAAGCTGGAAGACGAGGACAGCGGGCGGGTCGAATTGACCAATGTGGCCTGCCGTTTGCTGAACGATGCGACCTGCCGCTGCGCCTATTATGAAACGCGCCATCAATTTGTGCCCGATTGCATTGTCCTCAAACCCTCCAACATCGACAGTCATATCTACTGGATGCCCCAGACCTGCGCCTATCGTCTGCTGCATGCGGGCAAGCCCTTGCCAGACTGGCACCCGCTGATCAGCGGTACCCCGGACAGCGTGCATGACGCAGGCGTGTCCATGCGCGGGCGCACCGTCAGCGAATACGATGTCGCTGATGACGATTGGGAAGATCACATCATAGACGAGCCGACCTGAGGCCTTGGCCCTGCGCCGCCCAGAAGCTGCGCACATGGGTGGCAACACGATCAGGGTGCGTGATCGGGGCCATATGCCCAAGATCCGGCAACGAGACTTCTTGCACATTTGGCAACCTGCGCGCGATGGCCCCATTCAAATCCTCTGCCCAGGGTGACGTTTCGCCCCGCATGAGCAAGACCGGGCCGGTGGCCTGCGCGAATCGTCCCGGTGCAAGCAAATCCGCGCTGTCGTTCATCAGAAACGGGGCGCTGTCGCGCACGAAATGGATGCGCTCGGCCATGTAGGTCCGGCTCGCTTCGGGCAAGGTGTCCCAAGCGGCGGTATCGCCCCATGTGCTGTTGAACGCTTTTGCGGCAGCGGCCGTGTCCCCGGCCTCTAGCGCCTGATCGTAGGCTGCGGTGTCATGCCTGTAGCCGCCTGCAAATCCCGGATCGTCGGCCATCAGAGGTGCGAAATAGACGGGTTCAAACAGGATGGTGGAGCAGATACGCATCGGATGCTCGATCGCGAGCCGCAAGGCCACCGTCGCCCCGAAAGAGTGCCCAATCACATCGACCGGCCCAATCTCATCCAGCACCGCCAGCGCCATATCGGTGGCGGTGTCGTGCATCACCCCCTGCCCGTCCCAATCACCGGATTTCCCGTGATTGGGCAGGTCATAGGCATGGAGCGTCGCGATATCCGACAGTGCCGCGCCCACGCCCCGCCACGCACCGGAATGCGCCAGCGAGCAATGGATGGCGAGGACAGGCCGTGAGCCCGTCCCAAAGGTCCGCCGGTGGATATGTGGGATCACAGATCGCCGGACAGGTGCATATCCAGATCATCGAGCTTGTCCTGCCCCCAGAACCGCTGGTCCCCGTCCACGATGTAGAACGGCGCGCCAAACACACCCTTGTCCACCGCCTCTTCGAGGTTGCGGGCGTAGGTTTCGGCCCCGCTGAGCAGGCCGCTATCGGCCAGTGACGGATCAAAGCCCGCCTCACTCAGGCATGCCTTGATCACGTCGTCTTGCGCGATGTCTTTTTCCTCAGCCCAGACGGCACGCAAGACCGCATGCACGAGCGCGCCCAGATCACCACCCCCCGCCGCTTGGGCGGCGATGATCGCATAGGAGGACGGGGCCGCGTTGGTGGGCCAATGCGCGGGTTTGAGGTTGAAGGGCATGTCCAGCTTTTTGGCCTGCCGCACCAGTTCCTGCGCACGGTATTGAACGCGATTTGGGTGGCGATCCTTGGGCGGGGTGCCGCCCGTCCGTCCAAACAGCGCAACCACGTCCAGCGGTTTGTAACTCACGCTCGCCCCGTGTTTGGCCGCGATCGCTTCAAAGCGGGTGCCAGCAAGGTAGGTGTAGGGGGACAGTGTCGCAAAATAATAATCGATATGGGCCATTTCTATCTCCGGTTCGGGGGTCTTTTGTTTCGCGCGACCGTACGCCCGTGCTAGGTGGTGTCAACAACACGAATCTGTCACATATCGTGCTGCACGGGGACCGACATATGCCAAACATTCAAGAGCCCAAGCTGATCTCGGGCAATGCCAACCTGCCGTTGGCCAAAGCCATCGCGCGGCGCATGTCACTGCATCGAGGTGTCAATGTGGGCCTTGTCGAGGCGCGGGTGGAGCGGTTCAACGATGGCGAGATTTTCGTTGAGGTCTTCGAAAATGTGCGCGGTGAGGATATGTTCATCATCCAACCGACATCGAACCCCGCCAATGACAACCTGATGGAGCTGTTGATCATGTGCGACGCCCTGCGTCGTTCCTCTGCGGCCCGCATCACCGCCGTAATCCCCTATTTCGGCTATGCCCGCCAGGATCGCCGCACCAAGGCACGCACGCCGATTTCATCCAAACTGGTGGCCAACATGCTGGTGGGCGCAGGCATCGAACGGGTTCTGACCATGGACCTGCACGCAGCCCAGATCCAGGGGTTCTTTGATATCCCGGTGGACAACCTTTACGCCTCGCCGATCTTTGCCCTTGATATCAAAACACAATTTGCGGATCGGATGAACGATCTGATGATCGTCTCGCCGGATGTAGGCGGTGTGGCCCGCGCGCGTGATCTGGCCAAACGCCTCGGCGCGCCCTTGTCCATCGTGGACAAACGCCGCGAAAAGGCGGGCGAAGTGGCGGAAATGACCGTGATCGGGGATGTGTCGGGCAAGACCTGCATCATCGTGGACGATATGGTCGACACCGCAGGCACGCTGTGCAAAGCCGCCGAGGTGCTGACGGAAAACGGGGCCAATGAGGTCCATTCCTATATCTCGCACGGCGTCATGTCCGGCCCCGCGGTCGAGCGGGTAACGGCATCTGTGATGAAATCGCTGGTGATCACGGATTCGATTGAACCAACTGATGCCGTGAAATCTGCCCCCAACATCCGCATCGTGCCCACAGCCCCTGTCTTTGCCCAGGCGATCCTGAACATCTGGCACGGCACGTCCGTGTCGTCGCTGTTTGAGGCCGAAACGCTGAGCCCGATTTACGACGGGATGTATGCGGCGGAGTGAGAGGTCAGGTGCGGACTTTGCGGAAGTTCGCTGCGATTGCGCCGATGACTGCTTTGGTTCACATCGCAACCCTACTCGCCTGATCCAGCTCCACTCAAGTTAAGGAACGCATAGAGGAGAAGTAATACAATGTAAGCGGGAAACAGAATAAGGCTTAGGCGCCCCATAAGTCTAAGAAATGGTGAATCTTCGACCTGTTCTGCTTTCTTATGTGAAAAGAGCGCCGTTGTCCGTCCTGTTAACAGGCAAAAAACGATCATGATCGTAACAGGCAAGAATCCAACTACTATGGCTCCCAGCAGAATTACGCCTTGGTACTCGTTCATTTGCGCACCTGCGCGAGCCGACGAATCTCCAGAAACAACAACATGGAGCCGACATTGGTAGATGTGGCAGCATATGGCAATATGGGCTCTAAGCTGACTTTCCTATTGCAGCTGCCCAGGAATACCTGGTGTTATGGATCACATGAGATGGCAAAAGAGGCGGGTAGAGGTGGGTAAGGCCGGGATCCGCTGAACGCCATAGAAAAAAGGCCGATGCACGCGCGACGATCGACAGAGCGAGAACAACGGCGGTTCACATGAAATGGCAAAGAAGAGCGGCGAGGCTGTTGTGGCGCATTTGAATTGGCGAAGTGCGCGCACCGACGAACGGCTTTCGAAAGGCTTTCAAAAGCCAGTGAATAAAGGGTGGAGAGCGCCTCAAGATAGCTGCGGCGTTGAAAGCCTGAAGTCGAGAAGTTCCGGCGATGTGTCCCTACTCCCTTGGTAACGCAGAGACCGAACGTTCGCTCAAGTATATAGGCATGATCGGGGACAGTGAGGTGCGCACCTTTCGTTTGGAAGTAGCGGCACTTTTTCACGCATTGGGCAGGGCGGACCGTATCAGTTCGCCCGATGCAAAATTCTACTGACCGCACGGCACAAGCTCACGATCTGCTGTAAAGAAATGATCGACCTGAAACGTGGCGCTTACCTCTTCAGCTTCCAGAGCAAAACCGAGTTCGCGCTCGCCCATGAAATGGTAGATCGCGACGCTGATCTGTTCGCCGGGCTTTAATCCACCGAAGAAAAAGGCCGGATTTCCAGCAACGCCCATTGCGATCGGAGTGGGGCGGTCACCGGCCGTCACCTTGAAGCGCATGAGCGCGCCGTGGACGTCATCAGGTGAGACGTTTTTAAGCGTCACTAAGAACTCTCCATCGGACAGAGTGGCGGCTGAAATCTCGGACGAAACCAGCGCGAGTTTACCAGTTCCGCAACCTTCAAAATCGACGTTCATGTTTGCTGCGGATGCCCCTGTGGTCGTCACTGAAATCGCGCCCAGGGCAAAGCAGGCCGCTAGTAAACTTCGACTGGTTTTGGTCATGGTTTGATCCTTCCAAAATCGTTATTTTGCATCAGTATCCAATATTCTGACACGCCCGGTTAGACCACACCACCTCGCCGATGATTTCGAACTCAGCGGTGACGTCTGGTTGGGCGTGTTCTGTGGGTACATTCGAGTTATCGCTGTCGTACCTACAGTTTTCGCCCGAGCCAAACGACACGACCAATCACGCGGTAATGGCCTTGCTCCCCACGCCATGCGAACGTCGATGGGACGTCATGGCGATCCGAGTGCATCACAAGTATCTTGCCATCCAAGTTGTATTCCAGGCGGCGCAGAATGATCCGGTCGCCTTCGCGCACGGCATAGACATCGCGCTTGCTTTCGGTCCGGTTGCTGCGGTGGTCGACTAGGACTAAATCGCCCTCGCTGAAGGTAGGCTTCATCTCATCATCGGCGACCTGAATTATGGAGGCGTGGGCAGGGTCGATGCCGGAACGGTTCAGCCACTCCAAAAGGAAAGCCACGGGCGGGTCTTGAATGGGAATGTCGGGCGTATCCGCATCGGGAAAAGGGTAGCATTCGATCTCGGCATACCGGGTATCTGCCGCGTCGATATGAAGGTTCACAGGGCTGTCGGTGTCACGCTTGATGATGCTGCCAATGTCCACTCCGACGATCTCGCAGAAGGACAGCAAAGTGGCGAACTTTGGTTCGGATCGGTCGTTGAGCCAATTGTTAAAGGTGCTCTTGTGGACGCCTAGCCTAGCAGAAATTGCCGCTTCGCTAAAACCGCGCGCTTCGATCGCCGCGCGCATTCTTTGACCAGTCCCAAGCATCGCCAAGACGTGACAGACAAACCGCGATTCGGAAACCTCAAAAATTAGACAGGCAGCGCAGCGCAGAAAAGCAGTTGACATGTGCACTCAATATAACGCAGAAATGCCGTTAGTTGAGGCAACGGCATAACGCATACATCTGAGGCGAGCTATGAAACGAACACCCGATCCTGCAGCAGGCGAATGGCTACACCAGGCCATCATGGGCGCTCTCAAAGGGCGCGGCATCAAACTTGAGGAGTGGTGCAAGGATCGTGGTATCAGTTCCACGACAGTTCGTACCTACACCTACGGTTTGAACGCCGGACCGCGCAGCAAGAAGACCCTCGACAAGCTGATTGATGACGCCGGTCGCGATGTTGTTCTGTCGCTGTATTCCTATCGCCTTTTGCAGCAGGCCGAAGAGTTCAACCGGTGGGCCGCATGATGCCCACAGAGATCATTCCAGATCGCCCGACCACGCCTCGCGGCTCAGCCGCTAGTCGGGCCACCTTGTCCGGAGGTTCTGTTCGGCTCCCGGACACTTTTGTCACAACGTCAGCTCCACTCGCGGAGACGCCGAAAGGCCGCGCGACCGTATCGGCGGGCACCTCCTCCCGCCCGTCGATACGAGACCGTGTGAGCCGTATCGTGCGCCACGCCGCGTGGGTCTGGGTCGGCGACATTATCGGCGCGCTGAGCCTCTTTGTGCTCCTGTTTGGGTTGCTTTGGATCGGGGAGATTTTCGGGTGACTTTTGATCGTAAATCGTTCGGTGAGCGTGCTCGCGCTCAATTACAGATCGGAAGCGACGCCGGGGGTGACGCCCAATGACTGAAGAGCAGTTCGTTTCCATTGAGCTGATCGACATCGGTGTGCGGCTTCGCGACGTCAACGAGCATCGTGCAGAAGAGTACGCGCTCTCGATCGAAGAGAACGGCCTGCACCAAGCCATTGTCGTACGTCCAACAGAAGTCGGGCGTTTTGATCTTGTCGCTGGCGCACACCGGTTGCGCGCCCACGAGCTTTTGGGACGGGACGCAATCCGCGCCGCTGTTCGTGATCTCGACGACGACGAGGCCGACTTGGTCGAGGTCGAAGAGAACCTGTTGCGCAGGGAGTTGACGGCAGCGGAGCGTGCCATTTCGATGGGCATTTGGGATGAAGCCTTTCGGGCCAAAAACCCGGAATATGCGCATGGAGGTGACCGCAAAAGCAGTGATCAGGACAGCAAGCGGCAAACTTTGCCACATGTTTCCTACCGCGAGATCATGGAGCGCAAAACAGGGCGCTCTGGTCGCAGTAACGCAGACGATATCGCTCTGTTTAAGACGCTCGGTGTCGACGCCCTGCGAAGCCTTTCACGCTCGAGCATCGCGGACAACATGGTCCAGCTCAAGGCGATCGCAAAGCTGGACGATCCCATGCAGATCGAGCGCTGCGCCGACGACATTGCGGAAGGTCGCTATGGCTCGGTGAAGGACTGGCGCATCGCAATCGGCGACCTCGACGAACCCGCTAAGCCCTTGGGTGCGAAAGCTGCCTGGATGGAAAAGCAGATCGCACACTGGGGCGAAGGCAAGAAGGCCTGGCGGGACGAATTCTTGGCCCGGATTGCGAGCGATCAATGAAAGAGTGGTATTCGATTTCTGACCTCGTCGCGCTGCGCCACGCCAGCCTGCCCGGCAGTGAGAAGTCGCTGCGCAGGACGGCCCGCGACAACCATTGGGACGCTGACAAAAACCGATCACGTGAGGTCGCAGGCGGCGGTGGACAACGCGGTGTGCGCAAAGAATACCACTACACCCTGCTGCCTCACTTCCTTCAGGCTGAACTCGTCACCAACGCCATGATCGACGAGGTCACCGCCCAGGAACGCGATCAGCGCGCGGAGTTGGTATCGGAAAGCCTCTGGCATCGCTTCCAGACGGCCCCCGAGGGATCGCGCACCGAAGCTGACAAGCGCCTCAAGCTGGTGCAGCAGATCGCCAAGCTGCGCGAGAGCAAGCCTGACATGGTCGCCCTGACCTTGGTCGAGATTTCATCGAAAGTTCCGCAGCGCACGCTCTACCGGTGGCTCGGCGAAGTGCGCGGCCTGCACAAGAGCGATTGGCTTCCCCGAGCATGTCTATTTCGACAACGGTCGCGCGTTCATGTCGAAGTGGATCACCGGCGGCGGCATGAAGCATCGCTTCCGCTTCAAGATCAAAGAAGAGGAACCGCGCGGGGTGCTGACACAGCTCGGCGTCGAGGTTCATAACACCACCCCCTATCATGGGCAGGCCAAGCCAATCGAACGGGCGTGGCGCGACATGGTTGATCGCATTTCACGTCACCCCAAGATGGACGGCGCGTTCACCGGCAACACGATCGACGCCAAGCCCGAGAACTACCGCGCCCGCGCTATCCCGATCGACGAATTCCGGAAGTTTGTTGCGCATGAAATCATGCGTCACAACACCCGTAAGGACAGGAACACCCAAACTGCCAAAGGCCGCAGTTTCCATGAGGTGTTTCAGGAGAGCATCGACAAGCCGGGCGTGATGGTGCGCAAGGCCTCGGCCCTGCAGCGTCAGTTCTTTCTGCTGGCTGGTGAAGGCAAGACGGCGCGCAAGGGCAACGGCGAAATCCACCTCGCGGGCAACCGCTATTGGAGCGAACACTTGATCGCCCATGCAGGCCGCAAGCTGATGATCCGGTTCGATCCCGAGAACATGCACGGCGGCGTCTATGTCTACACCCTCGACGGTCGGTTCATCGACTTCGCTGAGTGCATCGAGGCCGTGGGCTTCAACGATGCCGGTGCCGCCCGCGAACACGCCAAACTGAAGCGCCAGTTCCTGAAGGCGAACCGCGAGATGCTACGGCTTGCCCGCCAGTTGACGCCCGCACAAGTCGCCGCGCAGATCCCAGACCCTGAACCGATCGACGTGGCGCTGCCAAAGGTGGTTGGTCTCGAGTTTTCCGACAAGCACCGAACCACGACGGACAGTGAGAATGACGGTTTCGGCTCCGGTCTTGCCGCATCGCTTGGGGTGTCGAGCATCTTCGACACGCCGAGCCAAAAAAAAGAGGGCGGATAAACCGCCCCCTTCAAAGTCTCTCTCTTAACACAAGGAATATCCCATGAACGGGAAATCAGATCAAGGCACGAGCAAAGCCAGCGTATTTTCAAGCCCAAAGAGCGTGCCGGACTTCAAGGGCGACGCCAATCTGTCCGAGCGCTGGACTGTTGCCACGAAGACGGTGGCCATTCTCGCGGCTCAGCAGGGGTGGAACAAATCCGAGGTTGCACGCCGGGCCGACATGGCCATTGGTACATTCTCGGGCTGGTATGACGGCACCTACGGTGGCCGTTACGACACCACGACCAAAGCCGTCGAAAAGCTGATCGCACAGGTTCGCACCGAAACTGAGGCCCGCTCTGCGCTGCCTGTTGAGCCGGCCTTTCTGCAGACCCGCGTGGCACGCGAACTGTTCGAGGCCTTCACTTACGCGCAGATGATGCCCACCATGGCGATTGCCACGCTCGTCTCGGGTCTGGGCAAGACGGAAGCCGCCGAGGCGTTTCAGGCGATGCACCCGCACGTCTACATCGTCACGCTCAGCCCTTCGAGCCGCAGCCCGCACACGATGAAGACGGAGATCGGTACGGCGCTTGGCCTCGACACCAAGAACGGTGCGACGCTCAAGCTCGGCATCACCACGGCGCTCAAGCGCGATGGTTTCAGCGCCCTCCTGATTGTCGACGAGGCTCAGAACCTCTCCGAGGAAAGCATCAACGAGCTGCGGTATTTCCGGGACAAGGCCAAGTGCGGCCTCGTCCTGCTCGGCAATGACGAGACGACAACGCCCTATGCCAGCCGGGACATCAACCATGCTTCGACGCAGGTGGTGTCGCGCATCGGTTTCCGGGTGAATGTGATGCGGCCATTCCCGGAGGATGTAGAGGCTTTCCTCGACGCGTGGCAGATCGACCGCGAGGATCTGCGCGAGACCGCCCGCAAGGTCAGCAACAAACCCGGTGCATTCCGTGCCTTAGGTGAGACCATGAAACTGGCCGCGATGATTGCGCGCGGGCAAGGCCGCCCCATGGAACCGATCGACATCAAGATCGCTTACGAGCGCCGTGGCGGGGGGATCGTCTAGTGCAACCGCACTTGGATCATGGCCAGCGGTTTTCCGGCATCATAGGGATCATCATCAGAACCGTATGCGCCGAGCGGCGTGTTTCGGTGGCTGATGTGGTCTCGATGATCTGAACTCCATCACCGTTGGCTCACCGCTGAGCTACGCGGCCATCCACCATTTTGGCGGCGTCATCAAACCCAAGAAGGCCAAGGCGCTGGCGTTCAAGGCGGGTGGCGACAGCGTGTTTGCCAAACAGGTCACCATTCCGGCGCGCCCCTACATGGGTGTCAGCACCGACAACGCCCGCGAGATCGAGAGCGCGATCGGCGATTTCATGAAAGCGGTGCTGCAATGACGCTGGCCGCCCACCTTCAAGCCATCGAGGCCGCGTTGAATGACGCCGATCTGCCGCCGTGCTGTGACGTGGCAATCTCGCCTGGGCGGTTCGACGCAAGCGAGCTGGGCCGCACGAGTTTCCGGGGGCCTGCGCTGCGCGTGGCGTTCCTTGGCGCACCGCGCACGACACCTTTGGCTGACACGTCCCGCCGGTACGGCTGCGCCTTTGCGGTGTTCATCCTGACCGAAGGGCGCAACCGCGCGATCGAGGGCCTGGACCTGACCGAACTCGTGGCCGAGGTTGTCGAGCTGAACCGCTTCAGCCATGCGCGTGTCGGGATCCCCGATAGCATCCGCCTGGACACTCTGTATTCGGGCGATGTGGATGATAAAGGCGTGTCGATCTTTTCGGTGTCCTGGACGCAGGCCATGCGGATCGGCGCGAGCGTCGGCTCCGGTACCGCCTCGCTGGATGCAGCGGTGCCGGATTCGGAGCGCGAGCTGACCGAGCATTTCGAGCTGATCCAAGAACCGGGGTTGGATGACTGATGTCCGGTTTGCCTTCCATCATCGCTGGCCTGCAGCGCCAGATTGTCGAGCTGGAGCGCCGACAGGCCAATGTCATGCGATCGGGCAAGGTCGTGGACGTCGATCCCGCAACGCAGCGCGTGAAGGTCGAACTGGGCGATGCCGACAATCCCTTGGTCTCGCCGTGGATCCGCTGGTCGGACACCGGCGGCGCGGCCAAGACATGGAACCCGCCGACTGTTGGCGCGCTGATGACGGTCATGTCGCCCATGGGTGATCTTGACGAAAAGTCGCTCGCGATCAGCGGCGGCTACACCGACACCAACCCGGCACCATCTGCGGATGGCGATGCGACCGTGTTCACCTTGGGCGGCCTCACGATCACGCTCAAGGGCGCATCGGCTGTGGTGGTGCTCGGTGGCGTGACCGTCGAGCTGACCGGATCCGGCATCACCGTAACCGGCGGCGATATCACCCATGACGGCAAGGACGTGGGTGCAACGCACACGCATGGCGGCATCTCCAAAGGCCCTGACGACACCAAAGTACCCAACTGAAGGACAAGACCATGACGAAAAAACCAACTGGAAAAGATCAGGACACGCCGAAGGCCTATGAGGTCGTCTCCGAGTTCTGGGACGGGAACCATCTGCGCGCCGTGGGCGACACTGTTCACAAGACGGACGCGCAAGCGAAGTATCTCGTGCCCTCGCCGATCCGCCTGAAGGGCAGCGCCACAAAGGCACCCACGGTGACGTCCAAAGACCAGGGCCCAGGCAAGAAGAGCGACAAGTAAAGCCATGGCCGGGATGGATCGCCGCACCGGACAGCGCATCGACGGCTGGGCGCATATCGCTCAGTCACTTGGTGTGCTGTTCACGGCCCGCGTTGGGACGCGGATCGAGCGGCGATCCGTCGGCTCTCTCGCGCCTGACCTTCAGGACCGGCCCGCGAACAATGAGACGGTGCTGGATTACTTCGTGTCGATCGCGGAGGCCATCGAGCGCAGCGAACAGCGGATCAGTCAGGCGCGTGGTCGCCTGATGGGCGCGGCCGCGATGGCCGCAACCCTTGCCGCCCCCGTGATCGTGGCGGGCAACTTCGAAGAGAAGATGATCGACTTCGCCATTCTGGCGGAGATCAGCGGCGATCGGGTCGCGGCGCTGGACCAGCAACTGGATGATCTGCGGCGCAAGACTGGCAAGGGCAAGGTCGAACTGCTCGACGGGCTTTCGGCCTACGTGGGCAAGGGTTTGGGCCTCGACGAGGCGCTGGCCTCGATTGAGGCAACGGGCATCGCGGCTGTGGCCACCAAATCAATGATGAACGAGATGGCCAGTTCCGGCTTTTCGATCATGGACAACCTCGAAGTGGCACCGGATCGGCTGAAGAAGGCCTTCGATGTCATGGCCGTCTCGGGCAAGGAAGGGTCGTTCGAGCTGGCCGCGATGGCGCGCAAGTTTCCTGAAATCACGGCGGGCGCGAAGTCGCTCAAGATGGATGGAGTGGACGCCGTTGCGTCCTTGGCGGCTGCGCTTCAGGTGGCCATGAAAGCGGCAGGCTCGGAGGATCAGGCGGCGACGAACCTGACCAACTTCATGGGCAAGATCACGGCCCCTGACACGGTCAAGAAGTTCAAGGACGCCGGGACCGATATCGAGAAGGAGCTGAAGATCGCGCTCGAGCGAGGCACCGATCCGCTCGAACACATGCTGATGGTGATCGAGAAGATGACCGGTGGCGACGCGTTCAAGATGGGCGAGCTGTTCGCAGACAAACAAGTGCTGGACTTCCTGCGCGCGGCCATTCCGAACCTTGAAGAGTACCAGCGCATCCGGGACAAGGCGATGGGTGCCGACGGGACGCTGGATGCAGACGCCGAGCGGGTGTTGCAGGGGTTCAATGCGCAGTGGAAGCTGTTGCGCGACAGCGTGACGGCCATGCTGGGTCCGGCGGGTGCGCTCTTGCCGATCTTCACCGATCTGATGACCAACGCACGCGGATTTGTTGAACAGGTGAACGCGTGGACGCAAGCCAACCCGGAGCTGAAGCCGCGCTCGCGCTATTCCAAGGTGATCGCGAACTGGCAGGATCGGGGCAGTGGAACGACCAAGCGCGTGACCGTTAAAGCGGCTGAAAAAGGCCCTTCGATGACGCTTCGAGAGGTCTATCAGGATCGCGAGGATGCGCGGAAGGCGGCGGACGCACGCGTGAAGGAATTGCGGGCTGGCGAAGGCGAGCTGACCCTCGAGCTGATTGGCGACCCACACGCGCGTGCCGAGGCACCGCTGAACATCACAAACGTGGCCCCGGATGTCGACGGGTCATGGGTGGCCTCGACAGTGACGCACTTGTGGGACTATGGTGAGGAAGGCGGCGCGAAGACGACCGTAGAAGCAGAGTTCGGTCAAGAAGAAGAGGCCGATGACAAGTCAGATAAACAGGCACCCAAGTCGAAGAAACCCCAAGGCGAGTACGTGTCAGTTCTTGACCGCTAGAGGGCCAATTTACGGGAAAAATTTTCCTGACAAATCAAGTGAGCCATTTTGCCAACTCAAGTGCGCCGCTACACCTGGCCAGCCCCCAACATCACCCCCTCCCCCAAACCCACTGGACACCTTGCGCCCTATTGCCGATGATCTTCCCAACCACACGGGGAGATCACACATGAAAACCATTTTGACCGCCGCCATCCTGACAATCACCGCCACCGCCGCCCTTGCGGATGGCCACTGCGCCGCTGGCAAAACACTGACCGACGGCACGCTCACAATCGCGACCGGCAACCCGGCCTACTACCCATGGGTCATCGACGATGCCCCGGACAGCAAACAGGGGTTTGAGGCCGCCGTAGCCTATGCCCTCGCGGGCGAGATGGGCTTTGCTGACGAAGCGGTCACATGGGTGCGCACCTCCTTTGACGAGGCGATCCAACCCGGTGCCAAGAATTTCGACATCAACATGCAGCAATTCTCGATCACGGCCGAGCGCGACAAGGTCGTCGATTTCTCCGCTCCGTACTACACCGCTCCCCAAGCGGTCCTGACCACGGTCGAGGTCGCCGAGGGCGGGGCCAAACCCACGCTCGAAAGCCTGAAGGGCCTGAAATGGGGCGTCGTTGCCTCGACCACGGCGCTGCCCATCGTGATGGAGACCATCGCCCCCGACCAAAGCCCGCTGGTCTATGACGACAATGCCAACGTGACCGCCGCGATCAAGGCCGGTCAGATCGACGCGGCCCTGTTCGATCTGCCCACGGCGCTGTTTACATCGGCTGTGTTGCTCGACAACGGAATGGTGTTGGGGCAATTCGACCCCGAAGCGGCCGAAAACCCGGACCAATTCGGGATGCTGATGACTGAAGGCAATCCGCTCAAGGCCTGTGTGGACGAGGCACTGACCGCGCTGAGCGACAGTGGCAAACTGGCCGAAATCGAGGCCGAATGGCTGCAAGAAGCCACCGGCGTTCCACTGATCAAGTGAGCACAAGACGCGCCGCCTACGAGGCCCGGCAACGCCGCCGGGCCAACGTGATTGCGGGGGTCAGCACCTTTGGGGTGCTGGCCCTTCTCCTTGTTCTGGTCCCTCTTGCACCCGGCTGGCAGGCGGTCAAAGCGTCGTTCTTTGATGGCGAAGTGTTCCTGCGCACCTTTCCGGGGCTGTTGCAGGCCTTTGTGCTGGATGTAGCGATCTTCGCGTGGTCCGTGCCGCTGATCTTTGCGCTTGGACTGGCCATTGCGCTGGCACGCGGCGCGCGCAATCCGGCGCTGTTTCCGCTGCGCATTTTCGGGGCGGTCTATGTCGATCTGTTCCGCGGCATACCTGTTGTGCTGCTGGTCTACCTTGTCGGCTTCGGCATTCCCGGTCTCGGCCTGCCCCGCCCGTGGAACTCGCCCTATATCTGGGGCACGGTGGCGCTGGTGCTGACCTATTCGGCCTATGTCGCCGAGGTGCTGCGGTCGGGCATCGAAAGCATCCACGCCAGTCAGCGCAACGCGGCGATCTGCCTGGGTCTCAGCGAACGTGACACGATGCGCTATGTCATCCTGCCACAAGCTATCCGACGGGTGGTGCCAGCAAACATGAACATGCTGGTGGCATTGCAAAAGGATGTCGCACTTCTGTCCTTCATCGGCCCCGTCGAAATCCTGCGCCAGGCGGGTATCTTCAAAAGCCTGCTCGCGAATTTCACACCATATGTGGCCGCAGCGATCATCTTTCTCTGCGTCACCGTGCCCGCCACACGTTACGCAGATTATTTGCTGAACAAGGACCGCAATGCCCGATCCTAGACTAGAGTTGCGCGGCGTCACCAAATCCTTTGACGATGCGCAGGTGCTGAAAGGCATCGACATGACCATCGGACAAGGCGAAATGGTATGCCTGATCGGGGCCTCCGGCTCGGGCAAATCCACCCTGCTGCGGTGCATGAACGGGCTCGAACCTGTTGATGACGGGGCGGTTCTGCTGGATGGGCTCGATATCGCAGAACCCGGCTTTGACCTCGCACCCATCCGGCAACGGATCGGGATCGTGTTTCAGTCCTTCAACCTGTTTCCGCACATGACGGCCTTTGACAATGTGTGCCTCGCGCCACGCCGGGTTCTGGGAGAAACCGACAGCGCATTGCACCCCCGGGTCGAGGCGCTGTTTGAACGGTTTGGTCTGGGCAGCCACATGCACAAGTATCCCGATCAGCTCTCGGGCGGACAACAACAGCGGGTTGCGGTGATCCGGGCATTGGCGATGACACCACAAACGATGCTCTTTGACGAAATCACCTCCGCGCTTGATCCCGAGCTCGTCGGCGAAGTGCTTGATGTGCTCCGCGCGCTCAGGGACGAAGGGATGACGATGGTACTGGCCACCCACGAAATGGGGTTCGCACGCGAACTGGCAGACCGGGTCTGCTTCATGGATCAAGGCGTGATCGCCGAGGAAGGCCCACCCGAGGCGATCTTCTCAAACCCGAAACGGGACCGAACCCGCAAGTTCCTCGCCTCGATCCTGCGCTGATCCGCTCTTCATCTTGCCGGAAAAACTCTCCCCGAAGGGCCGATTTGCCAAAAGCACACCGGGCTCAGTAGAGATCCCACTCATCCGCCTGGCGCAACTCACCCATCGCCATCCATGCCACACGCACACGGGCCACGCGCGTGTCACCCCAGGTGCGAAAGACCAGATCGAACCCGCCCTCTGTGATGGTTTCGGCAGTGATATCGGCACGTAACGTGGTTTGCGTATCCACGTCCCACATCGAAATCGACACATGCACGACCGGGATGGATCGGAAAGGCTCCTCGAACGCGATACGACGACGGCGTTCGCGCTGGCCACGGCCCGTCCACATCTCGCCCCCATCCTCAAAGTCGGAAAACAGAACAGTGTCGCCCTGGTCGATGCCAATCAGATGGTTACGTAATCGTTTCATACTATCGTCTTTGTCGAACTTATGGAGTGCTAGCACGTCAAGATCGCAGGATCAGGCAAAAAACACAAAAAAGGCCCCGCATTTTGCGGGACCTTTCAAAGTCGCACCAGACGGGCTGACCTTACAGGCTTGGCTGTTTCGTGCTCAGGCCGATTTCAGCCCCAACCGCAACCATGTCAGCCAGCAGTTTTGCTGCATCATCAATGGGTCCAGAGTCGTTCTTGAACGTGTCCTTGGCGCGGCTATAGCTGTCTTGGGCTTCGTCAAACATCGCATCCATGTCGGTTTGGGTGATGTCGCTGCGGGACACGGCACGCTCTGCCAGAACCGAAATCCCTTGCGTGCCGATCTCGGCAAAACCACCAGTGACGACAAACTCATGCACCGTCCCGCTCGCATCCACCTTCAGCACGCCGGGGCGCAAGGTGGTGATCGTGGGCGCATGATCAGCCATGACGGTCATGTCCCCGTCCGCGCCGGGGATTTGAACGGATGTTGCCTCCATCGACGCAAGGCTGCGCTCGGGGGATACCAAATCAAATTGCATTGCTGCCTCCTTTGCAGGGCCGTGGGCAGATTGCCCACCCTACCCTTGGGCGTTGGCGTAGGGTGGGCAATCCTGCCCACCCGATCTCTTAGGCTGCGTCAGCAGCCATTTTCTCGGCCTTGGCGATCACTTCGCTGATGCCGCCAACCATATAGAAGGCACCTTCAGGCAGGTGGTCATATTCGCCCGCGACAACCGCCTTGAACGAGGCAATCGTGTCCTCCAAAGGCACCTGAATACCATCCGAGCCTGTGAACACCTTGGCCACGTCAAAGGGCTGGCTGAGGAAACGCTGTATTTTGCGCGCACGGGACACGGTCAGTTTGTCCTCTTCGCTGAGTTCGTCCATGCCCAAAATCGCGATGATGTCTTGCAGCGACTTGTAGCGTTGCAGGATCTGCTGCACGTCCGAGGCCACCTTGTAGTGCTCTTCGCCCACGATCTGCGGATCCATCAGGCGCGACGAACTGTCGAGCGGGTCCACGGCCGGATAGATGCCCAGTTCGGAAATCGCACGCGACAGAACGGTGGTCGCGTCCAGGTGTGCAAAGGTTGTCGCAGGTGCGGGGTCGGTCAAGTCATCCGCAGGCACGTACACGGCCTGAATGGAGGTAATCGAACCGGATTTGGTCGATGTAATCCGTTCCTGCATCTGGCCCATATCGGTCGCCAGTGTCGGCTGATAGCCCACCGCCGAAGGGATACGGCCCAAGAGGGCGGACACTTCGGAACCCGCTTGGGTAAAGCGGAAGATATTGTCGACAAAGAACAGAACGTCCGTGCCCGAGGCATCGCGGAACTGTTCGGCCAGCGTGAGGCCCGTCAGAGCAACACGCGCCCGCGCTCCGGGAGGTTCGTTCATTTGACCGTAGACGAGGGCCACCTGACTCTCTTCGAGGTTGTCGGGCTTGATCACATTGGATTCGATCATCTCGTGATAAAGGTCGTTGCCTTCACGGGTCCGCTCACCCACACCGGCGAATACGGAATAGCCCGAGTGCACCTTGGCGATGTTGTTGATGAGTTCCATGATCAGAACGGTCTTGCCCACACCGGCACCACCAAAAAGGCCGATCTTGCCGCCCTTGGAATAAGGCGCGAGCAGGTCGACAACCTTGATGCCTGTCACCAGGATTTCGGACTCTGTCGATTGTTCGGCAAAGGCAGGTGCGTCTGCGTGGATGGGGCGGCGTTCTTCGGCCTCGACAGGGCCACCTTCGTCAACGGGCTCCCCCACGACGTTCAGGATGCGCCCAAGGGTCTTGGGGCCAACGGGAACCATGATGGGGCCGTCGGTGTCCACAACTTCCTGACCGCGCACCAGACCTTCGGATGAGTCCATCGCGATGGTGCGCACGGTGTTTTCGCCCAGGTGCTGCGCCACTTCCAACACCAGCTTGTTGCCGTTGTTGTCGGTGGTCAGCGCGTTCAGGATTTCCGGCAGGTGGTCATCGAACTGGACGTCGACGACGGCCCCGATGACTTGTGTAATTTTGCCTTTAGCGTTTGCCATGTTTCGTCTCCGGTTCTCTTACAGCGCTTCCACGCCGGAATTCATTTTGCTTTCACGAGCCTCTTTGAAAGCTCTGAGCTTGCTACTGTCATCAAAGTCCAACTCTTCTAGAGTTGTGACATCCATTCGGTTAACGATGTCCATCGCCCATCGCATAGCGGCAGGGTCGCCCGGGTTCATTGACTTTGCAGGATCGTACTGATCGCTCATCACAAAGCCTCCGCGCCGGAAATAATTTCGATCAGCTCGTTCGTGATCACGGCCTGACGCGAGCGGTTGTACTGGATCGTGAGTTGGTCGATCATGTCGCCCGCATTGCGAGTCGCGTTGTCCATTGCCGACATCCGCGCACCTTGTTCGGATGCGCCGTTTTCCAGCAGGGCCGAAAAGATCGACGTGGCCACGGCGCGCGGCAGAAGATCGGCCAGGATGGCCTCTTCGTCCGGCTCGTAGTCATACAGCGTCTCGCTTGCCTCGTACCCTTCGGGCACCGCAAAGGGAATGATCTGCTGCGCGGTCGGGATTTGCGTCACCACGTTCTGGAAGCGCGCGAAAAAGATCGTTGCCACATCGAACTCGCCCGCATCAAAGCGGCCCAGCACATCCTTGGCCACGCCTTGGGCGTCCGCATAGGACATCCGCTTGACCTCGGACATGTCCACGTGACCAACGAACTTGTCGCCGAGATCCCGTTTCAGCTGATCGCGGCCCTTTTTGCCGACTGTCAAAACCTTGACTGTCTTGCCCTCGTCTCGCAACTTGGCGGCATGGGTGCGCGCCAGTTTGGCGATGTTGGTGTTGAACCCACCGCACAGGCCCCGCTCAGAGGTCATCACGACCAGCAGATGCACTTGGTCCGACCCCGTGCCCGACAGCAGCTTGGGTGCGCTGTCTGACCCGGACGCGGCCGAGGACAGGCCCGCCATCACGGCATTGAACCGTTCGGCATAGGGCCGTGATTGTTCGGCAGCCTCTTGCGCCCGCCGCAATTTCGCGGCGGCCACCATTTGCATGGCCTTGGTGATCTTGCGGGTCGATTTGACCGACTCGATCCTGTTTTTCAGGTCCTTGAGATTTGGCATTGCCCTACCTCCCGATCAAGCGAAGGTCGAAGCGAACTCGTCGAGGACCGCCTTCATCTTGTCGACGTTCTCACCCGATTTGAATTTGGGGTCTTCGTCCGAAATCCACTTGAGGAAATCCGTTTTCTGGCTGCGCAGGAACTTGAGCAGGCTGGCTTCGAATTCGCCCACCTTGGACACGGACACCTTGTCCAGATAACCGTTGGTGCCTGCAAAGATAACGCAGACGATTTCGGCATTGGTCAGGGGCGAATATTGCGGCTGCTTCATCAGCTCGGTCAGGCGCGCACCCCGGTTCAGCAACTGCTGCGTGGCGGCATCAAGGTCCGAACCGAACTGGGCAAAAGCCGCCATCTCGCGGTACTGAGCCAGCGACAGTTTCACGGGGCCAGCAACGGAGGACATCGCGTCCGTTTGGGCCGAGGAGCCAACCCGGCTCACCGACAGACCGGTGTTCACCGCCGGACGAATGCCCTGATAGAACAGTTCCGTCTCAAGGAAGATCTGACCGTCGGTGATCGAAATCACGTTGGTCGGGATAAAGGCCGACACGTCCCCGCCTTGGGTCTCGATGATCGGCAGCGCGGTCAGCGAGCCCGCACCATTGTCTTCGTTCAGCTTGGCCGAGCGTTCCAGAAGGCGCGAGTGAAGGTAGAAAACGTCGCCGGGATAGGCTTCGCGGCCCGGTGGGCGACGCAGCAGCAGCGACATCTGACGATAGGACACGGCCTGTTTGGAAAGGTCATCGTAGATGATCAGCGCGTGGCGGCCATTGTCGCGGAAGAATTCCGCCATCGAAGTCGCCGCATAAGGTGCAAGGAACTGCATCGGTGCCGGATCGGACGCGGTCGCGGCCACAACGATCGAATACTCAATCGCGCCGGACTCTTCGAGCTTCTTCACCAGCTGCGCCACAGTCGAGCGTTTCTGGCCAACGGCAACGTAGATGCAGTAGAGCTTCTTGCTCTCGTCATCGCCAGCGGCGTCGTTATAGGATTTCTGGTTCAGGATCGCGTCGAGGGCCACGGCGGTCTTGCCGGTCTGACGGTCACCAATGATCAATTCACGCTGGCCACGGCCAATCGGGATCATCGCGTCCACAGCCTTGAGGCCGGTCGCCATCGGTTCGTGCACCGATTTGCGGGGGATGATGCCGGGGGCCTTGACGTCCGCAACCGACCGCTGCGCGGCGTTGATCGGGCCTTTGCCGTCCAGCGGGTTGCCAAGGCCGTCCACGACCCGACCCAACAGTTCGTTGCCCACGGGCACGTCCACGATGGAGTTCGTGCGCTTGACGGTGTCGCCTTCCTTGATGTCCCGGTCAGAACCGAAGATCACCACACCGACGTTGTCGGTTTCGAGGTTCAGGGCCATGCCCTGAATGCCGCCGGGGAATTCGACCATCTCACCGGCTTGGACATTGTCGAGGCCATAAACACGGGCAATCCCGTCACCCACGGACAAAACGCGGCCCACTTCGGCCACTTCTGCTTCCTGACCAAAGTTCTTGATCTGGTCTTTCAGGATTGCAGAAATCTCTGCTGCTTGGATACCCATTTATCCGACCTCTTTCATTGCATTCTGGAGGGAAGAGAGCTTGGAGCGGATCGACGTGTCGATCATCTTCGAGCCCACTTTTACGATCAAACCGCCGATGAGGCTTTCATCGACGGACGCATTTATGGTGACGTTCTTGCCCATGCGGGCCTTGAGCGTCTTGGCAAGGCTGTCTGATTGCGCCTTGGTCAGTGCGGTGGCGGATGTGACGTCTGCGGTCAGCTCGCCCTTGTCTTCGGCGATGATGTTGCGCAGCGCCTGCACGAGTTGCGGCACCACAAACAAGCGCCGCTTTTCAGCCATCAGGGCCAGCGTGTTGCCCATCAGGTCACTTATGCCCGCCTTTTTGGCGATAGCCGCAATGGCCGCAGCCTGTTCAGAGCGGCTGTACACCGGCGAATGGATCAACGCGTTGAAGTCTGCGCTGTCGGCCATGGCCGCGCTCAGCACCTCAATATCGCTTTCGATTTTCTTGACGGCTTTACCCTCTTTGGCAAGCGCGTAGACAGCAGTGGCATAGCGCGACGCGATGCCTGTGGAGATCGAAGCTGGTTCGGACACGTCCACCCTTTCGATGTCTTGGCCCCGCATTCTACCACCCGAAGGCGGTCAAAGGTCGGGGACGTGGGAACGCCTTGATTTGGGCCAAAGCGTGGAAATCAGGGGGGATGTAGCAGAGGGTATCGAACCCCGCAACATATGTTCGCGAACAAGGGTCGGAGCGGTTTTTAAGCGTTTTCAAATAGTTAACGAAACTGCGACCTATTGGCCCGCAGGAATTGTAGGATTTCGGTCACAAAACGTGCGTCTTTGGCTGCGATTCCTGTCATCGGACATGGCGTCGATGTCCAAAACCCGGCCCCCTTCCGTCCCCAATACACAATTCTGGCCTGCACTTCTGATTGTGTCCGAGGGCCGCGCCAAAGCGCCGACCTCATTGAATCCAACTAGCGTCATTCGCATTCGAGTGACGTATTTCGACTGGGGGGTCGGTATGGGACCTTTTGCTTTGCTGGCTTTGTTGACCGGCAATATGTTGCTTGGCGCTTTGGAGGATGGCGGCGGAAACACCGCGCCGGAAACATCTGGCGAACCCGACACACCGGACCTCCCCCAGGACCCATTGCCCCCACCGCCCCCCGAAGAGCCGGATGTGGGCGCTGCGTTTGATGTCGATCCGTCCACGGGTGCGGTCAGTCTCGATCTGGGAGACGACGAGACCGACACATTGGCCAGCATCATCTACGTCGACAGCGAAGATAATCCTACCAATGTCTACCAAACCTACGAGGCTCGGTTTTATCTGGTGCCGGAGGGGGCGAATCTGTCCGATCAGGGTTTTGAAAACAAGGGCGCGATTCCTGGCCTGCAAGACTTTGGCGGAAATTCGCTGGACTATGAACTGGCCGAATTCGAAGCGCAGCTTGGCCTTGAATTGTTGGGAACCGTTGACCTTGATCTGCCCGAAAGTGGCCGCCCCTTGCCCGAGCCAGGCACCATGCGGGACGTACTGCCCCAGATTTCCTCCAATGCAGACGTGGCCGTCCACTATCTGGAAGCCAATACCGATGGGGATGACCTGATCAGGTTCTTGAACGAAGACTACATCGTGACCCGCAATGGCGTGACCGAGCAGGTGGTCACCGAAGACACAACCGGAACCGCAGGCGCGGATTGGTTGACCGCCGGTGCCAGCGGGCTGGCCCTTGATGGTGGCGAAGGCAATGACACCCTTGTCGCCGACTTTGCCGACACGACCCTGACCGGCGGCGTGGGGGACGACACCTTCGAGGGGGTGTTTGCCGAACGCGGTCAGGGTTTCTCACGGATCGACGGCACCGAACCCGGCGTTGTGATCGTTGCCGGGGATGGAAACGACAATGTCAGCACCTCAAACGCCACGGTAGATGCGGGTGCGGGCGACGACTCGGTCACTATGTTTGGCGGCGAGGCACGCGGCGGCGAAGGAGACGACAGGCTGAACGCACGGGGGCCGGGTCTGGCGACGCTCTACGGCGATGCCGGTAATGACCGTTTGTTTGTCAGCGGCGAAGGCTCTGAAGCCTTTGGTGGTGAAGGCGCGGACTTCATTGGCGCAAACGCTGGCACCTTGGGCGATGGCGGTTTTGGCAATGACACCTTGCAGTTGGACCCAGGCGGGACTGGCATTGGTGGCGCAGGCGACGATATGATCAACGTCATGGGTTTTTATGATGATGAAGACGGCCCGGCCACCGTGACGGGTGGCGAAGGCGAAGACACCATAAGCGCCTTGGTTCGGGGTGGCTTTGGTGCGCCCGAGTACGTGTACCTTGAGATTGCCGATTTCGACACAGACGAAGACATCTTGCAGATCGGGTCCTTCGGCGACGGAGCCGTCACAAATATCGATATCGTGCAGAATCCGGGTGACAATGTGACGGATGTGCGGGTCAGTTTTGCCCCGACAAGCAATATCGAAAGGGGCATGGCCATCATTCGCATTAATGGCCTGTCAGATATCACCGAAGATCAGATCATCCTCACGTAGTGCGACGGATCAGACCCGGCCAGCCACCGGCGCCGTCACCCCCTGGGGCACCTTTTGCCGCTTGGCCCTGGACCGCACCACCTTGCCCTTGGGCGGATAGACCAGCTTGGACGCCTCAACCATGAACGCGCCTCCCGCGAACATGCCCGGCATCAGGCGGCCAACCTTTTCGAACATGGGTGCCGACTTCATCCAGACCCTGCGCGACGAGGGGAATTGATAAAGCGCGCCCAGATGCCGTTCCGGCAGGAACTGGTGTTTGCGCAATTGCGTCTCAAGCTGGCTGGCCGAATAGGGCCGTCCATAGCCAAAGGGCGTGCGATCCCGGCGCGACCACAGCCCGGCCCGGTTGGGCACGATGAACAGCGCCTTGCCCCCCGGCCCCAGCACCCGCCACGCCTCTTCGAGCAGATCATAGGCCCGCTCGGACGTTTCCAGCCCGTGCAGCACGATCAGCTTGTCCACATGACCCGTCTCAATCGGCCACAAGGTTTCTTCTGTCAGCACGGTGACGTTGGGCGCATCCGCAGGCCAAGGCATCACGCCCTGCGGCCCCGGCATCAGCGCGATAACCCTGCGCGCATCGGCCAGATAGGGGCGCAATAGCGGCAAGGCAAAGCCAAAGCCCGCCACGGTCTGTCCCGCCGCTTCGGGCCAGATTTCGGTCATGCGCCGCCGCATCGAAGCCTGCGCGGCCCGCCCCAAAGCGCTGCGGTAGTAGAAGTTGCGCAAATCCTGCACGTCCAGATGCATCGTGATCCCTTGCCCTTGGCGGCCCTACACGCCACCTTTGATATAACCCTACCCCAAGAAAGCGCCATTGCCATGCCCCTCGATATCCGCACAATCCCCTGCCTGTCCGACAATTATGCGTTTCTGGCGCATGACCCCGAAACAGGGGCCACAGCGCTGGTGGATGTGCCCGAGGCCGCCCCGATCCTTGATGTGCTGGCCGAGACGGGATGGACCTTGAGCGACATTCTGATCACCCATCATCATTGGGATCACGTCGACGGGCTGGAGGCCGTGCTGGCCAAACACCCAGCCCGCGTGATCGGGGCGGCTGCCGATGCCGACCGCCTGCCCAAGCTGGATGTCGCACTGACCGAGGGCGATGAGGTCAAGATCGGCTCGGAAACCGGCACCGTTATTGATGTGTCGGGACACACGATCCATCACGTCGCCTTTCACTTCCCCGGTGCGCGGGCCCTGTTCACCGCGGACAGCCTGATGGCTTTGGGATGCGGACGGGTGTTTGAAGGGACCAAGCCGCAAATGCACGAAAGCCTGCAAAAGCTGGCCGCCCTGCCCGGTGACACGGTCGTCTATTCCGGACATGAATATACCGCCGCCAATGCCAAATTCGCACTGACCATTGATCCGGACAATTCCGACCTTATATCGCGGGTCCGGGATGTGACCGAAAAACGCGCAAGCGGTATCCCGACTGTCCCCTCTTTGCTGTCCGAAGAACTGGCAACCAACCCGTTTCTGCGCGCTCACGATCCCGCCATTCAGGCCCATTTGGGCATGAGCGGCGCAAACGCCACCGACGTGTTCACGGAAATCCGCACCAGAAAGGACAATTTCTGAGACGGATTGTTCTCATACACGCCTAAATCTACACCGAAAACACACCCCTGACGCAGATTGTGAGGTTTTGTGCAAAGAAAAGCCTTGAAGCGGCGCGTTGTTCAACCAAACTTAAACACATGAGGCCATGGTTGGTACGGGGCCTCGACATTCCTTGGCGCCCCCACCCGACCCCGATCGAAAGGAGCACGAGCCGTGCCTTCATTCTCGACGACACTGGAAAAAGCGATCCATCAGGCGCTTGCGCTGGCCAACGAACGCCGGCACGAATTTGCAACTCTCGAGCATTTGCTGCTCTCCCTGGTGGATGAACCCGACGCCCGCCGCGTCATGCAGGCCTGTTCGGTCGACATTGACGAATTGCGCGGCGCGCTCAACGAATTTGTGGACGATGACCTGTCCAATCTGGTCACCGACATTGATGGATCAGAGGCGGTTCCGACGGCCGCGTTCCAGCGCGTGATCCAGCGCGCCGCCATTCACGTGCAGTCCTCGGGCCGCACCGAAGTGACCGGCGCCAATGTGCTGGTCGCCATCTTCGCCGAACGCGAAAGCAACGCGGCCTACTTCCTGCAAGAACAGGACATGACGCGCTATGACGCGGTGAATTTCATCGCACACGGTGTTGCCAAGGACCCCGCCTTTGGCGAGGCGCGGCCTGTGTCCGGTGCGCCCGAAGTCGAGGATGAGCCGCAAGGCGTCACCGAAGGTGAGAAAAAAGAAAGCGCACTCGCGAAATACTGCGTGGATCTGAATGAAAAGTCCCGCGAGGGCGATATCGACCCGCTTATCGGACGCGATTCCGAGGTGGAGCGGTGTATTCAGGTGCTCTGCCGTCGCCGCAAGAACAACCCGCTGCTGGTGGGCGACCCCGGTGTGGGCAAAACCGCCATCGCCGAGGGGCTCGCGCGCAAGATCGTGGCCGGCGAAACCCCCGAAGTGCTCTCGGGCACGACCATCTATTCGCTCGATATGGGCGCATTGCTGGCCGGGACCCGTTATCGCGGTGATTTCGAAGAGCGGCTCAAGGCCGTCGTGACCGAACTTGAGGATCACAAGGACGCGGTGCTGTTCATCGACGAAATCCACACCGTGATCGGGGCTGGCGCGACATCCGGCGGTGCCATGGATGCCTCCAACCTGCTCAAACCTGCTTTGCAGGGTGGCAAGCTGCGCACCATGGGCTCGACCACCTACAAGGAATTCCGCCAGCACTTTGAAAAGGATCGCGCATTGTCGCGTCGGTTCCAGAAGATCGACGTGAATGAGCCGTCGGTGGATGATGCCACCAAGATCCTCAAGGGCCTCAAACCCTATTTTGAGGATCACCACGGCGTCAAATACACATCCGACGCGATCAAGACCTCTGTCGAACTGGCGAGCCGCTATATCAACGACCGCAAGCTGCCCGACAGCGCCATCGATGTCATCGACGAGGCGGGCGCAGCCCAGCATCTGGTTGCAGCGGCCAAACGGCGCAAGACCATCGGCACCAAGGAAATCGAGAATGTCGTCGCCAAGATCGCGCGCATTCCGCCCAAGAACGTCTCCAAGGACGATGCCGAGACGCTGAAAGATCTTGAGGCGTCCCTGAAACGGGTCGTGTTCGGGCAGGACGAAGCCATCACTGCGCTGTCCTCGGCGATCAAACTGGCGCGTGCGGGTCTGCGCGAACCTGAAAAGCCCATCGGCAACTACCTTTTCGCAGGGCCAACAGGTGTGGGCAAAACCGAGGTTGCAAAGCAATTGGCTGACACGCTCGGGGTCGAGATGTTGCGCTTTGACATGTCCGAGTACATGGAAAAACACGCTGTTTCACGCCTGATCGGGGCCCCTCCAGGCTATGTCGGGTTCGATCAGGGTGGCATGTTGACGGACGGTGTCGATCAACACCCGCATTGTGTGCTGTTGCTGGACGAGATGGAAAAGGCGCACCCCGATGTCTACAATATCCTGTTGCAGGTGATGGATCACGGGAAGCTGACCGACCACAATGGTCGCACGGTCGATTTCCGCAATGTGATCCTGATAATGACCTCGAACGCGGGGGCTGCTGAACAGGCCAAGGCCGCGATCGGGTTCGGTCGCGACCGGCGCACCGGCGAAGATACCGCCGCGATTGAGCGGACGTTCACGCCCGAATTCCGCAACCGTCTGGACGCGGTGATCAGCTTTGCCCCCCTTGGCAAGGATACGATCCTGTCTGTGGTCGAGAAGTTCGTGCTGCAACTTGAGGCACAACTGATGGATCGCAACGTCACCATCGAGTTGACCAAACCCGCGGCGGAATGGCTGGCCGACAAGGGCTATGATGACAAAATGGGCGCGCGTCCACTTGGCCGTGTGATCCAGGAATACATCAAAAAGCCACTGGCCGAAGAGTTGCTGTTTGGCAAGTTGATGAAAGGTGGCGTGGTCAAGGTCGGCGTCAAGAACGGCGCGCTTGACCTGAAGCTGGAAGGGCCGGACAAACCGCGCCTGTCCGGCAACAAGCCACCGCTGCTGACCGCCGACTGATGCGGGCGGCCCTTGCCGCGCTGATGTTTTCCCTTGCCGCAGGTCCCCTTGCGGCGAGGGATTTTCTTTTGGTGCCCCCGATTGATTGCAATCTGGGCACGGACTGCTTTGTCCAGCAATATGTTGACCGCGACCCCACTGATGGGGCGCGCGATTTTCGCTGCCAAAGCCTCAGCTATGATGGCCACAAAGGCACTGATTTCGCGCTTAGATCCCGCGCACAGATGGAACAGGGTGTCGATGTAGTCGCCGCCGCGTCCGGCACCGTGCGTGCCATTCGCGACGGGATGGCAGATCAGCTTGTGACGTCAGAAAACCGCGCCGCCCTTGCCGGGCGCGATTGCGGCAACGGGCTGGTCATTGATCACGCCGATGGGTGGTCAACGCAGTACTGCCACTTCAAACGCGGCTCTGTGCAGGTACGCAGTGGTGACAAGGTCACATCGGGCGACGTCCTGGGCCAGGTGGGCCTGTCGGGACGCACCCAGTTTCCACATGTCCATATCACGGTGCGCAAGGATGATGCGGTTATCGACCCATTCGACCCGACCGGCACATCAACCTGCGCGGTGCCAAGCGCCGAAACACTGTGGCAAACCCCCATCGCCTACCAACCGGGCGGTGTGATCGCCACCGGGTTCGCGGATGCGGTGCCCGAATACGACACCATCAAGGCCGGACAGGCGCACAGGGCCGAACTGCCCGCAGACGCACCGGCACTGGTTGTTTTCGGCTATATCTTTGGCGCGCGCGCAGGCGATACCCTGCATCTGCGCATCACCGGACCTGACGGAGAGGTCATCGACCGTGCCGTCGATCTGGACCGTACCCAGGCCCAACTGTTTCGCGCCATCGGCAAGCGGCGACGCGATGCGCATTGGCCTGTGGGTATCTATGAGGGCACGGCCACTCTGATCCGCAGAGCCGAGATTATCGGCACTCAGCGCAATGTGGTCGAGATTCGCTAGACGCTATTTACCTGTGAATTTCAGCTCGATCCGTCGGTTTTGCGCGCGCGCTTCGGGTGTGTCGGCAGGGTTAAGCGGCTGATACTGGCCAAACCCGTTGGCAGACACGCGGGTCGGTGGGATGCCAAGGAAGTTCACCATGTATTTCACCACGGACAGGGCGCGTGCCTGGCTCAGCTCCCAGTTGTCCGCAAAGGCCCCTGCCCCCGACAGGGGCACGTTGTCGGTGTGCCCATCAACCTGAATGACCCAGTCGATTTCGGGGGGGATATCGTCTGCGATGTTCCGCAGAATACCCGCGATCTTGGCAATCTCGCCCTGACCGAGCGCGGACAGATCGGCCCCGCCCGGCGGAAACAGCACTTCGGACGAAAACACGAACCGGTCGCCCACGACCTGCACGCCCTCTTGTGCGCCCAGCACATCGCGCAATTGCCCGAAAAACTCCGAGCGATAACGCTCAAGATCCTGAGCCTCCGCCTCAAGCCGCTTGCGCTCGGCCTCTTCCAACTCGCGCCGCCGCCGTTCTTCGGCAGCCACACGTGCCAGCGCCGTGTTGAGCTCAGATCCAAGCGATTGCAACTGCACGTCCTGTGCCGCATCCCGCGCGACCGCATCGTCCAACAATGCCTGCAACTGGCCCAATTGTGCGCGCAAAGCGGCCACTTGCTGGTTAAGCAGTTCGGTCTGGCGTTGAGCCGCAAGCGTGGCCGCCTCTTCGACGCTGAGGGCTTCGCGTGCGGCCGCCAGCAAATCCGCCCGGGCCTGAGACTGATCGGCCTGTTCCTGCAACGCCCGTTCTGCGACAGCTTTTTGGGCGAGTGCATCCACCAAAGCCGCCCGTGCCTCAGCTCCATCGGCGTCCAGTGTTTGCGCATCCTGCTCGGCGGCCAGTTGTGCGGCCAAGGCGGCCGCCAGTTGATCACGCAACGCCGCACGGTCCGAGGCCAAGTCACTGTTTTCGCTTTGCGTCCCCTCCAACTCGGTCAGGGCTGCGGCCAGCTGCGCCTCCAGCTCTACCACGCGGGCTTGGGTTTCTGACCGGTCCTGCGATGCGTTTTGTGTGGCCAACAGGGCCGCGGCGAGTTGCGCATCAAGGTCCTGCTCGGCGGCCCGCGCAGCGGCCAAAAGCGTGAGGGTATCCTCAGCCTCCTGTCGTTGCGCCTCAAGGGCGAGGGTCATGGCCGTCAATTCAGCATCGGCCTGCTCCAATCGCTCACGCAAGGCTTGCGCCGCCGCCGCCTCGGCCAGTCGGGCGGCTTCCTCATCACTCAACGATGTCTGCGCGGCCTCGAGATCCGCCTGTAGCCCTGCCGCCTGTTCAGCCGTGTCCGCATTGCGCGCACGCAAGTCCGCGATCAACGCCTGCAACGCCTCGGTACGTGCAGCTGCCAGCCGGGCGGTTTCGGCTTGTGCGTCCACTTCGGTGCGGGCCTGCGCCAGCGCGAGATTCAACGCCTCTTGCTCGGACAGCAATCGGGTTTGGGCCTCTTGCAACCCCGCAATCGTGTTCTGGGCCCCGTCACGTTCGGCGATCAGGGCGGCCACCCGTGCCTCAAAGCTGGTAATCCGCGTTTGGGCTTCGGTCAGTGCCGTTGCCTGCGCATCGCGCTCTGCCGTCAAATCGCGGATCAGCGCCGCTTGGGAGTCCACCTGCGCCTCGGATTCGGCCAACGTGGCATTCAGCGCCGACAGACGCGCGTCCAACTGGTTTGACCGCCGCTCCTCCAGCCCCAAGGCATCGGCCAGAGCCGCAACCTCACCGGCAAGCTGGTCCAGTTCGGTTTCCTGCCCGGTGATCGTCTCACGCAAGACAAATTGCACCACCATGAAAATGGTCAGCACAAACATCAGCACCAGCAACAGGCCCGTCATCGCATCCACAAAGCCCGGCCAGATCGAGGCCTGAAACCGTTGCCCTGTGCGCCGCGACAGTGCCATGATCAGCTGCTTTCCGTTTCAGGGCCCTGACGTGCAGACCGGGTCGCACTCGCTTTGCGGTTTTGACCGCGCGGCTGGCTGAGCGCTGTGGCCAGTGCCGACAGGTCGGCGCGCAACTCGGCCATGGTTTCCTGGCGGCCCGCGCTGATCTCTTCGAGAATGCGCAACATCTGCACATCAATCGAGCGTAACCGCATCCGGCTTTCTGCATCAATGCCGTCGCCTGTGCCTTGCCCTTCAATGGCTTCGATCAGCCGATCCTGCCCCTCTGCCATGCGCTGCAAAATGGCCTCGCTGCCGCCCTGTCCCCGCATCTGAGCCGTCATATCCCCGACCGCATCCGCCAGCTTGCCCAGCTTTTCATCAACCATCGACCGGCTGATGTCAGATTGGGTGAACATGGTTTGCAGGCTCTCCATCTGTTCGGCCAGATGATCAATCACCCCGGCCATCGCCGTCTGATCGCCTGTCACATCGCCTTCATTACTAAGGCCGACACGGGTGATCGAGCTTAGCCATTCTTCCAACTCCCGGTAAAATCGGTTCTGGCCGTGACCCGCAAACAGCTCAAGCAGGCCCACGATCAGCGACCCCGCCAAACCCAGCAATGACGAGGCAAAGGCGACGCCCATCCCGTCAAGCTGGGATTCCAACCCGGTCATAAGGCGGCTGAACACCTCGACCCCCGCTTCACCATCTTGTGGCGCAAGGCTGCGGATCGTCTCGACAAGGGCGGGCACCGTGGTCGCAAGGCCATAAAACGTGCCCAAAAGACCAAGGAAAATCAACATACTCACGATATAGCGCGTGATCTCGCGCACCTCGTCAATCCGGGTCGCAACCGAATCAAGGATCGAGCGGGTCGAGGACGCCGAAAGCTGCATCCGCGCGCCCCGAGAGCGCAGCAGCGATGCCAAGGAGGCCAGCAATTGCGGGGCTTTGCCGCTGGCAGAGGGGCCGTCCGCGGCAAACCCTTCGATCCAGCGCACCGAGGTGATCAGCTGATAAACCATCCAGAAACAGGACACGACGCCGATCAGGAACACGAACATGATGAACCCGTTCAGATACGGGTTGGACCGAAACACCGGCAGCACGCTTGGCAACGCCAGAAACGCGCCGAACCCTGACAGGATCAACACAATCAGCATCAATGCAACTTGGCGCACCGGTTGGGAAAAGTGCGGTTGGGCCTCGGGTCTGGTCTGTGCCATCGGCTGGCTCGTGACCTCTTCTTTTGCTCTGCTCTGGTGGCAATCTATCTCGAATTGAGCCAGAGCGCCAAGGGTTTATGCCGAAATCGCAGCAACCCGGCGGGCCAGCCAATCCAGGTCGGGATCCGCCACCCCAAGGGCGTGGAGATGCTCGGCCGTGTTGAGCAGATATTCGCGGTTCGGCCCCCGCCCGCCATGGGCACGGGCGATGATCTGTGCCTGCTCTTCCAACGGCAGCCCACCACAATATTGGACATGATCCGCGTCGATCACGTATGTGACCGCCGTCACGCGACGCCCATCGGCCAAGCCGATCTCAAGCATCTTCTCCAGATACGCGGACGAAATCAGTTCCCGTTCGCGCAAATAGGCAAGCGTGGTGTCCTCCTGCCCTTCGCTCACCCGCAGTGCAACGCCATCACATCTGGCATCGGCCACCTCATCCAATGCCAGCACCAAACCCGGCTCCGCTTCGGTCCCACGGTGGTGGATCGAGCGCATGCAGAACGAACGCGCGTAGCCGGGCAGTGTCGCCATACGCTGCTCGGCAACCTCAAAACCCGGATTCCACAACAGACTGCCATAGCCAAATACCCACATCGCCATTGCCTCTGGTCCTTTCCGTTTCAGGTGCGGTAGACCCGATTTCAGGGCAGAGGGAAAGAGCGGCAATGCGCAAACTGTTGTGGATACTGGCACTATGTGCGATGGCGTGGTGCAGTTGGTGGTGGGCGGCCTCGACCGGGCTGCGCGGCAGTATCGAGGCGTGGTTTGCGGACCGGGCCGAGGCCGGCTGGCAAGCGGACCTGTCCGGGATCAACGGGGGCGGTTTCCCCCTCATCCTGGTTGCCGAGTTGCGCGATGTGGCGCTGGCCGATCCCGACGCCGGGCTGGCCATCGAAACCGACAGGCTGGACATCACCGCCCCGGCTTGGTGGCCCGGCGATGTCACCGTGTCACTCAGCGACGGGCCAATCCTGCTCGCCTCACCCTTGGGGCGCTCGACCCTCACCATGTCAGGCGGCGTTATGGCGCTGAACCTGCACCCAGGCACCGCGCTTGAACTTGAGGCCCTTGGGTGGACATCGGGGTCATGGCAGGTGGCTGATCCGCGCGGCGTGCAGGTGCAGGCTGACACGCTGACCCTGTCCATGACGCAGACGACCGGTGCCACATACGCACTGACGGCGCGCGCCGACGGGTTCGCACCGGGGGACACCGCACGTGCCGCGCTCCGGCTACCCGAAACGATCCCACGCGCCTTTGACAGCCTGCAACTGAACGCCGATGTCATCTTTGATCGCCCGTGGGACCGGCGCGCGCTTGAGGCCCAACGCCCTCAACCCCGCCAGATTGACCTGCATCTGGCCGAGGCGCGATGGGGCGACCTGAACCTCAATATCGCGGCCAGTCTTGTGGTTGATGATTCGGGGACACCAGAAGGCAGCGTCGCACTTCAGGCCGAAAACTGGCCAACCATGCTGGATCTGGCCGAAACCTCCGGCCTGCTGCCCCCGCAACTGAGACAACAGGCAGACAGCATATTGCGCGCCCTCGCCCGTGCCTCGGGCAACGAGGCCACATTGGATGTCGATCTCGCGCTCAAAGATGGCGCGGTCTATCTCGGCTTTATCCCAATCGCGCCCGCACCCCGCCTCATCATCCGCTGACCCCACTCTTTCTTTTGACCAGAAATACCGCGGGGGAGCCCGGAGGGCGGGGGCAGAGCCCCCTAAAACATCGGGTGCGCGCAGCGCTCAATCAAATCAACGGCAATAGGGGCCGCTGCGGTACCGTGCTGTATCAAAATGAAAATGATCGCGATGAAACCGATCTGAATTGGGTCCAAGCACGGTGCCAAACGGCCCGCACGCCGCCTTGTGCATCGAGCGCAGCGCGCGACGATGCCGTGAACTCCAGTCGTTGAGCACGGTCAAGGTCGATCCGTCCTGCAAGGTAAAGCCCGATATATCAATCGCGCGCCCCTTCCCGTGTTCCGAGATACGGGCTCCACGCTGATTGTTGCGTGTGCGACAAGCATAATGCGCCGCCACACGATATCGGGCCAAACCGCCACCTGTGTTGCGCAATGCGGGCTTGGCCCCTTTTTCCGTCCATTTTTTCAACGCCTTGGCGGTTGAGCAATCCATCACCGCCGCCTGGCTCAGCACCACACCGGACACCGAGCGCAAGCGCACCGCATCCTGAATGCCGCAGCCTGCAATCCGTCCGGGCACTGCGCCCACCACGTCGCCTTGCAGATCCACATCGCCACAGACCTGCCCTTTGCGCCGTTGTGCACGGCGCGACATGATGCGCTTTTCAATGGCGCGCGGACGCAAGGACGGGCGGAGCGATCCGCCAATAACCGCAGCCGGGGTTGCCGTCGCCTGCGTCCGCACAGGTGGTATGAACGCGCCGTTGCGCGCGTCCGTTCCAGCCCGCGCCACGGGCCGCTTGGACACATCCGGCGCGGACACCGCACTTGTCGCGAAAAGCGACAGGATCAGCAGCAACGCTTTCACCGCTTGGCTCCACGTCCGAAATCGGGCGCGTCGGTGTCCTGCCCCGCCTCGATAATGCCGCGCCGGATCGCGCGGGTGCGGGTGAAATAGTCGTGCAGGTGATCGCCGTCGCCTGTGCGGATAGCCCGTTGAAGGGCGAACAGCTCTTCGGTAAAGCGCCCCAAAATCTCCAGGGTGGCGTCCTTGTTCGTCATAAACACATCGCGCCACATGGTCGGATCGCTTGCCGCAATCCGGGTAAAGTCGCGAAACCCCGCGGCCGAATATTTGACCACTTCCGTATCCGTCACGCGGCGCAGATCATCCGCAACACCCACCATCGTATAGGCAATCAGGTGCGGCGCGTGGCTGGTCACAGCGCAGACCAGATCGTGGTGGTCAGGCTCCATTTCCTCGACGTTGGAGCCGATCGCCTCCCAAAAGCCGCGCAGCCGCGCCACCGCCGCCGGGTCACTGCCCTCCGCCGGGACCAGCAGGCACCAGCGGTTGTCAAACAATTCCGCAAAGCCGGACTCCGGCCCTGAATGTTCGGTGCCTGCCATCGGGTGACCCGGCACGAAATGCACGCCCTCCGGCAGGTGCGGCCCCACCGCGTCAATCACCGCACGCTTGACCGATCCCACATCACTGACCGTCGCACCGGGTGCCAGATGCGGTGCCATTTCAGCCGCAACCGCCCCCATCGCCCCGACAGGCACGCATAACACCACCAGATCCGCCCCTTCAACGGTTTCGGCAACACTGTCGTAAACCCGGTCACACAGTCCAATCCGGCGCGCGGTGTCGCGCGTCTCGGCGGTGCGGGCATAGCCGGTAACTTCGCCCGCCAAATTACCCCGCTTGATGGCCCAGAACATGGACGAGGCGATCAGCCCCAGCCCGATCAGGGCGACACGATCATATGTGCTCACGCGGCTGCCTCCTCGCGCCAACGGGTCAGGGCCGCGATCACGCGACCCGTCTGATCCGCATCCCCAACCGTGATCCGTAGCCCCTCGGGAAAGCCGTAGCCCGCGACCCGGCGCACAAGGATGCCGCCTGCGTTCAGCGCCGCCTCTGCCGCATCCGCCTCAGCGACGGAGCCGGCACGCGCCAGCACAAAATTGGCGTGGCTGTCATCGCAAGCGAGCCCCAACTGGCGCAGTGCACCTGTGAGCCGCGCCCGCTGATCCGCATTCAGCGCCACACAGTCGCGCACCCAGGCGGTGTCGCGCACCGCCGCCTCCGCCGCCGCCAGTTGGACCACCGACAGGTTAAAGGGTTGGCGGATACGCATCATTACATCGATCAATTCCGGCGCGCCGTAGCCCCATCCGATCCGCAAGCCGCCAAGGCCATAGATCTTGGAAAATGTGCGCGTGACCAGCACGTTGGGCAGCGCGCGCGCCAGCGAAAGCCCCCCGTCATAGCCTTGCGCAAATTCAACATAGGCCCCGTCGATCACAAGGATCACATGGGACGGCAGGCTACGCGCCAACCGCTCGACCTCTGCCATCTCAAGCAGGGTGCCGGTCGGATTGGCCGGATTGGCGAACATCACGATCCGGGTTCGGTCCGTGACAGCGGCAAGGATCGTGTCAACGCTCACAACCCTCTCGTCTTCGGCCACACGCACCGGGGTCGCCCCGGCCATGTTCGCAAGGATCGGGTACATGGAAAACCCGTGCTCGGTATAGACAATCTCATCACCGGGGCCGGAAAACGCCTGGGTCACGAATTGCAGCACCTCGTCCGAACCGACCCCGCAAATGACACGCTCGGGCTCGACCTCCCACACCTCGCCAATCGCTGCGCGCAGGCCCGCGTGATCGGTCGAGGGGTAGCGGTGCATGCCCAATACCGCCTCCGACACCGCCTTGATCGCCACGGGCGGTGCGCCAAGCGGGTTCTCGTTCGAGCTGAGTTTCAGCACATCCTCCACACCCGCGAGATGCGACGCCCCACCCTGATAGAGCGCGATGTCCATAATGCCGGGTTGCGGGGTGATGCGGGTCATTGGGGCCTCCGTGGTTGGAAGCCGTTTTACGGTCCACACGCCAAGGTGACCAGTGACAAAAGACCGCTAGCTCGTGGTACCCCGCGCGGGCTTCCATTTGAACCCAACGCGGATAATGCCGTGATCGTTGGTGCCGCTTTCCTTGTGATCATCGTAATTCAGGTGATCATTTTGCACCGTCATCTCGTCAAAGGCCCATTTGCGCCGCTTGGAATTGTCGTAAAATTCCTGACTGAACAGGATATGGTCAAGGCTTTCGCGCTGCCCCTGATAGACGTGGGTGTAATAGACATCGCGCACGGATCGATATTCCTGCATGGTCTGTGCGGTATAAAGCGCGTTGTCACCGCCCCCCGTGGACAAGGGGGACAAATACGTGGGCTGCTCGGACAGGATGTTCAGCGTGTTGCTGTCCTTGCCATCGTTCATGTCACCGATCACGACGACGGGCGTGTCCGAGCCTTTGACGATGTTCGTGACCAACACGCGCAACGCTGCGGCCTCGGCGGTGCGGCGCACAGTCGATATGGCGTAGCCAAGCGCGTTGGCGTGGGGGCCGTGCACATCCTTGTCATACCAGCTGCGCTCGCGCCAGATCTGCGTGGGTCGGCGCGATTTGAAGTGGCACACGAACACGTGGATGGCAGGGGTGCGCGGATCGGGCTGGACCTGAAAGTGCAGCACGGGCCGCGAGAAGGTGCTCAGTTTGACTTCGATGAAGTCCTGTTGCGGATCATCCCCGCCCGACTTCAGGACATATTCGGGGGGAAAGTCGGTGATCCACTCCGGCGTACCCACCAGCATGTCATTACGCACCACCGCCGCGCACACGATCCGTTTGCCATTATGGTCCGGCGGAACAAGAGCGGTGTAGTCGTCCGCGATCCCGCCTTCGGTCAAGGCTTGTTCCAACGCCTCTTTGGCCCAAAGTTCCTGAATGCCGATCACATCCGCATCCAGCAGCGCCATCGTGGCGGCCGTATAATCAATCTTGCGCTGATAAATGCCTTGATCCCACCCGTCGCGGTCGCCGTAAATGGCGTCACCGGGCAGTTGCAAATTCAACAGATTGAAGCTCGCAAAGGAAATGTCGCGTGCGCCCATCTCAAGCCTCCAACGTCCTTAATCAATAGTTAACGTCTATCACAGGTCGGGCACGGCGCGAGATACTTTTGCCGCACGCGCAATCGACCGCCCCGGTGTGGAGAACGGCACGGATCGGGCGACTGCCTTAGCTCGCTTTTGCCATCTTTTTCAGGCGCTTCTCGCCCTCTTCCAGCACCTTCTGTTCCAGTGCAGAGATAAAGGCGCTGTCCTTTTGCAAGCCTTTCGCCGCCAGCTTCTCATAGGCTTCAACGCTGGCCTCGTTGCCCGTCATCTTGTCGGCGATGCTGGCATAGGCAGTCTTGCCCATCAGTTCGGTCAGCTTTTTGGCGGCTTCGATGGTCACGTCCGCACCTTCGCGCGAGGCAAATTCCATCAGCTCGGCCTTGCTGAACTTGTCGCCATGCTTGGCCACCATTTTGACGAACAGCGACTTTTCCATGGCCCGGCTGAAATGGGTGCCCGCCATATCGGCAGATCGTTTCTGCCAGCCGGTGTCGAATTTCTTGAGCGATTTGAAAGACGCACACCCTGCAAGCCCGCCGATCAGCGAATTAGCCAGTGCATCCACAATCCGCTTTTCATCGATCTTTTTGCCCGCCGCGGCGTCCTTGGCGAGGTTGCCCACTTCGGCAATCGCCCCTTTCATCATGTTCTGCCCCACGCCCGAGCCCAAGATGGCCGACACCACCTTGAGCGTGTATTTCTGCATGCGCGTGTTGAACTGTCGGGTGGCGGCCTGACTAACCTTGGTCACCACGCCCTTATAGGCCTTGGAGGACAGCGACGCCCCAAGCGAGGCCGCAACGCCGGTGATCATCATGTTGCCCAGCACCTTCTGGGTGGACGCCTTGGGATCAAATTTGTCGTTGGCCGCGTATTCGCCCAGTTCTCCGGCGGACACCTTCAGGCCCTCGCAGCCCACCGCCGCCATCACCTGCGCCCGTTTCGGGTCCATCCCGCGTGTGGTGATCAGGTACCCGGTGGCCAGCACCTCAAGCACCGCAAACGACCCTTCGGATACCACTGTGGCCCCAAACGCCCCCCACTCGGCCCGCTTGGTGTATTTGGTGTTGTAATCCTTCCATTCCTTCACCGCTTTCTTGTGCAGTTTGGTGGTCTGGGCGCACAGCTTTTTGACCTTTTTCCAGTCCACTTTGGACCGGTCCGTGGCCGCGATCACCTGGCCCGCGGCCGCACGGGCATTCAGCGCGGCCTTGGCCGAGGGCGGATCGGACAGGCCAAAACCGTGCATCCCAATCGCCACCATCGCATTCAAATAGCCATCCTGCCCCGCCATCGTTTCTTCGACGTTGCGGATCAGTTTTTCGATCACATCCGCTTCGGACTGTACCGACTTGGCATTGTTGATGATCTTGCGCCGGGCCTCGATCTCAAGCCGGATGAATTCGTCCACCTCGATCAGCTTGGTCTTGCCTTTTTCGACCACCTCATAGGCCTCGAAATTGGCAATCATATCGCGGTAACGGAAATATTTGACGGCCCCCGCATTCCACGTCTTGTCGCCGGGCTGGATCACGCCGTTGATGTCGCCCTTGGACAACTTGCCCTTCGAGCCCTGATACATCCGGATCATCTTGACCAGACCCGCGTTCATCTTGCCCGTCATCTTGTAGGGCGCGCCTTGGGCAATCAGCCACAATTCGATAGTGGCGATATCCTTGGGCTTGTTCCCCGGTTTGGGGTCCTTGCATTTTGGATCACCCACGGGGGCAGACAATTTGTTTTCCATTCAAAAACTCCGACAAAACAACAGCAGCAACCGATACCGGGCAGAAATTTCCCGGAAGATACGCCATGGTACTGTCAGAATTTCCGCACGCAAAGGCAGCAATTCCTTACCATAGAAAAAGGCCGCCCCGAGGGACGGCCTGATGCAGGATAAAGCAAGGCGTGCTGCCTGATGCTTAGTTCTTGGCGTAAAATTCGACGACGAGGTTGGGTTCCATCATCACCGGATAAGGCACATCGCCCAGAGACGGTGTGCGCACGAATGTCGCGGTCAGCTTGGAGTGATCGACGTCCATGTAGTCGGGCACGTCACGCTCGGGCAGCTGTGTCGCCTCAAGGATGGCCGTCATCTGTTTGGAGCGATCGCGCACTTCGATCACGTCGCCTTCTTTGACGCGGTAGCTGGGGATGTTCACCTTCTTGCCGTTCACACGGACGTGGCCGTGGTTCACGAATTGGCGGGCGGCGAACACGGTCGCGACGAACTTGGCACGGTAGACAACCGCGTCGAGGCGACGTTCCAGCAGGCCGATCAGGTTTTCACCGGTGTCGCCCTTGACCCGTTCCGCTTCGGCATAAATGCGGCGGAACTGCTTTTCTGTCAGATCGCCGTAGTAACCTTTCAGCTTCTGCTTGGCGCGCAGCTGAATGCCGAAATCCGACAGCTTGCCTTTACGGCGCTGACCGTGCTGGCCGGGGCCATATTCACGACGGTTGACGGGGGATTTGGGGCGGCCCCAGATGTTCTCGCCCATGCGGCGATCAAGTTTGTACTTGGCAGCTGTGCGTTTTGTCACGGCTGATCTCCTTCGGTTCAGGTTTCCAAAGGGCGTTGTCCTCTGCCTGGATTTTGCCAGACCGACAGGAAACCCCTTGCGGGGGCCACCAACACCAATGAATGCGCGCTTATAGCTGCGGTCTGGACAGAGTCAACGCCCCTTTGGACCCGGTGCGAGGGCGGCACATTCGGCATGGCGAAAACATGTTGTTATGTGGTCATTTACCAGCCCGGACGCCTGAAGAAACGCATAGACGATGGTGGGGCCACAGAATTTGAACCCCTCTTTCTTGAGATCTTTCGAGATTTGGGTGGATAGCAGGGTAGAAGGCGGCACCTCCGCTTCGGTTTCCCAATGGTTTTGCAAAGGTACACCGTCGAAATATTTCCATAAAAACTGATCGAACCCCTCCCGGGCGTTAATCTTTTGGAACATCTGTGCGTTAGTGATCGTCGCTTGAATTTTGCCGCGATGACGGATGATGCCCGGGTTGGCCAACAGGCGCGCAGCGTCATCCTCGCCCCAGTGCGCGATAATGTCAGGATCAAATCCGGCAAAGGCGTCGCGAAAATTATCGCGTTTTTTCAGTATAGTTATCCAGCTCAAGCCCGCCTGAAACCCCTCAAGGATCAACTTTTCCCACAATGCGCGCGCCCCATATTCCGGCACGCCCCACTCTGTGTCGTGATACTCCGCGTAGATCCGTTCAGGCCCCGCCCAACCACATGCATCGCCCATATCAGACCCCTTTTGGTTAACGTGGAAAATTAGAACAAAATGCAAACATTAAGACTGTTTTTACGTCAATGGCGCAATGCTGGCCAGAGGATTTGATTTAGGGGGGTCGCTGCCGGGCCATGCCAAATTATCGACCGATTGACGTGCCCCCTGGGGCTGAAAACCCGCTTAGCGCCGCGATCAGTGGGCGTGATCGCGACACCCTTCATATGGTGGACCAAGCGGTCAAACATCAACAGACGCTGCTTGCCTTTCAGCCCGTGGTCGTCGCGCGGGAGCAGGCGCGCGTGGGCTTTTACGAAGGGTTGATCCGCGTCATGGATGAAACCGGGCGGATCATCCCGGCCAAGGACTTCATGCCCGTGGTCGAACGGACCGAGTTGGGCCGTGAAATCGATGTCGTCGCGCTGAACATGGGCATGCGCACGTTGCACGAAAACCCCTCCGTGCGGCTGTCGATCAACATGTCGGCGCGCTCCATCGGGTATCAACGCTGGATGCAGACCCTGAACCGCTGGCTGAAAAAAGACGCCTCGGTGGGGGAGCGGCTGATCCTCGAAATCACCGAAAGCTCTGCGATGGACCAACCCGAGCTGGTTGTCGATTTTATGAACCGGCTCAGCACACGCGGCATCTGCTTTGCATTGGATGATTTCGGGGCCGGATATACCGCGCTGCGATATCTCAAGGATTTCTATTTCGATGTGCTGAAAATCGACATGCAATTCTGCAATGGCATCGCGGACGATCCCGATATGCAGGTGCTGACCCGTGCCATGATCCAGATCGGGCAGCACTTCGATATGCTGGTCGTTGCCGAGGGGGTAGAACGCCTCCGGGACGTCGACATGCTGGTCGAGATGGGTGCCGATTGCCTGCAGGGGTATTATTTCAAGGCACCACAAGTCCGGCCAAGTTGGCTATCCGGTGATAAAAACAGGGTGAGCAAGGCGGGAATGCGTGCCTGAGACATGCTGTCTGTTTGCGACGGCGACGCGAATCCGGTATCGCAACGTCAACGCGAGGCGATTGGGGGCACTCTCACCAGAGTTGTGGTGCCCGCTCCCGACTTGATCCTCGTTCACCAGACAGAGGATTTGTTCAAATGACCGATATCGTCATCGCATCCGCCGCCCGCACTGCCGTTGGCAGTTTTGGTGGCTCTTTCGCCAACACACCCGCCCACGATCTGGGCGCAACCGTGCTTGAAGCCGTCGTGGACCGGGCAGGTATCGACAAATCCGAGGTCTCCGAAACGATTTTGGGTCAGGTTTTGACAGCTGCCCAAGGCCAGAACCCCGCCCGTCAGGCTCACATCAACGCCGGTCTTCCCAAACAGGCCGCTGCATGGTCGATCAACCAGGTCTGTGGATCAGGTCTGCGCGCCGTCGCTTTGGCTGCCCAGCACATTCAATTGGGTGATGCGGACATCGTTATCGGCGGTGGTCAGGAAAACATGACGCTCAGCCCCCATGCCGCTCCTTTGCGCGCCGGTCACAAAATGGGTGATATCCAATATATCGACACCATGATCCGTGACGGCTTGTGGGATGCCTTCAACGGGTATCACATGGGTCAGACAGCAGAAAATGTCGCGAATAAGTGGCAAATCACACGCGACACGCAGGACGAATTCGCCGTCGCCAGTCAGAACAAGGCCGAAGCCGCCCAGAAAGCTGGCAGATTTGCGGACGAAATCACCGCCTTTACCGTGAAGACCCGCAAGGGTGACCTCGTGGTCGATGCCGATGAATACATCCGCCACGGTGCCAACCTTGAAGCGATGGCCAAGATGCGCCCGGCCTTCACCAAGGAGGGGTCGGTCACTGCGGCGAACGCATCCGGTTTAAACGACGGGGCCGCAGCCGCCCTGATGATGACCGCCAAGAACGCCGAAAAGCGCGGGATTGAGCCGCTCGCGCGCATCGCGAGCTACGCGACCGTGGGCCTTGACCCGTCGATCATGGGTGTCGGACCAATCTATGCAAGCCGAAAAGCGCTGGAAAAGGCTGGCTGGAAACCCGAAGATCTCGATCTGGTCGAAGCCAATGAAGCCTTCGCCGCCCAAGCCTGTGCTGTGAACAAGGACATGGGTTGGGATCCATCGATTGTAAACGTCAACGGCGGTGCCATCGCAATCGGTCACCCCATCGGCGCGTCCGGTGCGCGCATCCTGAACACCCTGCTGTTCGAGATGAAGCGCCGCGATGCCAAAAAAGGGCTTGCCACATTGTGCATCGGCGGCGGTATGGGCGTTGCCATGTGTCTTGAGCGGGGCTGATCCAGATCAAGGCGGCACCGACCCGTGCCGCCTTGATCCCCTAAATGATCGCTGAAACATGACGGTATCGCGTAACAATCTTGCGCGCACCACCAATATAAGCGACATAAGATTACAAATAACCCGGAGGAGTTCCAGCCATGTCCCGCGTCGCCCTAGTCACCGGAGGCAGCCGAGGTATCGGTGCCGCCATTTCCACAGCCCTCAAAGATGCAGGTTACGCGGTCGCGGCGACCTATGCTGGCAATGACGAGGCTGCGGCCAAGTTCACGGACGAGACCGGCATCAAGACCTACAAGTGGAACGTCGCGGCTTACGACGACTCCAAAGCAGGCCTTGAAAAGGTCGAAGCCGATCTGGGACCCATCGACGTTGTGGTCGCAAATGCAGGCATCACCCGCGACGCCCCCTTCCACAAAATGACGCCGGAACAATGGCATCAGGTGGTCGACACGAACCTCACCGGCGTGTTCAACACCGTCCATCCGCTATGGCCCGGCATGCGCGAACGCAAGTTCGGGCGGGTCATCGTGATCTCGTCGATCAACGGCCAGAAGGGCCAGTTCGCACAAGTAAACTATGCGGCGACCAAAGCGGGTGATCTGGGCATCGTGAAATCGCTAGCGCAGGAAGGCGCGCGCGCAGGCATTACCGCCAACGCGATCTGCCCGGGCTACATCGGCACCGACATGGTCATGGCCGTCCCTGAAAAGGTCCGCGAATCGATCATCGCGCAAATTCCTGCGGGCCGTTTGGGCGAACCGGAAGAGATCGCGCGCTGCGTCGTCTTCCTTGCCTCCGACGATTCCGGGTTCATCAACGGCTCGACGATTTCGGCCAACGGCGCGCAGTTCTTCGTCTAACAAGCTGATTAAGATATAAAAAAGGGCCGATGCATCGCTGTACCGGCCCTTTTCACATTCCGTAAGATGGTGCACACATCAGCGGAAAGCCTTGCCTCCGAACAACCAACCCCACGCTTCGGCAAGAACGGCACCACGTTCGGTATGAGCTTTCTGGATGGCGTTGCGGATGGCGGGATTTGCGGATGTCTCAAACATGGTGTCGTTCCCTGTGATCTGATGTCAGTTGACTTGAGGTGAATATGCGCCTTTGGTCGGCATCCGACAAACGAGACTTTTCATCCCTTCACTTAAGTTATAATTAACTGAACATGCCTGATCGCCTGCCCCCTCTGACCGCGATGCGCGCCTTTGATGCCGCCGCGCGTCATATGTCATTCGCAAAAGCAGCGGATGAGTTGCACGTCACGCCTGCCGCGCTCAGCTTTCAGATCAAATCCCTTGAGGAACATCTGGGCGCGCAGTTATTTCGCCGTCTGAACCGAGCCGTGGAATTGACCGAAGCCGGGCATGCCCTCGCGCCCGGTGTCGCAGATGGGTTTCAGGCGCTGGCTGCGGCGTGGCGTGCCGCCGAACGTACCCAGGACAACCAGACATTGACCGTCACGGCGGGGCCAGCCTTTACCGCAAAATGGCTTGCACCGCGCCTTTATGAATTCGCCCAATCGCACCCTCAGGTCGAACTGCGCTTTTCCGCATCCTTGAAGATGATGGACTTTGGCCGCGATGCCATCGACGTTGCGATCCGGTTTGGATACGGCAAGGATGAGGGGCTGTATTCGATCCCATTGGCCGAGGAATGGGTGTGCCCGGTGATGACCCCCGAATTGGCGCGCCGTTTTCCAACGGTCGAAAGCCTGAAGGACGCGCCCCTGATCTTTGACGACAGTATCGGATTTCTAAAGCCGCGCAGTGACTGGCAGACGTGGTTTCGCGCAGTCGGGATTGAGCATGACCCGCAGAACGGCCCACGCTTTAGCCAGGCGGATCATGCCATCGACGCAGCCCTCGCCGGGGTTGGTGTGGTGCTCGGCCGCCGGGCGTTGGTGGTCAAGGATGTTGCGGACGGTCGTCTTGTGCTGCCGTTTCCGATTGCACTCGACACCGGGGTCCGCTTCCGGTTCTTGTGCGCGCAAGGGGCGGAAAGCCGTCCGCAAATCACTGCCTTTCGGGACTGGATCGTGACTGAAATCGACAAGACAAGTCATATCACAGAGGCGCTGACCCGCCTGCCATCCGCCGATTTTCAGACCCCATGAGCCGCAACGCAGCCACTTTGATCGGGTTCGTCGCCGTCCTGCTCTGGGGTGTTCTGGCGCTGTTCACCGTAGGGTCTGCGCCCACGCCGCCCTTCTTGCTAAACGCCATCTGTTTCAGTGTTGGCGGCACTTTGGGGCTGGTTTGGACGGCGGCCTCTGGTGGTTTGGGGCAACTGCGCACCGTGCCAGTCCACGTCTATCTGCTCGGCACATTGGGATTGTTTGGATACCATGCGCTCTACTTTTCGGCCCTGCGCCTTGCCCCTGCGGCAGAGGCAAGCCTGATTGCCTACCTTTGGCCCCTGTTGATCGTGCTGATGTCCGGCCTTTTGCCGGGCGAGCGGTTGCGCACAGGCCATGTCATCGGAGCGGTCATCGGCTTTGGCGGTGCCGCGTTGATTGTCACCGGCGCAGCCACCGGGTTTCAGGCAGATGCCCTGCCTGGCTACGCCTTGGCGATGGCCTGCGCGCTCACCTGGTCCAGCTATTCGGTAATGTCGCGTCGGTTCGGAATGGTACCCACGGCATCGGTCGCGATGTTCTGCGTGGCATCTGCCGCACTATCCGTGCCCCTGCATCTGATTACCGAAACGACGGCCTGGCCCGAAGGGGTGACAGGATGGGGCAGCGCAATCGCGCTTGGTCTTGGGCCTGTCGGGCTGGCCTTTTACGTCTGGGATATTGGCGTCAAACGCGGCGACATCCAGATTTTGGGCACCGCATCCTATGCAGCACCGCTGCTGTCGACGATTGTACTGGTAATGGCTGGGGTTGCAGCACCAAGCTGGTCGCTTGTGGCCGCTGCCGTGCTGATCACGACTGGCGCGCTTTTGGCAGCGCGCGCCAGCCTGCTTGGGCGCGACTAGCTGGACAGCCGCGTGATTTCTTCTTTCAATCGGAGTTTTTGTTTTTTCATGGCGGCGACTTCGATCTGGTCGACCCCCGGTGAGCGGACGGCCATTTCGACCTCGTCACTCAATGTCTGATGCTTCTTTTTCAACTGTTCGAGATGGGCTGTCACGCTCATAAAATACTCCTTGCTGATAAGTTGCACGTACAGCCAAGCACAGGTTCAGGTCTGTGTCACGCCGCATGCGCAGCATATGGCCGATTCAATCGGTTCGATATTAACAACCAGTTAATTCAACAGCGCCGCGCCGTGGCGCAAAACAGCCTCGATTTCAGGGACATAGCTGATCCCGTCCCGTTCATGCCGCGCGCCTTTGTGCAGAATAATTGGCGGATGCAGACAAAATTGCGCCCGACCTTCTTTGCGTGCCCGGAAAATCACCAGTTCTGCCGGTCTTCCAATCCGCGGGCAAATGGGCCAGACTTCGGGGCTGCCAAGCCGCCCAGTGGTGCCCGCCAGCAACTCAGGCAACCGTTCGGCGCGGTGGATCATGTGCAGGTATCCACGATAGCGCAGCCGCCGCGCTGCCGCATCAATCCAGGCGGCCAAGGGTGTATCATGCCCACGCGCCCTTTCGCGCCCCTGATCCGCCGCCGACCGCCCCGCCCTGCGATCAAAGAAGGGGGGATTCGCCAGCACATGATCAAATTGCAACTCGTGAAGGGCCGTGGGCAAGTTCGTCAGGTCGGTTTCAAACACCTTCAGCCCATTGCGCCGCGCAAGGGCGGCATATGCGCCTTGCCGCTCTACCCCTACAAGGTCAAGTCCCGGTACACGCGCCCCAAGGCACAACGCCGCTGCCCCGACACCGCAGCCCAGATCCAGCACTGTTTCACCCGCTTTGGCGGGCACGGATGCGGCCAACAGCACCGGATCAACCCCGGCACGATAGCCCGCACGCGGCTGCCACAAATGCAGTTTACCGCCCAGAAACGCATCACATGTCAGATCATTGTCCGAGGTCGATGTCATTGTCGCGCACCACGCGCAGCGCGGCGTCATAATCATCGCTGCGCACCATAAGTCGGCGGGGGAAAATGCCGATGCCCCCTTCGAGGATGCTCATGTTTACGTCCATCTGAAAGCAGTCTATATCCTCGCCTTCAAGAAGGGCCGAGGCAAAGGCGATGATCGTCGGGTCAGTGCTGCGCAAAAGTTCCTTCATATCATGGATGTAGGGCCATCGCGGACTAAATGTCGAGAGGGCGCAGAGTTCAAATTGAGGGCGCGGGCAATGGACGCATCTGACATCGCAAAACCCCATGATCGGCTGGCGGCCTGGCTGGCGGATGACATGGTGGCCGTGAATGATCTGATCCAGACGCGCATGGCGTCCAAACACGCCCCCCGCATCCCCGAAGTGACCCGCCATCTGGTCGATGCGGGTGGCAAACGGTTGCGCCCGATGCTGACCCTCGCGGCGGCCCATTTGTGTGGCTACGAGGGCCCCTATCACATCCATCTGGCCGCCACGGTCGAGTTCATTCACACCGCCACGTTGCTGCACGATGATGTCGTCGACGAAAGCGGACAGCGCCGGGGCCGACCCACGGCCAACCTGTTGTGGGACAACAAGTCTTCGGTGCTGGTGGGCGATTATCTGTTTTCGCGCAGCTTTCAGTTGATGACCGAAACGGGCAACATGGACGTGTTGCGCATCCTGTCGGATGCCTCCGCCACCATCGCCGAAGGCGAGGTGTTGCAGATGACGGCCGCGCAGGATCTGGCGACGGACGAGGCGGTCTATCTGCAAGTGGTGCGGGGCAAGACGGCGGCACTGTTTTCGGCAGCCACCGAAGTGGGCGGTGTGATCGCAGAGGCCGAGGACAAGATCGTGCGCGCCTTGTTTGACTACGGCGACGCCCTTGGGATTGCGTTTCAGATCGTGGACGATTTGCTTGATTATCAAGGTCAGTCCGCCGCCACGGGCAAGAATATCGGCGACGATTTTCGCGAACGCAAACTGACCCTTCCGGTCATCAAGGCGGTGGCCAAAGCAGATGCGGATCAGCGCGCCTTCTGGTCGCGCACCATCGAAAAAGGGCAACAAGGCGACGGCGATCTGGATCATGCGCTGGCACTGCTGCGCCAACATGGCGCGCTTGAGGCGACGAGGGTGGATGCCTTGACCTGGGCCGACAAGGCCAAGACCGCGCTTGGGCACCTGCCCCCCCATGCGTTGCGCGACATGCTGATTGATCTGGCCGACTACGTGGTCGCGCGCGTCAGCTAAGCGATCCTTTGGTTTTCGCCGCGCAGACCCACCACGAGGGCTGCGCCTTGGCGATCCGACCTGCCGCCTCGGCTGCCGCCATCCCGGTCGGATAGATCCCGAAACAGGTACTGCCCGAGCCAGACATCCGCGCCAGTTCAGCGCCCTGCAACGCGGTCAAAGCCGCCGAAATTGCAGGTGCGGTATCGCAGGCCGGTGCCTGCAAATCGTTGCGCTGCTCGTTAAGCCAACCCAGAAATGCCGCCCGATCCGCCCATGTCGGCAGCACCCCCATCCCGTCATTGTCCTTGCGCACAAGGCGGCGGAACACATCGGGTGTGTGCACTGACACGCCGGGGGTCACCAAGACGATGTCCAAGGCCGGAACGCCCGGCACATCGCTCAAATCCTCACCAATGCCGCGCATCCGTTGTGGTGCATCCGACAAACAGACCGGCACATCCGCCCCCAAATCTACGGCGGCCTGTGGCGCATCAAAGCGGCGCAAGACCGCTGCGGCATCTGCCGACCCGCCCCCGATTCCACCGCCATGGGGCAGGTTCTTCTCAAGGCGGATATGCGGGGTCACATCGGCAGCCTCAGCCGCACGCCACGCGAGATTGCGCTGATCTGTGGGCACTCCGCCCGCGAAACGGCCCGTCACCTTAAGGTTCAGCGATGTGCTGTCATCAAACCACAACCGATCACCCACATCCGCAAAAACAACAAGCGAATCAAGCAGATGATACCCGTCCGCGCGCTGGCCGGTGACATGCAGTGTCAGGTTGATCTTGGCCGGGGCAAAAGCCTCACTCCTCATCCGCAACCTTCAATGGTTCGCCGCCCTCTTCCCGCAGAACGACGTCCAAACCGACCTCCAGCTTGCGGCGCATCCGGGCCGGGTCCGCCTCTCCGTCCACTTCTTCGGGGTCGACAAAGGACAACGCGCGCATCCACTGGAACTGGGCCTCGCGTTCGCGCCCCACCGCCCAATAGACATCTCCGAGGTGGTCATTCACCACCGGATCAACAGGCATCAATTCAACCGCGCGTTCCATATGGCCGACGGCCTCGTCATAGCGACCAAGGCGGTAAAGAACCCAGCCCAGACTATCGACGATATAGCCGCTGTCGGGGCTGGCCGCGACGGCCTCCTCGATCATCCCAAGGGCCTCATCAAGCTTGATCTGCTTTTCCACCAGCGAATAGCCCAGATAATTGAGCACCTGCGGCTGACCGGGGTTCAATTCAAGCGCCTTGCGGAAATCAGCCTCGGCGCGATCCCATTCGTCCAGCCGCTCCAGCGAAATCGCGCGGGCGTAATGCAGGAACCACGACCGCCGCAAGCTTTCGGTGTCAAGTTCGATAGCCAGATCGTAGGCGGCAACGGCCTCCTCGAACCGATCCTGTTGACGCAAGACGTCGCCCAAAGTCGAATGGACAATCGACAATTCACCAAAGCGCTTGGCCAGCTGTTCCAACACCTCAATCGCGGCCTCGGGCTTGCCCGATTGGCGCAAGGCCGCGGCCCGCCCCAACTCGGCGGCGTGATAGGCGGGGTGATCGGCCGGCACCTGCTTGTAGGCGGCGTTGGCCAGCCCATACTGATCCAGCGATTCGAGCAGGTCCGCTGTCAGCAAGAGCGCGTCGATATGATCGGGACGCAGATACCGCGCCAGCCGGGCGTAAAGCAGGGTGTAGTCCGCACCCGCATCCTGACGCAGTGCGCCCGCAACCGAATAGAACACTTCTGCCGCGCCATCGCGGGCGGAGGTGATATGGGTGAATGGCAGCGTCTCACCCGCCTCAAGGGCTGCAATCATCGCCAGCAGTTCGGGATCAGCCGCGGTACCAAATGACACACGCAGCGACTCGACCGCCTCGTCATTGCGGTCCAGTTGGGACAACACCTCGGCCCGCGCCATCGCGCCGCGCCGGGTCTGTTGCAGGGGCCCCACCTCGTCCGTGAACAGCGCCTCAGCCGCTTCGAACTCACCCAGCCCCGCAAGCGCCATCGCCTTGTGATAAAGCGCAAAGCCGCGCAGGCCCCGTTCCTCGCTGATGCGGTCGAATTCGGCCAGCGCGCCGTCCTGGTCGTCGGCACCGATCATGGCCCAGGCCACCAGCAGCCCATCCACCAGCGGCCCGATCCCTTGGGTTTCGGTGTCACGGGCCAGAAAGCCCTCGTAATCCTCGTTCGCGATCATATCCGCGATAACGGTCATGTGGGCCGCCTGACTGCGCAGCCCCTGTTCCTCGATCAGACGCGCGATGGGCAAGGCGCGATCCACCCGGCCCAGTGACAATTGGCCCACAATGGCGTCTTCCATCAGACTTGGGTTTGACGGATCGCGTGCGAGGGCCTGAGTGAAATACCGCGCGGCAGCCTCATAATCGCTCAGGATCGCTGCCTGACGCCCGGCCAGATAGGGGCCCGCAAGCGATTGCGCCGTGCCGATGGCGGGTGAAAGAGCAAGAAGGGTGGCAAGCGCTGCGCTGCCAAAAAGCGAACGGATCACGGGGGGTACTGCCTTTTTTGCTTTTGTGTAGGTCAGAGGCTACCACGTCTGGCGCGGGGCGCAATGTGACCTCGCGAAATGGTCAGAAGATGCGCGCTTGGCCGCAGGTCCATGGCCGTTCAACGCAAAAGGCCGGGCACATGGCCCGGCCTTTTCTGACGCAAGATAGCATCATCACATGTTCGGATAGTTCGGCCCGTCCCCGCCTTGTGGTGTGGTCCAGGTGATGTTCTGCGACGGGTCCTTGATATCGCAGGTCTTGCAATGCACGCAGTTCTGAAAGTTGATGACAAAGCGGGTGTCCTTGCCCTCTTCCTGCACAAACTCGTAAACCCCCGCCGGACAGTACCGCGCCGAGGGGCCCGCGTATTTGGCCAAGTTCACGTTCACCGGCACACTCTCATCCTTAAGACGCAGATGCGCGGGCTGGCTTTCCTCGTGATTGGTAAAGCTGAAGGCCACATTGGTCAGCCGGTCGAACGACAGCTTGCCATCGGGTTTGGGGTAGTCGATTGGCCTGTGCCGGGATGCTTCTTCGGTCGCGTCCGCGTCGTTCTTGCCGTGGCTTTGGGTTCCGAACAACGAGAACCCGAGCGTGTTGGTCCACATATCGAAACCACCCAGCATCAGCGACGCCGTCAGGCCCCACTTGGACCAGAAAGGTTTGACATTGCGCACTTTTTTCAGATCGGCCCCAATGGCACCATCGCGCACCTCGGTCTCGTAAGCGGTCAACTCATCGCCCGAGCGGTCCGCCTTGATCGCGTCAAACGCGGCTTCGGCGGCGGCCTTGCCCGACAGCATCGCGTTATGATTGCCCTTGATGCGTGGCACGTTGACCATCCCCACCGAACAGCCCAACAGCGCCACACCGGGTGCGACCATCTTGGGCATCGACTGGTATCCCCCTTCGGAGATTGCACGCGCACCATAGGCGATGCGTTTGCCCCCCTTCAGCAGGTCAGCCACCATCGGGTGATGCTTGAATCGCTGGAATTCCATGTAGGGGAACAGATAGGGATTCTTGTAGTTCAGATGCACCACGAACCCGACATAAACCTGATTTTTCTCAAGATGATAGATGAATGATCCACCACCCGCATTGCCGCCCAAAGGCCAGCCCATCGTGTGCGTGACCGACCCTTCCTTGTGCTTGTCGGGGTCAATCTCCCAGATTTCCTTCATGCCGAGACCGTATTTCTGCGGCTCTTTGCCTTGGGCCAGATCGAACTTGGCGATCACTTCCTTGGACAGTGACCCGCGCACGCCTTCGGACAGGAACACGTATTTGCCGTGCAACTCCATGCCCGGCTCGGTGTTCTCGCCATAGGATCCGTCCGCCTCAAGACCAAAGACACCGGCGACAACACCCTTCACTTCGCCCTTGTCGCCATAGACGATCTCGGAACAGGCCATGCCGGGGAAAATCTCGACCCCCATGGCTTCGGCCTGTTCGGCCATCCAGCGACAGACGTTGCCCATCGACACGATGTAGTTGCCGTGGTTGTTCATCAGCGGCGGCATGGGTGCGTTCGGGATGCGCATCGCGCCCGCTTCGCCCAGCATATAGAACTTGTCGTCCGTCACAGGCACGTTCAATGGTGCCCCCTTTTCAGCCCAATCCGGGATCAATTCGTTCAGGCCCACAGGGTCCAGAACGGCACCGGACAGGATGTGCGCGCCCACTTCCGAGCCCTTTTCCAGTACAACCACGTTCAGGTCGCCGTCCAACTGCTTAAGCCGGATCGCCGCAGACAGACCCGCAGGCCCCGCACCCACGATCACAACGTCATATTCCATCGCTTCGCGTTCAATCTGGGCCATGATGGGCGTCTCCCTTATGTTGTCGGTGCAGCGCGTTTGCGCGCAAAAATCCCTTTCAAATCAGCTAGCCCAGCCCCGGACGCATTGCAATTGGAACACGGCGTAAAAGTACGCTTTGAAACGCGATCACACGGGCTTTTCAACCCCTGAAGGATCAGCGGGCCGGTCGATCCCCCATCAAATACCGCGGCCCCGTTCCGTAGCGGGCGGCGCTGTCGGCCGGGTTATAAAGCGCGCAGGCCTCAAGGCTCAGACACCCGCAGCCGATGCAGCCATCCAGCGTGTCGCGCAGTTTTTCAAGCTGGGCAATGCGCGCGTCCAGTCCGTCGCGAAACTGGGCACTGATACGCGCCCAATCGGCCTTGGTCGGGGCGCGGTGACGCGGCAGACGGTCCAGTTCCACCTTGATCTGGGCCAGCGTGAATCCGAATTGCTGGGCCACCATGATGAAGCTCAACCGACGCAGGTCGGCGCGCTGAAACCGGCGTCGCCCCGCCCCATTGCGCCACGGGGCCACCAGACCCTCATCCTCGTAATACCGGATCGCCGACACCGCGAGGCCGGTGCGCGCCGCCATATCACCGATGCTCAGACCTTCGGATGCAGCCATGAAAAAAACCTCTTGACCTAAAGTGTACTTGAGGTCGGACACTACCCTTATCAACTCAGTAAAGGAACCAAAGATATGGCCGCGCAACTTGAACACACGAACTTCACCGTCACCGATCCTGATGCGACAGCCAAATGGATGTGCACCCTGTTTGACTGGCACATTCGCTGGACGGGGGACTCGCGGACCACAGGGTATTCCGTGCATGTCGGAACCGACACACACTACCTTGCGCTTTATGCGCCCAAGACCGGAAACCTTGATGCACCAATCGACAACTACACAACCCAAGGCGGGCTGAACCACATCGCCGTGGTCGTGGACGACATCGCCGCCATGCGCGCCCGCGTCGAGGCGGCAGGCTTTGAGGCTGGCGAACATTTCGACTATGAACCTGGCCAGCGGTTCTACTTCTACGACACCGACCACATCGAATACGAAGTGGTGCAATACGACTAGGACCAACCAACCCCGATCTTCTTTTGACCAAAAATACCGCGGGGGGGGGGCGCACATGCGACAAGGGCAGCGCCCCCTCCTTTCGCCAAAACACGTGTGCAGCGCAATCGCGCAATCACCAAATCCGCTTGCAATCCGCAGCGCCTTTGGGTCAGGTAAAGACCATCGCATGTACCGGCGGCTCCCAATCGGGGCCGCCGCACGCAATTAGGACAACACGTAGGACCGCGCCGATGGAAAAGATCCCAATGACCCGCGCCGGTGCGACCGCACTGGAAACCGAGCTGAAACAGCTCAAATCCGTGGAGCGGCCCGCCATCATCACGGCCATCGCCGAAGCGCGCGAACATGGCGACCTGTCCGAAAATGCCGAATACCACTCGGCCAAGGAAAAACAGTCCTTCATCGAGGGCCGGATCAAGGAACTTGAAGGCGCGATTTCGCTGGCAGACATCATCGACACCTCCAAGCTGTCGGGCGCGATCAAGTTCGGGGCCGAAGTCACGCTGGTCGACGAGGATACGGACGAGGAAAAGACCTATCAGATCGTCGGCGAATACGAAGCCAACATCGAAAAGGGTCTTTTGAACATCAAATCGCCCATTGCCCGCGCCTTGATCGGCAAGGAAGAGGGCGACAGTGTCGAAGTGCGCACACCGGGCGGTGAAAAGTCCTATGAAGTCCTGAAAATCAGCTATAGCTGAGGCCATGGCCGATAAACCCAACCCTCAGGCGCGCCCGACGCCCCTTGGCATCTATGACAAACCCAAACACGGGGGCGTCACAGAGATCGAAGTCGTGGCACTTGTCCTTTCAGCCATCTGGTTGGTGGGGGCCGCTGCGTTCTTTCTGCTGACCGGGGACGAGGGCGAGCCGACCGAGGCGGAAGGCCTGCGTTTCCTCATCACGATGCTGGCGGTGTTCATGCCCATCGCGATGATCTGGGTGGCGGCAACAGCTGCACGATCCAGCCGCGTCATGCGCGAGGAAAGCCAGCGATTGCAGACCGCCATCGACGCAATCCGACAAGCCTATATCGCCCAGGCCCAAGGGCGCGATCTGACCAAGGAACCCTCGGTCGCGCGCAAATTGGACGAGATCGCCGCTGCCACCCGCAACACCGAAACCGCGTTGGCCACATTCCAAAGCCGTCGCGATGATCCGGCACCGGCCACCCCTGCGCCTGCCGCAGCGCCCGTGGTCGATGACCAGCCCGTTCTGGCCCTTGGCACATCCTCGGACGATTTCGCCCGCCCGCTGGAGACCGAAGATTTCATCCGCGCCCTGAATTTCCCCGAAACCGCCGAGGACGAAGCCGGGTTCGCCGCCCTGCGCAAAGCGATGCGCGACCGCGAAACCTCGCAACTGATTCAAGCGGCACAGGACATCCTGACCCTACTCAGCCAGGACGGCATTTACATGGACGATCTGCGCCCCGACCGCGCGCGCCCTGAAATCTGGCGCCAGTTCGCTAGTGGCGCGCGGGGACGGCCCGTGGCAGCTCTTGGCGGGGTGCGCGACCGCTCCTCATTGGCGCTTACAGCGGGCCGGATGAAACAGGACCCGATCTTTCGTGATGCCGCCCACCACTTCCTGCGCCGCTTTGACAAGACGATTTCGAGCTTCTCGGAACGGGCCAGCGACGCCGATATCTCGGCCCTCAGTGACACCCGGACGGCGCGCGCCTTCATGCTGCTTGGCCGTGTTGCAGGCACGTTCGACTAAAGCCCGAAGCCACCCCACGGGATGAACCGCACCGGATCGCCGGGGCGCACATGCACCGCATGATCAGGCAATTCCACAAGGCCTTCGGCCCATGACAGCCCGCTGATCCGCCCCGACCCTTCGGAGGCAAAAACCTCGACCCGGCCATCGCGCATACGGGCGCGCAGGTATTCCCGGCGCCCGGCTTTCTTGTTCTTCTCAAAACCCGCGGGCACCTCGAACCCTTGCGGATCACGCCATGCTGCGCCGCCCATTTGGGCCAGCGCAGGGGCGGCGAAGACAAGCGTGCACACCATCGCGGCCACCGGATTGCCCGGCAGGCCAAAGATCGGCGTGCCGTTCCACACCCCCAGGGCCAGCGGGCGGCCCGGTTTCATCGCGATACGCCAGGTTGCCATCGCGTCCGCATCATTCAGCAGGGCCGACACGTGGTCGTGATCCCCCGCAGATGCACCACCACTGGTCAACACCACATCCACCGCCGCAGCCGCCCGATCGAACACCGCGCGCAAGGCTGCGCGATCATCGCGGACGTGTCCCAGATCGACGGCCACATGACCCAACTGTGTTACCAGTCCCACAAGCATGGGACGGTTCGCGTCATAGATCTGACCGGGGGCCGCATCGCTGCCCGGTTGCACCAATTCATCCCCAGTCGATACGACCCCGACGCGCAGGGGGACGCGAACCGCGACCTCCTCCACACCCACAGCGGCCAGCAAGGCCAGATCGGCGGGGGTCAGCTTACGCCCTTCCGGGACCACCATATCGCCGCGCGTGACGTCCTCACCGGCGGCACGGGTGTTTGCCCCGGCCTTGACGGGTCCGAGAAATGAAATCTCGGCACCGTTGACCTCGACCTCTTCCTGCAAAATCACCGTGTCCACGCCCGGTGGCAAAGCGGCACCTGTCAGGATGCGCACCGCAGCGCCATCGGGAACGGGTGTGTCCGGTGCCTGCCCTGCGGCCATGTCCGCCGCGACCAAAGGCAATACATGCGGCCCCGCATCACGCCCCCCGGCAAAGCCGTACCCATCCACAGCCGTGTTGGGCAATGGCGGGTGGGCGCGCGGCGCACGGATGTCGCCGGACACAACCCGGCCCAAGGCCGCCCCAATCGGGCAAGGCTGGGTTCCCACCACAGGTCCAAGCCGGGCGCGCAAATCGGTCAGAGCCGCATCCACGGGCGTCCAATCCACCCCGGCTGGCAGTGCAAAGCAGTCGTTGCGCAAAGGTGCCGGTGCCGCCGCACGCAGCGTGTCCTCGAATCCCAGACCGAATATCCAACCCTCGGGCGTGACTGGTACATCCAACATATGCCACAACAGATCGGCGTTCATCGCGGCGACCACGCGGGCCACCTCGTAGACCTGCCATTGATCCCTGATCCAACCGTCTGGCACCGTCGATACAGTGAGAGACGGCCAGATTTCGACCACCGTGATCGGCGCATCGCGCGCCTCAAGCGGCCAAACCGACAGGGCGGACCCGAAATGCGCACGCAGGCGCGACAGTACAGGCAGGCCCATCATCACTTGACCGCCGACTGACCCGACCCCCGACATCTGCCAGACTGTAAAGGCGCGGGTCGCATGTTCTTCGGCCGCGCGCTTGATCGGGAACGGATTGATATAACCCTCCTTGGTGCGCGGCAGACCCGGCACCTCGCGTTTCAACCCATTGCCCCAGAACGGGCCGTTGCCGCCAAATTGCAGGTTGATCTGGCCCGCCACATCAAAGCGGTTGTTCCCCGTCGGCGCATCCTTGATCCGGTGCGCAAACCAGTTCCACAGCTCAAACGGATCATCACTGCCTGTCAGCGCACGCCCAAACCCCTTGGGGTAGCCAAAGGGAAAATCGAACCCGACCATGACGCGCCGCCCGCCTGCGCGTTCCGCCGCGAGTGTCTTCAGCAGCCACTCTTCGGCCTGCTGGCGATTGCGCAGATAAACGGGGGCATCGACCTCGTTCCTTTGCGCGACACAGGCCCAGATCGCATCCGCCTGCGGTGTGACGGACCCCTGGTTCCCGCCCGACCAATCCACCATGATGATGGTGTCAAAATGGGCACGCGCCATGCTCACAACGCAACCTCGCGCAGGATGAAATCCGCAATCGCACGGGTGTCATTCAGATCAAATATGGGGCGATCCAGCGCCACCGGGCTGTCACTGGCCACGGCCCGTATGGTCGGATCATCCGGCGCGATCAATGCGTTGCCTGTGACCACGCGATGCGCTTCGACCTTGGGATGGGCGTCACGCTTGTACCCTTCGACCAACACCAGATCGACAGGGGCAAGTTTGGCCAACAAGGCCTCAAGCGTCGGCTCGTCCGCACCGCGCAACTCGTGCATCAGCGCAAACCGCTCGCGCGAGGCCAGCAGGACTTCATGCGCCCCCGCCGCACGGTGACGAAAGCTGTCTTTGCCCGGATGATCGACGTCAAAAGAATGATGCGCATGTTTGACGGTTGAGACGGAAAAGCCCCGCCCGCTGATCTCTGCGACCAGCCGCTCCATCAGCCCGGTCTTGCCCGCATTTTTCCACCCCACAATGCCGTATATTTTCATAACATCGCCTCGGCCCGGATCAGATCATCGGGTGTGTTTACGTTGAAAAATGCAGCCTCATCGGGAAACAGCGCCGTGCGTCCGTCATGCTGATCGCTCCATTGGACGACTTTGCGCACCCCGCCCGCAAGGGCCGCGCGCAGATCATCACGCAAGGCGATGGGCCACAGCCCAAAGGTCGGGTGTCGCGCCTGCCCGCGTTTCGGATCCGGCGTGGCAGCAAGCACGAGGGGATGCGTCATCCCCTCGCCCTTCAGCTGCAAACAGGGCACAAGATCACAGGGAAAGAATGGCGTATCCGCCGCCACCGTCACGATGGCATCCGCCCCATGGGTCGCGGCCCAATCCAGCCCGGCAAGCACGCCTGCAAGCGGCCCGGCGAACCCGTCGATGCTGTCGGCGATCACCGGCAGGTTCAGATCGGCAAAGCGGGCCGGATCGCCATTGGCATTCAGCGCCATGCCCGCCACCTGCGGGGCCAGCCGGTCTATCACGTGGTCAAACAGGCGTCGCCCCCCAAGCACGCGCACACCCTTGTCGCCACCGCCCATGCGCGTGGCCTGCCCACCTGCGAGGATAACACCAAGGGGCTGTTTCATGCGCTGGCCTTGCGTCCGGATTTACGCGGCTCATCCGGAACCGAGGCCGGGTCGATATCACGCACCAACCGCGCCTCTCCGCTCAGGCAAATGAAGCGCTGGCCGCGCATCCGCCCGATCAGTGTCAGCCCGACCTGTTGCGCAATCTCGACGCCCCACGCGGTAAAACCCGACCGGGACGCCAGCACCGGCACCCCCATCATCGCTGTCTTGATCACCATTTCCGACGTCAGCCGCCCGGTGGTATAAAGCACCTTGTCCTGCGCACTGACCCCTTCGGACAGCATCCAGCCCGCGATCTTGTCGACCGCGTTGTGACGGCCTACATCCTCCATATAAACAAGAGGTTGTGCACCCTGACACAAGACAGTGCCGTGGATCGCGCCCGCACTCAGGTACAAGGACGGCGTCCGATTGATCCGGCCCGCTAAAGCATACAAATCCGATGTTTTGACAGGCGTTGCGGGTAGCCGCACATCCTCAAGCCCCTCCATCATGTCGCCAAAGACGGTGCCAACGGCGCACCCGCTGGTGCGGGTCTTTTTCTTCAGCTTTTCCTCGTGATTGGTGGGGGTGGCGGTGCGCACGACAACGGTTTCCAACTCGTCATCATAGGACACACCCGTCACCTTGTCCGAGGCCAGCAGCATCCCCTGATTGCGCAGGAACCCGAGGGCAAGGTAGTCGGGGTAATCCCCGATGGTCATTGCCGTAACAATTTCCTGCCCGTTCAGAAAGATGGTCAGGGGGCGTTCTTCGACCACGGAAATCTCGGATGGGGCACCGGTCTGGTCATGGCCCACAACGCTGCGCGTCAGGCGGGTGGCCTGCGGGTCAGGCGCGATGATGTATCCGGTCAGGTCGTCGTGCTGTGCCAATGTGATACCCCCAATTGCAACGCGGGATGCGGACCGCTAAGCGTTACGCACCCACGGTAAGGCGTCCTTATGTCCTCCACCACCACCAAATCGGCATATCTTGCCGGTGTGCGCGATGGCGCACCTTTTGTGGCCGTTGCAGGGCCGTTTGCGGCGCTGTTTGGCGTGTTGGCAACCGAGGCGGGGTTGAGCGTTTTCGAGGTGATGAGTTTTTCGCTTGTAGTGATCGCAGGCGCGGCCCAATTCACCGCCCTGCAACTGATGCAGGATGAGGCCCCCACCATCATCGTTCTGATGTCGGCACTGGCCGTAAACCTGCGGGTGGCGATGTATTCCGCGGCTTTGACCCCTTATCTGGGCGGTGCGCCCCTTTGGCAGCGGATCTTTGCGGCCTACTTACTCGTCGATCAAAGCTATGCGCTGAGCCACGCCAAATTCGAGGCCACGCCCGAACTCAGCGTGCCGCAGCGTATGGCCTACTATTTCGGAACCTGCACGTTGGTGATGATCGTGTGGTTTGCGGGCAGCTATGCGGGTGCGGCCCTGGGCACGGCGCTGCCCCCGGATGTGCCCTTGGACTTTGCACTGCCCATCGCGTTCCTGTCGATGGTGGCCCCGATGCTGCGCACCATGCCCCACGTGATTGCCGCCTTCGTTGCCGTCGTGGTCAGCCTGCTTGCAGTCAACGTGCCCTATTCGATGGGCCTGATCGTGGCGGGCATGGCCGGGATGATCGCCGGGGCACAGACTGAGCTTTGGCTGAAAAGGCGCGCGGCATGATTGACACCACCCTCTTGTGGATTGTGATCTTTGGCCTTGGCGTGGGCAGCTTTCTGCTGCGCTTTACCTTTCTGGGCTTTGTCGGGGATCGGCCTTTGCCAGAATGGCTCCTGCGCCATCTGCGCTATACAGCCGTTGCGATTCTGCCCGCACTGGTCACGCCGCTTGTGGTGTTTTCCGGCGAAAACGGCAGCACCGACCCGACGCGTATTGCGGCCGCTATCGTCACGCTGGCCGTAGGGATGTGGACCAAAAACGTCTTTCTGGCCATAGGGGCCGGTGCCGCAACCCTGCTCGCGCTGGTCTATGGTTTGGTCTAGGCGCGCCTAGTCGGGCAACACAATTCCGGCCACGCCCTCCACGATGTCGCCCGCATCATCTTCATAGTATTTCTCTTCGACCACACCGGGCCACGTCGACATCTGTTCCATCAACCGGGTCGGGAACATGGTCGATTCAATCGCCTGAAAGCCGGGCACGCGCTGCATCAACCCCGTGGTGGCGCTGGTGCAGAAGGCGCGCGGCACAGCCCCGTTTGTGGTGGCCAGACGCAAGGCGACGGCCGCCTGCTCGGGGGTCACTTCGACGGTCTGGCTGACCACATGAAAGGTGCTGCGGGCATGCGCGCTCTTGTATCCTTTGAGGACCGCGGGCGAGACACCGTAAAGCACGTCCTCCTGTTCGGGGACCCGCTCGTTCACAAATGATCCGGCGGGGTCAAAGATCACCCGCTGACTGCCGTTGATCATCAGGGCCGAATGCGCCCCTTTGCCGTTACGATTGCTGACCATTGTAAAAACCGTCAGCGTATTGGGGCCGGGTTCACGGTAGGCTGATGCAGTCACGCGTTCATCTGAGGCATAAGGCACTGCCGGCGGCTGCGCGCAGGCGGCCAGCACCAGACACACCGCAAGCGCTGCGATCACACGCATCCCGGACATCCCTGTATCCACCGTCGATCAGGAGATAAAGATCGCCATGCCGATCAACAGCACAAGGATCGCGATCACACTCCACTTGGTCCATGCCATGAACCCGTCAAAGGTTTTCTCGTGCGGTTTGGCATCCATATCGCCGTGCTTGTGATCTGACATTTCTGGTTCCTTCGAATTGACTTGCCCGGGGCTTTAGCGCATCGCGCTCATGCTGTCACTGCGTCAATTCAGTGTACCGGGGCGGGAGGCGTTATTCATCCTCAAGATCCTGGGCCAGTCGAAACCCGATCCGGTTGGGTTCTGCCTGCTCAACCGCTTTGGGCAGCGCACGCAGCATCACGTTCAACTGGGTCACATGCTGGACCAGTTGGGTTTTGGCCCCCGTCGGGTCGCTGCCGTAAAATGTCACGATATCGGGGTCGAAATACCCCATCCCCTCGATGCGCATCACCCCTGCATCCCCGCCCGTAAAGCCCATCGCGACCTCATGTTCGTTATCAAGGCTTTCCTCGAAATTCTTGAGATACATGATGATGCGCTCATAGGCCCACTGGGCCGGGCTTTTCTTGGCTGCGGGGGTCTTGGACACGCCCTTGGGCACGGGCTGGTCAGCGGCATTGCGCGCCTTGGGGTCGGAGTGAACCTCATGCCTGCGCGGCAAGGCCTCGGCCTCGACCGCTTCGGCGGCAGTTTTGATCGTGTTGTCCATGTCGTCACCCTTTGCGCTGATAGACCCACGCCCCGTCGTCGCGCCGTGCGCGGGTCGCGCGCCCAGTCTGATAAAGGTGAGACAAATGCGCAATGGCCTCGACCAGTGCGAGCCCATATTCACCCGCACCGATCTTGCGTTTGAACAGCGGGGCAAAACAGTCGGCGGCGGCCTTGGGGGTGTCAATGAAAGCGTGCAACCGTTCAAGCGCGCCGTGGTGGTTGTCGATCAACTGGCGCATGCGCGTCGGCAGCCCGGTGAACGGCAGCTTGTGCCCACCAAGCACCAGTTGATCAGGCCGGGCAAGCGGAGCGAGCCGCTCGCACGCTTCCAGCCAGTCCGCAATCGGGTCAGCCATCGGTTCGGTCGCGTAGACCCCGATATTGGGGCTGATTGATGGCAAAATCTGATCGCCCGACAACACCAGATTGTCGTCCCTGCTCCAGAAGGTGGCGTGTTCCGGCGCGTGGCCATTCCCGATATGAACATCCCATATCCGCCCGCCCATGCGGATCGTGTCACCCTGTTTGATCCGGGTGTAGCCAAGCGGCATGGGGGCCACGATATCGCCGAAGTTGAAGGGGCGTTCCTGGCGTCGTGCCTCGAACACCTGCGCGTCCATGCCCGCGCTGCGCCAGAAGTCGAGCGTTTCGGGCACGGGCGTTTCCTGCACATCCAGCGTCAACATGCGCGAAAACAGCCAAGCTGTGCGGGTTGTGATCAACTCGGCCCCGAATTCGGACTGGAACCAGCCCGCAAGGCCCACATGATCGGGATGGTGGTGGGTGACGATCACGCGCGTGACGGGCCGACCCGCCAAAGGCCTGGCCATCAGATCACGCCAGATTTCCATGGTCTTTTCCGACGAGAACCCGGTATCGATGATCGTCCAGCTGTCCCCATCATCAAGCGCGTAGACGTTCACATGGTCCAGTTTCATCGGCAACGGCAAGCGCATCCACAAAACACCCGGCGCAACCTCGATGGCCGCGCCCGGTACGGGTGGGTCTTCCCACGGATATCTCAGCCCGGCGGGGGCAGCATCCTCCACGCTTCAGGCCGCGAACTCTTCGGGCGTGAGCGCATAGACGTCATAATCCCCCGCCATGGCATGAGCCAGAAGGCTCGCATGTTCAGGCAGAATGCGCTGGATATAGAACCGGGCCACCTTGGCGCGCACGCCATTGGGTTCGGCAGCGGCGGACATCAGGTGGACGTAAGCCCCAAGAACGCGGGCAAAGGCGCGCAGATAGGGCACGGCCCCCGCAAAGCGGACGCGATGGTTCTTTTCGATCATCCATTCAGTAGTTTCGCGCAAGGATTCGCTGGCCTGCCAGACCATCTCGGCCAGATCGGGCAGCGTGTCACGCGCGGCTTCGGCGGCGGCTTCGATCTCGTCAAAGATCAGGCTGGCCGCCTCACCCCCATCCATCATCTTGCGCGCCACAAGGTCCATGGCCTGAATGCCGTTGGTGCCCTCATAGATGGTGGTCACGCGCACATCGCGGGCATATTGGGCCGCACCCGTTTCCTCGACAAAGCCCATCCCGCCGTGGACCTGAATGCCCATGGCCGCGACCTCGTTGCCGACATCGGTGCCAAAGGCCTTGGCGATAGGGGTCAGAAGGGCCGCGCGGGATTTCCAGCGCGCTTCGCCCGTGGCGGTGGCCATATCGATGGCGACGGCACACATCAGCGCAATGCCGCGGGCCGCATAGGTTTCGGAGCGCATGGTCATCAGCATCCGGCGCACATCGGCGTGATCGATGATGGTGCCGGTCTCGCCCTCGGTCTTGCCCTGTTTGCGGTCCAGCGCATAGCCAAGCGCGTGCTGATAGGCCCCTTCGGCGGCACCCACACCCTGCCCGCCCACGCCAAGGCGGGCGTTGTTCATCATGGTGAACATGGCCGCCATGCCGCCCCCTTCCGGGCCGACAAGCCAGCCTTTGGCGCCGTCATACTGCATCACGCAGGTGGGCGAACCATGCAGGCCCATCTTGTGCTCGAGGCTCACGACCTTGAGGGCGTTGGCCACGCCCGCATTGCCGTCTTCGTCCGGGATATTGCGGGGGACAAGGAACAGACTGATCCCCTTGGTGCCCGCAGGCGCACCCGGCAGGCGGGCCAGCACGAGGTGGCATACGTTTTCGGTAAAGTCGTTGTCGCCCCAGGAGATATAGATCTTCTGACCCGAGATGCTGTAGGTTCCGTCGCCATTGTCCGCGGCCTTCGAGGACAGCGCGCCCACATCCGATCCGGCCTGCGGTTCGGTCAGGTTCATGGTGCCGGTCCACTCGCCCGAAATCAGCTTGGGCAGGTACAGGTCCTTGATCGCATCACTGGCATGATGTTCCAGCGCCTCGATCTGACCCTGCGACATGAGCGGGGCAAGTTGCAGCGACAGACAGGCCGCACTCATCATTTCGTTCACAGCCGTTGTCACCGTCATGGGCAGGCCCATGCCGCCATATTCGGGGTCCGCGGCCATCCCGACCCAGCCCCCTTCGGCGATGGCCTTGTACCCCTCGGCATAGCCGGGCGAGGTGCGCACGATACCGTTTTCAAGGTGCGCCGGATGCAGGTCGCCGGGACGTTGCAGCGGGGCCATGATGTCCTCGCTCAGTTTGCCCGCTTCGGTGAGGATCGCGCTGGTCACGTCCGGCGTCGCCTCGGCAAAGCGATCAGTTGAGGTGACCTGATCCAGCCCGACCACATGGTCAAACAGGAATGTATAATCGTCAACGGGGGCGCGATATGGCATCAGTAAGGGCTCCGGATATGAATGTCTTGGCAAGCGCGAAGCTCACGCGTAAAGGGGCGTCTTTGGTACAATAGATGCGGACGGCAGCCTGCATCGCAACTCAAACGCCGCGTCACAACAAGGTCGCCTCGACAGATATGCCCAAGAGATGAACACGATCGACACCCGGACCCTGCCCCCCGATGCAGAGGGGATCGCGGCCGCCGCAAAGGTGCTGGCGCGCGGTGGGCTGGTGGGGTTCCCGACCGAAACGGTCTATGGGCTGGGAGGCGATGCGCGCAACGGGCGGGCGGTGGCGCAGATATTCGCGGCCAAGGGCCGGCCGAGCTTCAACCCGCTGATCGTGCATGTGCCTGACATTGACGCAGCACGCAGGTTTGCGCAGTTCGACGATATGGCGTTGCAGCTGGCCGCTGCATTCTGGCCCGGTGCATTGACGCTGGTATTGCCTTTGGCCATGGGGCACGGGTTGTCCCCTCTGGTCACGGCGGACTTGGGGACCGTAGCGATCCGGGTTCCCGCACACCCCCTTGCCCAACAAATCCTGCGGCGCTTTGGTGGACCCGTTGCGGCCCCCTCAGCCAACCTGTCAGGACGGATCAGCCCGACAACAGCCGTTCATGTGCTGGCCGATTTGTCCGGGGTGATCGACGCGGTGGTGGATGGGGGGGGCTGCCCGGTGGGCCTCGAATCCACAATCATCGGAGGCATACCCCCGGCCCTCTTGCGCCCCGGCGGCATCGCAGTCGAACAGATCGAGGCGATCATCGGGCCTTTGGCCAAGCGGGTCGACACCATCACAGCCCCCGGTCAGCTGGCGTCGCACTACGCGCCAGACGCGAGTGTCAGATTGAACGCAAACCGCGCGCACCCCGGCGAAGTCCTGTTGGGCTTTGGCCCGATGGAGTCCGATCTGAACCTTTCGGTCAGTGGCGATCTGGTCGAGGCCGCAGCACATCTGTTTGACCACCTGCACCGGCTGAATGCACTGGGACAGCCCATCGCCGCCGCCCCGATCCCGAACACAGGGCTGGGCCGGGCAATCAATGACCGACTGACACGCGCCGCCGCACCGCGCTGACGGGATGACCCAGGCGCAGGACACCTGCGCCTTACGGCATGGCATGGCAGCGTAAGGCGCAGGTGTCCTGCGCCCCGTCAGGCACGCCCCGCCGCGCCGGATAGTCCCAACGGGTCGATTCCAAGCGTTTTCAGCGCCCCTATCCATTTGCCACCGTCGCCGGTGCCAAACACAAGATCGGCATGCGCATCCACTGTCAGCCAGCCATTTTCGGCAATCTCTGCCTCAAGCTGTCCGGGCCCCCACCCGGCATAGCCCAGCATGACCAAGGCACGGTCAGGCCCCTCTCCGGCCGCGAGGTCCTCAAGCACATCCAGCGTCGCCGTCATCCCGAACCCACCTGCAATGCTCAGCGTCTGGAGGCGCGAGCGGTAATCATCCGTGTGCAGCACGAAGCCGCGCGTCGTCTCGACCGGCCCCCCGAAATGGACCGGCAATTTCGCCGCGCGGGTCCGAGGATTGATATCCAGCTGCGCCATCAACGCCCCCACATCCATATCATGGGCCGGTTTGTTCACGATCAGCCCCATCGCGCCCTCGTCCGAATGGGCGCACATGAACACGACCGACCGATCAAAGCGCGGATCACCCATGCCCGGCATCGCAATCAATAGCGTTCCGGTCAGATCAAGGATCTGGTCGAGGTCATCGGGGTCCTGCATGGGCCATCCTGTTGCTATCAGCCGTTACCATGCAACCCTGTCACCCGCCCGACAAGGGCTGAGGCATGCACCGGCAAAGGCACGCCCACGCACGCCCCACCGGATCGTGACTTGGATTTCATCGCGCGCAAGGCCATGTAGGGGCCATGAAACGCGCTTTGATCCCTGCCGCGGCTCTGGTCCTGTGCGCCACAGCCTTCCCCGCCCTTGCCCAGGGGCAATTTGACAATGTGCTCAAGGCCGACGTGCTTCAGGGCTGGAACCTGCCCGATGGGCGGCGCATCGCTGCCGTGCAGCTAACCCTTGCGCCGGGATGGAAAACCTATTGGCGCGCGCCGGGCGATGCGGGCATTCCACCCCATTTCGACTGGAGCCGCGCACGCAACCTTGAGGCCGTCTCGATCTCCTGGCCCACCCCAAAGGTGCATAAGCAAAACGGTCTGCGCTCTATCGGGTACTCGGATCAGGTGATCATTCCGATGTATCTGACCCCAAGCACAAACAGCAAACCGATCCGCTTGCGCAGCACCGTGTCCATCGGGGTCTGCGCCGAAGTCTGCGTGCCCCATCAGTTCAAATTGGATGCGACACTGGATGCGCCCGATCCCAGCCCGACCCCGGCCATTGTCGCAGCCCTCGCCGATGCGCCCTACAGCGCGGACGAGGCAGGCGTACGCGCCGCCACATGCAGCCTGCGCCCCACCGATCTCGGCATGGAGCTTGAGGCCCATGTGACCCTGCCCCATACCGGCGGCACCGAGGTCGCAGTCATCGAAACCGGCACACCGGGCTTGTGGATCAGCGAAGCACGCACCACGCGTCAAGGCGACACCGTCGTGGCCATCAGCGAGATGATCCACCCCGATGGTGGGGCCTTTGCGCTGAACCGTTCGGACGTGCGGATCACTATTCTGGGTGGCGACTATGCAGTGGACGTGCGCGGCTGCACCGCAGGGTAAGCAGCGCTAGGAGGCCCGGCGCATCAGGGCAAAGCCAATCGCGCTCAGCACATAAGCCACAAACCCCACGATCAGAACACCAGCGGAAAACACCGCAAGTGCACCTGACATGCCGCCGCTGCCCGCCAATTGCGGAACTGCGCCAAGGATGGCATCCGGCAAGCTCCCCCAAATCAGCGCATGGCCCATTGTCACGCCAAACCAGGCCAGCACCACGGCCCATAGGCCGATGAACCCCCACCGCACCACGCCCGCAGGCGCACACAACCCACGACGCATGGCACGCACCTGACGGCCCACGTCATGTTGCACCGCGACAAGGGCCGGCACGACAAGCAACACCAGCACCATCCCGAACCCCAGCCCATAGACCAGCGTCACAATCGTGGGCTTGAGGAACTGCGCCTGCTGCGAGGTTTCATAAAGCAGCGGTGCCATGCCCAGCACAGTCGTCAACGTGGTCAGAATCACGGGCCGCAGCCGATCCGCCGCGCCATCAATAATGGACGGCACCAGCCCCCGTTCGGTGGCATAGTCATCAATCGTAGTCACCAACACAATGGAATCGTTGATGATAATCCCTGTCATCCCCAACAGCCCCACAACAGTGAACATGCTCAGCGGGATATCCCACAGCGCGTGCCCATAGATCGTGCCCACCAGCCCGAACGGAATGATGGCCATCACGACGATGGGCCGGGTCCAACTGGAAAACACCCATGACAGGACCAGATAAATCCCTGCCAGACACAGGATCAACCCGGTTAAGGCATCGCTCAGAAATTCGTCTTCCTGTTCGTTCAGGCCCGATTGACGATACTCCACCTGCCGCTCGGATGCGATGGTGGGCAGGATATCTTCGGCCAATGCCGTGTTGATTTCGGCGGCACGCGTGGCGTCATCTTCGGAAATATCACCCGTAACCGAAATCAGCCGCACCCCGTTTTCGCGCCGCACGGTCGAAAACCCGGTGCGCCGCTCAACACTGACAATGTCCGCAAGCGGCACATAAGTGCCCTCGGGCGTGCGCATCTGGGTGCGATCCAGAAAGTCAGCCGTCAACTCGTTCTTAGGCAACTCGACCCGGATTTCCGCGCTGCGTGGACCGTCAGGATAGGTCGCCGCCTCGATCCCGTTCAGCCGGTCGCGCAGGGCCCGGCCAAGCGTGTCGATGGTGAACCCAAGAGCCTGGCCCTGGGGGGTCAGATCAAGGATGAGTTCCTCTTTGTCATAGGCCAGATTGTCCTCGACCGCGCTGACCTCGGCGTATTGGAGCAACGCGCGTTTGAGGTCTTCGGAGGCAGCCTTGAGGGTGTCAGTCTCCGCGCCAAAGAACTCGACGTCCAGCGCATCGCCCCCGGGCCCGGAGCGCCAGCCGCGAAAGCTGACCGTTTCCACCAGCGGGTGGTGGATCACCGCATCCTGCAGGGCGGCCACAAAGGCAAACGACGAATAGGGGCGCAGATCGGCGTCGATCAATTCGATGGAAATGCCGCCCAAAAGATCAGGATCCTTGCTGTCGGTCCCCGCCAGCCCGCGCCCCGCATTGCCCCCGATCTCGGCGATCACATAGTCGATGGGATTGCGCCCGTGTTCGGCCTCATATTCCGCCCCAAGTGCTTTGGTCGCGCGCTGCATCTCGCGCATCATCTCAAGCGTGTCGGCGCGGCTCGCCCCCTCGACCATCACGAAGTTGCCGGTGACCGAGCCACGTTCGGGCGCATTGAAGAACCGCCAGCGCACGTCGCCCTCGATGAACAGGGCAACCTGAGAGGCAAGGACCACACAGACACCTGCCAACACCGCATAGCGCGCCATGATCACACCGGCCATGAAGGGGCGGAAGACCCGTTCGCGCATCCACTCGAAACCGCGATTGACGATGAAGGACGGGGTATCGAGGCCACGCAGGCCCATCGCCGCCACCCACTCGGTTTTACGCGCGCGGGGCGAGAGCAGGAACAGTGCCGCCGCCACCAGCGGACCGAGGGCCAGGTAAGGGACGGCATCGCCCGAACCCTCCATCACGCCGGGCAGCAACACATAGGCAAGCGCGCCCGAAATCACCGCCATCAGCACCGCGATGCTGACCACCGCAAGGCCCAGCTTGACCTGGCTGAAGCGTTGGCGATCCGACGCGGCAAGGGCGTGGCCCATATGGTGCGGCAGTATCAGGAAACATTCGATCAGCGAGGCGATCAGCACCACGATGACCGTGAAAGGAATATCGCGGATCAGATCACCAAACCGCCCGCCCACAGCCACAAGTCCGAAGAATGCAATCACTGTCGTGAGCGTCGCGGCAAAGACCGGCATCGCCATGCGTCGGGCCGCGTTTTCTGCCGCTACCAAAGGCGGCTCGCCATAGGCGCGGTAGCGATGGTCGGCATGTTCACCCACCACAATCGCGTCATCCACCACGATCCCAAGGGTGATGATCAACCCAAACAGCGACACCATGTTGATCGTCAACCCGCCCACATACATCAGCGCAATCGCGGCCATCAGCGCAACCGGAATACCAGCGGCGACCCACAAGGCCGTGCGCGCATTCAGAAACAGGAACAGCAGGCTCACGACCAACGTCAGCCCCACCATCGCATTGTCGATCAGGATGTTGAGGCGCGCTGAAATCGCTTCGGCCCGAGTGCGGATCAACTCGACCGAGACGGACGGGGGCAGGGTCGATTGCAACGCGGCCGCTACATCCTCGACCTGCGCCTGTACAGCAATGGCATCCCCCCGGTTCGAGCGGTCCACCCGGATTGAGACAGCGGGATTGTCACCCACGAAATAACTGCGATTGCGCGCAGCCCCCAACTGTTCGACCCCCGCCACGTCGCGAATGCGCAACTTGGACCCGTCCGGGTTCGAGCGCAGTACGATCCCCCCGATCGCCTCGGGGGTGCGCTTTTGGGTGCCGGTGCGCACGCGCGCATTGGCCCCGGTCACATCCCCTGCGGGGTCCGTGTCAACCTCGGCGGCGATGGCTGTTGCGATCTCGGCCATAGTCACGTCATTTGCGATCAGCGCGAGCGAGGGCACCTCGATCATAATCTGGGGCGCTGCGACACCGCGAATGGTGGTCCGCGTGACCCCTTCGGCAAAGAGGCGCACAACCAGCTCGTCCGCAAACAGGCCAAGTTGTTGGGGATCGACAGGACCCGTGATCACCACATCCGTCACCCGGTCGCGCCACGCGCCGCGACGCACCGTGGGCTCTTCGGCCTCCTCGGGCAGGGTCGTAACCGCGTCAACCGCCGTTTGCACATCATCTGCCGCCCGGCCCATATCCCAGTTCGGCTCAAATTCGAGCGTGATCGACCCCGTGCCCTCGCGCGAGGTGGCAGAGGAGGATTCGACCCCTTCAACAGCCAAAAGCCCCGGCTCAAGTACCTGCACGATGCCCGCATCGACATCCTCGGCCCCTGCCCCGTCCCACTGAACGGAGACAGTCACGTTATCGATGATCACATCGGGAAAGAACTGCGCACGCATGTTGGGGATGGCCACGACACCCGCCACAACCATGACCAGCAGCAGCAGGTTGGCAACCGTCCGGTGACGCACGAAATAGCTGAGGATACCACCTGCCGTTTTGGGGATTGCGCGCGCCATGCTCTAGCCCCCCATCCGGCTTTCAATCCGCTCGACCATCTGGGCGGGCACGCGGTCCTCACTAAGCTGGGCAAGAGTGCGGGCCTTGGCCTCGGCCGGCATGCGGGTGTTGCCCTCGACAAAAGCGACAAGGCGGGCTCGGCGTTCGGCGCTGAGTTCCAGCATCTCCGGCTCCGTTGCCATCGCCTGATCAGCGCGCAAAGGGCGGACCGAAATGCCTGCACCCAGCAAGGGCGAACGTGCCTCGACCACATCGCGGCCCACAAGGTCGGGGCTGCGCACCAGAATGTCATCACCCTGACGGCGCATCAGGCGAACCTTGATGGATTCCAGCCGATCATCTTCACCCAGGACCAGCACCGTGTTGTTGGCATCAATGGCCGACGCAGGCAGGCGCACCACATCTTCCAGCGGGGGTTCCTGCACCGAGACGGTCACGAAATCACCCGGCTTGAACCCGCGCGCGGTGTCGAGACGGGCAAAGATCAGACGCCCGGTCTGCATCTCACCCCCCGCACTGGCGCGGCTGATCACGCCACTGGCCGAAAGATCAATGCCCGCCACATCCAGCGTGACCGTGACCGGGGCCGGGGTCACCGCGCCGTCAGCATCCAGCAGCCGCGTATATTGCGCGGTCGAGACGCGGAATGCGACCTCAAGGGCCTGGGCATCGATCAACACGGCCAGCTTTTCATTGGCGGATGCGAGGCGACCGGCGACCACATCGGTCTCGCTCAACGTACCGTCAAAGGGTGCAATGAGCGTGGTGTCATTCAAGGCACGCTCGGCCTCGGACAATGCAATGCGGGCGCGTGCCAGCCGCGTGTTGCCCTGGTCAATGCGCGCAGCCGCCGCTGTCACGGATTGGCGGCGCGACAACACCGATTGACGCGCCGATGCGGCGGCCAGTTCGGCGGCTTCGACCGCTGCTGCGGTGCCCACACCCCGGTCAGCCAGATCGACTTGCCGCTCATAGGCGCGCTGTTGCAGGTCCGCCTGTTCCTGCGCCGCGGTCTCTTCGTCACGCGACAGGGCAAGCGTGCGTTCGGCATCGCGCAGCTCGGCTTCGGCATCCATCAGGTCTGCATCAGCGCGGTCAAGTGCGGCCTGGGCATCTGCCGGATTGATGCGCACAAGCACCTGCCCTTCACGCACGTCCCCTCCATCCTCAAAGCCCTCGGCCAGTTCAATCACCCGGCCTGATGCCGCTGCGCGCAATTCAAGGCGGCGGCGGCTTTCGATCTCTCCAAAGCTTTCCAAGACCGGGATAACGGTGTCGGGCGTAGCGCGCACAACGCCCACTGCAAACACCCGTTCACGCGCCGGAGGGGCCTTGGAGTCCTGTGTAAGCCGGGTCTGCAACGCCGCCCCCACGATCTGTCCGGCATAGACAAGCAACCCGAGGCTGAGCGCCACAAGCACCAGTCCGATCAGACTCTGCCTCAAAAATCGCATCTTTTCACGCCTTTAGCCCGCAGGATCGCAGCACACTATAAGGTAGACCACTGGCGCAGAATACCAAACAACAATACTGTTACGGGCACATACCCTATTTCCGTCGCTGATGTTCGTCGAGGCGCGGTAATATTTCGACAAAATTGCAGGGGCGGTGGCGATAATCGAGCTGGCGGCCCAGGATGTCGTCCCATGCGTCCTTGCACGCCCCCGGACTGCCGGGCAGCGCGAACAGATAGGTGCCGTTGCGCACGCCACCTGTGGCGCGGCTTTGCACCGCACTTGTGCCGATCTTTTGCATCGACACGATGGTAAAGACGGTGCCGAAGGCGTCGATCTCTTTTTCATAGACATCGCGGTGTGCCTCGACCGTCACATCCCGCCCCGTGAGGCCCGTGCCGCCGGTCGAAATCACCACGTCGATCTCAGGGTCATCACACCACATGCGCAACTGATCCGCGATCTGGGCGCGCTCATCAGGCAGGATCTTGCGATCCGCCAGCATGTGCCCGGCCTGCCCGATCCGGCCCACCAGCACATCACCCGAGCGGTCCTCGCTCAGATTGCGGGTATCGCTCACCGTGAGAACGGCAATCCGAATAGCAATGAAATCAAGGTCTTCGTCAATCCGGCTCATGTCCGCTCCAATACTGCCAAACGTACGGCCAGGGCCGCAAACACGCTGGCCGAAATCCAATCCAACACCCGGCTGCCGCGCGCAAGCTGTTGACCGATGCCACCTGCAAAGACGCCCACTGCGCCGTTGATCACGAACCCGCCCAAAGCCAGCATTGCGCCAAAGATCAGGAATTGGCCAAGGACCGGTCCGGCGGTCGGGTCCACGAATTGCGGCACAAAGGCCAGAACAAACAGGATCACTTTGGGGTTGGTGAGGTTTACGAATAACCCGGCGCGAAAGGCCCGGCGCGGCGTGGTCTCAGGCACATCCGCGCGCGCTGTATTGCGCAAGGTCTGCACCGCCAGCCACAGCAGATAGGCCACGCCAACCCACCGGATCACCTCAAACGCCCAAGGCAGTGTGGCCACAACCGCGCCAAGTCCCAGACCCGCAAGCGCAGTATGCACAAACGCGCCAAGCGAAATGCCCGCACTTGCCGCCAATGCGGCGCGCGGCCCTGACCGCACCCCCTGCCCCAGACAGAACATCATGTCCGCCCCCGGCGTCAGGTTCAGCGCGAGGCCCGCAGGCACGAAGGCCAGCAACAGGATGGGATCAACGATCACGCAACCGCGCCTTGAGGCTCAGCAGATCCGCCCACGCCTCGCGTTTGGCCGCCGGATTACGCAGCAGGTAAGCGGGGTGAAACATCGGGATCGCGGGCCTGCCCGAGGCCTCGGTCCAGTCGCCCCGCAGCCGGGTGATCCCCCGCTCGCCCAGCAAGGCCTGACAGGAATGATTGCCCACAATCATCAGCACATCCGGATTTGCAAGCGCGATATGGCGGTGCAGGAAGGGCTGCATCATCGCAATCTCTTCGGGTTTGGGGTCCCGGTTCTGGGGCGGACGCCATGGCAGCACATTGGTGATGTAAACCGAGCTTTCGCGGCTCAGATCGATGGCGGCCAGCATTTTGTCCAGCAACTGCCCGGCGCGGCCCACGAATGGACGCCCCTCGCGGTCCTCATCACGGCCCGGAGCCTCACCGACAATCATCACGCGCGCACCGGGGGTGCCATCCGAAAACACCAGATTGCGCGCGCCCAGCTTCAACTCGCAATGCTCATAGGTGGCAAGGGCTGCGCGCAAGCCATCCAGATCCTGCGCCGCATCCGCCGCCGCCTGGGCCGCGGCGACCGGATCAGGGCCCTCAACGACCGCCGGGGCCACCAAAGGCGCAACAACCGGGGTGGCCGGTTTCGGCACTGCCGCAGGCACATCATAGCGGTCCAAGGGTGCGTCGGCGATGCACTCGTCCACGCCCAGCTCAATCTGCCAGGACAGGGCCGCCAACGCGCTATGATATTCAGCCGATTCCATGCCCTCAGCCTATCCCGTGCAAACAGAAACCAAAATGCCTCTTCATTGTTCAGATAAATATGCAAATCCGACCGCTTGCCGCGCCCACCCCGCACCGCCTATAAGCGCGCCAGACGCGCCAAAGGATCACCATGACCTTCACCCATCGCCACCTTCTGGGCATCGAACACCTGCGCCAGGACGAGATCACGACACTGCTTGATCTGGCCGAAGACTATGTGACCCTGAACCGTGCAACGCAAAAGCATGGCGACGCACTGGCCGGACTGACCCAGATCAACATGTTCTTTGAAAACTCGACCCGCACGCAGGCCAGTTTCGAGCTGGCCGGCAAGCGCCTTGGGGCGGACGTGATGAACATGGCCATGCAGGCCAGTTCGATCACCAAGGGCGAGACCCTGATCGACACAGCCATGACGCTGAACGCGATGCACCCCGACCTGCTGGTGGTGCGCCATCCCCATTCCGGCGCAGTCGATCTGCTGGCGCAGAAGGTCAACTGTGCCGTGCTGAACGCGGGCGACGGGCGGCACGAACATCCGACCCAAGCGTTACTTGATGCGCTCACCATCCGGCGTGCCAAAGGGCGGCTGCATCGGCTCAACATCGCGATCTGCGGCGACATTGCGCATTCGCGCGTTGCGCGCTCCAACATCATCCTTCTGGGCAAGATGGAGAACCGGATCCGCCTGATCGCGCCGCCCACGCTGATGCCGTCGGGGATTTCCGAGTTCGGTGTGGAAGTGTTCGATGACATGGCCGAGGGCCTCAAGGACGTCGATGTGGTGATGATGCTGCGCCTGCAACGCGAGCGGATGGATGGCGGGTTCATCCCGTCAAGCCGCGAATATTATCACCGCTACGGGCTGGACGCGGCCAAGCTGGCCTATGCCAAGCCCGACGCCATCGTGATGCATCCCGGCCCGATGAACCGGGGTGTCGAGATCGACGGCACATTGGCCGACGACATCAACCGCTCCGTCATTCAGGATCAGGTGGAAATGGGCGTGGCCGTGCGCATGGCGGCGATGGATTTGCTGGCCCGCAACCAGCGCGCGCTGCAAGGGGGGGCGGCATGACACCCATCACCATCCCCGCGCATGAAGTCGGTGTGATCCGGGTCTTCGCCCTGTCGATGACAGATACGGAGGCTCACGCCCTCAAGGACAATCCGGGCACGATCAACACGGCCCTCGGGGCCGATGTCGACGCCGAACAGGTCGAAATCTTTCCACTCTCGGACCTCGAAGGGGTCGGCCTCGCCGGATACCTGATCGAAGGCAATGCCGTTCCCCAGGATCAGATCGCGCCCGACCGCGCCAAGATCGACCGCTTGGGCGGGTGGGTCCTGATCGTCTTTTCCCGCGCCTTTGGGGGCACCGCCACCACGCTGACGCCCGATCCTGCGCTGACACTGATCGGCACCTATGGCGAGGTCCGCACGGACTGGAGCGTGACCGAAACGGTCACCTCAGAGGCAGCCAAGCCCTACTCCGCCCCGCAAGGCACGACAAAAAAGAAACCATCGGATGCCGCCATGTCAGGCCGCATCGCGACCGTTGTGCTGATCCTGTTGGGTCTGTTCACATGGGCCATGATTTGGATCGCCGGATGATTGACACGCTTTTCACCAATGCCAAGCTGGTCGACCCCGAAGGTGGCACTGTCATCACCGGGGCGCTCGGCGTCACGGACGGCAGGATTTCGGCTATTATCACGGACGATACGCCCCACCCACAGGCCAGAGAGACTGTGGACTGCGACAGGAAACACTTGGCCCCCGGCCTTGTCGATCTGGGCGTGAAAGTCTGCGAACCGGGCGAGCGGCACAAGGAAAGCTTTGGTTCAGCCGGGCTTGCTGCCGCCGCGGGCGGCGTCACCACGATGGTCACACGTCCTGACACGGACCCCGCCATCGACAACCCCGAAACGCTGGAATTCGTGATCCGCCGCGCACGCGAAGCAGCGCCCGTCAACGTGTTGCCCATGGCCGCACTGACCAAAGGGCGACAGGGGCGCGAAATGACAGAGATCGGCTTTCTGCTTGATGCAGGGGCCGTCGCCTTTACCGATTGCGACAACGTGGTGAGCGACACCAAGGTGTTCGGGCGCGCGCTTTCCTACGCGCGCTCGCTTGGCGCGCTGGTGCTGGGGCATCCTCAGGATCCGGGCCTCTCGGCGGGGGCTGCGGCCACATCCGGCAAATTCGCGAGCCTGCGCGGCCTGCCGGCCGTCTCGCCCATGGCCGAACGCATGGGTCTGGACCGCGACATCGCGATGATCGAGCTGACCGGCGCGCGCTATCACGCCGACCAGATCACGACTGCCCGCGCCCTGCCCCCGCTGGAACGCGCCAAACAAAACGGGTTCGACATCACCGCAGGCACGTCCATCCACCACCTCACGCTTAATGCGCTGGACGTGGCCGACTACCGCACCTTCTTCAAAATCAAACCGCCCCTGCGGGACGAGGACGACCGGCTTGCCATGGCCGAAGCCGTCCACAGCGGATTGATCGACGTGATATCATCGATGCACACACCGCAGGATGAGGAAAGCAAGCGCCTGCCCTTTGAGGCCGCCGCGTCGGGCGCGGTTGCGCTGGAAACCCTATTGCCCGCCGCCATGCGCCTGTTTCACAGCGATCATGTTGATCTGCCGACGCTCTGGCGGGCCATGTCGCTGAACCCGGCCAAACGGTTGGATCTGCCCTGTGGGCGGCTCGCCATCGGGGCCCCTGCGGATCTGGTGCTGTTTGACCCTCACGCACCCTTTGTGATGGATCGTGCCACACTCCAGTCGAAATCGCGCAACACGCCCTTTGATGGGGCGCGGATGCAGGGTAAAGTGTTGCACACCTTCGTCGCCGGTCACTCTGTCTATAAGAGAGCCTAAATGCCTTACTTCGATTCTTCTGCGGTCACCCTGATCCTGTGGGCGGTGATTGGTTATGGCTTGGGGTCGATCCCCTTTGGCATGGTGCTGGCCCGGGTGATGAACCTTGGCAACTTGCGCGACATCGGGTCCGGAAATATCGGGGCCACAAACGTCCTGCGCACGGGCAACAAGACCGCCGCCGCACTGACGCTGGTGCTGGATGCGGCCAAAGGGGCTGTGGCCCTGTTGCTGGCGCGGGCCATGACGGGGGTCGAGGATGCCGCCCAAATCGCCGGGTTGGCCGCAATGCTTGGCCACTGCTATCCGGTCTGGCTGGCGTTCAAGGGGGGCAAAGGGGTTGCAACCTTCCTCGGTCTGCTTCTGGCGCTGCATTGGCCCATCGGGGTTGGTGCCTGTCTGGCATGGCTGGTGGGCGCAGCCCTGAGCCGAATGTCGTCGATGGGCGCGCTTGTCGCGGCGGCCTCATCTACCTTCCTTATGATGTCTCTGGGCAGGCCCGATGCAATCATCATGGGCATCCTTTTGACCCTGCTGATCTTTCTACGCCACCGGGCCAATATCGCACGCATCCGCGCCGGGACCGAGCCCAGGATCGGTTCAAAATCCAACTGAGCGGCTTTGCACAACGGCTTGCAGCCCTGCCGCACGGCACCTTCACCGCCACCGCATATGGGCGGCGCTATGTGGTCACAAAATCCAGCTTTGCGGGCGGAAAATCCATTAAATTGGTCGCAGAGGAACTGGGCGGGCCGGACTATATCAGCCTCAACTGGTACGATCTGGCATCCGGTGCACAGCTCAGGCCCTGCGAAATGTCTGATCAAAAGGTGCGCGCCTTCGTAGACGCGGCGCGACCTGACCTCTAGGGTGGCGAACATGACAGATATCAACCTGCCCCTCATCCTGCTGGCCGCCTTGTTGGCTGGCGCAAGTCCCGGCCCGGCCACGCTCACGATTGCGGGCACCTCCATGGCGTCGGGACGGCGGGCGGGGTTGGCCGTCGCATCAGGTGTGACCACAGGGTCGTTCATGTGGTCCGTGTCAGCGGCCTTTGGGCTTGGAGCGATCATGCTGGCCAATGCGTGGCTGTTCGAGATTGTGCGCTATGCGGGGGCCGCCTATCTCGGCTGGCTGGCCATCAAATCCGCACGCGCGGCCTGGGCGGGTGCCTCACTGAAAGTGCCCGACGTCAGCCAAAAGTCGATCCGGGGCCACTATGCCAAGGGGCTGGGGCTGCATCTGACGAATCCCAAGGCGATCCTGTTCTTTGGCGCGCTTTATTCGGTCGGGGTGCCGCCCGGCGCGCCGGTCTCGGCACTTGTCACCGTCATTCTGGCCGTGGGCGCGCTTAGCTTTACGGTCTTTCACGGCTACGCGTTTATCTTTTCATCCGGGCCAATGATCCGGGCTTATGCGCGCGCCAAACGCATGTTCGAGGCCGCCTTCGCGATCTTTTTCGGGGCCGCCGCCCTGCGTATCCTGACGGCCAAGTTGGCCTAGTAGGAATAGTCCGTAAACACCCGCGTCACGTCGCCGTTCCAGTCGGAGTTATAGCGGTCGATCAACTCGTCCGCGGGCACTTTGCCCGTATCGATACTTTCCTGAAGCGCGTTCAGGAAATGTGTTTCATCCGGGACCAGACCACCGGCACCACTGCGCGCCCGCGCCACCAGCCCGGCCCGCGAAATCTCGACCGCCTGACGGGCCAGATCGTGCATCCGCACCCCGTTCACCTCGGCCTGAAGCCCTTGTTCAGAGGCCGCGACACGCAACCCTTCGCGCGTTTCTGCGTCAAACCCTTTGACCAGATCCCATGCTGCATCCAGCGCGTTCTGATCATACATCAAGCCGACCCAGAACGCTGGCAGCGCACACAAACGCCGCCACGGGTTGCCATCCGCCCCACGCATTTCGATGAATTTCTTGACACGTGCCTCGGGAAAGGCGGTCGTCATGTGATCGGCCCAATCGCTGAGCGTCGGCGTCTCGCCCGGCAATGCGGGCAGCTTTCCGGCCATGAAATCGCGGAACGACATACCCAACGCGTCGATATATTTGCCGTCGCGGTAGACAAAATACATCGGCACATCGAGCGCATATTGCACCCATGCCTCGAACCCGAACCCGTCCTCGAAGATGAAGGGCACCATGCCGGTGCGGTCCGGGTCAAGGTCGCGCCAGACACGGGACCGCCACGACTTGTGGCCGTTTAGTTTGCCCTCAAAGAACGGAGAGTTTGCAAATAAGGCGACGGCCACGGGCTGCAACGCCACGGCGACGCGCATCTTTTGGACCATGTCCGCTTCGGAGGCAAAATCAAGGTTCACCTGCACCGTGCAGGTGCGCCGCATCATCGTGCGCCCCATCGTGCCGACCTTGCCCATATAGGCATCCATCAGCTTGTAGCGGCCCTTGGGCATCAGCGGCATTTCTTCGTGCGTCCAATGGGGCGCGGCCCCCAGACCGATAAAACCCACTCCGATTTCATTGGCTACCTCGGTGACTTCGGCCAGATGCTGGTTGGTCTCGTCGCAGGTCTCGTGGATCGTCTCGAGCGGGGCACCAGCCAGTTCCAGCGCGCCACCGGGTTCAAGCGAGATGTTGCACCTCCCCTTTTCAAGTCCGGTCAGCTTGCCACCCTCGCGCACTTCGCTCCAGCCGTGGCGATCCCGCAGACCACCCAAAACGGCCTCGACCGAACGTGCGCCCTCGAACGGCAGCGGTTTCAGCGTGTCCTGACAATAGCCGAATTTCTCGTGCTCTGTCCCGATGCGCCATGCGCCCTTGGGTTTGCACCCTTCAGCCATATATTCGGCCAACTGGTCGTGATGCTCGATCGGTCCGCCGCCGGACTGGGGAATAGACATGGACTGGGCGCTCCCGAATGGCCGCAAGTTTGAGGTCTAGGGATGGGGCGATTTGGCGGGGGTGTCAATGCGCGCAGGGTCTGCACCAATTCACGGGCCAGTGCGCGCAGATGCGCATGGGTTCGCCCCCCGCTCAACTCGGGCTTGCGCAGTCAGGCACGGCCCGCAGGCTTCATCTGCGCAAGCGTGGGTGCGGCGCGTTCCCAGATCAGCACAGGCTTGGAGGGTCCATCGCGCAATTGGGCCAGCATCCGTTCGGTTTTCAGCCCCGGCAAAGCCGCGAACGCATCAAAAAGCGCATCCGCTCCTTCGGCATCCACCGGGATCATCACGGGCGGGTGGCCAAGTTGTTCCAATCGCCAGTGCGCAGGACGCTGCGCGCCGTCCAGCATGAGGCGCTGCATCTCGCGCATCGCGATGGCACCGCCCGACAGTGGCCCAAAGTAGGTGACCTGACCTTCGTCCACCTGCACGGTACCAAGCCCACCCCCGGCCCCGCGAAAGCGGCCCCGTTGCAGGCCGACCATGATCAACGCGCCTGCCCCGACCAGCAGAACGGGCGCGATGAAGCCCAGCAATCCGCCGGGCCCGGCCAACCACCACAAGGCGAGAACAGCCAGTGCGACGCCCACCAGCACTTCGCGCCAGCGCCAGATTTGGGCGGTTGCTTCGGGTCGAAAGAACATCACGCTTCCTTTCAGATGGTGACCGGGTTGGCGTACATCACAATGCGATAATCCCCGATCCGTGTGAAGCCGATCGCTTCGTAAGCTCTGGCTGCCGCTGCGTTGGCAGCGAACAGGATGGCGCGGCTCATGCCCGCGTCCCGTGCCTCTTGCAAGTGGCCTGCCACCACATGACGGCCATAACCGCGCGCGCGCAAAGCGGGTGGCACAAACACGCCCCCAACCTGCACCATATCACTGACTTTGGCATTGATGGCCGTCATTGCAACCGGGCGATCTTCGACCTTGAGAAGACGTGTCCCCGCGGTTTCAACGGCACGTGTCGCCCGCTCCTGTGCCTCGGCATCCGTGAAGGCGGTGCCGGTCTCGCGCCCATAGGCTGCGAACCAGCCCGCCAGCAGCGTGTGATCCGCCGGGGTGGGCGGGTGCACCACAACACGTGGTACTGCCAGGTCACCAAGCGCGAGCGTGTAGAGCGGTTCGTTATCGTCAAGCGCGGGCACCCTCTGTTCGAGGCCAAGCGCCGTCAACATCGCCGCAACCTGATGCGGCACCCCCGTCAGTCCCATAACGGCCCGCCCGGCCCACATGTGTTGCAATATCGGAATTTCCGGCACGGGATTTGGCATCTGTACCAGCACATAGCCCGCCCGGGTGATCCCGAAGACCGCTTTGATCCCCTCGGCATCTTGTGCGATCACGAAATCTGTCGCGGCCCGCGCCGTGCTGTCCCCAATCCCATGCGCAGCCAGATTTGACCGCAGGAACATCGAGGTTTCGGCATGCCCGGACAGGAACCGCTCTATCGCCGCTGCATCATCGCGGCCTGCACGGCGTAAGGCGCAGGTGTCCTGCGCCATCCTCACCAATCCCCCAAGCGTTGCTGCCAGACGGTCAAAGCAGCCACAGCGGCCGTATCGGCGCGCAAGATCCGCGGCCCGAGGGCGACGGCATGCGCCTGATCAAGGCTTTGCAGCCGGGCGCGTTCCTTGTCCGAAAACCCGCCTTCGGGGCCGATCAGCACCGCCCACGGTCCCGCCACGTCCGGCAAGGCCGGCGCGCCGCCGACCTCTGCCTCGTCGCAAAACATCACCTGCCGGTCGCCCAGATCCGCCAAAGCGCGATCCAGCCGCACCATTTCAGCCACCTCGGGCACGAAGGTGCCGCCGCATTGCTCGGCGGCCTCGACCGCATGGGCTTGCAACCGGTCGCGTTGCACCCGGCCCGCATTGGTAAACTCGGTCTGCACAGGCACAATGCGGCGCACGCCCATCTCGGCGGCCTTTTCCACGATGAAGTCGGTGCGGGCCTTCTTGATGGGGGCGAACATCAACCACAGATCGGGCGGAATAACCAAGGGGCGGCGCGCCGCGACGCAGGCCAGAACCCCGCCGCGCTTGCCCGCCTCGGCGACCTCGGCCAGCCATTCGCCATCGACCCCGTTGAACAGCAACACAGGCGCGCCCAAAGCCAAACGCATGACCCCAAACAGATAATGCGCCTGGTCCCGCGACAGGACGACGGATTGCCCCTGCCCCAAAGGGTGCTCTACATAAAGGCGGATCTTGGCTTCACTCATGGACCCTGCATATGACCAACACCGAACCAGCACCAGATGGGCATGTCGCAGATGCGGTAAAAGGCAATTGGGTGGACGCTATTGCACCAGCCGTGACGCGACCCTATCTGCGGCTGAGCCGGGCGGATCGGCCCATCGGCACATGGTTGCTTCTGATCCCGTGTCTCTGGGGGCTAAGCCTTGCAATGCTGCACGACCAGAGTGCCACGTGGTTCGACGCATGGATCGCGATAGGCTGCGGGATCGGCGCGTTCCTGATGCGGGGCGCAGGGTGCACATGGAATGATATTTCGGACCGGGACTTTGACGGGCAGGTCGAGCGGACCCGCTCGCGGCCCATTCCCTCGGGACAGGTCAGCGTCAAAGGCGCTGTGATCTGGATGTGCGCGCAGGCTTTGATCGCGTTTGGCATCCTGCTGACGTTCAACACAAACGCAATCCTGCTTGGGGTTCTCGCGCTGGTCCCCGTGGCGATCTATCCGTTTGCCAAGCGGTTCACGTGGTGGCCGCAGGTCTTTTTGGGGCTTGCCTTCAACTGGGGCGCGCTTTTGGCGTGGACCGCCCATACCGGGCAGCTTGAAGCCCCGGCGGTCGTGCTCTACCTCGCCGGGATCGCATGGACGTTGTTTTACGACACGATCTATGCGCATCAGGACACCGAGGACGACGCGCTGATCGGGATCAAATCGACCGCCCGGCTGTTCGGGACGGATACCGCCAAATGGCTGCGGCGGTTCCTGATGAGCACCGTCGGGTTGATGGGGATCGCCGTGATCTTTGCAGCCCTTGATGAGGCGTCAATCCTCGCCATGGTCCTCGCACTCGGGGGGCCTTGGGCGATGGGCTGGCACATGGCATGGCAGCTGCGCGGGCTTGACATCGAAGACCCGGGCAAATGCCTGCAACTGTTCCGGGCCAACCGAGACACTGGCATAATCCCGCTGTTGTTTTTTTGCGCTGCCCTTATGGCATGATTGAAACACGGGGCCGACAGGCATAAACCCGAACAACCACAGCAACAACACATGGGATCACGATGCGCCTGTCCTCGCTTTTGATGATTGTCGGAACTTTCGCCGTGGCGGCGGTGCTGTCTCTGGTGGCGGCCAATCTGTCGGTGCAATTGATCGAGGACAGCTCGGAAATCGGGGTGCGCGACGCGCTGGACGAAGAAGGCATGACATGGGCCGAGGTACAGGCCGATGGGCTGCAAGTGACATTGGCCGGGATCGCACCCACCGAAGCAGTGCGCTTTGCAGCACTGTCCACAGCAGGCACCGTCGTTGATGCGGCGCGGGTCATTGACGACATGCAGGTCGAAGCGGCAGCCGCCATCGCCCCCCCACGGTTTTCGGCTGAAATCCTGCGCAACGACGCGGGCCTGTCAATCATCGGGCTGATCCCCGCGGAAACCGACCGGGACGAGGTGCTCGACCGGGTACGCGCGATCAGTGGACAACTCCCCGTAACCGACCTGATCGAACAGGCGGACTATCCGACGCCCGACGGGTGGAATGACGCGCTTGGCTTTGCATTGACCGCGATGGAACGACTGCCGCGCGCCAAGGTGTCCGTGTCCGCAGGGCGGGTCGCAATAAATGCGATCACCGACAGTGCAGAAGAAAAGACACGGCTGGAATCGCAAATGCGACGCGCAACACCTCCGGGGTTACGGGTCTCGCTGAATGTCGCGGCCCCCCGACCCGTGATCACACCGTTCACGCTGCGGCTGGTCAAGGACACCGAAGGAACCCGGTTTGACGCATGTTCGGCGGACACGATGGCAAGCCGAACCCAGATTATGAATGCAGCCCTTGCCGCTGGATTGACCGGGCCGGGTGACTGCATGGTGGGCATGGGAGTGCCCAGTCCCAGATGGGCGCAAGCGGTGGAACAAGCCATCACAGCACTCGCAGAACTTGGCGCGGGCACGGTCACATTCTCGGATGCCGATATCACGCTGGTCGCAGCCGAAGGCACAGAGCAGGCGGATTTCGACCGGATCGTGGGGGAGTTGGAAAATGACCTGCCCGAAGTGTTTGCCCTTTATGCCAAGCTGCCCGAGACGGTGGACCCCAATCAGGGCCCCCAGGAATTTGTGGCCACGCTCAGCCCCGAAGGACAGGTGCAACTGCGCGGACGGCTTTCGGACGAAAATCTGCGCAATGTGGCGGACAGCTATGCGCGGGCAGCCTTTGGATCGGATGCGGTCTACATGGCGACGCGGCTTGTCGACAACCTGCCCAATACGTGGCCCGTGCGGGTTCTGACGGGGCTTGAGGCGCTGTCGCAACTGTCAAACGGCGCGGTCACGGTCACCCCGGAAACGGTGGTGGTGTCAGGCAACACCGGCAACCCGCAAGCCTCGACGAATATTGCATCGCTGCTCGCCACGAAACTCGGAGAGGCACAGGAATTCGACATTCGGGTGACATATCAGGAAAAGCTGGACCCGGTTGCCGCACTTCCCACACCCGACGAATGCGAGGCCGAAATATCAAACATCCTGACGACCTCGAAAATCACATTCGAGCCCAGCAGTGCGACGATCGATGCAAGTGCCTTGGGTACGATGGATGATATCGCCGAGTTGCTGCAACAATGCGGCGATATCAAACTGGAAATTCAGGGGCATACCGACAGCCAGGGACGCGAGGAAATGAACGCAAGCCTCAGCCAGGCGCGCGCCCAGTCGGTGCTGAACGAATTGCGGGCACGCCGGGTGCTGACCTCAACCTACACCGCCAAGGGATACGGCGAAAGCAACCCCATCGCGGACAACGACACCGAAGAAGGGCGCGAGGCCAACCGGCGGATCGAATTCAAACTGATCCGGCCTGCCCCATCTGCCCCGGAAGGTGAAACAACGCTGGAAACCCTCGCCGGTTCAGGCGATACAGACAGCGAAGCTGCGGCCGAAACCGAAGGATCCGACGATGAGCAGAACTGAGTTTGTCATTGCGACAGCCATCATTCTCTTCATTGCGTTCTGTCTGGGCTGGTTCGCAAACTGGCTGATCCACCGCTTTACGCGGGTTGCAGCGGGCGATGTGGCCGAGCTCGACCGGATGAGTCAGGAACTGCACGAGGCCGAAGAAACCCGCGATCAGGCGATCACATATCTGCAACAACGCGAAGCGGAACTGACCAACCAACTGGCTCAGACCGAGGCGGAACTGCGCGCAGCCATGGATGGCCTGCGCGATGCGCGCCATGAAACCGAAGAACTACGCGCCTGGATCGACCGGCAACACGCAGGCTGAGACGGGCGGACGACACGTCCGCCTTACGACTCCGCCCCTTCTTTTGACCAAAAATACCGCGGGGGAGTCGCGCCAGCGACGGGGGCAGCGCCCCCTGAACATCGTGTCGCCCGCAAGGGCGTCCTTCGGATCACCAGCGCTTCAAGGCATCCTCATCCGTATCTTTGGCCGCAACCCACGTCGCCCCCGCCCGCGTGATTTCGCGCTTCCAAAACGGCGCGCGGGATTTGAGGTAATCCATAAGATACTCCGCCGCCTCGAACGCATCCTTCCGGTGCGGGGCCGCGGTCGCCACCATCATAATCATCTCACCGGGGGCCAGACGGCCATGGCGATGAATGATCAGCGCGTCTTCGAGCATCCAGCGCGCACAAGCCTCGGCAGCAATGTCGCTTAGGGCGGCTTCGGTCATGCCGGGATAGTGCTCGATCTCCATCGCCTCAAGCCCCTGCGCCACATCACGCACGATACCTGTGAAGGTGACCACAGCTCCCGATGCCGCACAGCGTGCCACAAACCCCGCGCTCTCGGCACCAAGGTCAAAAGTGGCCTCCTGCACACGCACATCCATGGCGCTACCCTCCGGTCATGGGCGGAAAGAACGCCACTTCGCGCACGCCCGCCAAAGGCGCATCAAAATCGCTCAGGGTCTGATCGACGGCAACACGCAATGCACTGAGGTCAGCAAAGGCTGCCGCATAACGGTCCTCACGGCCGCACAATTCAGTGACCAGATCCGCGACCGTCGCAGCCTCGGTTTCTATCTCTTCGCGAGGCAGTCCGATACGCTCGCGTACCCATGCAAAGTACAAAACATTCATCGCACTTATCCTTTCAGATAGGGGGTCGCCTTGCGGAAGTAATCCCACCCGGTGATCAGGGTCAGCGCCGCCGCGATCCAGAGCAGCCACAGCCCGATCCGGCCCGACCATTCGGCCCCGCTCAGCTTCCAGCGCAGGCCCAGCAAATCCGGTTCGTCCCCGTTGAGAATGGCCGACACCATCTCATTGTCCATGCCCCAGATCGACATCCCGAAGTAATGTTCAAAAACCCCTTGGGAAAACAGAACCGCAATGGCGACCATCTGCAACGTGGTCTTCCACTTGGCCAGCGCCGTCACCTTGAGCGTGCCTGCGGTGTCGCCAAGAAACTCGCGCAAGCCGGACACAAAAACCTCACGGAACAGGATCATGGTCGCAGGCAACACAAGCCACGGCGACCAGGACGAAAACCCGACAATGACCATCAGCGCAATCACCACCATCGCCTTGTCCGCAATGGGGTCAAGCATGGTGCCCAGTTTCGTCTGCTGCCCCCACGCGCGGGCGAGATAGCCGTCGAACCAGTCTGTGATGGCCGCGCCCACAAATAACACAACCGCAAACAGATCCGCATAGGGGCGCGTGAAATACAGGAACATCACAGCCACCAAAGGGGCTGCCAACAAGCGCAGAACAGTCAGAAGGTTGGGAACATTCCAGATCATACCGCCCTCTTTAGCCTACGCATCGCAGGGCCGGAAGGGGGCGCACGCAGACGTGCGCCTTACCCCTTTCGCCTCGTGCATCATGTGTCGTGAAAGAAGTCATAGACCTTCTGGGCCAACCCCTCGGATACCCCTTCGACTGCCTTGAGGTCTGCCAGATTGGCGCGCCCCACCGCCTTGGCCGACCCGAAATGCGCCAGCAATGCGCGTTTGCGCGCCGCCCCCACCCCCGCGATATCATCCAGCGGGTTCTTCATATTGGACTTGGCGCGTTTGGCGCGGTGGGTGCCGATGGCAAAGCGGTGCGCCTCGTCCCGCATCCGCTGCACGAAATACAGCACCGGATCGTTGTGGCGCAGTGCAAAGGGGCGCTTGCCCATGCGATGGAATTCTTCCTTGCCCGCGTCCCGGTCCACGCCCTTGGCAACACCCACCATCGGAATGTCCTCGACCCCGTGTTCGGCCATGATCTGGGCCACCGCGCTCACCTGCCCCGCCCCGCCGTCGATCAGCAACAAGTCGGGCCACATGCCCTTTTCGCGATCCGGGTCCTCGGTCTGCAACCGCTTGAAGCGGCGGTGCAGCACCTCTTTCATCATGCCAAAGTCATCACCGGGCACCAGATCGTCACCCTTGATATTGAACTTGCGATAGCTGTTTTTCACGAAACCTTCGGGGCCGGCCACGATCATGGCCCCTACAGCGTTCGTGCCCTGAATATGGCTGTTGTCATAGACCTCGATCCGGGCGGGGGGTTCGGGCAGATCAAAGGCGTCGGCCAACCCACGCAGCAATTTGGTCTGGGTCGCGGTCTCGGACATCTTGCGGGCCAGACTTTCACGGGCATTGCGCAGGGCGCTGTCGACAAGTTCGGCCTTTTCGCCGCGTTTGGGCACCAGCAATTCGACCTTGCGCCCCAGCTTGCCCGTCAGCGCCTCGGCCATCAGGTCGGGGTTTTCAATTTCATTGGACAGGATGAGTTGGCGGGGCGGTTCCTTGGTGTCGTAGAACTGCCCCAGGAACGCCTCAAGCACCTCGGTCGCATCCACATCCGCACCCACGCGGGGATAGAAATCCTGATTGCCCCAGTTCTGACCCGCACGGATGAAAAACACCTGCACGCAGGCCTGTCCCTGTTCCAGATGCAGGGCCACGATGTCGGCCTCGTCCACGTTGCGCGGGTTGATGCCTTGGGCGGACTGCACCTGGGTCATGGCACGGATACGGTCGCGCAGGGCGGCGGCGCGTTCGAACTCCATCGCCTCGGAGGCTTCAGCCATCTGCCCGGCAAGCTTGGCCTGAATATCCGTGCTGCGCCCCGACAAAAAGCGTTCCGCATCCTTCACCGATTGCGCGTAATCCGCTTCGGAGATCAGGCCGACACAAGGGGCCGAACACCGCTTGATCTGGTGCAACAGGCAGGGGCGTGTCCGGCTTTGGAACATTGAATCAGTGCAGTTGCGCAGCAGGAACACTTTTTGCAGCTGGTTGAGGGTGCGGTTCACCGCGCCCGCGCTGGCGAAGGGGCCGTAATATGCCCCCTTTTCCTTTTTGGCACCGCGATGTTTCTTGATCTGCGCAAAGGAATGGTCGCCCGTGACCAAGATATTTGGAAAGGATTTGTCGTCGCGCAACAGCACGTTGAACTTGGGCTTGAGCTGCTTGATAAGGTTCTGTTCCAGCAACAGCGCCTCGGTCTCGGTCCGGGTGGTCAGGAACATCATCGACGCGGTCATCGAAATCATCCGCGCAATCCGCCCCGAATGCTGCGGCGAAGGGCGTGCATAATTCGACACCCGCGCGCGCAGGTTGCGCGCCTTGCCAACGTACAAAACCCGGCTTTCGCGGTCGAGCATACGGTAGACGCCGGGCGAGGAATCCAGCGTCTTGAGATAGGCATGAATAACCGCGTGGCCGGTTGGCACGGGTTGCTCATCCTGAGGGAGAGTATGATCTGAGTCGTTCGCCATTCGATTCGTATTTTTCGCTGTTGGGCTGCACTGTATCAAAGGTGGGATCAAGCAATCTTGCATCCACCGATCCTGTGGGTAAGTCTGCAGATAACTCAAAAGTGGGGAGGATTTTTCCTTGTTTTTTGGACCCTTCTCTCGGATGCCTAATTTTTAGGCAGTTACTCAACCCATTGAAAAATAAAGACCTTTATTTTTGCCAACCGCAAGTATTTGAAAAGTCTCAGATTTTTTTAACATTTTTGTAACAGAGATTAACGCGGTGCAAAACTTACTTGGGGTCATCCTGCCGGTCTGCTTTGGCACCTCTATTCGACCCCTACAACGTCCGGTGTTTCCCATGCCAGATGTTGCCCTCCATCTACGCACAGCAATTGCCCCGAGATGGCAGGAGAGTCGAGGAAATAGCCCAGGGCCGCGACGATGTCGTCTGGGTTTGATCCGCGTTCCAGCAATGTTGCAGCGCGTTGTTTGGCGAAGTGCTCCGCGCTTTGCCGCCCCCCTTGCAGGGTGGGTCCGGGGCCGATGGCATTGACCCGGATCACAGGGGCCAGTGCGCGCGCACTTGTTTGGGTCAACGCCCACAGCCCCATCTTGGCCAGCGTGTAGGTCATAAATTCGGGCGTCAGCTTGCGCACCCGCTGATCGACCATGTTGAGTATAAGGCCCGCGGCCACAGGTTCGTCCATGTCGTCGCGCGCAGGCTCAAGCCCCTGGGCTGCCATGGCCTGCGTCAGTACGAAGGGCGCGCGCAGATTACTGTCCATGTGGCGGTCCCAGCTGTCGCGGGTCGCTGATGTGATGTCGTCATATTCAAAGATCGAGGCGTTGTTGACCAGACAGGTGATCGGCCCGCCCAACGCCTCAACCGCGCGGCCAAACAAGGCTCCTGTTGCGTCCTCATCCAGCAGGTCCGCATGGAGCGCGACGCCGCGCTGCCCCTCGGCCTCGATCTGTACAACGGTTTCCAGCGCACCTTTGTCGGAACTCGCGTAATGCACCGCCACGTCATATCCGCGTTTGGCCAGATAGACCGCCATGGCCTGGCCCAATCGGTGCCCTGCCCCTGTCACAAGCGCGCGCTTCATCGCCCTCTCCTTTGTCTTGGGTTGTCAGCTTAGTACAACAGCCAGATAGGCCACATAAAGCGCGGTCAAGATCACGCCCCAGATCCGCGTGATATCCCGGCGCATGTAGACGAAGGGCACCAGCAGGATCGACGCGGCCAGCATCACCCACAGATCGAAGCGCAGGAACGCCTGATCAACCGGGATCGGCCCCACAAGGCTCGCAATGCCAATGATGGCGAGCAGGTTGAACATGTTCGACCCGATCACATTGCCAAGCGCCACATCTGCCTGACGGCGCAGGGCCGCCATGACCGTGGTCGCAAGTTCGGGCAGCGAGGTGCCAATGGCCACCAGCGTGAGGCCGATGACCGTGTCGCTGACACCGTACATCTTGGCGATGATGGTGGCGTTGTCGACCAGCAGGCTGGCCCCGAGCGGCAGACCAATAAGCCCAAGGATCAGGAACACCGCAATGCGCCAACCGGGCAGGTCGGGGTCAACGCCTTCGATCTCTTCGTCCACATCAGGGGTGGCCGCATCCGCGTCGCGGTGGCCTTTCGCCTCCATCGCCTGATCAAAGAGCACAAAGGCCAACGCACCCAGCAGAACGATGGCGGCAACCCAGTCAAACGTGCCACGAAAAGCCAGGGCGATGAACAGGATCGACGCCGCAATCATGTAGTTGAACGTCTTTTTGGTGTCGCATTCAGAGGTGTGCATGGTCGCAAGCAACGCCGGAATGCCCAGGACCAGCAGAATATTAGCCGTGTTGGAGCCCACCACATTGCCCATGGCAAGGCCCGGCGCATCATCAAGGATCGCCTCGACCGCGATCAACAGTTCAGGCGCAGAGGTCCCAAAGGCAACGATGGTCAGGCTGACAATCAGGGCCGGCACCCCGAGGCGCAGCGACAGGTTCACCGCCCCTTTGACCAGCGAGTCCCCCGCAAGCAGCAGGATCACCAGACCCAACCCGCTCAGGCTCCATGGCATCAGCTCGGCCATCAGGATTTGCCCCGCCCGCAGGCGCATGGCCCCTTGCCGATGCGATAGCGACCGCAATCACACTTGGCCTTGCTCAGCCGTTTGCCGCCGATCCAGTGCAGTTTGCCGAACATGGCAAGCACACCGATAAAGACCAGAAACAGAACGACGATCTTTGAGAGCATCAGTTACAGTCCAAACTGGGCGTAGGCTGCCCGCTCTTCGATGGAATTGATCGTATCGTCAATCACTTGTGCGCCGAACCGTGACAGGAAAGGACGGCGAACACCATAGCGACGTAGCTTGACCTTGTCGCCAAAGCGCGCCCTGAGCATCGGCTTGAGGTGGCCGATCCCGTCGATCAGCCCCAGTTTCTGCGCTTTGGCCGCCAGCCACACCTCGCCCGTGAACAACTCGGCCTCTGCGTCCAGCTTGCCTGCGCGGCGGGTTTGGACGTGGTCGATAAAGTTGGTGTGGATATCGTCAAGCAGCCCTTTCAGGCGCGCCACATCTTCGGGTTTCTCGGGGCGGAACGGGTCCAGCATCGATTTGGATTTCCCGGCCGTGTACACCCGCCGCTCAACCCCTTGCTTGGCCATGAACTCATGTGCGCCAAACCCTGCTGAAATCACCCCGATAGAGCCCACAACCGAACTTGGATCGGCATAAATCTCGTCTGCGGCCACCGCCAGCCAGTAGCCACCGGATGCGGCCACATCCTCGACAAAGGCGATGACGGGAAGGTCCTTTTCCTCGGCCAGCTGCCGGATGCGCGCGCCAATCAGCGAGGATTGCACAGGGCTGCCACCGGGCGAATTGACCTCAAGCGCGACGGCGACGGGTTTACCCTTGGTAAATGCCTTTTCGATCACCGACGCGAGGGCCTGATCGTTCAGCGTGCCACGTGTGCCGCCTGCGATGACCCCTTGCAGCCGGATAACGGCCACCTGCGGGTCAGACTTCAAAAATGGGATAAAACGTTTCATCTCAGCCCATGTAGAATGCGACCATCACCCAAACAAGGTCGCGCGCCCAATCAGTTGTGTGCCGACACGTCATTGCCGGATGCGCCACCCGGTTTTGAAAATCCACCACACAGCCCCCAGACACAGCCCGGTAAAGCCTGCAATCGCCAGCAGTGACATCCCGATGTGCACATCCGCCACCCCGAAAAAGGCCCACCGAAATCCCGAGATCAGGTAAACGACCGGATTGAACATCGAAATGGTCTGCCACACTGGCGGCAGCATCGAGATCGAATAGAATGAGCCCCCAAGGAACACGAGCGGGGTCACGATCAGCAAGGGCACCAGTTGCAACTGTTCAAAATTGCCCGCCCAGATGCCGATGATAAACCCGAACAGGGCGAAACTGACGCAGGTCAACACAAGAAACAGCACCATCGCCAAGGGGTTTTGGATCTGAATATCCACAAAGAAGAACGAGGTGATCAGGATGATGATCCCGATGAACATCGCCTTGGTGGCGGCTGCGCCCACATAGCCCATGACGATTTCAAGGAAGTTGATCGGGGCCGACAGCAATTCATAGATCGTACCGATGAATTTCGGGAAATATATCCCGAAAGAGGCATTAGAAATGGCTTGGGTCATCACCGTCAGCATGATCAACCCCGGCACGATGAACGCGCCATAGCTGACGCCCTCGACCTCGTCGATACGGCTGCCGATGGCGGCCCCGAACACCACGAAATAAAGCGATGTGGACAGCACCGGCGAGATGAGGGACTGTGCAATTGTACGGAAAAAACGTGCCATTTCAAAGACGTAAATGGCACTGATTGCGGACCAATTCATGCGCTGCCCTCCGGTTCTTTGACGAGGGAGACGAAAATATCCTCAAGGCTCGATTGCCGTGTCACCACATCACGCAGTTGCAATCCGACCCCCGCCACATCCGTAAGCAGCTTGGTGATGCCTGTGCGCTCGCTTTTGGTGTCGTAGCTGTAGATCAGCGTCCAGCCCTCGTCACCAAGTGTCAGATCATAGCCACCAAGTGCTTCGGGCACCGCGTCCAGTTGCGTGGTCAGTTGGACGTTCAGTTGTTTTTGGCCCATGCGCGCCATCAGCTTGTCCTTGTCCTCGACCAGCAGGATTTCGCCCTTGTTGATCACACCCACACGATCGGCGATGGCTTCGGCCTCTTCGATGTAGTGCGTCGTCAGGATCGTGGTCACACCGTCCGCCCGCAGGCCCTCGACGATTTCCCACATATCCTTGCGCAACTCGACGTCGACACCGGCGGTGGGTTCATCCAGAAACAGCACGCGCGGCTCGTGCGCCAGCGCCTTGGCGATCAGCACCCGGCGTTTCATACCACCCGAGAGCGCACGGATCTGGCTGTCGCGTTTGTCCCAAAGTGACAGGCGTCTCAGAATATCCTCAACAGCGGCATCCTTGCGCCCCTTGCCGAACAGCCCCCGCGAAAAGCGCACCGTGTTGATGACCCTTTCAAAGGGTTCAAGCGCGATTTCCTGCGGGACAAGCCCGATCAGACTACGAGCCTGACGGAAATCACGCAGAATGTCGAATCCGGCAACCGTGACAGACCCTGATGTGGGCATTGTGATCCCGCACACGGTCGAAATCAGCGTCGTTTTGCCCGCCCCATTGGGGCCAAGCAGTGCAATGATCTCGCCCTCGTCAATCTCAAGCGATACGCCCTTGAGCGCCTCAAAACCGCCATCATAAGCTTTGCGCAGGTCTTTGATACTCAGAATGGTTGGCATGCCGTCTCCGCTTCAGGGTGGTGGCAGGGAAGTAGCGCGCAGGCGCAGCCCATGCCAGCGCACAAGCGCACAACGCGCTGTGCAGGTGATCTAGTCCTTGCCCGTCAGTCGTCCCAGCCACCCCTTTTTGGCTTCGCCCTCGGGCGGGGCTTCATCCTCAATCGGTGCACTTGGCCCTTCAAGGGTCTCCTGCAGGTTCGAGAAAAACTGATCAGCCATCTTTTTGGCAAAACCGTCGATGATCCGGCTGCCCAATTGGGCCAGCTTGCCGCCCACCTTCGCCTCAACGTCATAGGACAGTTCAGTGTCGCCATCCACGCCTGTCATGCGCACCTCGGCACCGCCCTTGGCAAAGCCTGCGGCCCCGCCCTTGCCCTCGCCCGTGATTGTCAGGCTTTCGTTTTCGACCATATCGGACAGGGTCACCTGCCCTTTGAACGTCGCCTTTACGGGGCCGACCTTTTGGGTCACCGACGCCTCGAACCCGCCCTCGGGGCTGCCTGTGACTTCGGTGGCACCCGGCACGCAGGATTTCAACACATCCGGGTTGAGCAACGCGGCATAGACCTCGGCAGGTGGGGCGGCGATCTGGCGGGTGTCGGACATCTTCATTGCGCAAGGCTCCATTCGTCAGGACTTGGGACCCTAATATCGCAGGTCTCGCACTTTGCCTATCCGCGATTAGACCCACATCGCACGTGACATATGGGCGGACCGTGATAGGGCTGAGCCCATGAGCGAGACACGTCAAAACATCGCCGGGCTGGCGATCGCGGTTGTGCTGGTCGGAGTGTTTTGCATTTCGATCAACGATCTGCTGATCAAGCAACTCTCGGGCGGCTACCCCTTGCATCAGATCGTCTTTGCCCGTTCTAGCATAGGTATCCTGTTCACCCTGCTGATCGTGCAATACGAGGGCGGATGGAGCATTCTGCACACCGCGAACCCCTTACTGCACACGGTGCGCGGGGTGTTGATCGTGATTGCGAACATGACCTTTTTTCTGGCGCTGGCCGTGCTGCCATTGGCGGACGCAACCGCACTGTTTTTTGCGGCCCCTTTGTTCATCACGCTGCTGTCAATCCCGGTTTTGGGCGAACGGGTTGGTCCCCTGCGTCTTGGGGCCGTCGCGGTCGGCTTTTCAGGGGTTATCATCATGCAGCGCCCATGGGCGGATGCAGGCACGCTGGATGTCAATCGTTGGGTGCTCATGTTGCCGGTTGTCGCCGCCCTCACCTATGCCCTGAACCAGCTTTTGACCCGCAAACTGGGGGTCAACAGCAAGGCCAGCGCCATGGCCGTCTATATTCAGGCGACGTTCATTCTGGTCTCGGTTGCGTTCTATCTGGTCGCCGGAGACGGGCGATATGCGCAAGGGGCTGCAAACCCGTCGCTGGTCTTTTTGCTGCGCGCATGGGTGTGGCCTGCCGATGCAGACCTTTGGGTGCTGGTGGGTTTGGGGTTCAATTCCGCAATCATCGGCTATTGCCTCAGCCAGGCCTATCGGTTGGCAGATGCGGCCACAGTCGCGCCGTTCGAATATGTGGGCCTGCCGCTGGCCGTGTTCTGGGGCTTTGTCGTCTTTGGCGATCTACCGGTGGTCGAGGTCTGGGTCGGCATCGCCCTCATCCTCGCCTCGGGCCTGTTCGTGTTCCTGCGCGAGCGTCAAAAAGCGCGCATTGTGGCACGCACCAAGATCAAGGCACGGTACTAGCCGTCGATCTCGATCTCGATCACGACTTTGCCTGTTGCCTTGCGGGTACGCAGCAAATCCAGCCCCTCATTGGCTTGGGCAAGCGGCAGAACATGGCTGACATGGGGGCTGAGCCGCCCCTGCTCATACCATGTGAACAACTCTGCAAAGCTGTCCGTCAGGACCGAGGGGTTGACCCGTGTGTAGCCGCCCCAATAGTAGCCAATCACGGTGAGGTTCTTGACCAGCAGGATATTGGCCGGGATTTGCGGCACCGTACCGCTTGCAAACCCAAGCGGCAGCAACCGCGCCTCGGGGTTGCAGGCGCGCAAGGCCGCCATGAACAGATCGCCCCCCACGGGGTCATAGACCACGTCCGCCCCACCAAGCGCCTTGACGTCGGCGCGCAGATCGCAGGTTTCACTGTCCAGCAGATGATCCGCCCCTGCCGCGCGCGCAATCTCAAGCTTCTCCGCCCCGCGCGCCACCGCGATCACCTCCGCCCCCATCAGCTTGCCCAATTCCACCGCCGTCAGGCCCACACCGCCCGATGCGCCCAGTACCAACAGGCGCTCGCCTTTGCGCAAGCCCGCCTTGTATCCCAGCCCCACATGGCTGGTGCCATAGGCGATCAGAAAGGCCGCCGCGTCACGGGCCGTCATCGCATCCGGGATCGGCACGCAGATATCAGCAGCCAGGGTCGCATATTCGGCCAGCCCCCCAAAACCGGAATAGGCCGCGATACGCTGGCCCACGGACAGGTGGGTAACGTCCGCACCCACCGCCTCGATGGTGCCGCACATCTCCATCCCCAATGTCGCTGGCAGGGGCGGTTTTTCCTGATAGGTGCCTTTGACAATCAACGTGTCGCCAAAGTTCAGCCCGCAGGTGTGGATGCGCACCAACACCTCGTTCGCATCTGGCGCGGGCGTCGGCACATCACGCATCTCAAGGGGTTGGCCCAGTTCGGTCACTTGCATGGCGCGCATTTGCGATATCTCCGCGAGTTCGGGGGGCCTAGTCCTCGCCACGCCCCATGGTCCAAACCACATAGCTGATCTGCACAGCCCCAAACAACAAGCCGTTAAAGAACCACAGAATAAAGAGCAGCAGGAACGCATCGCCACTGTATGCGGCATGACTGGCAAGGCCCATCACATCCCACACCCACAGGATCGCGACAAAGATCGCGGCCAGGGCAAAGCCTACAGCAGTGCCGCCCAGCAGCAGTCGGATCAGGGGGTTGGGTCCGGGGTCGCTCATGCCGTGAAAGATAGCCGCGCCGCCGCCGAAGTCGAAGTCGACCATCCTAGAGCGGCAATTCGGTGGTGCACTTGATATCATCCATCACGAAACTGGCTGAAATATCCGACACCGGCACCCGTGCGATCAGACGTTGATAGAATTTGTCATAGGCGGCTACGCAAGCCACGCGGACCTGCAAGATATAATCCAGATCGCCCGACATCCGGTGTGCCCCGATGATTTCAGGCAAGGTCTGGACCGCATTGTCAAACAGGGTCAGCCATTCCGCGTCATGCCGGTTGGTGCGCACGAGCACGAAGACCGTCAGGTCAAGTCCCACCGCCTCGGGGGTCACCAAAGCCACGCGACGGGCAATGATCTTCTTTTCCTCAAGCGTCTTGATCCGCCGCCAACAGGCATTGCGCGACAGGTGCACCCGCTCGGCAACGGCATCCACGCTGAGACTCGCATCGCGCTGCAAGACCCGCAGAATGCGACGGTCTATTTCATCCATTTTTCTATTCATCTCTGGGATATTATCCCGACTTTTCCACAATCATCAACGTCTTTGAGATTTCATTTGCAGCATTTCGCAAGACATTGGCATCACCCCATTCCCCAACTCAGGAGTTTCCCGATGTCCGCTCTTCCCCGTCCGCTCAGCCACGTGCGAGCCCTGTTCGTGGATCACCCCGCACAGGTCAACGAGAGTTACTGGGAACACGCCCGCTTTGCGCTCGGGTTCGCGGCGGCTCTGGCGCTGGCTGCGGGGGCGGCGCTGATCCACGCCATCGTACCGGCAGCTTTTCCATCCACCGCCGGTCAGATCATCCGGGATCTGCACCACCGGATTGAAAACCGCCACTGACGGGAATCAAAACGCCTCGGGGCGCGCCTCGCGGGCCATGTGGTCGAGCACGGCGTTGACGAAACTCGGCTCCTTCCCATCCGGAAAAAACGCGCGGGCCACATCGACATATTCGGTAATGACCACACGGGGGGGCGTGGATGTGTCCCGAAACTCGGCCCCCGCGGCGCGAAACAGCGCACGAATGGTCGGATCAATCCGCGCAATGGGCCATTTGGCGACCAAGGCCCGGTCCGTCATCTGGTCAATCGGTGCCTGATAGTTCACCGCGTCGTCCATCACACGGGCAAAGTGATCGGGATCACCTTCGGTCAGCTCATCACCCTCATAGGTCGCGCCAAAGCGGTGGTCCATGAACTCGACCTTGATCTGATCGACGGTCTGGGCGGACTGCTCCATCTGGAACAGGGCCTGCACCGCGTAAAGCCGCGCGGCAGACCGCATTTTTCGTTTCTGATTGCCCGAAAGGGTCATGCGGTGGTCGACCTCGTGTTGCCAGCCAGCTGATACTCGGAGGCCGGTTTGAACCCGACGCCCTTGCTCTGGCGGCCCCACTTACGGCTGAGCGCGATCAGGTGCAAGGCCGCAGCTGCTGCCCCGCCACCTTTGTTTTGCTTGGCGGGGTCCGCGCGCACTTCGGCCTGTTCAGTGTTTTCGACCGTCAGGATACCATTGCCGATGCACAAGCCTTGCAGGCCCAGCAATTGCAGCGCGCGGCTGCTGTCATTGCAAACGGTTTCGTAATGCGTCGTCTCACCGCGAATGACGCAGCCCAAAGCCACATAACCGTCGAAATTCGACATCCGTTCGGAGATGCCAATGGCCGTCGGAATTTCCAGTGCACCGGGCATCTCGATCAAATCCCATGTGGCCCCTGCGGCCTCAAGCTCGGCCTTGGCCCCCTCGACCATATGGGCCGCAATCTGCTTGTAATAGGGTGAGACCACGATGAGTACTTTCACAGGCTCATCAAAACTGGGGCGGTCCAGAACGTGATGTTCGATTGAGGCCATTTATCCGTCTCCGAGGATGGGCCGGGTGCCCACGATTTCAAGGTCATAGGCGTCGATGCCCATATAGGTCGTGGGCGGACTGTCGGTCAGCAGGATCAGGCGGGTGAGGCCCATATTGCTGAGCATCTGCGCGCCAAGCCCGGTGTTCTTGATGATGCGCGGGCCTGCTTCCTCTTCGGAAAACAGGGCCTTGCGCGGTTCGCGGAACAGGCAGACAACACCGCGCCCCTCGTCGGCGATGATCTCCATCGCGCGGGGCAATTCACCCACAGGCTTGTCCGACAGGCCCAGAATATCCGTCACTTCCGTCAACGCGTGGGTGCGTACCAACACAGGTTCATCCGTGCTCAGATCGCCCTTGGACAGGGTCACATGTTCGATCCCATGGGTCTGGTCGGTGAACACGCGCATCAGCCACTCACCGCCATGTTGCGAGGTGACGGTGCGTCTGTCGGTTTCGACCACCAGATTGTCGTGGCGCCGACGATAGGAAATCAGATCGCTGATCGTCCCGATCTTGAGGGCGTGGCGCGTGGCATAGTCCACCAGATCCGGCAGACGGGCCATGCTGCCGTCCTCTTTCATAATCTCGCAGATCACGGAACTGGGATAATGACCGGCTAATCGGGCGACATCGCATCCGGCCTCTGTATGTCCGGCGCGCACCAGCACGCCGCCTTGACGGGCACGCAGCGGAAAGACATGCCCCGGCGTGGCCAGATCGGCGGATGTCGCCTGCGGGTTCACCAGCGTCGAAATCGTCAACGCGCGATCTCCGGCGGAAATGCCGGTGCTGACCCCCTCGCGGGCCTCGACCGACACGGTAAACGCGGTTTCATGGCGCGACGAGTTGTGCATCGCCATCATCGGCAGGCCCAACGCGTCAATCCGGTCGGACGGCAAGGTCACACAGATCAGGCCACGCCCATGGGTGGCCATGAAATTCACCGCCTCGGGGGTGGCAAAATTGGCCGGAATGACAAGATCGCCCTCGTTTTCGCGGTCCTCGTGATCGACCAGAATAAACATCTGACCTGCGCGGGCGGCCTCGATGATCTCTTCGATCGGCGAAATCGCAGAGGCCAAATCCGTTTCGACCGGTCCGGGGGTTTCAAAGCTCATGGATCACCTGTGGCAGCATCTCATCCGCGACATAAAGGATGCAGGATCAGAGTTCCAGAGAAACGGCGCGCACAGAGCCTGCGCCCTTGCGTCTTGTTCCAAAAACTGCTGCCGGAAAACCGTTCCGCAGGTCAGGCAAGCTGATCATGTTACACGCAACAGCGGCCACGGGCGCGATAAGAACATTCAGGCCGCAAGGCCTGTCCGTTGGATCACCCGACCTCGGCCAGGCGCGCGACATAGCGGGCCAGCGTATCGATCTCGAGATTGACCGCATCACCGACCGCGACATCGCCCCATGTGGTCACCTCTTTGGTGTGGGGAATGAAATTGATGCCAAACACGTCCCTCTGCACCTCATTCACGGTCAGGGACGTCCCGTTCAGGGCAACCGACCCTTTGGGTGCGATAAACCGGGACAGCGCAGCGGGCGCGCGCAACTGCACGCGGGTGCTGTCGCCCTCATCCACAACCGAGATCACCTCGGCCACGCCGTCCACATGGCCCGATACGATATGGCCGCCCAATTCGTCACCAACCCGCAGCGCGCGTTCAAGGTTCACGCGCTTACCCGGCACCCAAGCCGATAGGTTGGTCTTGGACACCGTCTCGGCGCTGACCTGCACGTCATACCAGTCCGGGCCGAGGTCAACGACCGTCAGACACACCCCATCCGACGCAATAGACGCGCCCATGTCGATGTGGCCCGTGTCATAGGCCGTCTCGATGCGCACCCGCAGATCGCCTTCCTGATGCAGCTCTGAGATGGTGCCGATATCGGTGATAATGCCTGTGAACATTGCAGTCCCTCATGTTACGCCACTGGACCTAGCCGTGCCGCTGCGTCAGGGCAAGGGCCACACCCATTGAGAATTTTCACAATCCGGGCCATAAAAATGCCCCACTCAGGTGTTCACCTTATACAAAGTTATACCGCCTAAGCAGGATCACGATGACCCTCGCCGCCCCGACACCCCGGGTTTTCCTGTTTCTTCAGGGCCCGCACGGACCCTTCTTTCACCGGCTTGGCACGATGCTGCGCCGGGCGGGGGCAGTTGTGTGGCGGGTCGGGTTCAACGCAGGCGACCGGGCGTTCTGGTTTCACCCCCGCAGCTATATTCCGTTTCGGGGCACGGCCGCCATATGGCCAGAGACCTTCGCACAGCTCGTGACAGAAAAGGGTGTCACCGACATCGTTCTCTACGGTGATGTACGGCCCATCCACGCCCAGGCCGTGGCCGAAGCCGAACGGCGCGGCATCGCGGTCCATGTGTTCGAGGAAGGGTACATGCGCCCCTACTGGGTCACTTATGAACGCGGCGGGTCCAACGGCAATTCCAAGCTGATGGAGATGAGTGTGCCACAGATGCAGGCCGCACTTGCGTTGTCGGATATGGAAGCACCATTGCCACCGGGCCACTGGGGCGACATGCGCCAGCATGTATTTTACGGGGCGCTTTATCATTGGTTCGTGATGTTTAGGAATGGCGATTACCGCAATTTCCAGCCCCATCGCGCCCTGACAGTGGCCAAGGAATTCCAGCTCTACCTCAAGCGGCTGCTGCTCATGCCGCTTCACACGCTTGACCGGGTGCAGGCGACCTTGCGCATCCGCTATGGCGGCTTTCCCTATCATCTGGCGCTTTTGCAACTCGAACATGACAGCAGCTTTCAGGAACATTCCCCTTTCGGGACGATGACCGACTTTCTGGAACTGGTCATTGACGGCTTCGCCAAAGGGGCGCCCGGCCACCACCACCTCGTGATCAAGGCGCACCCACTCGAAGACGGGCGCACCCCGATCCGGCGGACCATCCGCAAATTGATGAAAGAACATGGGCTGCAAGGCCGGGTGCATTTCGTACGCGGTGGCAAACTGGCGCAATTGCTCAACGATGCGCGCAGCGCGGTGACCGTCAATTCGACCGCCGGTCAGCAAGTGCTTTGGCGGGGTATCCCGCTCAAGGTGTTCGGGCGCGCGGTCTTTGCCAAACCGGAATTTGTCAGTGACCAACCCCTGCCCGAATTTTTTGCAGGCGCCACCCGCCCCGACAGCCGCGCCTACAAGGACTACCGCCGCTACCTGCTCGAAACGAGCCAGTTGCCCGGCGGGTTCTACTCGGCCCGGGGAAGGCGGCAATTGCTGCGTCAGGTGGTCGATATGATGCTGTCAGGCGACGATCCTTACGATGCGCTCGCCTCGGGCACCGCGGCTCCAAGGCAACAGTTGCGGTTGGTAACCTGATGACCACTACCCCTATGGCTAGATTTTAGGACCACAACCCGGTACGTTAGCCCAAATAAGCACCTCGCAGAATGAGTGCGATACAAAAAGAATATGGTGCAGGTCAACCTGCATCCCGAGGCAGAACAAGAACAGGTCGAGGAGACCGAGCAGTGATTTTCCAATCATTCCGCTGGACGCGTGTGAGCGCGCTGTTGGCCCTTGTGGGCATCCTTTCCTCGTGCGGATTGCCGCAGATCGGGCCGAACAAGCGCCAGATCTATTCCGGCTCGGTCCAGCGCGAAGGTGATGCGTTCATCGTATCTGTCAACGATCAGGTGACAAGCGCCACGGCTGTAACACCTGCTTTGGGCTTTTCGGATGCGTTCAAGAATGCAGGGCTGATCGGGTCGGACACCATCCAGCCCGGCGACGTACTCGGCCTCACCATTTGGGAAAACGTGGACGATGGGCTGCTCGCAGGCGAAACCCAGAACTCAACCGTCCTCGAAGAAGTGCAGGTTGACGGTGCTGGCTTTATCTTTGTCCCTTATGCGGGCCGCATCCGGGCCTCTGGCAACACACCGGACGCGATCCGCCGCATCATCACCAACAAGCTCGAAGAGCAAACACCCGACCCGCAGGTGCAGGTGCGCCGCGTGGCAGGCGACGGCTCAACCGTGTCGTTGATCGGGTCCGTGGGGGCACAGGGCGTCTATGCCATCGAGCGTCCCACGCGGACCCTGTCGACCATGCTCGCCCGTGCTGGCGGTGTGACCATCGAACCCGAAATCGCCCAGGTGACTGTGATCCGGGGCGATATGCGCAGCCGCATCTGGTTTCAGGATCTTTATGACCACCCCGAACTCGATATCGCCCTGCGTGGCGGCGACCGGGTGCTGGTCGAAGAAGACACACGCGCCTTCACCGCCCTTGGTGCAACGGGCGGACAGGCCGTCGTTCCATTCGAAAGCCAGACGCTCAGCGCGCTTGAGGCACTGGCGCAGGTCGGCGGTTTGCAGACAAATGCGTCGGACCCCACGGGCATCTTTGTCTTTCGCAACGAACCTGCCGAGGTCGCCAATGCGGTGCTTGGCCGCGATGATCTGATCGGGGCGCAACGGCTGATCTATGTGCTTGACCTGACCCAACCCAACGGGATGTTTCAGGCACGTGATTTCGTCATTCGCGACGGGGACACTCTTTATGTAACCGAGGCCCCCTTCACGCAATTTGCGAAAATCATCACCTCGCTGACCACCCCCATCTCTGGCGTGAATTCGATCACCGGCAGTTTGACGGGTAACTGATCCGGCGGGCGCGTGACACAGACCTCCAATCCAACCGCCGGACCTGACAAGGCCCGGCGGCTTTACGTATATAACGGCGGTTTTCTGACCCAGAAGCGGGTGCGGCGCATCTTGGACCTTGCGGGATATGACATCTCGCTTGGGCGGCCGGGACCTGATGATCTGGTCGGGGTCTGGGGTAATTCCCCCACCGCCCATCGCGGTCTTGGCGTGGCAGAACGGCGCGCCGCACAGGTTTTGCGCGTTGAAGACGCGTTCCTGCGCTCACTCTTTCCCGGGCGCAGCGGCACCCCGCCTTTGGGGCTGCTGGTCGACCACAAGGGGGTCCATTTTGATCCCTCGCGCCCTTCCGACCTCGAAGAGCTGCTGGCCACCCACCCCCTTGACGACACCGCCCTGCTGAACCGGGCGCGCGGGGCCATCGCGCGGATGGCCGAGGCCCACCTGTCCAAGTACACCGGCTTTGACCCGGCCGCAGCCGTGCCGGATCCTGGCTATGTACTGGTGATTGACCAGACCGAAGGCGACGCCTCCGTCACCGCCTGCGGTGCGGATCGAAACCGCTTTCTTGAGATGTTGTTCGTCGCGCAGGAGGAACATCCCGGTGCGCAGATCCTGGTCAAGACACATCCCGAGACCGAACAGGGCTTTCGCAGTGGCTATTTTTCAGAGGCCGATTGCAATGGCCGCGTGCGCCTCTTCACCGATGCGGTGAGCCCGTGGACGCTGATGGAAGGTGCGATTGCGGTCTACACGGTGTCGTCGGGGTTGGGGTTCGAGGCGATCCTGGCAGGCCACAAGCCGCGTATCTTTGGTCAACCCTTCTATGCCGGATGGGGGCTGACATCAGATGAATTCCCTGTGCAGCGCCGCCAACGCAGCCTGACGCGCGCCCAGCTTTTTGCGGCCACGATGGAGCTTTACCCGACGTGGTATGATCCGCACCGCGATCAGCTTTGCGACCTGTCCACCGCGATCGAGGCGCTGGCCGCCGAAACCCGCGCTTGGCGTGCTGACCGTCATGGCTGGGTGGCAAGCGGCATGCGGATGTGGAAACGAAAGCCCTTGCAACAGGTATTCGGACAGCACATCCCGGTGATATTCGAGGATGATCCGGCCAGGGCGCGCGCCCATGACCGGCCGTGGATGGTTTGGGCGGGCAAGGCCGAAGTCGGCCATGAGAGCGCGGTGCGCATCGAAGACGGCTTCCTGCGCTCGCGCGGGTTGGGTGCCGAACTTGTGCCGCCCCTGTCGCTGGTCAGCGATGATCTGGGCATTTACTATGATCCGTCCCGTCCCAGCCGGCTGGAAAAGCTGATCCAATCGCGCCGGACACTGCGCCCCGATCAGGTGGCCCGCGCCGAGGCGCTGGTGCGCACGCTGACCCGCAAGGGCCTCAGCAAATATAACCTTGGGGGCGCGATGCCCACCCTGCCTGATGGGCCCAAAGTACTTGTGGTCGGTCAGGTCGAAGATGACGCCTCGATCCGCACAGGGGCCGGAGAGATTGCCACAAATACAGCCCTGCTGGATGCTGCACGCGCGGCCCATCCAGAGGCCACATTGATCTACAAACCCCACCCGGATGTTGAGGCTGGCCTGCGGGCCGGAGCCTTTGACGCACAGGCCGTCGCCGATATTGTCGCAGAGACGGCGGACATCACGGCCCTGCTTGAGGCGGTCGATACGGTCTGGACAATGACGTCCCTGACCGGGTTCGAGGCTTTGCTGCGCGGTGTGGATGTGGTCACCACAGGGGCACCGTTTTATGCAGGGTGGGGGCTGACAACGGATCGCGGGGCGGTGCCGCCACGGCGGCGCGAAGATATCAGCCTGATGGGTCTCGTACATGCCACATTGATCGACTATCCGCGCTATTTTGACCCCGTGACGGGCCAGCCCTGCCCGGTCGAAGTTGTGGTCGAACGCCTTGCGACAGGCACCCTGCCCCGCGCTGGCCTTGCCAATCGGCTTTTGTCAAAACTGCAAGGGATACTGGCCAGTCGGGCGCATCTGTGGCGCTAGGGGTTTTGGGTGCGGGTCCAGATGTGGCAGATATCGCCGCCGATCCTGGACACCGATTTCAGATCGAACCGCGCCGCCTCGCTCAACGTCCCAAGGCCAAGCGTGCCGATATTGGGCAACCCTTCGGCACCGATGGTCACACCGGCGGTAAACCCCACCAACTCGTCCACCAAATCCGTCTCGATAAGGGAGGCGGCCAACGCGCTGCCACCTTCGCAAAAGACGCGGGTCAGCCCATGCGTACCCAGATTTTGCAGGATATCATGCGGGTCCAACTGCGCACCGTGCGCCGCGCAAGGCAGCAAGGTCGCCCCCAGATCACGCCAAGTTTTTTGCAACATCATATCCGCGTCACGCCCATGACACAGCAGCACAGGCACCTCTTTGGCAGTGCGCGCCAGCGTGCCCATAAGCGGCAGATCAAGGCGGCGGGACACGACCACGCGGGCGGGTTGGAGCACATCCCCAAGACCGCGCACCGTCAGGGCCGGGTCATCGTGGCGCGCGGTGCCACCACCGACCATCACCGCATCATGACGCGCGCGCATGGCATGAACCGCGCGGCGGGCGTCACCGCCGGTGATCCACTTGCTTTCGCCCGTGGCCGTGGCGATGCGCCCATCAAAACTGCTGGCGAGTTTTAGTGTGACAAAGGGGCGCCCTTGTTCCGTCCGCAAGAAAAACCCGGCGTGATCGCGCATGGCGTCTTGGGTACAGACTCCGGTGTCGACCGTGATATCGGCAGCTTCCAACAGGGCCAGACCTGCGCCGCTGACACGGGGATCGCTGTCTTCGATTGCCACAACAACGCGCGCCACACCTGCTGCAACCAGCGCCTCGGCGCAGGGTGGTGTCTTGCCGTGATGAGAGCAGGGCTCAAGACTGACATAAACCGTCGCGCCCTTGGCGGCCTGTCCCGCCTGCGCAAGCGCTACGGTTTCAGCGTGCGGACGCCCACCCGGTTGGGTCCAGCCCCGCCCGACGATCCGCCCCCCCGAAACAACAACGCACCCAACCGATGGATTGGGTGCGGTCGTGCCCTGCCCACGCCGACCAAGGGCGAGAGCAAGGCGCATGAAACGGATGTCGTCGTCTGTGCTCACTCGTCCGAAGAGCTGTCGGGCCGCAATTCCTGAACGAATTTGTCGAAATCGTCCGCCGCCTGAAAGTTCTTGTAAACACTTGCAAAACGCACATAGGCAACGGTGTCGATGCGGTGCAGGGCCTCCATTACGATCTCACCGATGGTGGTTGACTGGATGTCGGTCTCACCCATGGATTCAAGGCGGCGCACAATGCCCGAGATCATCTGATCAATACGTTCGGGATCAATGGGACGTTTCTGCATCGAAATACGGATCGAGCGTTCGAGCTTGTCACGGTCAAAATCTTCACGCTTGCCATTGGATTTGATAACGACCAGATCGCGCAGCTGCACACGTTCATATGTGGTGAACCGGCCCCCGCATGCGGGACAGAACCGGCGGCGTCGGATCGATACGTGATCCTCGGCTGGTCGGCTGTCTTTTACCTGAGTGTCGATATTGCCGCAAAACGGACAGCGCATCGCGCATCCCCCTTCTTATATCCTGCCTGTCGTGGGGTTTCTCCCCCATTGGGCGAAACTATAGGGGTTTGTCTAGGTTTTGGGTAGAGGGGAAATGACACCGCTAGATAAGCGGTATCATTCGGCATGAACGGGTTACTTGCGCACCAATGTGTTGGGTGCGGTGCGCAGCTTGAGGTGGGGAAACTGGCGGCACAGCGCATAGGCGTGGGTCATCGTGAAAACGACACCTTCCCGGCGCACACCCAACGACAGCGACGAGGTGCCAGCGGCAGCGGCAGCCGGGTCGGTTGTGAAACGTACAGCCTTGCGCCCCGGACGGGTTTGCGAGGGGCCACGTGCCACTTCAACCGTGATATCACCGCCCCGTTCCCCGAGTACCTTACGCGCATAAATGCCCGCACCACACCAGAGCTGCGCATTGCCTGCGCCGTCCGCTTCGATAATTTCGAATGAATTTGAATCGATGGCTGCAGCAGGCAGGGTATAGCGTTGACGGATTGAATCCACCGCCAAAGCCAGCGAAGGCGTGGTCACAACGACGGCCAGCGCGACAACAAAGGTCCTTTTCAACATCGGACATCTCCTTTTGCCCACAAGAGATAGAGACTCTTGGACCCGATTGAAAATCACTTAACCGCCACGAGACTACGATACGCCGGTCAGCTGGTATGGAGCCGTCCTTTACGATACCGACTGATGGCCCGCCTTGTGACAGGCAGGGCTACAGCCGGTTCTCGCGGATTTTGATTTGCAGGCGCGGCGTACCGCGACATAGCGCGTAAGCATGCGCCATACTGAACACCTGCCCCGTGCGCCGTATCCCCTGGGACGTGGACGAAAAGGCACCCTCGACCGCTTGGGTGGTAAAGATCACGCTTTTGCGGCCGACAATCGCGCGGGAATTGTCCCGGCCAGCCTGAATATAGATGGACCCGCCACGCTGCCCCAGAAATTGACGTGTATAAATCCCGGCTGCACACCACATTTGCGTCCCCCCCGCCCCATCATTCTCGATCACCTCGAACGTGTTGGCATCAATGGGGAAAATCGGGATGTCGAACCGCTCTCGGCGCACCTCTTCCTGGGCGGCACCGAGGGTTGGAACGAAGATGGCAGCCCCAAGGGCGAGGGCAAGGATGGGACGAAACATGCGGTATCTCCTTTGACGACAAGATAGGGCTTATTTCATCAAATCCAATTGGAGCAATAGGGCCCGCCCGATCTAATTTCGGGGGGCGAGGACGCGCACCTTGATGAATTGCTCGCGCCGGGATTTGCACAGGGCATAGGCGTGCGCCATGCTGAAGCTCTGTCCGGCTGTACGGATCCCTTGCGAGGTGGACGACACCGCGCCTGCAACAGCCCTAGTGGTGAAAATCACACTTTTGCGGCCCGCATAAACCGCAGACGCCGCCCGCGGTGTCAACACGGTCAGATCGCCACCACGTTGGCGCAAATAGCCGCGGGTAAATTTGCCAGCCGCACACCACATCTGCGTGCCCCCGGCCCCGTCATTTTCGATCACTTCGAACGTGGTTGCATCAATGGGGCGAACCGGGATCACGATAATCTCTTTCAGGAAAAACGAATTTGCACCCACCCAACCCGGGGTCAGAACAGCAAAGACCACCGCAACAAGACGCAAGTATTTGAACATGACAGCACTCCGATCCACGCCATGGTATCGCATAGGCGGCGCTGCGCCAAATCAACGATATATCAACAATCCTGGGAAAGATGCGCGGCCACTTTGCGCAATTTGGGCGTGTCGCGGTGTTCGAACAGGTAGATGCCCTGCCATGTGCCCAGCATCATGCACCCGTCGCGCACCGGAATGGTGAGGCTGACCGGTAAAAGAGCCGCCTTGATATGGGCAGGCATGTCATCGGGGCCCTCATAGGTGTGGGTCAGATATGCCATCGCAGGATCGGTCGTGGGCGGCACGAGACGGGCAAAAAACGCGCGCAGGTCAGCCTGCACTTCGGGGTCTGCATTCTCCTGGATCAACAACGAACAGGAGGTGTGTTGCACAAACAGGGTCAGCAGGCCGTCGCCTTGCACCCATGCGGCGACATCGCGGGTGAACTCCGTCAGGCCCTGCCCCTGCGTGTGTATCTTGAAGGTGGTCTGCATAAGAAAAAGGGCCGCGTCACTGACACGGCCCTGATCCCTTACTGGTCGAGGAAGCTGCGCAGCTTGCGGCTGCGGCTTGGATGCTTGAGCTTGCGCAACGCCTTGGCCTCGATCTGACGAATCCGTTCGCGGGTCACGCTGAACTGCTGGCCAACCTCTTCGAGGGTATGGTCGGTGTTCATCCCGATGCCAAAGCGCATCCGCAACACACGTTCCTCACGCGGGGTGAGGGACGCCAAAACGCGGGTCGTCGTTTCCTTGAGGTTTTCCTGAATCGCGCTGTCGAGCGGCAGCACTGCATTCTTGTCCTCGATGAAATCACCGAGCTGGCTGTCTTCCTCGTCCCCGATGGGCGTTTCGAGGCTGATCGGCTCCTTGGCGATCTTCATCACCTTGCGCACCTTTTCCAAAGGCATTTGCAGCTTTTCTGCCAATTCTTCGGGGGTGGGTTCGCGACCAATCTCGTGCAGCATCTGGCGGCCTGTGCGCACCAGTTTGTTGATCGTTTCAATCATGTGCACAGGAATACGGATGGTGCGCGCCTGATCCGCGATGGACCGGGTGATCGCCTGACGGATCCACCACGTCGCATAGGTCGAGAACTTGTAGCCGCGCCGGTATTCGAACTTATCCACGGCCTTCATCAGGCCAATGTTGCCTTCCTGAATGAGGTCAAGGAACTGCAAACCGCGATTGGTATATTTCTTGGCGATCGAGATCACGAGGCGCAGGTTGGCCTCGACCATCTCTTTCTTGGCCTGGCGGGCTTCTTTTTCGCCCTTCTGGACCTGTTGCACGATGCGGCGGAATTCAGAGATGTCGAGGCCGACATATTGACCGACCTGCGCCATGTCGCTGCGCAACTCTTCGACCTTTTCGGCAGAGCGTTCGATGAACATCTGCCAGCCGCGACCCGTCTTGCCGCCCATTTCGTCCAGCCAGCCGGGATCAAGTTCGCGACCGCGATAGGAATCGACGAACTCCTTGCGGTTGATGCGGGCCTGATCGGCGAGTTTCACGATAGCTGAATCAATCTGCATGATCCGGCGGTTGATGCCGTAAAGCTGATCGATCAGCGCCTCGATCCGGTTGTTGTGCAGGTGCAGCGCGTTGACGAGTAACACAATCTCGGCGCGCAGCTTTTGATAGGTTTCCTCGTCCCCGGTCGAAAACGTGTTGTCCTCGTTCAGGGTCGCGGAAATCCGGCTGTCCTGCATTTCGCTGAGCATCGCGTAGTCGTTGGCGATCACATCTAGGGTCTCAAGCACTTGCGGCTTGAGCGCGGCCTCCATCGCGGCAAGCGACATGTTGGCCTGTTCGTCTTCGTCATCATCGTCGTCATTGGCGATGGGGTTGCCGTCCGCGTCCAGCTCGGGGCTGGCCTGCGACTTGTCCTCGGTCGAGGCGGCGGGGGCAGCATTCACGACGGGCTCGGAAACGCCTTCGCCCTCTTCGCCCATCTGGTCGCCGAATGTGGCCTCAAGGTCGATGACATCGCGCAGCAAAATCTCTTCGCTCAGGAGTTCGTCGCGCCAGATGGTGATGGCCTGAAAGGTCAGCGGGCTTTCGCACAGGCCCGCGATCATGGTGTTGCGGCCGGCCTCGATACGTTTGGCGATGGCAATCTCGCCCTCGCGACTCAGCAGCTCAACACTGCCCATCTCGCGCAGATACATCCGAACGGGATCGTCTGTACGGTCAAGTTTTTCCTGCCCCGTGGCCCCAAGCGTCAAATCACGCGTGCCTTCGGTGGCGACCACATCGGTCGAACCTTTCTGCTCTTCCTCTTCGGCCTCTTCGTCTTCGATGATGTTGATGCCCATTTCGGACAGCATCGACATCACGTCCTCGATCTGCTCTGAGCTGACCTGATCTGGGGGCAGCACGGTGTTGAGCTGATCGTAGGTGATATACCCCTTTTCACGGGCCTCACCGATCATCTTTTTGACAGCGGCCTGACTCATATCAAGCGAGTGCTCGGCGTCGTGATCGTCTGTCTTTGCGTCTTCGTTCGTGTCTTTAGCGGCCATACTGGGCTCCTTTACCGGGGCTCCTGAACGATTCGCTTGCCCGAATCGCTGCCAGAATCATTTCGTGCCTAGGGTGATTCGGCCACCCTCCTACACGCATTTTCCTAAGGAATCGCGGCCAAAACGCATCAGTGTCCCGGCTTTGAATACTTGATCTGCTCCATCAGGGCGGCAAACGCATCCCGTTCGCTGCGACTGATTCGGGCACCGTTATGCCCCGTGTCGTATTCTGCGGTGTCCTCTTTCCCGCTGCGTGTCGCATTTTCCGCCGCAGCGGCGGCCTGGCTCAGCCGCCAGGTCACCCCTTCATCTGCAACGCCTTCCAGATCCTGCATCGCATCTGCAATCTCTGCATTCAGTCCTTTGGCCGCGCTGAGTTTCGCAAGCTCCTCGGCCACGGTCATACGGGCGAGGTCAGCATTGCCGGGTGTGCGGATACACGGGACAATTGCCAAATGGCGCGATGACAGCATATTATCAAGGGTATCGGGGCCCAGTGCGCCAAATATCTTTTCACGCAACACCTCCGCGCCCTCATGCGCGTGGCGCAGAATCAGGTCGCGCAAGATACCGTGATCCGGGTCGGCGCAGACCAGTGTCTCAAGCCCGCTTTCGAATTCATCCGCCACTTCGGGGGTGCAGATCAGGGCCGCAAGAATTTTCGCCTCGGCCAGATATTCCGTGACCTGTTCGCCGCCCGAGACAAGTGCGGAGGATTTGGTGCTGGGCATCGCGGGTTGCGGCGCGTTCTTCCATCCACGTCCCCCATTTCGCCCCGGCACAAAAGCGGGGCGTTGCGGGCGAAACAAGGCCCACCGCAAGTCCTTGATTTCCTGACCGTAATGCTGCCGGATTGACGGATCCGCAATCAGTTTGATCTTGTCGCGCAACGCCTTGTCGAGCGCTGCTTTGCGTTCGGGGCTGTCGAAATTGCGTCCTTCGGTCTCACGCTGCCAGAGCAGTTTGACCATGGGCATGGCCTCATCCAGCAGCTTTTGCAGCGCCCCTGCCCCTTGGGATTTCAGCAGATCATCCGGGTCCTGCCCCTCGGGCATCAACGCAAAGCGCAAGGATTTCCCGGCCTCAAGCGCAGGCAGTGCCAGATCGATCAACCGCATGGCCGCGCGCAGGCCCGCCTTGTCACCATCCAGTGCGATGATCGGCTCGTCCGCGATACGCCACAGCATGGCGAGTTGGTGTTCGGTGACCGCCGTGCCCAAAGGCGCTACCGCCGCACCGAACCCGTGTTCGGCCAGCGCGATCACGTCCATATACCCCTCGGCCACGATCAACGGCTGGCCCTTGCCGGCAGCGGTCCGTGCCGGCCCGTGGTTGTAGAGACTGCGGCCCTTGTCGAACAACTCGGTCTCGGGCGAGTTCAGGTATTTCGCATTGTCATTCGGGTCCATCGCGCGACCGCCAAAGGCCGTGCAGCGTCCGCGCGCATCGCGGATCGGGAACATGATGCGCCCGCGGAACGTATCATAGGGTTTGCCGCCCTTCTGGCTGGGTTTGGCGAGCCCCACGCCAAGGATCAGATCATCCTCGACCCCCTTGGCCTTGAGCACATCCCAAAGGCCCTGCCACGCATCGGGGGCAAAGCCGATCTCCCACCGGTCCTGAGCAGCCGCATCAAGGCCGCGCCGCTCAAGATAGGCGCGTGCATCCGCAGCCACTCCGGTTTTGAGTTGCAGGCGAAAATGCTGAACTGCCATTTCCATGACGTCCGCAAGCAAGGTGCGCTGATCTGCCTTTTCCTGCGCACGCGGGTCGCGTTCGGGCATCGGCATGCCCGCCTCACCGGCCAAAATCTCGACCGCTTCCATGAAGCCGACATTCTCGGTCTCGCGCACGAAGCTGATAGCGTCACCCTTGGCATGACACCCAAAGCAATAGTAATAGCCCTTGCGATCATCGACATGAAAGCTGGCCGTCTTTTCGTGATGAAACGGGCACGGGGACCAAAGATCCCCCTTGCCCTGATTGGACTTGCGCGCATCCCAGGTGACCTTGCGCCCCACCACCTGCCCGATTGACAGGCGCGTGCGCAATTCGTCCAGAAATCCAGGGGGCAGGCTCATCCCTTTAATATTGGTGCGCGAGCGGTCAGAGTCGAGTCCCGACTATTGCTGCAAACACAGCTCGCTCCAGGCAGCACCCAGATCTTCGTTGCGGATGATCTTGCGCTTTTGCTCGTAGACCCAAGGGGTGATCAGGGGGATCACGTTATTATACTTTTCGGGCCATGCGGGCGATTGTGCCAGCACATGCTCGGGCACGTCGCGTTCGGCGATCCGCTCAAGCCGGGCCTGCTGAACAGCTGCAACCACATCGGATTGATAGCCGCAGCTCACCACTTTTTCGTCAACCTCAGGGGTTTCGGCCGTGTCTTGCGCCAGCGCAGGCAGCGCGAGGATCAGGGCAAACAGGGTCACAAACAAGCGGGTCATGGCAGGCTCCGGTCAGATACGAGAATCATGGCGCCTCTTTTAGCGCCGTGTGGCCACGCTTGCCATGGCTCTCTCCAGATCGTGACGCAAAGTGCCCGCCATCGAGCGGAACACAAGGATCAGGAACGTCTCGGCTCCGGTGCGTGTGACCGAGCCGTTCATATGCTGCACTTGGGTGCGCGCAGTATGGTTACGCTTGAAAGTCGCAGCACTCAGGTCCACCGGGATCAGCCGGGCCAGAACATCCTCGACATCTGCGCCCGAGAGTTCAACCGCGCTCCACCCGTCGCTTTGATCGGTCAGGGCGGCATGCTGCGCCATACGCGCATCCACCCGTGGTCCGGCCAGCAGGACCATATCGCGCCCAAACCAGATAGCGCGCGCGCCCTCCTTGCCCGTCGCCCGGTTCGGTGCGGGCCATGCGATCCCGTGGGCTTCCTTGAGGGCGGCTCCCGCCGCTTTGCCCAGCCCTTTGAAGGGCGCGATTGAGGTCAGCGCACCAAGGTCCACCTCGCGCATCGTCACGCTGCCGTGGGTTACGGGCCCGACCCCATCAAGCGGTGTCTTTGCAGTCAACTCAGCCACGGGTGCGTTCCCCTTCTGGGTCAAAGAACACCGGATCACACAACGCCACCCGTGTTTGGATGCCCCGCAAATGATCCACCATATTCAGCGTTTCACCATGCCGGCTCAGCCCGTCACGCACAAAGCCCAGACCCATGTAGTGCCCAAGCGTCGGCGAGAATGCGACCGAGGTGACATAGCCTTGATCATGTTCGCTCACGGCCTCTTCGCCATCTGAATAGATATGGGCACCAGCCGTCAGCTGTTTGACGGGACCAACAGGTTTCAGACCCACCAGCTGCTCCAACCCCTCGGCATTCAGCCCCGGTCGGGCGGCCATGGTCTTGCCGATGAAATCCTTTTTCCGGGACAACATCCGGCCCATCCCGATATCCTGCGCCGTGACGCGGCCATGGATTTCGGCATGTGTGATGAACCCCTTTTCGATGCGCAGCACATTCAACGCCTCCATCCCGTAAGCCCCACCCCCTGCACCCTCGGCGCGGGCAACCAAGAGGCGGAACAGGCTGTCCCCATAGCGGGACGGTACCGCAATCTCATAGGCATGCTCGCCCGAGAACGAGATGCGGAACAAGCGCCCCCGCACGCCCTGCACCAACACCTCACCGCAGGCCATGAAAGGCCATGCGTCATTGTCGATGGGCGTATCAAGCAAGCCGTTCAACAGATCGCGCGCCTTTGGTCCGGCCACGGCAAATTGCGCCCATTGTTCGGTGACGGACATGATCCGCACGTCCCAGTCGGGGCGCAGCACCTGGGTCACAAACTCCAGATGGCGCATGACCTGCCCCGCGGCGGCTGTGGTTGTCGTCATCACATAGTGGTTGGGGCCAAGACGCGCGGTGGTCCCGTCATCCATCACGAACCCGTCCTCGCGCAGCATCAGCCCATAGCGCACGCGCCCTTCCTTGAGGGTCGAGAACATATTGGTGTAGACAAAGTCGAGCAGCTTGGCCGCGTCCGGGCCCTGAATGTCGATCTTGCCAAGGGTGGACACATCGCACACGCCCACCGCCTCGCGCACATAGCCGACCTCACGGTCGCAGGACTGACGCCATGTGGTCTCACCCGGTGCGGGAAAGTAAGAGGGGCGATACCACATCCCCGCCTCGATCATGGGCGCACCCGCCGCGATGGTGGCCGCGTGGCTGGTGGTCCTGCGTTCGGGCGCAAAGCCTTTGCCTTGCGCGCCAGCCCCGAAGGCCGCCAAAGCCACGGGGACAAAAGGCGGGCGGAATGTGGTGGTGCCGGTTTCCGGAATACCGCGGCCTGACGCATCCGCCAGTAGCGCCAGCGCGGTCACGTTGGAATTTTTGCCCTGATCCGTCGCCATCCCTTGGGTGGTGTAGCGTTTCATGTGCTCGACAGAGGTGAAATTCTCCCTGGCCGCTTGGCGCACGTCCTTCACGCTGACATCATTCTGAAAATCGAGCCAGGCACGCCCCTTGCCGGGTACGGCCCACAGCGGGGCCACACTGTAAGCAGTGTCATCGGCCACGGGCAGGTCCACGTCCGTAACTTTCATGTTGATCGCCTCAAGGCTCGCCTTGGCCGCCGCAACCCCCTGCGCCAGACAGGCGGCGGTCGAAAAGGCACCGTTGCAGGCACCAGCGGTCTCCATCCCCGGAATTGCGCCCGGAGTCGGGACAAAGCTGGCAATCTCCTCGTTCCATGTGGGACGCCCGTTCATGTGGCAGGTCATATGGACGGTCGGATTCCACCCGCCGGATACCGCCAGACAATCAGTCGCGATCTTTTGGGTGCCGGACCCGGTCTGCACCTCGATCCCCGTCAAACCCTTCCGCCCTGTCGAGCCTGTCACCATCGCGCCCGCAATCACACGGTAGTCGCCAAGCGCCCTGGACTCTGCGCGGCTGTCGATCACCGCTGCCACATCCACGCCCGCCTCCTGCAAATCCATCGCGGTGCGGTGGGCGTCGTCATTATTGGCGAACACGCTGATCGTCTTACCGGGGGCAACCCCCCAACGGTTGAGGTAGGCCCGCACTGCACCTGCGGCCATGATGCCGGGGCGGTCATTGTTCTGAAACGCGACATGACGCTCAATCGCACCTGCCGCCAGAACAGAGCGTTTGGCAACGATGCGCCAGAACGTCTGGCGCACGCCGCCCTTGGGCAGGCCGTCGATATGCTGGCTGACCCGCTCCAACGCGCCAAAGGTGCCGCCATCATGGGCACCCGTCACGGTGGTGCGGGTCATCAGGCGTACGTTGGGCATCTCGGCCAACTTCGCGACCATATCAGCCGCCCACTCCGCACCGGGCATGCCGTCCACATGCAACGTCTCGGCGTTCAGACGGCCTCCCATGCGGGCATCCTCATCCGCCAAGATCACATCAGCACCGGACTGCGCCGCAGCCCAAGCCGCCATCAGACCGGTCGGCCCTGCACCAATGACCAAAACGTCACAAAACGCATAGGCTTTCTCGTAGTGATCGCCATCCTTCGTCTCGGCCAACGCCCCCAGGCCCGCCGCACGCCGGATCGCAGGTTCATACACCTTCTCCCAGAACGCGCGGGGCCACATGAAGGTCTTGTAATAGAACCCGGCCCCCAGAAACGGGGCAGCAAGGTCATTGACGCTGAGCAGGTCAAAGGCGAGCGACGGCCACGCATTCTGGCTGCGCGCCTCCAACCCGGCATAGAGTTCCTGAACGGTCGCCCGAACATTGGGGTCGCGCGCGCCGCCCTTGCCAGTGGTGACAAGCGCATTGGGCTCTTCGGATCCGGCCGTCAGAATGCCGCGGGGACGGTGATACTTGAACGACCGCCCCACCAGACGCACGTCATTGGCAAGCAACGCCGAGGCCAACGTGTCGCCCTCAAATCCGGAATAGCTCTGCCCGTCAAATCGAAACGACAGCGGACGCGTCCGGTCAACAAGGCCCTTGCCATCAACCCTCATCGCGCCACCTCTGCGGCCAGTTTGGCACTCTTCACCTCATGGGTGACCGTGTTGCGCACAACCTTCAGCCAGGCACCGCACCCGGCATCGTGGCTCCATAGCTCCTCAATATCCCCGGCGGGGTTCTCACGCACATGCAGATAGTGATCCCACACCTCAACATCCGCATCCGGAGCGGGACGATCCAGCATCACCGCCGCACCCTGATAGTAAAACTCACGCACGTCCCGCGCGCCACACATCGGACAAGGCAGTCGCATCAGACCTCTCCCCGGGGCGTGATCCCCTGCTTCATCTTGCCAAAAAAACTCCCGCCGGAGGCATCCAACATCCGAGTATCCCCTAGTGCAGATTGTGTTGCGAGCCGGTCGACTCTTCGTCCATGATACCTGCGCCCGTGCGGAACCGGTCGAGACGATGGCGCACGGTGGTCGGGTGTGGCGCTCCGGTGGCCAGCAGATGGGCAAAGGTATGCCCAGACGCCGGGGTCGCCTTGAAGCCGCCATAGCACCAGCCGGTGTTGACGTACAAACCCTCGATATCGGTCTTGTCCATGATGAAGGACCCATCGGGCGACATGTCCATGATGCCACCCCAACTGCGCAACACGCGGGCCTTGCCAATCCGGGGCATCAGGGTCATGGCCGCCTCGGCGACATGTTCGACCAGAGGCAGGTTCCCGCGCGCCGCATAGCTGGAATACATATCCAGATCACCGCCGAACACGAGGCCCCCCTTGTCGGACTGGCTGATGTAAAAGTGGCCCATGCCATAGGTCACAACATGGTCCAGACAAGGCTTGAGGCCCTCGGTCACAAAGGCTTGCAGGACATGGCTCTCGATGGGCAAGCGCATGCCCGCCATCGCCGCGACCTGAGACGACCGGCCCGCGGCGACCATGCCCACCTTCTTGGCACGGATCGGACCGCGGGTGGTCTGCACACCCTTTACGACGCCGCCCTCAACATCGATACCCGTCACCTCACATTGCTGGATCAGATCGACACCATGATCGCTGGCCGACCGGGCAAAGCCCCACGCCACTGCATCATGGCGGGCCGTGCCGCCACGGCGATGGTACAGCCCGCCATAGATAGGAAACCGGGTCTGGTCGAAATCAATCATTGGCAGCAGCTTGCGCACGCCATTCGTGTCCAGCATCTCGGCGTCATCACCACGACCCACCATCATATTGCCACGGCGCACAAAGGCGTCCCGCTGACCGTCCGAATGGACCAGATTGATGATGCCACGTTGGGAATGCATCACGTTATAATTCAGGTCTTCTTCCAGGCCTTCCCACAGCTTGAGGGAATGGGAATAGAACTCGGAATTGCCAGGCAGCATGTAATTGGCGCGCACGATGGTGGTGTTGCGGCCCACATTGCCGCCACCAAGATAGCCTTTCTCAAGCACCGCCACATTCCGCAGCCCGTGCACTTTCGCCAGATAGTGCGCTGTGGCCAACCCATGCCCACCGCCGCCGATCAGGATGATATCGTATTCGGACTTCGGCTCGGGGTTACGCCAATGCGGGCCCCATCCCTTGTTCCCGGTCAGCCCTTCCTTGAGAACCTTCAGCCCTGAAAAGCGCATGCGCACCCTCGCCCCCATAACCATCGGCGTCATTGGCTTTACACCATCAACATCTGTTCTGATGTATCAAGCCCCCAACCCGACACCACATCACTTTTCGACACCGACCGGTCTGGCAGCGACCGATCAGCACAAAGTGAGGGGGTGGGGACTGTCCTGCCCATGGATTTTGCGGTTGAATTGTCAAATTGGAAAACGAGGCCCCGCCATGCTGCTCAAGATCTTGCGTACCGCCGCCCTGTCGCTTTGCCTGCCCGTGCTGGTCAATGCGCAAGACGCGGGCTTTGACTCCCCCTCCATCGTGATCCTGGGCGACAGCCAAATTCCGTTTGGATCGGGGCCGGTGTTCCTCGAGTTCTTCGAAAATATCAAAACACATTGCCCCCCAACGCCTGCGCAGGCGCAAAACCTTGAGGTGCTGGCGGACATGAAAGTGGCGGTAATCGGGGTGCGCTCCACCTCACTGCACTCCTGGACGGCGCGGATGGGTCGGGCCAAGGGCGCAATCTGCGACGTCGACCCCAAATGGAAGGTGAATGCAGGCACCTACGGGTTCATCAACACCACGGGCAACAAGTACAAACAAATCGGACAGGGGGACGCCTACCAGTTCTGCAAAATGGACAAGTCGGCGTTTGAGACGATGTTCCGGCCGGATTATTACAACCCCAAACTGATTTTGCTGTCCTTCCTCGGCAATTCAGCCAAGCGGTGGGCAGAGGACTATGAAACGGCTCGCGAGGACGTCGAAAAGATGAACGCTCAACTGCCCGCTGGCACGGCCTGCATCTTTATGACAACCGCGCCAAGCTACTCCAAGAAGATCACCGATCTCAGGATCAAAGCGCAGGCCAATGTCAAACGGGCCTTTGCCGAAACCGGCAGTTCATGCAGCTTTGTTGAAGGGGCGACCCCGGAAACGGTCGCGGCCAATCAAGGAAACAAGCATTACTTTCGCGTCAATTCCGCAGGCAAGGTCAAGGACCCCTACCACCCGAATACAAAAGCGGCCAAGGCGTTCTTTATGATCGAAATGGACGACATCTGCACGGCTGTTTATGACCAGATCGGTGCGGCGATGCCCGAGGGATAACCCCCGTCCCCGTTCAAAGCCCCCCGCCAGATGCAAAGATGCCACTGCAATACGTCGCGCAGCGCGTCAGCGCCCCGGTTTCCTACTGCTGCCTCAAATGGCAGGCTGGCCCGTCAACGGGCCAGCCCGGTCGGTCAGAGACCTTTGGCGCGGTAGCTGTCAGCAACCTTGCCGATGGACACCAGATAGGCCGCAGTGCGCAAATCATCGACATCGCCACGCTCGTGCCAGACGGATGCCATGGACTGATAGGCCGTGCGCATCGTGTCATCCAGACCCGAGCGGACCAGTTCCAATTCACCCGCGCCGCGCAAATACTTGCTTTTGAAGTCAGGCGTAATGCTCCACGCATCCCCCAAATGATGGCTCAGCCGTTCCAGCTCATCCACGACCAGTTGGTGGCGCGCCTCTTCCTGACGGCGCTGCATACGACCAAAGCGGATGTGGCTGAGGTTCTTGACCCATTCGAAATAGGACACCGTGACCCCACCGGCATTGGCATACATATCAGGAATGATGACGCAGCCCTTTTCGCGCAGGATCATGTCAGCGCCAGCGGTCACGGGGCCATTGGCGGCCTCGATGATCAGCGGGGCCTTGATGCGCGGCGCATTTGACTGGTTGATGACGCCCTCGAGTGCTGCGGGGATCAGGATATCGCAATCCATCTCCAGCACGGATGAGCCATTTTCCACATGGGTCCCTTCCGGACAGCTGCTCACCCCGCCATGGCCTGCGATCCAGTTGCGCACCGCTTCGACATCCAGCCCCTTGGGGTCCGTCAGTGCGCCATCGCGCTCGATGATACCGACAACCTTGCAGCCATCCTCTTCGGACAGGAACTTGGCGGCGTGATACCCCACATTGCCAAGGCCCTGCACAACCACGGACTTGCCATCAAGCGTGCCTGACATGCCCGCCTTGGCGACGCCCTCATCATCCCGGAAGAATTCGCGCAGCGCGTATTGAACGCCGCGGCCGGTCGCCTCGGTGCGCCCCTGGATACCACCTGCATTGGTCGGTTTCCCGGTCACGCAGGCGACACCATTGATGTCGGTGGTGTTCATACGTTTGTACTGATCCGCAATCCACGCCATCTCGCGCTCGCCCGTGCCCATATCGGGGGCTGGCACGTTCTGGGCCGGGTTGATCATATCGCGTTTGATCAGCTCATAGGCAAAGCGGCGCGTGATCAGCTCCAGCTCGTGATCGTCATATTCACGCGGATCAATACACAAGCCCCCCTTGGACCCACCAAACGGGGCCTCAACCAATGCGCACTTGTACGTCATCAGCGCCGCAAGGGCCTCGACCTCGTCCTGATTGACGCCGAGCGCAAAGCGGATCCCCCCCTTGACCGGTTCCATATGTTCGGAATGGACCGAGCGATATCCGGTAAAGGTCTGGATCTGGCCGCGCAGGCGCACACCGAACCGGACGGTATAGGTAGCATTACATACCCTGATCTTTTCTTCGAGCCCGGGGGGCAGGTCCATCAGCGCCACCGCGCGATTGAACATGATATCCACACTCTCGCGGAAGCTCGGTTCATTTGGGGTGCTCATCCAGGTCTCCTTTATACAGTTCGACTCGCCTGTGGGGGCAGTCTGTGGACCCAGCCTATGACGGTTCCGTTAATGGGTGCGACTTTTTTGTGCAGATTGAGAAAATAGGTGCCAAGACCACTTTTGATTAACAAATCGTAAACAGTCCCGGCCCCAGTGCAGGATTGATCAAGACAGGTCCATAAACTCCACAGAGGTTTCCCTGTTTTGCCCGATTTCGAACACAATGCCCCTGCACACCAATCATCGGACGAAAAGGCCATACGGGTCAGACTGCGATAGAAAGCAAGGTGTAACATGTCAACGAACTGGACATTGAAATCGCTCTCGAAAGCGGCGCTGAAAAGCAGCGTCAGCTCCTTCGTGCGCAACGAAGCGGGATCGATGACATATTTCGGCCTGGGCATTATTATGATGATGTTGCTGGTGGGGGGTATCGGGGTCGACTTGATGCGCAACGAGATGGAACGCACACGGGTGCAGGCCACCTTGGACCGTGCCGTGCTGGCCGCCGCTGACCTTGACCAGCCTCTGGATGCCAAGGCCGTTGTCGATGACTACATGGCGAAATCGGGTTTGGGGCACTACACCGTGTCCGTGAACCCCGACGCCTCTGTCCAGTACAAGGGCATCAACTACAAAACCGTCGTCGCGACCACAAACAACACTACGCCAACGCAGTTCATGCGGCTGGTGGGCGTATCTGAGTTGCCTGTGCCCGTCGCCAGTTCGGCTGAAGAACGGATTTCCAACGTCGAAATCTCGCTGATCCTCGACATCTCGGGGTCGATGGCGAACGACAGCAAAATTCAGAACATGCGGGCGGCTGGCAAGGCCTTCGTCGACGCGGTGATCAAAACCGAAACGCAAGACCTGATCTCGCTGTCGATTGTGCCCTATTCCGAGCACGTGAATATCGGCCCCAACATCTACAACAACCTCAACCGGTACCACTCTCACGGCTACTCCCATTGCGTCGAAGTGCCGGACGCCGAGTTTGGCAAGACCGCGTTGGATACCTCGATATGGTATCAACAAACGCAGCATTTCCAATGGAACTACTCGAACCGCTACACCGTCAAGGATACAGTGTGTCCACGATATTCCTACGAACGCATTCAAATGGTCAGTCAGAACAAGACGGCCCTCAAGAACCAGATTGAGGCATTGCAGCCGCGTGCGGGGACGGCGATCTATATGGGAATGAAATGGGGCGTTGCCCTGCTTGACCCTTCGATGCGGACAATTGTTGACAAAAACCAAGCGTCAACGGACCCGTTGAAAGGTCGCCCCGTGTCTTACGACGACGAGGAAACCCTGAAAACCATCGTTCTGATGACCGATGGGCAGAACAGTAATTCCAACCGGATTTCGAACTGGGCCTACAATTCCTACAGCGAACGCAAGCAATGGTCGCAACAGAACTTCGGTTGGTGGGAATACCACGTCTACGACAACTGGAACGGCGGCAAGGGACCGGCGGACTACCAATATATCACAAGCAGCCACGCAGATGACCTGCTGGAAGACATCTGTGACGCCGCCAAAGCCAAAGGCATCGTGATCTGGACCGTTGGGTTCGAAACCGAAACCCACGGCGGCCAGGTCATGGAAGACTGCGCGTCCTCTCCCAGCCACTATTTCGATGTGGAAGGCGTGGAGATCACCGAGGCCTTCGAAGCGATTGCCAAGCAGATCAACCAACTGAGGCTGACAAAATGATGCACACAGTCACAACATTCCTGCGCCGCTTCCGTCGCGAAGAGGATGGGCAGATGCTCGTGGAATTCGCCCTCGCGGTCCCATTGATCCTGACCTTGTTCCTCACCTCGGTTGAAATGGGCATCTACGCCATGCGCCAGAACTTTCTGGACCGTGGCCTCGATATGGCCATTCGCGATGTGCGGCTGAACACGGCCATCAACTACACACACGCTCAACTCAAGACGATGATCTGCGAGAATGCCGGGTTTCTGCCCGATTGCGACGACGCCCTGAAGCTTGAGATGACGCCAATCAATCCACGTTCGTTTGCGGGTTTCGGTGGTGTGGCAGACTGCATCGACGTCACCAAACCACTCAAGCCGTCACGAACGTTTGTGCATGGTGGCGAGCACCAGCTGATGATGATCCGTGCGTGCTATCTCTTTGATCCGATCTTTCCCACGACGGGCATGGGCTATGCCTTTACCCGCACCGAAGATGGCTCGGAGCGCGCCAAGATGCTTGCCCTCTCGGCCTTCGTGCAGGAGCCAAACTCATGATCCGTCTCTTCAAACACCTGCGTCGCTTTCGCGATGATGAACGCGGCAGCATCGCGGTGGAAACCGTCTTGATCATTCCTGCCCTGTTCTGGGCGTACCTGGCCATGTTCGCCACTTTCGACGCCTATCGCCAACATGCGGTGAACGTGAAGGCCGCCTATACGATCGGTGATATCATCTCGCGCGAAACCACGCCGCTGAACCCGGATTACCTGAACGGCACCCGCAAGCTGCTGGCCTATCTGACGGCCAACGACGAGAGCGACGTGGCCATTCGGATCACCAGCATCAAGTATAACGCGACCTATGACGAATACCGACGCCACTGGTCAAGAAAGCGGGGCTGGAAGGCGTCTCTGACGACCGAAGACGTCAACGAAATCGCGCACAGGCTGCCTGTCCTGCCGCACAACGAACATATCATGCTGGTCGAAACCTTCGTGAAATACGACCCGCCGTTCGATACCGGGCTGCAAGCGCGCGAGATCCACAATTCGGTCTTTACCCGTCCCCGCTATGCACCGCGGGTCTTGTGGAGCAGCGAATAGCTAGTCACCCGTGCGCTGCGCAATCATGGCCGAGATCATCTCGGCCATGAATTTCGCCTGATGACCGGGCGTCATGCCCCCGACCCCAATGCGCGATCCCATCCGCCACCACAGGCCCGGACGCCACGTGCGCGGGCCGGGTCGGGACAGACGCAACAGAAATCCGTTGGACGGCTTGAAGGCGAACATGCCCCGATCAATGGCCACGATATCCTCGACACGTGTCAGAATATCGCCATCACTGTCGCGCAGCGCCTCCATCGTCAGTTCCAGACGCACAGCCGTGGCGCGCCGCATCTGCTCGGCGATCCAGATCGACCCGCCGCCCAATACGAACAGGAATACCTGCCAGCCGATATCGGGCGGGCGCACGATGGCGACGTAAATCACCATCAACGACAATATATAAAGCGACCCGATCCCGAGGATGCGGCGGCCCGGTGAGGCGGCGATGGTCGCGATGACCTGATCTGGCTCTGTATTCTCTGGCAGCATGTCGCGCTCCTAGCCCGCCCCCCGCCCGCTCACAAGCCCCATCAGCGCCGCACGATCACCTCGGCCCCTTTCTCTTCGGGTTCGTCATCTGTCATCCCGGCCGGAAAACCGGGGGCCGTCACATCAAGGCCCGTCGCCTCTTCGAGCCGCCTGATGATGTTGGGCGAGAGTTCACGCGGCCCGAACCGGGCGATCCCGTCGTTGAAGATGTCGATCAGCAGCGGGTTCACCTGCAAAGGCACCCCGGCCCGGTCCGCCACGTCCTGAAACAGGCCGATATCTTTGGCCACAAGGTCCATGGTAAAGGAAATATCGCGACTGCCGTTCAGGATCACCTGACTTTCGGTCTCGTGCACAAAGGATGTGCCCGAACTCATCGCTATGGCCTCATAGGCGGTGCCAAGATCCATGCCCGCGCCCTTGGCCACGGTCAGCGCCTCGGCGCAACTGACCAGATTGGCAGTGGCAAGGTAGTTCGTGATCACCTTGAGGACGGACGCGGAACCAAGGTCGCCCGTGTGCAACACCCGCCGCCCCATTGTGGTCAAAAGCGGCAGGATACGCTCAAAGGTCGCCCGGTCGCAGCCTGCAAATATGCTGATGTTGCCCGTATCGGCACGGTGGCACCCACCCGAGACCGGACAGTCCACCGCTGCGCCGCCTGCGTCAATTACCTGCGCACCGATGCGTTTCACCTCGGCCTCGTCCGTCGTCGACATCTCCATCCAGATTTTGCCGGAGCCGACATAGGGCAACATATCGGCCATCACCGCAGCCGAAGCAGCAGGGCTTGGCAGGCAGGTGATCACCGCATCGCAGTCCTGCATCAGTTGCGCCGGGCTTTGACCGTCCCGCGCCCCATCCGCAACCTTACCGGCCACAAATTCGGCGTTCAGGTCATGCACCCACACCTGATGGCCATTGCGGATCAGGCTGCCTGACAGCTTGCCTCCCACATTGCCCAGTCCGATAAATCCGATTTTCATGCGCCCTGTCTCCCTCTGGGGTCCTTGCATCCAGCCAAGGGACAGGTGTGCGGCATGTCCATCTTGTTTGCGACATACGCTCAGGGTTTGGGGCTGAAATTTCCGGCATAGAACCGATACCAGTTGCCGCCCATGATCCCGGCCACGTCTGCATCGCTCATGCCTGTGGCGCGCAGGCCATCCTCGATATTGCCAAAGTCACGATTGTCGCGGAACCAGCCTGGTTGGGGCGGAAACCCGGGCGCGGCGGCAGAACCTTCGCCATAGTCGATCTCCTTGCTCCACCGACCGACGCGCATCCATTCAACCACGCTGTCGGGTTGGTCCTGACACAGATCCGACCCGATCCCGATCCGGTCGGTGCCATAGCGTTCAGCGGTGCGGGCCACGGCCTCGCAAAAATCCGTCAGCGTGCAGTCGGACCCACCCTTAAGGTGATGGGGATAGAGCGAAAAGCCCATCATCCCGCCAGCCTCGGTCACCGCCCGGATCACATCATCGCGTTTGTTGCGCAGGGCAGGATGCCAGTCATGCGGGTTGGCGTGGGTGATCACGATGGGGCGTTCGGATATCTCGGCCGCTTCAATAGTCGAGCGATCCGCAGAATGGCTCATATCCACGACCAGACCCACGCGGTTCATCTCCTTGATGACCTGACGCCCCATGCGGGTGATGCCGGTGTCTTCGGCCTCGTAACAGCCCGTCGCAAGCAGGGATTGATTGTTGTATGTCAGCTGCATGAAACGGGCACCAAGGCTGTGCACGATCTCGACCAGCCCGATATCATCCTCGATGGGGCTGGGGTTCTGAAAGCCAAAGAAGATCGCTGTCTTGCCCTCGGCCCTGGCCCGGTCAATATCACTGGCCCAGAGCCCCTTGGTGATCAGATCGGGATAAAGCTCGAACCAGCGGTTCCACTGCTCGAAATTCAGCACCGTTTCACGGAAATTCTCGTGATAGGCGATGGTGACATGCACCGCATCCACTTCACCCGCGCGCATCTGGCGAAAAATCTTTTCCGACCAGTTGGCATATTGCAGGTTGTCGATGCGCATCAGGTTTCGTCCTTGGCAAGGTTGAGGCCCGCCAGGCCGCTATCCCCCAATTCCACCGTCGCAAAGGGGCCACCGATGCAGGCCTGCGCGGGGTCGGACGGATCAGCGGGCGGGGCCTGCGCAAACATCTCGTCGGCGAACTGTTCGGCATTGTCTTGAGGCCGATAACCCAGATGCCGCGCGCCGGTGTTGTCGAAAGGAGAGCGGTCGTTGTCCGACACTCCGTAGACGATGGAGAATTCAGTGACACGAGTGTCGATGGCACGGGTCACCATGTGGATCAGGTCGGCATAGCTGAGCCATGTTCCAACCGCCCGGGCGTTGGTCACCGTGGCGCAACTGGCGATGCGCATGCACACCGCTTCGATCCCGCGCTTGTCCCAATACATGCGCGCCAGATCCTCGGCAAAGCATTTGGCCAGCCCGTAATAGGTGTCGGGGCGATGGGATGTGTTCACATCAACCATATCTGCGGATTTATGCATCCCAACCGCGTGGATAGACGAGGCATAGATCACCCGGCGCACCCCATTGCGATAGGCGGCCTCCCAGATGTTGTAGGCCCCGATGATATTCGCGTTCAAGATGTCGTCAAAGGGGGCCTCGTCTCCGATGGCTCCAAAATGCACAACTATATCAGCGTCTTGCAGCAGATTTACCATGGCAGACAGATCGGACAGATCGGCCTGCACATAGGTCTCGTTCGGGGCAAGATCGGTCACGTTGTCGGCGATATCCGTGCTGACCAGCGTCTCGCACAATGTCGCAAGCGGGCCGCGCAGATGCGAGCCGAGTCGGCCTGCGGCCCCCGTAAGTATCAGTTTCTTCATGCCAGTCCTTCGGTGATCAGATCACCGCCTTTTCTATGATGGGATCGTTGCGCACGATGCGCGCATAGTTGAAGGGAGTCAGATCAAGGCTGCGATAGGCCCCATAGGTCAACCACTCAGCAGTCCCCCGCCCCATGGCGGGTGATTGCTGCAACCCGTGACCCGAAAACCCGTTCAGGAAAATGAAGTTCTCGACCTCGGTATGCGGCCCCATGATCGCGTTGTGATCAAAGGTATTCATCGCATAATGGCCGCCCCATTCATGGGTGACCTTGATCGCCTCGAACTGCGGGATGCGGTTGGCCAGGATCGGCCAGACATGGTTTTCCCACATCGCGTGATCCATGGTGAAATCGTCATAGTCCACAGCCGGGTCAATATCGGAGTGCCCACCGCACTGATAGGTGCCACCACCGTTTTCGCGCACATGGACGCCCGAGGGGTCGATGGTGAGTGGCAGATCAACCTCCAACGGTTTTTCCGCTGCGAAAATCCACGAAAACCGCTTGCGTGGCTCCACCGGAACAGCGATGCCCGCCATCCGCGCCGTGCGATCCGCCCGCGGCCCCGAGGCGTTGACGACCTGCCCGCACGCGATCACCTCGCCGCTGGCCAGCGTCACACTGTCCACCCGCGACCCGGACGGGTTGCGAGTCATCGCGACAACCTCGTTCTGGACATACTCGACACCCCGCTCGCGCGATTGCCGCCGCCACCAGTCAAAGACCGCAGCCCCGTCCCAATATCCCTCGTCCACCGTATTGATCGAGCCGAGCACGATGTCGTCGACATTGTAGAATGGATAGGCGGCCTTGATCTGCTCGGGCGTCATCAGCTGCGTTCCGGCCCCGGCGGCCTGCTGCACCGCGAGGTTGTCGCGCAGCACATCCGCGAACGCCTCGGCGTCGGCCAGATACATGTAGCCGAAGTTGCGAATGCCCAAGTCGGGCACGCGGTCATCGCCCCCCATGTAGCGGCGGATATTCTTGACAAAGTCCGCCGCAAACTGGCTGATACGCACGTTGAGTTCCGTCGAAAACTGCTGGCGCATGCAGGAATTGGTGTGCGCAGTCGAGCAGGCCTCATAGGTCATGTCCCGCTCGACCACGAGGACAGAGCCATCAAAATCAGGGTTGTCGCTGAGGAACCACGCGGTCGAAGCCCCCATGATTGCGCCACCAATGATCACAACATCATAATGTGGCAAAGTCGGAGTCGTATTGGGCATCTGTGGTCTCTTTGATCGATGGACGTCGCGGACAAACCGCTTTGGACAATGCGCGCACTCTGCGTCCAAAATCCACGCAGCGCCAGCCCATTTGATGGGGTGAACGCCTAGGTCGCATTCGAAAAGTCCAACCCATCCATATCGCGCATATACGCCACAAAGAAATCCGTAAACGTGGCCACAAGGGGCGGCAATTGCGTGTAGGGCGGATAGTACAGCATCAGCCAGAGCGAGGCGACGGACCAGTCCGGCAGTACAGGGATCACCGCACCACTCTCAAGACCCGCATGTGTGATGAAATCCGGCAACGCCGCGATGCCCCCGCCCGCCTTTGCCAGCGCGTATAGGAAATCACCGTTGTTGGACACCACCGCCGTTCCGGCCCGCAGGCTGTGGCGGTGTGTGCCTTTCGTGAAAACCCACGGCTCACCCGCACCGTCCGCACTGTAAGACAGGCAGGTGTCCACGACCAGATCAGAGGGATGAACAGGCCCCGCCATCCGCTCAAACAGCGCAGGGGCCGCAATGGCGCGGCGCGGGATCTCGCATACCTTGCGCCAGATTGTCGACAGATCACCCGGCGGACCCGAGATGCGGATCGCCAGATCACAATCCTCGGCCATGATATCGACGAGGCGGTCGGTCATCGTCACGTCGACTTCGATATTGGGATAAGCAAGGCGAAAGCTGTCGATCAGCCCCGGCAGCAGGCGCCCCCCCATCGATACCGGCGCATTGATACGCAACCGACCTCGGTCCGGGCGGACGGCCTGCGCCATCTCTTCGCTTGCGCGGTCAAAATCCTCGACGATCGGGCCAAAACGCGTCGCGACCCGCGACCCTGCCGCCGTCAGCGACACATGACGAGTCGTCCGCAACAACAATTGCTGGCCCAGAGTGTGCTCAAGCTTGGCCACGATCCGCGTGACCGATGCGGGCGTCATGGCCAGATCACGGGCCGCCGCAGCAAAGCTGGCCTGCTCCGCGACCTTTAGAAAGACGCGGATGGGATGCAGGTCTTTCATTTAATTATTCCATTCATAACAATAGTGAATGCCCAACTATTTCTATTCTGATCAATTATCAACGCCACTATCTAGGGCCCGAGCGACACAATAACCCCAAGAGGCCCACCATGATCAAAGAGATCAAAGGATTGCACCACGTCACCTCCATGGCTGGCGATGCGAATACCAACAATACGTTCTTCACCAAGACGCTCGGCCTGCGCCGGGTGAAAAAGACGGTGAACTTTGACGCGCCGGAGGTCTACCACCTTTATTACGGGGACGAGGTCGGCACACCGGGGTCAGTGATGACCGCCTTTCCGTTCGGTCAGATGCCACGCGGACGGCGCGGCACGGGCGAGGTGGGCGTGACAGAGTTTGCGGTGCCCAAGGGTGCCCTGCCCTATTGGAGCGCGCGATTTACCGAACACGGCGTAACAGGCCTTGGCACGGATACGTTCCTTGGCGAAAATCGGCTGACCTTTGATGGGCCCGATGGCGACGGCTTTGCACTTGTCGAAAGCGAGGCGCAGGGGCGCACGCCATGGACCCAGGCCGACGTTCCGGAAGACGCAGGCGTATTGGGCTTTCGTGGGGCGCGGTTCCAGCTGCGCGACGCCGATGCAACGGGCGAGTTGCTGACCTTTATGGGCTATCAGAAAGACACGCGTGAGGGCGACACAACCCGCTATGTGATCGAAGGCGGGAATGCCGCAGACACCATCGACCTACAGGAAATGCCAAGCAGTGCGGCGGCCACCCAAGGGGCCGGATCGGTCCACCACATCGCCTTCGCGGTCGAGGATCGCGCCGCCCAACTTGAGGTCCGACGCGCGCTCATGGACACCGGGTATCAGGTCACGCCCGTGATCGACCGCGACTATTTCTGGGCGATTTACTTCCGCACACCCGGCGGAATCCTGTTCGAAATCGCCACCAACGAGCCGGGCTTTGACCGGGACGAGGACACGGCCAACCTTGGCCAGACCCTCAAGCTGCCCACCCGCTACGAGCCGCAGCGCGCCCAGATCGAGGGGTTGTTGCCAACCATTTTTGGCTAAGGCGCATAACGACATGGCACATCACACCTATACCAGCCGGTCCACCCGGCCGGTACCCGGCGCACCCCTTGTATTCGCCTTTCATGGCACCGGCGGGGATGAACACCAGTTCTTTGATCTGGCCAGCCAACTTTTACCCGGCGCGGGTGTCATCTCGCCCCGGAGCGATGTCTCCGAAGGGGGTGCGGCGCGGTTTTTCCGCCGCACCGGGGAAGGCATCTAAGACATGGAGGATTTGGCCAAACGCGCCACGCAAATGGCCGCGTTCATTGCGGCCCACAAAGCAGACCACCCAGATGCGCCGGTCTATGGGTTCGGTTATTCGAACGGGGCCAATATTCTGGCCTCGGTCGCGATGACGCACCCGGAGCTGTTTGATCGGATCGAGTTGCCGCACCCGTTGATCCCATGGACACCGCCCCCCGCGCCACAGCTTTCAGGGCGTCCCGTTCTGATCACAGCGGGGCAGCGGGACCCAATCTGCCCTTGGCCGCAAACCCAGGCCCTGATCGACTGGTTCGCCGCCCAAGGCGCTAGGGTACACACGGATGTTCACACCGGCGGACACGCACTGGTTCAAAGCGAGCTTCAGGCGCTGGCGCAACTCTTTGCGTGACAACTTGATCCCTCTATCGCAGGCGGATGAGGCATCCCCGCCCCATCCGCCCCGACCCGTTTTGGTTTACGCGACCAAGGTTTGTCGTTGGCGCAAAGCCCGATACAGACCGTTTTCGCGGGCCATCAATGCAGCGGGCGTACCGTCTTCGACGATGCGCCCCTGATCAAAGACTAGGATCCGATCCATCCGTTCGACCGTCGCCAGCCGGTGCGCGATCACAAGGGTCGTGCGGCCTTCCATCAAGCGCTCAGCCGCTTCAGCGACCCGCTCTTCGGCCTCGGAATCAAGCGAGGATGTCGCCTCGTCCATGACCAGAACCGGCGCATCCGACAGGAACGCACGGGCAATGGCGACGCGCTGGCGCTCGCCGCCTGACAGCTTCACGCCGCGCTCGCCCACCTCGGTGCCGTAGCCTTTGGGCAGGCGGGCGATGAACTCCGCCGCCCCCGCTTGCTGCGCGGCCTCGTGGATGTCGACCCGCGTGGCCCCGGGACGGGCATAGGCGATGTTTTCCGCAAGCGAGCGGTGAAACAGGATCGGTTCCTGGGGCACAAGTGCGATCTGGCGGCGCAACTGGGCCAGCGGCACGCGCGCAATGTCGACGCCCTCCAGCGTGATCGCACCGCCCGACACTTCATGGATCCGTTGGATCAACTTCACAAACGTCGTCTTGCCCGACCCAGAACGGCCTACCAGACCAACCTTCTGACCGGCCGGGATCGTGACATGCAGGTCCGTGAACAGCGGTGAGGGCGCGCCGACATACCCGTAATTCACATGCTCGAAGGCAAGGGCCGCCGCACGTGCAGGCAGGGGATGTGCGGGACGGCGGGCAACCTCCTGTTCTGGGACGGCCGCCATCAGCTCTACCAGTTCCTCGGCATCGTTGACCGCCTTTTGAAGCGCGCGCACATGGTTGCCAATCTGGCGCAGATACCCGTCCAGCATCCCAAGCGCCGACACAACAAAGGCGATCTCGCCCGCATCCGCCAAACCGCGCGTATAGGTGAGCAAGGCCCCTCCCAGCACCGCCGCGCGCAGTCCCCAGATCGACAGGTCCTGCGACAATCCCGACCATGTGCCACGCCGCCACGTGCGTCGTGTGCGATGCGCCCACTTGTCCAGAACCCGCCCCAACCGGGTGTCCTCACGCGCCTCGCCTGCATGGGCGCGCACGACCGCGTTCGACGTAATCGCATCGGCCAGCGCGCCTGACACCCGACTGTCTTGGGCGTTGGCAAGCCGCGCGGCTGGTGCAACCCAGAACAGCGTCAGCGCAAGGGACAGCCCCAGGAACAACGTGGCCCCGATGAACGCGACAAGCCCGACCTCCCATCGGAAAGCCGTCAGCGTGCCGATGGTGCCCAACAGGATCAGCACCGAAGGCAAGAGCGCGAGCAATAGAACATCGCCCAGATCATCCAATGCCCACGCCCCACGCGTGATCTTGCGCACCGTTGACCCCGCAAATGCGTTGGCATGCCAATCAGCAGGCAGTCGTTGGATATGCGCAAAGGCTTCGGCCTCGGCGGTGCGCATCGTGGGCACTGTCAGATCAATGATGCAGAAATAACTGAGGATTTTGGCCCCGATCGACACGATCCCAAGCCCCAAAAGAGCGGCGAAGATGCCCCAAGGGGTCGCCCCGTCCGCGACGGCAGCGACCAGACGCCCCGTGACCACGGGGATCGTGATATCCGCAGCGGTCGAGGTCAGCACCAAGACCAGAATGGCAACGATAAGGCCGCGCAGGCGCAACCAGAGCCGAACGGTGAAGGAAAGGACGCGCGCAAGGGCACCGTCGGCAGAAAATCGGGACATGGAATTTTCGCGGTATCAAAAACCGCGCCCTGCAAAAGATGTGATGGTTCCGAAAGCGGAAATAGAGAAGGCTGACATAAGGGCCGATACGGCCTCAAATTGTCAGGAGGCGGCAAATCCAAAAGGGATGCCGGCCGGGAGGATATTCTTGCCAACAGTCATGGTCGTCCTCCTTGCAGGGATTGCGTTTCGCTAGGTAAAGCCCGCGCTGTGGCGAAGTCAAGCGTGGCCTCGAAGGGCCATGGCCACTTGCGGGTTTCGGCTCATAGGGGGGGGGTGGGTGAAGAGGAAGGGAGGCGTCAGGACCGTGGTCATGTCTCGGCCTGTTCGGTCTTTGACGCGCGTCACAGCCCCAGGCTAGGCCGATGAAGCGCCCTCAAAACGTGACACAAGGCGCTTCCCTCAAAGCGCCTTGTGTCCTTTTGATCCGGGCTTACTGCCAGGATTTTATCAGCTCGTCATAGGGAACTGTCTTTGGCTCTTCGTCCTCATTTTCCAACTTGGCAAAGGGCGCGCCGGGTTGTGCAAACCAGTGCTCTGCACCCATCTCTTCGTTGAGAACGGGGCCCAGATCACCCTGCACCCCTGCACGCTCAAGCCGGGCCAGGACTTTTTCCTGATCGGCACACAGCGCATCCAACGCTTCCTGAGGCGTCTTGGCACCAGACATTGCGTCACCGATATTCTGCCACCACAGCTGCGCGAGCTTTGGATAGTCAGGGACATTGGTGCCGGTTGGTGACCACTGAACGCGCGCGGGCGAGCGGTAGAATTCTACCAGACCACCCAAACGGGGTGCGCGCTCGGTGAAGTGCTCGGAGTCGATGGTGGACTCGCGGATGAAGGTCAGACCCACATCAGACTTCTTGAGGTCGACAGTCTTGGACACCACGAACTGCGCATAAAGCCATGCGGCCTGTGCGCGATCCACGGGGGTGCTTTCCATCAGCGTCCAGGATCCTGCATCCTGATAGCCGATCTTCTGGCCCTCTTTCCAATAGACCCCGTGGGGCGAGGGGGCCATGCGCCACTTAGGCGTACCGTCCTCGTTCATCACCGGCAGATCAGGCAGCACGGTCGCCGCCGTAAAGGCTGTGTACCAGAACATTTGCTGGGCCACGTTGCCTTGGGCCGGAATTGGACCCGCCTCGCTGAACGTCATGCCTGCTGCGGCAGGGGGCGAGTACTTGTCGAGCCACTCAATCGCCTTGGTCACTGCATAGACGGCGGCAGGCGCGTTTGTGGCACCCCCACGAGACACACAAGACCCCGTTGGCTGGGAGTTCTCGTTGACACGAATACCCCATTCATCGACAGGCAGGCCATTTGGTTCACCCGCGTCGCCCATACCAGCCATGGACATCCACGCGTCAGTATAGCGCCAGCCCAATGACGGGTCTTTCTTGCCGTAGTCCATATTGCCGAACACGTCGCCATCCACACCCATGCGGGACAAATCGCGGCCGGTAAAAAACTCGGCGATGTCCTCATAGGCGGACCAGTTGACCGGAACGCCCAGATCATAGCCAAACTGCTCTTTGAAGTCGGCCTTGTTCTGTTCGTCGTTGAACCAGTCATAGCGGAACCAATAAAGGTTCGCGAACTGCTGTGTGGGCAGCTGATAAAGCTTGCCATCAGGCCCTGTGGTAAAGGACGTCCCGATAAAGTCGTCAAGGTCCAGCGTCGGTAGCGTGACATCCGCGCCTTCACCCGCCATCCAGTCAGTCAGGTTGCGCACTTGCTGGTAGCGCCAGTGCGTCCCGATCAGGTCGCTGTCGTTGATATAGGCGTCGTAGATGTTTTCGCCCGACTGCATCTGGGTTTGCAGCTTTTCAACCACATCACCTTCGCCGATCAGGTCATGGGTGACCTGAATGCCGGTGATGGCCGTAAAGGCCGGCGCAAGCACCTGGCTTTCGTATTCATGGGTCGCGATGGTTTCGGAGACGACCTTGATCTGCATCCCCTGATACGGTGCGGCGGCATCCACGAAAAACTGCATCTCGGCCTCTTGGTCCGCTCGCGACAGGACCGACACATCGCCGATTTCGCTGTCCAGGAACGCACGTGCGGCGTCCATATCAGCGAACACAGGTGTGCTCATCATGCCAAGCGACAGCACAATTGCCGTACTTGATTTAAGTGAGAATGTCATTCTTTCCTCCCTATCGGAAATATGCTTCTGAAATAGCGCGCGCCAGCATGGGTTCGCTGTGTCGCGCGCCGATCCTTGCCTAGACCCAACGGAAAACCGCGACGGCATAGACAAGGCAGACAATCAGCGCGAGCGGTTGGTTCGCGCCGACCACCCCCAGCCAAGCCAGATTGATAAAGGCAGAGCCGAGCAGTGTGATAAAGAGACGGTCGCCGCGCGTCGTCTCAAGTCGTAAAATCCCTTTGCGGGGTGTTTCGGGAAATCTGATCGCAAGCACGGTGAACACCGTCAGTATGACCACGATGCAGATAAAGAACAGGGCAGTGGGCCACGTCCATGCCATCCAATCCATGTTGATCTCCCCTTTTTTTAAGTTGCGCTGTTACACGCGGCCCAAGGCAAAACCCTTGGCGATGTAATTGCGCACAAAATAGATAACCAAGGCACCCGGCACGATGGTCAGCACCCCCGCCGCCGCCAGCACGCCCCAATCAATGCCCGCCGCCCCCTGAGTCCGCGTCATAATTGCCGAAATCGGCTTGGCATCCACGGTGGTCAATGTCCGGCTCAGCAGCAACTCAACCCAACTGAACATGAAACAGAAAAACGCCGCCACCCCGATGCCGGATGCAATCAGCGGCGTAAAAATCTTGATGAAGAACCGCCCAAAGCTGTAGCCATCCAGATAGGCTGTCTCGTCAATCTCCTTTGGGACACCGCGCATGAACCCCTCAAGAATCCACACCGCAAGCGGCACGTTGAACAGGCAATGCGCAAGCGCAACCGCGATGTGCGTGTCAAACAGGCCAACGGATGAATAAAGCTGAAAGAACGGCAGCGCAAAAACCGCGGGCGGTGCCATGCGGTTGGTCAGAAGCCAAAAGAACAGATGCTTGTCGCCCATGAAATGATAGCGGCTGAACGCATAGGCCGCAGGCAGTGCCACAGCCAGCGAGATCACCGTATTCATCACCACATAGATGATCGAGTTGATATAGCCGCTGTACCACGCCGGGTCCGTCAGGATGGTCACGTAGTTGGCGAAGGTCAGGTTTCGGGGCCACAGGGTGAAGGTGTTCAGCACCTCGGTATTGGTCTTGAGGCTCATGTTGATCAGCCAATAGATCGGCAACATCAGGAACACCAAATAGAGCGTCATCACCACGACCGAGCCTTTGATGCGGAACGGTTTGCGCGGTGTTGCGGTGATCGGTTGGGCCGCGTCCTGGGTGAGGGTTGTATCGCTCATGGTCTAGCCCTCATTCTTTTCGACAGTGGTCATAACCGTGTAGAACACATAGGAAATCAGCAAGATTACAAGGTAGTACATGATCGAAAACGCGGCTGCGGGGCCAAGGTCAAACTGCCCAAGCGCCATTTTCACCAGATCAATGGACAACAGGGTGGTGGCGTTGCCCGGCCCTCCGCCCGTGACCACAAACGGCTCAGTATAGATCATAAAGCTGTCCATGAATCGCAACAATATCGCGATCATCAGCACCCCCATCATCTTTGGCAACTCGATGTAGCGGAAGATCGCCCATCGGCTCGCCTGATCAATCTTGGCAGCCTGATAATAGGCATCTGGAATGGACTTGAGACCGGCAAAGGCCAGCAAGGCCACAAGCGATGTCCAGTGCCACACATCCATCACGATGATTGTGGCCCAGGCCGCAAACGTGTCCTGCGTGTAGTTGTAGGAAATGCCGAGCGCATCGAGCGTGTAGCCCAACAACCCAATGTCCACGCGGCCAAAGATTTGCCAGATTGTGCCGACCACATTCCACGGGATCAACAGGGGCAGCGACATCACCACCAGACAAAAGCTGGACCAGAACCCGCTTTTGGGCATGTTGAGCGCCACAAAGACCCCAAGCGGGATCTGGATCGTCAGAATGATGGCCGAGAACATCAACTGACGCCCCAACGCATCCCACATCCGGTCCGATTCCAGCATCTCGGCAAACCACTCAAGACCGGCCCAGAAAAACTGGTTTTGCCCGAATGTGTCCTGCACCGAGTAATTCACTACCGTCATCAGCGGGATCACCGCCGAAAAGGCGACAAGGATCAGCACTGGCAGGATGAGAAACCATGCCTTTTGATTGACTGTCTTTTCCATCAGGCGGCCTTTCCATGTTTCAGCCAGTCATTCACGTAGACGTTCACGCGGGCCGGATCGAAAGAGATATGAGTCATATCGGGCGAGATGGATTGATCTTCGCCCGCCAGAATGTTGATCGGGCTGCCAAACAGGTCAGCGCGCACGATTTTGTGGCGCCCAACGTCTTCGACACGGCGAATGGTGACAGGCAGGCCGGGACCGTCTGTCAGCCGCACGAATTCAGGCCGCACGCCGATTTCGACCTTACCGTCCAAGGCGTCATAGCCGCGGGCCAGTTCCACCTCATTGCCATGCACAATCGCATGCTTGCCCGTCACCGTGGCGGGGATCACGTTCATCCCCGGCGAGCCGATGAAATAGCCCACAAAGGTATGCTGGGGGGTGTCAAACAGTTCTTGCGGGGTGCCGATCTGAACGACGCGCCCATCATACATCACCACCACCTTGTCGGCAAAGGTCAGCGCCTCGGTCTGGTCATGGGTCACATAGATCATCGTGTGCCCAAAGTCGTGGTGCAGCGATTTCAACTGGGTGCGCAACTCCCACTTCATGTGGGGATCAATCACGGTCAGGGGCTCATCAAACAGCAAGGCGTTCACGTCCTCGCGCACCATTCCACGCCCAAGCGAGATCTTCTGTTTGGCATCCGCCGTCAGGCCGCGCGCGCGCTTGTCCAATTCCGCCTCCATCCCGATCATGGCACCGATCCGCTGCACCCGCTCTGCGATATACTTTGGGTCAGCCCCCCGGTTCTTGAGGGGGAAGGCGAGGTTCGCACGCACCGTCATCGTGTCGTAGACGACCGGAAACTGGAACACCTGCGCGATGTTGCGATCCGCCGTGGTGGCTTGGGTCACATCCTTACCGTCAAACAGGATGCGCCCCTGACTGGGGTGCAAAAGGCCCGAGATGATATTGAGCAATGTGGACTTGCCACAGCCCGATGCTCCAAGCAACGCATAGGCTTCGCCATCGGACCAGACATGGTTCAATTCCTTGAGGGCAAAATCCCCCTCGCCCTTGGGGTTGGGGCTGTAGGAATGCGCCAGATTGTCGAGCGTGATTTCTGCCATTCTGTCGTTCCCTTAAGCCGCCATCGCATAGGCAGCGGGAGCCACCAGATCGCCCGTTTCACCAAAGATGTAGACATGGCGCGGATCAATATGCACCTCCAGCGCGGCCCCCAGGTCGAGGTCGTGAATACCGTGCACCAAACCCACCCAACTGTCCCCGTGATGATCAAGGTGGATGAAGGTTTCCGACCCCGTCAGCTCGGTCACGTTCAGTTTTGTGGCAAAGGTCAGGGAGGTCTCGCCTTGGGCCTGTAACTCCACATGGTTGGGGCGGAACCCGGCCAGATACTGACCGTCTGTCAGCTTGGCCAGTGGCCCCGTGGCTGGCGCGGATTGCCCATCACCAAACTTGATGGTGCCACCCGCCTTGATCACCTTCAGGAAATTCATGGGCGGGTCGCTGAACACGCGGGCCGTGATGGCATCTGCGGGCTGGCGATAAACGTCAGGTGTCAGCCCGAACTGGCGCACCTCGCCTTGCCACAGCGCGGCGGTATGCCCACCCAGCAACAGCGCCTCTTCCGGCTCGGTCGTGGCATAGACAAAGATCGATCCCGCCTCTTCGAATATCTTGGGGATTTCGACCCGCAACTCTTCGCGCAGCTTGTAATCAAGATTTGCCAGCGGTTCATCAAGCAGTACCAGCCCCGCATCCTTGACCAGGGCCCGCGCCAGGGCACAGCGTTGTTGCTGCCCGCCCGACAATTCCAGCGGCTTGCGATCCAGCATCGCCGAAAGCTGCATGAGGTCCGCAGATTTTCGAACGGCTGCGTCAATCTCGGTCTTGGATTTGCCCATCAGCCGCAACGGTGAGGCAATGTTGTCGTAGACGGTCATGGAGGGGTAGTTGATGAATTGCTGATAGACCATCGCCACCTTGCGGTCCTGCACCCGCATGCCGGTGACATCCTCGCCTTGCCAGAACACCTGCCCCGTCGTGGGCACATCCAGCCCTGCCATCAGCCGCATCAGAGAGGTTTTGCCAGACAAAGTCGGCCCAAGCAGGACATTCATCGTCCCCTTGCTCAGCGTCAGGTCCGTGGGATGGATATGTGTCAGCCCATCCACCACCTTCGAGACATTGCGCAGTTCGAGTGTCATTGTCGTTCCCCCTACTTCGCGGCCCCGGATGTTTCATTCTGCCACAGATCGCTTTCGATCCAAGTGTAGAGTTCATCAATACGAGCGCATTTGCAACGAATGGTTGATCACGCGGCTTTTTTGCGAACTCTGGGAACCGGAGTTGTCTACGTCGCAGGAGATGCGCATTGACCGCTCAAACTGGCATGGCCGGGAGACCCCGACCATGCAGTCGCGCGACTAAAGCGAGATACGGAAGCGTGCGAACCCGTCCGGGCCGTCCCCGACAGGCTCGATATCCACGTCCACCTGATCAAGATAGGCCGTCGCGGCAGGCCCCGTGTCGAACAGGACTGTGCTGCCTTCCATCGGCGCAAAGGACCAGTTGCTGTCAGCGCGCGGGCTGATCGTGCCTTTTTCAACGATGTAGCGCACGATGATATCGCGGTTTGTATCGGGACCCTCAAACACGGTCGTTTCCGATGTTGCGCCGGGAAAGTTTCCGCCGCCGCCTGCGCGGTAGTTGTTGGTTGCGATGATGAACTCGGCCGCGAGATCCAGCGGCGCGCCGTCATAGGTCAGGTTGACGATGCGGCTGGCATTTTCGTCCAGCAACTCACCCTTGGGATCGTATTTTGACGGCTGCGACAGGTCGATCTGATAAGACACGCCGTCAATCACGTCAAAGTTGTAGCTTGGGAATTCAGGGTTCAGCAGGACCACATCCTGCGCACCCGACTCCACCTGGTTGAACATCCCCGCCGAGCGTTCCAGCCAGTCCTTGACCTGTTGGCCCGTGACACGCACCGCACGGACGGTGTTTGGATAGAGGTACAGATCCGAGACGTTCTTGATCGCCACATCGCCCTTTGGAACGTCGGTGAAATACTCCGGGCCTCCGCGCCCACCGGCCTTGAACGGGGCTGCTGCGGACAGGATCGGCAGACCCTCATGCTCGGTCCCTTTCATCATCTCTTCAATGTACCAAAGTTGCGCAATGGACACGATCTGCACCGATGGATCATCAGCGACCAGCGCGAAATAACTGTGCAGGGGCGCGTCTGTTTTGCCAACCGCACGGCGCACATAGGCAAGGGTTTCATCATGCTCGGTTTGCGCAGCGGCCAGAACTGCCGGATCACTTTCGACAAGTGCGGTAACGGACCGGTCCTCGTTGCGTTTGGAGATCGGGCGCGCCTCGGACACGGCAGACACCACACGCCACTCATTGCCATCCTTTTCGATCAACAGATCGATCAGGCCCATATGGCTGCCCCAAAAGCCGCCCATCGTCGCAGGGGTGCCCATCAAGGTGCCTGCATCCACGTCCGCGCCTGCAAAATCTGCGTAGTCCGGCGATGGAAACACCAGATGGCTGTGCCCTGTCAGAATGGCATCCACCCCGTCTAGCCCCGCCAAGGGGACGGACGCGTTTTCCATCCCATCAGAGGCGTCCGCTGCGCCAATGCCGGAATGGGACAACACCACGATGATATCGGCCCCCTGCTCTTTCATCTGCGGAATATACGCCTTGGCCGTCTCGATGATGTCGCGGGCCTGCACGTTGCCTTCGAGATGGCGGCGGTCCCAGTTCATAACCTGGGGCGGCGTGAACCCGATCAGACCAACCTTGAGGTCATGTGCCGCACCTGCGCCGTCGGTCACACTGTGATCAAGGATGACATAGGGCGGGATCAGGGTCTTGTCCTTGGTGGGATCGCTTCCCAATTCCAGCGCGATATTGGCATTCACCACCGGGAAGTTGGCCCCCGCCAGCGCCTTCATCAGGAAGTCTATGCCATAGTTGAACTCGTGGTTCCCAAGGGTGGAGGCATCAAACCCAAGCGCGTTCATCGCCTGAATGACGGGGTGGGTGTCACCCTCTTTCATGCCCCGCTCGTAGGCGATGTAATCCCCCATCGGATTGCCCTGCAAAAAGTCACCATTGTCGATCAGCAGCGCATTTGAGGCCTCAGCCCGGATGGCATTGATCAGCGAGGCGGTGCGGGCCAGTCCGACGGTGTCGCGCGGTTTGTCCGCATAATAGTCGTAAGGAAACACGTGAACATGCAGGTCCGTCGTCTCCATGATCCGCAGGTGGGCCTGATTTGTCGCCGCATTGGCCGAAAACGGGTGCAATGCGATCAGACCAGCGGTGCTGGCGAGGAAACTACGGCGGTTGAGAGTGAGCGACATGACGACTCCTGAAGGTTGGATGTGATTTTGGCTATCACGCAAGTTTAGGCCTTTGATGACAACCCGCAAAGCGCGAAATCACAATCCTGAAGATGGCATTTCCGACCCCGATCAGCGGGACCAAGCCGATGACCAAGACAGTTATTGTCGCACGCGGAGCAATCCGTCACCCTAGCCCATATTTTATGAACCAACCGCATGTCGCTGATGTACTGGCAGGCATTTTTCGCCTCCTGTTGTCATCAGATATCGACATGTCTGGACCCGTCCGAGTGATCGGAATGTGCTAATTTACTGAATGAAAAGAAGATTATTAAACCAATTAGATGAGGTTACGCCATGTCTGGACAAGGCAAATACAAATTCAAGAAGAACGACACCCTCGAAAAAATTGCAAAGTCTTGGGGCATCGCCAAAGCCAGCTATATCTGGGATGACCCGATGAACAAATCGGTAAAGTCCAAGCGCAAGACGCCCGATGCGCTCGTGCCCGGCGACGTCTTGCAGATTCCTTATACGCTGAAGCAAAAGAAGGCGATCATCGAGAAGAAACTGCACTACCTCGACCTGATTGACGGCGAGGCCGCGCTGGCTGCCCACTTTGCCAAGCAGTCGGACCTGTTCGCTACCGCCGCCAAACGGGCTGATGCCCGGATCAAGGAATTGCAGAAATCCCGGGATAATCTGGAGAAATATCTGCTGAGGATCGAAAAGGACGTCAAAGCCACCTCCAAGGCCGTGGACATCGCCGCGGCTGTTCTGACCCTGTTGGTGGGCTTGTCCAAGACCGCAGCTAAAGCAGCCAAGGCATCAGGCGACGAACTTGCGAAACTGAACAAGGAGGCGATGAAACAGATCACCGGCGTGCCCGCGGAAAAGGCCAAAGGTGCTGCAAAAGAAGCCGGTGTAAAATACCTGCTGGACCCAAAGAACGAGATTTCGATGGTCGGCCTGACCGTGGGCACGCTGTCTGAGTCCTTTGACAAGATGACCAGCCCCAGCTTTTGGGCGACAACGATTTCGCGCATGCGCACCAGCGGCAAGGGTCTGACCTGGGACGCGTGGGTGGATGCGTCCACGTTCGATCTGAAACAGGAGATCACCAATCAACTGCATATGGCGGATCGGACCTTCATCCCCGCCAAACAGGCCGCCATTCGCAATGCACAATCCGCAATCAAGAGGGGTATGGAAAGCACCCGTCTGGCAAAATCCGCCATAGACCGGACCAAGATATACATGAAAAAGAAAGCCGCGCTTCCCGACTTTGAATGACGGAGGTATCGTTTCGGGCCTCTGACCACGGTGCATCTGTTGGGTTCCAAATCGCCAAACACGTGGTGTTTGCACTGGCGAGCGGAGTGCAGTTTGCCGACAGTTCCATAAGGGTCTTTTACATCACAGGAACACCTGCGGCTTTGACATGTGCGCAATTCGTTTCATATCCAAGGGTTGAAATACAGTCCCGGTTCAGCAACGCCACCATGGTCCAACACGAACCAAAGCGGCCTCTCTTCGCGCGGAAGTCATGGATATTGTAGACTGGGCGGCAGGGTGGTTCGGCCAGCGTTCGAACCCAGGCGCACTTAGGTAGTCGGAGGCGGCAGCTCAAGAAAGAAAATGGCGGAGACGAAGGGATTCGAACCCTCGAGACCCTTCCGGGCCTACTCCCTTAGCAGGGGAGCGCCTTCGACCACTCGGCCACGTCTCCGTTGATCGGAATAACTTTCAAGGCACTGAATAACAACCGCTTTTTTGATTACCACACAATTACACCCTAAGCGCCTGTATTCGTTGGATTTCGCTGGTTTTCAGGCCGCTTGCGTCACGTTTTGACACAAAACTGACACAGAGATGTTCACATCATGTTCGCAAGCCACCAACAGAAGCCTAAAAACGTGACACATGGGCGAAGAGCATCTCGACCTTCTTTCGGAGCTTCACAAAGCGGCCCGACGGATGCCGAAGTCAGATCCTTTGCCGCGCGGCGCAGTGCTTTGACCTCATCGGTGTTCGCGGCGCGTGCCGTATCGCCCGCCAATCGCTTCTTACCAACTTCCATGAAGTCCTTCGACCACTTGTAATAGATGCCTTGCGATATGCCCTCACGGCGGCAAAGTTCAGCAATGCTGTCTTCCCCACGCAGGCCATCCAGCACGATCCTGATCTTCTCTTCGCTAGAATACTGCTTGCGCGTGGCGCGCTTGATGTCTTTGGCGATCTTCCCGCCAGGGCTCGTCGCTGTCTTTCTCATCGTCCACTCCTCAATGGTTACGATGAGCAACAAACCCTCTCTTAGCAAATCGCCCTAAATGGTCCCATAGGCGCTGACCTCAGACAATTGTCCGTCATCAAATGGTTTGAGACAGATGGCGGTTTGACTTTGAGGAGTCGTCGCTCATCTGGGCTTAGTTAAG
>NZ_CANMEU010000005.1 GCF_947497045.1 uncultured Tateyamaria sp. | reverse complement strand
TGCTTAACTAAGCCCAGATGAGCGACGACTCCTCAAAGTCAAACCGCCATCTGTCTCAAACCATTTGATGACGGACACAACATAGACAAAACTTTCAATGCCAGCCGCGGTCAGGTTCAATGAGGACAAATCAACGGGTGAAGTCTGCTCACCCTGCTTGGCAATGACATAGAACGTGTTTTTCAGCGCGCCTACGGTGTAAAGCGCGTCATCCCCCAGATCGACAAAAATGGTGCCCGTTGACTCGATAAAATTTTCAAAGAGTTCTTGCTGGAACGAGGCATCTTCGAGGAAGTCTTTGGCAGCAGCAGTGACTAAGCTGTTCAACGATTTGGGAATGGGGAACAAAGTGTCAACGACTTCGTCAATCACCTTCTTTTTCACGAATGCAATTAACCCGGGAATACCTTTGGCGATGGCTTTTACCAGACCAACAGCCAGCTTGGCGGGGCCAATGAATGTACTTATTGCACTGACCAATTCCAGCGGTGTCGTATACTCCGCGTTATCATTGGCAAGTGAACGTGTGAAATCTGCCGCCGTTCGATACTGCTCGTCTTTGCCGCCCCAAAATATATCCTCACGGAAACGGTCATACACTTGCTTTGTGCCGTCCGAGTCGACTTGAGCAAACGACAAATCAACCGCGTAATTATCTGTAATGAACTGCCGGTCCTGTTCGGACAAATTTTCAAATTCGATATTTACGAAGCGTTGACCGCCAGCAAAGTCCCATCCTGGAAAACTGCTTGAACCACTCAGGTAAATCCCGACGGCAAACGGTTTCATGCTCGCAAAACTCTTTGACAACGCCAGAGCGTTGTCCGCAGCTTCCTGAAAAACCTCTCGGTCGCCCGCCAGCAAACGCCCATCGTTTGCGACATGCTGCATGCGCTCGTTCAGCTTTAGATAGCTGGCTTCCTGACGATCCAGAGCAAGTTCGACCAATTCGATACCAGCATCCAATTCGGCAGCACGCCCGGGTCCAATAGCGGAAAATATGCTGTCAAAGCTGCCGGCTAGCCAACGGTTCGGCGGGGAGTCAAAATTTACAGTCATTGTCGAACACTTCTCATTACTTGTTCAATCCTGCAGAACTTTCCGACACAATTTCGGAAATGAATTCATCCATTTCAGGCAATAGGGAAAGGTTGTTTCTCGCGAACTCAACTTCGACGATCCGTTCTATCGGATACCAAAGATCAAATGAGCAACGCCCTGTTTCGAAATAGCAATACCCCCAACCTGCGGGATTGCTGTCCTGCCTGAAAAACCCAATTCGGGTTCTCTTGTCTGATTTCGTCAGGCAACTGCCGGCCATGAAATCGACATCGGGTCCGTAGACTGTACGCATCTCGACTATTTCATCCTGAGTAGGCTCTCGAAACGCGTAGCTACCGTTCCCCAAGTCTTCGCCGAGCCGACAAGAGATATTTTCGATGTAGTCAAAATCGCTTAGAAAAGTCGACGTGGCCCGGTGTTTGTACGGGCGTGCGCCTTGTTCAAATCGATGCGGCAGAAACCGAAGTTTTACGTTTGACTCCGCTCCAACGCTCTGGATTCCGATTGAACCCAGATCAAAGCCAGCGTGTAAGAACTCAAAGTCTTCGTCGTGCGGCCGATGGTCTGCATACGCTCGCCAAATTTCAAAGGTGGCGGGCAGCGGAACATCCCAAACTACATCATCTGCGGTTCCTCGCTTGCGATCTTTGCCGTCATGAATGACACGGTATTGCAATTTTCCATCTTGCAGTGCAACCGGATCTAGTTCCCGTTCATTCCAGTAGTTTTGGATATATAGGTATCCCGCAAAAGCAACGACGCACATCGCGGCTATGGAAAAGACCCTTATCGTTGTTGAAAAAAACAAACCTGGTGTCCCATCTATCAGTTGACCGTGGGCTCACGATCTGTCCCACCCATCTTCTCCAACGTCTCCTTATCCACCAGACGTGCAATCATAGGATGCAGCCGTAAGTCACCCTCTTTCACCACCTGTTTGAAGTTCGCAATCACCCGCGCCGTCGTCTTCTGATCCGGCGCGATAACGTCGAGCAGCCAATTGTTGGAGCCTGAGATCCAGTCTTCGGCCTTCAGCCGGATCGGGAACACGCCTGCCTTGATCTGTTCGCGGATTTTTGCGTCGACCTCGTCTGAGACGCTGGCCCAAATAGCAAGTCCGGCGATGTCCGAGGCAACCTCGGTTGTCTCAGACGGGTACGCAATTGCCACACGATCCCGAATCAATGGCTCAAGAACCAGATGCTGAAGGTCGGCAATGGACTGGTGGCGGTAACGTGGCAGCGCCATCATTGACATGACGACTTTGCCAAACCCTTCTCGGACCTGCGCGCGCAAAGTAGTTAGTTTCTTGACCAACTCGGGGTCGATCTGGTCCGCAGATCCGTTGGCATTCGAGGTTGAGGCCGCATCAGGTTTGGTCATGTTCACAACTCATTAACGTTTCCGTGAGCGAAGTCTTGCCTATAAACCTGCGGTAGAACAAGGGCGCATTCTCGTAAAAGTTATTTTCACTTGGAACGCGGCCCGCGTGCTCTTGTGCAAGGCATGACATGCCCAGCCAAGACGGCTCCGCATTGCGCCCACTATGATCAACAAGATGCCGGGCCCCGATGCTGTACGGATTGCCCGGCTCGCGCCGATCTCAACACCCGTGATGTGGATGTAGAGCCTTACAGGAAATCGTCCCGGCGCGGGGTAAAGCAGTCGACCAGCGTGCCCGGCTCAAGGCAGACACAGCCATGGGTCATCTCGGATGGCACGACAAAACTGTCCCCCGGCCCAACCTCCTGTTGCCGCTCCCCAAGCGTGAAGCGGAAGCGCCCGCTTTCCACATAGGTGGATTGCACATGGGGGTGATTGTGCAACGCACCCTCTGCACCTGCGCTGGCAAAGCGAAAGACGACGACCATCAGGTCGGGATGGTCAGACAACACCTGACGTGTGACATCTTCGCCGGTGGGGATGACAGGGAAATCGGTCATATGTGAACCCTTTCGGAACGGTCAGGAAAACAGCATGCCACCATTGATGTCGATATTGGCACCCGTCACAAAGGCGGAATCGGCACAGGCCAGAAACAGGATCAGGTTCGCGGTATCCTCGGTCGTGCCTTGTCTTTTCAGTGGGGCCGCGGCCTCGTATCCGCGCCGTCCCGCATCAGGCGTGTGAATGTTGTGGAAATCGGTATCAATCATGCCCGGGCACAGCGCGTTGACGCGGATGTTTGGCCCCACCTCTTTGGCAAGTGCGCGGCTCATGGTCATCACAGCCCCTTTCGAGGTCGCATATGCAACCGCGCCCGGCCCGCCCCCATCCCGCGCGGCCTGACTGGCCAGATTAACGATCGCCCCCTCGTCCATATGCGCAAGGCAGGCCTTGGTCATCAGAAAGAGGCTGGTGAGATTCAGATCCATCACCGTGGTCCAGTGCGATAGCGGCATCTCGGCAATGGGTTTGCGCGCGACGAGACCCCCTGCATTGTTGACCAGCACATTGATCCCGCCAAATTCGGCAACGGTTCTCGAGACCAGCGCGTCGACGTCCTCGGGCTTGGTCAGATCCCCTTTGAGGGCAAAGGCGCGGCCACCGGCCTTGGTGATTTCACTCACCGCAGCGTCAGCACCCGCGCTGCTGGAAAAGTAGTTGATCGCCACATTGGCCCCTTCACTGGCCAGCTTCAAAGCTGCCGCAAGGCCGATATCGCGCCCTCCGCCTGTGACAATCGCGGTTTGACCTGCAAGTTTCATATGACGTCCCTTTCTGCTGAACCCCCGCTGGTATACTAGTCCCTTAACTGGTATACCAGTCCCATCTATTACTGACCACAGACTGGTTTTGTTCCGACCAGAGTTTCGCTAGGACGGTGCAGATCAGACGCACGATGGAGACGGCGCAATGGTGCATGCAACACAACTTGGCGAGCGACGCACGAGTGTCGATGATATCTTTGACCATCTGCATCAAGAAATCCTGAGCTTGCGGTTGCGCCCCGGTGACAAGATTTCAGAGGCGGACATTGCCGCACAGTTCGGGGTATCACGCCAGCCCGTGCGCGACGCGTTCAGCCGATTGGCCACCCTTGATCTGCTGTTGATCCGCCCGCAGCGCGCCACCGAAGTGAAACGCTTTTCATCGCGCGAAATCGCCAAATCCCGCTTTGTGCGCGCCGCCATCGAACGCGACGTGCTGCGCCGCGCGGCCGAGGAATGCGATACCGTGGGGGCCGCCGAACTGGATGCCGCCCTTGCCGCACAGGACCGCGCCATTCGCGACAGCGACGTGGATACGTTCGGCACGCTTGACTACGCCTTTCACAAGACCCTGTGCAAAATCGCCAGGGTCGATTTCGCCTTTGACGTGATCATGGCCGAAAAGTCGAAGGTCGACCGTTTGTGTATCCTGAGCCTGTCAAAAGGGGATCGGATGCCTGACCTTGTCGCCGATCACCGGGAGATCGCGGAGGCCATCAAGGACCATGACGCCAAGCGCGCCATTGCCTGTGGCATGCGCCATCTGTCCCGGCTGGACGACACGATCAAACAGATCTCGATCACCAACGCCAACTATTTTGAAACCGAACAGCTGCCTGGCCACTGACCACGGCACCGCCACCCGAAAAGGACCGCACATGACCCATCCCAGACCAGATGTCGGCGGCCCGCTTGGCAAGATGCAGTTCAGCGACACAACCGGCGCAATGATCACCCTTGGGCAGCCCAAGGATCGCTGGACCATGCTGTTCGTCTATCGCGGGCGGCATTGCCCCCGTTGCAAACGGTTCCTAAACAAACTGAACGATGCGTTGCCCGCTTGGACAGCAAAGATGGATGTCGTGGTCGTCTCTGCCGATACGATGGAAAAGGCGCAGGCCGACAGGGCCGAGTTCGGCTGGAATTTTGATTTGTGTTGGGGACTGAGCGAGGCGCAGATGCGCGCGCTTGGCCTCTATGTCTCGGACCCGCTGTCAGAGGCAGAGACTGATGCGCGCTTTGCCGAACCGGGGGCCTTCGGCATCACGCCCGAGGGTACGTTGATGCTGGTCGACATCTCCAACGGCCCCGCCGCGCGCCCCGATCTGGCGGAACTACTGGACGGCATGACCTTTAACATCGACAACAACCGACCCGTCCGTGGCACCGCCTAGGTCGGGGGTCGTGCGCATTCACAGTTGACAAATCTGGTATACTAGTCTTCCTTAGATTTGAATAAATGGGACACCATCCGCGAAGGACGCGCGCCAAAGACACCCAGACAGGGTGCGGCGCAGTCTGGTGGAGTCGCAGCGTTCAAAACAAAATAGGGAGGACACCATGTTCAACAAAATCACCAAATCACTGGTCGGGGCCGTCGCGCTGACCCTCATCGGCGGCGTTGCGAGTGCTGACAACTGGCGCGGCTGGAACATCCACGTTGACGGATACCCAAACACTGTCGCGATGGACCGTTTTGCCGAGTTGCTGTCTGAAAAGACCGACGGCGAAATCACCTTGCAGATGTTCCATGGCGGCACGCTTGGCAGTCAGCCCGATGCGGTCGAACAGGTGCGCCTTGGCGGGCTTGAAGTCGGCAATTTCAACCTGGGCCCCATCGGACCCATCGCGGCATCGGCCAACGTGGTCTCGCTGCCCTTCGTCTTTAAGGATGTGCCGCACATGTTCCGCGTGCTCGACAGCGAGGGCGGACAGGCCATCGCCGCAGGGATGGCCGAAAAGGGCCTGCTGCCACTGGCATGGTATGACGCTGGCGCGCGGTCTTTTTACAACGGGGAAAAGCCGATCAACACGCCTGCTGATGTCGTGGGCATGAAGGTGCGCGTAATGAACAACGACCTGTTCACCGGCATGATCGCCGAACTGGGCGGCAACCCCTCGCCCATGGCCTTTGCCGAGGTCTATCAGGCCCTCAAGACCGGCGTTGTGGATGGGGCCGAAAACAACTGGCCCTCTTACGAATCCACCGGCCACTTCGAGGTTGCGGGGTATTATTCACTGTCCCAGCACCTGATCATCCCCGAGTGCATCTGCATCAACACCGACACCTTCAACGCCCTCTCTCCTGAGATGCAGGCCGCCGTGACCGAGGCCGCACAGGAATCCGCCCTTATGCAGCGCGACTTGTGGGCCGAACGTGAGGCAGTCAGCCGCAAAGCCGTCGAAGATGCAGGCGTGGTCGTGAACGAGATCGCGGACAAAACCCCATTTCAGGAGGCGATGGCCCCCGTCTATGAGGCGTATTTCGAAACCAACCCCGATCTGCGTCCGCTGGTCGAGTTGATCCAGACCACCGACTAAGGCGCGATCTGTCGTAAACCAAAGGTGCCCGGGTTCCGCACATCAGGATCCGGGCGCTTTGTGTGCCCGAAAGCAAGCTATGACCCACAGCCCCGATATTCCCCCCGCAATGCGCCGCATGGACGCGGCCCTTGATGGGATCGCGCTGTTATGCCGTGTTGTGACGGGCGTCGCACTGGTGGTGCTGACGGTCATTTTCGGCTGGCTGGTCTTTGGACGCTACGTGCTCAATGCGACGCCCACATGGGTCGAACAGGTGGCATTGCTGCTGGTGATGCTGATCGCCTTTCTGGGGGCAGCGGTGGGCGTGCACGAAAACACGCACCTATCTGTTTCAGTGCTCCGCACCACGGTGCCTGCACGGGTGCGCACGGTCTTGCTGGTGATCAGCGATCTGCTCATGGCAGGGTTTGGCGGGTTGATGCTGTGGTTTGGCGCGCAACTGACGCTGTTCAAATGGGGTTCTCTGATCCCGCTGATCCAATGGCCCGAAGGGTTGCGTTCGCTGCCTTTGACCATTGGCGGTGGATTGATCCTCCTGTTTTCCGCCGGTCACCTCATCCGCCTCTATCTGGGCGTGGATGAGCGCACCGACAGCATCGAATAAGGGTAGGCACGGCAGATGGGTATCATGGTTCTGTTGGGCGCGTTTGCCTTTTGCGTTGTGATCGGCACGCCCGTTGCCTTTGCCCTGGGAATTTCGGCCATTGCCGCGTTCTGGTACGAAGGGTTGCCCCTGATGATCGGCTTTCAGCGGATCGTGAGCGGGATCAACGTCTTTGCGCTCATGGCGATCCCGTTCTTTATCTTTGCGGGCGAGTTGATGTTTCACGGCGGCATCGCGATGCGGCTGGTACGTTTTGCCTCGGCGGCGGTTGGCGCTGTACGCGGCGGGCTTGGCATCGTGAACGTGTTTTCGTCCATGCTGTTCGGGGGCATATCGGGATCGGCCATTGCCGACATTTCAGCGCTCGGGTCGATCCTTGTCCCCGTGATGAAGGAAAAAGGGTATGACGCGGACTATGCGGTGAATGTCACCGTCACATCCTCGATCGCGGGGATCATCATCCCGCCCAGCCACAACATGATCATCTTTGCCATCGCGGCGGGGGGTGGCATTTCGATTTCCAAACTGTTTCTGGCAGGCGTCGTGCCGGGTATCCTGATGTGCGTGTGCCTTGCGCTGGCGGCCTATCTGGTCGCTGTCAAACGGGGCTATCAGGCGGAACCTTTTCCGGGGTGGACCGCACTGCTGCTTGCGTTCTTTGGCGCAATACCGGGGTTGCTGACGGCGGTAATCATCGTGGGCGGTGTGCTGTCAGGGGTATTCACGGTCACCGAGTCCGGGGCCTTCGGAGCGATCTATGCCTTTGTCGTGACGCTGCTGGTTTACCGCTCCATCACCGTCGCGAAGTTCCGCCTTGCGGTGACCCAAGCGGTCAAGACCACCGCAATGGTGATGATCCTGATCGCCTGTGCGGGGGCCTTTGCCTATATGCTGACCTTCTACCGGGTCCCCAGCAAAACCGTCGATCTGCTGACCGGGCTGACCGACAATCCGGTCCTGATCCTGTTGCTGATCAATCTGGTGCTGCTTGTTCTGGGGATGATCATGGACATGGCGGCGCTGATCCTGATCTGCACGCCGATCTTTCTGCCTGTCGCCAACAGCCTTGGGATCGACCCGCTGCAGTTCGGAATGATCCTGCTGGTGAACCTCGGCCTTGGGCTGTGTACGCCCCCCGTGGGGTCCTGCCTGTTCGTGGGCTGCGCGGTGGGCAAGCTGCCGATGGAAAAGGCGGTACGCACGATCTGGCCCTTCTACATCGCAATCCTGATTGCGCTGATGTTGATCACCTTCGTTCCGGCCATTTCGCTGACCCTGCCACGTCTCATCGGGGGCTGATGTTCTGACCTGTGCCTGCGGCACATCCGGAGGTATCAATCAAGTGGCACCATCACCAACTATCTCTATGATCAGGGCCAAACCGAACGTCGACACGAGGACATCCCTCCGTGACCAATACGCTTTATGATGCCCTGTTTGCGCGGCACACCCAAAACGATGCGCCTTTCCTGACGGACGATAACGGCCAAACGCTCAGCTATGCGCAGTTTGTGGGCCGGATCGCCCAGATCGCCCATACGCTGGTAGAGGCTGGGGTCAGCCCCGGTGACCGGGTGGTCGTGCAGGCCCCGAAACTGATCGATACCATCGCACTTTATGGGGCGGCGGTGCAGGCGGGCGCTGTCTACTTGCCCCTGAACACTGCCTATACCGAAAGTGAGGCGCGGTACTTTGTCGAGGATGCGACGCCAAAGCTGGTGATCTGCGATGCAGGCAATCAGGCGACGTTTGAGGGCCTGTGCGCGCAGGCAGCCCAGATCCTGACCCTTGCCGGAGACGGCAGCGGGTCACTGTCACGCAAAGCCGATAAGAAACCGCGGCACTTTGAGACGGTTGCACGGGGCGAAGATGATCTGGCCGCTCTGCTTTATACATCGGGTACCACGGGCCGGTCCAAAGGGGCGATGCTGTCGCACAAGAACCTGCTGTCGAACGCACAAAGCCTGACCGAGCTGTGGCAGATCACCGAAGCAGATCGGTTGATCCACGCGCTGCCCATCTTTCACACGCACGGGCTGTTCGTGGCGATGAACACCGCGCTACTGGCCGGGGCGCAGGTGCGGTTCATGGCCAGCTTTGACGCGAGCGCCATCATCGACGAATTGCCCAAATCGACGCTGCTGATGGGCGTGCCCACCTTCTACACCCGCCTGCTGAACAAGGCCCAACTGACCCCTGCACTGGTCGCCAAGATGCGGCTGTTCGTGTCAGGCTCGGCCCCGCTGCTGGCCGAAACCCACACTGCGTTCGAGGCGCGCACAGGCCACCGCATCCTTGAACGCTACGGGATGACGGAAACCAACATGATCACCTCAAACCCCTATGACGGCACGCGGGTGGCAGGCACCGTCGGTTACGCCCTGCCCGGCACCGAGGTCGAGATCACCGGCAACGGCACCCCTGTGGCAGCCGGTGAGATCGGCATGATCGAAGTGCGCGGCGACAACGTATTTCAGGGCTACTGGAACATGCCGGAAAAGACAGCCGAAGAACTGCGCGATACCGGCTTTTTCATCACAGGCGACCTGGGTACCAAAACCGAGGATGGTCGGATCACCATCGTAGGTCGGCAAAAGGATCTGGTCATCTCGGGCGGATACAACATCTATCCCAAAGAAGTGGAGGACGTGATCAACAACGTCCCGGGCGTGGCGGAAAGTGCGGTGTTCGGCGTGCCCCACTCCGATTTCGGCGAAAGCGTTTTGGCGGCGGTTGTGCTGGACGATCATGCACTGACGGCTGCGGGGATCGCGGCCTTGGTCGAACCGCATCTGGCCCGGTTCAAACATCCGCGCCGCTATATCTTGCTGAACGCGTTGCCGCGCAACACGATGGGCAAAGTGCAAAAGAACGTATTGCGGGCCAACTATTCCGACTGATCGTGCGACCGTCTAGTCGTTGCCAAAAAGATCGCGGGTAAAGACCTTGTCCGAGACATCCGCCAGTTCCGCGCTGTCCCGATTGGTCAGCACCAGATCCGAGGCCGCCTTGAAGGCCGCTAGATCGTGCATCACGGTCGAGCCAAAGAACTGCGCATCCTCCAGCGCGGGTTCATAAACGATCACCTCGATGCCCTTGGCCTTGAGCCGCTTCATAATCCCTTGAATCGAGCTTTGGCGGAAGTTGTCGGACCCTGCCTTCATCACCAGACGGTAGACGCCGACGACCTTCGGTGCCTTGGCAATAATGCTGTCAGCGATAAAATCCTTGCGGGTCCGGTTGGCGGCCACAATCGCGTTGATCAGGTTCTGCGGCACGTCAGAATAATTGGCGAGCAACTGTTTGCTGTCTTTGGGCAGGCAATAACCACCATAGCCGAACGAGGGGTTGTTGTAGTGGTTGCCAATCCGCGGATCGAGGCAAACGCCGTCAATGATCTGCCGGCTGTCCATGCCCAAAGCCAGCGCATAGCTGTCGAGTTCGTTGAAATAGGCGACACGCATGGCAAGGTAAGTGTTGGCAAACAGCTTGATCGCTTCGGCCTCGGAGGCCCCTGTGAACAGCTTGGGCACGTCGGAATCGAGCGCCCCCTGCTCAAGCAAATCAGCAAAGCGGCGGGCGCGCGCGCTTTGCTCGCCGATCACGATCCGTGAGGGGTGGAGGTTGTCGAATAATGCCCGCCCCTCGCGCAGGAATTCCGGGCTGAAGATCAGCTGATCGGTCCCAAGTTCCGCGCTGAGCGTGGTGGTATAGCCGACAGGGATCGTCGACTTGATCACAATCGTGGCCGACATATTGACCGCGATGACAGACCGCACCACCGCCTCGACGTTCGAGGTGTCAAAAAAGTTCGTATCAGGGTCGTAATTCGTGGGGGCCGCCACGATCACAAAATCCGCATCCTTGTAGGCAACCTGCGGATCGGTGGTCGCGCTCAGGTTCAGCTCTTTTTCGCGCAGGTAGTGCTGCAAATCGCTGTCCACAATGGGGCAACGGCGATGATTGACGTCTTCGACCCGGTTGGCATCAATATCGATTGCCACGACCTCGTTATGCTGGGCCAGCAGGACCGCGTTCGAGAGGCCAACATAGCCGATGCCTGCAACAGCAATTTTCGTGGATGACATAAAAGATCGCCTTTTTGACCAACAGGGTTAGCGGACTGATATCGACTGCATTGAGGCGTCACAAACACAAAGCGGTACTTTGGGTCATTGATGGCGCAACCCCGCCCCAGGCCCGAAACGCAACAAACCCTCCGTAGGGAGGGTTTGAGCACTTTGTTCAAGATTTTGAACCGGTCGGATCAGCCTTTGCCTTTCCACGGCACGAGCAGCTTTTCAGCATAACGCATCAGCATATCGATCCCGAAGCCGATGATGCCGATCAGGATGATCCCCATGATCACGATATCGGTGTTCTGGAATTTCGAGGCGACCATGATCATCATGCCCGCGCCCTGTTCGGCGGCGACCAGTTCGGCGGCCACAACCGTGCCCCAACAGACCCCCATCGCAACGCGGGCACCGGTAAAGATTTCGGGCAAAGAGTTGGGCACGATCACATGACGCATGATCTGTGACTTTGACGCCCCAAGCGAATAGGCCGCGTGGACCTTGGAAATCTTGACCCCGCTCACACCCGATCGGGCCGCAATGGCCATGATCCACAAGGCGGCAAGGAACAGCAGGATGATCTTTCCCGTTTCACCAATGCCTGCCCAGATAATGACCAGCGGGATCAGGGCAAGCGGTGGCACCGGGCGCATGAATTCCACGATGGGATCAAACCAGCCCCGGAACCAGTTGCTGAGGCCCATGGCATAGCCAAGCGGAATACCGACGAGCGCGCCGAAGAAGAAGCCGACAACAACGCGGAACAGGGAATAGCCCAAATGCTCCCACAGGGTCGAGCCACGAAAACCCGCGCTCGCAATCTCGCCCACACGTTTGACAACCGCTTCGGGTGAAGGCAACCAGATCGGCTCCATTTGCCAGCCCTTGTCGGGCTGGATGTTGGGGGTGCCCTTGTCGGTCAGGGTGACGGTGGCCCAACCCACATCGACGGATCCGCCGGGTTGGATTTTTTCGCCGTTGATCTCGATGATCTCGGCCCCGTCGCCGCGCCCGATCTCGTCATTGCGATCCACACGCAACAGACCCGAACGCCACATGCCGATGGCCACCGCATCGTCCTTGGCCCAGCCATCACCCGAAGCGACGTCGGGCGCATCCGTTGGCACATCAATGGGGTGTACCAGGACGGTCACGGTGGCGCTGTCGCGCTCGTTTCCGGCCTGAGCGGTGTATTCAAACGTGCCTGTCCCCTCGTAGGGGCCGGGTGCGTGCAGGAACCTCGGCAACAGGGACGAGCCTGTGAACATACCCCACAACAGGAAAATGGTCAGGATCGAGATGACAGAGGCAGCCCGGCTCGGGGTTACCGCACTTTCATCTCCGAAGGTCACAGTCTTGAGCGATCCATAGTCGTTGCGCGCCGCCCCGGCGGCGATGGCGCGAACAGCAAAGAAGGCGACCACAAAGATCGCGACGTAAATCAGAAAGGGGATCATGTCGCTGCCTCCGTGCGGCCCATAATTTCTTCTTCCATATCCCAGATCATGCCGAGGATTTCCTCGCGGCGCTCTGCGAATTCAGGATGCTTTTTGACCTCACGCAGATCGGCATCAACGCCCATCTCGGCAAAGGGCAGACGGTATTCCTTGTGGATGCGGCCCGGACGAGGGGCCATGACGAGCAGCCGCTCGCCCAGAAGCAATGCTTCCTCCACCGAGTGGGTGATGAGGATGATCGTCTTGCCCGTCTCTTTCCACAGCTTGAGCACAAGGCTCTGCATCTTTTCGCGGGTCAGCGCGTCAAGCGCGCCAAGGGGTTCGTCCATCAGAATAACGTCCGGGTCATTGGCAAGGCAGCGGGCCAGCGCCACACGCTGCTGCATCCCGCCGGACAATTCGTAAACGGCCTTTTCCTTGAAATCCTGAAGGCCGACGACATCCAGAAGGTGGTCCACAATCTCGGCCTTGTCGCGCTTGGGCATCCCCTTCATCGAAGGCCCAAAGCCGACATTTTCGCGCACGCTCATCCATTCAAACAGCGCACCCTGCTGGAACACCATACCGCGTTCGGCGTCGGGGCCGTTGATCTCGTGCCCGTTGAGGATCATTTTGCCGTCCGTGGGCGCAAGAAAGCCCGCAACGATGTTCAGCAATGTGGTCTTGCCGCAACCCGAGGGGCCGAGCACGCTGAGCAACTCACCCGCCTTGAGGTCGAGCGAGACGTCTTGGAGCGCCTGCACCGCGCCGCCATCTGGCAGATCAAAGCGCATCGAAAGATTTTGGATCGAAAGTCCGGACATGGGTTCCCACCTGTCGCTTGGCCGGGGCTGGGGCGGGCGGAGGACACCTCCGCCTTACGGGCCAGACCCGGATATGGGGCGGGTGGCTGCCCGCCTCAGGTCTCTGAAGTGGCCCGCGCAACGCCAGCTGCGCGGGCCAGTCGCGACTTATTTGGCGGCGGCAAGAGGTGCGGCGTTAATCGCACCTTCATAGCTGTCCAGCGCGCCGTCGATGGAGCCGGAGGCCACAAAGACGTCCGCAACACCCTTCATAAAGGATGCGGCTGTGCCACCGAGCCACTTGTCGCTCAGCTGCTCGTCAATGGTGGGGAAGGCGAAACCCGCCAGCGTTTCGGCTGTCGCGTCTTCGTCCATGCCCGCGTCCTTGGCGATCACTGGCAGCATCTTGGCGTGGTTGGATTCGTCGGCCCACATTGCGTTGGCTTCGGCAGTGACGGCCAGGAACTGGCTCAGCAGCTCGCCTTCTTCGGCGATGAAGTTTGCGGGTGCGGTTGTCGCGTCAAACACCAGAATGCCCAACGCTTCTTTTTCCGCGCCGGTCAGTAGAATGTTGCCCGATTCCTTCATGCGGCGCAGTGCGCCACCCCAGCCACAGGCCATGTCCACCGAACCCTGTGCGAGGGCGGCAGCGCCTTCGGCAGGGGCCATGTCCACAACATCAAGGCCGGCGACGTCGACACCGAAATGGTTCATCTGGCTCAGGAAGCCGTAATGCGCCGCGGTGCCCAGTGGTACAGCAACTTTCTTGCCAGCCAATTCACCAGCCGACTCCTTGTCGATTTCCAGACCCGAGGCCACGACGCAGTTGTCGTTTTCGGAATAGGACACGGCCACATCAACGATCTGGATGTCCTGACCGGCAGAGGCGGCGACAACGAAAGGCGGAACACCCTGGCTGACGGAAATCTGCACATCGCCCGACGCCATGGCGGCCGACATCGCGGTGCCTGTGTCAAAGCTGACCCAGTTGATCTTGGTGCCGCCCATGGCTTCTTCGTACATGCCGGTTTCTTTGGCGAACTGGAATGGCATGGGCCATTCAAGGAAATAGGCAACGGTGATTTCACCGCCATGGCCATCTGCCACTGCACCTTGTGCGCCTGCCAGCATTGCGGTCGCCGCAACGGCACCCATCAGCTTGGTTTTAAAAGTCATCATAGTACTCCCGTGTTTCACATCGCCGCTTGAGCGGCATGTTTTGATTAGATTGGGCGGTGATCCGCCTCTGGTCGCACGCGATAAGTCGCGGCGCTGGCGTGATCCGAGCCGATAATTTACGCAGGATCAACGATAAATCGGGGGTACGGTCACAAAACCACCATGCTGAAGTGTACCTGTTGGTTTCCTGAATTGCCGCCATCACCCTGAAAACAAGGCAATTTGGCGATGCGCGCGGGGTTTCGGGCGTCAATCATCAGCATATCTGGCTTTACTTACGGCCTCAAACTGGCCCTATTGTTGTGACCAGATTCTCAGCGATTGTGCGTCTCAGCGGGCGAGGTGCGCCTTTATTTTATTGGCCGCCCCCCATCATCGAAAGGTTTGAACGCCATGGACGGAACATTCACCGAAAACGATATCAGCCGCGTTGTCGAAGCCGACCGCGCCCATGTCTGGCACCATCTGGCCCAGCACCAGCCGTTTTTCACAGGCGCTGATCCAAAGATCATCGTTGAAGGCAAAGGCCTCAAGGTGTGGGACCAGAAAGGGATCGAGCATATAGATGCCGTTTCCGGTGGCGTCTGGACAGTCAACGTAGGCTATGGCCGCGAATCCATGGGCGACGCTGTGCGCGATGCCATCGTGAAGATGAACTTTTTTGGCGGCACCGTGGGCTCGATCCCCGGCGCGCTGTTTGCCGAAAAGCTGCTGACCAAGATGCCAGGGCTCGACCGGATCTACTATGCCAACTCCGGCTCGGAAGCGAACGAGAAGGCGTTCAAGATGGTCCGCCAGATCGCGCACAAGCGGTATGGCGGCAAAAAGCACAAGATCCTGTACCGCGACCGCGACTATCATGGTACGACCATCGCGTGCCTGAGTGCAGGTGGCCAGGACGAGCGGAACGCGCAATACGGCCCCTTTACCCCCGGCTTTGTCCGCGTCCCGCATTGCCTTGAGTATCGCAAGCACGAACAGGACGGCGCACCTGACGAGAACTACGGCGAATGGGCTGCCAACCAGATCGAAGATATCATTCTGCGCGAAGGCCCGGACACCGTCGGTGCGCTGTGCCTTGAGCCCGTCACGGCGGGTGGTGGTGTGATCGAGGCACCCGAAGGGTATTGGCCGCGCGTTGCAGAGATTTGCAAGAAATACGACATCCTGCTGCACATCGACGAGGTTGTGTGTGGTGTCGGGCGGACGGGCACGTGGTTTGGCTATCAGCATTACGGCATCCAGCCCGACATGGTCACGATGGCCAAGGGTGTTGCCTCGGGCTATGCCGCGATTTCGTGTCTTGCGACCACGAACGAGGTCTTTGACATGTTCAAGGACGACACCAGCGACCATCTGAACTATTTCCGCGATATCTCGACCTTCGGGGGTTGCACGGCGGGCCCGGCGGCGGCGCTTGAAAACATGCGGATCATCGAGGATGAAGACCTGCTCGCCAATACCACGGCGATGGGGGACTATATGCTCGACCAGTTGCGCGCCTTGCAGGAAAAGCACGCGGTGATCGGTGATGTGCGCGGCAAGGGTCTGTTCCTCGGGGCCGAGCTGGTTGCCGACCGCGACAGCCGCGACCCGGCGGACGAGAAAAAGGTACAGGCGGTCGTGGGGCACTGCATGAAGCAGGCGGTCATTATCGGGGCCACCAACCGATCACTGCCGGGCAAGAACAACACGCTGTGTTTCTCGCCCGCGCTGATCGCCACCAAGGACGACATCAATCACATCGTCAGTGCGGTGGATGCGGCCCTGACAGACGTGTTTGGCTGAGCCGCAGTTTGGCGGGCGACACGCCCGCCTTACGCGCCTAGATCAATTGGGATCGCGCCAAAAGAGCCAGCGCCGCGTTCCCGGCCCGTGTCTGACGATAAAGCCCGAGGGTCTGCGGCCTATCCCGTGCCCATCGGGAGGCATGTCGCCAAGACGTGACCTGCGAAAGCTGGGCCACCGATGCCGGCGTCAGCAGTCCTTGCACCTCGCAAAGCGCGGCCATGTTACGTGCCATCCACTGCGCATACCGCCCATCTGCAACCGCGCGCAGGCGATCCAGCCGTCGCCAAGCGGCATCGCCCATCAGGTTCCCTGCGTGCTGGCGATAAAACGCGCCGGGGGTATCATCATATATCACGCCCATCCCGGCCCCGGTTGCCATCAAATACATCCACCAATCGTGAAACGGCACCCGTGCGCGGCAGGCGGCATCCAGCGACCCGCGCATCACATCCGTCACCGCAGGCGGCATGACGATGGTGTTGCCAGCCAATACGTTCTGCACGAGGGCATTGCCGAACTCAAATGGCTTTGCGTGCCGCGGCGACAGACGCCGCGTGCCTAAACCTTCATCTGTCAGAACGGTGCGGCTGGCATAGATGCTGGGCTGGCCCGCAGCCGTAATCTGCGCCACCGCACGGGCGAGTTTGTGCGCCATCCAGATGTCATCCTGATCGCAAAACGCCACCCATGTTCCGGCCAGGGCGGGATCAGCCAACAGGGACAGGAAATTGGCCGCACTGCCTTGCTGTGGCCCCTGCCGCAAGGCGCGCAAACGGTCCTGATGCGCCACCCCAAAGGCGCGCACCTGCGTACAGGTGTCATCCTGCGATCCATCATCACTGACCCAGAGCCGCCAGTCGGCATGGGTCTGATCCAGCAGTGAATCGAGTTGAGCACCGATAAAACGCGACCCATTACACGTTGCCATCAGGATGTTGAGGGCTGGCACAGCACTAAACCTCGCAAAGACAATGACACGCCATACCGACCGGCCCAATTTCCAGGAGGACAAACACCCGACATCGGCCCTGCATATCCGCCCTCCCTTAAGGTGCACTTAATATGAGCGTCTTTTCGTCACGCAGGCGGATCAAGCGAAAATTCGCCTGATATCCCAACCCGGTAAACACCGACGCACCGAGGATATGATGCGCTGAATGGACAGGGATTGGCGCAATTGCTAAGCAATGGCGAAGACTTTGATAAAGGACAGAGTGATGCAGATCGAAACGACACCTCTGCCCGACCTTGTGGTGATCACGCCAGCCCGATTTGGCGACGCACGCGGCTTCTTTTCCGAAAGCTACAGCGCCCAAAACCTGGCCAAGCACGGGATCGATACGGTTTTTGTGCAGGACAATCATTCGCTCTCGGCGGCCACCGGCACCCTGCGTGGATTGCATTTTCAGGCCCCGCCACATGCGCAGGACAAGCTGGTGCGCTGTGGAAAGGGCGTGTTGTTCGATGTAGCCGTCGATATCCGCGCCGGCTCCCCGACCTTTGGTCAGTGGTTTGGCATCGAGTTGAGTTTTGAGAATGGGCGACAATTGCTGGTGCCCGCCGGATTTGCGCATGGGTTTGTGACGCGCAGCCCGGATACCGAAGTCATCTATAAGTGTTCCGACGTCTATGCCCCTCAGACCGAAGGGGCGATCCGGTGGGATGACCCCCATCTTGCAATCGACTGGGCATTGGAAGGTGACCCCATTCTGTCAGACAAGGATGCGGCGGCCCCCCTGTTAGACGCCCTGGACACCCCATTTGCCTATTATGTTACTCCACATACAGGTGCCCGGACATGAAATTGATGGTGACGGGAGGGGCCGGCTTCATCGGATCAGCCGTGGTGCGGCTGGCAGTGGCCCGCGGCCATAACGTCGTGAACGTCGATGCGCTGACCTATGCAGCGTGTCTGGACAATGTGGCCAGCGTCGCCGACAGCCCTGCCTATGCGTTCGAACATGCTGATATCTGCGATTGGGACGCGATGGTGCGGGTGTTTGACACGCATCGCCCCGATGCAGTCATGCATCTCGCCGCCGAAAGCCATGTGGACCGATCTATCGATGGACCCGGTGCCTTTGTGCAGACCAATGTCACCGGCACCTACACCCTGCTCGAAGCGGCACGGCGATATTGGCAGGCCCGCGACCGGTTCGATGCGTTCAGGTTTCACCATATCTCGACCGATGAGGTCTATGGCAGCCTCGGGCCCACCGGCCAGTTCACAGAAACGACGGCCTACGACCCACGCAGCCCTTATTCCGCCTCCAAAGCCGCCTCTGATCATCTGGTGCGCGCGTGGGGCGAAACCTATGGCCTGCCCATCGTCTTGACCAATTGTTCGAACAATTACGGCCCCTTTCATTTCCCCGAAAAACTGGTGCCGGTGATCATCCTGAACGCATTGGCGGGCAAGCCCCTGCCGATTTATGGGGATGGATCAAACGTGCGCGACTGGCTGTATGTCGAGGATCATGCCGACGCGCTGCTCACTGTCCTATCCAAAGGGGCGATCGGGAGATCCTACAATATCGGAGGCGACAACGAGCGGACCAATCTGGAGCTGGTTCAGGCGCTTTGTGCCATTCTGGATGACAAACGCCCCAAGGCGCGCGGGTCTTATGCGGATCAGATCACCTTTGTTGCGGATCGTCCGGGCCATGACGCGCGCTATGCGATTGATGCAACCCGCATTCGGGATGAACTGGGATGGCACCCGTCGGTCACCGTCGAAGAGGGGCTTGCGTTGACGGTTGAGTGGTACCTTGCCAATGAGGATTGGTGGCGCGCCCTGCAATTGCGCGACGGGGTCGGGCAGCGGTTGGGCACAGGGTAGGATGGACATGCACATCCTCGTTTTCGGACATAGCGGTCAGGTGGCCACCGAATTGCGCAGCCTCGCCAGAGATGGGGTGCAGATCACCGCGCTGGATCGGAGCCGTGCGGATCTGTGTGACCCGGCAGCCTGCACGCGCGCCATTGCCGATCATGCGCCCGATGCCGTTATCAACGCGGCCGCCTATACAGCCGTCGATCAGGCCGAAACCGACGAGGCCACTGCACATCTGGTCAACGCCAAAGCTCCGGCTACCATGGCACAAGCCTGCGCTGCGCTGGATATCCCTTTCGTGACCCTGTCCACCGACTATGTCTTTTCCGGCGCTGGATCGCGCCCTTGGCAACCAGACGACCCGACAGAGCCGCAGGGGGCCTATGGGCGCACCAAGCGGGACGGCGAAGAGGGTGTGATCAAGGCCGGTGGGCGACACGCGATCTTGCGCACCTCTTGGGTCGTGTCCGCACATGGGACGAACTTTGTCAAAACAATGCTGCGGCTTGGGGCCGGGCGTGATGCGCTGTCAATCGTGTCTGATCAGGTTGGGGGGCCAACACCTGCGCGCGATATTGCAGCCGCCTGCATAGAGGTTGCCCAGGCACTGAAAATGGACGCAGGCACCACGGGCATCTATCACTTTGCAGGGTACCCCGACACCAGTTGGGCCGACTTTGCGCGCGCGATCTTTGATGCGGCGGGCCTGTCCTGCACGGTCAGCGATATCCCCTCCTCCGCCTATCCGACACCGGCCACCCGTCCGCTCAATTCACGGATGGACTGCACCACGCTGGAACAGACATTCGGGATCACGCGACCAGACTGGCGTCAAAGCCTTGCACATATTTTAAAGGACCTCGGGACATGACACAGCGCAAAGGGATCGTTCTGGCAGGCGGATCAGGCACGCGGCTTTATCCCGTGACGGTGTCCATCTCGAAACAGCTTTTGCCGGTCTATGACAAACCAATGATCTACTACCCGCTGTCCGTCCTGATGTTGGCAGGCATCCGCGAGATCGTGGTCATCACCACACCGCAGGATCAGGACCAGTTCAAACGCGGCCTTGGGGATGGCAGCCAATGGGGCATCACCCTCAGCTATATTGTGCAGCCGGAACCCGAGGGCCTCGCACAGGCCTATATTCTGGCCGAGGACTTTCTGGATGGCGCACCATCGGCGATGGTGCTGGGCGACAACATCTTCTTTGGGCATGGTCTGCCGGAACTGCTGGCAGATGCGGATGCCCAAACCGATGGAGGCACCGTGTTCGGCTATCGGGTGGCGGACCCTGAGCGGTATGGTGTGGTCGCCTTTGATGATCAGGGGATGGCCCGTCAAATCATCGAAAAGCCAAGCGTGCCGCCGTCGAACTATGCGGTGACGGGTCTGTATTTTCTGGATGCGGATGCCCCAAGACGGGCACGGGATGTGACCCCATCGGCGCGGGGGGAGTTGGAGATCACCACTCTGCTCGAAAGCTATCTGCATGATGGCAGCCTCAGCGTAAAGCGGATGGGCCGCGGTTATGCATGGCTAGACACGGGCACGCATGCCAGTCTGCTCGATGCCGGTAATTTCGTGCGCACCTTGCAGATGCGGCAGGGGATGCAAACCGGCAGCCCTGATGAAATCGCCTTTGGGCGGGACTGGATCAGCGCCGACAGCCTTCAGGAACGCGCCCGCATGTTCGCCAAGAACGACTACGGCGCGTACCTTGAGGGTTTGCTGAAAGAACGCGCAGCCGGAACCGTATGATTAAGGCAAGGGTGTCTGTTGGCTGCGTGGCCAAGATCGGCAGACCATAAACACGCACCTTTGGCGTTCATATTGCGTTAAGGTCTTGGGAATTTATTAAGACTTATATTATCTATATATATCAATGATATAAGCGGTGAATTTCCTATGTCATGTCAAATCGATATCCACTCTGGTTAACGCCCCCTTTTCATCACGAAAGGAATTTTAAACGAAGTCAGGCCAAGCGCCCCATTCTCGTCACCAGTCTTCCCCGCCCCGACCCATCGGCCCTTCCATATCGGTCAGTGAACCAAGATTTGGAAAAAGGGCAATTCACGTGGCGTATCTGCAATATATCGAAACCAGTACTTTTGGACCGAGTGAGTATGTGTCCAACATTACAGATATGTTGGTGCACTGGGTGGGCGGCGTGCCGCGTGTGTATGTTACAACACAGGCTGGCGGGGTCAGCGTGCTTGAGTTTGGAACGTCGCTGGCAAGTGTTGATCAGGCGTGGATCGGTGCCAGCACGGCGGGTGAAAGCCCCCGGTTGATGGCCATGGAGCTCGATGGTGCGTCGGTGATGGGCTATTTTGGTCAGCTCGACAGCGGACTGTCCGGTTTTGCCCTTGATGCGGCGGGACGGTTGGGTGCTCAAACCACGGCCGCCGCGCCTGCCCCGGTCACCTTGTCCAGCCTTGAGGTGATCGATGTTGACGGCACCCCGATCTATTATGCGGCCAACCCCGACGCGCCCGGACTGACCATATGGGATGTGACGGCCTCGGGCGATTTCAGCGCGCGCACCACCCGCCCGTTTGGCGAGGACGTGATCGGCACCGACACCACAGCATTCGGGCAGGTCACCGTCAGCGGCAATACCTATTTGCTGGCTGTTGAGCGGGGCAGCAACAGCCTTGCATCATTCGAGGTGCGCAGCAGCGGCAATCTGGGCGATGCGGATCAGATCGACGCCGCCAGCGGCTATCTTCCGATTTCCGACCCAACCACCATGGAAACGGTCAACGTGGCGGGCGACAGTTTTGCCATCCTCGGCTCGGCGGGCAGCAATTCACTGACGGTAATCCACGTCTCAGCAAGCGGCTTTCTGAGCGTGACCGACCATGTCATCGACGACCGGAACACCCGGTTTGAAGGCATCACCGCAATGGATACGGTGACGGTGGGCGATCAGGTCTTTGTCATCGTTGGCGGCGCGGATGACGGGATCAGCCTGCTGCGTCTGTTGCCCGACGGGCGTTTGTTGCACGAACACACGCTGGCAGACAGCTTGACCACCACGCTTGAGAATGTCAGCGCGGTTACAGCGGCTTACACCGGTGGTCAGATCGAAGTGCTGGTCGCCAGCGCGACAGAGTCCGGCGTCACGCGCTTTGCGGTCGATCCCGGCACGGTTGGCACAACCCAAAGCACGGGCGCAGGCAATCAATCCCTGACAGGCACCGCCAGTGCCGACATTCTGAACAGCGGGGAAGGCGATGACACCCTCAGCGGGGCGGGCGGCGATGACATCGTAATGGATGGTACAGGCGTTGATCGCATGACCGGTGGCGCAGGCCGGGACACCTTTGTGCTCAGCGCGGATGGCGAGACCGACTATATCGACGACTTCAATATCAATGAGGACGAGATTGATCTTTCGGCCTTCGGCTTCTTGCGGTCGATGGACCAGCTGACGCTCACCTCCACCGGCAACGGCATCAACGTCAGCTATCGCGCCGAAGATATCGTGATCCAAAGCCACAATGGGCAGTCGATTTCAGAAACCGCCTTTCGCGATCTGTCCGCGCTGGAACTCAGCCGGTTCTGGATTCAGACCCGCCCGCCCGAAATACTTGGCACCAGCAGCGGCGACGCATTGACCGGCAGCGATGATGCAGACTTCATCCGCGGTGCGGGCGGCAATGACACCTTGATGGGCAACGATGGCGACGACATCATCGAAGGCGGCAATGGCAGCGACACGATTGACGCGGGTGCGGGCAACGACACCGTCGATGGCGGCGGCAGCGATGACGTGATCAGCGGCAATCTGGGCGACGACATTTTGTACGGCCTTGGCGGAAGCGATCTGATTGACGGCGGCGCGGGCGACGACAGCATCGAAGGTGGCAGCGGCGATGACACTCTCATCGACGGCGCAGGCAGTGACACCCTCAGCGGCGGCGTAAATACCAACACCTATGTCCTCGCCAATGATGGCGCGTGGGACATCATCACCGATTTCACCGTGGCGAGCGATGTGCTGGACTTGCGCAACTACAACGTCATCAGCGCTGACGATATCATCGTGACCTCGATCACGGGCGGTGCGCGGTTGAACATCGGTGGCGATATTCTGGAGCTGTTCACCGCAGATGGTGCGACCTTTACGAACCAGTCCCTGCGCACCGACGGCCTGCTGCAATTCGGAAACGGACCAGAGCCGCTGAACCTTTTGGGCACGCCTGGCACAGACAGCCTGATCGGCGACGCGGGCAATGACACCATCGACGCACTCGGCGGTTTTGACACCGTTGACGGTGGCGTGGGGGACGACCTGATCTATGGCGGTGAAGGGCGCGACAGCCTGATCGGCGGCTTGGGGAACGACGAAATCTGGGCCGGGACTTGGGCCGATACGGTCGAAGCGGGCGAAGGCACCGACACGGTCTATGGCGGCGAAGGGGACGACATCATCTTTGGCGGCGCAGGCAATGACCTGCTGCATGGCGGCGAAGGGCGCGACGCCATTTCAGGCGAAAGCGGCAATGATACCATCAACGGTGATTTCTGGGCTGACACCTTGTCGGGCGGTGAAGGTACCGACCTGTTGAACGGTGGTCAGGGCGATGACGAGATCCATGGCGGCAATGACAATGACACCCTCAACGGTGAACACGGCAATGACCGGCTGCATGGAGACGCAGGCAACGACCTGCTGGTGGGCGATGTCGGGCAGGACTTTTTGTATGGGGGCGCAGGGCAGGACACGCTGCTGTCGGGGTCGTGGTCTGATTTTCTTTATGGCAATGACGGCGACGACCTGATGGATGCGGGCACAGGCGACGATCAACTTTGGGGTGGGCTGGGCAACGACACGATGTATGGCGATGATGGTCGCGACCGGATGTACGGCGGCGCGGGCGATGACGAGCTGCACGGCGGCACATGGGCGGATCAGTTGTGGGGCGACGACGGGAACGACGTGCTGAACGGCGGCCAAAGCAATGACGTGCTGGAGGGCGGTAATGGCAACGACACCCTGATCGGAGAAGACGGGGCAGACCGCCTCTTTGGCGGTGCCGGGGCAGACCTGTTGCAAGGCGGCGAAGAACGCGACCGTCTCGAAGGCGGCACGGGCCATGACGTGTTGATGGGCGACGGCTGGTCTGATCTGCTTTTTGGCGACGGTGGCAATGACACGATCTATGGCGGACAGGGCAATGATGGCTTGAACGGCGGCGACGACCACGACGTTCTGTTTGGCGGCGAGGGGCAGGACCAGCTTTATGGTGGTGGCGGCAATGACAGCCTTGATGGGGGGACTTGGGCAGACGAGTTGTTTGGCGGTTTTGGCAACGACACCCTCAACGGTGGCGGGGGCGGTGATCGGTTGCTGGGCGGTGGTGGTGCAGACACGTTCATCTTCGCCGAAGGGCGGGATGTCATCCTCGACTTTGACGCGCAAAACGATCAGCTGATGCTGGACCTTGATCTGTTTGGCGGCACTGCCCCTTCAAATGCCGAACTCGAAGGGATGAGCAGCACCAGCAACGGCGATCTGTTCATCAATTTTGGGGGGTTCAACGGGTTGACCCTCGAAGGGCTCACAAGTTTGGACGGCATTAACATTGGCTTTGATTTTTTCTGATAGGCGAGTGTCAGAGCAATCTTTTGTTGCAGCATCGGGCCGGTTTACACGCGCTTTCGGGCGAGATGTCACACCGACCCGAGACTGTGCGCACTCTTCAGGAAGCGGCCCAAGCCATTATGACCAAACTGTTTATTCACATCGGCGCACACAAGACAGGGACAACGACGTTGCAGCGGTGTTTCGATGAAAATAGCGCGGCCCTCGCGGCCTTGGGGGTCACATATCCGCGCAGCAACTGGTTCCATCACTCACAGCATCGGCTGGCCTTTGCCCTGAAAGGTATGCGCGATCCCTTGCAAAAAGACATCCCGGATTTTGACCGCGAAGTGGGCGCGCTGAATACGGCGGTCGCCTCTGCCAAGACGTCAAATGTGTTCATTTCCTCCGAAGAATTCTTTTCATGCAGCGCGGATGCGGTGATGCGGTTGAAGGATCGGCTGGATGTGGACAGCACCCACATCATCGCCACCGTGCGCCGCCCCGACACGATGTTCGTGTCGATGTACAATCAAAAGGCCAAGCAGCCCAACAATGGATTCAATCGGTTGATCACGTCATTCGTGGACAAGCCAGAGACATTGGATAGCGATCTGTCGTTCTGGTCCTGCATTCGCAATTGGCGCGACACGTTTTCGTGCGATATGACGTTGCTGCAATATGAAACCGGGCCCGCCGTCGATCAGATGCTGGGGGTCTTGGGACTTGAACCCGATGCCCTGCCCCAAAGCACAGCCATCAACAAAAGCCTGCCGGGTGCCGTGATTGAAGTGATGCGGCTGAGCAAAGCCACGGGGCTATCGCCGCACGCACAAAAGCAGGTGTTTTGGCTGGCAAATCAAGTATTGGCCGACCGACCGTCCTACTTTCTCAGCGCAGAAAACCGGCGTAAAATCCTGCGCTCGGTCGAGGCGGAAAATCACGCGCTTTTCGCCGCGTTCGGGATGAAAAACCCATACACGATAGACAGTCGCATCGCCGATTTGCCGGAGGATAGTGAGCGGCAAAACATCGCTTTTCGCGACCTGATGCTGATGCTGGGCACGCTGCTGGATCAGCAAACGGCCTAGGGATCAGGCAAGGTTTTGCTCGTGGTGTTCAATGGCCTGATCAAGATCGTCGTAATAGGTGAGTTGCCCGTTTTCCAACACCGCCCCCGCATCACACAGTTGACGCACCAGTGGCATGGAATGGGTCACGACAATCGCGCTGGCCTTGTCCATGCGGGCCTGAAAAACCTCGCTTGATCGGCGGCGAAAATCAGCATCACCCACGGCCGTGACTTCGTCCACCAGATAGGTATCAAACGCGACGGCCATGGAAATGCCGAACGCCAAACGCGCCCGCATCCCTGACGAATAGCTGCGCACCGGCAGATGAAATTGAGTGCCCAGCTTGGCAAAATCAGCGACAAAATCCACCATATCATTCGTATCGACACCGTATATCCGCGCAATGAAACGGGCATTTTGCGCCCCACTCAGATCACCATGAAACGCCCCGGCAAAGCCAACCGGCCACGAAATCGTGCCCGTCGACAACACCCGCCCCGACGTCGCATCCATATTGCCCGAGATAATCTTCAGCAGGGTGGATTTACCCGCACCATTGCGCCCCAAAAGCGCGACCGACCGCCCTGTGGGAAAGACCACGCTCAAGTTGTCAGCCACCGTTTTACGCTGCCCCTCCAGGACAAAGGTTTTGGTCAGGTTTTCCAGCTGGATCATATCTGCACCGTTCAGCGCCGATCGCGCAGGGCATAGATCACCAGCACCGCGATGCCCCAGATCAGAAATGCGAACAGGGTAAAGATGGCCAACAGGACGTCCCGCTGTGGAAATTTTGCCTGCTCAGCGCGGGTTGGCAACACATGTGCCGCAAGGTATCGGCTCTGACGGCGCGCCTCTGCCTGTGCCGCCTCAAAAGCGGCCAACGCGCCGGTATAGGAATTTTCCGCAAACTCACGATCCACATGCAGGCTCTCAAACTCCCCAACCAGATCGGCAAAGGCGGCCTGATTGTCGGCACCATCTCCAATACCCAGTTTTCGGCGCTCTTCGGCAATTCGTTCTTCGATCACCTGCACACGAAGACGCGCCTGAACCGTTCTTGGGTCTTGTTCGCGCGTGGTTTGCAACAACAGATCCAGGTCGATCAGGGCTGTCGCAAGTTGTTGTTCCAGATTCCCGATCAGCGCCGTCTGAGTGCCAACCGCCTGGCTCGGATCCACAATCTGCGTACGGTTCCGATAGGCCGTCACTGCGGCCCGTGCGATTTTCAGCTGCTCAACGGAGCGATCAAGCTCCACCCGCGCAAATTCGATGGAATCGCTGCGCGCAATATCGGAGAGCGCGTTGATCATCTGCTGGCTCTTCTGGTAAATTGCATTGGAAATTGCTTGCGCATCCTCGGGGTCAAAGGCCAGAGCTCGCACGTTGATCAAGCCGGTACCGCTGTCATACGAAACCCGCACCATCCGTTGCCAATGCGATTGCAGATCCTCAATCGTACCGGGGGCCTTGTAGCTGAAAACCGGGTCTTGCGTGGGTTTAGACCACATGCCGCGCAAATCAATTTCGGCGTCAATATCTGCGACCAGGCGTTGCGATTGTATGAACTCATACAAAATATCGGTGTCTGAGGACGACGATCCAGACAACTCCGTAATGCCGCCCAGAAGCTCGATCGCTGAACTGACCTCCTCTGTGCGCACCGAAAATCCAACGGTCGACGCATATTGGTCCGCCGCACGTTCCCAAAGATACCAACCAACGGCCGCTGATGGCCCGACAACACAGAAGAAAAAGCTGAAGATAACAGCCCAGTGCCGTTTGCGACGTTTCGCGCGTTTGGCCGGGGGGGCAACGCGGGCACCTGCTGCCGGGACAACTACGGGCCTGGCGGGGCGCGTGGGCTGAGGTGGTGATTTGGCACCGGTCGGTTTTGGCGAGGCCACAGCAGGCGCATCCGCACCTGACGTCCCGAGGTTTTGCGCCGGCACCGTTTTCACCGGTCGTGCGGCAATCGGGATGGCGTTCGCCTCGGGATCCTTGACCTGCGTTGGGGCAATTTGCTTTTCAACCGCCGCTTGATCGTGGGTCTTTGACTGTAACGCTGGCGGACGGCCAGCCTCCGAGTCCCGCTTTATCGCTGTGTTCGTCGGCGAATTTTTGATCATGCGTGGCGTCCCCGTCTGCCTCTCGATTAAGTCTTTGGTAGTGAAAATTGGTTAACAAACTCCAACGTTCATGGCTCGCACGGCCGCGGTCGGGACAATTCGACACCATGACGCAGTGAGAAGGACACATGACCAAACACTTCGAACCCACCGGTGGAACCGCCACACCAAAACTGCGCGCTGTCTCAAAAGGGCGCAGTTTTGCCAGCGCGCGCACGATCTTGGCATTGATCCTGCGCGAAATGACGACATCTTATGGCAGGTCGCCGGGCGGTTATCTCTGGGCCATTCTGGAACCGGTCGCCGCGATTACCGTTTTAACAGCGATCTTTTCGTTGGGCTTTCAGGCTCCCTCGATCGGCGTTAATTTCCCGATATTCTACGCAACAGGTGTCGTGCCATTTTTGATGTTCACGGATGTGTCGCTGAAGGTCGCGGGGGCGCTGACCTATTCCCGTGCCCTTTTGACCTACCCAAGCGTGACATTTCTGGATGCGATGATCGCGCGATTTACGGTCAACATGATGACGCAAGTGATGGTTGCCTACATCATTCTGTTTGGTTTGGTCCTTGCCTTGGATACACGTACCTCGCCAGACCTGCCTGTTATCGCTCAGGCATTGGTCATGGTTGCAGCGCTTGCCCTCGGGGTTGGAAGCTTCAACTGCTTTATGTTTACCATTTTCCCGATCTGGCAGCAGGTCTGGAGCGTGTTTACCAGGCCGCTGTTCATCGTATCAGGTGTGCTGTTCACGTTTGACTCAATTCCTGAACCCTACGCCTCCTACGTTTGGTTCAACCCGTTGATCCATGTCATCGGGGTAATGCGCAGCGGGTTCTATTTCAACTATACGGCAGACTATACTTCGCCCACATATGTGTTCGGCCTATCACTGTTTTTCATGCTGATCGGGCTCGTCTTTCTGCGCCGTTATCACAGCGAAATACTAAATCGGTGACGTTGGGTTCCGGCAGGACATGCGCCAGGATCATTTCCGCGGTGATGTCCCCCTTTGGTAGCTTGATCAGCCCACCCGATGCGCCACTGCTGAGCCCACCCGATGCGCCACTGCTGAGCGCACCCGAGACCGCCTCGGCCTGCGCGCCAAGATCAAAGGTCCAGACCGGCAAACCGGTCGCAAGCGCCTCGTGCGTTGTGAAGGAAAAGGTTTCCGGGCAGATCGACGGGATCAACCACATGGTGATGCCATAGCGGGCCACCAATTCAGGCAGTTCTGAAACCTTGTACCCACCATGAATTTTTGTGCCCATAGCGAGGGGATAATCCGGATCTACATTCCCCAAGACGACCAATTTCGCATTGGGTCGCGATGCGATTGTTTTGCTCAGATCTGCCAGTACAGCAGCACCTTTTATGAACCCAATGTTGCCAAGGACACCGATCACGTCACCGGCGACGCGCTTGGGTTGCTGCAAGCGGGGAACATCATGCGGCAGGGTATGGGGCACGATGCGCAATGCACGAGCCGCTTCGGGAAAGGCCGACATCACCAGACTGTGCCCGCTTTTGGAAAAGACGCGCACCTCGGTCGCGTGCGCCATAACTGGTCGCCACGCAGCGCGCCAATCGGCCAACGTGATCAACGTGCCATCAGGGCGGCGTGTGGTGTGCACATCATCGGTATTTTCCTCATCGGGGACCCCCGAGAACTTCCCGTTTTTATCCAAAAGATTGAATGACGGGGAAATCGGGAAATAGTCGTTCATCAATATTTCCAGTTGCGCACCGGGTGTCGCCAGATCTGACAGTCGCGCAGGCAACTCCACCGGGTCCACGTGCCCCACACCGCAGGAGTAAATCACCCGGCGTCTGGTCAGCGGGGCCAGCAACGCCTCAACATCTTTGAACTCGGACGTCCCGGCCCGGTGGCTCCCCTGAGCCGTCACAAGTTCGACATCCCAAGTCGCGACGCCACCCACGCGTAGAACCACCGCACCACCGACATCAATGATGTCTTGCTCAAGACGGCACTGCAAATAGATCTCGGCACCGCCGCCCAGACTATGTGCCAGATAGATCGGAATCGGGAGGGCCGTCTGCGCCTCAAGCACTGCCATGCCCAAGGCCAGACGCGCGGTCGCCAGCGGATCACGTCGGATAAAATCCTGCACCTCGGCATCGAAACTTGGATAGCGTGCCACAATCTTTTGATTGTTCTGCTGGATCATTTCGAGCTTTTCGGCACTGCCAAAGGATGCCGCACCCTTGTGCTGCACAAAGAGGCCCGGATGGGCGACATTATATCCGCCGTTAGCGCGCGCTTTCTGGCACCAGTCCACCTCTTCTCCGTAACCGCGGCCGAAAACCGTATCAAACTGCGGCACAAGATTCAGATAGTGTCGCGACATTGCCATACAGAACCCAACCCCGGTCGGTGTATCCTGCCATGTCGCGCCGACATTCAAACATCTCGCACGTGCATCAATGACATCAACAGCACCGTCCACTATATCGACACGTTCGCAGATATGTGGAGCCGTGAAAATCTCAGCATCGTTTGACATGGGGGTCACGCTGGCAATATCCGCCCGTGCACGGATCGGGGCCATCAACCGGCTGGCCCAACCTGATGGCACCATTGCATCCGAGTTCAGCAGGATCACGTCCTCATTGCGCTGTGCAGCAATATCAAAACCCGCATTGACCGATCCAACAAATCCCCGATTTTTCACATTTTCAATCAAACTGACGCTGCCCCTTGGTTGCCCCTGAACCCAACCCCGCAGGAACGGGCGCACGCGCGGATCAGGCGAACAGTCGTCAATCAAGACGATATGATGGGGAACATCGGTATGTAGCGCGACCCGGTTCAACAACTCGGCCAACAGGTCGAACGCATTGTAAACCGGAATGATAATGGTGACGGGTGTGTCGTCAGAAGCGCCCTGGAGCGCCGGAAGCAAAAGCGCACTATCCACGACCGTGGGCTCAATCCGCGTTTGCAAACCCAGAATACGTTTGACGGCCTGACGTGCTGCGTGATCGCCGTGACGATACCACCGCCATGTATCCGGCAGCGCCAGGATCGCATCACGCACAAAGGGGCGGATCATCTGCCGATGTGCATCCTTCAAGGCCTGGCTCGAAAATCGCGGCAAGATTTGGGGCTGAGTCCGTCCAACCTGAAACATCAAGCTGAGAGCGCCGTCCTGGTCCATCCACGCCACGTCCAAAACAAAACCAAAGGGCCTCTTTGGATCGGCTCCGCGCATGGCAGCCACATCGATCCGCGGCAGGCTCGGTGCCACGCGATGCTCCGTACCTGCAAACGACAGGACAACCTCGCGCGCATCGGTCCAGCCCTCGATCACCAGCCGCCCATTCGCCACGGAAACCAGGTCGACATACCCAGCCACCTCACCGTCATGCCCGAGCAACGCAAACCCTTCGCCCTCCAGAGTCAGATGTTGGTCCGCATACCGTTTAAAAAGCTGGAAAATACGTTGAAACACCTAGACCTCCAAATCACTCCCGGACGATTGGGTCCGGGCCTTTGGTCTTTGACAATTGCGTGTCATTGACCAAGCGGATGATCCAGCAGAAGTCTTAGGAAACGGTAAGTACGGCCTACTTTTTACCAGATTTTAGGGCGCGAACAGAAGAAATGGGGCACCAGGAGCGTTTCTATCATGTTGAATCGTAAAGAAGTATTGAGGTTTTGCGTGGTCACCTCAGGTGAGACCATCCACACATATGAGGTTGCCAGCGCGCCTGCCATTGGCCGACAGACATGCGTGCACTTTAGAACCAGCGACCAATTGCCATCACTTGGCACATAGCCGTGTCACCACTTTGAAAATCGGTCAGTCCGGCAATGCGATACTGGGCGAACGTCGCCTGTGTCCCATCTGTGTTGGCGCTCATAAGGGCACCCAACGCATCCGGATCAGGCGTCGCGTCAGCCTGAATACTGTTGGCATCAACGGATCCGGTCACAACCGGCACCCCCACGAACGGCACAGGGAACACCCATACAGCCTCGATCCGGTTGGCACCGCCGAAATTCAGGTTGAGGGGGCCTGAACATATCTGCGTGCCATCGGCAAAACGCACATATGCACCCTGCGGCGTAGTGGCACTTTCAATCACGGCACCCGTTGGCGAACCAGCAGTCTGAGCCACGGTGCCGACGACATTCCCGGAGCTGTACCCCCAATCGGCACGCATGAGACGGCCGGGCGTGACGTCATCACTGCTTTGCTGCACGGCCTCACCTGTCGCACGGCCCGTGACCCCATCGAAGGCAAGGGCTGTGACAAAGGTCGCCCCATCCGCGCTAACTTTGATCGCGAAATCATCATTGCCCATTGTGCCCATCTCCGCGCGGCCCGAATAACCGGATTGGAACAGCAGGCTTGCAACATCAGAGGTGGCGGCCTTGTTGACCTTCAACTGATGACCGCCCGTTGTTTCATGGGTCAGCAACGTTGCATCTGCCGATACAATCAACCTGTTCACCGCATCAGCGCTCGCATTGATGCCAACGCCCGCAATATTGTCGAGGTTCGGGGTCACCGGCTCCCAAACAGCACCTTTGCGCACACATATGACGTCATCAGCTTGATCATAAAGCACCCAACCCTCGCGGGGCTCGACAAACAACCAGCCGCCATTTGACCAGATTGCAACCTCATTGGGATGGCCAGCCCACACAGCCTGCGGTGCAGCACCAAGCGCAAAAACAGTACCCTCTTCCGTCAGCGTTGGGGGCGTGTTTGCCTCACGCGACAGCACGTTCAACTGCGCAACAGCATCCAGAATTTCAAGCGCACTATTATGCGTGACATGTTTTTGAGCCTGCGATGGCTGGATAAGGGGAAGTGACAGACGGGTCGATTGCTCGGTCATGGAGGGCGCTTTCTCATGGATTTCGAAAGCACACATTTGCCTACGCATATCTTAATAAGACGCTGTCTCCGCGCTCGGGAGGTTAACAAGATTGTAAGACTTCGAAAGCGCGCAAGGATTATGCGATAAATCATCATCGATACATTGATCGTGATATCAAGGGATGAGCCAAGGAGAAGTTCGCTCCAATAAATGAAACAAAACGTCTCGATTTTTGTTGCACTTGCAGGTTAACCAGAATACCCTGATTACGAGGTATAATGTATTCAGCAATCTGTAATGCCAGATTGACCCAGCCATAAGACCAGTTTAAGACTGGCGCATGGCGCTCCCGGTCGAAACATTTTTCCTTTCGCCCACACATCAGGGCACCCTGCAAGGTCAGGTGCAGCAGATGATTGCGCACGGTATTTTGTCAGGCCGGTTCGGGGCAGGAGAAAAGCTGCCTTCGACCAGAAAACTGGCAACACATTTGGGCATAAGCCGGATTACGGTCACGCTGGCCTACACTGAATTGGTGGCCTCCGACTACCTGTCAGCACGGGGGCGTTCAGGATATTATGTCTCGGCCAATGCACCAATCCCACCCGTCTACCGGCCTCAGCAGATGGTCAGCGACAATGTCGACTGGACACGCGCGATCGGCCAACGTTTTTCGGGCGGACAGACCCTCAACAAACCACAGGACTGGGCACGATTTCGATACCCCTTCATTTACGGGCAGACGGACCCACAGCTCTTTGATCATGCCAATTGGCGGCAATGCGCGCTGCAGGCCCTCGGCCAACGTGACTTCTCGGCACTGACCTCGGACTACTTCGACCAGGACGACCCTCAACTGATCGAATTTATCCAACGCCATACATTACCGCGCCGCGGGATCGCCGCCAATGCGGACCAGATTCTGATCACGCTCGGCGCGCAAAACGCTTTATGGCTCGCCGCACAGGTATTGCTGACCCAACGGCGCACCGCCGCATTCGAAGACCCCTGCTACCCCGCTTTGCGCGAAATTCTGACCCAATCGCGCTGCCATATGGCACCAGTACGGGTTGACCGAGATGGCCTGCCACCAGATGCAATTACCCCGGACGCTGACGTCATTTTCACGACGCCAAGCCACCAGTGCCCAACGACCGCAACCATGCCTATGGCACGCCGACAAGCGCTTTTGGACCGAGCCCGCGAGCTTGAGGCATTGATCGTCGAGGACGATTACGAGTTCGAAATGTCGTTTCTTGAACCGCCTTCTCCGGCCTTGAAATCGATGGATACGGACGGGCGTGTGATCTATGTGGGCAGTTTCTCGAAATCGCTGTTTCCGGGGCTGCGCCTCGGGTATCTGGTTGGCTCCGAGCCGTTCGTGCGCGAAGCGCGCGCACTGCGCACATCGGTGTTGCGCCACCCACCGGGGCACATTCAACGTACGGCTGCTTATTTCCTTTCGATGGGACATTACGACGCCCAAATTCGCAAGATGGGGGCTGCCTTGCACAAGCGTCGCACAGCGATGCAACAGGCCATTGACGAACATGGACTGCACGTGGCCGGGATTGGTGCATTTGGGGGTTCATCTTTCTGGATGCGTGCGCCTGATGGGGTCGATACCCGCGATCTGGCCCGTAGCTTGCGCGACCACGGCGTCCTCATCGAACCGGGGCATGCGTTCTTCTCGGGTGACGAACTGCCGCGCAACTATTATCGGCTCGGATACTCCTCGATCCAGGCTGACAAAATCGCGAACGGGATCTCATTGATCGCGCGCGCCCTCAATCCCTGACCTGGACCTAAGGCAGCTTCACAACTGGCCCTAACTTCAGAGCGTGCTGGTCTTTACCCTGTGGGTCAACCTAGCCGGGGCGATTCGACGCCCCCCTTTTCTATTGGAGAGCGCCGCCATGAAAATGACCACCGAAGAAGCCTTTGTAAAAACGTTGCAAATGCACGGGATCGACAATGCATTCGGGATCATCGGATCCGCCATGATGCCGATTTCGGATATCTTCCCCGATGCCGGCATCAAATTCTGGGACTGCGCCCATGAAACGTCCGGCGGCATGATGGCCGATGGCTTTACCCGCGCGACCGGCAAGATGTGCATGATGATCGCGCAGAACGGCCCCGGCATCACCAACTTCGTCACCGCCGTCAAAACCGCATACTGGAACCACACGCCGGTCTTGCTGGTCACACCGCAAGCCGCGAACAAGACCATCGGTCAGGGTGGTTTTCAGGAAATGGAACAGATGAACCTGTTTGCCGACTGTGTGGCATATCAGGAAGAAGTGCGTGACCCGTCGCGCATTGCCGAAACCCTGAACCGGGTGATCATGCAGGCCAAGCGCGCGTCGGCTCCCGCCCAAATCAACATTCCCCGCGATTTCTGGACGCAAGTGGTCGACATCGACCTGCCCGTCATCGTCGACTTCGAATTGCCCCAAGGGGGTGATACCGCTGTTGCGGACGCTGCAAAAATGCTGAGTGAGGCGAAGTTCCCCGTCATCCTGAACGGCGCAGGTGCAGTGCTGTCCAAGGGCGGCATCGAGGCCTCGCGCATTCTGGCCGAGCGCCTAGACGCTCCCGTATGTGTCGGCTACCAGCACAACGACGCCTTCCCCGGCAACCATCCGCTGTTCGCAGGTCCGTTAGGCTACAACGGCTCCAAGGCGGGTATGCAGTTGATCAGCCAGGCCGACGTGGTGCTGTGTCTCGGTACGCGCCTTAACCCGTTCTCGACCCTGCCCGGCTATGGCATTGATTACTGGCCCACCGACGCCAAGATCATCCAGGTCGACCTGAATCCTGACCGCATCGGCCTGACCAAGAAGGTCACTGTGGGCATCGTCGGCGACGCGGCCAAGGTTGCTCAGGGCATCACCGCGCAACTCAGCGATGATGCGGGCGACACAAACCGCACCGAACGTAAGAACACCATCGCGACCACCAAGTCCGCATGGGCGCAGGAACTGACCTCGATGACCGAGGAACAGGACGATCCGGGCACCGACTGGAACGTGCGCGCACGCGCGGCCAAGCCCGACTGGATGGCCCCCCGCATGGCATGGCGCGCGATCCAGAAGGCGCTGCCGGTCGAGGCGATCATCTCGTCCGACATCGGCAACAACTGCGCCATCGGCAACGCCTACCCGTCGTTCAACGAAAGCCGCAAATATCTGGCCCCCGGCCTGTTCGGCCCTTGTGGCTACGGCCTGCCCTCAATCGTGGGTGCGAAAATTGGCAAGCCCGATGTGCCTGTCGTGGGCTTTGCTGGTGACGGCGCGTTTGGCATCTCGGTCAACGAACTCACCGCCATCGGGCGCGGCGACTGGCCTGCGATCACGCAGATCGTCTTCCGAAACTACCAATGGGGTGCGGAAAAGCGGAACTCGACCCTGTGGTTTGACGACAACTTCGTCGGCACCGAGCTGGACGAAGATGTGTCCTACGCCGGGATCGCCAACGCATGCGGCCTCAAAGGTGTCGTGTGCCGCACACAAGACGAACTGACCGAGGCACTGGCCCAAGCCATCAAGGACCAGATGGAAAACGGGATCACCACGCTGATCGAAGCGATGATCAACCAGGAACTCGGCGACCCATTCCGTCGCGATGCCATGAAGAAGCCCGTCCAAGTGGCCGGGATCAGCAAAGACGACATGCGCGAGCAGGTTGTTTGAGCCACGTGAAAAACTCTGAGCAAACAGGTTGGGCCGCATGAGTGTTCTGGATGACCTCCAGAGCCGTGCAGCGGCCCATCCCGCTCATATCGTATTGAGCGAAGGCCACGATCCCCGGATCGTGGCCGCTGCCATTCGCGCTGTTGCCGCTGGTCTGAGCACAATCACCCTTGTGGGTGAAACGAAGGCCGTCACCGCCGCATTACAAAATGCGGGCGGCCAGCCATCTGATCAGTTACGCATAGCTGATCCCGCTGTCGATCCTCGCAAGGCCGAGATCGCACAGGGCTTTTTCGAACACCGTCAGCACAAAGGCGTCACACTTGAAAAAGCGGAAACGCTGACAGAGAACCCGCTGGTCTTTGCCGCCATGCTTGTCCGCATGGGGTACGCCGATGGTACTGTGGGCGGGGCGGTTGCGACAACATCTGATACCGTGCGCGCAGCGCTTCAAGTCATCGGCAAAGCTCCCGACGCCGCTTTGGTATCCAGCTTTTTCCTCATGGTTCTGCCAGAAAACCACCCATCGGGCAGGCGCGCCATGATCTTTTCGGACAGTGGGCTGGTGATTGACCCAAATGCCGATGACCTTGCCGCAATCGCGGTCCAATCCGCCGCCTCATGCCGGACCCTCATGGCTGAAACGCCCAAAGTGGCCCTGCTGTCCTTTTCCACGAAAGGCAGCGCGCGCCATGCGAGCGTCACCAAGGTGACCGAGGCCGCAAATATTCTGGCGGAACAATATCCAGGCCTCGACGCGGATGGAGAGCTGCAATTCGACGCCGCCTTTGTCCCCGATGTCGGGGCAAGCAAGGCCGCCGGATCCCCCGTCGCAGGCCACGCCAACGTGATGATCTTTCCAAACCTCGATGCAGGCAATATCGGCTATAAGATTGCCCAACGCATCGGGGGATGCACCGCCATCGGCCCCATCCTTCAGGGCCTCGCCAAACCCGCCAATGACCTCAGCCGGGGCTGCACCGCTGACGACGTACTGCATATGATCGCAGTCACCGCCCTGCAATCTGCCGCCCATCAGGAGACCACATGAACCAGCCCAAGCTTGATCTGTCGCCCAAAGTCTCCGACGAAATTCGCAAGACGACCTGTTACATGTGCGCCTGCCGCTGCGGGATCAACGTGCACCTCAAAGACGGCAAAGTTGCCTATATCGAGGGCAACCGCGACCACCCCGTGAACAAGGGTGTGCTTTGTGCCAAAGGGTCCGCCGGGATCATGCAGGTCAATGCGCCATCGCGTCTGCGCGCCCCGTTGAAACGGGTCGGCCCGCGCGGTTCGGGCGAGTTTGAGGAAATCTCGTGGGACGAAGCCCTGGGGATCGCCACCGACTGGCTTGCACCCCTGCGCAAAAAGGACCCCTCCAAGCTCGCCTTCTTCACCGGCCGGGATCAGTCTCAATCTTTCACATCCTTCTGGGCGCAGAATTTTGGCACACCGAACTATGCAGCCCATGGCGGGTTCTGCTCGGTCAATATGGCAGCCGCAGGCATCTACACGATGGGCGGTGCGTTCTGGGAATTTGGACAACCGGACTGGGACCACACAAAGCTGTTCATGCTGTTCGGCGTCGCCGAAGACCACGATTCAAATCCGATCAAGATGGGTATCGGCAAGATCAAGGGGCGCGGTGCCCGCGTGATCGGCGTGAATCCGATCCGCACAGGCTATAATGCGGTCGCAGATGATTGGGTCGGCATCACGCCGGGCACAGACGGGCTTTTCATCCTGTCATTGGTGCACTGCCTGATGAAAACCGGTAATATTGATGTCAACTATCTGGCTCAATTCACCAACGCACCCTGCCTTGTCAACGGTGACGAAAAATCGCCTGAATTTGGCCTCTTGCTGCGTGATGATGCGGGCAAGGAACTGGTCATGGACCGGGCCACGGGCAAACTGACGCCCTTTGACCAAAAGGGGGTGAAACCAGACCTCACCGCCACACACCGCCACGCCGGCGTCAGCCATCGCACCGTCATGCAACATATGGCCGAACGGTACCTGGCCGATGAATACACCCCCGAAGCCGTCGCTGAACGTGTTGGGATCTCTTCCAAACGCATTCGTACGCTCGCCGCCGAAATTGCGCGTGTCGCCTTTGACGAAGCGTTCGAGTTGGATCAGGAATGGACAGATTTTCGGGGCGAAACACACAAGACCATGCAAGGGCGGCCCGTGTCGTTCCACGCCATGCGCGGTATCAGTGCCCACGCAAACGGGTTCCAGACCTGTCGCGCGCTGCACGTGCTACAAATCCTGCTTGGCAGCGTCGAGGTGCCCGGGGGGTTCCGCTTCAAACCGCCCTACCCCAAGCCCGCGACCGCGCATCCCAAACCACATTGCAAAGTCACCGCCGACAGCCCGCTTGACGGCCCGCACCTGGGCTTTGTGCACGGCCCAGAAGACCTCGCCCTGAAGGATGACGGCAGCCCGGCTCGCATCGACAAGGCCTTTACGTGGGAAAACCCCATGTCCAGCCACGGGCTGATGCACATGGTGATCTCGAACGCACATGCGGGCGATCCCTACAAGATCGACACGCTGTTCATGTACATGGCCAACATGTCCTGGAATTCATCGATGAATATCGGCGGTGTGATCAACATGCTGACGGACAAGGGCGACGATGGCGAATATGTCATCCCCCGCATCATCTATTCGGATGCGTATAGCTCGGAAATGGTGGCCTACGCCGACCTGATCCTGCCTGACACCACCTACCTTGAGCGGCACGACTGTATCTCGCTGCTGGATCGGCCCATTTGCGAGGCGGATGCCGCCGCCGATGCGATCCGCTGGCCGGTGATCGAACCCGACCGTGATGTGCGTGGTTTCCAATCCGTACTCTGCGAACTGGGCGCAAGACTGCACCTGCCGGGCTTCACGAACGATGACGGCAGCCAGAAATACGCCGACTACGCGGACTACATCGTCAACCACGAACGCAAACCCGGTATCGGCCCCCTCGCAGGGTTCCGCATGGGCAAAGACGGGCTGACTTCGGGGCGCGGCGACGTCAACGAAAGCCAGCTCGACAACTACATCGAAAACGGGGGCTTCTTTATTGAACACATCCCCGAAGGGGCGAACTACTACAAACCGTGGAATGCCGCCTATCAGGATTGGGCCGTGGGCATGGGGCTTTATGACAGCCCACAACCCTATCTCTTTTCGCTCTACATCGAACCCATGCGCCGGTTCCAACTCGCCGCCGAAGGGCACGGGGATCGCCAACCCCCCGATCATCTGCGTGAACGGATCAAGGCAACGATGGATCCGCTGCCCATCTGGTACGACCCCGCACCCGAAAACAAGGTTGACGACTTCCCCATCACGGCGCTCACACAGCGGCCCATGGCCATGTATCACTCATGGGGTTCACAAAACGCTTGGCTGCGACAATTGCACGGGCACAACCCGCTCTATCTGCCGACCAAGCTGATGCGGGACAACGCGCTCAGCGATGGGGACTGGGCCAAGGTCACCTCACCCCATGGCGAAATCACGGTACCCGTTCTCGAAATGGCAGCGCTGAACGAAAACACGGTCTGGACGTGGAATGCGATCGGCAAACGCAAGGGGGCGTGGGCGCTGGACGAGAAAGCACCCGAGGCAACGCGCGGCTTCCTGCTCAACCACCTGATGCACGAATTACTGCCACCCAAGGGCGACGGACTGCGATGGGCCAATTCCGACCCGATCACCGGACAGGCTGCATGGTTCGACCTCAAGGTGCGGATCGAAAAAGTCGACGCACCACAAGAATCCCACCCCGTCATGGCACCGATCAAATCACCTGTCGGCAAAGGCCCCGCCAAAGTCAGCTGGAAGGTCGGCAAATGAGCGGTATCCAACGCACTCTGCTCGCCATCGCCGCTTTCGTGGCCATCGCGGTCGGATCCTTCATTTGGTTCATCGCCAGTTGGGACAAATCCAAAACGAAACCCGTCAGCCAGTTGACCTTGACCACGGACGCGACAGCATGATGTTTCTTTTGACCAAAAATACGGCGGGGTCTGGGGCAGCGCCCCAGTCCGTCCTCACGACAAGCGAGACGCTGGCATGACACAACTCCCCCAAAGCACCACCAAAAAGCTCGGGCTCGTCATCGACCTCGACACCTGCGTCGGATGCCATGCCTGCGTGATCTCATGCAAAGGATGGAACACCGAAAACTACGGGGCACCGCTCTCTGATATGGATGCGTATGGATCAGATCCGTCGGGATCGTTCCTCAATCGCGTCCACAGCTTCGAAGTGCAGCCCGCCCAGGGCGAAGCACAACTCATCCACTTCCCCAAATCTTGCCTGCATTGCGAAGACGCGCCCTGCGTAACCGTCTGCCCCACCGGGGCAAGCTACAAGCGGGTCGAGGACGGCATTGTGTTGGTCAACGAATCCGACTGCATCGGGTGCGGCTTGTGTGCATGGGCCTGTCCCTACGGTGCCCGCGAAATGGACGCGGTCGAAAATGTGATGAAAAAATGCACGCTCTGCGTCGACCGCATCTACAATGAAAACCTGCCCGAGGTGGATCGTGAACCCGCCTGCGTGCGGACCTGCCCCTCAGGGGCGCGCCATTTTGGCGACTTCGCCGACCCCGAAAGTCACGTTTCAAAGCTCACCGCGGAACGCGGCGGCATGGACCTGATGCCTGAACAGGGCACAAAACCGGTCAACCAATACCTGCCCCCCCGGCCCAAGGACACGCTGAGTGAGGGGGCTGGCGATATCGACGTTCTGGCACCTTACCTCGAGCCGGTTGCGCAAGAGGCCACAGGCTTCCTTGGCTGGCTCGACAAAACGCTGGAGAAACTCTGATGCATCCCGCACCTTCCGTCATTTTCTTCACCGTCTTTTCGGGCATCGGCTTTGGGCTTCTGGCGTTTCTTGGGTTGGGATATCCGGGCGTCACAGGCTGGACCGCCTTCGCCTTTTTCGCCATCGCATATGTATGCGCAGTGGGTGGGTTGATGTCATCAACCTTCCACCTTGGCCGCCCCGAACGCGCACTCAAGGCATTCACGCAGTGGCGCTCTTCCTGGCTCAGCCGCGAAGGATGGTGTGCGGTGATCGCGCTTCTCGTCATGGCAGTCTACGGCATGGGCCTCGTCTTTTTCGGGGAACGCTGGACGATTCTTGGCCTGATCGGGGCCGTGTTTTCGGTGCTGACGATCTTTACCACATCGATGATCTACACCCAGCTCAAGTCGGTCCCGCGCTGGAACTCAACCGCAACGCCCGCGATGTTCCTCAGCTACGCCTTTGCGGGCGGTGCACTGCTGGCCGGACAAGTCACGTGGGCGATGGGGCTTCTGGCGATTGCGGCTGTCGTGCAGGTCGTTCTCTGGGCTCAGGGCGATGGGGCACTTTCCGGGTCAGGCACATCGCTCGCCACCGCAACGGGGCTGGGCAACATCGGCAGCGTGCGCGCGTTTGAACCGCCGCATACCGGCACGAACTACCTTCTCAAGGAGTTTGTATACGTCGTGGGGCGCAAACACAGCCAAAAGCTGCGGATCATTGCGATCGCGCTCATGGCAGTACTGCCCATCGCGCTGCTGGCGGTATCATTCTCGCATGTGCTGGCTCTGCTGGCCGTGATCAGCCACGTCGCGGGCGCGCTTGTCTCACGTTGGTTGTTCTTTGCCGAAGCTGAACACGTCGTCGGCCTCTACTACGGCAAACGCTAAGTTTGGGGCGAGCGTAATCGCCCGCCCCAACGGTTTACATCAAGCCCGCGTGGGTCAGGCCTGCGTTGATCAATGCTTTGGTTTCATCCGCCAAGCCTGTCAGGGGCAGACGGACCTCGTCCGAACACAGGCCCAACTGTGACATCGCATATTTCGCACCGACCAAGCCCGGCTCGGTAAAGATCGCCTTGTGCAGCGGCATGACCTTGTCCTGAATCTCGAGCGCGGTGGCATAGTCCCCCGCAAGACAGGCCGCCTGCATCTGCGCAAGCAACTTGGGGGCGACGTTTGCCGTAACCGAAATACAACCCACGCCACCTTGGGCGTTGAACCCATGTGCAGTCGCATCCTCACCAGACAGCTGCACAAAGTCAGGGCCACAGGCCATGCGGGTTTCGCACACACGGGCCAGATCGCCGGTCGCGTCCTTTACCCCCACAATACGGGGCAATTTGGCCAGTTCAGCCATGGTCGTGGGCGTCATATCGACGACGGACCGGCCGGGAATGTTGTAGATGACAATCGGAATATCGGCGCAATCATGCAAGGCCGTGAAATGGGCAATCAACCCGCGTTGCGTCGGCTTGTTATAATACGGCGTCACGACCAGCGCGGCAGCCGCCCCAACTTTTTCGGCGAATTGCACAAAGCGGATCGCCTCGACCGTATTGTTGGACCCGGCCCCCGCGATCACGGGCACGCGGCCCGCAGCGGCCCTCACCACCGTGTCGATGACGGTCTCGTGCTCTTCATGGGTCAGCGTGGGGCTTTCGCCTGTGGTGCCGACGGGCACAAACCCGTTGGTCCCCTCGCCGATATGCCACTCAACCAGCTTCTTGAGCGTTTCCAGATCCAAAGCGCCGTTACGAAACGGCGTTACGAGGGCAGGCATAGAACCTTTAAACATCTCGAAGCTCCTTTTTTACGTGTGGCAGGCAAATGGCCTGGGATGAAATGCGCATATGGCAGCATCGTGAGTTGAAACCCCGCAGTCCTGTCATATGCTGCAAGGCTCTAGCCATGAGGCGTTGGGAAATGCAAGTGATGAGCCGATGTGCCTGCGCCGTAATGGCGCTTTTTCTGCTGGCTGTGACCGCTTTGGCCGAACGACCCCGCCCACTTGGTTGGGCACTGGATGCGATGCGCGCAGGCAACTGGGACACCGCCGCCGCACTTGCTGCCCGGGATGGCCCCATCGCGGCGGACGTAATCGAATGGCATCGACTGCGCACAGGCCGTGGTACCTACGCCGAGGTGCGCGCATTCCTGGGCCGGCGGCCCGATTGGCCGGGACAAGCCTATCTGCTGCGCCAATCAGAGGATGCCGTGGCCAAAGCCGGGGACGCGGCCCTGCTACGGTTCTATGACGATGCGATCCCGCAAACCGCCTCCGCCACCCTTGATTACGCCGCCGCCCTGATCAGCGCAGGTCAACGCAGCAAAGCCGAGACTGCCCTGATCCTGGCGTGGCGCACCATGCCAATGTCCGCAGCCACCCACGCGCTCTATCTGTCGCTCTACGGCGAGGTGATCCGCCCCCATCATCAGGCGCGCGCCACGGCAATGCTCTGGGATCGTCAACGCGACGACGCACGCCGGATGTTCGATCTGATCCCGGATGATCAGGCAGCACTCGGACGCGCCCGCCTTGCTCTGCAAGCTGGCAGCACCACTGTGAACGCCCTGATTGATGCGCTGCCTGCGGCGCTGCAATCGGACGCAGGCCTGTCCCACGACCGCTTTGAATGGCGTATCCGCAAGGGGCGATGGGATGATGCCAAAGACCTGCTGCTGGCAACCTCCCGCTCTGCCGACACGCTTGGCCGACCCGAGGCATGGGCGAACCGTCGCCGCGCCGTGGTGCGCGATGAAATGCGTGGCGGGGATGCCAGCCGCGCCTATCAGATGGCAGCCAACCACTTTCTGATGTTCGGGTCGAATTACGCCGATCTGGAATGGCTCGCAGGCTATATCGCGCTGCGCAAGCTTGACGATCCCGAACTGGCCCTCGGGCATTTCCAGAACCACCGGGCCGCCATCACCTCCCTCATCTCACGCGGACGCGCCGGATACTGGATCGGGCGCGCGCACGAAGCGATGGGCAGTTCCGATGCCGCCCAAGCCGCCTATGCTGATGGGGCGCAGTTTCAGACATCATTCTATGGATTGCTGGCCGCCGAACGGGGCGATCTGCCCATCGACCCACTGTTGGCCGGCACCGCCTCCGTGCCGGATTGGCGCAGCTCTGACCTCGCCGAACGGGACCTGTTCCAGGCGGGTCTGCTCCTGCAAGCCTCCGATGAGTTGGATTTGGCCGAGCGGTTCTGGACCCATCTGGCCGAAACGCTTCACCCCACTGAAACCGCTCAGCTTGGGCAAGCCGCCATTGATGCGGAGCAACCCCATCTGGCGGTGATGATCGGCAAGCAGGTGGCGCGGCGTGGGATCACATTGCACGCCCCCTATTACGCGCTACACCCACTGGCAGAGGCGGACCTGCCCATGGCCCCCGAGATGAACCTCGCCATCGCTCGGCGTGAAAGCGAATTTGATCCCAAGGTGCAATCAAGTGCAGGCGCGCGCGGTCTGATGCAGTTGATGCCTGCAACAGCCCAGGAGGTGGCGGGCAGTCTTGGGCGCAATGATGAACATTCAACAGCGCGACTGACAACCGATCCGGTCTACAACGCCGAACTCGGGTCCACCTTTCTCAGCCAGCTTGTGCCCCAGTTCGGCGGCAACGTGATCCTGATGTCCGCAGCCTATAACGCAGGCCCCAGCCGTCCGATCCGTTGGATGGGTCTCTATGGAGATCCACGCCGCCTTGGTCCGGAGTTCGACGTTATTGACTGGATTGAGCACATCCCTTTCCGCGAAACGCGCAACTACGTGATGCGGGTCACCGAAAGCCTGCCTGTCTATCGTGCACGACTCGGCAAAGACGCTCTGCCGATCCCGTTCAGCGAAGAACTCACAGGCTCAACCCTGCTGCCGTTCGCGCCATAGGGTGAACAGGCCCGCAGCCACAATGATCGCGGCACCGATCAACACGTTGATCTGCAACGCCTCGCCGAAAAGCACGATCCCGACCCCAGCGGCAAACACCATCTGAAAATAGGCGAACGGCTGCACGGCACTTGCCTCTGCCACCTCATAACAGCGGATCAGCAGCCAGTGCCCAAGCGATCCGGTCATACAAAGTGCCCCCATCCACGCCCAGTCAACACCGCTCATCGGCTCCCAGAACCACAGACCGACGCAGGTCATCGCCACCGCGCCCGTCGTGCCTGTCCAGAAAAAGCTGGTGGCCGTGCTGTCATCACGGGCGACGTACCGGGTCAGCAATCCGTACATCGCAAACATCACCGCCGAGATCAGCGGGATCACCGCCGCCGGGTTAAACACGCCCAGTCCGGGCTTGAGAATAAACAGCACACCGACAAACCCAACCCCAATCGCGGCCCATCGCCGCCAGCCCACATGCTCGCCCAGTACAGGCCCAGACAGGGCGGCCACGAGCAACGGATAGGCGGCAAAGACCGCATGGCTTTCCACGAGCCCAAGGATCGTGAAGGCACTGACCATCACGCAAATCTCAGCGGCCAGCAGCAGCCCTCGAAACCCCTGAACCACGGGCCGCTTGGTGCTGGCAGCGGCAGCGACGCCTCCGGCCTTACGCGCCGCAATGGTGATAACGAAGGCGGCGAAAAACCAGTATCGGATCATCACGACCATATAGACGTTATATTCGCTCGCCAGATGGCGCGAGATGCCGTCTTGACCTGCAAACACCACCGACACGGCGATCATCAGCGCAATCCCAAGGCGTGTGTTGTTGCCCGCACTCATCGCAAGGTCGCGACCGTCATGTGACGCTTGCGCCCAAAACCGGGAACGCGGGTGACGTCAAAGCCTGCGGCCTCCAGCCCCCGGCGCACAAACCCCGCGGCAGTGTACGTCGCGGCGGTGCCGTCGAAAGCCGTATGCGCTGCAACAGATGCCATCAGATCCGCACCCCACAATTCGGGGTTCTTGGCGGGTGAGAACCCGTCCAGAAACCACGCATCGGCCATGCCGTCCCATGCAGGCAGTGTGATGCGTGCATCGCCTTTGATGACGCGCAACTCGACCCCCTCCAAAGGTGTACCGCTCAACATCGCGTGGGCCAGCTCTGTCACCTCTGGAAACGCAGCCAGCGCGGTGCCCATATCTTTGGGGGTCATCGGAAAGGCCTCAAAACTCGTGAAACGCAGCGTACCTTTCACGCCAGCCGCGCGCCATGCAGCCCAAGTGGTCAGGAAATTCAGGCCCGTGCCAAACCCCAACTCGGCAACGTGGAACCCGTCCACAAACCGTCCCGGCAAGCCGTTGCCCTCCAGAAACACGTGCCGCGTTTCAGCCAGCCCATTGTCGAGACTGAAATACGGATCATCAAAGCGGCGCGACACTGGCACACCACCATCCCGCCAGTCCAGTTCCGCGCGCTGGTCCTGCATTGCCTGCCCCTGTAAGACGCTCCTGACGAGGCAGACATTGACCGAAAGGGCACCACCTTGGCAATCGACAAGATCACAGTGCGCGGTGCGGGTATTTTCGGGCTATCGATCGCATGGGAATTGACGCAGCGCGGCGCATCCGTGCAGGTCATCGACCCGAATGGGGCCGCCGCAGGGGCAAGCGGGGGCATCGTCGGTGCATTGGCACCGCATGTGCCCGAAAACTGGAACCCGAAAAAGCAGTTTCAGCTTGAAAGCCTGCTGATGGCCGCGGAGTTCTGGGCCAATGTTGAACGGACGGGTGGTCAAAGCGCAGGCTATGGCCGCCTGGGGCGCACCCAACCCATCGCCGATGACGCAGCCCTCGCATTGGCTCATCAACGCGCTGAAACCGCCGCAACGCTTTGGGGGGACACGGCGCAGTGGATCGTGCGACCTGTCACCGACACAAATTGGGGCGCGCACAGCCCGACAGGATACGAAATTCACGACACACTCAGCGCGCGCATTCATCCGCATCAGGCCTGTCTCACCCTTGTCGCGGCACTGGCGACAAAGAGGGTCACCGTACGACCCGATGGGCCCGATACCGCGCTCACTATCCACACCACCGGGGTTGCGGGTCTCAATGAACTCAACGCCAATCATAGCCGCATGGTGGGTGCAGGGATCAAAGGGCAAGCGGTTCTGCTGGATTATGCCATGCCGAACGCGCCGCAGCTTTTTGCGGATACGCTGCACATCATTCCACACAGCGACGGGACCACGGCCATCGGCTCCACCACCGAGCGAGAGTATGACGATCCGACCGCCACAGACGCACAACTTGACGCAATCCTGAGCCGCGCCCGCAACGCCGTGCCTGCGCTGCGCGACGCACCAGAGCTCAGGCGATGGGCCGGGCTGCGCCCCCGCAGTCGCAGCCGGGCGCCTATGATGGGCCCCTGGCCGGACAGGCCGGGGCATTTCATCGCCAATGGGGGGTTCAAGATCGGATTTGGCATGGCCCCCAAAGTCGCCCAAACGATGGCGGACCTGATCATCGAGGGGCGCAACACCATTCCTAGGGGGTTCGAGGTCGCAGCCTCGTTCTAGGCCTCGGCTACCATGCACTGCCGCCCATCCGGGCCACGCACCCATAGCGTCCGGCCTCGTCGGCACAGGGTCGCTGTTTCAAAGTCCATCAAAGGGGCAGTTGCACGGAATGAGAACTGCGTCAAAGGCCCGAACGCCTCTTCAGCCATCAGCATCAGATATTGCGCCAATAACGGGCCGTGCACGACCAAACCCGCATAGCCTTCGACGTCGCGGGCATAAGGCACATCATAGTGAATACGGTGCCCATTGAAGGTGAGCGCGGAATAGCGAAACAGCAATGTCGGATCGAAAGGCACATCGCGCGCCTCATCCTCATTGGTGTCGGCCATCGGGGAACCCGGTGTCAGGCCAGCATCTGCGCGATAAACCAAATCCTGCCATTCCAGCAGGCACACCGCGCCATCCTGCCAAATCTCATGGCGTAGGGTCACAACCGCGAGCGGGCCGCTGCGCCCCTCCTTCCGGGTAGCAGCCTCACACACCGAGCGCCGTTCAGCTGGCACACCCGCACGCAGCGGCGCATCAAATTGCAGCCGACCACCGGCCCACATGCGGCGGGGCAGGCCCATATCCGGGATCAGCCCCCCGACTTTGGGATGTCCGTCGCGGCCCAGAGTACCAGGCAGTTGAGGTGTCCAGAAATAAAGCTGATGGAAAAACGGGGGCAAGGGATCACCCGTTTGCACATCACACGGCATCCCCAACGCGGTATACATCGCGCACGCACGGGCGGGGTCCAGAACGTCACTTTGACGATATATGATAGGTCGGGCATCCTGCATTGAGAAACCATGCGCGAGGCCGCCGGAAATTGGAACAACCCACAGTCCACACACTCGACCATTTGGTGCTGACGGTCCGCGATCTTGACGCGACCTTGACCTTTTACACGGATGTGTTGGGGATGGCACATGCGCCCTTTACTATCGCAGATGGCAGCACCCGCCACGCTCTGCAATTTGGCCGGCACAAGATCAATTTACACCAGGCAGGGGCCGAATTTGAGCCCAAGGCCGTAACACCGACACCGGGCAGTGCCGATCTGTGTTTTCGGACCGAGGTGCCCCTCAGCGACTGGACGGCACATCTCAGCGCAACAAAGACCCGGATCGTTGAAGGACCTGTGATGCGCACAGGCGCAACCGGCCCGATACGCTCGCTCTATATTCGCGACCCGGATGGCAATCTGATCGAGATCAGCACATCCCTCTAACGGCGCAGCTCGGCCCGCAGTTTTTGCATCAAGTCGCCGAGCGTCCGGGCATAAATCTCGCTGGTCAAGGTGTTGTTCGCATCGAACTGGGTGTGGCATTCAGCCAGATGCACCTCGGGGCCTTGCAGGATGCGCGGATGGAAAGGGACCATGTAACCGCGCAGGATCATCTGCGCGCGCTCTCCGCCCGCGCGACCCGCGGCAGCCGACATCACGGCGAGGGGTTTGTCTGCCCACGGATTACCCGGTATGCGGCTGACCCAATCAAGCGCATTCTTGAGCGCGCCAGAGGGGCCCTTGTTGTATTCCGGCGTCGAAATCAGCACCGCATCCGCTTCGACAATCTGGCCCGCAAGGGTTTCCGCAGCTTCAGGCGGGCCATCGGCCTCCTCACTGTCACCATCATAGAGCGGCATCAGAATATCGGCCTCAACATAGGTGCAGTCACCAAACAGCCGCGCCGCCTCGCGCAAAAGCTTTCGGTTGGTCGCACCGGCCCGCAAAGAACCTGAAATGCCCAAAAGGGTTGGCGTGCTCATATGTTAAGTCCTGCTTGTTTCCAGATCCACAATCCGCGCTGAAGCCCCACAAAACAAGAGGCCCGCGATCACATCACGGGCCTTAGCGTCAAGTTACCAAGATTTTGGGTATTTATGCGTTGGGCAGGATCACAATTTCAACGCGGCGGTTCTGCGCCTTGCCCTCGGCCGTCGCATTCGTCGCGATGGGCTGGCTTTCACCGCGCCCAAAGGTGCGCACGCGGTTGAACGGGACGCCCTGATTCAGCAACACGTCCGCAACTGCATTGGCCCGGCGTTCGCTGAGTTGCTGGTTAAAGGCGGCATCGCCATCAGAGTCCGTGTGACCCACGATCTGCACTGTCGAGTCCGGGTATTGCTGCAAGCTGTCAGCCAGTGCAGCCATGTCCGCACCAAGGCTTGGGCGTACGGTAAAGCTGTTGACTGCAAACAGGATCGCCTCGGGGAAGGATACGATCAACCGATCACCTGTGTTGGTGATGGTGACATTGTTGTTCAGACTCGCCCGCAGTTCGGCCTCTTGCTGGTCGAGGTTATAGCCGATTCCGGCCCCCACTGCGCCACCCACGAGGGCACCCGCGATGGCTGTATTGCGATCACCCGCAATGGCACCGATCACCGCACCGGAGGCCGCGCCGATCGCAGCACCGGTGTTGCGTTTTTGGTTAGGGTTCACACCGCTGCCGTCTGGTTCGGTGCATGCGCCCAGTGCAATCACGGCACTCATGGCGATGGAAAGTGTAAGTTTGGTCATCAATTTATCCTACTGCCTTCGAAAACGGGCCCTGTTCGGGCAGAGCACCTCATTCCACCACAAGATAGTCCTGCACGGTTCCGACAAAATAGGGGGAAAATCACATAAGCGGCATCCCGCGCATATTATTTCATAAAGATCAGGCCTCAATCCGCGCGGATTCATAGGCCAGCAGCGCCCGTTTGACTGGTAAACCCCAATGGTAGCCGCCCAAGCCACCCGATTTGCGCAACGCCCGATGACACGGGATCAGCCAACTGACCGGATTGCGCCCAACGGCTGTGCCCACGGCGCGCACCGCCCGTGGATTGCCGATGCTGCCCGCGATTTCGGAATAGGTGGTGACATGACCCGATGGAATGCGCAGCAATGCCTCCCACACCTTGATCTGGAATGGCGCGCCGATCAGGTAAAGGGGCGCGTGGCTCAACTCTGCCTCTTCCGCCCCGAACGCCGCCAGCACCCACGGGCGCAAACGCAGCGGGTCCTCAATGAAATCCGCCTTGGGCCAGCGCGTGACAAGGTCCTCCATCGCCCAGTCCTCGCCCATTTCGGCGGCAAAGCCCAAGCCGCAGATACCCTTGTCTGTGCCCATGACGAGGGCCAACCCAAAAGGACTGTCAAACCATCCCCAATAGATCGTGAGGCCCGCGCCTCCCTTGGCAAATTCCCCGGGGCTCATCGCCTCCCATCGCAGGAACAGGTCATGCAAGCGACCCGACCCGCTCAACCCGGCCTCATGCGCCGCCTCAAGGGTGGTAAAGCGATCCGCAAGCAACGCCTTGGCATGTCCGAGGGTGAGATATTGTTGATAGCGCTTGGGGGACACACCAACCCACCGGGAAAAGACACGCTGAAAATGCGCCGGGCTCATGCCCATTTCGCCAGCCAGTGCATCAAGGCTGAGGGGATCGCCCGCAGCATCGATCAGATCAATGGCGCGACGCATGACGTTGTAGTGGTAGGCGGTATCGGGTGTGTGTTGCATATCGAGAAGGTAGGGTGTGTTACGACCAGACGCGACCCGTTTCGTGCGGATAGTATTGGGGCTGAACCACGGTTGGCGTCCGTCAGGTTTGCGGAACTTTGTTGCTGTGCGCAAGCGGAGGTTTCAATATCCGCTTCTGCCATGATGTGCTGGCGGATCAGTTTGGACAGCATCCGGATGCATGTCGATCGAACCAAGGCGTTTCAACCTGAATCCAGGCGACAGAATTGCACCGGGCGCAACGACCGAGTTGGCACCAAGCCGTACATCATCAGAGATCAACGCTCCGAATTTGTCATGGCCTGTATCGATGATATGATCCCCCCATTGGATGAGTATCCCTTTCAAACGCATCTCATTGCGATAGTTGGCGACCATGGCACCAGCTTCGATATTTGCGTGGCTGCCAATAATACTATCTCCTACGAAACTAAGATGGGCGATTTTTGAACCTTCAAACATGAACACGGTTTTGGCCTCGCACGAAGGGCCGATTATGCAATTTCGATCAAGGAACACGCCGCCTCGAAGGTACGCCCCATTTGCCACGAAACAGCTTTCACTGATAATAATTGGCCCCTTGAGAGTGGCGTTTGGCTCGACCGTCGCGGAGCGGTGGATCGCGATATCCCCGTCAATAAGATAATCGTCACCGAGACACTTGATCTGCCGGGAGATGAGTTCGCTTGCACGTGTGGTGACGTCCCAGGGAAATTCCGACGCACTGGCAAATGGAGACTTTTGCCAATCACCGATGAAGTCCTCAACTCGTACCAGAGGTTTTTTCGCAGACATGCTAAGCTATCCATCTTGAGGTCACTAAACCAATATCAGAAATTCAACGCATTGCCGAACGGTTGTAACTGTCGGCTTCTTCACCCTTCGCCGCCTCCGCGCCACCACACCTTGCCCCCCACATCAACTTCCCCCCTACCTTCCATCCATGGCCAGGCAACTCGACTATCACACGATCCGCGCGATCTTTACCCGCTTTCAGGCCGCAGACCCCGAACCCAAAGGGGAGCTGTAGCATGTGAATGTCTATACTCTCGTTGTTGCGGTCGCCCTGTCGGCCCAAGCCACTGATGCAGGGGTGAACAAGGCCACGCGGGCGCTGTTCGCGATTGCGGACACGCCGCAAACGCAATGATGATGCGTTCGGTTGCCGGATCAGAGATCAAAAGCCAGCGCCAGCGATGGATGCGCAGAACCCACAGTAACAAAGGGGTTCAGTGGATGCCCCTACGATAGGCTTTCAGATCCGTTGGGTTCCAGCACCACTTCGTGAGGGACCACCGGGGGAGGGTCATCACCGTCTTCTCCTCACCGTGAACCGCCACCGATTTCACCGGCATCGGAACGAAGACGCCCTTATCGCTTCACCGCGCCCAGTACGCGTCACCAATCACACTAGATCAGACATCTTCACCGCTTGACTCGGGGGCGGTGATGAACGCAGAACGGCCGAAATCAACGGAGCTTCATCAAGGTAGGTTCGCATTAACCCACATTGGCAGACCAGACGCAGACCTCGTCACTCTGGAGCGGTTTTGGGTCGGCATCCGGGTTCTATGACCCTTTTGCAGTTTGCGGTTCCGTCACAGCGCCTCCGCCTTGACCAATGAGTGCACATCATCGACACGCGCGGTCGCAAGATCGTCTTCCGTGATACCGAATTCCTGTCCCATCAACCCTTCGATACCCTTGACCAACGCAAGGGCGTCCAGACCATAATAGCGCATCAGGTATGGGCGCGATCCACCGTGTGCATAGGTATCTTGCAGTCCCAGCCTCACCAGTTTCTTACCCACGCCCGCATCGGCCATGGTTTCCGCTACAAGCGAGCCGATCCCACCTTCTGTCACGTGATTTTCCAGCGTCACAACCCCATGCTTGACGCTGCCGATCTGATCCAGCAGCGCTTCGGTATTGAACGGCTTGATGGTGTGCAGGTGCAGGTGACGGATCGATAGCCCCGCATTCGCAAAAGCGGCGCAGGCGCGCATGGCTTCCTCGGTGCAGATACCGGATGTCACCACAAGGATATCATCCCCTGACGACAACTCCCTCATCTCACCCACTTTGATCGGCGTGTGAAACAGGCGGGGCACCGATCCGCGCAAGACGCGGCACCACACGGGGCCATCGATGCTGTCGGCCGCCTCGCAGATGCTTTCAACTTCCGTGGCGTCGCCAGTCTCAAGAATGGTCATATTGGGGATCGATCGCATGACCGAGATGTCCTCAATGGACTGGTGCGTCATGCCGCCCGGTGTGGTGACACCCGGCAGAAAGCCCATCATACGCACCTTACGCCGAGGATATGCGATGGAAGCCATCAATTGGTCATAGGGACGGCGATACATAAAGACGCCAAAGGTGTGAATGAAAGGGCGAAACCCGGCAAGGCCAAGACCACCGGCGAAGCTCATCATATTTTGCTCGGCCATGCCAAGAGACAGAAACTGATGGGGATGTCTGTCGCGAAACCCGTCAATCTCACACGACGATGTCAGATCCGCGCTGAGGCATAAAATATCCGGGTTACCCGCAGCAAAACTTTCAAAGGCCGATGCGTAGGGGCGGTTTACCATTTCTACCATGTCTCGGGCCTCCTTAATGGGTGTAGTCAACGGGATCGACGCCAAGGTCGGCCGCAATGGATGTGTTGAAGCGTGCGCGCTCAACCTCGGACTTGAAGCGCACGTAATGCAGCCGTGGAAAGCGTTCTTCAAGAATGGACATGGTGTGGAACGGGTTGGTCCGCGCCAGAATGATCAGCGGCTTGCCATCGTGGGGCTCGTGCACCGCGTCGCGCATCGCGTTCAGGTCATGGCCATCGATTTCGACACAGGCCGCGCCAAAATTCAGGAATTTCGTGCGGATGTCGCCCACTTCCATCACTGATGACATCGCGCCATCACATTGCTGGTCGTTCACATCCATCATTGCCAGCACATTGTCGATGCCGTGATGCGCACAGGCCTGCACGGCTTCCCATGTCTGGCCCTCCTGGACCTCGCCATCGGACATGAACACCCATGTCCGTCCGGTGTCTCCGCGCAGCCGCCGCCCGTAGGCAAGGCCAGAGGCGGTCGACAAACCAATGCCAAGCGTGCCGTTGTGCACCTCCATACCGGGGCTGTGTTCCGCGCCGATCATCTCAACCGAAGAGCCGTCCTGATTGAACATCTCAAGCCCTTCAGGTGCCATGCGGCCCACCTCGATCAACGTTGCATATGCGACCAGAGCGTAATGTGCGGGCGCGATGAATAAACGGTCAAACTCAGGCGTCGAGGGGCCATTGTATCCGGCACCGGTATGGTAATCCGGGTTGCCTGGGGACGGCACGCCTTCGAAGGGTTTGGGGATCAAGGGCAGCGTTGGCGCACCAAGGTTCAGCTCTTCGTTGTAAAGCCATGCAAGCTGTTCGGCAGCCGAACAGGCTTGGCTCAGGTAGCCGCCATTGTTGCGAATGGCATGTTCGAAGACGCGGCGTCGAATGCCCAGGGCGACCTTGTCCGTCTGTCGTTCATTGCGCATCGCTCGTCTCCTTTTTCTTTACATTAGTCAATATACTGATCAAATGTATAGAGCAAGACCATTGGGCCGACAGGCCGGAATTTATGCTGTGGAGGACTGTGACCATGAAAGGCACCATGAAAGCCGTGCGATGTGAGGGCTTTGGTGGACGGCATCGGTTGGTGTCCGACCAACCCTTTCCTCAGCCGGGTCCCGGCGAGGTTCTTGTGCGCGTGGACGCCTCCGGGATATGCGCCGCCGATCGCGCCATGTGGGATGCAACAGGGCCTTGGGCGCTGAACTTTCCCTTCACGCCCGGCCATGAATTTACAGGCACCGTCGTTGAGCTTGATGCACAAGCGGCGCAGGCCACTGGATTAAAACCCGGTGACCGCGCCATTGCGGAACTGAACGTCACCACGGGCGACGATTTCTATCGCCAGCGTGGGGCGTATCATCTTACCGATCATATGCAGGTTCTGGGGGCCACGCTGGACGGCGGATGGGCGGAATACATGATTTATCCCGCAGGTGCTGTGATCCATAAGGTGCCCGATGGGCTGAGCAACAAGGCGGCTTGTTACACCGAACCTTTGGCCAATGCGATCCACGGGGTGCAGCGGGCTGATATTCAGTTTGATGATGTGGTCGTGATCTCAGGTGCCGGCCCCATCGGGATGGGTATGGTGCAGGCCGCCGCCCTGAAAACCCCGCGCAAGGTGATCCTGATCAACCCCGGTGCAGCCAAACGCGCCGCGGCTTTGACCCTTGGTGCCGATCTGGCCTTTGCACCCGACGATCCGCAATTGGCCGAAGCCCTTGGTGACCTGACGCAGGGGCGCGGGGCGGATGTTTTCCTTGAGGCGTCGGGCCAGACATCGGCCTTCGAACAGGGTTTGCAGATTGTGCGCAAAGGCGCGCGGCTGGTGGTTTTCGGCGTTTACAAATCCCCCGCCAGCATTGATCTGAACATCTTTGGTGAATTCAAGGAACTGGACATTCGCGGCGGGCATCTTGCGCCATTCACCTATGAAACAGCGCTGGATTTGATGGCGCGGGGCAAGATTGATGGCGACGCCAGCGTGACGCATGTATATCCTTTGGAGGATTTCGAGGCCGCCTTGACGCACAAACCGGAACCAGGCGAGCTTCAGATCAAAGTGATGCTCGACCCAACTTTGTGAGAGTTTCGATGAAGTATACCGCAGCCCACTGGGGCAGCTACCAGTTTGAAGTCGGTGATACGGAACTGACCCCGCTGTCGGGTGATCCTGCACCATCACGGATTGGGCGGGGCTGGGTCAGTGCGGCACGCAACAGCAATGCACGTGTCATGTCCCCGGTCGCCCGCAAGGGCTGGCTGAACGGGGACAAAGGTGCGGGGCGTTGCGACGATAGCTTTGTTGAAATTGGCTGGGATCATGCGCTTGATCTGGCCGCATCAGAATTGGACCGTGTTCGGCAAACCTATGGCAATGCGGCAATTTTCGGCGGGTCCTACGGCTGGTCAAGCGCCGGGCGTTTCCATCACGCCCAAAGCCAGATGAGGCGGCTTCTGGCACTTGCGGGTGGCTTCACATCGTCCCGCGAAACCTATTCCCACGCCACCGCCGAAGTGTTGTTCCCCCATATCATCGGCCTTTCGAACCGCGCCTTTCAGGATCAGATGACGGCAATGCCACTGGTCACCCAACACTGTGACATCGTACTCGCATTTGGCGGTATTTCCGCGCGCACAGCGCAGATCACTGCGGCTGGCACGTCCACCCACGAGGTCGGACCATGGATTGACGCACTCAAGGACAGCGGCGTGCGGGTGGTGACTATTGCGCCCGAACGGGGTGAAGCGCGCGATGACTGGATGGCGATCAGACCCGGAACAGACAGCGCGCTGATCCTCGCCCTCATTCACGAAATCTTGCGCTTGGGACGTGAGGACCGCAAGTTCCTGGAAACATACACGAGCGGTTGGGCGGAATTGGAACGCTATGTGCGCGGGCAATCGGATGGCACGCCCAAGACGCCAGAATGGGCGGCGGCGATTTGTGATCTGGATGCGACTATCATTACCACATTGGCCGCAGAGCTGGCACGTAAAAACGTCATGGTTTCAATGGCCTGGGGCATGCAGCGCGCTGATCACGGAGAGCAACCGATCTGGGCCGGGCTCGCGCTGGCCTGTGTATTGGGCCAGATCGGTCAGCCCGGCACGGGGTATGCGTTTGGCTATGGGTCGACCACGCCCGTGGGTCGCGCAGCAAAGCTGATCCCCTGGCCATCGCTGCCCGGGGTACAAAACGCCGTCCCGGATTTCATCCCGGTGGCGCGGATCGCGGACGCATTGCTGAACCCGGGCGCGCCATATGTCTACAACGGCGAAACCCGCCACTACCCTGACCTGCGTCTGGTCTGGTGGACAGGTGGCAATCCGTTTCATCACCATCAGGATCTGTTTCGGCTTGAACGGGCATGGTGCCGGCCTGAAACGGTGATCGTAAACGAGCACAGCTGGACGGCTACGGCGCGCCGGGCCGATCTTGTACTGCCAGCCACGACACCTCTGGAACGCGACGACATTATGATGAACCGCCGCGATCCAACGCTGCTGTATATGAGCGCAATGTTCGAACCCTTGGGCAAGGCCCGCGATGATCATACGATTTTCGTCGGCGTGGCAGAACGGCTGGGCCTGCAAGAAGCCTTCACCGAAGGACGCGACACCGATGGTTGGCTGCGCCACATTTGGGCGCAATCCCAAGAGGTGGCACAGGCGCACGGCTTTGCCTTGCCCGATTTTGAAACCTTCCGGAATACGGGTCGGTTTGATTTGCCCGATGCGGTCGAAGAACGGATCGCGTTCAAGCGTTTCGTGGGGGCCCCTGACGCTCATAAACTGGCCACCGAAAGTGGCAAGATCACCCTGTTCAACGAAACGATCGCAGCCATGGGTCTGCCTGACTGCCCCGGCCATCCGGCGTGGTTGGCCCCCGTTGAAGGCGCGCACCTGAAACCGGGTGAATTCCATCTGATTTCTGGCCAACCCGCGACGCGTCTGCACTCACAAAACGATATGGGACGCGAGGCGCAGGCCGCCAAGAGACAGGGGCGCGAGGTGTGCGCGCTGCATCCCGAGGCCGCGGCGACGTTGGGGGTACGGGACGGCGATCTGATAAAACTGACCAGCCCGCGCGGTGCGTGCCTATGCGCGGCTGAACTTCGCGATGATCTTCGTGCGGATTGCCTTTCCCTGCCGACCGGCGCGTGGTTTGACCCCCAGACCATCAACGGTGAGACAATCGATGTACATGGCAATCCGAACGTGCTGACGATTGATCAGGGATGTTCATCCTTAAGCCAGGGGAATATCGCACATACCTGTGTTGTAAGGGCCGAAAAATGGGATGGCCCGGTCCCCGCCATGCGGGTCACGCGGCCCCCAACGATAGAAACCTAACCGTTGCGCGCCTTGCGTTGGGCCACCGCCAGCGCGAGTGCCGAAACAAGGATAATCCCCTGCAACGCATCCTTGGTGTTGAAGTTCAATCCCATCAGGTTCAGCCCGTTGGCCACCATCCCAAGAAACAGTACCCCCATCACCGTCCCCGGAATATTGGGACGCCCGCGTGAATGCAGTGCCGCACCGATAAACACGGCCGCGATGGCGTCCAGCAGATAGGAAAACCCGGACAGCGGCGTGAACATCCGAATGTTGGCTGCGGCGATCAGACCCGCAATCGCGCAGGTGGCCGCGGCTGCGACAAAGCACAGGATCAGGATGCGGTTCACACGGATGCCTGCGACCACGGCAGCCGATCGCTGCATCCCCATCGCATGGATGCGCCGCCCCCAGATCGACCGCTCAAGCACGATAAAGTAGATGACCACCAGCACAAAGGCGATCACGGCCTCGGTCGGGACCCCGAATACATCGCCAAGTGCGAGGTTGCGAAATTCTTCGGGCATGCGGCGGTGCGAGATCGGGCCGCCTCCGTTGGTAAAGATCCGCTGCACCGAGGAGCCGATGAAAAACGTGCTCAGCGTCGCCAGAAACGGGCTGATCTTCAGCCCAACGACCAGCAACGCATTAAACAGCCCCACAATCGAGCCACCGATAACCCCCGCGCAGGCCGCACCGAACCAGTCAAGGCCGTAGGACTTCATCGCGACAACGGCAAAAGCTGCTCCGAAATCAAGCGCGATCCCGATGCTCAGATCAATGCCGCCGGTCGCCACGATCAATGTCATTCCCAGGGCCAGGATCATCAATACCGCCGAACCTTCGACGATATTCATCAGGTTCCCGCCCTGCACAAAAACAGGGTTCCAAAATGCAAAGAGCGCAAAGAACGCCGCAAAGACGATCAGAAAGCCGAAACGCAGGATGATATTGATAAGCAGATTTGTCGGGGCAGACGCGTCGGACATGGCTTAGCGAACCCTTTGCGAAATGGCGGAAAATGCGACGACAAGAACGATCAGCGATCCCTTGATCAGACCAGTCCAGAACACATTGACACCCATGGACTTGAAGCCGATCGAAATGGCGGCAACCAGAATCGCGCCCAATATCGCCCCCCACATGGTCACAACCCGTCGAGGCGAGAACGCAGCCCCCAGGAATGTCGCCAGCACCATCTCCAGCATCAGGTTGTCTTCGACCCCGGGCGAACTGCCGGAGCCGCGCGCGAGAATGAAGAACCCGCAGACAAAGCCGCTGAAGGCCGCAAGGATAAAGCTTTGGGCGATAAACCTGTTCACGTTGAGGCCGGAAATTTCCGCGGCGTCCCGACTGCCGCCCACCGCCTGAAGGTTCAGCCCCCACCGGGTCTGGTGCAGCGCGAAAAAGATCACGGCCACAAGCAATGCAACAACTAGAATGCCAAGCGGCACGCCGCCGACCTCCTGGGCACGCAAAACGGTGATCCACGGATGGTCCACGTTGATCCTGCGGCTGGCTGTAACGACATTATTGACGCCAACAACCGCAACGAACATGGCAAGCGTGGTCAAAAGCGGTGTCATCTGGATACGTGTCACCAGAACAGCATTGAGCCCCCCGACAATCATCGACGCCGCGAATGCCACCGCCGCACATAGAGCCAGGGGATAGCCAAGGCTCAGCATTTGCGCTGTAATCCCCGCAGCCAGTACAGCCGTCGCCGGGATCGACAGATCAATCCCCCCCGAGACAACGTCGTCCCCACCCGCCATCACCACCGCGGCCAGACCAGCGCAGACCAGCACGACAGGCAGGCTTTGCATCAGGACAAGTTCGAGGTTGCGCAGTGTCAGGAAATTCGGCGCGTTGAAGCTGATATAAATCAGAACAGCCACAAAGATGATCACAGGCAAGAAGCCGAAAATCTCGAGGACAATACGCCGACCTTGGGCCTCAGCTTGCATTGCGGATCTCCTCAACCGAACTGGCCCCTGTGGTGGCCGCAACAAGATCATCCACGCTGATCGCATCCGCCTGCATTTCACCCACCAATGCACCACGGGTCATTACGACGATGCGGTCACAGACACCCTGCAATTCGACTGGGTCCGAGGAGGACACGATCACACAGGCCCCCTCTCCGGCAAGTTCTTCGATCAGTTGATAGATCTCCGCCTTGGCCCCCACATCGACGCCCACGGTCGGTTCATCGAAAATGAAAATGCGTGCCGATGTAGACAACCATCGGGCCAGGACGACCTTTTGCTGATTTCCACCGCTCAGCAGGCGGGTGATAGCATCCGGGTTGGGGGGGCGGATATCAAGCGATTGCACCTGCGCTAGCGTGGCCTTACGCGCCGCGTTGCGGTTTTCCAGCCCCATCACGGCATTATCTTCCAAGGTGGCCAGCGTGACATTTTCAGCCACGCTCATCGACAGGACCAAGCCGTCATGGCGCCGGTCGCGCGGGACAAGCACAAGCCCCGATCGAACGGCCTGCGCGGCGGTGGTTATGGTCAAATCCGCGCCCTCGAATGATACGGCACCCATCTTGCGGCGGCGCAACCCATACAGCGTGTCGACAAATTCCTCGCGACCGGACCCGATCAGGCCAGCAATGCCAACAATCTCTCCCTTGCCGACCGACATGGTCAGGGGTGCAAACTTTTGCCCATCTGTGAAATCGGTGATCTGCAGTCCGTCGCTGACGACGCGGTCACCCTTGGGCGGGAACATATCGGTGATGTTGCGCCCCACCATGGCAAACACCAGATCGCCCGCGCTGTCGGCGGTGATGTTGTCAAAGACGCCCACGGTCTGACCTTGCCGAAACACGGTCACGCGGTCGCAGATGTCGGTGATCTCGGACAGATAATGGGAGACATACAGGATCGCGATACCCTGTGCCTTGAGCCGGGCAATGGCACCCATCACAATATCAACCTCGTTGGAGGCAAGCGGCGCTGTGGGTTCATCAAACACCACAACTTTGGCGTCCCCATCAATCAGCGCACGCGCAACTTGCACCAATTTGCGTTCGGCTGTTCCAAGATCACGGATGAGCCGGTTGCCCGAAACGTCAAGGCCGAGGGTATCACGCAGAAAGGTCTCTGCCGCTTTGCGCATCTCACGCTTGGCCAACCCGAATGGGCCGCGCCGTTCCTGCCCCATAAAGACAGACTCGGTCACCGTGAAATGCGGGACCAGATGCAATTCCTGATGAATGAAACGGACACCGGCGGCATGAACATTTGCGGGGGTGGCGGGGGACAAGAGCTGGCCGTCTACCTCGACCTTGCCGGCCTCGGGCTGATAGACCCCCGCGAGAACCTTGATCACCGTCGACTTGCCGGCACCGTTTTCACCAACCAACCCGTGGACCTCCCCGGCCAACACCTCAAGTGATGCGTCGTCCAGCGCCCGCACCCCTGGAAATTCTTTGGTGATACCAGACAGGCGGAATGCAGATTGCCCCATGAAACAGTTCCTTAGATCAAAGGGCGGCGAGTTGCCCCGCCGCCCTTATTCGTCAAATCCAGTCGTTATTCGAGCGTGCCGTACCCCAGTTGCTCATAGGCGGCTTTGGCCTCGGCCTGCCCGTTCACCGGGACCACCTCGACATATGTCTGCGGCAACAGCGTTTCGCCAGCAAAGTGGCGCGCCACGTTCATGGCGGCGGTGGACCCGATCAGGTTTGGCTGCTGTGCAACGTTCGCCACAAAGGGTGATCCGTCTTCCGCCATGATCTCAAGCGTATCCGGACCACCATCAAGGGCGGTAACCAGAACGTCTGTGCGGCCTGCTTCTTCAAGCGCCTGCACCACACCAATGGCCGGCTGGTCCCAGCAACCGACGTGGATCGCATCAAGCTCACCTTCGGGATACTGGCTCAGCAGGTCGAGCGTCTGGATGCGGGCATTTTCCGGCGCATTGGCGAATTCCTCTGCCAGCTCCGGCTGGATGATTTCAATCCCAGGATAGTCTTGCAGAACGTATTTCCAAAGTCCGGTGCGGATGCCGCAGATACGCAGCGCCCCTTCGAACGCATTGAAGACAGCGACCTTGCCCTCACCACCAATCGCATCCGCCATATAGCGACCGATTGTGGTGCCCATATAGTAGTTGTCGGAAGTCGTGTTATTCACTGCGTGGGGGCTTGGGTGATCAACAGTAAATACCGGAATACCCGCACCTTTCAGAGCCTCGAACTTGGGCTCCACCGCGCCGTCGCCAAGGATCGAGATCACAGCATCAACTTCGTTATTCAACAGAATGTCATGGTTGTCTGCGTGCACCTGATTGTCGCGACCGCCATCGACCGGAACAACCGTGCCGCCCAATTCTTCGATGGTGCTGGTGGCGCCGTTAAACGCCTCACGGTCCCAGAAGTGCTGGGTGCCAACAACAGCCACTCCGATTGTTTTGCCTTCAAGACTCACGTGTTCATCCGCCCAGGCCGGCGCGGCAAAGCTGACCACGACACTGGCAATAATAGCCTTTCCAAAATTTGTCATGAATTCCTCCCTTGGATTCCAGGTGCCTTTTTCGTCACCTACTGCAAAAGGGAAACCAAAGTTGTTTACAAATGTCAATTTTTATTTCACATGTTTAAGGCGCGAAGGAGTACGGAATGCCACTGACAATCGGTCTGGATGTTGGAACAACAAGCATTAAGGCAGCGGCATATCGCGCGGATGGCGCCCTTGTGGCGCAATCAGATCATGCGGCAAAAGTGATCCGCCTGGCCGATGGCATCAATGAACAGGATCCAACAGATGTGTGGAATACTGTTGCGCTGTGTTTGACGGATCTGAGCCGACAGATTGACACCAATGATGTAAGCTCAATCGGGGTCTGCGCACAGGGTGACGGGTTTTGGCCGCTTGATGATATGGCACAGCCAGTGCGCAATGCGATCCTTTGGTCCGACACACGACCCGCCTTGATAGCTGATCTTGCGACACTCGGTGCGGTTGGGGCCCTTGATGCGGTCAGTCACGGCTGCCACACGGCGCTTTGGCCCGGCACGTCGGCCTTAGGCTGGCGCTGGTTGCGCACCTGTGAACCCGAGGCCGCCGCAAAAGTTGCCCATGTGGTCACCTGCGGTGACTGGATCGGGGCGCAACTGACAGGCGTTGTGAGTACCGATTTTGCCAATGCGTCAATCCCGTTTCTTGACCTGAAGGCCCGCAGCTACGGTGCAGCGCTCAATGCCCTTGAGTGCGAGGATTTGGAGGACAAGCTCCCCGATCCCCGATCTGCGACAACCCTGTTGGGGACTCTCACAGCGAATGTGGCGGCGCAAACCGGGTTGCGCGAAGGCACGCCCGTTTCCGTGGCAACACTTGATATCGCAGCAATGGTCGCAGGGCTTGGCCTGTCAGAACCCGGCGATGCCATGATGATCTTGGGTACGACTGCTGTCGTCACCCTGTTGCGCGATGCGGTGGCACTCCGCACCCCGCCAATTGCCGCCGCGACACTGCATGCCGCTGGCCCTGCGATCCTGCGCATTCTGGCCCCCTCCACCGGGGCTGCGGCCTTTGACTGGTTTTCCAGCCTACATCCCCAAAGCCTTGGTGGCGAATGTGCGGGCGATATCGCGGCAAAGCTGAACGCGCTGGTGCAGGACGTTCCCATCGGCGCAAACGGCGTGACGTTTTTGCCCTATCTGAACGGGGAACGCGCACCGTTCGTCAATCCATCCATCCGGTCGTCCTTTATCGGCATGTCCCAGTCAACCACCAAAGGCGAGCTGGGACGGGCCGTCATGGAAGGCACGGCCTACAGCTTGCGCCACTGTTTCGAGGCCGAAGGCGGATTGCCCCGAGCCCCGGTGCATCTGACCGGCGGGGGCGCGCGCAATGACGTCTGGTGCCAGATCATCGCCGATGTCATCGGACAAGACGTACTCGTCAACCCGGCGTCAGATCTGGGTCTGTGGGGCGCGGCGTGTCTTGGGCGTGCAGCGATCAACGGCAAAGACGTTTTCACTCTGACCCGACGACCCAGTGAAATCACGCGTTATGTTTGCGATCCAGCCGCACATGCCGCGCATCAAGACCCATACCATCGCTTCGTCGTGTTGTCTGACGCGATGCAAAACATCAACTACTCGAAAGGGGCCTGACCATGTCCAACATGATGCGCGCTGCCGTTCAATACGCCATCGACGATATCCGTGTGGAAGACGTGCCGGTGCCGGAAATCGGCCCCGGTGAGCTTCTCCTCAAAACCCGCGCCTGCGGCCTGTGCGGAGGCGAGACAATGGCGTGGTACAAGACCGAACCCAAGGTTCTTGGCCATGAGCCCTCCGGTGAGGTGGTCGAGATCGGCGCGGGCGTCACGGATTACAAGGTCGGTGACCGGGTGTTCGTGAACCACCACGTGGGCCGCGTGAACAGCCATCTGTCGCGCCGCGGCCATTTCACGCGCGATCCCTTTTACAAGACCATGCGGCTCGACCCCGGCGGGGTCTGTGACTATTTCCGCGTCACAGCCCAGCATTTGGCGATGGATACCCATAAACTGCCTGACGGCATCACTGACGAAGAGGCCGTAACGATCGAACCGTGGTCCTGCGTGCTGTCCGGCCTCAAGGTCTGCAATATCCAGCCCGGCGATACCGTGGCTGTGGTCGGCGCAGGGTTTATGGGCCAGGGTTTCGTCCATATGTCACCCTTGTTTGGGGCTGGCAAAGTCGTGGCACTGGATTTCTCCGATTGGCGGCTGGGCAAGGCGCGCCACTTTGGTGCGACCCATACGATCAACCCGAAGTCGGAGGACGCCGTAGCGGCCATGCGCGCGCTCAACAATGGGCGTCTTGCAGATACGGTGATTGTCATTGCGCCCTTCCCGGCCGCGTGGGATCAGGCGCTCGCGCTTGTTGAGGTCGGCGGCTGCCTGCATCTGGGCGCGCCGATGCCGCCTGAAACCGATTGGGTCCAGAACGGCCACAAGGCCTATTTTGACCAGATCACGATCACCTCGCGCTATTCGTCAGACCACACCGACACCTACAGCTACATCCGGCTGCTTGAGGCAGGCAGGATAAACGCGCGGGATGCGATTTCGCACCGCTTTGATATCGCAGACAGCGCCAAGGCGTTCCGTATGCTTGTGGAGGCCGAGAAGTCTTTGAAGATCGTTGTTTACCCGCATGGAGTTCCCGATGCTTGAAGCCCTCAAGGAAGAAGTCTGCGCCCAGAACCACGAATTGCCCGCCAATGGGCTGGTGGTGGGGTCGGGTGGCAATGTGTCGGGTCGTGATGCAGCAACCGGACTGGTCGTTATCAAACCCTCGGGCGTCAAGTTTGCCAAACTGACGCCTGAGACGATGGTGGTCGTGGACCTCGACGGGAATGTCGTTGAGGGCAAGATGAAGCCCTCCGTCGACACGGGCATCCATCTGTTTGTCTATCGACACCGGGCGGATGTCCTTGGCATTACCCACACCCACTCGCCCTATGCCAGCAGCTTTGCCGCACGGGGCGAACGTATCCCGGCCGTGCTGACGCCCATTACCCACATTCTGGGCCGTGACGTGCCATGTTCGCGCTATGCCACCCCCGGCGAGGTGGACACCGGCCAGGCTATCATCGACGCCGCTGATGGTGGGTGGGCGGTTCTGGTGAAAGCACACGGCGTCTTTACAATGGGCAAATCCGCAAGCGAAGCGACCAGTATCGCAATGTACCTCGAAGAAGCGGCCATGACGACGCATTTGGCCCTGACGCGCGGACCCATCAAAGAACTGCCTCAGGAAGAAATCGACCGTTGCTATAGCTGGTTTAGGGAAAACTATGGACAGACCGGGCAAAAGAAGATCAACAGCTGACCTATGAACAAAACAGGCGGCACCTTTTCAAAAGACGGCAACCGGACGACGCAATTGTCGAACGTCGCGCTGCTTTATTACGGCGAGGGGATGACCCAGTCGGAGATTGCCAAGCGCCTTCAGGTGTCGCGGGTTACGGTCGTCAATCTGCTGCGCGACGCGCGCGAAGAGGGCATCGTCGAAATTCATGTGGGCGGCCAACATCTGGCCGAAAGCACTCTGTCGCGCGAGTTGTGTGAAAAATTCGGGTTAGACGACGTCTATATTTCCGATGCGTTTACCGGAACCGAGGTCGATCGCGCCGCAACGTTGCGACAGCTTGGGCGTGTGTCTGCGACCGCCTTTCTGAATATCATCGAACCAGGCGACAAAGTTGGCGTGGCATGGGGTGAGACGGTTCATGCCCTTTCAAGCGCATTGCCGCGCGCGCGTGTCGAGGGTGCCGAAGTCAGCCAGTTGATCGGATCGATGATTTCAGGCCGCGTGCCTGCATCCGAGACCTGCGCCATTCAGATCGCCAATCAAATCGGCGCGCAATGCTATACGTTGCACGCCCCCGCGATTGTCTCGACGGCGGAGCTCGCCGTAGCCCTGCGGCAAGAGCCGACGATTGCAGCCCAGATGGACCGGCTGAGATCCCTTGATCTGGTGATCTATTCCATCGGGAATATGTCACAAGACACGCATCTTGTTGCCGCCGGTATGGCCGGTGTGGATGAATTGACTGCTGCACAAAAGGCCGGTGTCGTCGGTATTATGTGTTGCCGCTATATCAATGCGCAGGGCAATGAACTTGCCTTGCCCCCGTCCGAGCGTTTGGTATCGACGAGCCTTAACAACATCCGCGCAGCACGGAAGCGCCTATTGGTCGTCTGCGGAGAAGACCGGGCCACCGCAACCCGCGCCGCTATTGCAGGCGGATACGTGAGCCATCTATGTGCCGACCGACAGCTTGCAAATGCGTTACTGAGACAAGCCGAGTGACCGGCGGCAGTACTTTTTTCTGACAAGACCCGTTTGTCCTGCCTTGCAAGGGGTCGCCAGTTTGACCGCCACACATAGTGTGCACATCAATCGAAAATGCCTGCCAAATTGTGGATATGAGCCTGCTTCAGGCGAAACATCTGACGATTTCAGATTCCCCGCAGTGGGCCCCGCATCAGATCAGAAACGTCGATAGTATCGGGAAATAGCTCAGCAAACCCAATACTGCGGCCACTGCGAGCAAAAACGGCCAGAGCGATTTCAGGATAGCGCCGGGTTTGGCACCACTCATCGATGAGGCGATATAAAGACCAATGCCAACAGGTGGTGTCAGGAGACCCAAAACCAGGTTCAGGCAGATAACGACACCAAATTGATAGGGGCTGATATCGTATGAACCGGTCGCAATAGGCAGCAGGATCGGCGTGATCAAGATAATGGCCGCGATCCCGTCAATCACCATACCGACGAGAAGAAGCGATAAATTCACGATCAGCAGGAACATGAACGGATCAGAGGTGATTGCGGTGATGAGACCAGCAAGCCTTTGGGGCAATTCTTCATAGATGATGACCCAGCCAAAGACGCTGGCCGCTGCAATCATAAACAGGATCATTGAGGCGTTCGCCGCCGTTCGAAAGAACATCTCACCCAGTTTGCGCGGATCAAGGTCACGGTACATCAGCCAGCCCACGAGAAAGGCAATGAGCGATGCGATGGCGGCGGATTCCGTCGGCGTTGCAACACCAAACAGGATACCCCCAATGATCGCGACAGGCACCAGCATGGCGGGCAGTGCAGAGATCAGAGCGCTGAACGCTTCTCTCCGCGACAACCATTCGCCTTTGGGAAACTGCTGCACCCAGCCAATGAGGGTAATCACCAAAGCAAAGGATACAGCGAGAAGGAGGCCCGGAATAATCCCCGCGATGAACATCTCGCCGATAGGGACCTGTGCCAGCACGCCAAAAATCACGAACATCATCGACGGTGGAATGACAGGGGCAAGTAACCCTCCTGCCGCAGTCGTTGCCGCAGCGAATCCTTCGTCATAGCCTTCGTCTTTCATCGCAGGCACCATGGCGCGCGACATGACGGCAATCTGCGCGGTGGCCGAACCAATGATCGCGGCCATGAACATGTTCGCCAGCAGGTTGATATAAGCCAACCCACCTCTGAACCCGCCAACAAACACCCGCGCCAAGGCGACAAGACGGCGGGTCATGCCCCCCTCGTTCATCAACTCACCAGTCAGCATAAAGAGGGGAATGGCGAGCAGCCCGTAATTCTCAAGACCCGCGAACATCTTTTGGGCAAAGCTGTCGAACAGAATGGTGTTGCCACTTTCCCAGATGTACCAGATCGCCGTGACGCCAAGCACAATGGCAATCGGAACAGACAACAGCAGGGTGACAAGGAAGACCACGGGGCTCATGCGGCATCCTCCGGTTTCGGTCCTGAAACCAGATGCGCGACGGAGTGTAGCGTCGCACCAAGCGAGAACAGCCACATCACAAGCCAGAACAGGTATTTTGGCAACCCAACGGTCAGCGTGGGTTCCGCATAGATGAAATTGAACGTACTGCCTTGAAATTCCATCACATCAAACCCGGACCGGATCAGATCGAGCGGCAGAAACCAGCGCCAGCAAAACCACAGCATCATCACGGAAAAGGCAAAAACGATCGTATCCACGAATTTACCGATCATCCGGCGCAGGGCAGGCGAAACCGAGTCCGAGATCAGTGAAATCGAAACCGAGCTGCGGTGATGCAAGGCGGCAGATGCGCCCAGAAAGGTCATCCAGACCATGGCATAGATGGCCAGTTCGTCGACCCAGAAGAGAGCCTGTCCGACATTCCGCGTCACAACATTGAGCAGGATGAGCAACGTCACACAAACCGCAAAGGCTGCCGCCCCAAACATTTCAATCCGCGCCCAAAAGGCGGATGCCTTGAATAACATGCTCATCTCCAAGCAAAAGGGCGCGAGCCTGCCCGCGCCCCGTCTTGATGCTTTGGTTACCTTACTCGGTTTCTGCGGCAGTTGCCCTCAAGGCGTCAAGGGAGGAGGTTTTTTCTGACCAGATGGCATTCCACTGGTCAATCGCGTCACCAAAGAACGACGCATCGACTTTGGTAAAGGTCTTGCCCGTACCCTCGATCTGCTCCAACCAACCCGCTTCCTTTTCAACATAGCTGTCAATCGTGCTGTCCACATGTTTGGCCATCAACGCGCCAATCATCGCGCGGTCATCCTCGGAAAGCCCGGCCCAGACCTTTGCCGACACAAGGCCAACCATCGGGAACATCATATGGTCGGACTGCACGACGGTATCCGCATGATCATAGTACTTCAGTACCCAGATCAGCTCTGCATCCATGTCGATGGCATCAACCTGTCCATTGGCCAGCGCATCATAGACCGACGGAAGCGGCATCGGCGTCGGTGCGGCACCAACCGCGTTATAGAAATCCAAAATCGGCGTGAATGGCGTGATCCGCAGTTTCAGGCCGGCAAGGTCTGCTGCCGAAGACACCTCTCCACGGCTGACGATCTGGCGCAGACCCGCCATACCATAGCCCACGCCCACGACGCCAACCTGTCCGGGCAGCGGTTCCAGCATGGATTTGGCCATATCAGAGCGCAGGATTCGACCCGCATGGCCGATATCCTTGGCCAAATAGGGTGCATAAAAAGCACCCAGTTCCGGTGCACGGTTTGACACTTCGGCAACAGTCATAAACGCCATGTCCAGCGCCCCGGTCTGAAGCTGTTGCAACATCTCTGCTTCGTTGCCCAGCTGGCGAGCCGGGAAGACCGACACGCTGTGGATCCCGCCCGAGGTTTCGGCCAACTCAGCACCAAAGGCTTCGGCCGCCTTGGTCCAGATATGCGGCGGCGGTGTAATCAGACCAAGCCGAAATTCCGCGGCTTGTGATGCAACCGCTGACGCCGCGACCATGGCGACTGACGCGATCAGTTTCGTGAAGTGTTTCATGTTGTTTCCCTGTTTTTTGATATTTTGATTAGAGTTGCACCCAACCGGTCGGTGGCTCTTTTCCCGGATGGATCACGCCACAGTTGGGGCAGGTTCGGTCCTCTTCTGAGGCATAGAATTTCTCGTAAACCGGCGGCAGATCCTTCACGATGGACTGCAACTGGAACTCAGCACGGAACACCTTGTGCTCGCATTCAAAGCAGTACCATTCGATCGCATCGTGCTGGCCTTCCTGTCGCTTGGGTTCGATCACCAGACCAACAGAACCTTCCTGTGGGCGTTGTGGCGAATGGCGCACATGGGCCGGGAGAAGGAAAATCTCCCCTTCACGGATCGGCACATCATAGAACTCGTTACCATCATAGAGCTTCAAAAGCATGTCGCCTTCAAGCTGATAGAAAAACTCTTCGACCGGATCATCGTGATAGTCGGTACGTTTGTTGGGTCCGCCCGCGACGGTGACCATCATATCAGACTCTTCAAAGACCATCTTGTTGCCCACCGGAGGCTTCAAAAGATGACGGTGTTCGTCAATCCAGGCTTTGAAGTTAAACGCCGCTAGCTTTGACATTTTGGTCTCCCTTTCCCCAAAGTGTCCCTGACACCCGCATTCGCCGCAAAGAAATTGTCCGTATGTAGGTATCCAAATTGATTATATCAGAGCTTTAGCCCGCATTCTGCAAACCCTTTGCGAATGATCTCTTTCTCAGCCTCGGTCAGCTCCAGCATTGGCGCACGCACGCGGCCTCCACACTGACCCAGCAGATCCTGCCAATATTTGCCAAAGGCCGTCGGCTTTCCAACAGGTTTTGTGCGCTTCATTGCATCGCGCACCGGGTTGAGACTGTCAAAGACACGCCGCGCCTCATCCGCTTTGCCTTCAAAGGCGAGGCGGGTGTATTCGTTCATCCGCTGGTCGTTTCTGGTCTGCAACTGGTAAGGCGGCGATGAACAGAGGTAGAGCTTCCAGTCCAGTTCAAGAATATTGTCGAGCCATTCATGTTCGGCCGAGGTCGAGACGTGGATCATGTCACCGACCATATGGGATAGGCGTACATACATTTCGCGCGGAACCGAGTATTTGATCGCCACGATATTGGGCAGTTCCGCAATCCGCGCGCATTCCTCGGGCTGCATCAGATAACCGGCGTCCGGGTGGCTCCACATCGCGATCCCAATATCCAGCTCATCGCAAAAGCGCTTGTAATACTGATACAGCAGCTCCCCGCGATCCTGACAGAAGCTCAGCATCGGGGCATGCACCACGACATAATCCGCACCACATGCTTGGGCATGGCGGCCAAGCTCGAGCGCCGTGTTCAGGTTCTGATCCGAAATCGACATGATTGTCCCGGCCTTGCCTGCGCATTCGTCAACAGCAATGGCCATGTTGCGCTTGCGTTCTTCCAGAGACATCGCCCAGAATTCGCCTTGCTTACCCGCAACAAACAGACCCTGAATGCCCAGATCGTCTATCCAATGGCGGATATTGGCGCGCAGACCCGCTTCGTCCAAGGTGAGGTCATCGTTGAACGGGTTCAGCGCAGCAGCCCAAATGCCACGCATATTCTCACGCGCATAGTCTTTCGCTTCGTGTCTGGTGTAGTGCATGCGGCAGGCCCCTTTGGATTTCGACCATAGAAGACCTTATCACAGCGGCATCGTCCAAGGCGAAGCGGGCATGTGGATATATAAAAAATGAATACCAACAGCTTTCTAATTCCAGAGATGGGTGGAATGACCTAGAATTCCCGAATGAAAATTGGATTTATCGGAAAAGGTGCCATCGCGCGCTATGCTTGGGCGGCCCTTAAGGCCCACGGGCATGAAATAGGGGCGGTGTTGCTGCGTCCTGACCATGTGTCATCAGGCACCAGTTTGGAGGTCGGGTCAGTTTCGGCGCTTCCTACGGATCTGGACATAGTGATTGATTGCGCCGGGCATGAGGCACTGGCGACCTACGGCCCGCAGATCCTGGCGCGGGGCCTGAACCTGATCACCGTATCGCTTGGTGCACTGGCTGACACAAAGATCGAAACCGCTCTGGCACAGGCAGCCAGGGATGGCGGGTCAAAGTTGCATTTGGCCAGTGGCGCCATCGGCGCATTGGATTGTCTCAGTGCCGCGCGCGCAGGAAAGCTGACCTCGGTGACATATACAGGCCGCAAGCCACCCAGGGGATGGAAAGGATCACCCGCAGAGGTAAAGCTGGATCTGGACGGCATGATTGAGGGCGCAGCGGTGCATTTTGAAGGATCCGCGCGGGCTGCTGCGCTGGAATACCCTAAAAATGCCAATGTCGCGGCGGCTGTTGCATTAGCGGGACTTGGATTTGATGACACACAAGTTCGGTTGATCGCAGATGCAAGCATTGGGCAAAACATCCACGAGGTGACGGCGCAAGGCGACTTTGGCCAGTTCAGCTTCCAGATCAGCGGCCATTCTCTTCCCGATAACCCACGCTCGTCCGCGCTTGCCGCGATGAGCGTGGTCAGCAAGGTCAACCAACTTGAGCAAAGCATCGTCCTATGATCGATCGTCACAGCCGCATTGTCGACCGCGCTCTGACCCGACTAAAGCTGAGGCAGTTGCGTTTGCTGGTCGCGGTCGGTGCCCATGGCAGCATACAGAATGCGGCCCGGTCTTTGGGCATCTCGCAACCAGCGGCGACCAAGATGATACAGGACCTCGAACTGGATTTTGAGGTGAAGCTGTTTGAGCGGACCAACCGCGGCGTCGTGCCGACGGTCTTTGGGGAAACGCTGATCCGGCATGGCAAATTGATATTCGCGCAAATTTCGAATGCCGCACAGGAACTCGATGACCTGAGCGAAGGTAACGCAGGTCGCGTGGTGGTGGGCACGTTGCTGGCCGCCTCGACGAGCCTGTTGCCAAAGGCGATTGAGCTCGTGTTGGCGGAACGCCCGAACGTCGCAATCAAGATCAGCGAAGGAACCAATGAAGTGCTGATGCCGGGCCTTCTATCGGGCGAGATCGACATGGTGGTCGGGCGGCTTCCCTCACATCGCCATCGCAACAAGCTGCGTCAGGAAAAACTGTTTGAGGATCACATTCTCGCCGTTGTCGGGCCTGACCATCCCCTGGCTGGGAAAACCGGGATCAGCTTTCCTCAGGCCAAGCCGTTCGGTTGGATATTGCCCCCATTGGAAACCACCCTTAGGCGGCAGATTGATCACTTCTTTGTGGCGCAGCAGCAATACGTGCCGGCGGTGTCCATCGAAAGCGTCTCGTACCTCAGCAATCGCGCGCTGTTGCAATCGCGCGATCTGATTGGATTGATGCCGGCAGAGGTGGTGTCACACGACGTTCAGAACGGCCATCTGGCACAGCTTGATTGGCAGGTCCCGTTTGGCCATGGCCCGATTGGTGTCTCGCTAAGGGGCAACGATGATCTTTCGCCTGCCGGGCGCGCGTTTAAGGCCGCGTTACACATCGCGGCGCAGACCCGACACGTCTGATATTCCTCAAACTGATGCCAATGTTCATCCAATTCGTTTGAAGCACGATGCGGTGGCGGGTGATCTAGGGGCAGGACATCGCCACGCGAGCGTTCCGATACAATCCTGCGTGCCGCCCGATTGATACGTAACCGGCAGGAGGAAATCGCGACCTCCATCACGCTGGAACAAGGCAAGCCCATTGCTCAGGCGCGGCTGGAAGTCATTCGCGGTGCGGAATTCTTTGAATGGGACGCGGGCGTGCAAACCGCCGCTATCTCCGGTGCCGTCCGTAAAATGCGCAATGCCGGACAGGTCTGCATGTCGCCCACCCGGTTCTTTGCGCAAGAGAGCATTTTGACGACTATGCTGCGGGCTTCATTGAACATGCCAAAGCAACCGTGGTTGGAAATGGTATGGACGACGGCGTGGAAATGGGCCCGACCTCCAGTGATCGGCGAGTGTCCATCTTAACTGAACTGGTTGAAGATGCGCGCGCGAAAGGGGCCACCGTCGTAACGGGCGGGGCGGGCCATGGCGACAAGGGGTACTTTTTCCAGCCAACAGTTCTATTGAGCGTCCCGGACACCGCGCGGATCATGCAAGAAGAACCTTTTTCCTGTCAGTTCCCTGGATCACGCTATTTCACAGGCCAATTCCGTGCCTTACGGCCCTGCTGGCTACGCATTTACCAATCGGGCAGATTGCATTGATCGTATGGTCGATGAAGTTGAAGTGGAGAACCTGGCGATCAATACCTTGGAGGCGTCCATGCCCAAAACCCCGTTCGGAGGCGTGGAATCCAGCGGTTACGGTCGTGAAGGTGGGACAGAGGGGCTCGACAATTATCTGAACATCAAAAACGTCTGGCACTCTGCCCGCATCACTTAGGCCCGCCCCCCGGTGCATTCGGGCAAAAAAGTCCCGCTGCGATATCACGAAAGGCTGGTTTTCGTGCTGTGAGCACATGTAGCAGGAAATTCAAGTACGCAGCTTGGACTATTCCCAACCCTTCGCCGCCTCCGCGTCATGGCACCCCACACCTTGCCCCCCACATCAACTTCCCCCATACCTCCCTTCCATGGCCAGGCAACTCGACTATCACACGATCCGCGCGATCTTTACCCGCTTTCAGGACGCAGACCCCGAACCCAAAGGGGAGCTGGAGCATGTGAATGTCTACACCCTTGTTGTTGCGGTCGCCCTGTCGGCCCAAGCCACTGACGCAGGGGTGAACAAGGCCACGCGGGCGCTGTTCGCGATTGCGGACACGCCGCAAAAAATGCTCGATCTCGGGATCGACGGGCTGACCGAGCATATCAAGACCATCGGCCTGTTCCGCCAAAAGGCCAAGAACGTGATCAAGCTGTCGCAGATCCTCGTCGATGATTTCGATGGCGTCGTTCCCAACTCGCGCGCGGCCCTGCAATCATTGCCCGGTGTGGGGCGGAAAACGGCCAATGTGGTGCTGAACATGTGGTGGCAGTACCCCGCGCAGGCCGTGGACACCCATATCTTCCGGCTTGGTAATCGCACCGGTATCGCACCGGGCAAAACCGTCGAGGCGGTCGAGCGCGCCATTGAAGACCACATTCCGGCTGATTTTCAGCTGCACGCCCATCACTGGATGATCCTGCACGGGCGCTATCACTGCAAGGCGCGCAAGCCGCAGTGCCCCACCTGCATCATCCGCGATCTCTGCCCATTTGAGGATAAAACTGAATGACCAAGTACAAGCTGGTCGGCATCGGCAACGCCGTTGTTGACGTGATTTCGCATGCCGACGACTCCTTTCTGGACCTAATGGGAATTGAAAAAGGGATCATGCAACTGATCGAACGGGACCGGGGTGAGGTCCTGTATGGCGCGATGAAAGACCGGCTGCAGACGCCGGGTGGGGCTGTGGCCAACACCATCGCGGGCGTGGGTGCACTTGGGCTGCCCACGGCGTTCATTGGCCGGGTGCGCGATGACAGCCTGGGGTCATTTTATGCGAAATCCATGCAGGACAGCGGCACGGACTTTGTGAATGTGCCGGTGTCAGGTGGCGAGTTGCCGACCTCGCGTTGTATGATCTTTGTGACCCCGGATGGGGAACGTTCGCTGAATACCTATCTGGGCATTTCGACCGAACTTGGGCCGGGTGATGTACCGGATGACGTCGCCTCCGGTGCCGAGATGATGTTCCTTGAGGGCTATCTGTTTGACAAAGACCATGGCAAAGAAGCGTTCCGCCAGGCATCGCGCCTGACCCGCGCCGCGGGCGGCAAGGCGGGCATCGCAATTTCCGACCCGTTCTGCGTAGATCGCCACCGTGCCGATTTCCTCGACATGATCGAGAACGAATTGGACTACGTGATCGGCAACGAACACGAGATCAAATCCCTGTTTGAAACCGACGACCTTGAGGCCGCCATGGCCAGGACCGCAGATATGATTGATCTGATGGTCTGTACCCGGTCAGGCGATGGGGTCACGATCATCGGGAACGGTCAGCGCCATGACATTGCAGTCAACAAGGTCACTCCGGTGGATGCGACAGGGGCGGGCGATCAGTTTGCGGCCGGCTTCATTTACGGGCTGTCCACAGGCCGTGATCTGGAAACCTGTGGGCGCATGGGCAACCTGTGTGCGGCCGAGGTCATCAGCCATATCGGCCCGCGCCCCGAGGCGGACATGAAACAGCAATTTGCCCAGGCCGGATTGGAATGATCCGGCCCTGCATGTGCTGCACGGTCCGATTTTGAGCATCTTGGGAACAATGAAGCCATGCTGAGTGACGGATTTCACGATGTGCCGCACGGCAAGATCGCGACGATTGTCACCGATCTGGAGATGCACGCACCCCAACTACGGGGTGCAACACGGCCCGAGGGTCTTGCGTTCATCCGCCTTGACCCTGACGTGCCCACCTACCGTGATCTGTTCAAACGGGTGGGGCAGGATTGGCTGTGGTTCGGGCGCACCTTGCTCAGTGACAAGGCACTGGATACCATCCTGCGTGACCCGGATGTGCATATTTACGCTTTGGAAAGGGACGGTCAGGCCGAAGCCTTGCTCGAACTGGATTTCCGTGTCGAGGGGGAGTGTGAATTGACCTATTTCGGGCTGACCTCGACACTGATCGGGGCCGGGGCGGGTGCATATCTGATGGACCGCGCCATTGCGCTTGCCTTTGAGGGCGGGGCCAAGCGGTTTCACCTGCATACCTGCACCCTCGACAGCCCGCAGGCCTTGGGGTTCTATCGCCGCTCGGGGTTCAAGCCCACACGCCAGCGGGTCGAGATTGCAGATGATCCGCGCATTGCCCATGAGTATGACCGCACCCTTGGACCGCACATCCCGATCTTTGATCCCTAACGATCCTGCCAGCCTGTGCAGGTAAGTCCGGCCATACAGTCGGATAGCTCCGTGACCTGTTCTTTGGTCGGATCACCGAACCAAAAACCGTCACACGCATTGATGCTGAGCACATAAGACTGCGTTGCCTTGCGCAGGAAGCCAAGCATGCGCCCCGGTATTGCCGATGGGCACCAGGGACCGATACACTGCACCTTCAACACTACATCCGTCTCGAAGGCTGTGCGAATACCCCGCACGCTGAGCGCCTCGCCACTAAACCGTGCGGGCAATAAAGTCTCCTGCGGTGCCTCTTGCCGGGACTCCCAATCGACCTCGGGCAGCAGCGTCGCATCAAAGGTCAGCGTTCCGATCACCGGCACATAGCCTGCGTCGGATTGGGCCGCTGCAAGATAGGCGTCACTGACCCCATATGGCACGCAGGACAGCGCCACTGCGGACACAGGGGCGAGCGCTGCGAAACAGGCGAACAGCAGCCGGATCACAGATGCGCCTCGAATGCCGCCAGAACGCGGACATAGACATCGCGTTTGAACGGGACGATGGCATCGGGCAGCGCGTCGGGTGCCAGCCATTTCCAGCTGGAAAATTCGGGCTCATCCGTTGCGATGTTCACTTGTGCATCCGTCCCGGCATAGCGCATCAGAAACCACTTTTGCTTTTGACCGCGAAATCGGCCCTTCCACAGCTTGGAAATCAAATCGGTGGGCAGATCGTATTTGATCCAACCATCCGTCTCGGCCACGATCTCGATCAGATCCGGGGTGATCCCCGTCTCTTCTTCCAACTCGCGCAGGGCCGCATCACGCGGTTGTTCGCCCTTGTCGATACCCCCTTGCGGCATTTGCCAGGCGTCCTGACTGGCGCGGCGGTCAAGGCGCTGCCCGACCCATACGTGCCCATCCGCGTTTAGCACCATCACGCCCACATTCTTGCGATACGGCAGCTTTGCAATCTCGTCAGCGGTCATGTGAGAGCCTTTTCCATCTCGGCACGGCGCAGGGACTGCCCCGACCGTTCAACTGTTTCGTGTTGGGTAACATGAAAGCCCTGACGCGCAAATGCAGGCTGTGCGGTCAGGCTGGCATGGGTGTGCAGCGACGCCATGCCCAAAGCGCGGGCGACATCCTCCGCCTGACGATACAATGCTGCGAAAATACCCTGACGCTGCGCATCAGATCGCACAAAGGCAAGGTCGATATATCCGGCCTCATCCAGCGTGAGGAACCCCAACGCATCTGACCTTCGGGCTGCGACCCACACGTGTTGCGCGGCCAGACGCGCCACCCATGCCGGTCCTGTGGGGGGCTTTGGTGCCCACGCCATGCGCTGCGCTTGGGAATATTCGGGGGGCCCATGATGGATCGCCTCGAACAGGATCGCCCCCAGGGTGTCCGCCTCCCCCTCAGTCATCTCGCGCACTTTGATCAATTTCAGACCTTTCCCATGACGCCGCGTTGCACGTGACATCACCTGCCCTATGCTCGAAACCAAGTGCAAATGTGTTCGACCCATTCTGTTAGGAAGTGACCATGACCAATTATCCCCACATGCTTGCCCCGCTTGATCTGGGGTTCACCACACTGAAGAACCGTGTGTTGATGGGGTCGATGCACACCGGGCTTGAGGAGACCAAGGATTGGAACCGCGTCGCCGAATTCTATGCCGAGCGTGCGCGCGGCGAGGTTGGGTTGATGGTCACAGGCGGGATCGGGCCGAACCTTGAAGGGTCTGTGCTGCCGGGGGCAGCCATGATGGTCAGCCAGGACGACATCGACAATCATTCCGTTGTGACCAGGCGGGTGCATGACGCGGGCGGCAAGATCGCGATGCAGATCCTGCACGCGGGCCGCTATGCCTATGGGCCTGCCTGCGTGGCCCCCTCGTCCGTGAAATCGCCAATCTCGCCCTTTCCTCCTGCTGAGCTGGACGAGGACGGGATCGAAAAGCAGATCAGCGATATCGTCGCCACCGCCAAGCGCGCACAGGACGCAGGCTATGACGGGGTCGAGATCATGGGTTCCGAAGGGTACTTTTTGAACCAGTTCCTCGTGACGCACACCAACAAGCGGACGGATCGGTGGGGCGGGTCTTACGAGAACCGGATGCGCCTGCCTATCGAGGTCGTACGCCGCACGCGTGAGGCTGTGGGTACCGATTTCATCATCATCTACCGCCTCAGCATGATCGACCTTGTACCCAACGGTTCAACCTATGACGAGGTCGCCCAACTTGCCAAGGAAACCGAAAAGGCCGGTGCCACCATCATCAACACCGGGATCGGCTGGCACGAGGCGCGCATTCCCACAATCGCCACTTCAGTCCCTCGCGCGGCCTTTGCATGGGTCACCAAAAAGCTGATGGGACAGGTGAACATCCCCGTTATCACATCGAACCGCATCAATACGCCGGATGTGGCCGAAGAGGTGCTGGCCACAGGCTGCGCCGACATGGTGTCGATGGCGCGCCCCATGCTGGCGGATGCGCATTTCGTGAAAAAGGCGATAGAGGGCAAGGCCGCCCAGATCGCGCCCTGCATCGCATGCAACCAAGCCTGCCTTGATCACACATTCTCGGGCAAGCTGAGTTCGTGCCTTGTGAACCCGCGCGCCTGTTCGGAAACCGAATTGGTGATCGAACGGGCCTCCGCCACCAAAACCGTGGCTGTTGTCGGTGCAGGTCCCGCAGGTCTGTCCGCCGCCATGACAGCCGCCGAACGCGGGCACAGTGTCACGATCATCGACCGGTCAGACGAAATCGGCGGTCAGCTGAACATGGCCAAACAGGTGCCGGGCAAGGAAGAGTTCTGGGGCCTCGTCGACTGGTATCGCACGATGGTCACCGAAATGGGCATCACCGTGCGGCTGAACACCGAGGCCAATGTCGAGATGCTGCGCGCCTTTGACGAGGTGATCATTGCAACCGGCGTCCTGCCCCGCGACCCGGTCATTCCCGGTCAGGACAGCGCCAATGTGCATTCCTATATCGATGTACTGAAAAAGCACGCCAGCCCCGGCAAACGCGTCGCCGTGGTCGGGGCTGGGGGGATCGGCTTTGATGTGTCCGAGTTCCTCGTGCAGGAAGGCGAAAGCCCCACGGAAAACCTGCCCGAATGGATGGCCGAATGGGGCGTCACTGATCCTGCCCAACATCGCGGCGGTCTTGCCCCCGAAGGTCCCAAACCCGAAGCGCCAGCCCGCGCCGTGACCCTGCTGCAACGCAAGGCTGAAAAGCACGGAAAGCGGTTAGGCAAGACGACCGGCTGGATCCACCGCTCGGCCCTCAAGATGAAAGACGTCGATTTTGTGGGTGGCGTGAATTACGAGCGGATTGATGAACGGGGTCTGCACGTGTCCTTTGGTGAGGCGCGCGAGAACCCGTCGATTATCGAGGTCGATGATATCGTGATGTGTGCGGGCCAGGTGCCGGATCGCAACCTTGCCGATGCGCTGAAGCAGGCTGGCATTGCGCATCACGTGATCGGCGGGGCCGATGTGGCCGCAGAACTCGACGCCAAGCGTGCCATTGATCAGGGCACTCGACTGGCGGCCACATTGTAAAGGTCGCGCACGGGCGCTAGCGTCGCACCATGCCGATATGCGTCTTTGATATTACACCCGATGGCACCGCCCTACCACCTGTTGCGGACCGCCCCTTGGGCGATGGGTATCGTTGGTGGCACTTTGACCTGAGTGACCCGGACCTGCCTGAATTTCTGGCAGATCACGTGCCTGATATTCCAGCTGCCGCCCTGACGGCCCCTGAAACACGGCCCCGCGCGGATATGTACGGCGACGGGCTGATCCTGAACCTGCGGGGCGTGAACCTGAACTCGGATGGGCCTGCCGACCGGATGGTGGCAGTGCGCATATGGGTGACACGTTCAATGGTAGTGACGGTGCGGATGCGACGCATCTTTGCACTGAACGAAATCCGGGAACGGGCCGAGGCGGGCCAGGCCCCCACGACGCCGATGGGATTTGTCGGCGCGCTGACCGCAGGGCTGATGGGGCGGGTGCGTGACACCGTGTTTGATCTGGCCGAACGGATCGACGCGCTTGAGGATACGATGCACGACGATGCTGCCCCCCTGCCCGCCGAACTGGTCGAGGAACGGCGCATGGCGATCCGGCTGCGCCGCTATCTTGGGCCGCAACGCGATGCACTGATGGCGTTGCTTGCAACGGACACTGCGATGATGTCCCAGGGTCAGAGGGCGCGGCTGAGGGAACACACGAACCTTGCCAAGCTGGCGGTTGAAGAACTGGAGGCCCTGATCGCGCGGATGACGGCAGTGCAGGACCATCACACCGCCCAGGCCGCTCTGGCACAGGGGCGTAACGGCTATGTCCTGTCCATTGTCGCGGCGGTATTTCTGCCGTTGGGCTTTTTGACGGGCCTGTTCGGGGTGAACGTGGCGGGCATGCCGGGTGTGGACGTGCCATGGGCCTTTGCAGCCCTTTGCGCCGGGTTGGTTATCTTGACCGCCACCGCGATCTGGGTTTTGCGCCGGATGCGTTGGATTTAGATCGGATCAGGTTAAACCTGGCACTCCTCAAGGGAATGTCAGAATATTTCATTGTCTGTCCGGCGCAGTTCGTGATCTTGTGCAAACATTATTTTTGACGGTCAGGACGATGCCAATTTCCAGCTTTGCACAAATTGCCTCAAACGAAGTACGCGATGGTATGTCGGCGGTCTACCCGCGGCTGTGGCGTTATGCGCTGTCATTGACGGGACGGCGCGACTGGGCCGATGATCTGGTGCAGACCGCATGTATGCGCGCGCTGGACAAGTCGGATCAGTTCGAACCCGGCACACATCTGGACCGCTGGCTGTTTCGAATGACCCAACGGATTTGGCTGAACGAGCTGCGATCGCGCAAGGTGCGCACCGGCGGCGGCCTTGTCCCCGTCGAAGAAATTGACCTGCCGGATAAAACTCCTGGTGCAGAAACGAATATTCTGGCCCGTGACGTGTTGAACAAGGTGAATGCCTTGCCTGAAGCGCAGCGCCAGTCCGTGGTTCTCGTCTATGTCGAGGGGTTCAGCTATAAAGAAGCCGCTGAGATTATGGAGATACCGATAGGCACAGTGATGAGTCGGCTGGCAGGGGCGCGCAAGCGTCTGAGTGCCCAACTGGCAGATGTGCAGGTAGATGCAAAATGACTGACAGAACCCACTTCAGTGACGAGGATCTGACCGCCTATCTTGACGGAGAGGCGGAAGATGTCTTGCACGCTGCCATTGATGCAGCGCTGGAAACAGACGAGGCGTTGGGCGAACGCCTGGCCGAGCTCGACATCCCAATGGGTGCGATCACGGATGCCTATGCCAGATTGCTGAACACGGTCCCTGAACCGCCTGTGTTCGAAACACCTGTTGCGAACGCTCCAAAATCCCGTTTTGGCTGGGGCTGGGGTGTAAGCACATTCGGCACCGGTATTGCGGCAGGTTTTGCCGTCGCTATGTTCACCGGCTTTGGCACACCCGAACCCGCCCAACGCGGGTGGGTGTCCTTCGTTGCCAGCTATCAGGCGCTTTATACCACGGCGACGCTCAACGTGGCGGACCCCAGTGCAGAGGAAGCCACACTACAGCTTGCGACAGTGTCGGACGCACTTGGCCTTGATCTGACCGCCATTCCACAGACCGAAGGACTGACGTTCAAACGTGCACAGGTGCTGGGCTTCAAAGGCAAGCCGCTGATCCAGATCGCCTATCTGCGCGATGACGGGACGCCTGTGGCCCTGTGCATCCTGCCGGCAGGACCGGACTCCCAACCGATCAACATGGCCCAGGCCGAAGGGTTGGACATCGCGCGCTGGAACACGCCCGGTTTCGGGTTCCTTCTGATCGGAGGAACCGATACCGCCCCTCTGGCCGAAGAGGCCGAAACCTTCCAGAACTGGAGCACGGATATCGCGACCTGATCGTTTCCGTGCCTTCAACGATCCCAGTTATCACCCTGATATTATCCCACCCCTGCCCTGATTGTGCCCTCTTTGGCGTTGATACCTGATCCTCGACGCACAAAGATTGAAAGGGCCGGGCATGGACCGACTCACTGAAATGGAAGCTTTCGCCATGGTCGTGGACCAGGGCGGATTTACGGACGCTGCCAAAAAGATGGGGATTTCGAAGTCCGCCGTCTCCAAACACGTCTCATCGCTTGAGGCACGCCTTGGGGCCCGCCTGCTGAACCGGACCACACGCCGGGTCAGCCCCACCGAGATTGGCCTTGCCTATTACGACCGCGCCCGCCGCGTTCTGAATGACGCAGGCGAAGCGGACTCGCTGGTGACGTCCATGCAATCGGCCCCCTCGGGCCTGCTGCGGATTTCCGTGGCGACGGATTTTGGGGTCAACCACCTGTCCCCCCGCCTGTCCGAGTTCCTCGAAGACTTCCCGGATATCACCGTCAACATGGTTCTGAACAACCGCTATGTTGAGCTGATATCGGAAGGGTTCGACATGGCGATCCGCATCGGTGAGCTGGAAGACAGCACCCTGCGCGCCCGCAAGCTGACCGAGACCACCAAACGGATGATCGCCAGCCCCGACTATTTCGAGAAATACGGCCGTCCCGAAAAGATCGACGATCTGAACGAGCACAAGCTGCTGCATTACTCCAACCAATCTTCGGGCAATGTCTGGAAACTGACCGCCCCCTCGGGCGAAAAGCGGCAAGTGCGTACCGCGGGCTGGTTGTCGGTCAATGACGGGCAATCCTTGTTGAACGCTGCGATCTCGGGTCTTGGCATCGCGTACCTGCCCAGCTTTTTGTACGCGGATGCGATGGAACAAGGCCTGATCGAAGACGCCATTCCAGAGCTGCCGATGGAAACCCAAGGCATCTATGCAGTGTACCCGCCCGGCCGCTTCACCCAGCCCAAAGTGCGTGCGTTCATCGACTTTCTGGCCCACGCCTTTGCTGACAAGGGCCCATCCGACTGGTAAGGTTTTCCCCTGACCTCATGCGAGGTGACCTGACCCCGGCGTGCATGCGCCGGGGTTTTTTTGTCTTTGCAGACCGACCGCAAGCACGCCAAGGTGTCGAATTTGACATGTCCGTGGTTTCCATAGATCACCAGAAACCACGACACGACATCACCACCACATATCGAGACCACCATGCGCATCTTCCCCCACCTGATTGCCGTCCTGACAATCACATCTGCAACACCCGCGCAGGCGCAGGATCTTGACGAACGGCAGGCCTTTATCGAGGCGAATATCCTGTCGATCTTTTATCACGAACTTGGGCATGCTGTGATCGATCTGATGGAGGTGCCGATCTTTGGTCAGGAAGAGGACGCCGCCGACGTAATGTCGGTGCTGATGATCGACTGGCTGTTTGACGAGGACACGGCGCAGGCCATCGCCTATGACAGCGCCTTTGGTTTTATCAACGACCCCGACCAGACCGAGGAGGTGCCCTACTGGGATCTGCATGGCCCGGACGAACAGCGATACTATAATCACGTCTGCCTGTTTTACGGGGCCAACCCCGACGCGCGCGACGATCTGGCGGTCGATCTGGGGTTGCCCGAGGGTCGTGCCGAGACCTGTGTGGAAGAATACGAGCAGGCAGCCTACAGTTGGGGTATTATTTTTGACGAAATGGATGACCAACGCGCGGGCGTGCCCATGATCTTTCGCGCAGGCTCAGGCGACGGGGCAACCCTGTTGAACGAGGTATTGGCAGCCGAGGTCGCCAGCATGAACGGGGATATCAGACTGCCGCAGGAAGTGGTCGTGACCGTCTCGTCTTGCGGCGAACCAAACGCGTTTTACGACCCTCAAGAGATATCGGTCACGTTCTGTACCGAATTCATTCCCCACCTCGAAGACCTGCATGCCGCATGGTCGCAGAACTAGGACAAGCGAGTGCAGCCTACTTGTCTTCGCGCACCACGATCACTTCGACCCGGCGGTTGGCCTCACGCCCCTCGGCTGTCAGATTGGATGCGAGCGGCGACAGATAGCCCATGCCCTCCGCTTCGATCTGATCCCCGTCCGCGCCATAGGTGTTGATGAGCGCACTGCGCACCGCTCGCGCACGGGCGCGCGAGACGGAGATATTGGTCTCTAACCCGCCTACTGTATCCGTGTGCCCGACAACAGCAACCTGCAGGCCAGGACGCGCCTGCAACAAAGTAGCAAGGGCTGACAGCTCAGCACTTGATCCCTCGCTCAGCGTCGTCGTGCCAACCGCAAAGTCGAGGGTACGCAGCACGATTGACCCGGTGTTGAGCAGTTGGGTTTCAAGATCACCCGCAGGCCCCGGCGCACGTACCTCGGGAGCGGAGGCGGTGGGCACCACGGCCGTAGGCTGCACCGCCCCAGCCAAGCCTTTGGCCACTTGGGTGATCTGCAAATATCCGGCCCCTGCCGCCGCACTTGCCAGCAGGGTGATGATCGCCTTCGTCTCGGGATGGCGCGCGCTGATAAACTGATAGTCGCGGATATTGACGTACATGTTTGGGGCCGGCAGCACCTCAATCGCGAACCGGAAATCAAAACCGCCGCAAATGTCATCATCGCAATCAAGCAGAATATCATAGCCCGCCGCAGCAATCTGTGCCCGCATCGGGGCCACGAGTTGCAACGGCGTCATGCCAGAAGCCGGTATGCGATAGGCGCGCCGGGTCACGGCCCCTTCGCTGCGTTCGGTTTTCAAGGCCCCGTTGTAAAAGGGCGCGACCGGCACGGCAACCTGATCAAGGGCACTGTCACGCGATGCCGTCTGGCGCGCGGTTGTGGGCAAGGTCAACTGCAAGGCCTGCGTCTGGACCGCAACGCAGCACAGCGCAGCCGCAAGACTGTTGCGCACCCAATCCACGTCTATCGGGCCTGCCCGTGATAGGAGCCATTGGGCTGCATCGCCGTCGCACTGGCCACCCGGTTGGACATGTTGAAAAATGCCGCCACGTTGATCACATCCCAGATGTCGCGATCACTGAGCCCGACATCGCGCAGCCCCTGACGATCCCCCTCGCTGATCTGGGCCGAGGCAAGCGTCACTTTCTCGGCAAACCCCAGCATCGCGCGATGGCGCGGGGTCACATCGGCGACCCGCCAATTCATCACCAACTGCTCGCCCAATATCGGGTTGCCCGATAACTCGCGCACCGCAGCCCCATGGGCTGTCAGGCAGTAATAACAGCGGTTTGTCGCACTCACGACCACCGCGATCATCTCGCGTTCCAGCTTGCTCAGCCCGCTACCGGCCAGCATCAGATCATTATAAAGCGCGGTAAACGCGTTCAGCTTGTCGATATCAAACGCATGGGCGCGCAGTACATTCGGGACCATCCCCAGCTTGTCCTGGCAAATATCGAAGTACTTTTGGGTCGTATCGGGCAGCGGGTCGACCATCGGCAGGTCGAGGGCGGTGGGGCGGTCTGTCATGTGTCCTCCGGAGCGGTGCGGTAATGATAGCCCGGCAATGGCTGAAAACCCAACCGCTGATAAAGCCCATTGGCCGCGTCATTTGACGCCGTGGTCAAAACCGCCAGCGTGGCCGCACCCTGATCCTGCGCCCAAAAGGCGGCCTGGCGCATAATCCACTGCGCAACGCCTTGACGGCGCTGATGCGGCAGGACTTCGACCGCGTGCACCATTGCAATTCCATCGTGCAGCGCAACAAAGGCGGCACCGGCAGGTTTTTCATTCCAACGGGCAAGAATGCCAGTCTTGATCTTGGCCCGCGCCATGACATCAAGGCGGGCAGGTCTGATACCGCCCTTGGCCCAGATTTCGCCCATGATCGCCAGCGGTTCCCAGATCGCGAATGTGGTGACGCGCGGGATGGGGATGTCGGTGAGTTGCCCAGGCGCAATGCAATACCCGTTTGTCGGATCGACCATGGTGTAACCCCGCCTGGCCAGCATGGCATCAAGGGCGATATCGTCACAGCGGATCATAAACAGCGGGACCTGCCCAAGCCCACGCATTGCGGCCTCGGCCTCTGGCACATCCCCGTCCGTGATCGCGCACGTTGCAATTGCCGCAGACACCCGTTTACCACCCCCCCGTCCATCGCGGATCAACCATGGACCAACCGCCTTGGTTCGGGCGGGCGGCCATGTGCCCTCGATAGCGTCATAAAAGGGGTTTGGTTCGATCATGCGGGAAAGTGCTGCGCCAAGGCGTCAATGGCTGTATCAACTTCGGCCCCGTCCGTGCCACGGATCACGATATTTGCGCCGTATTTTCCGTCTTTCTGATAGGGGTAGGACCCGATACTGAGCTCGGGGTACTGCGACGCCAGCTCACCCAACGGGCCTGCGATATCGCCCTCCCCCCGCTCAATCCGCAGGGTTTTCGAAATCAACGGCGCACCGCCCGTCAAGGTCGGCAGCACCGAGGCAACCATTGCTTGAAACACCGACGGGACACCGGCCATCACATGCACATTGCCAAGGATAAAGCCGGGCGCGGCAGAGACCGGATTGTCGATGAGCGCGGCCCCATCGGGAATGCGCGCCATGCGCAAGCGCGCAGTGTTCAATTCGGTGCCGGATTTGGCGTAATGCGCTGCCAAAATCGCGCGGGCATCATCGCGCACGTCGATATGGGCCTCAAAGGCCGCTGCGATGCAATCGGCGGTGATGTCGTCATGGGTCGGCCCGATGCCGCCGGAGGTGAACACGCTGTCATGGCTCGCGGACAAGGCCCGCACGGCATCAACAATCGCATCGCGGTCATCGCTGACAATGCGCACTTCGCGCAGGCTGATGCCGTGATTGGTCAGTTGACCGGCCAGATGGTGCATGTTGGCATCGCGCGTGCGGCCCGACAAAATCTCGTCTCCGATCACCAGCATGGCGGCGGTGGGGTTGGGCATGATGGGCCTCCTTGAGCATCGATGAAACACGGTATAGGCCTGCCCCCATGCGCTTTCAAACCGAACTTGTACCCGCCACCCTGATCCGTCGCTACAAACGGTTTCTGGCGGATTGCACGCTGGCGGATGGGCGCGAGGTTGTGGCTCATTGTGCCAACCCCGGATCCATGATGGGGTTGGCGGTGCCGGGGGCCAAAATCTGGCTTGAACCCAATGACGATCCCAGGAAAAAACTGAAATTCGGCTGGCGGCTGGTCGAACATGAAAACGGGCATTTCACGGGCGTTGACACATCGGTGCCCAACCGCGCGCTAAAAGCAGCCTTCGAAGCAGGCGTGGTGCCGGGTTTTGGGGGGTACACCACCGTGCGTCCCGAACAGAAATACGGCGAAAACAGCCGGGTCGATTTCTTGCTGCAAGGCACGGGCCTGCCCGATGCCTATGTCGAGGTGAAGTCTGTGACCCTGTCGCGCACGCCCGGTCTGGCCGAATTTCCCGACAGTGTAACCGCGCGCGGGGCCAAGCATCTTGACGCACTGGCGGACATGGTGCGCGCCGGGCACAGGGCTGTCATGCTGTATCTTGTACAACGCACAGATTGTGATCGCTTTGCGCTTGCAGCCGATATCGACCCCACCTACGCAACCCGCTATGCGCAGGCGTCGGGGGCGGGGGTGGAAACCCTGTGCCTCGGGACCCATATAGACCCCAAAGGTGTCTGCGTCGCGGGTCCGGTTTCGGTCTGCATCTGACACGGACTGGCCCTTTTTGCCGCAGTGCAGTATGCTGTAATCAAATTTTTCGCCGATGGAGCCGAAATTGGACCGAGAAAGCCGTGGCCGTCTGACAAAGGATGGCATCCGCATTTATGACACCGCCGACTTTGGCGGAATGCACGCCGCTGGCAAGCTGGCGGCGGAAATTCTGGATGGGATGAGCGCACATGTGTTTCCCGGCCAGACCACCGGTACCATCGACAAGCTGATCACCGACATGGTGGATGCGGCGGGTGCCAAATCAGCGACCATCGGCTATAAGGGGTACAAGCACGCCAGCTGCATCAGCGTGAACCATGTGGTGTGCCACGGCATTCCGGGGGACAAGGTCCTGAAGGATGGCGATATCCTGAATATCGACGTCACCGTCATTGTGGATGGCTGGTTCGGTGACACGAGCCGGATGTATGTGGCTGGCAAACTGCCCCGCAAGGCCGAGCGTCTGATCGAGGTGACCCATGACGCGTTGATGCGCGGCATCGAGGCGGTCAAGCCCGGCAACACTTTTGGCGATATCGGCCACGCCATTCAGAGTTTCGTCGAATCCCATCGCATGTCGGTTGTGCGCGATTTTTGCGGGCACGGGCTGGGCCGGGTGTTCCATGCCCCCCCCAACGTGCTGCATTATGGTCGCCCGAACACGGGCGCTGTGCTGGAACCCGGCATGTTCTTTACCATCGAACCCATGGTCAATCTGGGCCGCCCCGAAACCAAGACCCTTTCGGATGACTGGACGGCTGTGACGCGTGACAAATCGCTGTCGGCGCAATTTGAACACTCGGTCGGAGTGACCGAGGATGGGTGCGAGATTTTCACGCTGTCCCCCGCAGGCACGTTTCACCCGACATAGGGCTGAGCAGGGCGGAGGACACCTCCGCCTTACCTAGCTGGCTTTCGCCCTGTGCGGTCCTGCAACGGCTGCGACCCCAAGGATCACGCCAGACACCGTGGCAATCATCCCCGCCGCGCTGACGGAGGCTGAGGCTCCGATCCAGATCGGCCCATAGCCTGCCAGCACATAGCCAATGATTGCTGAGAAGGCCGCAAACGCTGCAGACCATACCATTTGATGTCCAAGCCGGTTCGTCATCATCCGCGCCGCTGCGGGTGGGCAGATGAACATCGCGATCACGATGATCGACCCCACCGCATCGAACGCTGCCACAGCCGCGATGGCCGACACCACCACCAGTGCCAGACCCAACGGCCCCGTTGGCATACCAAGGCCGCGCGCAAAGCCTTCGTCGAAGGTGGACAAGGCAAGCGGTCGCCAGAACAACCACAGGAACGCAGTCACCACCACCAATGCAACGGCCATGCGCGGCAGCTCGACCGGCAAGCCGGACAGCGCTGCGGGGTCCAGCAGGGATGACCACCCCCGCGCATCCAGCCAGATCAGGCTTTCAAGGTTGCCAAACAGTGCGTGTTCCACATCCAGATGGACGCTTGAGGTGTCCGAGCGTTCGAGCAGCAAAACCCCACCCGCAAACATCGCGGTAAAGACCACGCCCATCGCCGCGCCCGCCTCAATCCGCCCAAGCCTGCGAATGAGATCAATGGCAATCACCGATAGCACTGCTGCACCCGCAGCCCCCAGCAACATCGAACCCGTAGCAACCACACCCGTCAGCAAAAACGCCACCACGATACCGGGCAGAACCACGTGGCTGATCGCATCCCCAATCAACGCCTGACGGCGCAACAGCAAGAAGTTGCCCGGCAGCGCACAGGCCACCGCCACACAAACCCCGATCAGAATGGGAGTCAGCGACAGGGCAACAAACTCCACACCCATCATGTGACCACCTCGGGGGCTTTGATGCGCGCATCGACCTCGTTCAGTTGATCGGGGGTGAGGACAGTTTCAATCGCAGTCAGCCCGTCATAGCGGGTCGCGGCGGCGGCAAAGCTTTGATCGGCGCGCACGATGGACCAGCGGGTTTCATCCAGCAGCGCCTTGGCGGCCGCTGCCTGCCCGTCGCTTGTGGGCACACCGTCCGGCAGGATCAACCCGGCACGCCGCAACAGGCGGTGGGTCAGCGTTTCAAAGATGGGTTGTCCTTGGGCCAGCGCCAGCAATCCCTGGCGCATATGCACCCGCCGCTGATACCGCCAATGCATCAGGACCGAGGCCAAAACCCCACGCCCGGGCGACAGCAAAAGTGACACCAAAAACATCGTAAATCCCACCAGCACAACAATTGGCCCGGTGGGCAAGGCCGGGGCAATCGCCGAGATCGCCGCACCCACATATCCCGAGACACCCCCGACAAACCCGGCAATGATCACCACGTGGCCCGCCCGTTCGGTCCAGAACCGCGCCGTGACCGCCGGCACGATCAACAGCGCAACGATCAGGATCAGGCCCACCACCTTGAGGCCCACGACCGTCACCACCAACACAATCCCCATCATCGCCAGATCAATCCGACCCATGGACCAGCCGGTTGCCTGGGCATAGCCGGGATCAAACGCGGCCAGTTCAAGCGGTCGGCGCAGGATCAACACCAGCAGCAACACCAGTGTCGCCGACACCGCCAGCAGGATCGCATCGCCCCGCAACATGCCTGCGGTCGAGCCGAGCAAGAATCCTTCCAGTCCCGCTTGGCGGCCTGCGTTCATCGTCTGGATGACGGTCAGGATGACGATCCCGAAACCGAAGAACACCGACAACACCGCACCGATGGCCGCGTCCTCGCCCAATCGGGTCCGGGTGGTCAGCCAATGCACGCACAGCAACCCGATCGCCGCCGAGAACCCCGCGCCCACAAGCAGTCCGAACAACGACCGTCCGTCGCCGCCCATCCCCACCATAAGGATGAAGGCCAAGCCAACGCCCGGCAAGGTCGCATGGCTGATCGCGTCACTGACCAACGCACGTTTTCGCAGGAACAGAAAGGTGCCAGCGACCCCGGCGGCAATGCCCAACAGACATGCCCCAATCGTCACAAGGGTCGCGTTGTAGCCAAGCTGCAATAGCAGCGCATCGGCCAACATGGGCTAGCCCGCCACGCTTTCAGGATCGATACGCGCCGTGGTCAGGCGCCCGCCATAGGTCGCTTGCAGGTTGGCGTCCGTGAACACCTCTGCAACAGGCCCCGCGGCAACCACCTGAGTGTTAAGCAGCACAACGTCGTCAAAATACTCGGGCACGGTGACAAGGTCGTGGTGCACGGCCAGCACGGTGCGGCCCGCATCGCGCAGCTCTTTCAGCACAGCGATGATCGCCTTTTCAGTGGCCGCATCGACCCCGGCAAAAGGTTCATCCAGCACGTAGATATCCGCCTCTTGCGCAAGTGCGCGCGCGAGGAAGACACGCTGTTGCTGCCCACCCGACAATTGCCCGATCTGACGGGTTGCGAAGTCGGCCATTCCCACACGGGTCAGGCTTGCCATAGCGGCTTCGTGGTGATGGCGGCGCACCCGGCCAAGCAAGCCAAGCTGGCGATACATCCCCATCAGGACCACATCGATCACGCGGGTGGGAAAATCCCAATCCACGCTGGCGCGCTGTGGTACATAGGCAATGCGGTCGCGCATCTGCGCCAAGGGTTTGCCAAAGACGCTCACAGTGCCCGCAAGCGGCTTGATCACCTGCAACGTCGCCTTGAGCAAGGTAGATTTGCCCGCACCGTTCGGACCGACAATCGCGGTCATCGCACCGGCGCGCACGGTCACATCAACCGAAAACACTGCCGGGTTTTGCCCGTAGGATACAGTCATGCCACGGATTGCCAGAGGGCTGGCCATCCGCGCGCTTTCATTTGACGCGGTCCGATCTGTTACCAGCGAAATGTTCATACCGCCCCCTTGAGTTTGCCCAACCGACCCGTTGCGGGCACATCAGCGCCCAGCGCGCGGGCGATTGTAGTGACGTTATGGTCGATCATGCCCAGCCATGTGCCTTCATAGGTTCCGTCCGGCCCCATCGCGTCCGAAAACAACGACCCGCCAATGGTGACCGTGTGGCCCCGTGCCGCAGCCCCTTCGACAAGGGCACGAATATTACGATCCGAGACCGAGGTTTCGACGAACACTGCGGGCAACTGGCGCTCAACAAGTGTGTCCACCAATGTGCTGATGCGGTTCAGGCCCGCTTCGCTTTCGGTCGAAATGCCTTGGATGCCCAGCACTTCGAAATCGTAAGCCGCTCCGAAATAGCCGAACGCGTCATGGGCCGTCAGCAGCATGCGCCGCTCGGCCGGAACCTGCGCCAGCGTGTCCCGCGCGTATCCCTGCAACGCCTGTGCCTCGGCCACAAATTGCGCCGCATTGTCTTCGAACATCGCCTTGCCCTTGGGGCGCAACGCGCTCAGCGCCTGAACCACAGCCGGGACACATTCAATCCAAAGGTCAGGGGCCATCCAGATATGCGGGTCGTAACGGCCCTCATAGTCCTCGTGGGCGCGCAGGCGATCCTTGTCTAGCGTCTCTGCTATGGCGCGAACCGGGCGCTGGCGGCCCAGATCTTCAAAGAACGCCTCCATCTGCGCCTCAAGATACAGGCCATGCCACATCACCACATCCGCGCGGGTCATCGCCACAATATCGCTGCGGGTTTGCCGATAGGCGTGCGGGTCAACGCCCGCGCCCATCAGCCCTTCGACCTTAACGCCCGTGCCCCCGATGCTGCGCACGAGGTCTGCAATCATACCGGTCGTGGCAACAATGTTGATTCTGGAGGCCGCAAAGGCTGGCGTTGCCGCAAAGGCCGATAGCCCGGCCAAGACGGCGCGCCGAGACGGGTAAAGGGGTAAGTTGTGCGTCATGGGAATGAATATGAGAGTCATTCGCAGAAAGTCAATGAGAATGCGAATGACTCGCAATCACACTACGGTGTACCAGCCTGATCCCGGATGTGGGCCGGGCACATCACCCTCCGCTGCGGCACCGCTTGCCAAATGACGCAGGCCATGCCACTTCGGATACCTGCATCGTCCGAGAGGATCCTTCCCATGCACAAGATACCAACCGATACAACGCAAACGGGCACCGCCCAGTTGCCGCAAGTGACCGAGCCGCACAATCCCGGCATGGCGCTGGATATGGATTGGGTGCGACGGGTGCAGGCGAACACATCCGCCATCGAACGCCGCTGCGCGACGCTGCCTGGCCGGCGGTCGATCAAGAAGGATTATCAGGCCGCATGGTTGCTGAAAGCCGTCAGCCTGATCGATCTGACAACCCTGTCGGGCGATGACACCGTGCGCCGCGTCGGGCGGCTCTGCGCCAAGGCACGCCAGCCTGTGAATGCACAGATACTTGAGGCTCTCGAGATGCCCGATCTGACGACCGGCGCGGTCTGCGTCTATCACGAGATGATCCCGGCCGCGGTCACCGCCCTGAAGGGCTCGGGCATTCCGGTGGCTGCCGTCTCGACCGGGTTTCCAGCCGGGCTGACCCCCTTTCACCTCCGCATTCAAGAGGTCCGCGAAAGCGTGGCCGCAGGAGCGGAAGAAATCGACATCGTCATCTCGCGCCGTCACGTTCTCGAAGGGAACTGGCAGGCGCTTTATGATGAAATGGCCGAAATGCGCGAGGCCTGCGGGCACGCGCACGTCAAGGCGATCCTCGCCACGGGCGAGCTTGGCAGTTTGCGCAATGTCGCGCGCGCCTCACTTGTGTGCATGATGGCGGGCGCGGACTTCATCAAAACCTCGACCGGCAAGGAAAGCGTGAACGCAACCCTGCCCGTCAGCCTCGTGATGATCCGCGCGATCCGCGACTATTTTGAAGCCACAGGATACCGGGTGGGCTACAAACCCGCTGGCGGGATTTCCAAGGCCAAGGACGCGCTGGTTTACCTGTCGCTGATCAAGGAAGAGCTGGGGGATCGTTGGCTGATGCCCGACCTGTTCCGATTTGGAGCCTCGTCACTGCTTGGCGATATCGAACGCCAGCTTGAACACCACCTGACCGATGCCTATTCCGCCGGGTATCGGCATCCGATCGGATAGGGCGATGCTGGATCTGCGCCCCAATTGCGAATGCTGTGACCGCGACCTGCCACCCGACAGCGAGATCGCGATGATCTGCACTTTTGAATGCACGTTCTGCGCACCTTGCGTTGCGGACAGGTTAAACAGCATGTGCCCCAACTGCGACGGCGGCTTTGCGTCCCGTCCCATCCGACCTGCCGCTGCGCTCACCAAATTCCCGGCCTCGACCAAGCGGGTGTTCAACCCCGCAGGCTGCGCCCCATCAGGAGACCCGACATGACCGTCAAAGACATCTTTGAGACGATGGAATATGGCCCCGCCCCCGAGGCCGCAGGCGACGCATTGGCATGGATCGTGGATCAGGGCGCGAACTTCGGGCACTTCATCAACGGGGCCTTTACAAAGCCAACGAAAGACTTTGACAGCCGCAATCCCGCAACAGGCGAAACGCTCGCCACCCTCAGCCAGGCCACGCAATCGGATGTGGACACTGCCGTCAAAGCGGCCCGTGCGGCCCAACCCAAATGGGCCAAATCGGGTGGTCATGCGCGCGCGCGCGTCCTCTATGCCATCGCCCGCCTCCTGCAGAAGCACAGCCGCCTCTTTGCGGTCCTCGAAACGCTCGACAACGGCAAGCCGATCCGCGAAAGCCGCGACATCGACGTCCCCCTCGCCCAACGCCATTTCTACTATCACGCAGGCATGGCGCAACTGATGGAGGCCGAACTGCCCGACCGCACGGCGATGGGTGTGTGTGGGCAGATCATCCCATGGAATTTCCCGCTGCTCATGCTCGGGTGGAAAATCGCGCCCGCGTTGGCTATGGGCAACACCGTGGTCCTGAAACCTGCCGAATACACCTCGCTCACCGCATTGCTATTTGCCGATATCTGCCGCCAGGCAGGGGTGCCCAAGGGGGTCGTCAACATCGTAACGGGCGACGGGGCCGTGGGCGAGATGATCGTGAACGCAGACATGGACAAGATCGCCTTCACCGGCTCCACAGCGGTGGGGCGGCGCATCCGCGAAGCGACCGCGGGTACCGGCAAGGCCCTGACCTTGGAGCTGGGCGGCAAATCCCCCTACATCGTGTTTGACGATGCTGATCTCGATTCCGCTGTCGAAGGGCTGGTGGACGCGATCTGGTTCAACCAAGGGCAAGTCTGTTGCGCAGGTTCGCGACTGCTGGTGCATGAACCCGTGGCCGATGCGTTCTATAGCAAACTGCGCGCGCGCATGGACAAACTGCGCATTGGCGACCCACTCGATAAAAGCATCGACATCGGCGCGATTGTGGACCCCGTCCAACTCGACGCAATCACCAGACTGGTCAGCGACAACAACGCAGGCGACACCTATCAGGCACAGGCCGACCTGCCCGCGCGAGGCAGCTTCTATCCCCCCACCCTGATCACAGGGCTGCACAGCGCCGACACGCTGATGCAGGAGGAAATCTTTGGCCCCGTGCTCGTCTCGACCACATTCCGCACCCCCGCCGAGGCGGTCGAACTGGCCAACAACACCCGCTACGGGCTGGCCGCAACAGTCTGGAGCGAGAACGTCAATCTGGCGCTCGACATCGCGCCGCAACTCGCCGCCGGGATCGTGTGGGTCAACGCAACAAACCTTATGGACGCCGCCGCAGGCTTTGGCGGCGTACGCGAAAGCGGCTTCGGGCGCGAAGGCGGATGGGAAGGGCTCAATGCCTACACCAAACCCAAAGCGACATCCAAACCCGCCAAAGCCATTGCCGCATTTAGCGGGGACGATACACCAGCTGATCCGCTGGACCGCACGGCAAAACTTTATATCGGCGGCAAGCAGGCGCGGCCCGACGGGGGCTACTCGCGCAACGTCTATAGCAAGAACGGCGCACTTCTGGGCCAGGCCAGCCTTGCCAACCGCAAGGATCTGCGCAACGCAGTCGAAGCCGCACAAGCGGCCAAAGGCTGGGGCAAGACCACCGGACACCTGCGGGCGCAAATCCTCTACTACATCGCGGAAAACCTGTCGGCGCGCGGCGATGAATTCGCGACGCGAATCAACACGCTAACAGGCGGACGCTCGGGGGAAAAAGAGGTGCAAACCAGCATCGAACGGCTGTTCACTTACGCCGCATGGGCGGACAAATTTGACGGCGCGGTCAAGGGCGTACCATTGCGCGGCGTTGCATTGGCGATGAACGAACCAACCGGCATCATCGCAGCACTCTGCCCGGACGAAGCCCCGCTGCTCGGGCTGATCTCCTGCATGGCTCCTGCCATCGCAATGGGCAACCGCTGCATCCTCAGCGCATCTCAACCCTTCCCGCTGGCCGCAACGGATTTCTATCAAGTGCTTGAAACTTCTGACGTGCCTGTCGGCGTGGTCAACATCCTGACCGGCGATCACAGTGACGTGGCATCCCACATGGCCAAGCACCTCAATATCGATGCGGTCTGGTGTTTTTCCGGCAGCGACCTGTCCAAAACGATCGAACATGGCGCGGCAGGCAATCTCAAACGCACATGGGTCAACCACGGGCATGCGCGCGACTGGTCAGGGGATGCAGGCCAAGGCAAACCTTTCCTCCAGGCTGCAACAGACATCAAAACCATCTGGGTGCCCTACGGCGAATAGCCTCTTCTTTTGACCAGAAATACCGCGGGAGAGCCCGAAGGGCGGGGGCAGAGCCCCCTGAAACATCGGGTGCGCGCAGCGCTCAATTGGCAACAGAATTCTCAAGGTCCTCGGGCTGACCGACAACCACGAAATGCAATCCCTCAGGGTCGAGCAGCTCCGCCGCTATGCGCTTGACATCCGCCAAGGTGACCGCCTCTACCTTTTCGTTGCGCGTGGCAATGTAGTCGATGGGCAAGCCGAGCATTTGCATGCCAACCATGATCCGGGCAATGGGCGCGTTGCCATTGAACCGCAGCGGATAGGCCCCGGTCACAAAGGTCTTGGCCGCGTCCAACTCGGCCTGGGTCACGCCTTCGGCCGCGGCGCGGGCCCATTCGTCCCGGATGACGGACACCGCTTCGGCAATGCGGTCATTGGCAGATGCGACCTGCCCCTGCAGGGTCGCGGCATGATCCTGCGGTATCAGGAAGGACGACACGCCATAGGTCAGGCCACGCTTTTCACGCACCTCGGTCATCAGACGACTTTCAAAACCGCCCGCACCAAGAACCTGGTTCAACACACGTGCCGCAAAGAAATCCGGATCGTCCTGTTCGATCCCGCGCTGACCAAAAACAGCAACCGACTGGGGTGTGTCAAAGGGCACCACGGTTGTGCCGCCTTTGATCTGGATTTCTGCCGGGCCGGGCTGGGCTGCGCCGGCATCGGGCAATGGCCCCAAGAGGGTGTCCAGCAATGGACCCAATTCCGCAGGCGTAATGTCCCCCACAACGCCGACATACAGGCGATCCTTGGCAAAAACAGCCCCATGCGCGTCCAACATGTCAGCGCGGGTCAACGCGGTCACACTGTCAATCGTGCCTCGATACTGCGATCCGTAGGGGTGCTCCCCATAAGCCATCGCATCAAAGGTCGCGCGCGCGATCTTGGCGGGATCCTTTGCATCCGAGCGCAGACCCGTCAGGACCTGCTCGCGCACACGCTCCAATGCAGCCTCATCAAAACGCGGCTCTATGATCGACTTGCGCAGCAACTCGACCGCCTCGGCCCGGTTTTCCGTCAGAAAACTGGCCGACACAGATAATGCATCATTGCCAATGTCATATCCGAACGAGGCTGCCAGCCCTTCCAATTCACGCGCAAAGGCGCGCGCATCCAGATCACCGGCCCCTTCTTCCAGCAGGCCAGTCATAAGGTTGATCGCACCGCGCTTGCCAGGTGCATCCAACGACGCCCCGCCGCGAAACCGCAGCTCAAGCGCCATGAAAGGGATCGAGGGTTCTTGCACCAGCCACGCGGTAATCCCACCGGGGCTGACGACTTCCTCGATCTTCACCTCGGCCCGCGCAGGCAGAGTCACAACCAGCGCAACAAACAAAGCACCCATCAAGCGGGTCATTGCGAAACGGATCATTGGGTCACCTCACCTTCGGGCCGCGTCAACCATCCCGTCACCGACGCATCCCGGTTCAACACCATCCGGGCGGCATCCATGATGTCTTGGGGGGTGACCGCCTGCAAAACGTCGGGCCAGTTCTGAATATCCTCGACCGTCAAACCGACGGACATCGCCGCCCCATAGCGGCGGGCGGTATTGTCGACATTGTCACGGGCGTAGATTTCACTCGCCCGCAGCTGGTATTTGATCCGCTCCAGCGCCTCTTCATCCACGCCGTCCTCAAGAAAGCTGGCCAGTGTGGCATCCATCGCGGCCTCTGCCTCTTCCAGCGACAGGCCGGGCACCGGCACGATCACCACATCAAAGGTCGTGTCATCCAGCGTTGCGCCCCGATAGAACGCGCCCGAAAACACGGCCTTCTGTTCTTCGAACTGCAACTTTTCGGTCAGATAACTGGTCTGCCCCCCGCCCAGAACTTCGGCCAGCAATGTCAGCGCTGCAGCCGCCGTCTGGTCACCGGGATCACGTTCTGGCGCAAGGTAGGACCGGCTGACATAGGACTGGGCCACCCGCGCATCGCGGTAAATCAGACGACGCTCGGCCGTTTGGGGCGGCTCGGCGGATCGCACCCGCTCGGGCAGATCGGGATTGGCGGGGATCACCCCGTAATAGGTTTCGGCCAGCGCCTTGACCTCGTCCGGGTCCACGTCGCCGGACACCACAAGGATCGCGTTATTGGGGTAATAATACGTGTCGTAGAACCCAAGCGCGTCCGCCTTATCGAGCGTTTCCATCTCGTGGCGCCAGCCGATGATGGGCACGCCGTAACGGTGGTTCAGGTATTGGGCCGCGTTCATCTGTTCCGAAAACAGGGCGCGCGGATTGCTGTCGGTGCGCTGGTTGCGCTCTTCCAGGATCACGTCGCGCTCGGTGGCGACGTTCTGATCGGTGAAGTTGATGTTGCGCATCCGGTCCGCTTCCATACGCATCATCAGCTCAAGACGGTCTGCGGCAACACGCTGGAAATAGGCAGTATAGTCATAAGAGGTGAACGCGTTGTCCCGGCCCCCATTGGCCGCCACAGTGGCCGAAAACTCTCCATCCGCGAGGGTGTCGGTCGCCTTGAACAGCAAATGTTCCAGAAAATGCGCCACACCGGACGAGCCGACAGGTTCATCCGCTGAACCGGCCCGATACCAGACCATATGCTGCACCACAGGCGCGCGGTTGTCCTCGACAACGACCACCTGCATCCCGTTATCCAACTCGAAACTGGTGACCTGATCGTCCCGCTTCTGGGCGGCAAGTGGCGGCGCAACAGACAGGGTGGTGGTCAAAGCAAGCCCTGCAAGGGCTGCACGCAAACGAGGCATGGCTGTTCCTGACTTATGGTCGGTTGGCATAACAGATACGCCAACCTCGCACAGGATCAAGCCGCGCTGGCGGCTTTGTGAGATAGAAGCGGACTTAGCGCCCGTTCGGGGGTGCTGCGGGCGTCGGCACACCAGCGCGGCGGTACTGTTCGGCTATGCGTCTGGCATTGAGGGCCTCGCGGCGATAGGCCTGATTGTAGAAATCCTCGCGCACGATCCGGACCCGCGTCAACCGGGCAGAGCGTTTGCGGAACTTCGCATCCGCTTCGGCCAGCGTGGCGCGGATATTGGCCTCGCGCCCAAAGCGGCTGGCGTGGTTGACCAAGGCCGCATCGCTGCCCGGGATCGGCGCATTCGGCGATGTCCGCTGCCCGCCCAATTGGGCCACGCTCTCTTCGAGCGGGCGCTGATCAACGCGGTTAAAGCTGCCCGGTGTCGGGGGTGGCAGCGCCGAAAAGCTCTCTGGCTGTTCAAGGGGTTTGGCGGGCACCACGATGAACTCGTCCGGGCCATCCCCACGCGAGGTCACTTGGCGTAAACCCTTGTCCGCACAGGCGGCAAGGCAGGTGACGGCAATCAGGGCCCCGGCGATCAAACGCATCCACACTCTCCTCTTTTCCCCGCGCTCATTATCGCAGCTTGGCCCGGCTTGTCACGTGCCCTTTTTGCGGGGTTTGTCCTCTTTGGCAAAGAACACGAGGCCGATGGCTCCTGCGAAAATAAAGATATCCGCCACATTGAACACAAACGGGTTGTTGATCCCGCAGCACGACATGTTCAGGAAATCGAGTACATAACCATAAAGCCGTCGGTCGAGCACATTCGCGAGCGCTCCGCCGATCAGCAATCCAGCGGAGGCGTTAGCCAAACGCCCTTGCGGGTGCCGCCACATCCACCAAAGCACGCCGACGCAAATGACGATGGCGATCGCGATCAGCACCCAAACGCCCACCCCATCCCCAAGCCCAAAGTTGATGCCCCGGTTTTCGCCATAGCGAAAGTTAAGAAGCGGAGGCAGCACGTCCACAGGGTTAGACTGCGACACGCCAAGCACATGGATGACGTAATACTTTGACGCCTGATCCAGCACCAAGGCGATGAACGCCGATATCCACAACACTTTCATCTGCGCTTAATGCCGGAAATGGCGCATGCCGGTAAAGACCATGGCAAGCCCCGCCTCATCCGCCGCTGCGATCACCTCATCGTCGCGCATGGAACCGCCGGGTTGGATAAGCGCTGTCGCCCCCGCCTCGGCCGCCGTCACAAGCCCGTCCGCAAAGGGGAAAAACGCATCAGAGGCCACGACCGACCCTTGTGTGAGCGGGGCGGGCAGGCCCATCGCTTCGGCCATATCCTGCGCCTTGCGCGCGGCAATGCGCGTGCTGTCCACCCGGCTCATCTGTCCCGCGCCAACGCCGACGGTCGCGCCATCCTTGACGTAGATGATCGCGTTGGATTTGACGTGTTTGGCGACGGTCCATGCAAACAGAAGATCCGCAAATTCCTGCTCGGACGGCTGGCGTTTGGTCACAACCCTCAGATCATCCGCAGTGATGCGGCCCACATCCTTGTCCTGCACCAGAAACCCGCCAGCGACCTGCTTAACCGCCAAAGCCGCCCGCGCCGGGTCGCCCAGCATGTCCGTGGTGAGCAGGCGCAGGTTCTTTTTCCGGCTGAAAATACCAACAGCCTCGGCATCTGCGCCAGGCGCAATCACCACTTCTGTAAAGATGCCGGTGATGGCCTGCGCCGTTTCTGCATCCAGCGGTTGGTTCAGCGCGATGATGCCCCCAAAAGCGCTGGTGCGGTCGCAATCAAAGGCGCGGGTGTAGGCCTCGGCCAGTGTTGCCCCGGTTGCCACACCGCAAGGATTGGCATGCTTGATGATCGCGCAGGCCGGCCCCTGACCCGCAAATTCGCTGATCAGCTCGAATGCCGCGTCGGTGTCGTTGATGTTGTTATAGGACAGCTCTTTGCCCTGATGCTGTTTGGCGGTTGCGACCCCCGGCTTGGCCGACCCGTCCGTATAGAAGGCGGCGGCCTGATGCGGGTTCTCGCCATAGCGCAAGGTCTGCGCCAAAGTGCCTGCAAAAACGCGGCGGCGCGGGGTACCGGGCACCTGGGCCGCCATCCACGTGCTGACGGCGGTGTCATAAGCAGCAGTGCGTGCATAGGCGGTCTGCGCAAGCCGCTGGCGCAGGGCATAGCTGGTCTGACCAGCATGAGCGGACATCTCGTCAATCACGGCTTGGTAGTCGGCGACATCGACCACCACGTTCACAAAGCCATGGTTCTTGGCCGCCGAGCGGATCATCGCAGGCCCACCAATGTCGATATTCTCGATAACGTCACCATAGGCGGCGCCCTTGGCCACCGTTTCCTCAAAAGGGTAAAGGTTCACGACGACCAGATCGATCGGATCAATCCCGTGCTGGCCCATGGCCGCCACGTGATCGTCATTGTCACGCAGCGCCAGCAGACCGCCGTGAACAACCGGATGCAGCGTCTTGACCCGCCCATCCATCATCTCGGGGAACCCGGTGACCTCGCTCACATCCGTCACGCTGAGCCCTGCCGCGCGAAGTGCGGCCGCCGTACCCCCGGTACTCAGCAACACGACCCCATGCCCGGCCAGTGCCCTGGCGAATTCGACCAGCCCGGTCTTGTCAGAAACGGAAATCAGCGCGCGGCGCACGGGGCTCAGATCGGTCATATCGGCAGCAGTCCTTTAATCGTATGTTTCGCCCGGCTCATCCCGGTTGAGATCGCGAATGCCCATGGCAGTTTCTTGGGCTTTGGACAAGGACCAGCGCACCCGCGTGCCATGATCCATGGCCCGCCCGCTCAGCACGATCTGCTGGCTGGCGCGGGGTTTCAGACGGCCCTTTTCCAGGTAAACGCTTGGCTCCAGAGACAAATCGCGCGTGCCGTCATGGCGAAACACCCAGATCTCGCCGCTTTTGAGCGCCATTGAGATCGCAGAGCCGCCCATATCGACCTCTGCATCCACTTCCGGGTGCAGATGGAACCGGATGTCGAACGGAATGCCTGCCAGTTGCTTGGCGTCCATCACCTTGTCAAAGGTCTGCTTTTCCACGTCCTCAAGGGCCAGCAGCATATCTTCGCCCGCCATGCCACGCCCATCAAAGGTCAGTTCCAACTGGCGCGCGTGGGTCAGGCCGTGGGTTCGGATATAGCCGTTGTGCCCGCCTTGGAACCGCAACCCGTCCGAGGCGTGGCTGACCTCGATCGGCACATGCGTGGGCGCATCAATCAGGGCTTCGCGCGATGTGGCGCGGTCCGCGTCCCCAAGCCGGGCGCTCGAATACCCATCCAGCGACAGGGCGGAGTGCGATGGCGTGGCCCGCCCCGCACGGCGCCATTCCGACCCAAAGCTGACGCCCGAGCCACAATTCACGATCAACGGACGCCTGCCCGACGTCAGCTCGAACGCAAGGGTCGAGGCATGCGCATTGTGGCTCGCCGCAGGGGCTGGCGGTTTGGCCGCGTCGATGATGACACTCGTGCGGCCCGCGCTGAGGCGGGCATAGCCCATGGACAACCCATCCGCCTGCCGCGTCTTGACCCCGGAGGCAGCCAGCGCGTGATCGAGCCACCCTTCCTGCCCGCGCCCGCCGCCATGAAAGCGTGCCAGACTGCCATCGGAATGGCGCAAGGTGCGCAATGTGGGCGCAATCCGCTCAATCGCGGCCAGATGTGCTTCGGGCGGGAACTGTCCGGCTTCGGTCAGGGCAGCGGCGGCCCATGTGAGCAAGGTAAAGACCTCAAGCAACTCTTCGGGATTGCGCGTGGGCAAGCCCCCCTGATCGTCAATCTGATGGCGGCATTCGCGCGCCAGTGCGGCGACGGCGGGCGGGGCCAGGCCCTCCATACCTTCCAGCGACAGACCGGCATAGATGAGGCCCGTCAATGCCTCGAACCGGGGCAATCCGGGGGCGGCCGCGTGCCAGCGTTTGGACAGGAATTGGGTTTGTTGCGCCAGAGATTGAAAAAAAAGCTCACTTTCGGGGGCATCATGGCCACGCAGGACAAACAGCGCATGGTTGATCCAACGGATCAGGCGGCGGCCCGTCAGATCCGGCGTCCAGCCCGGACCCCGCCCACGCCCATAGCGATCGATCCACCCCCAAAGCCAGCGTTGTGCAGCCTGCCGGGTCGAGGCATCGCCCACCGCCGCCAGATCGTCCATCCACGCAAATCCGTGCAACGCATCCTCAAACGCCTGATCAGGCGCAATCACGTCCCATAAACCTACGCCGGGCGCTTCGATCAGGGCCCCTGCAAACAGGTAGTTGCCCGCCACCAGTTGCCGCCCCTTGGCAAAGCTGCCGATGGTGCGTGGCTCGGGCGAGGACACAAATGCGGTCGCCGCTTTGGCCCGCGTGGCGCGACGCGCATGCCAACGGTTCAGAAACCGGGCTTTTCGTGCGGAAAACCCATTCGGGATCGTCATACTGCCTGCCTTGATGCGTCTTTGAGCGCCGTTTGGTCACACTCTAGCCTCGGGCAGCCTTCAAGTCACGCGATCTGGTCAGGATTTCTGCAGGGCCGCGACGTAAAACCCGTCCATGTGGCCAAGTTCCGCCCATAGATCCGGACGCAGGCGCAGGCCGCCCTCTTCGGTGACCCATGCGGGGTCCACGCCGGGCACATCCAGCGCCGCGCGATCAACAGACAGGCCCGAATGGCGGGACAAAGCCTCTTCGATCTGCACTTCGCCCTCGTCCGGCAGCAGGGAACAGGTGCAAAACACCATCCGCCCGCCCGGTTTCAGCAGGGTCAGCGCGTGATCGAGCATACGCCCCTGCAACTCGATCAGCATTCCAAACTCAGACCCATCCTTGGCGAATGGCAAGTCGGGGTGGCGGCGGATCGTCCCCGTGGCCGAACAGGGCGCATCCAGCAGGATCGCGTCGTATTGACCCGTCAGGTCAAAGACATCCGCCACTTGGGTCGTCGCCTGAAGCTGCGTACGCACGAGGTTCTGAGCCACACGCTCCATCCGCCCCTTTGAGATATCGACCGCCGTGACATCCGCACCCGTCGCCGCCAGTTGCATCGTCTTGCCCCCCGGTGCGGCGCATAGATCAAGGATCTTCTCACCCGGTTTGGCCGCCAATACGCGCGCAGGGATGGCCGCGGCCGCATCCTGCACCCACCAGTCACCGCCCGTAAAACCCGGCAGGTTCGAAACCTGCCCCGCATCGGCCAGCCGCACCGACCCGGTGGACAGCACAGCCCCTCCGGTCGCTTTGGCCACAGCCTCGGCATCCGCTTTGGGGGACAGATCGAGGGGCACCGATGCATAGTGCCCCGCCTCAATCCCCAGTACCGCCTCAGGCCCCCACGCCTCGACCAGCGGGCCACGCAGCCATTTGGGCAGGCGCGGGGTGCGCAGATTAGGCCACTGCTCGGGGCCTTTGTCGGCAACTTTGCGCAGCACCGCATTCACCAGCCCTTTGAGATGGCCATAGCGTTTGTGTTTCGAAATCAGGCCGACCATCGCATTCACGACCCCATGGGCGGCCTCGCCCTGACAAAGCTCGACCGTGCCGACCCGCAACGCGTTGCGCACGGTCAGGGGGGGATATTTCTGTAAGTGGCGTTGCAGGATGCGGTCGGCGCGCTCCATGCTGCGCAGCGTCTCGGTCGCCAGCCGTTGGGCCCGCGCGCGGTCCGCAGGATCCAGACGATCCAGCACGCCCGATCCGATCAACTCGCTCATCAGCTTGCCCTCGCCGATGATCTGATCCAGCAGAAAGATCGCGCTGCGCCGGGCAGGCAGGCCAATATCGCTCATGGGTGTCCTCGAATGATGATGTCGTACCCGCTTGCCGGGATCGGAAACGGGCGTATATCAAGGGCAAGCCCCAAGAGGAACCCGCCATGTCAGATGATCCAGACCTGCCACCCGCCGCCAAACGCGCCCTTGCCGAAGCAGAGGCACGGCGCAAGGCCGACAAGGCGCCTGACCTGCCTACCGAGCTGGGTGGCCGGGACGGGCCAGAGCCTGTGCGCTATGGCGATTGGGAGAAGAAGGGGCTGGCAATCGATTTCTGAGGAACGCGTTCAGTAGGGCCGAACAAGGTCCAGCGTGGTGCCCAGCTTGTCCCACGTCACCTCTTCGAACCGGTCCGGCCAGTCCATGCCCAACGCAGCAGCCCGCTTGCGGGCGCGGGGTAGATATGCAGCGGCGTAGGCCATATGCGCCTCGATCATGGCCGCGCGGGTGGGCACCGCCGGGGGCAAGCCGGTCAAAACCTTCTTTTGCGCATCCGTGATCAACCGATTGAGGTGCAGAACACCGCCCCGATTGGGAGCGCCAGTTTCCTCGATCATCAATTCCACCAGCAAGTTACGCAGATGAAAGACGCCAAGGACCCCGTTGATGTATTCCTTGCGCCCTGCCGCCAGATTGAGCAGCCCAAGGATGCGAATGAACTCTTCGACCTGATAGCGGAATTTCCTGAGGTCCGGTGTGGCGGGTGGGGCGGCTGCATTCAGCCCGGCATAGATGTCGTCATGGTCAAAGACCGGGTTCAGCGCCGCTTGGGTATGATGGCCCATCTGTTCGGGTTTGAGCATGATGACGTCCGTGCGCGTCCAATCCGCGGTGATCGCGTTGATCAGGACGGGCACCGTGGTGCGATCCCACCACAGCACGATCTCTCCCGTCCGCTCCACAGCGGATCGCCACAGGGCGGCCACGGCGTCACTTGCGCCCTCATCCGCAACCAGCACGAAGTCGATGTCGCTGTACTGATCCGCCATCCCGTTGCCGTAACTGCCGCTCAGAAACAGGGCGCGCACACCCGGCGCGTCGCGCAAAGCATCGGCAATCGTCGCGATAGTGTCATCATGTGTCATGCTGATCCCCAAAACCTGCGTTGGGGCAATGTAGCGTGCACGCCAACGCGTGCAAACACCGCTTAGCGCAGTGTGAACATCGCGCTGTCGCCCGCGCCGCGATCGGATGTGAACTTGATGCGACCATCAGCGGAGGCCTGAACCTGCTGACAATTGTAGCCCAGCGCATCGCCGCCCCAGAACAGATCACGACAGAAATAGCCTTCCTGCCAGGACCAACTGCCTTCGATATCCCAAAGGGAGCCGCGCCCTGCAATCTGCCCATCCGGCGTCACGGTCAACTTGACCATGGGGCGAGTCAGAGTCTTGCCCGCCGTCAACTCGACAAATTCACTTTGATCATCGACCTTGACCAATTCGGCAAAGGCTGGCCCGGCAAGCAGGGCAGCGAGAGCGGCAATCGCAAGTGAACGCATGGTGTTTTTCCCGATGAGTTGCGGTGTTGGTATCAGGAGTTACGTACCAGCCTGCGGATTGGTTCACTCACTGTAGGGAAAAATTCAACACGCAGGCCTGGCTCAGCGTTTGAGGCCCAGCACATCCAGCATGTCATATTGGCCCGGAGCCTGCCCCCGCGCCCACAGCGCCGCCTTGAGCGCACCTTTGGCAAACAGCGCGCGGTCGGTGGCCATGTGACGCAGCACGATCCGCTCACCCTGTCCGGCAAAAAGCACATCATGTTCACCCACAATGTCCCCTCCGCGAATGTTGGAGAAACCGATATGGCCACGGCTGCGCGCGCCGGTGATCCCGTCACGGGCCGCGTCCTTGACGGTGTTCAGATCCACGCCGCGCCCTTCTGCGGCAGCCTCGCCCAGCATCAGCGCGGTGCCCGAGGGCGCATCGACCTTGTGGTGATGATGCGCCTCGATCACTTCGATGTCGAAATCCTCATCCAGTGCGGCGGCGACCTGTTTGGTCAGCTGCACCAGCAGGTTGACCCCAAGGCTCATGTTGCCCGCCCGCACAATGGCACAGTGGCGCGAGGCCGGTTCAAGCTGCGCAATCTGCGCCTCCGTCATGCCAGTCGTGCCGATGATGTGCGCCGCACGGGCTTGGGCGGCCACATGGGACAACGCAATGGTGGCTTCGGGGGCCGTGAAGTCGATGACCGCCTGCGCGCGGGCCATCGGCTCAAGCGCGTCGTCATAGACCTGCACGCCCAAGGGGGCAGCGCCCATCGCCTCACCCACATCACGGCCCACCCAATCGTGACCCGGACGCTCCAACGCGCCCACCAGCCGCATCCTGTTATCATCCAACACAGACCGGATCAGCATCTGGCCCATGCGCCCAGATGCACCCGCAATCACGATCCCCGGCAGTTCTGACATGCGCTAACCCTCTGTTTGGCGATTTCTTGCTGTCCTACCCTGCCCGCGCATGGTTGGCAAAGGGCCAGGTTGGTCTTAGATGGGACATATGGCAAAGAACAAATTCCACGACGGCCCCGGCCCGTCGCAGCGCCAGCTTCGGGTGGGCGAATTGATCCGCCGGTCCCTGTCTGAGGTGCTGGCGCGCGGCGACGTACATGACCCCGACCTCAACCGCATGTCCATCACCGTGGGCGAGGTGTGCACATCCCCCGACCTGCGCATCGCGACGGCCTATGTTTTGCCCCTGGGCGGGCAAGGTCAGGACGAGGTGCTCAAGTTGCTGGCCCGCAACAAGGGCGAGCTGCGCCGCGCGGTCTCCAAGAAACTCGCACTGAAATTCGCGCCTGACCTGCGGTTCCAACTGGACGAGACATTCGACCGGATGGATGACACCCGCCGGATGCTTAATCAGGACGATGTCCGCCGGGATACGGACGCGTGATACGCGCCGTTCTCGCGGTTCTGTTGGTGTGGGTCAGCCCGGTTTGGGCGGCCGCCTGCGAGGACATCCGCTTTGACGACACAAGCTATACCGTCTGCACTGTCAATCTGACGACCCAGACGCTGGATCTGTTCCTGCGCGATGAGGACGGCAATATCTATGGCCAGTTCAGCGCGGTGGATCGCGCTTTGCAGGCCGAGGGGCGACAGCTTGGCTTTGCGATGAACGCGGGTATGTATCACGATGATCGCGCGCCGGTCGGCTATTATGTCGAAGACGGCACCGAACAGATGCGTGTTGTTCCCAACGCAGGCCCCGGCAACTTTGGATTGCTGCCCAACGGCATCCTGTGCCTGAGACCGGGTCGTGCGGATGTGATCGAGACATCGCGCTTTGTGGAGGACGCGCCTGAATGCAGCCATGCAACCCAATCGGGTCCCATGCTGGTGATTGATGGTGCGTTGCATCCGCGTTTCCTGCCTGACAGCACATCGCGATATATCCGCAACGGGGTGGGCACCAGCGCCGATGGGAAGACCGCGGTCTTTGCGATCTCAAACAGTGCCGTGACCTTCCACGAGTTCGGCACGTTGTTTCGCGACCACCTTGAGATGCCCAATGCGCTGTTTCTGGATGGCAATGTTTCGCGGCTTTATGCGCCCGACATCAATCGGCGCGATATCGGATTTTCGCTCGGGCCGATCATTGGAACGGTTGAGCCTGCCGAGCGTTAAGCCCTGGCGCGACTATCCCGTCCAACCGCGCGGCTGCCCCACAGGCATGTGCGAACTTGCCGTTATGTGGGCGGGCCTGACCCCCAAGCCAGATTACGACAGCTGATCATGCCCGTTATTTGCAGGGCCCGAATGGTCTATGCGTAAGCCGCCACTTATACACAACGCAGCGTCGCGACATACATCGCAGTGCCCGCCATTTCTTGAACCACCGGGTTTTCAGCCTGAAGGTCTGATCCTAGTAATGCCGAAACAACTTGGACGAGATTTTCCAGCCATCCGCATCCGTGTGGATAAGATGAAAATGGTTGGTAAATGACATGCCCAACAGGTTCCGCTCACTGATCTCGGCCACTGCAATGGGATGGGTGATGTCGATGCGAATGATTTCAGCACTGTAGTCATCCCCGACCTCATTGGCCTCTAACGCATCATAAAACGGCTCGGGACCGCCATGCAGCAGGTCGGGACCAAGCCATCCAACCATAAGTGCATTCTCGGCAAATATCGATTTCAACAGATCGGTATTTCGTGTTGCGGTCCCCTCGATATAGGCGTTCACCACAGCTTCGGGATTGGCATTTTGGGCGTTCATTCTATGTCCTTTCGATTTCGACTATTCAGCAAAAGCGTGCGGCATTTGGGCCTTGAGGGTCATAATATCATTTAGCGCATTGGCCTCATCGTAAGGGTCCAACTCATAAAATACGCCGTTTGCTTCAAGTATCAGACAGGGCACGCCGTTTGAATTTACGCGGCTCATCATTGCTGCGGAAAGGGCGGCATTCTCATCAACGCGGTCCTCAAGATCGGCGGCTTCTAGCCCTTGCAACAACGCATCGTGGTCAAGCCCGGTGACCTTGGCAAAACACTCGGCAATTGCATCGGCAGAACTGAAATCGAGCCCGATTTCGAACACGCTCTTTTGCAAGGCAGTCGAGAAGGCAAACAGGTGATCTGGTGCCAAGTGCTGCACCACCGCAAAAGCGCGGGCGGTAAGATCAGAGGAATAGCGCAATCCAGGGGTTTTCAAGAACTCGATATGGGCATCATCGATGCGCACCCCGGTCCGGCCTGGCCCGATCTCTTGGCCGACGCGGCGGACCATATCAAGCATTGAAGGCGAAATTGTCATTTCACCCCCACCATGAAACAGACGGCGGTGATACAGCTGCACAGTCACGTCCTTGGGACATTTGGCGAACAGGGTTGTAATCTGTTCGTGGGCGACGAAACACCAACCACACAAGGTGTCATTGATATAATGTAGCTTCATGTTCATTTCCTCCGATTTGGGCCCGTCACACCTTGGCTATTCGCTCAAATAGGTTGACTTCAGGATGTCAGGGTTTTGCTTGAGGGTTGTCGGCAGCCCGCTAAAGGCAACGCCACCGCGCCCCAGCACAACGGCATGGTCCGCATGTTGCAGTGCCAGATCGGTAAACTGCTCAATCAGTAAAATGCCGGTTCCTGCCGCGACCAGCTCATCCACCACCCCCATAAGGCGATGCACAACAAGCGGGGCCAACCCCAGCGACATTTCATCCAGCGCCAGGAACCGGGGGCGCAGCATCAGCGCGTGACCCAACGCGACCATCTGCTGTTGCCCGCCAGATAGGGTTCCTGCCAATTGCCCTTTGCGTTCTGCCAGTTCGGGAAAGATGTCATAGACATAGTCCAGATTGGTTTGAACCGCCGCGATGGAGTGACTGCACGCCGCGCGTAGATTGTCGTCTATGCTCAACTTTGTGAGCACCTGATGGCCTTGGGGCACCACCGCGATCTTATGCCTTCGCACCGCCTCCGGTGTGGCATTTGTGACTTTCTGACCGTCAAGCAAAATGTCCCCGCGCGTGATCGGCAACACACCTGCCAGCCCCAGAACCAGTTCGGATTTGCCCGCCCCATTTGCGCCAAGCAGGGCCGTCAATTGCCCCTGTGCGATGGAAAGTGACACATCAGACACGACGGTTTTGCCCGCTTTTTCAACGCTTACATCTGAAAAGACCAAAGACATATCGATCACTCCTCCGCAGAGCCAAGATAGGCCTTCACAACAGCCGGATCTTTCAACACCTGTGCTGTCGGGGCCATTGCGATCTTACGCCCAAAATCAAGCACCATGGTGTCCTCACAGACCTTGGCCACCAGATCGACATCGTGATCGATCAACAGCACCTGTGCGCTGCAATGATCCCTGATCGCCAGTATCAAATCCGCCAACTGCGTGGTTTCATCGCTCGACATGCCACCCGCAGGTTCATCAAGCAAAATGACACGAGGTGCCCCGACAACGCATTTTGCCAAATCCACCAGACGACGTTCAAATCCGCCCAAATCAGCAACCATTTTCTCTGCCTGATCTTGCAGACCAACAAATGCCAATGCCTTGTTCACGGCTGCCCATTTGTCGGCTGAGGGCACCGGGTCGGCATCCAGTTGCACCAGAACATTGTCAAAGATATTCAGGTTTTCGGACAATTCCTCGCGTTGGAAAGACCGCCGCAACCCCCACTGGCTTCTCTTGTGTGGGGCAAGTGAGGTCAGCAGCGTTGCGCCGCTTTGGATCGTTCCGGTATTGGCGATAAAGCCGGAAATCGCATTCATCAAAGTCGTCTTTCCAGCCCCATTTGGCCCGATGATCCCGACGACGGCTTTGTCGAAAGTGGCGGACACATTATCCAGTGCGATGACACCGCCAAAACGTACATTCAGATCGGTAATTTCGATGGATTGATGCGCTTCCTTTGGGGCGACAACCTGCGGTCTAAGCCTTAAAATCTGGCTGGCAATGCCTTTTGGCGCTGTGATCAGCGCGTGCAGCAGCCCAATGCCAAAGATGATAAAGGCCAGATCGGGGTCCAAACCCCAGTCGTTCAGCAAAGCGGGAAGAATGCGATACAAAACTGCGGCGATAATGCAGCCAAGCCAGTAGGTAGATCCCCCTACAACCACCAGCGCAAACAGCAAGATACTTTCGCCTGCGCGAAATGTGCTGGGATCAAGCAGACCGATATTGCCAGCCAACAATGCGCCTGCAACTCCGGCCAAGAAACCGGAAAGTGTAAAGGCCCAGATCTTATGGCGCACAACATTCACCGAGGCAGACATCGCCGCCGCTTCGGATTGGCTCAGCATGGCCCATGCGCGCCCCGGTTTCAGGCGTCTGTTTACTTCGATCAGCAAGAACCCAAGGATTGCACAGCCAATCACATAGCGAAGATAGGCGCTGTCACTGAGCGCAATGGCGGGTCGGCGCACACCAGCCTCTGTTGTGGTCTGCACACCCCAAAACCCGTCGCCGCCGTTGGGAAATTGAAAGGATGCGAAAAGGACTTCAAACCCACCCGCAGCCATCAACGTGATCAGTGCCAAATACAGCCCCCGCAACCGCAGTGACGGGAGAGACAAGATCACACCGAACCCCATCGCACCCAAAGCAGCGAGGATCAGGTTCACTTCAAATGGCAGCATGGTGCCGTGGCTCAGCCGCAGCATGATCCAGCCCCCCACTCCCATCAACCCCACCTGGGTCAAGCTCACCATGCCGACGCGCCCATAGAGAAACGCAATGCCCGCGGCAGCAATCGCAAAACAGGTGGTGGAGGTGACAATATCCGTCCACTGCGCGCCCAGAACCGAGGGCAGCACCACAAAGCCCACCAAGCCAAAGACATAGGCAAGCTTTGTGGACGCGCTTTGGCTCGATATGATCGACAACGGATTCATTTTACTTCTCCTCGTCAAAGATCAGGCGCATGCCACGCTGCATCCACAGCATGGCAAGGACAGCAATCACGAAAGGCGTCACCGGACGGATCGTCTTGAGCAACGGCGACAAGGTCATCAGGGATTCGATGAGGCCGATGGACAGACCGCCGATCAGAACCAGCCAAAGGTTCTCAAGCCGCCCGCAAATCGCTGCGGCAATCGCCGGGATTACCATGAAAGTGATGACGGTTGGCTCAAGCCGGATCAGATCGCCAAACAGCAAGCCGGTAAACCCGGCAAGCAGCCCCGAAATACCCCACGCCAATGTTTCGACCCGCAGGATCGGGATGCCCAGCAAGGCCGACAGCGCACGATCATTGGCGATAGAGCGCATTTGCAACCCGCGAACGGAGCGTTTGAGATAGGATTGGATCACAATCACCACCGCAATCGCCGTAAGCAGCACGATCAGACGGGTGGCCGTCACCCGAAGGCCCAGGATCTGTATGCCAATGGTGTCGGTGGGAAGCGAAAACTTTCGCACATCATCGACCCAAAAGAAGTTGACGCCACCCAGAATGATCAGGGCAGCACCCAATGTTGCCACGGCTTTGACGACAGGGGGTTGGAATGCGAGGCGCGGCGCGATCCCGCGCCCGTAGGCCAGCGACAAGACAAGGGCAAGCGCGATACCACAAACCCAGGTCAGCGGCGCGAAAATGCCCCACTGGCCCAACTGCCAGGCAAACATCGCCGCCGCAGCACCCATCGCGCCATAGGCGATATTCAACACGCCGGTCGCGCGATAAAGCACGACAAGCCCGATACCACCCAAGGCATAAAGCGCGCCTGTTGCCAGCCCTGAAACCGCGAACAAGCCGATGACTTTAAGCGGTTTGCCATACCCCAGAACGGCAACCACAGCGGTGATCGCGATCAAATATAGCATCGCGGAGAATACGATGGATCGATTTAATATCATGGGAAACCTGAAACGCTGTTGGGTGCGGCCCCCGTTATGGGGGTCGCACCTCGATTTCGATGAACTAGCGAAGACCCAGCTGTTTCTCTATTTCAGCATGTGGGTCGAAATAGGCGCTGTTATATTCAAAACAGTCACGCACTACATCAAAGCTGCCGTCCTTGATCAGGACAACGTGGCCCGCATGGTTTGGATAGTGAAAATCAGCCTCGCCAACATAGTAGGGACCACACATCAGATCAGACGCGTAACCGTTGATTGCGGTGATCGCGTTGTTCACCTTTTCACGGTCCCCAACATCATTCGCATCCATCTTCAGCAACGTCTCTACAAAGAACTTGGCAGACAGATACCCGGACTGAGAGAATGTATCGCGTGGATCATCATCATTGGCAAAGCCATCCATGACCTTGATCCAGTTTTGATTGTCGTCCCCGCCGTCCGTAAAGGGTGCCAATTCCGCGTTCACATAAATATGCCCATCCCAGTATTCACCCAGTGCCGCAGGCACCGAGAGATCATATAGCGTTGTAGGAGCCCCCCACTTGTAGGCATCACGCAGATCCTGTTCCTCCGCAGCCTTCAAAACCGCGGTGGCCAACCCGGCTGGCAGATTGATCAACATGGTGTCCGCACCTGTGGCAATCGCCTCAAGCATGGCGGAATTCACATCAGGTGCAGCCGGATTCAACAATACGGATTGTGCGGACCCCCCATTATTCTCCATGTAGCCTGCGACCGCGTCGCAAGACCACGTTCCGACATTGGGAATGGCAAGGCTGATGCAGGCCACGCTCTGGACGCCCAATTCTTCCTGCATGTATTGAATGACACCCACATTGGATCCCAATGGCCCCTGGTTGGTGGACACAATGTTAGAACTCTCGAAACACTCTGACACCGCACAGGCACTTGCCATCACCATCATATCGGCGTCTTTATAAGTGCCCGCATTGACAGCCATTTCCAGGAATGACCCGTTGCCCACCATGGCAACCACGGCTTCATCCACCAACAGTTTCGACGCCGCCTGGCCAGCTAGCTCAGGGTTCCACTGATCGTTCTCAACAAGGTACTCAATGGGACGGCCATGAATGCCGCCATTGGCATTTACACAGGAAAAATAGGCCGCCGCTGAATCAGTCGAGGATGAAAAATCACCCGGTGCCGCATTGCCGTGAATGCCGCCGACCTTGATCGGTTCACCTGTTGCCGCCTCGCCAGTATTGGTTCCGCATTGTGGTGCGCTCTCGTCCGCCAGTGCCCCATTGGCCCCAAAGGCCATGACCACCACCAATGGTAATATTAGTCGGTTCATTCTTTTTCCTCCCAGAAAATTTATTTAATAGCCGCCCAGTGTTTCGAGGCCGCGCATAAAGCGCGAGCACCGTTCGGCTATCATCATTGTCGGAGCGTTGGTGTTTCCGCTCACGAGGTTTGGCATTGCGGAAGCATCAGCAACCCGAAGGCCCTGAACGCCGCGCACGCGCAACTCTCCATCAAGGCAGGCCATACGATCCGTGTCGGGGCCCATTTTGACGGTAGAAGATGGATGAAAGACTGTTTTGGCAGTCTGGCGAATGTAGTCTTCCAAAGCGGAATCGTCTTTTTCGATCCCGGGTTCTGGCAGATGTCGGCGGCTGATCAGTTTGGCAAGCGATGGGGCTTCCAATATCTCGATCCCCTTGCGCACACCGCGCATCAGCACGTCGACATCATGGCGATCAGACAGCGCGCCACTGTCGAATTTTGCCGGGTCTTTGGGGTTGGATGATGCCAATTTCACTGAACCGCGTGACCGGGGGCGCAGGAAACAGGGCCCAATCGCAATACCGTGCTTGTCAATCGGATCGCGATCCAGCCCGCCAACCATAAAGGGCAGTACGTGGAACTGCACATCTGGCGTTCCTGCATCGGACAGATCAGCAAACCCACCGCATTCCACCACGTTGGAGGTCAGCAATCCGGTGCGGTTGACCATGTATTCCAACATATGGCGTACTGACTTTAGCCCCTTGTCCTGCCCCATTATCGATATCGGATCATGGGTTTCGCCCTGCACGGTGCTTTCCATATGATCCTGAAAGTTTTCGCCCACGCCGGGCAGGTCATGCACAACATTGATGCCCAGCTCGGACAGTTCTTCGGCGTTGCCGATGCCCGACAGTTGCAACAAGCGCGGGGTTTCAATCGCACCGGCGCAAAGGATCACCTCACCTTTGGCCGCAATCGTGGTGCCGTTTTCCAACTCGACACCGCTGACGCGCTTGCCGTCAAATGTCACCCGCGCAACACGGGTTTCGGTCATAATTTTCAGGTTCGAACGCCCCTCGGCTTGCCGCAGGAACGCCTGCGCAGCTGACCATCGGCGCCCATTGCGGGTGGTGGTTTGATAGAAACCGACACCCTCTTGTGCAGCACCGTTGAAGTCTGGGTTATAGGGCAACCCCGCTTCCTGAGCCGCGCGGATAAAGGCGTGGCTTAACGGATGGGCATGGCGTCTTTCCGAAACGCTCAGCTCGCCCTCGGCCCCGTGAAATTCATCAGAGAGCACTATGTTGCTTTCCAGATCCGAAAACACGGGCAGCACGTCCTTGTAGGACCAGCCGGGCAGCCCAAGCTGCCCCCAGCTGTTATAGTCATCAGATTGCCCACGGATGTAGAGCATTGCGTTGACCGAAGACCCTCCGCCAATCACATGGCCCTGCGGTACGATTGCAGGCCGGCCATTCAGGTCATCGCTTGGCGCTCCGACATAGGCCACCACGTCACGCCCGCCTTCCAACACCTTGAAAAAGGTGGCGGGGATATGAATCCATCGATTGGTATCGTTGCGCCCGCTTTCGATTAAAAGAACGCGCATGCCGCTCTCTTCTGACAGGCGTGAGGCCATGACACAGCCGGACGACCCGCCGCCGACGACGATATAATCAAATTCCTCGCTCATGAGAACACCACCTGAATGTCGGTATATTCCGCAAGACCTTCCTCGCCGAACTCAACCCCGAGGCCCGATGACTTGACCCCGCCAAATGGTGCGTTGGGTTGTATGGCACCGTGTTTGTTGATCCAGACTGATCCGCATTGCATGCGCCCTGCGATTTCTTTCGCCTTTTCAACATCTTTGGACCAAACCGACCCACCCAGACCCGCAGGGTTGTCATTGGCCGTTTCAATCACTGCATCAAGGTCGGAATATTTGATAATCGGCAAAGCGGGACCAAACTGTTCTTCGTCAACCAATGGATCGCCGTTGTTCAGATCGGCAATGATCGTTGGTGGATAAAACAACCCCTTGCCGGGCGCGCCCCCCATCAACACCCGACCTTTGGTTTTTGCGGCTTCAACCAGTCGCTGGACCTTGTCGAACTGTCCTTGGTTCTGGATCGGGCCAAGAATCGACCCTTCATCCATGCCATCGCCAACCGGGATATTCCGGGCGAAATCCACCAATGCACTGCACACGTCGTCATAGACATCTTCATGCACATAAAGGCGCTTCATCGCCGCGCAGGTCTGACCGTTATTGATGAACCCCCCCCAGAACAGACCTTCGGCAATTTCAGCCGGATCAACGTCGGGCAAAACGATACCAGCATCATTGCCCCCCATCTCCAGCGTCAAACGCTTCATGGTTTCCGCAGCGGACATCATAATTTTCTGACCCGTCGCACATGATCCGGTGAACACAACCTTTCGGATACCCGGATGTACGGACATGCCTGCACCGATATTGTCGCCGGTTTGATCATCCGAGGTGACAACATTCACAACACCTGCGGGCAGAACCTCGTTCATCAGTTCCACAAGCCGCAAGGTGCTCAGCGGTGTCATTGGGGATGGTTTGATGATCACCGTATTGCCGGTGCGCAGTGCCGGCAGAATATGCCAAATTGCGATCATCACCGGAAAATTCCAAGGTGTGATCGAGGCGACAACACCGACAGGTTTGCGATGCATTTCAACGCGCCCCTCATTGTTGTCCTGCAACACCTTCATCGGCAGGCTCAGTCCACTGGTATACCCGGCCCAGGCCTGCGCTCCGCCCAATTCCCAACGTGACCCCAAACCATTCAACGGCTTGCCTTGTTCTGCTGTCAGCAACAACGCCAGCTCTTCTGCGTGCGCACCGATCTTTTCGGTTACGGCACCACAGGCCGCAGCCAGCTCTTCATCCGATTTCCGTGACCAGTTTTGAAAGGCGGCCTCGGCGGCGGCAACAGCATCATCCAACTGTGCCAATGTCGCCTTTGGCGCATAGCCGACTGTTTCACCGGTAGAGGGATTTAGGACAGGAAAACTGTCTTTGCTGCTCACGGATTGTCCGCCGATGGTCATCGCAAGTGTCGTCATTTTCGATTCCTTACCAACATCATTTTGCGCTATGAAATCAGCTGATTTCGGCGCTGTCTTGGATGCCAACAACAACACGTTTGGATTGGAACAACAGATTTTGACGGTCTTATCTGGTAGATACGGGTCACAAAAAACCCGCCTCAAATCTCTTTGAGGCGGGTTCCAAATTTGACGGTTGAAGCTTTAGATGTCGCGCCTACTCAACGATCTGCATTTCCGTGTCGATAAAGAGCGAGATCGGTCCCGTCGGAAATTGACCAACCCCAAAGGACATGTGATCTGCAATTTCTCCGCGCAGGGAAAACGCAACCCAATCGCCTTTGTAAGAGTCAAAAAACTGCGCGACAGGGTGATCGCCTTGAAAGGTCAGTTCGGCATCCAACTCAAGTGGTTGCGTGACACCTTTAATTGTTAAATCACCCGTAATCTTGGCGGTGGTGTCTCCGGTCAGCTTGATCTCGGTGCTGGTGAATGTCATTTCAGGATGGGCACCCGTGTCAAAATACGCAGGTGCCTGAATGTGCTCGTCAAAAACCTCAAAGCCTGTTGAAACGCTTGTGGTGTCAACTGTGACCGACACTTTAGAGGCCTCGATATTGTCGCGATCCAGAACCAGTGTCCCGCTGACTTTATCAAATTCCGCCGTTTGAAAAGAGACACCCGCATGGCTCCAGCCAAAACGGACCTCGGTGTGGCCCGGATCCGTTTTGAATGTTTGTTCGGCGAACGAGAGGGTCGCGCTGGCCAGAAGGGCGGCACCGGCAAGTGCAGTTAGAGAAGTGACTTTCATTCGATGTTCCTTTGGTCTTACGAGGTGACTTCCCTGATTTTTTCATGTTCCCGCCAGAACAAGTAGGACGATAGCAACGCCAGGTTTGTATCAGAGCGACGGACTGAAACTGGGGCGACAAAATGATTGGACTCCGGCGACGCCCGACCCTCGTCGCGGAAGTTTGATTGGTAAACTACGGTTTTTTGCCTAGCTTTGCGGCATGGAAGTTGCACTTCAGACCCAGACATTACCCGTCGAGACCTTTGAGGCATCGTTGCAAGACGCTTGCGGAAAATTTGATGTGCGCCCGACACAGGGTGATGCAGACACATGGGGGGGCATCTCGCTTCACCGCCAGATGGATCTCGAATTCGCACTTGTTGCAACCGATTTGCAGCAGATTTTGCGGACATCACGGAACATTCGGCAAGATGATGGCGAGAATTTCTTTCTGATCATGCAGAAAGAAGGGCGCGCCCTGATGGGGCAAAATGATCGTTTCTCGGTCCTGCATCCGGGTGATTTGGTGTTGATAGACAGTGCCAAGCCGTCAGAGTTTACTTTTTTTGGGGATCGCTCGATCCAGATGTCGCTACACCTGCCACGTGTTGATCTTGAAGAACGGTTTGGTGCCGTTATTCCCGGCGGTCTGTCCGTAAACCGCCAAGATCCAACTGCTATGGCCATTCATGCCATCATCGCAAAAAGCGAATCTACCGTTGATGCGCAGGTTCACCTAAAGGACGCTTTGCTAAGCCTGATTGGCGTGGCCCTGATGGAGCGGCGCATTCACGGCGGCACCACGACAGCGCGGCTTGAACAACGTGAGGGCTCCGTTCTCACTCGATCAATCGGGTATATCGAGACGCGCTTTCAGGACCCCGAGTTTAGCCCGGCAATGATTGCGCAGGATTTGGGCGTTCAACCCTATCAAGTTCAGCGCGCGTTCAAATCGCTTGGCACAACCGCAACCAAATATCTCCTCGCCAAGCGATTGGAGACCGCGCGAACCCGCCTGATCGAGAACGCCAAGTTACACAATCCAGTCTTGGTCAGTACGATCGCCTATCAATCCGGTTTTGCCGACGTATCTTATTTCAACAGATGCTTCCGAAAGGTCTTTGGCAAGACACCAAGTGATGTAAGCTGAAATCCTGGATGCTTTATGGCGGCGGATACATTCAAATAAGGCACGCGGCATCTTCCTGAATTTTGCCTGCGAGCAGGTGGAAGCGGCAGGCCGTCGACGGTAAACTATGCCCAATACACCCTCCTTATCACGAACATTCACACTCGCTGCTGAAACCGTTGAAGTGGGCTCAGAACGGCATTGTAGCGCTGCGGGTCGTTAAGAAATGGATCAGAGACCAATTAAGTGAATAGAATGAGCTTCTGCGCCGGAATATCTAATAACCGCTTTTGCGAGAATGGTACTACTTCCAGCCATCAAAGGGGTGAGTGACAGTATTTTGACAACGCATGTCCAAATCACATTGCTTCACCCGTTCAATCGCCCAAGAAGACACTTGCTTTTTTTCTAATATTTCACCGGTCTGCGGATCACTACATATCGCATTCAGTTCTTCAGTCAGAATAGTTGCAGATAGAAGCGAAAGCAGCGCTTCAAATCTGTTTTTGGGTATAAATGATATTAAGACTTGAAACCTGAAGCTATCCCATAGCTCCAAGTTGAGCCCTTGTGCCTCAAGTTGACTTCTCTTTGCTACTATGTTGCCGCGAGTTAGATTAAGGTGACTCTCAAAATCAAAGCTATGTAGAGACATTTCAAATCCCGATATATACTCCTGAGGTGACGTAAAAGCCCACTGCCTGGGTATGGCATTTTGACTGGACAAAAGCCGCTGAGGCCAAGTTCGAATTTAACACCCGGGTGTATTTCAAATCCCATTCTGTCGCAGGTGTTGAGACGTTCCATCCAGACTGGAATGGGATCGGAAGGCAACTTTGTCGCATAAATGTTAAGGTCATAACTCATTTGGTTGTGGTGACTTTGGACTGAACCTTAAACAACGGCTAAATTTGGCGGAGCGGCTGTCCGAGCTGACTGCGGCATCGGTCATGTTAGACTCATCTGACGACCAACACGGTGGCGCGCAGTATCACCTCGTCCAAGTGACGCGCAATTGACAAGGTCACACACGCTCGGCTACCCGGCACCTCTGATAAACAGACGGGGCAAGTCATGGGCCGCACACGCAAAGGGCGCGACATTTCCGGCTGGTTGGTGATCGACAAACCGGCCGGCCCCACCTCGACCGCTGTGGTCAACAAGGTGCGGTGGGCCATGGGCGCAAAGAAAGCAGGGCATGCGGGCACCCTCGACCCGGATGCGACGGGCGTGTTGGCGGTCGCCCTTGGGGAAGCAACCAAGACGGTTCCCTACATTACCGACGCGCTCAAGGCCTACCAGTTCACAGTGCGTTTGGGTCAAGCCACCAACACCGATGATGCCGAAGGCGAAGTGCTGGTCACCTCCAACATCCGTCCGACAGATGAACAGATCAAGGACGCCCTGTCCCCCTTTGTCGGGGACATCATGCAGATCCCGCCCAAATTCTCTGCCGTTAAGATCGACGGGCAACGCGCCTACAAACTTGCGCGCGATGGTGAGGATGTGGAGATCGCGGCCCGTCCTTTGTGGGTCGAGGAGCTGGTGATGACAGATCGCCCCGACCCGGATCACGTGACGCTGGAGATGATCTGCGGCAAGGGCGGATATGTACGCTCCATCGCGCGCGATTTGGGGGAGGCCTTGGAGTGTTACGGGCATGTACGCGAGCTGCGACGCATTTGGTCCGGTCCCTTTGAGGTCGCTGATGGGCTGAGCATGGAACAGGTGGAGGCGATGGCCCAATCCCCGGATCTGGACGCACACCTGCGCCCGGTGGCCGAGGGCCTGAGCAATTTGCCCGAAGTCCGCGCCACGCCCGAAGGTGCCACCCGCATGCGCAATGGAAATCCGGGCATGGTGCTGGCCACGGACGTTGAATACGGGGACGAGTGCTGGGCCTCATTGGATGGGATTCCGGTCGCGGTGGGCCGCTACAAGTCCGGCGAATTGCACCCCGCCCGTGTGTTCAACCTCTAGATCGGCCTGAATGTTACATCCATTTGTTCGGATTCCAGTAACGAAGCGCAATTCGGCCCTACGTCCCACCCCATATTATTACAAATTCGGCACTCCCGGTAAGCCCTCCGTGAGGTTGGGTGCAAATTGGAACCAATCGGTCTATATTGATGTCATCGAACAATAGACGTCCAGTCTTTAGGAGACGACACAATGACCCAAGTGACACTTCGCACCGTTGGCACAGTCCTGACCGCAGGCGCTTTTGCCACAATCGCATTCGACGCGTTCGGCCAGGCCCTGAGCCCGCTGTTTGGATACACGAAACTGGCCCCCGTCGGGCTTGCCGGGGCTTCGCTCAAGGCGATCTTGGGGACCAACCCGCCGGGTGCGGCGCATCTGCTGCACGCCCTGACCGGCCTGATCTTTTACGCGGCTGGCTACTTTGCCATCGTCCGCCCCATTCAATTGATGGTCGCGCCCCGCCTGCACTGGTCGGTGACAGCCGTCGCCTACGGCGTCGCGCTCTGGGTCTTTGCCCTCTATGTCATGGCGCACCTCGTGACCGGCAACAAACCCTTCCTCGGGTGGACCGGGATCACGTGGGTCGCCCTGTGGGGTCACATCGTCTACGCCTTCGTTGCCGCTGCGATCATCGAAGCCAAAGGGGCCGTGTTTGACCTGCGCCGGGATCCAGTCGCTGTGCCCGCCGAATAACAATAAGAAGACCACCACTCACGCTGAACTTGAGGTCGCTGTCATGGCGGCCTCTTTTTTTGGGTCTGGCTGGCATTGCACCAAGGGGGATGCGCTGGCACATACAGGCCATGATCACCCGCACCCATACCAAAGGCGACGCGCCCTCGACCGCGATCTATTCGGACTGTGAACGCTATCGCTATAGCCTGACACGGGTATGGGACCCCGACGGCAAACGGGTGAATTTCGTGATGCTGAACCCCTCGACCGCAACCGAGGTACAAAACGACCCAACGGTGGAGCGCTGCGAACGACGGGCGCGCGCCTTAGGCTATGGCAGCTTTGCGGTCACCAATATCTTTGCGTGGCGCGACACCGATCCCAGGGCAATGCGTGCAGCCCCCGATCCGATTGGCCCGGACAATGACGCTGCCATTCTGGATCGGGCGAAGTGGGCAACCGATGTGGTTGCCGCATGGGGCACCCACGGCGCACATCTGGATCGCGGCGCACAGGTCGGGGCCTTGTTGCGCGGCTTGGACAAGCGAGTGTTCCATTTGGGGCTGTCCAAAGCGGGGCACCCCAAACACCCTCTTTACCTGCCATACACACAGCAGCCCGAAATCTGGACCTGATTTTTGGATTGCATTAACCTGGCGTTAACCAATTATCCGAAAACGCTTTGATCAGTCGCGGTGAGTCGCGTTATCTCTCGCTTGGGCTGTTGTGCCCGGTGTGTGGGGTAGCGTGATGTTGTGGCTTGCGGGATTGTTGGGTGTGATGGCCGTTGGTGCCGTCGGTGTTATGGATATGACCCCTGCCCAGGATCAGGATGATGACACCGACCCGGCGTCCGAAGGGGCGGACACAGATGACGCCACCGAAAACGGCGAAGATTTGGTGAGCGGGTCATCGGCACCAGACAGCGAAACAGATGAAGACACGGTAGACGACATTCCTGCGCCCACATCTTTCTCGCTCAACGATATCCCAGAAACGCTACCCCTCGGCACGGATGACAGCGATGATCTGACCGGTTCCGAAGGCAGCGACACCCTCTATGCCAAGGACGGGGATGATACGATTTCCGGCTTGGGCGACGACGACACGCTGCATGGTGAAGACGGAAATGACCTCATGTACGGCGGCGATGGCGACGATGTCATGTACGGACATAACGACAACGACACATTGATCGGCGGGACCGGCGACGACTACCTGCATGGATCCGCAGGCGATGACGTCGCCGATGGGGGCGCAGGTGATGACGCGGTGCAGGGTGGCCTTGGCGATGATACCTTGTCGGGTGGGTCGGGCAGTGACAGCCTGTTCGGCGGTTGGGGCAATGACATCATCAACGGGGTCGAAGACGACCCTGACACGGCTGATTTCGATGACACGGACGAAAGCGATTACCTGAACGGTGGCGGCGGCGAGGACGTTATCATCGCAGGCGCGAATGACGTCGTCACATCCGGGGACGGTGCCGACACAATCGTTGCCGGCTCTTGGATCACCGAAGGGCAAGCAGCCGATATCGTTGATTTCGACACCGAAGATGACACGATCCTGCTGGTCTATGATGATGCAGACGGCGAACCTGACATCGCATTGCAACCGAACCCCGAGGATTCGAGTATAACGCAGGTGATGATGAATGGCGTCAACGTGGCCAACGTACTTTACGGCGCTGAAATCACCATCGACGACATCGCGCTCATGCCGTTGAGCATAGCGCAGTCGTCGGGCATGGCCCCGCTCTGACAGGAATATTGACACTTTACCTTTGCCATCGCCGCGAATCTCTCCTATACGCCCGCATCTCCGGTCTGTGCCGGAAGTGTATTTGGCCTCGCACTGGACGACATCCCGGGCGGCGGCGTCTCAACTCTAACCTGCAAAGGAGAACCCGATGTCGATCACTGCCGAAGAAAAAGCCCGCGTTATGAAGGAATTCGCAACCAAGGAAGGCGACACCGGGTCGCCCGAAGTTCAGGTTGCCATCCTCAGCTCGCGCATCGCGACCCTGACCGAGCACTTCAAGACCCACAAAAAAGACAACCACGGCCGCCGCGGCCTTCTGAAAATGGTCGCCCTACGCCGCAAGCTGTTGGACTACACCAAGGCCAAAGACGAGGCGCGCTACCAAGATCTGATCAAACGTCTGGGCCTGCGCCGCTAAGCGCATACCCAAACGAAAGCCAACAAAGGCCGCGCATCATCTGCGCGGTCTTTTGCGTTTCCGGGGTCGGCGGGTGGGCGCATTTGCGCAGCAAACAGAGCCATCTGCCGCCTGCCAATGACCCAGTTGCAGTCTGGACCGTTGTTATCCCTGCTCTATCCTCTTCACACATGCAGAACCTGCCCCACCTTGCCCTTTCCGTCCGTCAGCCATCGGCATGGGCTATCATTGCCGGGCACAAACCCATCGAAAACCGCACGATGGGGTCGATCCGCGCGGGGCGCATGGTGCCAGGCCGCATCGCCATTCATGCAAGCGCCGGGTTGAAAGAAGACGAATTTCGATACCTCCATTGGCGTCTGGACAAACACGGGGTGCGCTGCCCCAACCCGCTCGACCTGCCACGGGGCTGTATCATTGGCAGTGTCACCGTCACCGGCATCATCACCGACTCAAGCAGCACGTGGTTTGGCGGCGTGGCTGGGCTCACGCTCAGCGACCCGGAACCATGCGATCCAATCCCCTGCCCGGGCGCGCTTGGCTATTTCGAATGGGCGGCGGGTGGCCGCATCGCACCGCCTGCAAAATGGATGACGCGTTGGGGCACGCCAAGCGCGGACAAGGCCAGTCACGACCTTTTTCCAGACGCGCCGATCCGATTTGAAAAACCGCCCCGCAAGCCTTGGTGATACGGGCGGAAACGCCACAGCCCACAGCGCTTTCAATTCAGGCAAAACTGCTGTATGCGCGCACAATCTGAACGCATGGCGCCCGGACCTCAGCGCCCGAAATTGGATGGCATCCCAGATGCCGAGGTCAGGGGGAATACGCCCCCTATGCAAATGGCCAAACGGGCCAACTTAGGAAACTTAGATGTTTAACGAGACGAAAAAATCGATGCAGTGGGGCGAAGAGACGCTCACACTGGAAACTGGCAAGGTTGCGCGTCAGGCAGACGGCTCCGTCATTGCCACGCTTGGTGAAACCAGCGTCATGGCCAATGTGACCTTCGCGAAAAAGCCCAAGCCCGGTCAGGACTTCTTTCCGCTGACCGTCCACTACCAGGAAAAATACTATGCGGCGGGCAAGATCCCCGGCGGTTTCTTCAAGCGTGAGGCCCGGCCCACCGAAAAGGAAACCCTGACCGCCCGTCTGATCGACCGTCCGATCCGGCCTCTGTTCGTCTCCGGCTTCAAGCACGAAGTGCTGGTGATGTGTACCGTGCTGTCCCACGATCTGGTCAATGACCCAGACATGGTTGCTATGATTGCCGCCAGTGCCGCGCTGACCATTTCCGGCGCGCCCTTCATGGGCCCCATCGGTGCCTGCCGCGTCGGTTTCGAGGATGGCGAATACATCCTGAACCCTACCGTGGACGACATGCAGGACCTGCGCCTGAACCCCGAACAGCGCCTTGATTTGGTCGTTGCCGGTACCAAAGACGCCGTGATGATGGTCGAATCCGAAGCCTATGAACTCTCCGAGGCGGAAATGCTGGGCGCGGTAAAATTCGCTCACGAACAGTTCCAGCCCGTGATCGACCTGATCATCGATCTGGCCGAAGATGCTGCCAAAGAGCCGTTTGATTTCCAGGCCCCCGATTACTCCGATCTTTCGGCCGCTGTGAAGGCCGCTGGTGAAGAGCAGATGCGTGCCGCGTTTGCGATTTCCGACAAGCAAGAGCGTACCACTGCCGTTTCCGACGCACGCACCGCGATCATGGACGCGCTGACGGACGAGCAGAAAGAAGACCCAAACCTTGGCTCTGCGATGAAGGGGCTCGAAGCGTCGATCCTGCGTGGCGACGTTGTCAAAACCGGCAAACGGATCGACGGTCGTAAAACCGACGAAATCCGCGACATCGTGTGTCAAACGGGTCTGCTCCCCCGGACCCACGGCTCGGCCCTGTTCACTCGTGGTGAAACCCAAGGTTTGGTCGTGACCACGCTTGGCACCGGCGACGACGAACAATTCATTGACGCGCTGCACGGCAACTTCAAATCGAACTTCCTGCTGCACTACAACTTCCCCCCCTATTCGGTAGGTGAAGCCGGTCGCGTGGGCCCTCCTGGTCGCCGCGAAATCGGTCACGGCAAGCTTGCATGGCGCGCCCTGCAAGCGGTTCTTCCCGCAAGCACTGACTTCCCCTACACCGTGCGCCTCGTATCAGAGATCACCGAGTCGAACGGCTCGTCCTCGATGGCCTCAGTCTGTGGTGGGTCCCTGTCCATGATGGACGCGGGCGTTCCGCTGAAATCGGCTGTGGCCGGTGTGGCCATGGGCCTGATCCTAGAGGAAAGCGGCGACTACGCGATCCTGTCGGATATCCTGGGTGATGAAGACCACCTTGGCGACATGGATTTCAAAGTGGCCGGGACCGAAAACGGGATCACCTCGCTTCAGATGGACATCAAGATCGCAGGCATCACGCCCGAGATCATGGAAAAAGCGCTGGAGCAGGCCAAGGCGGGCCGGATGCATATCCTGGGCGAGATGGGCAAAGCGATTACTGGCGCTGCCGATTTCTCGATCCACGCGCCCCGCATCGAAACCATGCAGGTGCCCACGGACAAAATCCGTGAAGTCATTGGCTCGGGCGGTAAAGTGATCCGCGAAATCGTGGAAGTGTCCGGTGCCAAGGTCGACATCAACGACGACGGCATCATCAAGATCGCCTCGCCCAACGGCGAAGCCATCAAGAAAGCCTACGACATGATCCACTCGATCGTGGCAGAGCCGGAAGAGGGCAAGGTCTACACCGGGACAGTGGTCAAGATCGTCGACTTCGGTGCTTTCGTGAACTTCTTTGGAAAACGCGATGGCCTCGTGCACGTCAGCCAGATCGAAAACCGCCGCCTGAACCATCCATCAGACGTTCTGAAGGAAGGCCAGGAGGTCAAGGTCAAGCTGCTTGGCTTTGATGACCGCGGCAAGGTTCGGCTATCGATGAAAGTTGTCGATCAGGAAACCGGCGAAGAAGTCAAAAAAGAAGAGGCGGCAGACGAGTAACCCTCGCACTGATCGCACCATAAAGAGCGCCCCGTTCACGAAAGGATGGGGCGCTTTTTCTTTGTTGAAATTCTGGGGTATGGGGTTTGTATCTGTGACTGACCGGATATCAACAGATTAAGACGGTGCATTTCGCACGTTGGCCTCTTACTATTTCGAAGGGGATACACACTCTTCGCAACGCAGGTGATCACAGATCCTATGAGCTCTGACAGACAGAAAAATCTTCACATCGTGGTCTCTGCCCTGACGCGCGGGCGTCCTGAAATGCTTAAGGCGTTGTTGGGGTCATTTGGTGAAATGGAAGTGCCCGCGAGCACACACGTTCAATGCATGATCGTTGAAAATGATGATACGCCTGCGAGTGCGGGCGTCGTGAACGCCTATTCGCAGCTCGCGAATGGAGTGGATGTCATCTATGTCCATGAGCCCGAATTGGGCATTCCCTTTGGCCGCAATCGTGCCGCCAAGGAGGCCATCGCGCTTGGGGCTGATCTGCTCGCCTATGTGGATGATGATGAAGTGGTCGCCGTGGACTGGCTGACCGAGATTGTGGGTGCCTACCGCGACAGCGCGGCTGTGCTGATTGGTGGGCCATTGCGGGTAAAACCGGCGGAGCGTGACCTGTCGATGCTAGATAGGCTGATGGAAAGGTGCATCGTGCGCCGATACGAACAAAAAGAACGCCGCGCCGCGCGTAAGGCTGATTTGAATGGGACACCCGGCGTCACCATCGTGACAAACAATTGGCTTGGCGAAACAGCGATTTTTACCGGTCACAGTATCTGGTTCGATGAAGAAATGCGGTTCACCGGGGGCACGGATTCCAAACTATATGCCGAGGTGAAGGCCGCGAACCTGCCAACTGCGTGGGCAGAAACAGCAGCTGTGTACGAAGAAATCCCGTTGGAGCGGCTTTCAATAGCTTATCAATTTCGCCGTGGACGTGATCAATCATCGACCAACTTTCACCGCAAGCTTGAAAGATCATCCGCCGCGCGGTTCAGCGTGTTGGGGAGTATTCCCATCAAGATCGTGATTGTCGCAGGCCTGATCATCGCGTTACCCTTTACGCGCGGTCACACGCTGTTGGACGCTGTGCGCACCACCGGATGGATGGCAGGCCGTGTTCAGGCGCTGTTTGGTCGGCGATCCGAACTTTATCGCAGGGTGACTGGGGACTGAGGCGCATTGTTGGAAACCCCAGCAACAGCGTCAAACCAACGGCCTACGCGTCATCAATTGATCTGGTAGGACGTTAATCGTCGTTCGCCACATCGGCAGAGCGATCTCGCGGCACGTAGCGCACCATTTACGGGGGCTGAAATGTGATTTTTGTTTATCCGGGTCGTTACCACAACGACTTACGGGCGAAATTATTTGCTTCGCGCAATAAAGTTTAATTGGGATGATGCATCGGCAGAGAGCTACTGAAAATCAAAGATCTTATTAGGTTTGGCAATGACCTACTCTCCCACGCCTTAAGACGCAGTACCATCGGCGCTACAGCACTTAACTGCCGGGTTCGGGATGGGACCGGGTGTTTTGCTTGCGCTATGATCACCAAACCAAAAAAGAGCTTTGAATTCCTCAACATGCTGTCCAAGTCGCGTACGACTTATCTGAGTTGTGTATGCTTTTGATTATCGTTCATCACGGGATCTAAATCTCGCTTTTACTGGATCAAATCAAGCCTATCGGGCAATTAGTACCAGTCAACTGAATGCATTACTGCACTTACATCTCTGGCCTATCGACGAGGTGGTCTACCTCGGCCCTCAGGGATACCTTGTTTTGAGGGGGGCTTCCCGCTTAGATGCCTTCAGCGGTTATCCTGTCCGATCATAGCTACCCAGCACTGCCGTTGGCACGACAACTGGTCCACCAGTGGATCGTTCACCCCGGTCCTCTCGTACTAGGGGCAACTCCTCTCAAGTATCCTACACCCACGGAAGATAGGGACCGAACTGTCTCACGACGTTCTAAACCCAGCTCACGTACCTCTTTAAACGGCGAACAGCCGTACCCTTGGGACCTGCTCCAGCCCCAGGATGAGATGAGCCGACATCGAGGTGCCAAACACTGCCGTCGATATGGACTCTTGGGCAGTATCAGCCTGTTATCCCCGGCGTACCTTTTATCCGTTGAGCGATGGCCCTTCCACTCGGGACCACCGGATCACTATGGCCGTCTTTCGACTCTGCTCGACTTGTCAGTCTCGCAGTCAGGCTGGCTTCTGCCATTGCACTCAACGAGCGATTTCCGACCGCTCTGAGCCAACCTTCGCGCGCCTCCGTTACGCTTTAGGAGGCGACCGCCCCAGTCAAACTACCCGCCACACAGGGTCCCGGATCCGGATAACGGACCGCGGTTAGACATCAAGCAAAGCAAGGGTGGTATCTCAAGGGAGGCTCCACAGAAACTAGCGTTCCTGCTTCAAAGCCCACCACCTATCCTGCACATGCTTGGCCTGATGCCAGTGTGAAGCTGTAGTAAAGGTGCACGGGGTCTTTCCGTCTAACCGCGGGAAACCTGCATCTTGACAGGTAATTCAATTTCGCTGAGTCTATGTTGGAGACAGCGGGGAAGTCGTTACGCCATTCGTGCAGGTCGGAACTTACCCGACAAGGAATTTCGCTACCTTAGGACCGTTATAGTTACGGCCGCCGTTTACCTGGGCTTCAATTCAGAGCTCTCACCCCTCCTTTTAACCTTCAGGCACCGGGCAGGCGTCAGACCCTATACGTCGTCTTGCGACTTCGCAGAGCCCTGTGTTTTTAATAAACAGTCGCCACCCCCTGGTTTGTGCCCCCAGCCCCTAGTTGCCTAGGAACCGGGCCTCCTTCTCGCGAACTTACGGAGGTATTTTGCCGAGTTCCTTCAACATAGTTCTCTCAAGCGCCTTGGTATTCTCTACCAGTCCACCTGTGTCGGTTTAGGGTACGATCTTATAGGAAGGCTATTTCCAGGAACCTCTAAGCAGCCCATTCAATCCAATAAGGATGAACTACCCTCGAGATCCGTCACCATTCCATGGCCCAGGAATATTAACCTGGTTCCCATCGACTACGCCTTTCGGCCTCGCCTTAGGGGTCGGCTTACCCTGCTCAGATTAGCTTTAAGCAGGAACCCTTGGACTTTCGGCGAGAGTGTCTCTCACACTCTTTGTCGCTACTCATGTCATCATTCTCACTAGTGATCTCTCCACCGGATCGCTCACACGCCGGCTTCACAGAAAACTCCGTATCCTCCGCTACACCCGACGGTGCAAAAGAGGATTGGAGTTATGTCACACTACGCTCTGCTACCATGCACTATGTGCATCCTAAGCTTCGGCTCATGGCTTGAGCCCCGTTACATCTTCGCCGCAGGACAACTTATTTAGACCAGTGAGCTGTTACGCTATCTTTAAAGGATGGCTGCTTCTAAGCCAACCTCCTGGTTGTTATGGTCGTCCCACCTGCTTTCCCACTTAGCCATGAATTAGGGGCCTTAGCTGTAGGTCAGGGTTGTTTCCCTCTCCACGACGGACGTTAGCATTCGCCGTGTGTCTGCCATCTAGTACTCCCCGGTATTCGGAGTTTGGTTAGGATCAGTAAGCCTGTGGGGCCCCATTACCCATCCAGTGCTCTACCCCCGGGGGTATTCGGATGACGCTCTACCTAAATAGATTTCGCAGAGAACCAGCTATCTCCGAGTTTGATTGGCCTTTCACCCCTAGGCACAACTCATCCCGACCTTTTTCAACAGGTGTGGGTTCGGACCTCCAGTAAGTGTTACCTTACCTTCATCCTGGTCATGCCTAGATCACTCGGTTTCGGGTCTGATCCACCTAACTCATTCGCCCTATTAAGACTCGCTTTCGCTGCGCCTACACCTAACGGCTTAAGCTTGCTAGATAGACCAAGTCGATGACCCATTATACAAAAGGTACGCTGTCAGGCCTCAAGGGCCCTCCAACTGATTGTAGGCGTTCGGTTTCAGGAGCTGTTTCACTCCCCTCGTCGGGGTGCTTTTCACCTTTCCCTCACGGTACTGGTTCACTATCGGTCAGTAAGGAGTACTTAGCCTTCGAAGGTGGTCCTCCGATCTTCAGACAGAATTTCACGTGTTCCGCCCTACTTAATACGTCCGATCATGCTTCTTATACGGGGCTGTCACCCGCTATGGCCAACCTTTCCAGGTTGTTCTAATCACAATTTCGGCTCGGCTGGTCCCCGTTCGCTCGCCGCTACTAGGGGAGTATCAATTGATTTCCTTTCCTCCGGGTACTTAGATGTTTCAGTTCCCCGGGTTTGCTCTTATAAACCTATGTATTCAGTCTATAAGTACCTGTTTCAGCGACATATTGAGTGCTTGCGCAACAATATGAAACTGTCAGGTGGGTTGCCCCATTCAGAAATCCATGGATCAAAGCTTATTCTCAGCTCCCCATGGCTTATCGCAGAGTATCACGTCTTTCATCGCCTCTTACTGCCAAGGCATTCACCAAACGCCCTTCTCGCGCTTGATTTGATCCAGAAAAAGAAAGACTTGCGCCTAACACGACTGCACAGCTGGTAACTAAATGCAGTCTTCTTCTGGGATCAAAAGTATACTTTTTCCCGCCAGCACGTTTGTATGCGCGCTGACATTTGAACAGACCTATACGCTGACCATCCGTGCGGGAGGCCAGCAAGACTGCTCTGGTTAGTGTACTTGACTTGGACAACTCTGTTTGTTTCAGCAGGGATACGTCAAGCAGAGCGAGGAAGCACTCCGACAAGTCGCCTTCCACCCGAGGGTGGAACCAGACTGAGATCATCGCCACACTCGGCGCGATCAAACAGTGTTGATTGTTACTATGAGATTGCTCTCAAAGTAACTTGTATCTCTCTAAACGATGTCAATTCGTCTGCAGAACAGACGTCCAAACACTCAACTGAATGCTTGCAGATGTGTTCTGCGGGTTTTGGTGGAGCCTAGGAGGATCGAACTCCTGACCTCCTGAATGCAAATCAGGCGCTCTCCCAGCTGAGCTAAGGCCCCAGAGTATTTCGCAGCGCGAAATGCATGGTGGGTCGAGGAGGACTTGAACCTCCGACCTCACGCTTATCAGGCGTGCGCTCTAACCACCTGAGCTACCGACCCATACGGGCGGTAGCCCGTGTTCTTTGTCTGAAGAGATATGAGGACGGCTCGGTCCTGATGTTTGAGACGCTTTGTTTGCGTCTCTTGCTAAGTGTTCCATGATTGATGCGAACATCAATGGCTAAGAACATCCTTAGAAAGGAGGTGATCCAGCCGCAGGTTCCCCTACGGCTACCTTGTTACGACTTCACCCCAGTCGCTGATCCTACCGTGGTCCGCTGCCTCCAAAAGGTTAGCGCACGGCCGTCGGGTAGAACCAACTCCCATGGTGTGACGGGCGGTGTGTACAAGGCCCGGGAACGTATTCACCGCGTCATGCTGTTACGCGATTACTAGCGATTCCGACTTCATGGGGTCGAGTTGCAGACCCCAATCCGAACTGAGACAAGTTTTGGAGATTAACTCACTGTACTTGCCATTGTAGCACGTGTGTAGCCCAACCCGTAAGGGCCATGAGGACTTGACGTCATCCACACCTTCCTCCCGCTTATCACGGGCAGTTTCTTTAGAGTGCCCAGCCGAACTGCTGGCAACTAAAGATGTGGGTTGCGCTCGTTGCCGGACTTAACCGAACATCTCACGACACGAGCTGACGACAGCCATGCAGCACCTGTCACTGTGTCCCTAAGGAACGCTCGATCTCTCGAGTTGTCACAGGATGTCAAGGGTTGGTAAGGTTCTGCGCGTTGCTTCGAATTAAACCACATGCTCCACCGCTTGTGCGGGCCCCCGTCAATTCCTTTGAGTTTTAATCTTGCGACCGTACTCCCCAGGCGGAATGCTTAATCCGTTAGGTGTGTCACCGAATAGCATGCTACCCGACGACTGGCATTCATCGTTTACGGTGTGGACTACCAGGGTATCTAATCCTGTTTGCTCCCCACACTTTCGCACCTCAGCGTCAGTATCGAGCCAGTGAGCCGCCTTCGCCACTGGTGTTCCTCCGAATATCTACGAATTTCACCTCTACACTCGGAATTCCACTCACCTCTCTCGAACTCAAGACTACCAGTATGAGAGGCAGTTCCAGGGTTGAGCCCTGGGATTTCACCCCTCACTTAATAGTCCGCCTACGTGCGCTTTACGCCCAGTAATTCCGAACAACGCTAACCCCCTCCGTATTACCGCGGCTGCTGGCACGGAGTTAGCCGGGGTTTCTTTACCAGGTACTGTCATTATCATCCCTGGCGAAAGTGCTTTACGACCCTAGGGCCTTCATCACACACGCGGCATGGCTAGATCAGGCTTGCGCCCATTGTCTAAGATTCCCCACTGCTGCCTCCCGTAGGAGTCTGGGCCGTGTCTCAGTCCCAGTGTTGCTGATCATCCTCTAAAACCAGCTATAGATCGTAGACTTGGTAGGCCGTTACCCCACCAACTATCTAATCTAACGCGGGCCAATCCATCTCCGATAAATCTTTCCCCCGAAGGGCGTATACGGTATTACTCATCGTTTCCAATGGCTATTCCGTAGAGAAGGGTATGTTCCCACGCGTTACTAACCCGTCCGCCGCTCGCCCCGAAGGGTGCGCTCGACTTGCATGTGTTAGGCCTGCCGCCAGCGTTCGTTCTGAGCCAGGATCAAACTCTCAAGTTGAAATGATCTTGCGACCATATCCTTGACGTTCGAACCTCTGCACATCGTCCCATTGTTCAAATGGGACAGTCTCTGTTTGTTGTGCTTCAGGTTTTCATAAGAAAACAAGAAACCGTCCAAACAGTGAAGCTGACACTAGATTATCGGGTTGCCCCTACTAGCGCGATATACAGACGTTGATCCATCGAAATGAACCAAACCGCCCACATATCTCTTCAGTAATATCAATTTCAAAGAGCGTAGAGACAAAAGTGACTGGATGCGCCCTAACTTCTTTGGCGCGCCCCGCCTCAATTACCTCTGATTTTATCGTTGCGTCTCGTTTCGGTCCGTTGCGTTTCCGCTGTGTCCCGCCCGTCTGGCGCCCCGTTGGTGCATCTCTGCGCCGCCGGTGAGGTGGGTTCTACGGTTAGTGGCTGATACCCGCAAGTGCTTTTTTGAAGAAAACGCATCTTTTTCCAAAAAACCCTATTTTTCCATTAAAAACATGCTTTTAGGCAATCATATTTCATGGACCCTAGGTCAAATCGGTAGAAAATTACGCATCCCTCGCCCGGTGATACTCCCTCCAATCCCTACATATGGGGTTATCCACAGTCTTACCCCCAAGACTCGATCATCCCAGCCCCAAATCACCCGTGAATCGCATCCGAGTCGCCGACTCGAGTCGGCCGATTCAGCGAGTCGGTCCTGAAATTTTCCAAAAATTTCTGCGGCGAACCCGGGATCAAAGCGATTCCTTTGCGACTCGCCATCTTTGGATCGCCTGATTCCGGGCGTTACGCCTCTCAGGCTGTCGCTTTCTTACGCAATCCCGGAACGCGCAGCGCCAAAAGCCCCAGAACAATCGCAAGATAGATCAGCGGCTCAAGCTGAAACCCTCTGCTGAGCCAAACGAAATGAACCGCCGCCAGCAAGGCCACCGGATATGTCAGCAGATGAAGCTTGCGCCACACTGCCCCCATGCGGCGCATCGCCAGATTGTTTGATGTCACTGCAAGCGGGATCATCAAAGCAAATGCCGCCATACCGATCGTGATATAGGGGCGTTTAACAATATCCTGCCACACACGATCCAGCGCCTGCACATCCAGCACAGCCCAGACGGTGAAGTGCAGCACCACATAGGTAAAGGCGAGCACCCCTATGGTACGCCGGAACTTCAGCAGGTTGATCCCGGCAAAGCGCCGCAAGGGTGACAGGCACAGACCGATGATCAGTAACTGCAACGCGATCTCGCCCAACTCATGTTCCAGCGCGCGGATCGGCTCTCGTCCCAGACCCCCGGTCATCCCCAGATAAAGAAGGACAGGTACCGGGATCAGGTACACTATATAGACAGCCCATGTGGGGATCGCGCGCGCGGCACGGTTGATGATGTCGACAAGTCGGTCCAATGTAAACGCAATCATCCGTGCAACTCCTCTCCACCAGAGTGGTACAGTTATGTCCTTTGCGCCACTCTTTGCTTCCGGGCCTGTGATCACCGCGCACGCCTTCGCAGCACTTGCGGCACTTGTTTTGGGTCTGTCCCAGCTTGTGCTGATCAAAGCGGGGCTAAGACATAAGGTGGTCGGGTATCTCTGGCTGTCACTGATGGCGGTTGTCGCCATCAGCAGTTTCTGGATCAGTGACTTTGCATGGGTGGGGCCATTCGGACCGATCCACCTGTTGTCGGTCTATACACTCTTCTCACTGTTCTTCGGGTTGAGGGCCGCACGGGCCCGCAATTTTGAAACGCATCGCCAGTACATGCGTTCCCTTGTCTTCGTGGCGCTGATCGGGGCGGGGCTGTTCACCCTGCTGCCGGGGCGGATTATGAACGCGGTCCTCTTTGGTTAAAAATTCGCACGCAGATCCAGCCCCTCGTACAGGCTTGCGACCTCGGCCTCATATCCATTGAACATCAGCGTCGGCTGGCGCTTGGCAAACAGACCACCGCCAATGGGGCGTTCCGTGGCCTGGCTCCAGCGGGGGTGATCCACTTCGGGGTTCACATTACTATAGAAGCCGTATTCGCCCGCGTTCGCCTTGTTCCAGCTGGTCGGCGGTTCCTGATCCGTGACGGTGATGCGCACAATCGACTTGATCGACTTGAAGCCATATTTCCACGGTACAACCAAACGCATCGGCGCACCGTTCTGGTTTGGGATCGGCTTGTCATAGATACCGGTCGCCATAATGGTGAGCGGGTGCATCGCCTCGTCCAGCCGCAATCCCTCGACATAGGGCCAGTCCAGAACCGGAAAGCGGACACCGGGCATCTCATCGGGGCGCAGCGCGGTTTCAAAGGCGACATATTTGCCGCCCTCCTGCACGCCGGCAAGGGTCAAAAGATCCGCCAGCTCAAACCCGTTCCACGGGATCACCATCGACCATGCCTCGACACAGCGGAAGCGATAGATACGTTCCTCGATTGTCATGGCCTCGAAAATCTGGGCCATCGAATAGTCACCGGGATTGTCGACCATCCCGTCAATCACGACAGTCCACGGTTCGGTCGTCAGGGTGTGAGCGTTGCGGGCGGGATCGCCCTTGCCCGTCCCGAACTCGTAATAGTTGTTGTACTGCGTAATATCTTCGTAGCTGTTGGGTTCCGGCGCGGCGCTTTGCGCACGCCCCATTCCGGCCGCGCCGATCAGGCCAAGACCCAATGCCCCGCCCATCACCTGACGCCGATTCACAAAGGCATCATAAGGGGTCGCGTCGGCACGGGTCAGGTCGTTTTTCCAGCGGTGGGCCATATTGGTCTACTCCAGCGGTTAAATCTCGTGTTGGCTCATAGATGGGCATGACACCCGCGCAAAATGATATCTGGTCACGGGCTTGTCACCGGGTTGTAACTTGGGGTGATTTTGTTCATTGGCAATGACCGCCCATCATCCTGCACGATACGCACATGGCGACGGCGCATGAGACGGGGTTCGGCCACACCGACGGAATGGGCGATGGTCTCGACCTCGTGGATCAACTCGCGGGCATAGCGGGCCACCCGCTTTTCCTTGTCCTCCACGACCAGCCCACCCTGAAACCGTTTGTCATGGGTCGTGATGCCGGTCGGACAGGTGTTCTTGTTGCATTTCAGGGCCTGAATACAGCCCAGGCTGAACATGAACCCACGCGCCGAGGTGATAAAGTCCGCCCCTGCCGCCAGCGCCCATGCCACATCACCGGGATTGACCAGTTTGCCCGAGGCGATGATGCGAATACGTTCCTTCAATCCCGCCTGATCGCGCAAATCCACGACCGTCACCAATGCCTCGCGGATCGACATGCCAACCAGATCAATCAGGGGCATAGGGGCAGCACCTGTGCCCCCTTCGCCGCCATCCACTGTAATAAAGTCGGGTGCGCAGTCCGCACCGCGCGCGTTGATGGTCGCAAATAGATCGGCGATGGGTTCTTCGGCCCCGACCACCGTCTTGATGCCAACCGGCTTGCCCGTGACCTCGCGAATATGCCCGATCAGATTCAACAGGTCGTCCCAGTCATCAACCTCGGCGTGGCGATTGGGCGAAATCCCGGCCTGCCCAACCTTCAACCCACGAATTTCAGCGATCTGCTTGTTGACCTTGGCGGCGGGCAGAATACCCCCCTTGCCCGGTTTGGCCCCTTGGGCGAGCTTGATCTCGAACATGCGCACCGACTTGTGGGCCGCAACCTCGCGCAGCTTCTCGTCACTGAGGTTGCCGTCATGGTCGCGCACCCCAAACTTGGCAGTGCCAATCTGGAACACCACATCACACCCGCCCTCAAGGTGATAAGGGCTGAGGCCACCTTCGCCCGTATTCAGCCAAACGCCCGCTTCTTTGGCACCCCGGCTAAGGGCCTGCACCGCAGGTTTCGAAATCGCGCCATAGCTCATGCCCGAGATGTTGAAGAACGACATGGCCGTGAACGGCAGGCGGGTGCCACCGCCGATGACCATGAGGGCGGTACGGGCGAACTGATCCTCCAGTGGGGGAAACGCCGCGTTCACAAAGATCGGCGTGCCCACAACGTTCAGGTTGCGGGTTGATCCAAAAGCAACCGTATTGCTGGCCGCCTCGCTTGCACGATTGATCCATTCCCGTTGGGCGCGGTTGAACGGCAGCTCTTCGCGGTCCATGGCAAAGAAATACTGACGAAAGAACTCACCCAAGCTGGAAAACAGTTTTCGAAACCGCCCGATCACCGGGTAGTTGCGGCGGATCGCGTCATCGGTCTGGGTTTTGTCGATGATGAACATGATGACCACCGCCGCCGTGGTCAAACCAAGGGCGATGAAAAACCCGAGGACCATAACCTCAAGCACCTGAAACGCAAAATCCATCGACCAATCCCTGTTAACCTCGTATCGGCACACTCTGCGGGCGCGCGCGCACAGACGCAAGGCGGCGGCGGGTTTCTGCCCGGCTGACAAAGTCGTGAATGGAAAGCAAAATTGGCCTTGGCTTAGGGCGCTCAGACCGCCGGTCAATATTGTGTGGGAAAAATTTCCACGTGATCTAAGCCAGCCCGTCGCACGTTTCCCCTGTGATACCGAACTCGGGTATCGAAACTGTAATCTTAAGGGAGACTATCCATGATCCGCTCGACACTTTTCGCCACAGCCGCCGCAATTGCCTTCGCCACATCCGCCGTCGCCGGCGCGGCCAAGAAAGATATCGTTGATACGGCCGTGAGCGCAGGTTCGTTCGAAACTCTGGTCGCTGCTGTACAAGCCGCCGATCTGGTCGACACGCTGAAAGGTGACGGCCCGTTCACCGTCTTCGCCCCAACCGACGCCGCCTTTGCCGCGCTGCCCGAAGGTACTGTTGAATCGCTGCTGCTGCCCGAAAACAAAGAGCAGCTGGTATCGATCCTGACGTACCACGTCGTGCCCGGCAAAGTGATGTCGACAGACCTCTCGGACGACATGGAAGCAACAACTGTTCAGGGTGAAGCGATCACAATCGACCTCGACAACGGCGTAATGATCGAGAACGCAACCGTGACAAGCGCCGACATCGAAACGTCCAACGGCGTGATCCACGTGATCGACACCGTGATCCTGCCCGGCGCTGACAGCTAATCGCGATACTATATAGACCGGAAAGGCCCGCATCTCTGCGGGCCTTTCTTGTTAATGCACCACCACGTCATCCGGGCGGGGACGGTTCGACGCGCTCAGTCGCCCACCAATCACCAGCCCTTCTGGGCCCGCCGATACCTCGACCGTGTCGCCATCTTTGACGTCACCTGCCAACAGCATCTCGGCCAAGTGGTTCTGCAACGCACTCTGGATCACCCGTTTCAGCGGGCGCGCCCCGAACACGGGGTCATAACCTTCATCCGCCAGCCACTTGCGCGCATCCTCGTCCAGCGACAGCATAATCTTGCGCGCCGCAAGCCGTTTCAGCAGACGCGCCATCTGGATATCGACAATCCCGTCCATATCCTCGCGGGCCAGCCGATCAAAGATGATCGTCTCGTCCAGCCGGTTCAGGAATTCGGGGCGGAAATGTGCGCGCACCGCATCCATCACGTCCCGCCGGGCCGTTGCGGCATCGGCACCTTCGGGCAACTGGCTCAGCGCCTGCGAGCCTAGGTTCGAGGTCAGGATGATCAGCGTCTGTTTGAAATCAACCGTGCGGCCCTGACCATCGGTCAGCATCCCATCGTCCAAAACCTGCAACAGCACGTTGAACACATCCGGGTGCGCCTTTTCGACCTCATCAAACAACACGACCTGATAGGGGCGACGGCGGACTGCTTCAGTCAGCACGCCGCCCTCATCATAACCGACATAGCCCGGAGGGGCACCGATCAGGCGCGCCACCGCATGCTTCTCCATAAACTCCGACATATCGATGCGCACCATCGCGCTGTCATCATCAAACAGAAACTCGGCGACGGCCTTGGTCAACTCGGTCTTGCCGACCCCCGTCGGCCCAAGGAACAGGAACGAGCCCAAAGGCCGCCCTTCGTCATTCAGGCCCGCCCGTGCGCGACGCACCGCATTGGCCACGGCGCGCACGGCACTGTCCTGACCAATCACACGGGCATGCAACTGATCCTCCATGCGCAACAGCTTGTCACGCTCGCCTTCCAGCATCTTGGACGTGGGAATGCCCGTCCACCGCTCGACCACGCTCGCGATCTGCTCGGGACGGACAGCCTCGGCGACCATCGCGTCCGATTCAAGCCCTTCGGCCTCAACAAGCTGGCGCTCAAGATCGGGGATGACACCATAAGACAGCTCACCCGCTTTGCCGAGGTTACCCTCGCGCTTGGCAATATCGAGGGCAGCACGCGCCTGATCCAACTGCTCTTTGATATCACGGGCCGAGGCGAGCTTGTCCCGCTCTCCCTGCCACTGCGCTGTCATTTCGGCGCTGCGTTCGGACAGATCAGCCAGATCCTTTTCCAGCGTCCCAAGCCGATCTTTGGACGCCTGATCGTCCTCAAGGCGCAATGCCTCGACTTCGATCTGCATTTGCAGGATCTGACGGTCAAGCGCGTCCAACTCTTCGGGCTTCGAATCCACCTCCATCCGCAAGCGGCTGGCCGCCTCGTCCATCAGGTCGATGGCTTTGTCGGGCAGAAAGCGGTCGGTGATATAGCGATGACTGAGCGTCGCCGCCGTCACCAAGGCACTGTCGGAAATCCGCACACCGTGGTGCAACTCGTATTTCTCTTTGATCCCACGCAGGATGCTGATCGTATCCTCGACCGTGGGTTCCTCGACCATGACGGGTTGGAACCGGCGGGCAAGGGCCGCATCCTTTTCGACATATTTGCGGTACTCGTTGAGGGTCGTGGCCCCAACGCAGTGCAACTCACCCCGCGCAAGCGCAGGTTTGATCAGGTTGGCCGCGTCCATCGCCCCTTCGGACGCACCGGCACCGACAAGGGTGTGCATCTCGTCGATGAACAGGATGACTTCACCCGCGGCCTCGGTCACTTCGGTCAGGACAGCCTTGAGCCGTTCCTCGAACTCACCGCGATATTTCGCACCGGCAATCAGCGCACCCATGTCGAGCGCAAGCAGACGTTTGTTGCGCAGGGACTCGGGCACGTCACCATTGACGATACGCAAGGCGAGGCCTTCGGCAATTGCGGTCTTACCTACGCCCGGTTCACCGATCAAAACGGGGTTGTTCTTGGTGCGACGGCTCAGAACCTGCATGGCCCGGCGAATTTCTTCGTCGCGGCCGATGATGGGATCAATCTTGCCTGCCTCGGCACGCTCGGTCAGGTCCATCGCGTACTTCTTGAGGGCATCATAGCCGTCTTCGGCACTGGCGCTGTCGGCGGTGCGGCCCTTGCGAATGTCATTGATGGCAGTGTTCAACGCCTGCGGACTCACCTTGCCCGCCTCAAGCGCATCCTTTGCACCGGACTTGACCATGCCAAGGGCCATCAGCAGCCGTTCGACCGGAACAAAACTATCACCTGCCTTCTTGGCCAGCGCTTCGGCTTCGGCCAGCACCTTGCCCGTGGCGTTATCAAGGTAAACCTGCGCCGCATCACCCGTCACCTTGGGCATTTTCGCCAACAGCTGATCCACAAAGGCCAGCACGCGACCGGGATCGCCACCCGCGCGGGTGATCAGGTTGGCGGCCAGCCCCTGATCATCGTCCATCAGGGCTTTCAAAAGATGTTCGGGGGTCAGCCGTTGGTGGCTGTCGCGTGTCGCGATGGTCTGTGCGGCCTGCACGAACCCGCGCGACCGCTCCGTGAACTTGCTCAAGTCCATGGTGTTTCTCCTTTTGCAGCGCCCGTCTGTCCCACGCCCAAAAGAGGCTCGCGGGCCCGTTGGGCCTTATGCAGATGAAATGGGAATAATCCGTTTACTTCGCAAGAGGGACAAGCGCAGTAAAAAACAGCCAACATCAGCACCGCGAGACATGAGAAACGACGGCCAGATCGAGGGGGGTAAAGCCACTATTTCACCGCCATAACAACGGATTACGGCGGAAATCCGCCGAATCTACACCTGGCCCGATACCCAGAACTTCGCATGATATTTCAAGGTACATTCATTTATTAACAATGACTTAGCGTATTTCGAGGTTTTATCCCGACCATACGGTGCACGACGGCGTGATTCACCGTGAATCCAGCTCCCCTTTTTTGTGTGGAACTCAATACCCACCTTGATCGGTACAAGAGCAGAACCACAAGATGTAGGTGAACAAAATGCAGACTGTCCCATTGCAACTGACCGACGTGATTTACAACGCGGCAACACAATCCTTTGACGCGCTGGTGACTGTACACGACCAATCCGGAGCACGCAGTTATGCCTGTTCCATTGATGCTCCCATCACGATGGAATTCGAGGATGCCGCTCAAGGTCTTGCGACCCAGGCGATGCGCCGCCACACGCATGGACGCTCTGATGCGGCTATCATGCCCGCTGCCGCCGTGCCGCAACGGGCGGGCCGCCTTGCAGGCCTGCGCCGGATGACCATTGACCGTTTCGCAACGCAGGCACCACGCGCCGCGTAAAGCGACCCCTTACTCTGCCGCCGACGCGCTAACGCCATCTGTCCCCCGCGTTACCGCTTGCCGCAGAGCTGCCAGAGCCAGCGCCTGCCTGCTGTCGTCTCTGATCAACTGACCTGGATGTGCTCCCACATCCGGGTCTTTTTCGTTCATGGACTTTCGCACTGCCTCTGCCCTACACCCGGTGCCAGACAAACGGGGGCCTCACATGGCAGATGACAGATTGATCGTGGCAATGGATGTGCCGAACGCTGTGGCAGGTCTTGCACTGGCCGAACAACTGGGCGACGCGGTCAGTTTCTACAAGATCGGGTTGGGCATGCTGACGGGGGGCGGCCTCGCCCTCGCCAATGAGCTCAAGCAAGAGCATGGCAAACGGATCTTTCTGGATATGAAGCTGTTTGATATCGGCGCAACGGTCGAGGCGGCAGTGCGCGGCCTTGCGCAATTCGACCTCGATTTTCTGACGGTACACGGCGACCCCCATGTGGTGCGCGCGGCCAAGGAAGGGGCAGCAAGCAGCAACATGAAAATCCTCGCCGTGACCATCCTGACGTCGCTGGACCGCAATGACCTTGATGATTGTCTGATCCAGCCCGGCGATATTGCGGATCTGGTGCGCACCCGCGCAGGCCTTGCCTTTGACGCAGGCGCGGACGGCGTGATCGCATCGCCGCAAGAGGCCGCCGCCATTCGCGCGCTGCCCGAAGCGGCAGGGCGGTTGATCGTGACCCCAGGCGTGCGCCCCACAGGTGCTGACAAGGGTGACCAAAAGCGCGTGGCGACCCCCGCAAATGCCATCCAAAACGGGGCGGATCATATCGTTGTCGGGCGTCCCATCTGGACATCAGAAAATCCGCGCGCAACTGCTCAAAATATCACCGCCGACATGGCAAACGCCCGCTGACACACCTCAAGCCTCTGACCGGGCTACTAAATTTAAGGTTGTGCCGCGGGCCAATACACCCGCATGGCGACCCCATCAGTTGTGCCTTCACGGCAACAGAATACCCTATATCGCCTAGTCAGGTTTTCCTTACTTAACGTCAACCCGTTTAGGTGGTATGCTTGATGACAGGTGATACTCCCCGACGAACCGTCTCTTCCTGAGGTTCGTCACCTCCCCCCGCTCAGCGCGGGGGGCCTTTCGTTTCAGCCCCCGAAATCCGGTGCAGCAGGCACGCCTGCAAGATAGTCCACCAAACGCGACTTGAATTGCGGCACGACCATTGCGTCACTCAGAAACGCATCCACCGTCATCAGTTTCCAGCCTTGCCCCTCATCCCCCAGAACAATGTCGCCAGCCACCTGTGCGTCCAGGCGCGTCGCAAAGAACCATGAGATGTCGCCGCTCGATGTGCCATAGGATCGCCCCCACAAAATCTGGTTAGCGGCAATTGACAGCGTCAACTCCTCGTCGGTTTCGCGCAAGACACAGGCAAGCGGCGTCTCGCCGGGCTCAATCCCGCCGCCCGGCAAATCCCAGTACCCTGCCCATAACAGACCGGGCGTGTTATCGCGTTGCAACGAGACCAGCTTATCCCCTACAAACAGGGCCAGCTTTGCCCCGATCACCTGTCCTGCCATATCCAAACGCTCCGTTTGCGTGCTAGGTTGGCAAGGACTAGCTAATTCACCCCGCCATGCCCAGCATATGCCGCGACTGTCTGACCGATTTTGATGCCGCCCGGCGCTGCCCGGCCTGCGGAAGCCCCCGTATTGCCAGCCATCCCGAACTGTTTGACCTGTCCATCGCACATATGGATTGCGATGCGTTCTATGCCTCTGTGGAAAAGAGGGATAATCCCAGCCTTGAGGGCAAACCCGTCATCATTGGTGGCGGGCGGCGGGGCGTCGTGTCAACGGCGTGCTATGTGGCGCGTATCCGGGGCGTGCGCTCGGCAATGCCGATGTTTCAGGCTCTCAGACTGTGCCCGGACGCAGTGATCATCAAACCCCGGATGGCGGCTTATGTCGAAGCCTCGCGCGCGATCCGCGCCATGATGGAAGAGATGACGCCAGCCATCGAACCCCTGTCACTGGACGAGGCGTTTCTGGACTTGCGCGGCACCACCCGCCTGCACGGCGCCCCGCCAGCGGTGATGCTGGCCCGCCTCATCAAACGGATGCGGGACGAATTGGGGCTGACCGGGTCCATCGGCCTCAGCCATAACAAATTTCTCGCCAAGGTCGCTTCAGATCTGGAGAAACCACATGGGTTTTCGGTCATTGGGCAGGCCGAAACGGGCGATTTCCTACGCGACAAGCCTGTGCGGATGATCTGGGGGATTGGACCCGCAGCACAGGCCTCGCTCGACAAGGCGGGCATTCGCACGTTCAGCGATCTGTTGCGGTGGGAGCGGACAGACCTTGTGGCCCGGTTTGGGTCCATGGGCGAGCGGCTTTATCACCTTGCGCGCGGTCAGGACAAACGGCGAGTGTCGCGGGACGCGCCGATGAAGTCCATCAGCAACGAGACCACCTTTGGCGAGGATACAAGCGATCCCGATATACTGGACGGTCACCTGTGGCGGATGGCCGAAAAGGTCGCCGACCGGGCCAAGGCCAAGGATATGGCCGGGCGGGTTGTCACCCTGAAACTCAAGCGGCACGATCATTCATCGCTCACGCGGCGGGTGTCGTTGCGCGAACCGGCGCAACTAGCCGACACGATTTATCGCACAGCGCGCGGCCTGTTTGATCAGGTGGGCGACGAGGGCCCCTACCGGCTGCTCGGGTGCGGGATCAGCGATCTTTGCAATGCGGATGCCGCCGAAGTATCAGGCGACCTGCTCGACCCGGACGCGCACAAAAGGGGCAAGGCAGAACGGGCGGCCGACGCCATCCGCGACCGTTTCGGCAGGGCAGCCATCCTAAAGGGGCGGTCGCTGCGCTAGGTTATTCGGCCGCCAAGGGCACCCGCATCTGCCCGATGGTCGCAATCTCGGCGACCACGGATTGCAACCGGGCGCGCACCGTATGAAAATCGCGATTGGGCCGGATCGTGCGTTCGTTCATATAAAGCGCGCGGTCAATTTCGACCTGTACCGCATGTTGATGACGCGACGGGCGGCCATAGGCCTGGGTGACGTAAGCCCCCGCAAAGGGCGCATTGCGCGCCACTGTGAACCCGGCACTGGCAAACGCCGCCTCGACCTGCTCGACAATGGCACTGTCCGCGGCAGCCCCGAACCGATCCCCCAACACCACATCAGGACGTATCATGCCCCCGCGCGCGACCCCGTCCATCGCCTCATGCGGCATCGAATGGCAATCGATCAAGACCGCCTGCCCATGGGACTGATGCGCCTCATCCAGCAAGGCCTGAAGCATATCGTGATAGGGTTTCCAATAGACCTCCAACCGACGCTCCGCCTCGCGTTGGGTGATCTTGCCGCGATAAATGGCGCGGCCATTTGCAACCACGCGGGGAATCACGCCAAGGCCGCTGGCGATCCGCGGATTGTGCCCCTGCCGCTGCGCACCTTCGATCACCGCCGGGTCCAATTCGTCCACACTTCGGTTCAAATCAACAAAGGCCCGCGGCGCGCCCGCCTTGAGCAATGGGGCACCCATTTGTGGCGCGATATCGAACAATTGATCCACAAAAGCATCCTCTGACGAGCGGATCGTGCGTTCATCCAGAACCGAGCGGCGCAGAAAGCTCCACGGATAGTCACGGCCCGAATGAGGTGACGCAAATACCACGCAGGATGTGCGTTTCTCGGGGTAAGAGACCTCGTAGGCGACAGGTGACATGTGTTCTCCTCTTGGGGTGAACATAGCGCAGGAAGGCCCCGGGCCAAAACCCCTTGATCATGCCTCCGACTCCTTTTATACGCCCCTCACCCGGCGCGGATTTCCGCGCCCGCTTTCATTGTGGATCTCCACTTTTGGCGCGGGCAAGGCATCCGGGCACGGTAAAGTGCGGGATTAGCTCAGCGGTAGAGCACTTCGTTGACATCGAAGGGGTCACAAGTTCGATCCTTGTATCTCGCACCACCGCATTCCGCCAACGGGCCTCGCGCCCCACGGCATCCAAACCGGCACTGATGTGCCAAATTGAAACCCAGGCGCTGCTTCGCGCCATCAAATGAGGAAGAAGCGCCATGAAGGTTCGCAACTCGCTCCGTTCGCTGAAAAACCGGCACCGTGATTGCCGTGTCGTGCGTCGCAAGGGCCGCGTATACGTCATCAACAAGACGCAACGCCGGTTCAAAGCACGCCAGGGCTAAGCCCCGCAGCATAGAATACCACAAGGCCGCTCCGTTTCGGGGCGGCCTTTTTCGTGGGTAGGGCAAATGTTTGGAATGAGCACGTAATAACTTTGGATGTGAGAACTTCCCGGACTCAGCTAAGGTTCAACCAATATTGGTTTAAACGACGAGACTAGCAGGACAATATTTGGAAGGCAGACAGTCATGCGCTCATTGATGGTGGTTGTTCAATTTGGAGTTTTGGCAAGTTCGGCATTAGCCGACGGCATTGATCCAGCATTGTGGCGCAAGACTTTGAACAAGGCGCAGCACTGTGTCGAGCAAAGCAAGCCTGACTTTCGTAAAGCCGATCAATGTTATGAGGAAGCGATAGAGTTCTGCGCGATCCAAGTGTTTGATGACTACTACGAACCTTGCCTTGAGCAGAGCGTCAAAGAGTTGAAGCTCTTGTTGCCGCTATACAATTCGCATCGACAGGCCGAAGCGATTGCACGTCAATATGATCCGAAGCGGTGCGAGCAATTCAAGAATGAGACACAAGGCCAATCTGATTATCAGTTCTTTTTGCAATGTGAGTATGTCGCCTTGGTCACTCAAGTCACAGCAGGTCACATTGCGTCAGTCTGGGGCGAAATCCCTATTCAAGACTGAGAGTTTCATTGATTAGAATTGAACTAGAAAAAATGGGCTAATGGACCCCAACCCGACCTTGCTCCATTACCGCAAACCGCTCCATCGCACCGCAAAAGCAAACCTTCTGCGGTGCGACAGAGTTCATGTCTTTCAGAACCCGATGAAATAGTCCGCCAGCGCCATGAACAGCGGGATGCTCAGGATCGCGACCGGCGTACCAAGGCCCGTGGATGTGCCCACATAGGCCGACGGGTTCGCCTCGGGCAGGGCCGCGCGCATCGTCGGCGGGCCAGAGATATCCGAGCTGGACGCCGCCATGATCGACAACAACACGACGCCCCCTGCGGAAAACCCGGTCAACCCGTGCGCAATCAGGCCAGCACCGAACCCAAGCGCACCGTGCACCAGCGGCGCTGTGATCCCGTAGATCAAATAGGCGTGGGCCACCCCGCGCAGTTCAGACAACCGCGACCATGCTTCCATCCCCATAATCAGCATCAACACGGACAGCAGCCCCCTGAACAGGGGTTCGTAAAAGCTGACATAGACCGTATCGGGCCGCGCGAACAAACCAAGCGTCAAACCAAGCAACAGGGCCGAGATCGCGGGACTGCGCAGCGTGTCGACAAGGATGCTCTTGATCAGACCGCCCTCCACCGCATCACCAAGACCACCACCAACCGTACCAACATCCATGGTCATCGTGCCGCCGCTGACCGTTGCCGCCCTGCGCACCGCCGCGAGCCGGGCCAGCACAATGGCAGTGACCAACGCGGCCACATCCATGAAGGGATACAGCGCGCCGATGAACCCTTCGTGGGCGATGCCCTCATCATCCAACACTGCCATACCAGCCGCCAGAGTGGAGGCGGAGACTGCGCCGAACAGGCCTGCGGTGGCCATGCCATCCAGTTGCGCCACGCCTTTCCAGCGCGCCAGAGTCACCTTGCCGATCAAAACGATGGCGATCCCAACCCCGGCAGCCAGCAAGGCGGGCACGGCCAACTCGGCAAAATTCGCCTCGCGCACCGACATGCCCGCGCCGATACCCACCTTGAGCAACAACAGGATAACGATGAATTTATAAACCGGCCCGGGCACGTCCAGCTTGCTGCCCAAAGCGGCGAGCATCATGCCCCCAATCAAGAACGCAAGCGTAGGTTTCTGCATTTGCGTCAGAATGGTAGATGTGATGTCGATAACAAAGTCCATGACAGGCCCCTTCGCGAATGTCCTGGGCCTCAGATAGCGCATCACGTTTTACATAAAAAATATATCTTTTCCGCCCTATCGTTCTATTAAAGAGAACCATGGATCAATTGAACTATCACCACCTACGATATTTTCGCGAAGTCGCCCACGACGGGACCCTCACCCGTACCGCCGAGCGGCTCAACCTGTCGCAATCCGCACTCTCAACCCAGATTCGCAGCCTTGAGGGTCGCCTTGGCCTGCCTCTGTTCGAGCGTAAGGGACGGCAGTTGGTCCTGACCGAGGTGGGGCGCATTGCGCTTGATCATGCGGATCGCATCTTTGGCACCGGACAGGAGTTGCTGCAAACCCTGAACCGCAGTGCGGATCATACGCCACCCCTGCGCATCGGAGCCCTGTCGACGCTGTCACGCAACTTTCAACTGCAATTCCTGCGGCCCGTCTTAGGGCAATCTGACCTCGATATTGTGTTGAAATCGGGCAGCAACAACCGATTGCTGACTGCCCTGTCCGCACTTGCATTCGATGTGGTGCTGAGCACGGAAACTCCGCCAAGCGCTGCGGGCTCGGATTTCATCGCGCACAGGCTTGCCGAACAGACGGTTTCCCTGCACGGCACGCCCGCGCGGATGGGGCACGCGACGTTGCGCGACTTGCTGGCCAACGAGCCTGTGATCGTGCCGACCGAAAGTTCGATCCGTACCGGGTTCAACAGCCTGACGGCAAGGCTGGATGTAAAGCCCCACATCGTCGCGGACGTGGACGACATGGCGATGGTACGCCTGCTGGCGCGCGAAGGGGCCGGGCTGGCGCTGGCCCCTTCCGTCGTACTGGCGGATGAAATCGCAAATGGCACGCTGCGCACCGCGCCCTTCGATCTTGGGATCGTCGAAAATTTCTATGCGGTTACCACCCCGCGCACCTTTCCGCACCCAATGCTGGCCACCCTGCTGGCGGATCAAAGCACATAAGGCACGCCACTGATGCACAGATGCCCCCCTTGCGTCCCGCCCCATCAGGGATAGGTTTCACCACGACTTCATATCAAAAGGCGTTTGCATGACCGACCCCACCTACACCCCCCCCGCAAAATGGACATGGGACGCCGAAAGCGGCGGCAGGTTCGCCTCCATCAACCGCCCCATCGCAGGCCCGACGGCGGACAAGGACCTGCCCGTGGGCAAGCATCCCTTTCAACTTTATTCGCTGGCAACACCCAACGGCGTGAAAGTCACCATGCTGTTCGAAGAGTTGCTGGAAGCCGGGGTCACAGATGCCGAATATGACGCGTGGCTGATCAACATCGGAGAGGGCGACCAGTTTGGGTCAGGCTTTGTCGGCGCGAATCCGAATTCCAAGATTCCGGCCCTCGTGGATCGCTCGGGAGATGCGGACCTGCGGGTCTTTGAATCCGGGTCCATCCTGATCCATCTGGCCGAGAAGTTCGGGCATTTCCTGCCCAAAGACGGTCCGGCACGCACCGAAACGCTCAACTGGTTGATGTGGCAAATGGGGTCCGCCCCGTTTTTGGGCGGCGGCTTTGGCCACTTTTACGCCTATGCGCCGGAAAAGTTCGAATACCCCATCAACCGCTATGCCATGGAAAGCAAACGGCAACTGGACGTGCTCGACCGCGAGTTGGCCAACAAGCCCTTCATTGCGGGCGACGACTATTCCATCGCGGATATGGCGATCTGGCCGTGGTATGGCCAGTTGTGTCTGGGACGGCTTTATGATGCGGCTGAGTTCCTGGATGTCGAAAGCTATGCCAACGTGATGGCCTGGGCGAAAAAGATCGATGCCCGCCCTGCGACGCTGCGCGGGCGGATGGTCAATCGCGCCTTTGGCGAGCCGGAGTTGCAGTTGCATGAACGCCATGACGCGTCCGACTTTGACACTCAAACGCAGGACAAGATCGGCACATCTGACTAAGGCGCACGACACGTGCGCCTTACGTAGACTGTGTATCTTTGGTTATGACCAAACCCGCCCCCGATATCCATCGTCGGGGGCGCATTGCTTTGGAGCCGGATCGCGCTAGATACCCATCAACGCTGACGTCACGGGGGATATATCATGCGCTTGACCACCACTCTCGTATCTACCCTCGCTTTTGCCCCTTTGGCTGCGACTGCCATGATCTCGGTGTCCTTTCAGGACGGCGCGCCCAAGGACCGGTTCACGCTGATCTATTCGGGGGACTGCGTCATTGAGGCGATGGATGTGCGGATCGATCTGGGCACCGCCCCTGCCGGGTTGATCTTTGATACAACGGGCACGGGGGCTGGTGTCGAAGTCTTTCAACCCCTCGAATGGGTGACAGGAACCGCGCGCACCTCAGACGTGACGGATGGGGATACCGCGCTGACTGTGTCACTGGATCAGGTCGCACCGGGTGACACATTCGCCTTTACCATCGACATTGATGACACCACCAGCACGCGACAAATCACCGTCGATGGGTCCGAAATGGCGGGCGCGACGTTGCGTTTGGGCGGGGCTGAGGCCCTGTTTGATGGCACAGGTGTTGCACAAATCGCATCCCCCGCCTGCCGGTCCTGACCTTGCGCTATTCTCGCCCGACCTGACGACAGATCAGGATCACCGGCAGCAGACCCACTGCCACGATCACAAGGCTGGGCACGGCAGCCCCGTCAAGGCGTTCGTCCGAGGCGAGGCGATAGGCCTGCACCGCCAGCGTGTCATAATTGAACGGGCGCAGGATGAGGGTCGCGGGCAATTCTTTCATCACGTCCACAAACACGATCAACAGCGCGGTCAGCAGGCTGGGCGTCAGGATGGGCAAATGTACGCGCCGCAGCGTCGCAAACGGCCCCTTGCCCAAGGATCGACTGGCCGCATCCATATTCGCATGCACCAACGCCTGTCCCCCTTCATAGGCCCCAAGGGCCGCGGCCAGAAACCGTACCATATAAGCAAAGACCAAAAGCCAGATCGACCCGGTGATCAGCAACCCGGTCGAGATATCAAATGTCGCCCGCATCCACGCATCCAGCACGTTGTCAAAGGCCGCGAAGGGCACCAGCAATCCCACGGCAATGACCCCACCCGGCACTGCATAACCCAACCGCGCCGCATAGACGGACGTCGAAGCCGCCCGCCCGGGCTGTGTGCGCTGGTAGAACCCAAGGATGATCGCGGCCCCAAGGGTCAGCCCCGCCGCAATCGACGCCAACAGCAGTGAATTGCGGATGAAGCCGAGGTAGCGGGGACTGAGCAGATCTTGCTCCGATCCGATCCCGAGGCTGAACAGGGCGATCACCGGGATGATGGCCCCGAAAAACACGGGGATGCCACATAGGAGCGCGGCCCCCGCCGCCGCCCACCCTTTCAGCGTGATCGGCGGGTGATGTTTTTGGGTGCGGGTTGGGTCGTGATACTTTGCGCGGCCCCTTTGGACCCTTTCGAGCACCGCCAACAGCAGCGCAAAGCTCAGCAGGCAAAGCGCGAGTTGGGCCGCCCCGGCCCGGTCCCCGAGAGAGAACCAACTTGTGTAGATGCCCGTGGCGAATGTCTGCACGCCGAAATAGGCGACCGTGCCGAAATCGGCGATGGTTTCCATGACCGCCAGCAGGACACCTGCCGCAATGGCCGGACGTGCGAGTGGCAAGCTGACCCGCCACAGCGCGACCCACGGCCGCGAACCAAGCGCGCGGGCGGCCATGAAAGTCGACCCGCTTTGTTGCAGGAACGAGGCCCGCGCCAGAAGATAGACATATGGGTAAAGCACGAGGATCAGCATCACCGCCGCCCCGCCAAGGCTGCGGATCTCGGGAAACCAATAGTCCCGCGGCCCCCAGCCCATAAGGCTACGTAACGTCGTCTGCACAATGCCCGGATGGTCGAGCATGTGGGTGTAGGCATAGGCCAGAACATAAGCTGGAAAGGCCAGCGGCAGCACCAGCGCGACCTCGAGTATCTTGACCATCGGGAAGCGGGTCATGGTTACAAGCCAGGCCGCCCCGACCCCGATCGCGAAGGTCCCGAACGAGACGAGAACCACCAGCAGGACCGTATTTGCCGCATACCGCCCAAGCACGGTGTCAGCCAGATGCACGATCGTGTCGGTACCACCGGACAGGGCCGCAATCGCCACCGCCACCATCGGCAACAAACAGATCGCCGCGACCAACCACGCGAGGCCGGACAATGACGCAGGCGCGCGCCGCTTGGCCCTTTGAGTGGGGCGAAGGATATCAGTTTGCGTCACAGCACCACCCTGCCAACATGCTGTGCCGTTATCCTAGTTTTTCTATCGGGTTTCCAGCCCTTCGATGCGGCGGGGCGGAGGACACCTCCGCCTTACAGATGTTTGCCAGTGTTTGCGTCCGGTTTGCACAAGATCGTTCTGGGGACCGCACGTGCTTTAGGTATTTAAGGCGAAAGGAAGAAGAAGGGGGGCTTAGTCGTAGCTGCGTTGATCTTCGATGACCAAACCGTCTTTTGGCAGCGCATCAATCGCTTTGAGTTCCAGCGTTCCCTTGAGTTTGAGCGTGTCCATCACGCTTTGCTCATAGGCAGCCGTGTTCGTTGCCGGGCTTTCGAGTTGCACGGTCATCGTGTCCTGTTCGCCGTCCCGTTTCGCAATCACGCGGGCCCGCGTGACCTCGGGGTGTTTCGCCACGAGGGCAGCCACCTGTTCGGGGCGCACGAACATCCCCTTGATCTTGGTTGTTTGGTCGGCGCGCCCCATCCATCCTTTGATCCGCATGTTCGTACGTCCGCAGGGGCTGGTGCCGGGCAGGACCGCGCTCATATCGCCTGTGGCAAAGCGGATCAACGGATAGTCGGGGTTCAGCGACGTAACGACGACCTCGCCCACCTCGCCAGCCGCGACGGGGTTTCCGGTGCCCGGCGTCACGATCTCGACTACCACGCCTTCGTCCACGATCATCCCCTCGAGGGCACTGGATTCATACGCAATGTTTCCCAGATCAGCTGTCGCATAGGATTGCATGCAGGTAATGCCGCGATCAGTGTAGAACGCACGCAAGCTCGGGAACAGCGCCCCGCCGCCTACCGCCGCCTTCTTGATGCGCAGGGCCACGCCCATCTCGTCCGCTTTGTCGAGGATCACCTTGAGGTAATCGGGTGTGCCCGCATAGGCCGTCGTACCGATATCCCGCGCCGCCGTCACCTGCAATTCGGTCTGGCCCGTCCCTGCGGGCAGTACGGTCGCACCCACCGCCCGCGCGCCGGATTCAAAGATCATGCCCGCAGGCGTCAAATGATACCCAAAGCAGTTCTGCACGGTATCATCGGCACCGATCCCCACGGCGTGCAGGAACCGCCCCATGCGCCACCAGTCATGGCTGATCCCACCGGGTTCATAGATTGGGCCAGGCGACTGGAAAATGTGGGCTGCGTTCGTAACAGGCAGACCACCGAAGGGTGGCGCATCGGCCTGCCATTTCGCCAGTTCGGATTTACGCAGCACCGGCAAGTGGCGCAGATCGCTGAGGTCCTTGAGCGTCCCCACATCCGGCAGACAACTGTCCGCGGCACTGGCCACCCGTGCGAGTTGCGCATTCACGGCAGCCAATTGATCAGTGGCCCGCGCATCCGTGCTGCGGGTTTCGAGGTCGTCGAAATATGTCGTGTCTTGCATGATGTTGGCCCTGATCAGATCATAGAAGGAGGGATGCAGATCAGCTTAACCAACGCTTACGCCGCCGATAACTGCGCACATCGCGAAAGGACTTGCGGCCCTCATCGGACATGCCCAGATAGAATTCCTTGACGTCCGGGTTCTCGCGCAGCTCAGCCGCAGGGCCATCCATCACCACGCGCCCACTTTCTAGGATGTAGCCATAGTGGGCAAAGCGCAAAGCGACATTGGTGTTCTGCTCAGCCAACAAGAACGTGACGCCCTCATTCTCGTTCACGGATTTCACGATCTCGAAAATCTGTTCAACCAATTGCGGGGCAAGACCCATGCTCGGCTCATCCAGCAGGATCGTCTCAGGACGGGACATCAACGCGCGGCCGATGGCGCACATCTGCTGCTCGCCCCCTGAAGTATAGCCCGCTTGGGATTTGCGCCGCTCACGCAACCGGGGAAAATAGTCATAAACCATCTCGAGATCAGCGGCGACCGCGCCCTTGCCATCACGCCGGGTATAGGCACCCGTCATCAGGTTCTCTTCGATGGTGAGGTGTTCGAAACAGTGCCGTCCTTCCATCACTTGTACGACGCCACGCTTGACCAGATCGGCCGGATCAGCCTCAGCCGTGTTCTCGCCATGATAAAGGATCGAGCCCTTGGTAACCTCGCCACGTTCGGACGCGAGCAGCCCAGAAATCGCCTTGAGGGTCGTCGTCTTACCCGCGCCATTGCCGCCAAGCAGGGCCGTGATACCCCCCTTGGGCACCTTGAGGCTCACGCCCTTGAGAACGAGGATCACGTGATTGTAGATCACCTCGATATTGTTGACCTCAAGAACGGTCTCGGCCTTCACCTCAGCGTCAAGCATGGCCCCTCGCCCTTCATTGTTCCAAAATACTCGAAAAATCCCCCGGCCACGTCACGCGCCGCCGGGGGACATGGTTCAGTTACAGGACGCCTCGATGCCGCTCTCATTGGCATAGGCGGCACTGTCTTCGTCAATCAGCGGCTGGATGACCTCCATGTCGGATGCAGAGAAATCCGAAACCAGCGACCACGTGCCCGCAGACGCATCCCACTGCGTCATACCCACGAGGCCGGGGCCACCGTGGTTCTGACAGGACACGTTGAACTCGGGGCCAAAGCCGGGCAGACCAAGCTCGGTCATCTTGGCTTCGGTGATCTCGAGCGCTTCCATCCCGTCACGCATCATTGCGGGGGTGATATCAGCAGTCCCGTGGATTTCCTGTGCGGTCTTGGCGGCTTCGGCTGCCAGCATCGCCGCATAAAGCCCACGGTTATACAGCACCGTACCGATCTGATCACCGGATCCGGCGGCCTTACCCGCATCGACAACATATTTCTGAATGTCGTCAAACACAGGGAAGTCGCTGCCCACACCATGGAACGTCAGCGCCTTGTAGCCGTTGGCTGCATCACCTGCAGGCAACACATCGTTTTCAGAACCCGACCACCAGATGCCGATGAAGTTTTCCATTGGATAGCGGATGTTGGCCGCCTCCTGGACCGCGACCTGGTTCATCACACCCCAGCCATACATGATGACATTGTCAGGACGCTCGCGGCGAATTTGCAGCCACTGCGATTTCTGCTCCTGACCGGGGTGATCCACGGCCACCAGCATCAGCTCAAAGCCATGCTTTTCGCTCAACTCTTCAAGGGTGCGGATAGGCTCCTTGCCATAGGCGGAGTTGTGATAGACCAATGCGATCTTCTTGCCCGCGATGTCACCCTGGCTCATCAGATAGTTGATCGCACCCGACGCCCCGTTCCAGTAGTTGGCGGGATAGTTGAAGGTGTGGCTGAACACTTCGCCATTGGCAGCCGAGGTGCGCCCATAACCCATCGTGTGCATCGGAATGCCGTCTGCCGTGGTCTTGGGGATCAGCTGATAGGTGATGCCGGTGGACAGGGGTTGATAGATCAGCGAGCCCTCACCCTTGGTCGACTCGTAGCATTCAACACCCTTCTCGGTGTTATAGCCCGTCTCGCATTCCAGCACGCGGGTCTCGATACCGCCGATACCGCCGTCGCGTTCATTCAGCAGAGTGAAGTAGTCCGCATAGCCATCCGCGAACGGAATGCCACCCGCCGCATAGGGACCCGTCCGGTAGCTCAGGCTTGGAAAGACGAGGTCCGCCATCACCGGGCTTGCCGCCATCAGGCCTGCAACGGCCATTGTTCCTAGTTTCATCTTCATCGGTATATTTCCTCCCTTTTGGTTTTGTCCGATGTCGCGGAAGGGGCAGTGCTGCCCGCCCCACATTTTGCCGCTGCCCGTCAGTGCGGGAACGGCCACAATCTCAACTTCTCCTTGGCCACGCGCCACAGCTGTGCCAGCCCGTGCGGTTCCAGGATCAGGAACACGATGATCAAACCACCCACGATCACCAGCTGAAAATGCGCGACGATATCCGTGGGCCAGCCAAGCAGATCGACCCCCACAAGCTTCAGCAAAACAGGCAGAACAACCAGAAACGCCGCCCCTGCAAAGGCCCCAAAAATCGACCCCAATCCGCCGATGATGATCATAAAGAGCACAAGGAAGGATTTGGTGATCCCGAACACTTCACCTACCTCGACCGCGCCCAGATAGACGGCAAAGAACAAGGCACCGGAAATTCCGACAAAGAAAGACGACACCGCGAATGCCGTCAGCTTGGCCTTGAGCGGGTTCACCCCGATGATCTCGGCAGCGATGTCCATGTCGCGGATCGCCATCCACTGACGGCCCACCGACCCACGGGTCAGGTTGCGCGCGATGATCGCAGCCCCAACCGTAAAGACCAGGCAAAACAAATAAGTCGCCCAAGCTTCGGTGTTTGGGCCAGTGACCTCGATACCAAAGACGCTGCGCTCGGGCGCGTTGATCTGGCCCGACGCCGAATAGTTGTAAAACCACGATACCTTGTTGAACAGCCAGACAAGGAAGAACTGCGCCGCCAGCGTCGCCACGGCCAGATAGAACCCTTTGATGCGCAAACTCGGCAAGCCAAAGGCGGTGCCGACCAGCGCGGTGATCCCGCCTGCCAAAATCACGTGGAAAAAGATGTTTACATCCGGAAAGGCCGTCATCAGCTTGTAACAGGCATAGGCGCCCACAGCCATGAACCCGCCGGTACCAAGGCTGACCTGCCCGCAATACCCCGTCAGGATGTTCAGTCCGATAGCGGCAATGGCATAGATCAGGAAAGGCAGAAAGATCGAGTTGACCAGATAGTCCGTCATTACGAACGGCAGCACCAACACCGCCACCGCCAGAACCACATAGTAGCGATAGCGGTCAAACTTGATCGGAAACGTCTGGCTATCCTGCGGATAGGTCGTCGAAAAATCTCCGGCCTCACGATACAGCATCAGCGCGCTCCTCCACTCGATCCAATCGAGGTTTCTTTTGACCAAAAATACCGCGGGGGGCATTGGGCCGCAGGCCCGATGGGGGGCTGCCCCCCTCCGACATCTTAACCATAAGCCCAGCTTTCTCAGTTTCGCCACATTTCCCGCCCGCCGCCATGGCACATTGCGGGTGGGAAAATGGAGTGGGTCCAATGACTGCTATTCTGGACGGCATACGCCGTCTCGATGCCGCGCATGCGCGGGGTGAAATCTCGACTGTCGATCTGGCAGCCGCAAAGGCCGCATTGATAGATGCGGTGCCGGACGCTGATGCACCAGCACCTGTCGTACCAAAGGCCGAACCGACACCACAGGTGTCCAGACGGTCCGGCCTCGGGCAGACGTTGTTGCTATGCGCGCTGATCCTGACGATCTGTGTCGGAACAGCCCTGCTTTTGACGGGCGATATCATGCTGTCCGCGACACTTGCGATCACAGTGCTTGCCGCCTTCACGGTCATGCTGTTTCGCCAATTGGACGGATAGCCAACTGTACCGACACCGCCGACGCAGCGGATTTGTTCAGACGCGTTCAATGATCTTCTCCCCGAACAAGCCCTGCGGGCGGAAGACGAGGAAAATCAGCGCCAGCACATAGGCGAACCAGTTCTCGGTCGCGTTCATGGTAAAACCGAACAGCGCGCCTGCCAGATCTCCAGAGGACATGAAAAACTCAAACAGCTTTTCGCCCACACCAATGATCAAGCCACCGACAATCGCACCGGGGATCGAGGTGAACCCGCCCAGCATCAGCACCGGTAGCGCCTTGAGTGCAATCAGCGACAGCGAAAACTGCACGCCCGATTTCGCACCCCACATGATGCCCGCCACCAGCGCGACAAACCCGGCCACCGACCAAACCAAAATCCAGATGTAGTTCAGCGAAACACCCACGGACAACGCCGCCTGATGGTCATCCGCAACCGCGCGCATCGCACGGCCCTGCTTGGTGTATTGGCTGAACAGCACCAGCACCGCGACCAGGATAACCGCGATGATCGTCGCCGTGATATCCAGATTGTCGATAAAAAACCCGTAACCGAAGACGTTGAAGGTGACCTCGTCAATGGCGAGGTTGATGCCTTGCGGCAGACAGGCTCCATCCGCCAGACACACATCCAGCTTCTTGATCTCGGACCCCCACATCAGGTCCGCGACACCCTCAAGCAGATAGGCGAGGCCAATGGTGGCCATAAACAGGATGATCGGTTCCTGCCCGACCAGCTTGCTGAAAATGAACCGCTGCACCGCCCAGGCGAGCACGATCATCACCAGCACGGTCAGCACAATCGCGATGATCGAATGCAGCTCCCACCCGAAATAGTGAATGTTGGTACCAAAAAGCGCGTTGATCAGGTGATAGAACGGCACCTGCCCGGTCTGAATACCCACAAGGGTCATCGCGGCAAACAGGGCCATCACCCCTTGGGCGAAATTGAAGATGCCCGACGCCTTGAAAATCAGAACAAAACCGAGGGCCACGAGGGCATACATCACCCCGGCCATCAGCCCGTTCAGGAACACCTCCATCGCATAGATCAACTGGTCTGGCATATCCTACCCTTCCGATCTCAAAAAACACACGCTCATTTCGCCGCAACCCCCATCAAATCCGCCGTATGATCGCGCAACGGCTGATAGCTGACGCGCAACCGGGTCAGCCCTTCGAATGTGAGGTTCCAGTTCAGCGTGACCTCGGTCACCCGGCCATCGCGGCGCGGTGCCGCCAGAAACGCCGCCGCATAGGCGCGATCCATCGTGACCCGGCTTACCGGCTCAAACCCGGTTGTGGACACAAAACGCGCACCCGCACCCGCACGCCACGCCTCAAACGCGACCAGCAGTTCGGAGTAACTCAGACCATGGCTGATGATCTCGCAGGCCGGTTCGTCATACATGAACACGACCAATGCGCGGTCCAGATCGGTTTCCTGATAGCCCAGAACATAGGAATTGAGAGTGCTTTCGAAATACCGCCGGAAGGTGCGCGGCACAGCCATGATATCGCGGGGCGACAGGCTGGCCGGATCATTCAGATAGGGCAGACAGCGCGTTTCGATCACATCGCACAATCCGGCCATGCCAGGCTGGGACGCATCACAAATCGGAGGCTCTTCTGCAACCGCAGGACCCGCCCAAAGGGCCGCACATATCGCAAATGCTCTAACTCTCAAGGTCAGTCTCCACGATCCAATAGGATGCACGCACACCCGAAACGTCCGAGCGCACCATAACGCGCGGTTCAATCCATTCGTTGCTGACCAGCCAGTCGCCTTCGGGTACGTACCGCCCCGCCGACAGTTGCGCATAGCGCCACGCCCGTTCGGCCGTGGACGGGTCGGCGGTAGCCGCCTCCACACCACACGCACGCTCACCCACCGACGGGGCTTTGTCCACGACCAGCACATACCCATCCGCGTTCGGACCAAAGGCGCGGCGGGCTTCGTGCATCTGGTCAATCGGTTGGGCGGCCAATCCATCCACAATGGCCACGCTCTGATGCTCGAACGGATCAAGGCAACGGGCCACGAACATCTCCCAGGCCGTGTCCGCCTGCGCGCCACCAGCGACCGCGGCAAAGGCCAACACTGCGACGAAAAAGCGGTGCTTAATCATGCGCAACACCCAGGTAAGCATCGACAACGGCCTGATTGCCGCGCACTTCATCGGGTGTGCCGTCGCCGATCTTTTTACCGTAATCCATCACGACCACCCGGTCGCTCAGGTCCATGACGACGCCCATGTCATGTTCGATCAACGCAATCGTGGTGCCAAATTCATCGTTCACATCCAGAATAAAGCGGCTCATGTCCTCCTTTTCTTCGACATTCATCCCCGCCATTGGCTCGTCCAGCAGCAACAGGGACGGCTCCGCCGCCAAGGCGCGGGCCAACTCGACCCGTTTTTTCAGCCCGTAGGGCAGGCGCGATACGGGCGTCTTGCGAATGGCCTGAATTTCAAGAAAATCGATGATCTTTTCAGCAACTTCCCGGTTCTCGGTCTCTTCGGCCTCGGCCTTGCCCTTCCAAAAGCTCTGCGCAAACAACCCGGTTTTCATATGGGTCAAACGGCCCGTCATCACGTTATCCAGAACGCTCATGCCCTCGAACAGGGCGATGTTCTGGAATGTGCGCGCAATGCCCTGGCGGGCCACCTGATAGGGTTTCATCGGCGGGCGCGGCATACCTTTGTAGAAGACCTCGCCGTCCTGAGGCACGTAAAACCCCGAAATGACGTTCAACATCGAGGATTTACCAGCCCCGTTCGGGCCAATGATCGCGCGAATTTCACCTTCCCGGATATCGAATGAGATGTCCTTGATGGCCTCAACACCGCCAAAACGCAGGGTGATATTCTTCATCTCCATGACCACAGCGCCGATCTTGCGACCGTCCGCAGTGGTGTACCCTTCGGCCTGATCAAGCATGGATGACCTCCGTCGCGCGTGCTGTTGGCGTGAAATTAACTATTTTCTGCGCACCTTTGAGCCACGCCATGCAGGAGGGCCAAAGATGTTTGATGCACTTGAACGCCGCTACTTGTTGAAACTCGCCTTTGAATGTCGCCGCAAAGGGCTGAGTGCGCGACAAACCCGGATCACCATGCGCAATTCGATCGGTGCCTTTACCGGTGACAATCGCGTGCGCTGCGCGGTGCGCAATGTATTTGACGCCGACTAGCGCCCGAACCAACCGCTTCCCGGTCGCCGAACGGCCGCTCCCGGAGGGTCGGCCAAACACGGATGCCGAAGCCGCGCACACCTCATGGGATGGTGGGCGGGGCGATGGCGCTGCGACACGTCGATCCATCATCATTCCGCCGCCATCTTGGTCTGCACCGGCACCACTTTGGCGTCACAAATGATCAATGTCGCAGAAATGGATCCCTTGCGCCCATCCTCATAGGTCACCTCGGTTGTGGTAGAAATCTCGGATGACCCGTCGTAGAGCGCGGCGATGATATCCCCATACTTCTCTTCGATGATGCGGCGGCGCACCTTCTGGGTCCGCGTCAGCTCTCCATCATCGGCGTCCAATTGCTTGTGCAACACGACAAAGCGATGCACCTGACAACTCGACAGCATTTCATCCTCGGCGACCGAGGTGTTCACCTCCTCGACATGGGCGGTGATGGTCGACAACACCTGCGGATGCTGGGCCAATTCCTGATAGGACGCGTAACCGATATTGTTGCGTTCGGCCCAGTTCCCCACCGCCGTCAGGTCGATATTGATAAAAGCGGTGCATTCCTCGCGCCCACTTCCAAAGACCACGGCCTCCAGAATGTTGGGAAAGAATTTCAGCTTGTTCTCGACATATTTAGGGGCAAACAATGCGCCTGACGCCATCTGCCCCACGTCCTTGGCGCGATCAATGATGCGCAGATGGCCGGTATCAACCTCGATGAACCCCGCGTCGCCCGTCGCAACCCAGCCTTCGGAGTCCTTGGTATCAGCCGTGCTTTCGGCGTTCTTGTAATACTCCACAAACACACCGGGCGAGCGATAGAACACCTCGCCATTCTCGGCGATCTTCAACTCCACGCCCGGGCATTTCACACCCACCGTGTCCGAGCGCACCTCGCCATCGGGTTGAGCGGTGATAAACACGGTCGCTTCGGTCTGCCCATAAAGCTGCTTCAGGTTGATCCCCATCGATCGATAGAAATCGAAAATTTCTGGCCCAATCGCCTCGCCCGCCGTGTAGCCCACGCGCACCCGACTGAAGCCAAGTGTATTCTTTAGTGGGCCATAGACCATCAACTCGCCCAAAGCGTATTTCAGCCGGTCCATCAGACCGACCGACTTACCATCCAGAATGGCCGGTCCAACCTTGCGCGCGTGACCCATGAAATAGTGGAACATGCGCTGCTTGAACCGGCTCGCATCCTCCATCCGGATCATCACGTTGGTAAGCTGGTTTTCGAACACGCGCGGTGGGGCAAAATAGTAGGTCGGCCCGATCTCGCGCAGGTTCATGTGCATCGTCTCGGCACTTTCGGGGCAGTTCGTGCAGAACCCCGTCCACAGCGCCTGACCGACGGAGAATATGAAATCACCCACCCATGCCATGGGCAGGTAGGCCAGAATATCATCAGATTGGCGCAGGCCGTCGAACTCGGACGAGGATTTGCTGGTCTCGATCACGTTGCGATTGGACAGCACGACCCCCTTGGGTTTGCCCGTGGTCCCGGACGTATAAAGCATCACGCAGGTGCTGTCGTAATCCAGCTTGGCAATCCGGCGCGCCATTTCGGGGGACAACTCATCGCGCTTGGCGCGGCCCGCCTCCTGGACGTGGGAATATTGGTGCAATTTGGAATGGTCGTATTTGCGCAAACCGCGTGGGTCCAGATAAATGATCTGCTCGAAATCGGGCAACTCGCCCTGCACTTCGATCACCTTGTCGACCTGCTCCTGATCGCCCGCGATCACAAACCGCGCGCCGCAATGACCAAGGGTGTAGGCCATCTCTTCGGCAGCTGCGTCCTGGTACAGGGGCACAGGGATCGCACCGCACATCTGTACGGCCATCATCGACCAATACAGATGCGGCCGATTGCGCCCGATCACGGCAACAAAATCGCCTTCGGCCAGCCCAAGGTCCAGCAGCCCAAGCGCGAGCGCTTCGATCTCTTCGCGGGTTTCAGCCCACGTCCAGCTTTGCCAGATCCCGAACTCTTTCTCCCGGTAGGCCGGAGCACTGCCGAATTCTGTCGCATTGCGGTGCAAAAGCGCAGGGATTGACACGAGGCCCCCTACGCCCATGGGCGTCTCAACCAACTTATATCCTCCCGCGCGCGCCCTTTTCGGGTCACGCATGATCGCTACGACGATTCTTTGTCCCCATAAGGATGCTGTGCTGAGGCTGAAGGTCAACTTTTTCCTGATGTTTTCCCAAACCTTACGAATTGTAACAGTCGGGCATGGACCGTTGTGCGGTCGCGCATCTGGGTGCTAGCCATGGATCATGCAGCCGCACGCAACACCTTCGCTGACCGCCTCCGGCCTGAACTTGATTGCCCAGGGCATGACGATCTATGACCACGATCTGCGGCTGGCCGTGTGCAACGCGCCCTTTCAGCAGATGTTCGACCTGCCGGATGCGCTCGTCACGCCGGGTGCCTCCTTTCGCGAGACGATCACCCATCTGGCAGTACGCGGCGAATACGGGCCTATCGACGACCTTGACAGCTTTGTGCAGGAACGCGTCGATCAGGCGCGCAACTTTGAGGCGCATTATATGGAGCGCACCCGCGCCAACGGGCGCACAATCAGCGTCGAAGGCTCTCCTCTGCCCCAGGGCGGATGGGTCACCGTCTACACCGACATTTCCCAGACCAAGGCACAGGAGGCACTGTTGCGTGCCCACGCCTCGGACCTTGGCCAGCAGGTGCTGGATCACGCCGAAGCACTGAGTGCGACCAACCGCCAACTCGCTGCGACAGTCACCGCATTGGAAGAAGCCAAGCGCCAACTGACCCGAACCGAAGCGCACACCCGTCTGACCACCGAAATGATGCCCGCGCATCTGGCCCATGTGAATGCCGAGGGGCGCTATACCTTTTCCAATCGCAAGCTGAATGCGGTGATGCCGGGGCGTCCTTCGGACATTGTCGGCATGACCATAGCCGACGCCTTGGGCGACTTTGCCTATGGGCGCATCGCACCTGCGCTGACCAGTGCCTATCAGGGCGAAGCGTCCGTGTTCGAGTTCACCGACAACGCCAGCGCGCGGCGCATCCGTGGTTCGTTCACACCCGACGGGACGGGCGGGGCCTATATCATGTCGATGGACATCACCGAAGAAACCCAGGCCCGCGTCGCCTTGCAACAGACCCGGCGGCGCACCCTTGCCGCACAGATGACGTCCGGATTGGCCCATGATTTTTCCAACCTGCTGACCATCATTCTGGGGCTGCAATCCAAGCTGGGCCGCCTGCCTGACCTGCCAGAGGCCGCGACCGAGATGATTGAGGGCACACTTGCGGCCACCCGGCGCGGCGGGGCATTGCTGAACGCAATCGCCGACATGACCGCCGGACGCGCGATGCGGCCTGCGGCGACCGACATTCAAACGCTACTCGGCGACGTGCAGACACTGGCGCGCTCGACCTTGCCCGACGGTCTGACACTAGCCGTCTCTCCGGGCCCGCTTTCAGGGGCCTTTCTGCTGGACCCCGGCATGGTTCAGGACAGCCTGCTGAACCTGATCCTGAACGCACGCGATGCCTGTGGCACGCGCGGACAAATCACGCTGACCGCGCAGGCGGTGCATGACACATGGCTCGAATTTATCGTCACCGACAGCGGCCCCGGATTTTCGTCGGATGCACTTGAACATGGCTGTGATCCCTTCTTTACGACCAAGGGGGCCGAAGGGTCGGGCCTTGGGCTGCCAATGGTCTATGACATGACCAAACGGGCGGGGGGTGATCTGAAACTGGGGAACGGAACAACGGGCGCACATGTCCGCCTGCGACTGCCCTTGCGCCACGCACCCGATGTATCTGGCAGGCTGGTCCTGCTGGTCGAAGACGACGCGGCCTTGCGCGAACACTACCGCGATATGCTGATCGATACGGGCCACTCGGTCATCGAAGCAGCCGGGGTGGACGAGGCCATCGCACTCACGGCTGACCTGCCCGATATCGCGCTGGTGCTATCAGATGTGAACCTGGGCAGCGGCAGCCGCACGGGTGTCGATCTGGCACTCCAATTGACAGGTACAGTGCCTGTAATCCTGATGACATCGCTGCCCCCACAGGACCCGCTGTTTCACGCCGCAACCCAAGCTGCACCCGTCCTCAACAAACCCTTCGAAGCGCGCGACCTGCTGGTCCTGTTGCGCACACAGGTCGCCGCATGACCGTTCCTCTTGTCACCATCCTTGACGATGAACCGGCCATTCGCACCATCCTGTCGGATGCTCTGCAAGAGGCCGGATTTCGCACCTTGTCTTTTTCACGTGCCGCCGCATTCGAGGCGGCACTGAACAACCACAAACCCGATGTGTGCCTCGTGGATCTGGGCTTGCCCGACACGGATGGTCTGGCGCTTGTTCACCGCCTTGCGCTGGAACAGGGCGCAACAGTCATCATTATTTCCGGGCGCGCGCAGGTACAGGACAAGATAACAGGTCTTGAGCTAGGGGCCGATGACTACATCATCAAACCCTTTGATCCCGCCGAGGTCGTGGCACGCATCCGGGTGCGCCTGCGCAGCCCCAAGGCGGCCCAGACCAAAGGGCAGGTTGCGGTCTTCAACGGCTGGACCGCATCTTTTGACAGTTACACCCTCACAGACGAGGCTGGCCAGAACACACCGTTTTCCCATGCCGAAGGCGAGGTATTGCGCCTGTTTCTGGATGCCCCCAAGCGGCTGATCAGCCGCGCCCAGATGCAGGAAAACCTTGGGGGCGGGGCGGGCGACAGTTTTGACCGGGCCATGGACGTGCGTATTTCGCGGTTGCGCACCAAGCTGAGGGAAGACCCCAAGAACCCGCGTCTGATCAAGACGATCTACGGGGCGGGTTACATCTTTCTGGGCGATGTGCGCTGGACCTGAGCGCACGGGCATGGCACTTTCTCGTCATGGTCGAAGCACTTCTTTATCGCCCCGGTCGCAGACGGCTCTGGTTTTACAGGGTCGAGATCGCGATGAACCTCTTTGCCGAGGCATCCGTGATCGTGGAATGGGGCCTGAGCGGCGGCCAACCCAATCGCCGCGTCTCCTGCCACGGTGACTTGCGCGCCGCATCCCATGCGGCAGATCGGTATCGCAAACGGGCGATCCAGCGCGGCTATGCGCGGGTCTGACGGGCAAGGTATTCCAGACTAACCCGCGCACGCTATGCGGCCTAAACTAAGGCATTTGCAGCCCCCAAAAAGGGATCGTTTATGTCTTACTCTCTCCGCTTCAAAGGGTTTGCCCTTATTATCAACACCGTCCTGCCGTTTGTGCTGATTATCGGATTAGGGCTATTTCTGAACACACTTTATGCCACGCTCAAGGCCGAGCTCGAACCGCCCGTGACCCAATTGATCGATGACGCACGCCAGCTTGCCAGTCACGCACAAGAGGCGGCGCGCACCGTCGATGCGACCGCCAAACTGGTCCAGACGAATGCGGCGGCAGCGGCCCAATCGGTCGAAAATCTGGTAGAACCGCTGACCAACTTCAAGATTTCGATTCCCGCACTGAGCATCCCGATCCCCAATTTCAAAAACTGCAAGGTCACCAAACTCTCGAACTGTGTCGGCTCGATTGATGTGTTCAAGGGCATCGGAAACGTGATCAACGCAGGCCTGAGCAAATCCTTCGAAGTGCCACGCCGCGAGTTCCAGAAAATTGGCGATGCGGTTGATGAAACACTAAGTGAGGTCAACAAACTCAAGCCCCTTGCCGAGAGTTTTCGCAATCAGGCCCGCGAGTTCCGCGCCCGCGCTCAGGCCCTGTCAGATGCACGTCGCAATCTGGCCGCAAGCGTCGTCGGGATCGTGCAAATTGCCCTGTGGGTGATCGGGATCATCCTGATCTGGCTTGTCGTCAGCACCAGTGCGTGGGTTTTCGAACGGCTGACGCTTGGCACATATCTGCTGCGCCATGGCCGCTACCCCTGAACACCTGCGGCATGGGCCAGAACGCGCAAGCCCGCCACCAGATCAGCCTCGCGCGTGTCTTCCTCAAAAGCGTGGCTGATCCCATTGATCGACGGAACAAACAACATCGCAACAGGCATACGCCGGGCCACATTGGTCGCATCATGCAAGGCACCCGAGGGCATCATGCGCCATTTGCCCGGTGCCACCGCCTCTGCCCCTGCTTCAAGGCGTGCGCGCAGCCTCGGATCCATCGCAACCGGATCCAATCCCAACAGCGGGCCCAATTCAACCTCCAGCCCCATATCCTGAACGATCTCGCTCAACACAGCCTCGATCACCTGCTGCATCCGGTCCAGACGGGCTGCGTCCCCATCGCGCCACTGCATCGAAAACCGTACCTCACCGGGCACAATCGAGGACGCATTGGGCGATATCGACACATGTCCGATCGTCCACACACTTTGCCGCGTCACCACATTGCGCAACCGATCATTCAAAGCGGTGTTGAACGCGGAAAGTCCCTGAAACGCGTCCCGGCGCAAAGCCATCGGGGTGGTGCCCGCGTGGTTCTGCTGGCCACGTAATGTGACAACCCGGTCGCGAATCCCGACAATGTCGCACACAACCCCAATCTGCTCATCGCACGCATCCAGCGTCGGGCCCTGCTCAATATGCAATTCAATAAACCCAGTGAATTGGGCAGGATCCACCTCGCCACCAACGCGCTCCCCGAAAGCATGGCGGGCGTCAGACAACAGCACCCCGTTGTGGTCACGCAACGCGTCCGCCTCAACCAGGGACAATCCACCCGACCAGACGGCTGACCCGGTCGTGACCCCAAACCGACCCTCTTCATCCTGAAAGGACACCACGGATATCGCAGGCCCACCCGTCTCCCGCGCTGCGCGCGCCACTTCCAACGCCGCAACAACACCCAACGCGCCATCAAGCCAGCCGCCCGCCGGCTGACTGTCCGAGTGGGAGCCGAGCAACAGCGAAGGCCCCTCCGCCAGCCCAAAAAGATTGCCCATTGCATCAAAGCGAGGCGTCAAACCCGCCGCAGACATTCGCTGCGCCAACCAATCGCGGGCCTCGATGTCCGGGTCCGAATAGGCAGGACGCACGACACCCGTCCCCTGCGCACCGAACTGACGCAGCGCGTGCAAATCAGACAAAAACCGCTCGGGACTCAGCATGGGCTTACCCCTTCTTTTGACCAAAAATACCGTGGGGAGTTTGAGGGGCAAAGCCCCTCATCAATCAAAATGGATAGCGTATGCCCGACAGGGCATTCCACAAGATCACTGCGCAGCGACAGCCTCCGTCCCAGCCTCAACCCGCACGGCGGAAAACTTGAACTCCGGGATTTTACCGTAAGGATCAATTGCCGGGTTGGTCAGGATATTGGCCGCCGCTTCGACAAAGGCAAAGGGTAGAAATACCATATCCGGCGCAACGGCGCGATCCTCACGGGCCATGATCTTGATCGATCCGCGCTTGGTTGTCAGCCGCACCAGCCCACCCGGAACAACGCCCAGTTTGCGTAAGGTCGACGGGTGCAGCGAACAATTCGCCTCAGGCTCAACCGCATCCAGAACGCTCGCACGACGGGTCATCGACCCTGTATGCCAATGCTCAAGCTGACGCCCCGTGGTCAGGATCATCGGATAGTCCGCATCCGGCACATCATCAGGTGCAATCACAGCCGCAGGCGTAAACCGCGCACGACCCTCGGGACGAGGAAAACCATCACCAAAGACAATCGGCTGCCCCGGATCGTCAGGGGTCAGCGACGGATAGGTCACCGCATTCTGCCGCTCAAGACGATCCCATGTGATGTTGGTCAGCGATTTCATGTTCAGCTTCATTTCGGCAAACACATCCGCCGGGCTGGCATAGTCCCAGCCCAGTCCCAACCGCTTGGCCAGTTCCACCTCGATCCACCAGTCCTCGCGCGCCTCGCCGGGAGGGGGCACCGCAGGGCGGCCCATCTGGACCTGTCGATTGGTATTCGTCACGGTGCCGGACTTTTCGGCAAAGGCCGAGGCAGGCAAGATCACATCCGCATAATTCGCGGTTTCTGTGATGAAAATATCCTGCACCACGAGGTGATCCAGTTTGGCCAGCGCCGCGCGGGCATGTTCAACATCCGGGTCCGACATGGCCGGGTTCTCGCCCAACACATACATCGCCTTGATCGACCCGGTATGGACCGCGTCCATGATCTCGGTCACGGTCAGGCCCTTTTCGCTCGAAAAATCCCCGGACCCCCACACATCGGTAAAGGCCGAGCGCACACCATCATCCGTCACTGTTTGATAGTCCGGCAGGAACATCGGGATCAGGCCTGCATCGGAGGCACCCTGCACATTGTTCTGACCGCGCAACGGGTGAAGGCCCGCGCCGGGACGCCCGATCTGCCCGCACATTAGCGCCAGCGAAATCAGACAGCGTGAATTGTCGGTGCCGTGGATATGCTGGCTGACACCCATGCCCCAGAAAATCATCGCGGACTTGGCCCCGGCAAAGGTGCGGGCCACATCGCGCAGCACCTCGGCCTCGATGCCGCAAATCTCCGACATCTTCTCGGGACTGAAGCCTTTGAGGTGTTCCTTCTCGGCCTCCCAATTCTCGGTGTAGGCATCGATGTATTGCTGATCGTACAACCCCTCTTCGACGATGGTGTGCATGATCGCATTCAACATGCTCACGTCCGCACCGGGGCGGAATTGCAGCATGTGGGATGCAAACCGCTTGAGCGCCTGGCCGCGCGGGTCCATGACGATCAGCTTGCCGCCCCGCTTGGTGAACTGCTTGAAATAGGTGGCCGCAACGGGGTGGTTTTCAATCGGATTACAGCCGATGGCAATGGCCACATCCGCATTCTCGATCTCGTTGAAGGTCGCTGTGACCGCGCCCGAGCCGACATTCTCTATCAGGGCGGCCACCGAACTCGCATGGCACAGCCGCGTGCAGTGATCGACGTTGTTGTGACCAAAGCCCTGCCGGATCATCTTTTGAAACAGATAGGCTTCTTCGTTCGTGCACTTGGCCGAGCCAAAGCCCGCCACCTCGCGCCCACGTCCTTTCAGACCGTTGGCGGCAAAATCAAGCGCCTCGTCCCAGCTTGCCTCGCGGAACACGTCCGACCAGTTGCCCGGGTCCACGTTCAACCCCTTGGCGGGGGCATCCACGCGGCGGATGAGCGGCTTGGTCAGACGGTGGTCGTGATGGATGTAATCAAAGCCGAAACGCCCTTTGACGCACAGCCGCCCTTCATTCGCGGGGCCATTGATGCCCTCCACATATTTGACTTTGCCGTCCTTCACCTTCAGTGAAATCTGGCAGCCGACCCCGCAGAAGGGGCAGATGCTTTCGACCTCAGAGTCAAAATCCGCACTGTCACCCACCTGCGCCGCGTCCACCACGGTCGAAGGCAGAAGCGCGCCTGTCGGACAGGCCTGCACACACTCGCCGCACGCCACACACGTGGACTCACCCATCGGGTCAGCCATATCAAAGGTCGGATAGCTGTCATGGCCCCGTCCCGACATCCCGATCACATCATTGACCTGCACCTCGCGGCAGGCGCGCACGCACAGCCCACACTGAATGCACGCATCCATATTCACCGACATCGCCACGTGGCTGTCATCCAGCAGCGGGACGCGCTCCTCTTCCAACCTGGGAAAGCGGCTTTCCGAGACATCATTGGCCTCTGCCATGTCCCAGAAATGGGCGGATTTATCATGCGCCACATCGCGTTCGGGCTGGTCCGCCACCAACATCTCGACCACCATCTTGCGCGCACTCTCGGCGCGAGCGGAGTTGGTGGTGACAACCATCCCCTCGGCAGGTTCGCGGATGCACGAGGCCGCCAGCACCCGCTCGCCCTCGATCTCGACCATGCAGGCGCGGCAATTGCCATCCGGGCGATAGCCCGGCGCAGGTTTGTGGCACAGATGCGGGATCACAAGGCCACGGCCATTGGCCACTTCCCAGATGGTCATCCCGGCGTCGGCCTCGACTTGTGCCCCATCCAGCATGAAGGTCACCTTGCCTGTCATCGCACATCTCCCTGCAATCCTGCTCCGTTCTAGCCCGACACACAGCACAAAAGGACTCCCATTCCCGACACCAGGCCTTGATTTTGCGTCCCTCCCGTTTCCGATGCGCAACCATTGCGCCGCTCATGCAACATGGACTAGCCATGGGACATGCTTGCCCGCCCCTCTCTGACCGCGCTACGGATCACTGGCCAGACCTTGATCATCGGCACAATCGGCGCGGCCTTGGCCGAGGTGATCAATGCACCTATCGCAGTACTGACCGGCCCTGCGGTGCTGGTCAGCCTCGCTGCTGTCACCGGGATACGCACCGGCATTGATGATACCATCCGCAACCTCGTGTTCCTGCTGGTCGGAGTCAGCATCGGCAGCGGGGTCGATGCCTCCGCCACCCAAGCGATGCTGCGCTGGCCGTTCGCCTTTGCGGCCCTCGGGGTGATGCTCTGGGCAACGCTCTGGCTTTGCGCACAATTGTTGCGACGCGGCTTCGGGATGGACAGACGCAGCGCTTATCTGGCAGCCGCCCCGGGACACCTCAGCTTTGTAATCAGCCTGTCCATGGGGCTGAACCTCGACAGCACAAGGATCATCGTAATCCAATCGGTGCGGCTCCTGGCGCTCACGCTCACCGTGCCCGCCCTGGCGGCGGCGTTCGGCATCGACCTCTCCGGACCGGTCATGCCCACCGGGGCGGCACTCGCATGGGTACACCTTGCAACCCTTCTGCTGGCAGGGCTTGGCATCGGCTACATTCTTGACCGGATTGGCCTGCCCGCGCCACTGCTGATCGGGGGGATGGTGGCCTCAAGCCTCGGGCACGCGACCGAGATCACGCCAGGGGTCATGCACCCATGGCTCGGGTATGCGGGGCTGATGGCTGTGGGCACCCTGATCGGGGCACGGTTCAACGGGATCACACGGGCAAGCCTGATGCAGTCGCTTGGTGCCGGGTTGATTGTGACGACACTCACCATCGCGATGACGCTGCTCACCGCACTGCCGGTCGCCTATGCGCTAGGGTTCGCATCCACACATGTGCTGGTGGCCTTTGCCCCCGGCGGGTTGGAGACGATGATCGCAATGGGGATCGTTCTCGGAGCGAACCCGGGCTTTGTTGCAGCATGCCACGTCGCGCGGCTTCTCTTCCTCACCATCCTGTTGCCCACCTTCGTTGGTCGGATAAACCACCCCTGATCCACCTTCATCTTGCCAAATAAACTCGCCCCGCAGGGTCAAGGACTTTCCACGCGCACACCCCTGCCATAAAACACACCAAACACCAGCCAAAGGCACCCATGTCCCACATCACTCTTATCCGGCACGGTCAGGCCAACAACCAGGCCAAAGACGAGGCGAGTTACGATCAACTCAGCCCCCTCGGGCACCAGCAGGCGCGGTGGCTGGGGGCGCATCTGACGGCCACCAACCAGCATCACAGGCGGCTCTACACGGGCACCTTACGCAGGCACCGCGAAACAGCCCAAGGCATGAACACCGGCCTCACGCCGACCCAAGACCCACGCCTAAACGAACTCGAATACTTCACGCTGGCCACAGCGCTTGAAACCGAACACGGGGTCGCGATACCCACCGAACAGGCGCATTTCGCAGCACACCTGCCGCGCGTGTTCGCCGCATGGGCGGACGGCATCCTCGAAGGTGCACCTGAAACGTTTGGCGCATTCGAAACCCGCGTCCGCGACGCCCTGAGCGAGATCACGGCAGGTACTGGCCCGGCGCTGGTTGTCACCTCCGGTGGGCTGATCTCAATGGCGATGCGCCAACATCTTGATTTGTCAATCAAGGCAATGGCCAATGTGGCACTGGCGATTATGAACACGTCAGTTCACCGATTTTATCCAATTGGTGGCACATGGGCACCTGTCATGTTCAACGCCGTGCCCCATCTTGAGATGCCTGATCGGCACCACGCCCAAACCCATTTCTGAAAAGGACAGTCCATGAAACTGCATTTCGCCCCCGGCACGATCTCAATCGCCGTAGCCATCGCACTGGAAGAAGCAGGGCTGGACCATGACACCCACCAGCTCGACTTCGCCAAAGGCGACCAGCAGTCAGCCGAATACAGCGCCATCAACCCAAAAGGCCGGGTACCGGCGCTGGAAACCGAAGGGACCGTGCTGACCGAAACCGGCGCGATCCTCGACTATATCGCAGCCCTATCCCCGATGATGATGCCCACCAATCCGATCCAGGCCGCACGCGCGCGCAGCGTCATGTACTACCTCGCCTCAACCATGCACGTGAACCACGCCCACAAGATGCGCGGGCACCGATGGGCAAATGCCGAAGCGAGCCATAAGGACATGACCGCCAAAGTACCCGAAACCATGATGGCCTCCGCGCAATATGTCGAAGACGCGTGCCTCGAAGGCCCCTACGTTCTGGGGGACACCCCCTGCATTGCGGACGCCTATCTGTTCATGGTCTGCACATGGTTGCCCGGTGATGGGGTCGATCTGGCCCCCTTCCCACGCATCCGCACCTTCATGGACGCGATGGAAGATCGACCAAGCGTCAAGGCGGTTCGCGCCAAAGGCATGCTGTGATGACCCACCTCTGGGTGCGCGCCGAACAGCGCGACAACGAAACACGGGTCGGGTTGACCCCTCAGGGGGCGGCCAAACTGATCGCCGCCGGGATCAAGGTCACGGTCGAGGACAGCAACACCCGCTGCATTCCCACGGACCGGTACGAGGCCGCAGGGGCCTCCATAGCCGCGCAAAACACCTGGCCCTCCGCACCGCAGGATGCGATCGTCTTCGGGCTCAAGGAACTGCCCGATGACGGCACAGCGCTGGCCCACGACCACATCATGTTCGGGCACGCCTTCAAAGGACAGCCCGCAGGTAAGACACTGCTCAAACGGTTCAAGGCCGGAGGCAGCACGCTTTATGACCTCGAATACCTGGTCGATACAGACAGCAAACGGGTCGCCGCCTTTGGGTACTGGGCAGGCTACGCGGGGGCCGCCGTTGCACTGAAATGCTGGATCGCCCAGCAAAAGGGACAGATCGCGGGACCAGTTGTGCCCTATGCCAGCTCCAACCACCTGTTGGCCGATCTGCAATCAGACCTTGTGGGTACAGGCACACACCGGCCCACCGCATTGATCATCGGCGCATTGGGGCGGGTCGGCACCGGGGCGGGCGATCTGTGCACCGTGATGGGGGTTGCAACGACGAAATGGGACATGGCCGAAACCGCCGGCGGCGGGCCGTTCCCGGACATCTTGAGGCATGATATCTTCTTCAACTGCATCCTTGCGCGCCCGGGTACGCCGGTATTCGTGGCTGCGGACGCCCCCCACAAGACACGCAAACTCAGCGTGATCGGCGATATCGCATGCGACCCCGACAGCGACTTTTCACCCATCAAGGTCTATGACCGCACGACAACATGGGAGGCCCCCGCGCTACGCGTCCACGACACCCCCCCGCTCGACGTGACAGCCATCGACAACCTGCCCTCCATGCTGCCCGTTGAATCCTCCGAAGACTACGCCGACCAACTGCTGCCCAGCCTCCTGTCACTTGGCGCGACAGGCACAACCGTCTGGAGCAGGGCCAAATCCACATTCGACGCTGCAATAAACGCGCTTTAACTTTCTTTTGACCAAAAATACCGCGGGGTCTGGGGCAGCGCCCCAGTCCGCCCTCAAAACAAAGGAAACCGACCTATGACGATCCACTGGTGCGGCACCGGGCTTTCCGCCATCCCCGGCCTGAAACGATTGATCGAACTTGGCTATCCGGTGACGGTCTGGAACCGCACGGTGTCCAAGGCACAAGAGGCCATTGGCAGCGACACAACCGACATCCGGCCCTTCGATCAGGGCGCACTCAGCAACGCATTACGCCAAGGCGATACGGTCGTTTCCATGCTGCCCGGGGATTGGCACGTGCCACTGGCGCAGGCTGCAATTCAGGCGGGCGCACATTTTGTCTCGTCCAGCTATATCGCGCCCGAGATGCGCGCGCTCGATCTGGCAGCCAAAGAGGCGGGTGTGGTGCTGATGAACGAAGTCGGACTGGATCCGGGCATCGATCACCTGATGGCGCATCACCTGGTCGCGGCCTATCGCACCTCCAGCGCATACGACGATGCAAACACGATCAGCTTCACATCCTATTGCGGCGGGGTGCCTAAACACGCCAACCCGTTCCGCTATAAATTCAGCTGGGCCCCCGTGGGGGTGCTCAAGGCGTTGCGCTCCCCCTCCAAATCCATCCGGGCAGGACAGGAATTCGACGTGGCACGGCCTTGGGATGCAGTCTCAAGCTATGATGCGCCCCTGCCCACACCCGAAACCTTCGAGGTCTATCCGAACCGCGACAGCCTGCCCTTCATGGCCGAATACCATTTTGATCCCAAATGGCAGGTGAAGGAATTCGTGCGCGGAACCTTGCGGCTGAACGGATGGGCCGATGCGTGGCGTGACGTGTTCACCGAGATCGAAGCGAACCCCACAGATGCGCGGTTGCAGGAGATGTCGGATTCACTGCTGGCCGAAAACAGCTACGGACCGGGCGAGCCCGACCGGGTGATCATGTGTGTGGACCTGAAGGCCGAAAACGACGCAGGCACCATCTGGCACCAAACCTACGCGATGGATGCGTGGGGGGACGCAAGAGGCACGGCGATGGCGCGACTGGTGTCGATTCCCGTTTCGCTTGCTGTTCAGGCCGCACAATCCGGCGCGGTGAAGCCGGGCGTCCACGCCGCTCCGAACGATCTGCAAATGGTGGCAAACTGGATGGCCGAAATCGACCGGCTCGCACAACACCTCAATATCGTCGACCACATGACAGACAGCCTGTAAGGCGGAGGTGTCCTCCGCCCCACACCATCAGATCCGGGCGAAGCGTTGGACGATCTTGGGCAACAGGCCCTGAAATTCGAGGGGTGCGTCGCTGACCGCAAGGCAAATACAATCCTCGTGAATATCAGCCACGGGCGTGTGATGCATGTCGCTGTCAGCAATTTCAACATCACCGCGCGCGAAATAGTCATCCTCGTCCTGAAATGCACCTTGCAGGACCATCGTCATCTCAATCCCCTTGTGGCCGTGATCCGGCATGGCAGCACCCGCAGGAATGAACAGCAAACGGGCAGAGGCGTCGCGGGATGTGGGCAAGATCGCCTGCTTTACACCCATGCCAATGCCGCGCCACTGCACGTCTGCCAGATCGCCACCGACATAATCCTGCAAGGGACCCGGCAAAACGGACCCAGAGACACGCGGCACCTGAATTTCGTCCACCGGACCGCCAGCAATCAGCGCCATCGTCGCCGCAAAGCTGCCCGGCTCAAGGACTATGTCGTTGCTTGGCGCGAGGTCCAAAATCTCGCCACCGACCGCATCAAAACTTTCTGCCTGAGCGCGACATGTGTCGCAAAGCGACAGATGCGCGGCCACCATGAGATTGAAGGCCTCTGGCAGCGTGCCTGTCGCATATCCGATCAGAATATCATCCGTCAGATGGTGTTTAATGCTGTGTTCCATCATCTTTTTCACTTCATTGCGTGGCGCAGCCGTTCCAGCGCCAACCGTATTCTTGATTTGATCGTGCCAAGCGGCAGACCGGTTTGTTCGGCGATTTCGCTGTGGGACAGATCCCCGAAATACGCCTTCTCAATCAACTCGCGTTGGTTGGCAGGCAACTCTGCGATTGCGCGGCCCAACTGTTCGCTTTCCTGCTGCAAGGCCATCACATCGGCCTGATCAGGATTTTCTTCGGGGCCCCAGCCCAAATCCTCGGGTTCGGGGCGACGCTGCTTGCGCAGCACGTCAATCTTGCGGTTCCGTGCGATGGTGAAAATCCACGTCGCAACAGAGGCCCTTGCGGGGTCGAACATATGCGCCTTGTGCCAGCACGTCGCCAACACCTCCTGGGCACACTCCTCGGCCAGCGAACCGTCCGCACCGGACTTGATCAGAAATCCCTTCACCCTGGGGGCAAAATGACCAAACAGCTCGGCAAAGGCCTGCTGATCCTGATCATCCCGGATGCGGTACATGTGGTCGACCCACAGCATCCGCTTTCCGTTGTTTGCATTCATAATCGATGGTCCTGACACCGCACCCAGATCTACCCCTAGGGGTCGGGGCACTTCTGCTCCTGACATTTCTAATCCCGCAAACATACACAGTCTACGCCCCTGCAAGCGCCGTGGATCAAAAATAAACTTCTATGAAATGTGCATCCGTTTCCATGCGCGCGCCGTAAAGACTACAAATGCCCAACCAACTTGGATTCCAGAACTTTATGCCGCTTGAAATGATATCTACCGCCCGCAAACGCATTGCTGTGATCGGGGGCGGGATTTCCGGGATGGGTGCCGCCTACACACTTTCCCCACATCACAATGTAACCCTGTTCGAGGCAGAGCCCCGTCTGGGCGGTCATGCCCGCACCGTCACGGCTGGCAAACGCGGCGATCAGCCCGTCGATACCGGGTTTTTGGTGTTCAACTACGCCAACTACCCCAACATGGCCGACCTTTTTGCCGATCTCGACGTGCCGGTCGTCAAATCCAACATGAGCTTTGGAGCCTCAATCGACGGAGGGCGGCTGGAATACGGGCTGGCCAGCCTCAACGCGCTTTTTGCACAACGCGTCAACGCGCTGAGCCCCCGGTTCCTCGGCATGGTCCGCGACATCCTGCGGTTCAATAAAAACGCATTGCGCGTTGCGAATGCGGACCGCACCCGCACGGTCGGGCAGTTCCTGGAGGTACTGGGCACCGGCACGTGGTTTCGCGACTATTACCTTTTGCCGCTAAGCGGAGCGATCTGGTCCACCCCCACCGAAAAGATCATGGATTTCCCGGCCCACGCGATGATCCAGTTTTTCGAGAACCACGCGCTGCTTGGCGCGACGGGCCAGCATCAGTGGTACACGGTAAATGGCGGGTCCATCCAATATGTGCGCCGTCTGGAGGCAGCACTGCTTGGGCATGGCGTCGATATACGCCTTGGCGCAGCAGTGCAGTCGGTCCGACGCACCCCGGCGGGTGCGCAGATCAAGGCGTGGGGGGGCGATTGGGAACAGTTTGACGACGTCGTCTTTGCCACGCATTCCGACGACAGCCTCGCCATGCTCCAGGACCCGACCCCCGATGAACGCGCCGCCCTGGACGCGGTGAAATACCAGCCCAATGACATCATTCTGCACCGCGACGCCTCCATCATGCCCCGTCACCGCCAAACGTGGTCAAGCTGGGTCTATACCGAGGACAAGAACGCGCAGAATGACCGGATCGACCTCACCTATTGGCTCAATTCGCTGCAACCCATCCCCCATGATGATCTGCACTTTGTGACCCTCAACACCAAACGGGCGATCCCTGACGAGATGATCTATGACCAGACGATGCTGCGCCACCCGGTCTACGATCTGGCCGCGCTGGCCGCACAGGACACGGTGCGGGCGATGAACGGGTCAAACAACACATGGTTCTGCGGAGCGTGGATGCGCCATGGCTTCCACGAGGATGGTTTGTCGAGCGGTCTGGATGTGGCGCGCGCCATCCTTGAAGCCCCCACGGTCGAGGTGGCCGCCGCGTGAACCGCCGCATCGATCATATCGCAGGCACCACCTATCACGGGCGCAAGGGGGCGATAGACAACGCCTTTCGCTATTCCGTGGATTACATGCTGCTGGATGCGGAGGCTGCGGTCGATACCCCGCGCCTTTTTGCACGCAATGGCCTGGGTGTGATGGCGCTTGATGATATCGATCATGGCGGCGCACCCAAGGCTGGCACCGGTGCAGTTTGGGTGCGCGATGTCTTGCGCACGCATCAAATCACAGGGGTGGCCCGGATCGAATTGCTGGCCCAACCCAAGGTCTTTGGCCACGTGTTCAACCCGGTCAGTTTCTGGTTGTGTCGCCGCGAAAATGACGCACTGATTGCCGTGATCGCCGAAGTCTCCAACACATTCGGGGATCGCCACAACTATCTTGTGCATCATCCCGACCTGCGGCCCATCGCGGCCCAAGACAAGTTGACCGCGACCAAGATTTTCCACGTCTCTCCGTTTCAACCCGTCGAAGGTGGGTATGAATTTCGGTTTGATATTCGCGCAGATCGGATCGGAATCTGGATCGATTATTCGCGCGGCCAGGGCGGGTTGATCGCCACCCTGACCGGCAAGCGGCGTGCGCTGTCGAACGGGTCGATCCTGCGGTCTGTCCTACGCCGCCCGTTCGGGTCGCGCCGTGTACTGACACTGATCCATTGGCAGGCGCTCAAGCTGTGGATCAAACGCGCCACCTATCGTGCGCGGCCTCTGCCCCCCACAGACGAGGTCTCGCGATGACGGATGCTCAGCCTCAACGCCTGTCCGGCTACGCAGTTTTCGCCGCAATGATCGCCGCGGCTGGCCTGCCGATCTATATCCACGCACCCAAGTTTTACGTGGACGAGTACGGGGTATCGCTCGCCGCTTTGGGTGCGGTTCTGTTTGGGCTGCGGCTGCTGGATGTGGTGCAGGACCCACTGTTTGGGCGGCTGAGCGAAGCACTGCGCAACAACCGGGGCGCGGGTGTGGTCATCGGCTGCGCGATTATGGCCGCCTGTATGCTTGGACTGTTTGCGGTGACCCCGCCACTGCCACCGCTGATCTGGTTCGGGCTGATGCTGACGGGGGTGTTTTCAGCCTTCAGTTTTCTGACGATCAACTTTTATGCCCAAGGCGTGGTCAAGGCCGACCGTCTGCCCGGCAACGGGCACCTCAAGTTGGCGCGCTGGCGCGAGACCGGCGCACTGCTTGGCGTGTGCGTCGCAGCCATCGCACCGGTGATGCTGGGCGCGTTCATGGGCGCACCCTTTGCCGGGTTTGCAATCGGGTTTGCAGTGCTGGCGGGCGTCGCGGTGTTGATGATGCGCGGCGAATGGGTCAGCGATGGGCTGCCACCGTCGGTCGGCTTTGGGGTCGTGCTACGCGACGGGGTGGCACGCAAATTGCTTTTGATCGCGCTCGTCAACGCGGCACCTGTCGCTGTCAGCTCGACCCTGTTTCTGTTCTTTGTCGAAAGCCGTCTTGAGGCACCGGGCAAAGAAGGACCATTGCTGCTTGTGTTCTTTCTGAGTGCAACTGCGGCCGCGCCTCTTTGGGGCACGCTGGCCGAACGATTTGGCACCAAAATCGTTTTGGTATGCGCGATGCTGCTGGCAATTGCGGGCTTTGGATGGGCGGTGACGCTTGGCCCAGGTGACTGGATCGCCTTTGCGGTGATCTGCGTGATTTCGGGGGCGACCCTAGGGGCTGATCTGACGCTGTTGCCAGCGGTGTTCGCAACCCGCATGGCGCGCATCAGCCCCTCCGCCGCCGAAGGGTTTGGCCTGTGGTCATTCGTGTCGAAATTCACGTTGGCCTTTGCCGCTGTCACCTTGTTGCCCGCGCTGGATCGCGCGGGATTTGACAGCACGGCCACCCGCAATCCACCCGAAGCGCTGGCCCTGCTTGCGCTGCTTTACGCGGCTGTACCGTGTGCCCTGAAGGTCGTGGCGATTATGCTGTTGGCCACGACCAATCTAAAGGAGATTTAAGATGGAGAGCATCCTCTATGTGGTGATCGGGGCCGCATTGGTCTGTGCGCTGAACTGGGCGTGGACCCGCTATGCCGGGTTTCTTGCGCAGGTGCCCGAGGACTATGCCAACACCGCCGAGCAGTTTGACATCCGCACCCATCTCAATGGACCTATCCTATGTGAAGGGGTGATTTACGGGCCAACGGGACGAGTCTCCTCGCGGTTTGTGGGCGAATTTGACTGCCAATGGGAGGGCAATCGCGGCACCATGCGCGAGGTGTTCACCTATGACGATGGGTCCGAACAGGTGCGCGCGTGGGAATTGACGCTTGGCAATGACGGGCGGATCAAGGCCCTGGCCAACGACGTTGTGGGCGAGGGCACGGGGCAGCAAAGGGGCAACTCAGTACAACTGAAGTACAGGTTCCGCCTGCCCGAAGCGTCGGGCGGGCATGTGCTGAATACGGTCGACTGGATGTATCTGGCCCCGAACGGATCCATCGTGAATCGGTCACAATTCCGGAAATACGGTTTGAAGGTTGCAGAGCTGGTCGCAACCATGCGCCCGGCCCCGGCGAGGTTGAAGAAAGCAGTATGAGCAACATCAGCCTGAATGGAAAACGGTATTGGCTGGTTGGCGCTGGCGACGGGTTGGGCAAGGCGTTGGCGCATTGTCTCAGCCGCGCAGGCGTTGAGGTGGTTGTGTCTGCCCGAAGCGAGGACAAACTCGCCGCATTGGTCGACGAACTGCCTGGTAAGGCGTCCTACCAAACGGTGGATATTTCGGACGCCGACAGCGTCAAAGCCACCGCCAAAGCGGTGGGCGAGATTGACGGGCTGGTCTTGCTTGCGGGCGTTTACTGGCCATTCTCGGCCAAGGAATGGGACGCGGATCAGGCTATCGCCATGGCTGATATCAACTTCACCGGCTTCATGCGCGTTTTGGGCCAAGTCGTCCCCGGCTTTGTTGAGCGCGACGCGGGGCATATCGTTATCACCTCATCACTGACCGGCTTCCGAGGGTTGCCCGGCTCGATCGGGTATACTGCGTCCAAGGCTGCAACCATGTCATTGGCCGAGTGCATGCATGCTGATCTGCGCCAGACAGGCGTGCGCGTTCAGGTCGCCAATCCCGGGTTCATCAAGACGCAGCTGACCGAAAAGAACGACTTCAAGATGCCGTTCATCATGGAACCCGAGGATGCGGCCCGCGAGATGTTCGAGTTGATGCTGACGGACAACTTCAAAAAGAGCTTTCCGACAGCGTTTTCCCTGCTGTTTCGAGGGTCCCAGTTTCTACCCGACTGGCTGTATTATCGTATATTTTCCTGAACCGGGGCGGAGGACACCTCCGCCTTACACAGACACATATCGCCAAAATCCGACACAATTCCCGTCGCAGCCACGCTAGATCGCACCGCCGCTTAATCCGACCCTGACGTCAGTATCCCCCAGACAAAGGCGATCCATGCTGCCGTCTCTCCCTCTTGATGCGGGCACCTTGCCCAAAGCACTGGTTGATCAGTATTGGCACGACGGTTTTCTGTTTCCCGTCCCCGCACTTGACCCCGATGCCGCCCGCACAGCACGCGCCGAACTCGAAGAGATCGAGGCCAAGTGGCAAACTGCCGATCTGCCGCAACCTCTGAACACCTACAAACGGGTAAACGCGCATATCGTCATACCAATGGCAGCCCGGATCGCGCGCGACCCCGGCATTCTGGACGTGGTTGAGGCGATACTGGGGCCCGACATTCTGATCTATTCGACTGAATTCTTCATCAAGGAACCCAACACCCGCCATATCGTATCCATGCATCAGGATCTGACCTATTGGGGGCTCGGGGCCATTGCCGGGCTGGTCACCGCCTGGGTCGCCCTGTCGCCCGCCACCCCGGCCTCGGGATGCATGGACTTTGTTGTTGGCAGCCACAAAAACGCGATCCTTGAACACGAGGACAGTTTTGATCCAAACAACCTGCTCAGCCGAGGACAGGAGGTAAAGGTGCATGTCGCGCCCTCCGACAAGACGGCCATTGAAATCCATCCCGGCCAGATGAGCCTTCATCACGGGCTGACGATCCACGGGTCCGGGCCGAACAGATCGGATGATCGGCGTATCGCCTGCGTTGTACGTTATATCCGGCCCGATATCGCACAGCAGGTCGGTGACAAGGATTATGCAATGCTGGCACGCGGCGCGGACCGGCACGGCAACTTCGACCATATCGACGCACCTGAAACCTTGTTCAGTCCCGGCGCGCTCAGGCAATATGAGGACGTCCGCCTTGCCCAAGCCAAGGTGACGATGAAAGGCGCAGCGGCCCAAACCGAGATGTACACATGATGGACCACGTGAAATTCACCGCCATGAAAGACGGCGACAAACAGGACTACGATTTCCTGACCGAACACGAGGTCGCCTATACCAAAGGCACCGCAGACCGGCTGTTGACCGCACTGGAAACGCTGGATGAAGGGCTGTCGGGATATCAGGTCACCCGCCTTGGCCACTCGCTTCAGTCCGCGACGCGGGCATGGCGGGATGGGGCAGATACAGATTGGGTGGTTTGCGCCCTGTTGCACGATATCGGCGACATTTTCGCACCCTACAATCACGACGAATATGCGGCCAGCATCCTGAAACCCTTTGTGCGCGAACAATGCACATGGGTCGTGGAAAAGCATGGCGATTTCCAACTGATCTATTACGGCGCACATGTCGGGGCGGACCCGCACAAGCGCGACGCGTACCGGGACCATATCTATTTCGACGATTGTGCCGCGTTCTGTGAGCGATGGGATCAGACCAGTTTTGACCCCGTCTACGACACGCTGCCGCTGGATCATTTCCGCCAGATGGTGCGTCAGGTTTTTGCGCGCACCCCTTACGATCCAAACGTCATCCAACCGGGGATGAGGGTCTCCCTGCTCGATGCAAACACCGCGTCAGAGCGGATCACGTAAGGTGCACTTGTGTGCGCCTAGCCCTCGGGTCGCTCAAGCGGAACGACATTGGCGGGTGACTCTTCAATCTCTTCAAAGTCGAAATTGTCGAGGCGATGCGCGCGTTTTCCTGCCTTGTCCGCACTGATCTTGATCTCTTCAATGTCTTTGGAGGCTTGGGAGAAATGGCGGTCCAGATTGCCGACGCGGGTGCCCAGACGATCCACATCGCCCACCAGCAGCGCCAGTTCCTTGCGGATCGCACCGGCCTGCTCGCGCATACGCGCATCCTTGAGGATGGCGCGCATGGTGTTCAGGGTCGCCATGCAGGTGGTGGGTGACACGATCCAGACACGGGCGTCAAACCCGGCGCGGACAAGGTCGGGAAAATTTGCGTGCAACTCGGCATAGACCGCCTCGGAGGGCAAAAACATCAGCGCGCCATCCGCGGTTTCCCCTTCGATGATGTACTTGTCGGAAATGTCACTGATGTGCTTTTTTACAGCGACCTTCATCTGCGCGACGGCCTGTTTCAGCGCATGATCCGTATCCGCAGCACGCAACGCCTCATAGGCCTCAAGCGGGAATTTACTGTCGATCACGATGGGACCGGGCGGGTTGGGCAAGTGGATCAGGCAATCCGCGCGCTTACCATTCGATAGCGTATGTTGCAACGCGTAGCTGTCATTGGGCAGGGCCTTGCCCACGATATCGCGCAGCTGGATTTCGCCAAAGGCCCCACGGGTTTGTTTGTTGGACAGGATATCCTGCAGGCTCAGCACATCGCCGGACAGTTTGGTGATGTTGTCTTGCGCCTTGTCGATCGCCGCCAAACGTTCCTGCAACTGCGTCAGACTCGTGGTTGTCTGTTTGCTGGACCCATGCAGCGTTTCGCGCATCCGCTCCTGCATCTCAGTCAGGCCCCTCTGGCTGCGCAACGCGTTATCAGCAAGCCGATCCTGCATATTCTGCTGCACACTGGCGAGGCGCTGTTCAACCATTTGCGTCAATTGCGCCTGCCCATTCGTGGCCGTATCGGAAACGATCTGGAGGGATTGGCTCAAGCCCGCCTGCCCCTCGGCCAACCCCTGCACATGCTGTCCAAGATAGCCCAATTGCTGCGCCAAAGGCTCGGTGGCACGGGCAGATCGCCCCGCCGCGCGCAGCGCCATGATCAGCAATACGACGATCAGAATGGCGACGACCACTCCGACCAAAGCGGCCACGGCAAGCGGGTTGCTTGGATCGAAAACCATATCACCCACCTGGATCATGTGCGCCCGAACAGCCGTTCAATGTCGGCCAGTTTAAGTTCGACATATGTTGGGCGGCCATGGTTGCATTGGCCGGAATGAGGTGTTGCCTCCATCTCGCGCAGAAGGGCATTCATTTCCTCGGCGCGCATCCACCGGCCAGACCGGATGGAGCCGTGACACGCAACCCGGCTCAGGATGGCTTCAATCCGGGCCTGCACCGATTGGCTTGACCCCAGATCGCTGAGTTCGTCCAGAATGTCGCGCAACATCGCAGAAGCATCGACCTCGCCCAGGATCGCAGGAGTCTCGCGCACAGCAATGGCGTCGCCACCAAAGAGTTCGATGCCCAGACCCAACTTGTGCAGGTCCTCAGCAATCTCCATCAATTGGGCGCATTCGGACGCGGACAGGCTCACGATTTCCGGGATCAGCAGGGCCTGTGCCGCCACACCGTTCTCGGCCATCTGGCGTTTCAGTTTTTCATAGACCAGCCGCTCGTGGGCGGCGTGCTGATCGACGATCACCATCCCGGTCGCGGTTTGCGCCACGATGTAATTTTCATGCACCTGCCCGCGCGCCACGCCAAGGGGCAGGTCCGTCGGCTCAACGACATCCGGCACATCGCCGGTGTCGACAACCTGCGCGCTGAAATCTTGCGCCATGTCGGCAAAGCCGGGCATGGGGACGCGCGGGCCAAGGCTTGGACGATCCATCTGATAGACACGTGGCTGGGCCGGTTCCGGCTGCATCGCACCCAAGGTCGCGCCCGCCACCGTCGAAGAGGCGCGGTGCCCGGCATCCGCCAGCGCATGACGCAGGCCCGACACGATCAGACCGCGCGCAAGACCCGGATCACGAAACCGCACCTCGGACTTTGCCGGATGCACGTTGACGTCCACCAATTGCGGGTCGCAATCCACAAACAGGGCTGCCGCCGGGTGACGATCCCGGCTCAGAAAGTCGAAATAGGCGGCGCGCAAAGCGCCAATCAGCACCCGATCCTTGACCGGGCGACCGTTCACAAACAGGAATTGCGCGACAGCCGCGCCACGGGAATAGGTCGGCAGGGCTGCATATCCGGTCAGGTGCAACCCTTCGCGCATGGTGTCAATGGCAATGCTGTTTTCAGAAAATTCACGCCCTAGGACGTCAGCCAAACGCCCGCGCAGCGCCACCATTGGATCGCCGCTTTGCCCCTCGACACTGAAGATCGTGCGCGGGGCGTCAGAGACATCGCGCAACTCAAACCGGATGAAGGGTTCAGCCATGGCCAGCCGTTTGATCACATCCGAAATGGCCTGGGTTTCGGCGCGATCCGTGCGCAGGAATTTGAGCCGTGCAGGCGTCGCATAAAACAGATCACGCAATGTGATCGTGGTGCCGCCGTTCAGTGCCGCAGGTTTGACAACACCGACTTGACCGCCGGTCACGACAATCTCGGCCGCTGTATCGCCGGGGACGCGACTGGTAATGGTGAGCCGCCCAACCGCACCCAAGCTGGGCAACGCTTCGCCCCGAAACCCGAACGTGTGAATGTTCAGCAGATCGCTGCCATCGATTTTCGATGTCGCATGGCGGCTGAGCGCGAGGGGCAGGTCGGCGGCTGCAATACCGCACCCATCGTCCGTGACCCGGATCAGCGTCTTGCCCCCGCCCGCGATGTCGATGCCGATCCGCCGTGCCCCCGCATCAATGGCGTTTTCCACAAGCTCTTTGACCGCAGATGCCGGACGTTCCACCACCTCACCCGCCGCGATACGGTTGACGGCGGCATCGTCCAATTGACGGATCACAGGTCTTATGTTGGGGGTCTGGTCGTTCATGCCACAAAACCTAGCATGATCTGGCGCGATTCGACCACCGCAAAGCGGGCGGACGACACGTCCGCCTTACGGATGAGCGCAACGTGGCCTAGCCACCGATTGCGGCGCGATACCAGGTTACGATGGCGGCCCGCTCGTCCTCTTCCATATAGCTAAGATTGGCGGGGGGCATGGCATGGCCGACGCCCGACTGAAGATAAACCGCGCGTGCGTTGCGGGTCAGATCCGCCTCGGTTTCGAGCCGCACATTCTTGGGTGCCCACAACAACCCGGCCCAGACCGGTTCGGCAGCGTGGCACATGCTGCACCGGCCCTGAACGATATCATGCACCTCGCTGAACCCGTCTGCTGCTGCAAACCGGGCGACAACTGATGCTTCCCGTTGGGCCATGGGTGCGGTGCTGAGCCAGACAATCGCAATGAAAAGCAGCGCCGTCACGCCCCACGTCCAATGCGGATTGCCCTTGCGCGCGTGATGTGTGTTGAACCAGTGCCGGATCGTGACGCCCATCAGAAACACGAGGCTCGCGATCACCCAATTCCACTCGCTCGCGAAGGCCAAGGGGTAGTGATTGGACAGCATCAGGAAGATCACGGGCAATGTCAGATAGTTGTTATGTGTAGATCGTTGCTTCGCAATCTTTCCGTACTTCGCATCAGGCGTGCGCCCGTTCATCAAGTCATCCACAACGATTTTCTGGTTCGGGATGATGACAAAAAAGACGTTGCCAGACATGATCGTAGCCGTGAATGCGCCCAGATGCAGAAGCGCAGCACGGCCGGTGAAGACCTGGGTGTAAAACCACGCCATAGCGATCAAGACGGCAAACAGCGCGATCATCAAGATTGTCTGGTCCGCATCCACGAACAATTTGCACAATTGGGTGTAGATCAGCCATCCGAAGATCAGCGATGCCAAGGATATGCCAACCGCTTGCAGCGTTGTCAGTTCCATCACGCCGGGGTCGATCAGGTAAAACTCGGCCCCAAGGTAGTAGACCAGCACCAGCAGCACAAAACCACTGATCCACGTCCAGTAGCTTTGCCATTTGTGCCAGATCAGCCCGTCAGGCATGCCTTGGGGCGCGACCAAGTATTTCTGGATGTGGTAGAAACCGCCGCCGTGAACCTGCCACTCTTCTCCGTCTGCGCCGGACTTCAGATTGCGGTCGCGGTACAATCCGAGATCCAGCGCAATGAAGTAGAACGATGAGCCGATCCATGCGATGGCCGTGATCACATGCAGCCAGCGCACGGCAAATTCGATCCATGCTCCGAATGCGGCCAAGTCGTACATCTCACCAGTCCCCTATGTCCCGGGGGCCAGGATAGAGGCGGCGTGCGGGAAGGGAAAGGTGGGAACGAAGGGGGCCAGCCCCCTCGCGCATGCGCGCTCACCCCCGCGGTATTTATGGTCAAAAGAAACGGCTTTGCTGAGTGCATGATTTTGGTACGGGGAGTGCGCTTTTTGGTGTGGGTCACATGACCACTTGAATAGGTTTTCAACAAATGCGGCTTCGCTCAGAACCCCTGTTTCAGCGCGGCGCGACCTGCCTCACCCGATTATTGAGAGGTAGTAGCAAGGGTCGCATTGCAGTCAGGCGAAAATCGATCAGCTGCCCCGCCGATCCACCGCTCGCCCAAGATAGCACCATCTGGCGTTCACCCGCACGTGTGTCGCTTACACATCCCAATGCGGGCCGTGTCAGGACCGCCATCTACCATAGGTACGTTTGCGGATCACGGGCCCGAATTTCTGAACCCGACGATAGATCGTCACGGAGTCGACCGTGATCTCACCTTCCGTCAGAGCCTCCGCTTAGGTCTCGATATGACAGGGGGTATCCGCAGAATTAGCAGACCGGCAAAAGGGCAGCGCCCTTCGGGAAACGGTCGGCCCGAGCGGAGCCCCTATTCTATTTTGCCCTTTGGACCAAGGGTTTGCTGATCATCAACCTTGATTTCCCGGTCACTTTAGCGATCTTCTGTAGTTGTTCGGAGTGACACCCAGCAACCTCTTGAAAGCCGAAGTCATATGACTTTGCGACGAAAACCCTTTGTCGAGAGCAATCTGGGACAAACACTCATTCGTGTTTGCCAAACTCTCCTGAACCCGGACGATTCTGCGCTGCATGATATATTTGTGGGGGGACAAATCAGTTGCCGCCATAAACATCCGCGAGAAATGGAACTTGCTGATCCCAGCCACGTCAGCCAACGCGGCAAGAGATAGATCTGCGTCAATATTATCATCGATGAAGGCGTTTACCCGCGCCAACACTGGCTTGGACAACGGGTTTGCCACATCGCTTTTGCTTCGCATGCCATTGAACATACAAATTTCCAGCAAGAGTAGATTGATCAGGGATTCAGCCTGAAGCCGCCCCCCGAACTCTCCCTTTGTGCTAACGAAATTCATCAACAAAAGTGTAAAGATCTGATGCCGAAGCACATTCTTGATCGGTGTGATTGAATCATCAAGTTTTGGGGCTTCCGGAACCGTTTCAAGAAATGCCATTCGGACTGAGCGATCGAAATTGATATACACAACTTCTTTCGCAGACTGACCAATCGAATAAAGGTCCGTTCCGGTAGGCAACCAATACATATCATTCGGCGCATTTTCGTATTCTGCCGCTTTGTCCGAGTTAATTGCTCGTCGCCCACCGTAACCTGCCTTGGGCAGGACTATGATGTCTGTATCGGCCTTGAAATGCAGTTCCCAAAAGCCGCATGGTGGACTAATCCCGACTGTGATCCCATCGCTTGACCAGCTTCGGCCCTGCGAGAAAGACTCATGCTGCTTTGTCACGGCATCGCCATAACGAACGGCATGATCTGACCCGCGGCTGTGTATCATTAAGTCTGTCATATTTAATCGCTACATCCTTCGCCGCCGCACTGATCGTTGATCAGTCGCGCGAGCGTCCACCAACACGGAACGGAAAATGTTAGCCTCCTTATATCCTGGGCCAGACCGTCAAGCGCTTGCCAACATTACCTATTCGATAACATCGTAGCATCTCTGAGAAGGTCAGAAATACTATCGTACCGCACCATGTGTCAACTTCATGCTACACTTTTTGTGTCAACTCAATGCTACACATTGGCGTGAACTCATCGAAAGCCGATTGGGTACAATTTCCTCAATCGCGCGCCCCGAGTCGAAGTCGACGTAACCCTATCAAGCCAAATTTGTCCGGGGATTCTGTTAAGAACTCCACGATATTGAAATCAAGGCACAGGCTCCGGTGTCACAATCAGTTTCGACATTGCGCATACGGTAGGAGCTAAAAATGACCCGTCGCTACCCCCTCGACATGTGTTCCAGTGAAAACGTCGGGAGCCCGGTTTTCGGCATCAACGGTCTCTCGGGTCGGCCACACAATGAGCTCAGCTTCTTGGAACCTTCAGCCTTCAGGCGTTCTCCTGAAAGGCCGACAGGTTCTCGATTGGCAGGTCAGGTTTCGAGGCAACAGCCTAATGCAGATCATCGCGAAACCCGGAGGCTGGTTAAATGACCCAGCCAAGGCCAAACCGAAAGGTATCTTTTCCAGGACGCATGAATACCAAAATCGTTGCCCATCTTACCTACCCCTATGAAAGGGGAGAATATTTTGCAATTTTCGCTCATTCCTTCAATTGCTCGGAAGAAAATTGCGCAGCGCATGCGATCACTGCCGAATTGGGGCAGGCGGATATCTCGACGCTCTGTATCAACCTCTCCGACTTCAACCACGTCGATGCGTCACACCAGTCGTTCATGCTCTCTGATTACATCCAAGACCTGATTATGACATATGAGTATTTAAGCAGAAATTACGAAACGAAAATTCTGCTTATCGGTCACTCGATTGTTGGTGTTGCGGTTTTGACGGCCTCACAACACATGCCAAATGTTGCCGCTATTGCAACGATAGCTGCGCCTGCTGACCCGGCGCATATTTCGCATCTGTTCGGTGTTGCGCAAACCGAGTCTGAAGAGCAGGATAAAGTCCGCCTGAATGTGGAACGCGCCCTGAAAGTGTCACTGTCTCATCAACTGTCTTATCTCAATAAGCCCTATCTAATCGTGCATTCCCTGGCTGATGAGGTAGTCGATTTCGATAATGCGATGGACTTGTTCGATGCCGCGCGGGAACCAAAAAAGCTTTTGCCGGTCGACACATTGGATCACATGATGTCGTGCCCGAGTGACGCGCAAAATATTGGCACCGAGATCGCGTCCTGGGCTTTACCCTTCCTGAAAAAATAGGTTGATGTCTGACCTGACAGGTTTCCACATTGCCCCAAACACCTCAGGGCACTTTTGATGAAGGCCAGGATCAGCTCAGAGTGATTTTCTGAACTTCGCGGGCGTCGTTCCCGTGGCCTTCTTAAATGCCGTCGTCAAATGACTCTGAGAGGAGAAGCCGACTTCGTAGGCAATTTCTGCAATACCGGCTTGCGTTGTCGTGAGCAATTCCTGAGCCCGGGCAACTCTGCGCTTGTTCACATATTGATGCGGGCTTTGCCCTGTCGTGTTCTTGAAAATCCGGCAGAAATTAAACACGCCGGTGTCTGCAAGCCTTGCGAGAGCTTCGAGTGATACGTCTGCATCCAGGTTCTCTTCAATGAACGCGGTCACATCCTCCAAACCGGAATGCCCGAGTGTACGGGTTACTTCCGGAGGTTTGTTGCCGCTGCGATGAGAGCAGATCTCAAACAAGATTACGTTGAGAAGAGCTTCGGCCCGGAGCCGCCCACCAAGCCCGTCGGATTCGACAAAATCGCGAAGCAATGTGGAGAGCGGTGCATGATGTGTCAGATTGCTGATCGGTGTAATCGCCTCATCAAGGTGAGTTCCACCAGACGCCTGATCGATAAAGTGCTGCCTGATCGAACGGTCGAAATTGATAAACAGGAGCGGTTTGGCGTTCGTGCTGAGTGAATAAAAATCGGTGCCGGTCGGCAGCCAATAAAGATCGTTTGGCGCCATCTTGAAGTCTTCAATTTTGTCAGAGTTGACCGCGCGCTGGCCACCATATCCCGGTTGCAAAAACACCACGATGTCTGTGTCTGCTGAAAAATGAATCTCTCTCAGTTTATAGGCGGAACTGATGCCAACCGTCAGGCCCTCACCAGACCACGTTCGACCTTCGGACAGAGACGTCGACATCCGGACATCCGGACCGCCATATCTGAGAACGTTCTCCGCACTGCCGGTTTCGTTGGCGTGCTTTGGGGTTATGAGCTTGTTGTACATCTGGTTTAAGTCCTGATCACGGCTTAACTGGTCTCATTCAAATTTCATAATATCTGAATTCCTATTTATTCTAGCCAACCGTATCATCTCGGTAACTGATGCGGATTCCAAATTTGTGCGGTTTTTATGCTTTCTTGTGTCTATATGCCAGGAACGGGCAAAACCTGATGGTTAAGGCGTTCGACTGCATCACCTGCCTTGAGATGGGGCGGATTGTGTCGTCAGGCCCGCCGCCAAGTTTCATTTCCACTATATCTGCGGCACCCGCAGACTGCAAAAAGATAACTTCCCTTAGAAAGCAGTCGGCCCGAACACTTGCGGTCGAACCCTGCTGTGGCAACAGCGCCGATTGGCCAAACAGCTCAAATAAAAAAAGAAGCAGAACAAGCGCCCTGCTTCTTTTGACCGAAAATACCGCGGGGGGGGGCTGGCCCCCCGGTCAACGCCTGCCACAGGCGATCACACCTCGTCCGGCAGTACCAGATTGAGGAAAATCGCAACCATCGCCGTCGGGGCGACCGCACTTGTCATCAGCGTTTTGACAACACCGGGCAGGTACTGCACCGCCGTGGGAACCAGGTTCAAACCCAGACCCGCCGCCAGAGACACCGCAATGATGACCATGTTGCGCCGGTTCATTTTGACCTCGCTGAGCACGTTCAGACCGGCGGCCGCCACCATGCCAAACATCACGATCACACCGCCACCCAGCACGGGCAATGGCATCGAGGCAATCACAGCCCCCACCTTAGGGATCAAACCGCACAGGATAAGCACCAGCGCGCCGATGGTCACCACATGGCGCGACATGATGCCGGTCATGCCGACAATACCGACGTTCTGGCTGAAGGAGGTGTTGGGCAGACCACCAAACACCGCGGCCACCGCAGTACCCAGACCATCGGCATAGGTGGCACCTGCGATCTCTTTGTCAGTGGCTTCACGCCCCGCGCCCGCCTTGGTCGTGGCCGACGCATCACCCACCGTTTCAATTGCGGAGACAATGGACACCAGCGTCACGGCAATCACAGCGCCAAGGCTGAATTCGAACCCATAGGGCAAGGGCTGTGGTGCCAGAAACAGCGCCGCATTGCCCACCGCCGAAAAATTCACCATCCCAAAGATCATCGCAAGGATGTAGCCAACGACCAACCCGATCAAGATCGCCGCATTGCTGACAATGCCCTTGGTGAAGAATTTCAAAAGCAGCGCAACAATGACCACACTCAACGCGACAGACCAATGCATGAGCGAGCCAAAGCTCTCGGCCTCCATCTGGAAACTGGCAGCCCCGCCTGCCGCATATTTGATCGCCACCGGTATCAGGTACAGACCAATGGCCAGAATGACGAGGCCGGTGATCAGTGGCGGAAACAGCCAACGCAGATGCTGAATGAACGCACCGAGGCAAAAGTGGATCACGCCGCCAATCAGACAGGCGGTCAACGCGACACCCATCCCTTGGGTCGCAGCGATTCCCGCCAGCACGCCCACAAACGCAAAACTTGTGCCTTGCATGATGGGCAGACGCGCGCCCACGGGGCCAATCCCAACGGTCTGAAACAGCGTCGCGACACCGGCAAACAGCATCGCCATCTGGATCAGGTACACCTGTTCAGGGCCGCCAAAGGCAAGACCTGCCGCACCCGCCACGATAATGGATGGGGTCACATTTGAGGCGAACATCGCCAACACATGTTGCAACCCCAGAGGCACGGCTTCGTGCAGGGGGGGCGTGTCATTGGGGTCCGAAAAGGCCCCGGTCGTCAAATCAGTCATGGATATGTCCCTGTTCTCAGCCGTCTTGATGCGGCTGGCAGCGACTATGAGACCACAACATATGGCGGATCAAGGAAAAACTCCTCTAGATTGGGTGTCTCACCAATCCGATCCACCACCGCAAACAAGCCGGGCAGATGCAGCGGGGTCAAAACCCCATGCCACATGCCACGGTGGAAATTGATGCCTTGGCCCGGCGTACTCAGAAACGCCTGCGGCTGACCCGGCTTGCCATCCATATCCGGGGCGACGGTCACCAGAAACCCATGCTCGGACATTGGGATAAAGGCCTGACTGCCCTCGGGATGCCGCTCAAGCAGATCAAGGGTGTAGGGCAGGCTGCGCGGACGCGCCTGAAACAGGCTGATCCCGCCGCGCGCATCCCCAAAATCCAGCCGTGCCCGATCATGGTAACGACCACACATCCCGCCATTGATCATCTTGTCAGGAAAACCCGCACATTCGAGCACGTCCCCAAAGGGCGCAAAACTCGCAACAGTCAGCGGTTGGCAGCGGATTTCAGAGAGGGACATGCCGGTTCACATCCTTATAAAGCAGATAGCGAAACGGCCCGTCACCGGTTGCGATGCAGGCCTGCGGGCAAAACGCACGCAGCCACATGAAATCACCAGGACCGACACTGACCCACTCGGTGTTCAGCAAATACTCCGCCGTCCCTTCAAGCACATAAAGCCCGTGTTCCATCACATGCGTCTCGGCAAAGGGAATGCGCCCACCCGGCTGAAAGGTCACGATATTGACGTGAAAATCATGGCGCAGATCCGCTGGATCGACAAAGCGGGTTGTCGCCCATTTGTCGGTGTTGGGCATGACAGTGGGCGGGACATCGCGGTCATGGGTCACAAAAGGCGTCGGTGCAGCAACCTCCGTCGCCGCCACATAGCGCTTGCGCACCCAATGGAATTGGCAGCCATCGCCACCGGCGCGCACGGCCCAATCCGTCCCTGCCGGGATGAACGCATAACTGCCCGCCTCAACAGAATGAACATCCCCGCCGATGGTGAGGGTGGCCGTACCCCTGGCGAAAAACAGGACCGACTGCGCGGCCTCGTCCACCTCCGGGGTCTCGCTGCCGCCATCTGCCGTCAATTCCACCGCATATTGCGAAAAGGTCTCGGCAAAGCCGGACAGGGGGCGGGCCAGCACCCACATGCGCATCCCGTCCCATCCGGGCAGGAATGAGGTCACGATATCGCGCTGTGTGACCGCCGGGATCACCGCATAGGCCGTGGTGAACACGGCTTTGCCCTCGGGCGATACGGTCTGATCCGGCAAACCGCCAGGGGGGAAAGCATAGGTCATCTCAAAGCCTCCAATCGCAGGCGGGCGATACGTTCGACCTGTTTGCAGGCCTCGGCAAATTCGGTGGCGGTATCATTGGTGATGCGCCGATCAAAGGCGCGCATGATGCCCGCCTTGTCATGATCCTTGACCGCAATGATGAAGGGAAAGCCGTGCTTGGCCACATAGGTACTGTTCTGGGTGTCAAAGCGGTGGCGTTCATCATCCGTGAGCGCATCGAGGCCCGCGCTGGCCTGCTCTACTGTACTGTCCTCGGTAAGGCGCTTGGCCGCGGCCAACTTCCCGGCAAGGTCAGGGTGGGCACGCAGTACCTCCATCCGTTTGACCTCAGGAGCCGCGCGAAACACACGGCACAGCGCATTGTGAAGTCCCTGAGGCGTGTCATGGGCGGGACCAAGTTCAAGCGTATGTGCACCCTCGGCCACCCAGGCGGAATGCTCAAAGATGCCGCCGAATTTGGCGACAAATGCGTCGCGGTCCAGCAGGTGCCAATTGGTGCGCGGTTGAGGTGGATGAGCCTCGACCCAATGTGCCGCAATATCAGCACGGCGCGCGCACCAAACACCCTCATGCCCCTGCACATAGTCAATAAACTTGCGCAACGCCTGCACCCGACCGGGGCGTCCCACCAACCGACAATGCAAGCCAATGCTCATCATCGCAGGCCGCCCTGCCCCGCCTTCGGCATAAAGCGCATCAAAGCTGTCGCGCAAATAGGCAAAAAACTGATCGCCCGCGTTGAAGCCCTGCGGCGTGGCAAAACGCATGTCGTTGCAATCCAGCGTATAGGGAATGATCAACTGATCGCGCCCGTCGATTTGCGCCCAATACGGCAGATCATCATCGTAGGTGTCGCTGATCCAATCGAACCCGCGTGCGGCTGCCAACGCGACCGTGTTTTGCGAGCAGCGACCCGTGTACCAGCCCTTTGGCGCAGAGCCTGTCACCTCGGTGTGCAACACGATGGCCGCGTCCATATCAGCGGCCTCATCCCCGGCGGTGTGGTCCTTGTAGTCGATCCATTTCAGCCCGTGGCTCGCGATTTCCCAATTCGCATCCTGCATCGCCTCAACCTGCGCCGGGCTGCGCGCCAGGGCGGTCGCAACCCCATACACCGTCACAGGCACCCGGGTTTCGGCGAACAACCGATGCAATCGCCAGAACCCGGCGCGGACACCGTAGTCATAGATGCTTTCCATATTCCAATGCCGCTGACCGGGCCAAGGAGCTGCCCCGACAATCTCGGACAGAAACGCCTCGGAGGCCGGATCACCGTGCAGGATATTGTTCTCGCCCCCCTCTTCGTAGTTCAGCACAAAGGACACTGCGATGCGCGCACCACCGGGCCAAGCCGCATCGGGGCGATCAGGTCCGTGCCCGTAAAAGTCGCGCGGATAACGAGGCGGCATTTCGGCCATGGACTTCCCTTTGAGATCAGAGTGAGATGCGCGCAATTTGAAAGATACGGGGGGCATATGCAATGGCGGCGGGTTATCTGACGACACATGTATTGGACACGGCGCGCGGGATGCCCGCAGCGGGGATCAAGATCGCGCTCTATCGGGTGTCGGGTAATTCCCATCGTAAGATTGCCGAGGCCGAGACAAATGCGGACGGGCGGACCGACACCCCGATTTTGCCCGCAGGCAAGATGGAGGTTGGGCACTACGAGCTGGTGTTCTTTTGTGGCCCGTATCTGGACGCGCATGGGCTAAGCGGCGATGCGGTCAAATTCCTTGAGGATATTCCGATCCGCTTTGGGATCACGGATGGTGAGGCGCATTATCATGTGCCGCTTCTGTTGTCGCCTTATGGCTATTCCACTTATCGCGGCAGCTAAGGCGCAGGTGTCCTGCGCCTTAGCTGCACTCAAATGCGGTGTGAAAGACGACCTGTCCCCGCGGTTCTGCCCCCGACAGCACAAGCCGCTGGAAATAGGGGCTGGGTCTATCTCCATACCACAGCGTCTCCACTGCCTGAAACCCAAAGCGGGCGTAGTAATCGGGATTGCCAAGCAGGAATACGCACGCAGCATCCATACCCTTCAAGCGCTCCAGCCCAGTGCGGATCAACGCGCTGCCAACTCCTTGGCACTGATGGGCAGGGGCAACCGCAACGGGACCCAAGCCAAACCACGGCCCGTCTTGCCCATCTACCATGACCTGAGAAAAGGCCACGTGGCCGATGATCTCGTCCCCTTCGATCGCGACCAGTGACAGCGTCAGCGCGTTGTCAGCGCGCAACGCGTCGATAATCCCACCTTCGCTGCCATCGCTGTAGGACATGGGCGCGAAGGCGGTTTGGGTCAGGTCGTAGATGGCGTTGATCTCTTCGGGCCGTTCGTCACGGATGATCATTTGTCGCCTCCAGCAAGGTAACATGGGCGGTGCCGAATTTGCGGGTATCGACAGCCACATATCCGGGCGGGGGCAGCATGGTCGTACTTTCTTCCCACACAATCAGGGCACCAAGGGTCAACGACCCGTGCACCGCTTGCAACGCCGGCGCACCAAGACCTTTGCCATAGGGCGGATCAAGGAACACGAGGTCAAAAGAGGGTGATGGCAACGCACCCAACCTGGTCGCATCACTGCGCCACACATGGGTGATGTCCCCCGCACCCAGCTTGGCGATATTCTCCGCAATCAGCCGCTGCCCGACACGCCCGTTTTCCACGAACACAGCCGACGCTGCACCCCGCGACAAAGCCTCAAGCCCCAAGGCCCCCGTCCCAGCAAACAGATCAAGCACGCGCGCGCTCTCAACAGCACCACGACTGCCAAGCATCGAAAACAAGGCCTCACGGACGCGATCCGGCGTGGGGCGCAGATGGGCGCTCACGTCCCCCTTGCCCACATTGACCAAAGGCACGCCGCGCCATCGCCCTGCAATGATCCTCACTTCAAAAGCGCCTTGAGATCGCTGGAAGGATCCGCAATCAACTCGGGCGGCGCGCTTTTACCCGCCTCGATCAACCGCTTGCCGATCATATAACCGCGCGGATCGTTGGCCGCGTCGACAGCCAACAACCGATCCCCCCTGTAATACCAGAATGATACGGCCTTGCCCCCATCGCGGGTCACGACACGGTCGTACTCCGTATTCAGCCCTGCAATCTGCAATTTGACATCGAACTGATCCGACCAGAACCACGGACGGGCGATGTAATCCTTACCTGCACCCATGATATTTTCAGCAACCACTTCCGCCTGATCAATGGCATTGGGCACACTTTCGAGCCGGATACGCCGCCCTTGATAGGGGAACGAAGCGCAATCGCCAGCGGCCCAGACATGTGGCACGGACGTGCGGCCCTGTGCGTCGGTGGCAATCCCGTTGTCGAGGACAATGCCCGCCTGTGAGGCCAAAGTGGTGCCCGGCGTGATGCCCACGCCGACAATCACGAAATCAACCTCAAGCGTGGTGCCGTCCGTCAATTCGGCGCTGGTGACATCCCCATCACCTAACAACCGGGCAAGCCCGACCCTTTCGCGAATATCGACGCCGTGGCCCGTGTGAAGCTGGCGAAAATACGCACTGGTTTCAGGGGCCGCGACGCGTTGCAGGATGCGCTCCGCCATTTCGACCAAGACCACATTCAGACCCAGTTTGGAGGCAACGGCCGCGGCCTCCAGCCCGATATAGCCACCGCCAACGATCAAAACGGATGCACCGGGGCGAAAGCGCGGGGCCATACCGTCCACATCAGCCAGATCGCGCACTGTAAACACATCGCCCAAATCACCGCCAATGGCGGCAGGCAACCGATGGGGAACGGACCCGGTCGCGAACACGAGGTCGCTATATTCCAAGACCTCATCCCCCAGATCGACGGTCTGTGCGGCTGTATCGACATGCCGCACCACACGGCCCAACCGCAGGTCGATATCATGCTCGCCATAAAAGGCTTCGGGGCGCAAAAACATCCGCTCCAGCGGCATATCGCCCATCAGATAGGCCTTGGACAATGGGGGGCGTTGATAAGGCGGCACAGCCTCGGCGCCAATCAGGGTCACACGCCCCTCAAAGCCCGCGTTGCGCAGCTTTGCAACACAGGATGCACCTGCCTGACCCGCACCGATCACCACAACATGGCTCATATTTTTTCCCTTTGGTCTCGCCCTTTTCCGATCAACAACCTATATCGCGGACCAAGACACACGCAATTCCAAGAAAGGCCCGATCCCATGGCAATTTCCCAAGGTGACACACTTCCCGACGCAACTCTGGTTCATATGGGCGACGAAGGCCCGGCCACGATCAAACTCAGCGAAAAGACAAAAGGGCGCAAAGTCGTGATCTTTGCCCTGCCCGGGGCCTACACAGGCGTGTGCAGCACGGCCCACGTGCCCAGCTTTATCCGCACCAAGGATCAGTTTGCCGAAAAGGGCGTGGACGAGATTATCTGCGTGTCGGTCAATGACCCGTTTGTGCTGGACGCATGGGACAAATCAACCGGGGCCAGTGACGCCGGGATCACCATACTGGGTGACGCAGAGGCGGAGTTCACAACCGCCATGGGGCGCACATTCTCGGCACCGCCCGTGGGGCTGATCAACCGCTCAACCCGCTATGCGATGGTGGTCGAGGACGGCACGATCACGCTGCTGCAGGAAGAAGAAAACCCCGGCGTCTGCGACGTATCGGGTGGTGAAGGACTGCTTGCCGCGATGTAAACGCCGGCATTGTCACGCAGATTGGGCCTCCCGTAACCGGGGGGCCTTTTTTGTGCGATCTTCGGAAGACTTGTAAAGGTGGGGAATTCAAGACCTGACACGCTATGCGTGCAAAGTCTAAGCTGTTGCCATCATGGGGTCGTTATTTTCCGGCTCTGCACACAAAGACATTTTCAGCAATTCATTTGACAGGAGAATCGCACATGGCTTCCGTGGAAAAGGACATTGATGCCGCTGCAAACCTGATGGCCAACGACATCAACGCCGCCATGAAGGTCGAAGACCTCAACCAGTTCCTCGCCCTCAAGGACCGGCTCAAAAGCAAGAAACGACCCAAGGGAGGAATGGGCACGGTCTATGACCTGTTCGAAAGTGGCAAAGCGGACAAGAGCAAGGGGCCGGGCATATTCGACAAGCTCAAAGAATATCCGACCGTGCGCGTTGTCGTCTCAAAATCAGACGTCGCCAACAAGCGTACACCGAAAAAGCAGGCCGAATTGATCATCACGAAACCAGGGCAGACGTCCTCATGCCGATCTGCGCATATGATCGGCGCTGCGCGGCACGTTCAATTGACGGTAAACGGCGTCAAAAAGTGGGATACGGGCGGGCTAAAGATGCTCAAGAAGGACTTCCCGGTCCTTTACGAACGGTTTGTCATCGAGTTTGGCAAAGCGTTCAAAAAACAGGGTGTGAACAATCACAAAGGCAAGCCGAAGTTCGAAATAGACGGCGGCGATCCGTTCCACATCGAATTCGAGAAAGCAGAAACTGGCAGTAAGTTCACCCAAGACTGCCTGCATCACTACGCCAAACTGACGCGGATGAAGGGCAAGCCGAAAAACCCGAAATTCGAAGGGTGGAAATACGTCAAGGCGTTCTTCAAGAAGAACAAAAAATACGAGAAGGCTGCCGCCAAATAGCCACCCTGAGGAACCCGGCGTACGTTCGGGTTCCGGCCCACCCTAGCCCACAAGGCTGTCCATCTTGCGCGCAAGCTTCAGATCTAGCGTGCTGACCCCGCCCACATCATGAGTGGTCAGCGTGACCTCGACCTGTTTGTAGACATTGAACCATTCGGGATGGTGATCCCACTTTTCCGACCAGATCGCGACGCGGGTCATCCAGCCGAACGCCTCCACAAAATTGGCAAACTCAAAGGTTTTATGGATCGCATCGCGCCCATCCGCCACAGCCCAACCAGTGTCCAACAATGGACCAAGCAGGGTGTCGCGTGTCTCATCACTCAGCTTTTCGGTCATTCCTGTTCCTCGATTTGCACCCGCTTGAAGGGGCCATAGTCTGTCAGAATCTCAATCTCCTCTTCCACCGCCTCACGTTCGGCTTCAAGGTAGCTCGCAATCGCATCGGCAAAGCCCGGATCGCCCACCCAATGCAGGCTGTGGGTTTGCGTTGGCAAATACCCACGCGCCAGCTTGTGCTCGCCTTGCGCGCCCGCCTCGACCCGGTCCAACCCATATGCGATCGCGATGTCGATGGCGCGGTAATAACACAGTTCGAAATGCAGACAGGGGTGATGTTCGCTACATCCCCAGTATCGGCCATAGAGGGACCCCGCGCCGATAAAATTCAGCGCACCGGCCACATATTGCCCATCCCGCTCGGCCAGAACCAGCGCCATGTCATCGCGCAGGGTCTCTTGGGCGATGTCGAAAAACCTGCGCGTCAGGTACGGCGTGCCCCATTTGCGTGCGCCTGTATCCTGGTAAAACCGCCAGAACGCATCCCAGTGTTCGGGGCACAATTCATCACCGGTAAACGTGTGGATGGAGCCGCCAAAACCCTGCGCCTGGCGTCGTTCCTTGCGGATATTCTTGCGCTTGCGGCTGCTGAGGGTGGCCAGGAACCCATCAAAGTCGTGATACCCCGCGTTCAGCCAGTGAAACTGCTGCGTGGCGCGTGGCATCAGGCCCAATGCGGCCCCCGCATCCCGCTCGGCTTCGGTGCAAAACGTGACATGCAGCGAACTCAGCTTGTTGGTCGCGCCCAGTTGCACCGCGCCCTGCACCAAGGCCGACAAACCCGTTTGCGCGAAATCGGGATGGGTCAGAAACCGCCGTCCCGTAGCGGGTGTATGCGGGACGGCAATTTGCAACTTTGGATAATATCGCCCCCCCGCACGTTCAAAGGCATGGGCCCAGTTGTGATCAAAGATGTACTCGCCCTGGCTATGCCCCTTGGCATACATCGGGGCCACGCCAATGGTCTGATCACCGATCTTGGCGTGTAGGTATTGCGGCTGCCAGCCTGTGCCAGGCCCCACCGAATTGCTGTCCTCAAGCGCCTTGAGAAACCGATGCGTGGTAAAGGGATCGTTGGGGCGGCCCCCTTGCGCCGCCTCGGGGCACGCACAAGCATCCCACGTGGCCGCATCAATCGCGTCCAGTGACGGCAGCACCCGGATCTCGATCTCTTGCTCGGCGGGTTGATCCGTTTCGTGATCCTGCACGCGGGGCTTCCTTGTCTTGGATGACTGAATGTGTGTCGAATCCGGACAGGTTCAACCGGGCTGTAGAGGCAGATACCCCTCAAAGGTCACATTTTGAGCAACCTGGCGGGCCTCAACCTCTTGTTGCGCCGAACGGATGGTCCAACACAAGACATTCGCGCCGCACGTTTTCAGCTCCGCCACGCGCGGACGCTTCAGATCTGCGGCCTCGTGGCTGATGAATGTGGCACCCACCCGGTCAAAGTCGGGGATCTTGCGCAGATGTTCGCATGTGGCGACAGGCAGCGGCCAATTATCGGGATCATAGCTGCTGGTGACCAGACCGCGCGGGATGTGCGGGCACAACTCTGCCATGCGCGCGACCGCGTGCGGGTTGAAGGACATGACCGCAATCGGACCCTGATAGCTGGTGATCGCCTTGGCGGTTGCCGCCTCCAAAGGGCCGATATCGGGACCCATCGCACCGTCCTGATCCTTGATCTCGATCAGCAGGGGTACTTGACCTGCAATAATCTGCAAAACCTCGTCCAGCTTTGGAATGCCTTCGGCACCACCCAATAGCGACACCTGAGACAGCGCGTTTGCGGCGACCGCGCGTACAGGTCCCGACCCGTCCGCCAACCGCTCAAGCGCATAGTCGTGGAACACCATCGCTTGATCGTCGGCACTCAGTTGCACGTCGATTTCGATGCCATACCCGTGGCTGATCGCCGCGCGGATCGCGGCGCGGCTGTTTTCCGGGCGCCCTTCGGTCACATCATGCAGGGCACGATGCGCCAAAGGGGCGCTGAGGAAATCGGCAGGCGAGCGCGGGCTCATTTGATCTGAAAGATGCCTTCGATCTCGACCGCAACACCCAAAGGCAGCGACGCCGCCGACACCGCCGAGCGGCTATGACGGCCCGCATCCCCAAGAGCCTCGACAAGAAAGTCGGACGCACCGTTGATCACCTGTGGCTGATTGGTGAAATCGGCGGTGGAATTGACGAAACCCGTCAGTTTTACAACACGCACCAGCCGGTCGATATCGCCGCCACAGGCCGCCTTGACCTGTGCCAGCAGACTGATGGCGCACAGGCGAGCCGCGGCGGCACCCGTCTCGATATCCATATCCGCGCCCAACTTCCCGGTGACCAACCCATCCGGCCCGTTCGAGATTTGACCCGACACATAGACGATATCGCCGATCTGGACGAAGGGGACATAGTTGGCCGCAGGCGCGGGGGCGTCGGGCAATGTGACGCCAAGATCGGCAAGGCGGGTTTCAATGGACATGGGGCGATCCCTTTCGTGGATTGTGCGTTTGCGCCGACGCTAGACCGCAGCGCGCAAAGGTAAAAGGCCCAAGATCAGGATTCGCGAAATGCCCGATTGAAATAATCCGCCATCGGCTGCATCAGATATGCCATTGGCGAGCGGTCTGCCGTGCGCAAGAACGCCTCGACCGGCATACCGGGGATCAGAACCTGCCCCTTTGCCAGCTTGCCAAGTTCGCCAGAGTTCAGCGCTATTTCGATCTGGTAGAACCGCACGCCGCTTGCCTCATCGTCAAAAACATCCGCAGACACCAACACCACCCGCCCCACCAATTCAGGGGTAGTGCGTTGATCCAACGCGGAAAACCGCACGTTCACCAGCTGGCCCAACACGATTTGATCGACATGCACCGGATCGACGCGGGCGGCGATCACAAGTGGGCGGTCCTGGGGGATGATAAACAGGACGGGTTCGGCACCACGCACGACCGAACGCATGGTCTGGACGCGCATATTGTAAACGATGCCCGACACCGGTGCGCGCAGGGTCATTTGCTCGATATCGCTCAGCAGGGCGCGCTGTTCCTGCACCAGCTCCATCTCACGCGCACGCAGATCACGCAGCCGGGTGATGGCCTCTTCGCGGCGCGCCGTGGTCAGCCGCAGCACTTCGATCTCGATCTCGATCAGCCGCTGTTCGGACTCGGCCTTGGAGGCCGCCAATTCGCCAATCTGGCCATCCAGCGACGCGGATTCGCGCTGCAAAGCCAGCACGCGCGAGGTTTGGGTCAGCCCACGTTCCAGCAGGCTTTGCTGGGCATCCAATTCGGATTGGATCAGGCCCCGCTGGCGCGCCAAGGCCTGTTCCTGCGCAGTGACCCCGACAATCTGGTTTTCGATCTGCGCGCTGCGCCTTCCCAACTGACTGGCCTGGCTTGCAAGCGAATCGCGCCGCGCGGTGAACAGATTGCGTTGTCCTGTCACCAATTCTGCCACTTCGGGGCGCGTGGTTTGCGCCCGTGTCAGGTCGGGATCAAAGGTGATCGTATCGCGCCCATCGCGTTCAGCCTCAAGCCGGGCACGGCGGGCCATGAACTCACGAAGCTGTCCTTCAATGATCCCCAAAGCCGTACGCATCTGTGTATCATCCAGCCGGATCAGCAGATCACCGGCCTGCACCACATCCCCTTCTTTCACCAGAATGCTGGAGACAACGCCGCCCGTAGGGTGCTGAACGATCTGGCGGTTCTGATCCACTTCGACATGTCCCGGTGCAATAATCGCTCCGGCGATCTGGGTTGTCATTGCCCAAAGGATCATGCCGCCCAACAGACCAATCAAGCCAAGCAATCCGACCAAAACCGGTACCCTTGCTGACCAGCGCCCCGTCATCATGCAGCCCCCCGGGCGTCGGCGGGCACTTTGCTGATGTCGGAATGATTCTTGACCATGGAGCGCAGGACCTGATCGCGTGGACCAAATGCGGATCGCACCCCAGCCTCAATAACCAGCAGCAGATCACATTCCTGAATGGCGGCCGGGCGATGCGCCATGATTACAACGGACCGCCCATCCGCCTTGGCCCCCCGGATTGCAGTGTTCAACGCTTGCGTACCCGCCGTATCAAGGTTGGAATTGGGTTCGTCCAACACCAGGATCACCGGATCATCATAAAGGGCACGCGCAAGGCCGATGCGCTGCATCTGACCGCCTGACAAGCGCTGGCATGTGGCCGCAATCCGGGTGTCATAGCCCTCCGGCAGCGACAGGATCATCTTGTGCGCATCCGCTTTCTGCGCCGCATTGACCACTTTTTGCGGGTCGGGGGTGCCCGACAGACGTGCGATGTTTTCGCTGATCGTACCTTCGAACAATTGTACCCGCTGCGGCAGATAGCCGATATGTCGCCCCAAGACGTCCTGCGCATAGTGATCGAGCGCGGCACCATCCAGCCGGATCGCCCCGGCAGCCGGTCGCCACACCCCCGTCAGGCACCGCGCCAAGGTGGATTTGCCCGCGCCAGATGGGCCGATAACCCCAAGCGCCTGCCCGGCTGACAACTCGAAACTCACCCCCTTGAGCGCAGGCAACCGTTCGCCCGGCGGCACCACACTCATGTCCTTGACGCTCAAATGCGCCTTTGGTTTCGGCAGCGACGTGCGCGCCGCCTCAGGTGGCACCACCCTGAGCAGATCCGCCAGCGCCGTCCACCCCTGAGCCGCGCGCTGTGCCACACGCCACTGCGTCAACATCGCTTCAATCGGGGCCAACGCCCGGCCCAGCAGAATGGAGCCCGCAATCATCGCGCCCGGTGTCATCTCGTTGTGCAGCACGAGAAAGGCCCCAAGCCCCAACATCGCACTTTGCAGAAAAAGACGCAGTGTCTTGGTCAGCGACGAAAATCCGCCTCCGACATCCGTCGCCTCAATCTGGGCCTCAAGCGCGGCACCCCGCGCCTTTTGCCAACGATCAAACGCCGCTTGACGCATCCCCATGGCCTGCACCATTTCAGCCTCGCTGCGGATTTCGTCCGCCAGAGTATTGGCCCACTGACCCGCATCATTGGCCATTTGCTGCGGCCTGCGTGACAGCAATTGGTTGGCCAGTGCGATCAAGACCAAAGCCCCGCCTCCGGCCACGGCCAGCCACCCCAACATCGGATGGAATACAAAGATGGCCGCGACGAAAATCGGCGTCCACGGCAGATCAAACAGTGCCAACAACACCGGAGAGGTCAGAAAACGCTGCACCGCTTGCAGATCGGAAAGGCCCGATTGCGACTGCATATCAGGGGACAGGGCGGATTTGCGCACAACTGCATCGAACACCCGTCGGTCAAGATCGGCCTGAAACCGAGCCCCCACGCGGGCCATGATGCGACCCCGTGCAAAGTCAAGGATCCCCATGACCCCGTACAAAAACACCACCAACAACGACAGCGCGATCAACGTCTCTTCGCTGCGGCTGGACAACACGCGGTCATAGACCTGCAACATATAGATCGGTCCGGTCAGCATTAGCAGGTTTGCGAACAGGCTGAACAGACCGACGATCCAGTATAGCCCACGACTTGCTGCTCGGGCGGCGTGCAATTCGGCCCGGCCTGTATGTCTAGGATCGCTTTGCATCGGCACCTTTTTTGCTTGGGGCAGCAGTCTGGCTGGGCATCACGCGCCAACCGCGTATTCTGCCTGTCGCGCAACTGCCACAACTATGAATTCTATGTCGGTTTCTCTGGGCATTTCGCGCAGACGGTTTAGGTAAAGCATGAATTGGTTTCGGAGATTTTAAGTGCCTCTATTTACTCGTATGTGCCGCGTGGCCTTGTTGTGTGTTGTCAGCCTGTCGGTTGCAGCCTGTGCTGTGCCCGACAGCGGGCCGGGCGTGGTGGACGGCGTTTATGACCCCTATGAGGACCGCAACCGCCGCGTTCACCGGTTCAACCGGAACCTTGACCGCAATATCGTGCGGCCCGCCGCCATCGGATATTCCGCCGCACTGCCGGACGAAGTCGAAGACAGCATTGGCCATTTTGCGGCCAATCTGGGCGAGCCCTCCGTCGCAGTAAACTCGCTATTACAGGGGGATTTGCGCGGTGCGGGTGTCTCGACGGTGCGCTTTTTGACGAATTCAACCATCGGCCTTCTTGGGTTTTTTGATGCCGCAACCGAGTTGAAACTGCCACCGCATGACACCGACTTTGGCGAGACACTGTTTGTCTGGGGTGTCGGCGAGGGGGCCTATCTTGAGTTGCCTGTGCTGGGCCCCTCGACCAGCCGCAACACGGTGGGCAAGGTTGTCGATCTGTTCACCAACCCGCTCACATATGTCCTCGACAGTCCCGAGGCATATTACGGCACGATCGCAGGTGTGGCAGCCGGCCTTGGGACGCGAGGGCGGTTTTCCGATACAGTGGATTCGATCTTGTACGACAGTGCAGACAGCTATGCACAGGCACGGCTGATATATCTGCAAAACCGTCGGTTCAAATTGGGTGATAACCAGTCAGCGCAGGCGCAGGAGATCGATCCGTTTGCGCTGGATACAAGGGGTTTTTGACGATGCAACGACGCCATTTTCTAGCACTGACCGGGGCCAGCGCGGTTATGCCCGCAATCCCCGCTTTGGCCCTCACCGAAGCGGGTGCGGGCAACCTCGTGGACGCACTGGTGGGTGAGATCAACCGTGTGATCGCCTCTGGTAAGGGCGAAGCAGCGATGATCCGCGATTTCGAGGCGATCTTTGCCCGCTACAGCGATACATCCTACGTGTCCGCCTATGCGATGGGTGTTGACGGGCGGCGCGCCACTGCGGCCCAAAAACGGGCCTTTTCGACTGCCTTTCAGGGATATATCGCGCGCAAATACGGCAAACGGTTCCGTGAATTCATCGGCGGGCGGCTTGAGGTCAAAGGGGCCAAAATCGTCAAGAACTGGATCGAGGTTGAAACCACCGCTTTCCTGCGCGGCGAGGCCCCGTTTACGGTCACATTCCACGTGTCCGACCGCTCCGGCAAAGAGCTGTTTTTCAACATGTTTATCGAAGGGGTGAACCTGCTGCTGACCGAGCGCACAGAAGTGGGCGCGCTGATCGACCGCAATGGCGGCGACATCGACGCGATGATCGCGGATTTGCGCAAGCTGGGCTGAGACTAACGGTCAGACCCGGATCGGTTTTCGTTGGTCCGGGACCCGCCGCCACCGCCACCCAGAATATCGTTCAACAACATCTGAATCAGTCCCTCGGTCGAGCGGGGGACATCACGCTGTTGCGAGCTGGGAGCTGGTTGTTGCCGTTGGGGTGCAACACCCGCAGGTGCCTGCATCGGCAAGGGGTGCACAGGCAACCCGTCATGCACACGCACCATTGTTTCGCGCCAGATCTCGGTCGGAAGGCCACCGCCCGTCACACCCGTCAGCGGGGTGTTGTCATCATAGCCCATCCAGACTCCGGTGACATAATCCGCCGTGAACCCGATGAACCACGCATCCCGCGCCGCCTGTGTCGTACCAGTCTTGCCCGCAATCTCGCGTCCGCCGAATTGGGCGCGCCCGCCGGTGCCCTGGCTGACAACCTTTTCCATCATCCAGATCAGCTCGGCGGCGGCATTTTCCTGAATGACCCGCTCACCGATGCCACCCCCGGTGCCCATCAACGGCTGATCATCCCCCTGAAGGCGCAGATCAATCAGGCCATAAGGCGTCACTGAGAATCCACCATTCAGGATGCCCGCATAGGCCCCGGTCATTTCCAGCAAAGTGCTTTCAGATGCCCCAAGCGCCAGTGCAGGCCCGGCGGCCAGATCGCTTTCAATGCCAAAGTCACTGGCCACACGCCGCACAAGATCGCGCCCCACACTTTCGGAAACCTTGACGGTGGGGATATTCAGCGATTGCGCCAGCGAGTCCATCAGTGTCACGCGACCTCGGAACTTGTTGTCGTAGTTGCGCGGCGACCAGGGGCCCGAACCGGGAATATCAAGGGTCATAGGCACGTCCTCGACCGTGTCATAAGGGGAGTACCCCAACTCAAGCGCGGCGGCATAGACAAACGGCTTGAACGCAGACCCGGTTTGGCGTTCGGCCTGAATGGCCCGGTTGAACACGCCGGACACGCGGGTTTCGCGCCCGCCAACCATGGCACGCACAGCGCCATCCGCGCTCATCACCACGATGGCGGCCTGTGCCTTGGATCCTTCGCGCACCTTGTTTTCGAATACGAATTTCAACGCCTCTTCGGCGCTACGCTGGATCCGCTGGTCAAGGGTCGTACGAATGATCACGTCTTCGGTGGTGTTGCGGGTAAAAAACTCAGGGCCGGTCGACATGACCCAATCTGCAAAATACCCCCCCGCCTGACGCCGCGCAGCAGCGGACAGCACGGCCGGATTGGCCTGCCATTTCGCCACGTCGGCATCCGACAGATACCCCTGCTCGCCCATAAGGCGCAGCACAGTTGCGGCGCGGTCTTGCGAGCGTTGCAAGTCGGATGTGGGTGCAAGCCGCGACGGCGCGGTGAGCAGGCCAGCCAGCATCGCCCCTTCGGCGGGCGTGACCTCGGCGGCATGTTTGCCGAAATAACGCTGCGAGGCGGCTTCGGCCCCATAGGCCCCACCGCCCATATAAGCGCGATTCATATAGATCGAGAGGATCTCGTCCTTGGAATACTTGACCTCCATCGCCAGCGCATACACCGCCTCTTTGGCCTTGCGGGCCAGCGATCCACGACGACAATCAGCCACATAAGCCGCTTCGGTTTTCCATTCGGGCGGGTCATATTCCACGCCCAGACACAGTAACTTGGCCGTCTGTTGCGTGATCGTGGACCCGCCATGGCCTTGCAACGCACCCCGCCCTTCGGACAGGTTGATGCGCACCGCGCTCGCAATCCCACGCGGGCTGAGGCCAAAGTGGCGGTAGAACCGTTTATCCTCGGTCGCCACAACAGCATTTTTCAAGCCCGGTGCGACAGTCTGGGTCGTCACAGCCCCGCCAAACTGGTCACCGCGCCATGCAAACACCGCGTTGTCCTGATCCATCAAGGTCACAGAGCCGCGCGCACGACCATCCAGCAGGCGGTCCACATCCGGTAGCGTTGTCCAGAAATAACCGACAGCCAAGGCGAGACCCGCACAGGCGACAAACGCGACACGCCAGGTGATCTTCCAGATCAGGCGCAACATCCACCGAAACGCCCGCGTCAGAATATTGCCCGAACGCTTGGGTTTGGCCGCCTTGCGCCGCTTGGGCGCGGGCTTTTTCGCGGTGGGTTTGGCACGGGTTTTGGGATAGCGCCGATCCGCCACCAAAGGCCGTTTGCCTTTTCTTGTATCACTCATCTTTGACCCCTGCCCGGCCTTTTGTTTTGCTTACCATATCGGGTTTGTGACGCATTGCCACGTCCTGCATTCAAACAATAGACGATTCCCGGGTGATTACTTTTTAAGCACTTAGGCGGGTTTGCGCATTTTTTATGCACGCCATCGGATCGCAGCGCCCATATTCACCTGCCCAATCTTTGCCTGCCCGCCGCAATGCCCTCTTTTGCGAACCATATTGCAGCACAGCCTGCTTACGAGAAGGGGACACGAGGTGAAACTCATCATTGCAACGATCAAACCGTTCAAACTGGAAGAGGTCCGCGAAGCGCTGACCGAAGCCGGTGTGCGCGGCATGATGGTCACGGAAATCAAAGGGTTCGGGTCACAATCGGGTCACACCGAAATCTACCGCGGTGCCGAATACGCGGTCAATTTCGTACCCAAGATCAAAATCGAGATCGTCGTCGCCGAAAGCATGGCCGACCAGATCGTCGAGACCATCACCAAAACGGCCCAGACGGGCAAAATCGGGGACGGCAAGATCTTTGTCCTTGATGTGCAACAGGCCGTGCGCGTCCGCACCGGCGAAACCAACGAAGACGCCATCTAAGCGCTCCAACAAAGGGAAAAACGGACAATGAAACTTACGACATCTCTCCTCGTTGGCGCAGGCTTGACCGCACTGCCAACGCTGGCGCTTGCTCAGGACGGGCCAACACCCGGAGTGAACGCTTCGACCGACAGCGTCTTCATCTTCAACTCGCTGTTGTTCCTCATCGGTGGTTTTCTGGTGTTCTGGATGGCGGCCGGGTTCGCCATGCTCGAGGCTGGCCTTGTGCGCAGCAAGAACGTGACGATGCAGCTGACCAAGAACATTGCGCTCTTTTCACTGGCGGCGATCTTTTACTACCTGATCGGCTACAACCTCATGTACCCCCTTGGGACATGGATGATGGAAGGCGTACTGTCTGGCGTCTGGGGTCCCGGGGTTCTGGAAGCGGTTGGCGTGACAGCCGATGCGGCTGACGACTACGGCTATGCCTCGACCGGCTCGGACTTCTTCTTTCAGTTGATGTTCTGTGCCACCACGGCATCTATCGTGTCGGGCACCGTGGCTGAGCGGATCAAGCTGTGGCCCTTCCTGATCTTCGTGATCGTGCTGACTTCCGTGATCTATCCGCTGCAAGCCAGCTGGAAATGGGGCGGTGGTTTCCTGGACGAAATGGGTTTCCTCGACTTCGCCGGTTCGACTGTCGTGCACTCGGTTGGTGGCTGGGCCGCGCTTGTGGGCGCGCTGATCCTTGGCCCCCGTATCGGCAAATACAACAAGGAAGGTCGCGTTGTACCGATGCCCGGTTCGAACCTGGCGCTGGCCACACTTGGTACATTCATCCTGTGGCTGGGTTGGTTCGGCTTCAACGGTGGTTCGCAGCTTGCGATGGGTACTGTGGGTGATGTGGCTGACGTGTCGCGCATCTTTGCCAACACCAACACCGCCGCTGCCGGTGGTGCGATTGCGGCACTGATCCTGACACAGCTCCTCTACAAGAAGCCGGACCTCACCATGGTACTGAACGGCGCGCTTGCGGGCCTCGTGTCGATCACAGCCGAACCGCTGACACCGTCTTTGGGGGCCGCGACCCTAATCGGTGCCGTCGGTGGTGTGATCGTAGTCTTTGCAGTGCCATTCCTCGACAAGCTCAAGATCGACGATGTGGTCGGGGCCATCCCCGTTCACCTTTTCGCAGGGATCTGGGGCACGATTGCGGTCGTTTTGACCAATGGTGATGCGTCGCTCGGCGTGCAGCTTTATTCGATCCTCGTGGTGGGCGTGTTCACCGTCGTGGCTTCGGGCATCATCTGGTTCATCCTGAAGATGACCATTGGCATCCGGGTTAGCGAAGAGGACGAGATCAACGGCCTCGACATGTCGGAACTGGGCATGGAAGCCTATCCTGAATTCTCCAAAGGCTGAGCTCCTTCCTCTCAACCTTAGAGACAAACCTGACTGGGCGTTCGCGCCCGGTCCTTTTATGCGAAAAGCCCGACCTGCGCAGATAGGCAGGCCGGGCTTTTTAAGTATTTACTGGAACAATGAAAGGGTCAGACACCCGATTGAACGATCGCATCCGCAAGGATCGGCACGGACTGTGCGTTCAATCCGGCAATGTTCATACGGCTGTCCCCAACCATGTAGATCCCGTGATCTTCGCGCATCTTTTTCACCATCTCGGGCGTGGTGCCAAGGCGCGAGAACATGCCCCGGTGCTGCGCGAGAAACCCGAAGCGGTCCGACCCGGCGCGCTGTTGCAATGCGTGTGCAAGCTGTTCGCGCAGGGACAGCATCGACAGCCGGACCTCTTCCAGCTCGGCCTGCCAATCGGCGCGCAACGTGTCATCATTCAGGATCATGGTGACCAGCCGCGCCCCGTGATCAGGCGGGAAGGAGAAATTCTGGCGGTTGAGGAATGCCAGCGTGCCTTGCGCAATTCCTTTGTCAGTGCCGTTCGCCACCATCATCAAGATTCCCGTACGCTCACGGTAAATCCCGAAATTTTTGGAGCAGCTTGCCGCGATCAGACATTCAGGCATGGCCGCCGCGACCGCGCGCGTCGCAGCTGCGTCTTCGTCAAGACCGTCGCCAAAACCTTGATAGGCGATATCGATCATGGGCGTCGCGCCCGTGTCTTGCAGGACTTTGATCACCTCGTGCCATTGTGGCATCGTCGGGTTCGCGCCCGTGGGGTTGTGACAGCATCCATGCAGCAACACGACATCGCCCGGTCTGGCCGTCTTCAGATCTTCGATCATGCCGTCGAAATCAACGCCGCGGGTGGCGTCGTCGAAATAGCGATAAAGGACCGTCTCGATCCCCAGATAGCTGAGGATGGACAAATGGTTGAGCCATGTGGGGTTGGACACGAACACACGCGCGTCCGGGTTCGACATCTGGATCAGCTCAAACGCCTGACGCACTGCACCCGTCCCGCCGGGGGTGGCAGCCGCGGCAACCTTGTCGCGCGCGATACTGGCGCCAAGGACCAGTTTCACCATCGCATCGCCAAAGGCCGGATCACCCGCGAGCCCCACATAGGTTTTGGTGGTTTCAGCCTGCCACAACTGTTGTTCCGCCGCCTTGATGGCGCGCATCACAGGCGTGTTCCCGGTCGCATCCTTGTAGACCCCGACGCCAAGGTCGACCTTTTGGTCGCGCGGGTCGTCACGGTACATCTGCACCAATTGCAGGATAGCATCGGGTTTCTGGGCACTCAGGTGTTCAAACATCAGGCATCTCCGGTTGCGACGGGCACGGTGGGAAACATGCCCCATTCGGCCCAACTGCCGTCATAAAGTGACCAGCGATCATGGCCGATCCGTTCAAGGGCGAGGCCGAGGATCGCGGCTGTGATCCCGGACCCGCAGCTTGTGATCACGGGTGCGCTCAGATCAACGCCTGCGCCCTCGAAAACGGTGCGCAGTTGATCGGGCGATTTCATGGTCTGATCGGTATTCAAAAGCGTATTGAACGGGACATTTCGCGCGCCCGGGATGTGACCGGCCCGCAAGCCTTCGCGCGGCTCTGGCGCATCGCCCCGGAAACGGGCGGCAGCGCGGGCGTCGACGATCTGGGTGGTGCCCAGTTTGGAGGCCTGGCTGACCTGGGTCACATCGCGCACAAGCTGGTTCTGATAGCGCACAGTCAGGTGGCGATCCTTAACAACGGGGGCGAGGTCTTCGGTGGGTCGCCCCTCGGCCTGCCATTTGGGAAAGCCACCATCCAGCACAGCCACATCACGGTGCCCCATCAGCTTGAACAGCCACCACACGCGCGGGGCACTCAGTAATCCGGCACCATCGTAGACGACAATCTGGTGCCCATCGCCCACGCCCATGCGGCGCATCCGCGACATGAACTTTTCAACCGGTGGGGCCATATGGGGCAGGTCCGAGCGGGCATCGCTGATCTCATCGATGTCAAAAAACCGCGCGCCGGGGACGTGGGCCGCGTGATATTCGGCGCGAGCGTCACGTCCAGCGTCCGGAAGATACCACGACGCATCCAGCACCCGCAAATCGGGATCCTTGAGATGGTTGGCAAGCCAGTCAGTTGAGACAAGAGTTTTAGGATCATCGGACATCGGGGCAGTCCCTTCGGGCGGTACAAAAACGCCCTTGGGTAACGCCGCTGCACGGTTGAGGCAAGGGCTTAGCCCTGTTTGAGCAGACGCTGCTTTTGGCGACCCCAATCGCGCTTGGCCGAGGTGTCGCGCTTATCATGCAATTTCTTGCCCTTCGCGATCCCGATTTTGATTTTGGCCATGCCCTTGTGGTTGAAATAAAGGACCAGCGGCACAAGGGTCATGCCCTTGCGTTGGGTCGCATTCCACAGGTTTGCCAGTTCCTTGCGGCTGACCAGAAGTTTGCGGCGGCGGCGTTCTTCGTGCTTGAACATCTTGGCCTGTTCATAAGGCGCGATATAGGAATTCACGAGCCACAACTCACCATCCTCGACGGCGGCATAGCTTTCGGCAATATTCGCCCCGCCTTTGCGCAATGACTTGACCTCGGAGCCTTCAAGGATAATCCCACATTCCAGATCATCCTCGATCGCATAATCAAAGCGCGCACGTCGATTTTCGGCGGCGATCTTGTAGTTGGGGTCTGATTTACCTTGGGCCATGGGGATGGGATGTAGGGGGTGGGCCTTGAGCACGCAAGGGCTGCGGCGGTTTTACCGAATCGCAGGAATATTGGCGCGATACTGGGCCGCGACAGGAAAAGGGACGATGTGATGCGAGTTTGGGTGAGTTTATTGGTATTTCTAGCTTTGGCCGGGTGCACCGAAAGCGTGTCGAGCAATGCAAATGCCCGGTTTCTGATGATGGGCGACAGCATGTTCGCAATCCACGGCGCGTCGCGTAAATCCGTTGCACACCAACTTGAGGCGCGCTTGGGCGAAGCGGTGGTCGATCGATCCGTGTCCGGGGCACAATATCTATACGCACTTCCGATCAGCGGGAGCCTTGGATTGCGCATTGGGCGGCAATATCAGGCCAGCGATTGGGACTGGGTGATCATCAACGGCGGGGGCAACGATCTGTGGCTGACCTGCGGATGCCGGGCCTGCAATGCCAAGCTTGACCGGCTCATCTCGGCAGATGGAAAGACGGGCGAGATTGTCGATGTGGTCTCAACCGCGCGGGCGGGGGGCGCGAAGGTCGTCTATGCAGGGTATCTGCGCACGCCGGGTGTGCCGTCATCGATTGACCACTGCAAAGCCTATGGCGATGCTCTTGAGGCACGTCTGGCCCGCATGGCCGCCCAAGACGGTGGTATCTGGTTTGTGTCGATGGCCGATCTTGTGCCCAACGGGGACCGCAGTTTTCACGGACCGGACCTGATCCACCCCTCACACAAGGGCAGTGCGGCAATCGCGGCGCGGATCGCGGCGACCATCACATCAGCACCCTAGAGGGCGGACGACACGTCCGCCTTACAGATTGATGTGGCGCGTAAGGCGGACGTGTCGTCCGCCCGGTCTCACGCCTTAATCCCCCAGTTTCTTGTGCACTTCCTCAAGATCAATCTCGCCAATCGGCATCTTGTTGCTGGGGTCTTCAAAGTCGTACTTGAACAGGTCGAAATCACGTTTGAAGATTTCATAGACCAGATGCATCGACAGATCGTCAAAGTAATCTTCGACCGGATGGGCCCGTTTGGGCCCGTGCCCCTCGCTTTCATTGAAACGGGGAATGTCGGCGATGTTCACACTGTGCGGTGTTTCAATGGCAGACATCACATCCTCCATCCCCTCGTTGAACTTTTCGGTCCAGATGATCTTGTCATAGCGCCCACCGTTCACGATGAACGTCGATACATGGCCGGACATGGCTGACCAGTGAATGTCGGGCTCCATCGGGCGACGCCAACGAATGGTGTCACGGGCAAACAGCAGGAACCGGCGGAAGGATTTGACCTGATCAAACTCCTGCTTGCCATCGTCCCCGCCCACTTCGATCCCGTACTTTTGGATCAAGAGCGGGACAAGGTTGCCCCGATACCGTTTGCCATTGCGCTGGATGCCGCAAATCTTATCAAAGAACGAGCTGAGGATGCGCGTGTAGGGGTTGCGCACACAGGTGAAAGAGTAGCTTTCGTGGGCCTTCACGTTTTCGGTGATGATCGGCTGGCTCTGCTCGAGAGCCCATTTGTGCATGCCGCCCTTGGCATCGTGAATGTCACCGTCGAAAAACGTGCCATGATCCGAATAATACATGATCTGCCCGATGGTCGAGCAAGCGCATTTAGGCACCACCCGGTACACTACGCTCTCGCTTTCCGTCATCCAAGTGCCGGGAAATCCCATACTGCTCGTCCCTTTTACACCGTCACATCCCTGTGTGACTTTCACTGATCGCAAAAAACCAAAGAAATCTGGTTTATTCAATCTCTCCTTAGCTTTATCTACGTAGACAATAGCAGGTAAAGAGGCAGTTAAGTTTCCAAAATGGCAAAAATCGCCTATATCCTTCTGTGTCACAAAGACCCGGACGCCATTATCAAACAGGCGGAACGGCTGACGACAGCCGGCGATTACATGTCGATCCACTTCGATGCACGCTCTGACAGTGCCCAGTTTGCCAAGATCCACGCCGCCCTCAAGGACAACGCCAACGTCACTTTTGCCCACCGTCGCATCCGATGTGGCTGGGGAGAGTGGAGCCTGGTGCAGGCCACCCTTTACGCCGTCGAAAGCGCGGTTGAGGCGTTCCCGCGAGCGACCCATTTTTACATGCTGTCGGGCGACTGCATGGCTATCAAATCCGCCGAATACACCCACCAGTTTCTTGATGAAAACGATGCCGATTTTATCGAGAGCTTTGATTATTTCGAAAGCGACTGGATCAAGACCGGCATGAAGGAAGAGCGGTTGATCTACCGCCATTTCTTCAACGAACGCACCCAAAAGCGCCGCTTTTACGCCGCCTTCAACGCGCAACGACGCCTTGGCCTGACCCGTGACATCCCGGCGGACATTCAGGTGCAGATCGGCAGCCAATGGTGGTGCCTGCGCCGCCGTACCATCGAATGGGTCCTGGAATTCACCCGCCAGCGCCGCGACGTGATGCGGTTTTTTCGCAGCACCTGGATTCCGGACGAGACATTCTTTCAGACCATCGTGCGCCATGTGGTGCCCGAAGACGAAATCCGCACTCGCACCCTGACTTTTTTACTGTTCACGGATTACGGGATGCCCGTGACGTTTTACGACGATCACTACGACCTGCTGCTCAGTCAGGACTTCCTGTTCGCCCGCAAGATCAGCGCCGAAAGCAATGACCTCAAGCGTCGTCTTGGCCTGCTCTATGCGGCCGAAAATGTGCAGTTCCAGATTTCGAACGAGGGCGCGAGCCTGTTCAAGTTCCTCACCGGGCGGGGCCGGATCGGGCGTCGCTTTGCCACTCGATTCTGGGAAACCGAAAGCACGTTGGGTCGTGAACGCGAGCTGCTGGTGATCATTTGCAAGAAGTGGCACGTCGCCAAACGCCTGTTGGAACGTATCCGGCAGGTTACGAATGTGCCCGCGATGGAGTATCTCTTTAACGAAGAGCACACGCCCCTGCCCGATCTGGGCGGCATCCAAAAGACACTTGAAAAACGTACCCGGCACCGGCGCGCTTTGATGCGGATGTTGTTTGATTATTACGAAACCGACCGCCTGATCGTGTGCATGGACCCCAGCAACCTTGATCTGTTGCAGGATTTTGCAGGCGACCGATCCATCACGCGCATGCTCGAAATCCAGTGCGACTTTAGCGACGACTACCTTGTGGGCCATGCAATGCGCGTCGGCCTGGCGGGCGAACAGACCTCGCAAGAAACGCTTGAGCGGCTGTTGCCAACGATCCGCAACGACATGGTGTTTGAATCCGACCGGATCCGCGACGCCGATTTCGAACATTTCAACCGTATCCGCGAATCCGCAGACATTGAGGACAACACCAAGGCGTTGGCCAATTTCCTGACGATGCCGGACGACAAGGCACACGAGGTTGCATCAGCCGATTATCTGTTTTCGGACTGACCGAGACGGGTCCAGAAACCGCTCGAACCCCGCCGCATGACGCTTTATGCAGACGCTCATGTCTGTTGATGCGCCCCTCACCCTGTTTGCGATCACCTTGCCTGGCCTTGAGGGCACGCTGGCTGACGAGGCCCGCACCGCAGGCTTTGATGTTCGCGATATCACCCCTGGCGGAGTCACGCTGGTTGGGGGCTGGCCCGAGGTCTGGCGCGCCAACCTTGAGCTGCGCGGTGCCACCCGCATTCTTGTGCGGATCGGTGATTTCATGGCCTTTCACCTGGCCCAGCTCGACAAACGCGCACGCAAGTTTCCGTGGAGTGACGTGCTGCGCGCAGATATCCCCATCCGGGTCGAGGTCGCAACCTCACGCAGGTCCAAGATCTACCACGCAGGTGCAGCAACCAAACGGATCGAAACCGCCTTGATCGAAACCGCCGGAATGCAGGTCGCAGCGGATGCACCCGTGACGCTCAAAATCCGCATTGACGACAATCGCGTAATCCTCAGCGTGGATACGTCCGGCAACCCGCTGCACAAGCGCGGCCACAAAACGGCGGTGGGCAAGGCCCCGATGCGCGAAACGCTGGCCGCGATGTTCCTGCACCAGTGCGGCTTTGACGGCACACAACCCGTGTTTGATCCGATGTGCGGGTCCGGCACATTCGTAATCGAAGCGGCAGAGATGGCGGTAAACCTTCAGCCAGGCCGCGCACGCAGCTTCGCGTTTGAGCAGTTCGCAGGCTTTGATCCCACCGCATTGGAATCGCTGCGCATGCACAACCGACGCAACACACCGCAGGCGCGGTTTTACGGATCAGACCGCGATCAAGGTGTCATAGGCATGGCCACGTCTAACGCTGAACGGGCCTTGGTCTCTGATCTGGTCACGTTCCAGACCGCCAACGCGGGCGACATCACCCCACCTGAAGGGCCGCGCGGCATCGTGATCGTCAATCCGCCCTATGGTGCGCGGATCGGCAACAAAAAAGCGTTGTATCCCGTTTACGGACGCCTCGGGCAAGTTCTGCGCGAACGGTTCAGCGGCTGGCGGATTGGTATCGTAACCAGCGAGGGCGGACTGGCAAAAGCGACCGATCTGCCGTTCTTGCCGGACGGGCCGACAATCGCACATGGCGGCTTGCGGGTGCGATTGTATCGCACCGATCCACTGCCCTAGACCCGTAAGGCGGAGGTGTCCTCCGCCCACATCAGTCACTTGGATTGCCACGTCCCCAACCAGCGACGGAACCGACCGCGCCGATCTTGAACCGCGTCTCCTGCGGCCTCCCAACTGTCCTGCAATTCCTCAATCTTTGGGTCGATCCGCGCGCGGCGGAACCGACGCCAACGCACCCAAATGCCATAGAACAGGGCCGCCAGCAGGGTCAGCACAATAATGTTCACCCATAGGATACCCTTGGACGCATCCGGCCCTTCCACCGCGCGGATCGAAATCGCATTGGGAAACACCGTCAGGAATTCATTGCGCCACCCGTAATGGGTGATGACGTACCATTCCGGGGCAGCACGCGTCGAAACCGCATCATTGGCCTCGGTATAAAGGTTGGCGGTGTCGAATTTGAAATAGGGCGGCCAGCTCCAGCCCGTGTCCTCGTTGCGATAGACAACAGGTTGACCATTGGCACGAACCGCTTGCAGGAACTGAACATCGCGGTTGACCAGCGTGTCAGACTGTTCGTCCGGGCGCGACCAGAACATGCGGGTCCAATCGCTTAGATCCTGGCGTTCCTCATAAGTGTTGACGAAGCGCACGATATCGCGCTGCGGCAGCGTGTAATGCAGAAATGCCCCCAACCCGACCCAGAAAATAATCAGCAAAGTCCAACCGATGTAGCGCATCAACGTCCCCAATCAGGCAAAGTTCACGAGATAGATGGTAAGGCACACCAGCGCCATAGGCACGATATAAACCCCCCAAATCAGTTTACGGCGTAGTGATCCGTCATAGTCCTGCAAACCTTCGCGCACAAAGGCGTCGCGCGGCATAGTCTTGTCACTTTCGTCCCATTCACCCTCCAGCCGGTCACGCGCCCGCGATCGGGAATACAGCGACAGGCTGAGGTAAACGATGCTGAGCACCACAAAGGCGATAAAAAACAATCGGATCAAAGCCATATCCTACCTCCTCACAGCGCCCCATGGCCCGACGCGTTCGATCAGGTCCCGAGACTTGGGTTGCGGTTCCGACAAAGGCGCGTCGTGACCGAACAACGCCTCGCGCGCACCCGCCTTGTCGGCCTTGTACTCGGCTTCGAGATAGCGCGCGACATATTCCTTCTGCCGCTCGGGCCATGTGGCATAGGCCGCATAGAATGCCTGTTTGTGGCAGATGAACAACTGCCGCACATCAAGCGGTGACAACTCTGACAACAACATGTTCACCAGCGCATGATCCGGCGTATCCGCCGCCCGCAGCGTATAGAAATAGGCCGGGTGATCGGAGGAAATGCGCGGCCACGACCCACCGTTTTCCGCCCAGTTCACCAGCGCGGCCAACCCGTGAAACGCCTCTGGCAACAGATCCGAGTACCGTCGCGCCAACATCCGCATATCGCGCCGCGCGGTGCCTGCCAGATCCACACCCGCCGCCGTCACGGTCGCGACAAGGATAAAGTCCATCTTCTGGCGCAGGATCGCCGCCCCATCAATGCCGCGCGCCTTGACCACGGGCTCGACCAGATCGTTGAACTCAAGGAATTTGGCGATCCGGTTCCGCTGGGTCAGATCGAAGGTGTACTTGGTGGGCAGGTCCTCGGGCTTGTCCCCGACTGCGATGGTGGCCGGGTGATCAACCGACTGGAACACATAAAGCCCGCCGAAATGCGCCGTCCAGAAATTACCCTGCTCCACCTTCAGCGGTTTCAGCTTCACAGGATTGCGCGTCACATCCCCGGTTTGACCCGCAAGCGTGATCATCTCACCGATCAGCACATCGTCAAACCACGCATCCTCTTCGGTCAGAAACGTGTCGACCTTGGCCGCAAGATCAGCCGCATTGCGCACCGTGCCCATGGTCGTATCCGCCTCCACCGTGATGGCGCGAATGTCAAACAACCGCTTGGGATCCTTCAGGTCATAGACCGAATTGATCAACTCTCCGGCCACTGCATCGCGGGCCGTAAGCGCGAACAACGCTGCCTCATTTTCCGCAATGAACCGTTGCAGGATTGGCAGAGAGGTCGAGAATTTGGCATCCAGCAGCGGGCAATTGTGCTGCTCCGTGCTCAGCAGGATGAACTGTCGATTGACCCCATTGTGGTTGAGATACAGCGGATCGTTCAGATCATTCCCCACCTCAGGCGAAAAGCCTGAGATATCAATATAGAAATCGGTCAGCGTGGTTGTCCGCCCCGTCAGATGCTTGAGGGCACGGTTATAGCGGTCCACCAAAGCAGGCGAAGCGACGTGGAACAGGTTGCCATACATCAGGCCGGATTGAATGAGGCGGATCATTTGGAAAATTCTTTCATTTTGCCGGGCTCAACAATCTCAACGGCAAAATAGATAGCGACAAACAGATAGCGACCGGGATCAAGGTCGTCAGTGATAGAAAGCCAGAGTACAATACCGCAAAACCGACACTGGCCCAGAACCCCGATTGCAACCACAAGCGATCAGTCTTTCTATTTGCCCCCTGTTTGCCGGCAACTGTCACACCTGCGAGCAGCGCATAGTCAGACATCACGCCTTGCCCCCCAGCCACCGTTTCTTCGCCTCTTCCTGCCGCCCAAAGTCGCGCACCATTGCATCAATCGCCACCTCATCCGACTTGTCCGCATAGCGGAATTCGCTGTCGGCGTAGCGGTTGATTTCCTGCACCACCATGTCGACGGTAATTGGCACCCGCAGCTCGGAAATCATTGACTTCTTGGTGTCATAATCGCGGAACAGGAACAGCTCGGGGTCCTCCATCCACTCGTCAGGCAACTCAAAGTCCATGGCCCTGACCTTGACTGCATCCGTGATGTTCTTGATCGCGCGGCCCGTGAACCGTTCATCCGCTTCCTGGATCGCCTTCAGGTAGGTGCCCAGTTTCGCAATCGTATCAAGCGTGCCAATCTGTGCATCCACCCGATCAAACACCTCCATCAACCCCGGCTCATGCGGGCGGGAATGCGAGTCAAAACTGGCGGCGACCGCCTTCTTGATCTCTTGCGCTGAAAATACCTCATGCGCGCCCAAGGGGATGTCGTGGTTCTTGCCCATCAACAGATAGAGGATATCGATGTAGTCCTCACGCGTTTGCGGCCCGTCGACCAGAAACCGCGCCCCGGCCCGCTGGCGCAGCGCATCATCTACATTTTCGGGATAGTTCGAGAACATGCCAAAGGTGCAATTGCCGCGCACAACGGTGTTGGCCCCCGCAAAGCTTTCCATCAGCACAGCGGTGATTTCGAGTTGCCCGGCACTGGATTGCCGGTCCCCCCGCTTACCCGCAAGCTGGTCGATATCGTCAATCGTACCAAAGCCAATCACGGACGGATCAAGCACATTATTGATGAACGCCTTGGCATTCTGACCCGACTTGCCCTGATAGCTGTCAATGTTGTCGGTTGACAGGTTCTGATAGCGAAACGGATAGCCGGCGACCTGACAGTAGTCGTTCAACAACCCGGCCATCATCTGGATCAGCGTCGTCTTGCCCGTGCCCGGCTTGCCATCGCCCATGAAGGTAAAGATGAACCCGCCCAGTTCCGCAAACGGGTTCAGACGGCGACCAAAATCGTAGGCCATCAGCATCTTGGCCAGTTTCATGGCCTGATATTTGGCGATGTGGTTGCCCACGACCTCGTGGGGCTTCTTGAAGGTCATGGTCAGGGTGGATGACTTTGCCTTTGAGGCAGGCGAAAACCCTTGAACGGTGAAATCATCCGCCTCGACATGCCAGCTTGCAGTCAGGAATGCCTCAAGCCGGGGGGCGGTCTGGGCGCGCAAGGAAACCTTTTCCATCAACGCCTCGGCATAGGCCGCCACGCAAGCCACCAGATGCACGTCATCCGGCGCATGGGTTTCAATATCGCGGTCAAGTTCCCACAAGGCTCCATGCAGGGCGGTTTGGCCGTTGTCGGTCAGCACCTCTTCGACCTCGCCCACCTCTACGATCGTTTCAGACTGGTGTGTCGACAGCAGATAAGCGGTTGCGTTGGCAAAGACATAAAGGGTGATCAACGCCTCCGCCGCCAGCAATTCGGCAAACTCAGCCTTGCGTGCGGCAGGCAAAGCCCCCTCAAGATTGGCGCGTTTGAGATCACCCAACCTGGACACCGACGCATAGTTCTCGGCCACAGCCAGCGCAATCGACACCGCCCGGCGCAGCGCAGTCAAAACCGTCGCCTGCACCGCAGAGATCAAGGCGTCGTCATCATCCGCGCCCTCAATTGTTGCCATCAATTGCACCGCACCCGTGGGAACCGACCGACGGGTCACCAAACCCGGTGTCGTGGTCCGAAATCGGCGGCGCGTCCCGATGCCCGACGACCGCTCAGGCGCGGCAGCAACCTCTGCCTTGCCGATCCGCGGCGCATGATCAAACCCTTGCAACAGCGCCAAAGCCACCGGGTAATGCGCAACGATCTCCGCCTCGCGCAACTCCATCTGATCCGACGTCTGGCTCATTTCTGTTCCTCATTCATTGTTCTTCAAATACTCCCGCCGGAGGCTCTGCATCCCGGCCGTCGCACCCTTTCAATATCGCAACACCCGGCCTGCGGGGCTGACCACAAATTTACGCACCGATGCGAACCCCGGCGGGTTCAATTCCTCCAGTGCCTGATAGGGGCGTGCCGGCAACACGATGCTGCGCTCCATCCGGGTCGTACCGGTTTCGGCACCGCGACCCGCAAACGGGTCCAGCGCAAAGACCTCTCGTTCAACGGATGAAAACCAGCCAGACCGTTCGGTCATAACCCGTTCGGAGAGCAAATCCTCTTCGGTCCAGACCAGCGACCAATCCTGCCCTTCAGGCGCACGCGCCGCCTCAAGCACTTGCGAAATCGGCCCTGATTGCTTGGTAAAGGCCGAGGAATACATTGGCCCCACATGAAACCGGCGCAACCGCTTGGGGTGCAGGTCGTCAAAGTCCTCGTCAAACCCTTTGGCAATCGTCACCAGCTTCAGCCCACCAAGCGCCTGCGCCATCAGATGGGCCTGCGCCTCGGGCCAGCGGCGCTGATCCTTGGGCAAGGCAGTGCGCCCGCTGTCCTCGACCTCCATCATGTAGATCACGGGCAGATTGACCTGACTGTCATAGACCGCCCAGTGCAGCCGGAATGTTCGCCGCTCTTCCGAGATATTCCCTGTCCAGACCGCCTGCGGATCATTGCGCGGCCAGAACAACTGCCCGCGCAGCAATTCCTCGTAGTAAAGCCGTTGTGACATCGCAAATTGCAGCTTGGTGGGCACAGCGCGTTCGCCGACAACTACCTCGACCATTTGCTTTTTCAACGCGTCGGCCGAGGGCACGCCCGCCAAATGCCGCTCCGCCTGTTGGGCGTCGCTGGCCATGGTGATGATCTCGTCAGCCGCTGGAAAACCGCTTTCGTGGGCATCAATCGACAGTGATCCGAAAAAGCGGCCTGTATCGCGCCCCACCAGCAGGTATTTCTGGCTGAGCGCACGAAACGTAAAGGTCAGTTCGGCGATATAACGGGTCAGAATCTTGACCTCACCTCGGTCCAGATCCCCCTCCGCTTCCATCACGCCTGCAACCCGGCCAAGATGTGAGATGATAGTCTCGAACTTGCGGAAATAGCGGCGCGAGGCGAACAGATCCGTCAGGCCAATCGTCTCGGATTTGGTCATATCAATGACGATCCTGCACGCTCATTTGCGCCCCCGGCTGAGCAGAAACAGCCCGGCAACCCCGGCCACCAGCCCTACACCGTTCATCCACAAGGGCGCGCCAAAGGCCATCGACCCCACAAGGCACAACACCGAAACCGCAACGCAGATCAGACCCAGTTTCATGGCCTAGCCTCCGTATGCGTTGCTGTCATGTTTCTCGACGATCTGGGCAAAGCGGCGGGCAAAGCGTTCATCCGCCTTGGCCTTTTGTTCCAGCACCTCACGGGCGAACACCATGTGATCCTCGTGCGCCTCAAGCATGTCGGCCATCCGCTTGTTGGTGGCCGCACCGATCCCGGCCATAGCCGTCTGCGCCTCTTGGTCCGTCTGAACGCCGATCTCGTTGATGCGGTGGGCCACATCCTGCTGCTGCGCGGTTTTCAGCGATTTGGTGAGAGCGTCATAGAGCACCACGCGCTGCTTGGTGTCCGTCTGCAACTTGTTGATCAGCACCATCTGGGTCGCAGCTTGGTTCTGCAACGAGTCGATCCAGGTCTTGCCCTTTTCGATGTAGCGTTCCAGCGTTTGGGACTTGGCAAGCTTGACCTGTTCGTCCTGCACCATCTGGTTATAGGCACTGTTCATCTCTGCCAGCTCAGTCTCGAGCGCTGTGCGTTTGGCCGCATCGGTTTCGGACGCGATCTGGTTTTCCAGCGTGATGATCTTTGGGTCCATCCCCTGAATGTCACTTTGCAAGGCGGCCAGTTCCTGCACCGTCATCTCACGCTCATCCAGCGTTTCAGTAAGGTTGGCTTCGACCTTCACCTTCTGCTCTTCGAGCATGGTCAACTGACCTTGCAACAACTGCACAATCACGTCCGATTTCGAAATCAGGTCCTGCAACTTGTCATCAATGGACGCGGTGCGTACCCGTTCCTGCCGCATGCTGTCCGATTTCGCCTTGGAGAATATCCCGATAAAGGATTCCATTCCCGTCTTGTTGCGCATCTCGTCAAAGTCTTTGGAGAAGGCTGCGGTGACGTCATCAAGTCCCATGATCAGCTCGGCGATATTGGCGTTCATCACGTCGGTATGGGCATGCACCTCATCGAGCGTGGCGTTTTCGATGTCCATGGTGATATCGCTGCCCGCCTCCATCTTGGCGTGCGCCGCTTTGATCCGGCTGGTTAGTTCGGCAATCTTGGTTTGCGCCTCGGCCACCTGGGCTTGGGACTCGCGCACCTGACTGTCAAAATCGGCCATAAAATTCTCCCCTCGTATCAATGTGTTGAGAAACATATAGGCGATGTAACACGCATTTACATCACCTACTGCCCCGAATTCCCCCGAACTGTTGCAAAACCATGCCGAGAAATAAAGCGGCAAGCCGGGGTTTTCGTGTCTTGCCCAGGCCTGTATGGCTTGAACGCAGTTCACACAGGGGCAATCATGGGATCCAAGGTCGCAGAACGTCGCAGCGCATTGCGCAATACGCTGATCACCGTTGCCGAAACACAGATCGAAGCAAGCGGGCTTGCCGCGATCAAAGCGCGCGCCTTGGCTGAAGAGGCGGGATGTTCGGTGGGTGCGATCTACAACGTCTTTGACGACCTCGAAGATATCGTAATTGCAGTGAACGGCCGCACATTCGGTAAGCTGGGCCAGCATGTGGCAACCGCCTTGCAAGGCAAAGAGGAGTTGCCCGCGACGGACCGGCTGATCGAAATGTCTTATGCTTATCTGGACTATGCGGTGATGCACCTGCGGCTGTGGCGCGCCCTGTTTGATCTGCGTATGTCGACGGACATGGACGTGCCAGAATGGTACCTGGCCGAGCTGGGGCAATTGTTCGACTACATCGATGACCCAGTCCGCGAGTGTTTTCCATCCTTGGACGAAAGCGAGGTGCGGCTGATGACACGAGCACTGTTTTCATCAATCCACGGGATCGTCATGCTCGGGCTCGAAAACCGGATCAGCGGCGTGCCACGCGACCAAATCCACCGCATGATTGCAATGATGCTGCGTTCTGCAACTGGAAACACAGCATTTTGAACGTTGTTCATATTTTTTCTTGAACGGCGTTCAAGGCTATCCTATATCCCATTGTGAACGATGTTCAAAAAAGGAAATGCCATGTTATCTACGTTCCGAACACTCTTTGCCGGGGCAAATGCACGCGCCGAAGACCGCGTGCGCGATGTCTATGCCATCGAGCTTATCGCCAGAAAATCCGTGAGACCGAAGGGCAGGTTCACGCCGCCAAGGCCACGCTTGCCAGCCTGATCCAACGGCGCAGGTCAGAACAAAAGCTGCTGGATATGTTGCGCACCCGAACCGCGACGCTGACCGGGCGGGCACAGGAGGCCATCAAGGCCGGGCACGATGAGCTGGCCCAAGAGGCTGCCAACGCTATTGCAGAAATGGAGAACGAGAGCCTTGTCCGTCAGGGCACGATTGATCGGCTGGACACCCAAAGCACCCGTTTGCGCAGTTCCGTCGAGCGCGGCCATCGCAAGGTCATCGACCTCAAGCAAGGAGCCTTGCAGGCCCGTGCCATGCGCCGCGAACAATCCATGCAATCACAACTGCACACCACGGCCCAAGGGCAGTCGGCAGCGGATGAAGCGCAGGCATTGATTGACCGTGTTGTGGGCAAGGACGACCCACTGGAACAGGCGGAGATCCTCGCGGACATAAACGCGGGCCTGGATCACACCGGGCTTGAGGATCGCATGGCAGAGGCCGGCTTTGGCCCCTCAACCAAGGTGACGGCGCGCGATGTGCTGGACCGTTTGACCAAGTAACACGACTTCAAAACTACAAAAAAGGAATACACCAATGCACAACGACAAATCCGACAACACCGTGATTATGATGTTCAACCTGGCGGGCGTTGTTGCCGCCTATGCGCTGCTCGCCCTGTCGCTGTATCTATGCGCTTTCACTGGCAATCGTGCGCGACACGAGGACCGAGCGCGAGGCCGTGAGCCTGATCGGTTACATCGGGATGGCAATGGCAATCGCCCCGATGATCGGTCCCATGCTGGGAGGCGTGCTGGACACCTTCTTTGGGTGGCGATCCGTCTTTGGTTTCTATGCTGTTGCGGGCTTCGGATTGCTCTGTCTGTGCTGGTTCGACCTTGGAGAGACAAAGCCGCAAAGGGCAACAGATGCCGCTGCGCCAGTGCCGGGTACAACGACGCTGATCCGTGAGCCGTTGTTCTGGGCTTACGCGCTCTGCAGCACGCTTTCCGTCGGCGCGTTCTACATCTTTTTGACGGGCGCTCCTCTTGTTGCTCAGTCCACGTTCAATGTCACGACCGCCGAACTTGGCTTCTACATTGGGACAATCACCGTTGGCTTCATGATCGGCGGCTTTCTGGCCGGTCGAGTTGGGAAGAACTTCGAACCTACGACCATGATGATTGCCGGAAGAGTTGTGGCCTGTGTGGGTCTTGCCGGTGGATTGGGGTTCCTCTCTTCAGGGATAACGTCAGCAGAACTATTCTTTGCGAGTACGATCTTCGTGGGCTTAGGAAACGGAATTACCATGCCTGGAAGCAATGCTGGTGCCATGTCGGTTCGACCTGATCTTGCCGGAAGCGCAGCAGGGCTGAGCGGCGCGCTTATCGTTGCGGGAGGTGCTATTCTAACTGCAGCGACAGGCAACTTCGTGCCACCGACCAACGGTGCATTTGCGCTGCTGCTATTAATGCTCGCTGCTTCAGTACTGGCTCTATTGTTCGCTGTTTACGCGGCGTGGCTGAGGCGAGAAGTGATTTAGAGCCGACAAAGAGAAGCGGTCATTGGAGCGCGTGCAGCGAATTGACTCTTCGTCACGCTCGACCGCCATCTGCAGGTGTAATCGCCGTTGTCTCCTTATAGGTCTCGACAGCGAACAATGTCGTATAGCGCACAACATCGGGGTCGCTGTCGAACAGTCGGTCACAGAGCGCCTGATACTCTTCCATGTCGCTAAACACTCCGATCAGAACGGCGTCCAGCTCCCCGGTCACGCCATAGGCTTGCAGGATTGCAGGCTCTTCGTTGATGCGGTTGGCGAATGAAGTGCGTAGCTCTTTGGTGTGGTCGCGGGTTGTCACGGCGATGATGGCGCGAATGCCGCGCCCAAGCTTCGCCGGATCAGCGAGAAATACACAGCCTGCAAGCACGCATGAGCGCCGCAACTCGGCAACCCGTCGCAGACATGTTGATGGCGTTGATCCCACTGCTTCGGCCAGCTCTGCCTTGGTCAAACTGCCTTCCTCCTGAAGGGCGGCAACGATCCGAAAGTCCAGTGCGTCCATTTTTCCTCTCGAATGGTCCATTCCTCCACATTCTCGGAGAATTTGACCGCATCGTCCACCAATTATGTCGTAAGGATCTGGAAAACGACAGGATTTCAAGATGAACAACGCGACCCTCGGTCTGATCTGGGCCTTCTCCTTTGTGATCCTCGAAGCTGCACAGGCCGTCTTCTTCGGCGGCGTGTTTCAGGACTATGACTCTTTCCTGATCGGAGCGTCCGTTTTCGGCTTCACGGCAGTTGGGACGCTTGCCTGGACACACTTTCGGTACCCGGATCAGTTGCTCATCGCATGGAACAACGGTCATGCCCTTCTGGGATTGAACCTCTCGACCGCCTTCGTCTGGGTTGCGTATTTCTTCGCGCTCCAGGTGATCGAACCGGCAGTCGTTTTCACGATCTTCTCCGGCCTGATCCCGGTCGCGATCCTGATCTTTTCAGCCCTCGGTGTCCCGGAAGCCTCCCCGCTTCGGAACAGGATTGAAGGTGCTGGCCTCGTCATTGTCATAATCGCAGTCATCTATCTTGCGGCAATCACTTTGCTCGGGCAGTCGGGTTTCGTCCGGGGCGGCTGGATGGTTGCCCTTGGCGGGCTGCTGCTCACCGGAGTGTCGGCAGTCAGTCTTGCGGCCATGATGATTTACAGCCAGCGGCTCGACCGCCTCGGCGTTGCGCCCGTTGCGCAATACGGGCTGCGCTTTCCGCTCTATGTGGTCGTCGCGTTGGTGGCAGCCGGGTTCGGCCTCGACACGAAAGACCCGGTCGAACTGCAGGAATTTCTCATCGTCATACTGATCGGCTTCATCATCATGGCATTCCCCGTCTTCGCAATGCAAAAGGCGATCTCGCTGATGTCCACGCTCACGCTTGCCGCCATTACGGCGCTTGGCCCGCTGTTTGTCTTTCTGTTCCAGATTGTCGAAAGTCGCGTAGACTATGCCCCCGCAACGATGAACGGCCTTGCGATCTACTTCGCAGGTGCACTTCTCGCCGCCTTCGGCGGAGCGAGGCGCAGCACAGGAAAGGCCGCAAAGACATGACGAGAGATTTACCGCAGTACCGTACCGGCCTGGCCGTCGGCGCGGTCGTCATCGCCGTCCTTGCGCTGTCGCTCGGCGATGCGATCATCAAGGCCACCGGCCTCGATCTCCCTCTGTGGCAAATGTATATCCTGCGCTCCGCACTTGTCGTTCCGCCGCTCTGGTGGCTTTTGCGGCGAAAAAGGCAAAAGCGTTTTGGCTCGCCTGGCTGGGTCATCCTGCGCAGTGCCCTGCTGGTCGCCATGTGGCTTGCCTATTATTCCGCGTTGCCGCTGATGCCACTCTCTCTTGCGGCGGCAGCTTACTATACCTCGCCAATTCTCATCACTCTCGTCGCCTCGTTTCTCGCCTGTCGTTGGCCCGTGCCCCGCGTCTTACTTGCGATCTTCCTGGGCTTCGCAGGCGTTGTCCTGATCCTGCGCCCCGACGCCTCCGGCTTCGATCTGGCAACGCTTCTTCCCCTGTTGGCGGCGTTTCTTTATGCCTGTGCAATGGTGCTGACGGCCCGAAAATGTCGTGACGACGATCCGTTCGCGCTCGCTCTTGCGCTGAATGTCGCATTCATCGTTGCGGGTGCGTGCCTTGGTCTATTTTCGGGGCAGGAAGGGTCCTTCATCTTCGGACCTTGGCAGACACTCGATCTTGCACTGATTGGCGTGGTCGCGGCGCTGGCCGCTGTGATCTTAGTCGGCAGTGTCGGTGCGGCTATCGCGTACCAGAATGGACCACCCGCGACTGTGGCCGCCTTCGACTACAGCTATCTCGTCTTCAGCTTGGGGTGGGGCCTGATCTTCTTTGGCGAGCTGCCCGTATTGCTGTCTCTGGTTGGCATTCTCATCATCGTTGCTGCCGGGTTCCTCTCTCAGCCGCGCCCGGAAAGGGCGGCCTCATGACGGATCATCCCAAACTGGCGGCACTCGCTGTTGTGATCTGGGATGGCATGGTCCTGCTCGTCAAGCGGCGCAACGAACCTGACGCTGGCCTCTGGGGCTTTCCAGGCGGTCACGTCGATCTGGGCGAGACCGCGATGGATGCAGCCATCCGCGAACTTCGCGAAGAAACAACCATCGTTGCCCGTCCCGTCCGCTACCTGACCAATGTGGATGTGATCGAGAGCGACGACACGGGTGTTGTCAAGTTCCACTTCCTACTCGCAGCGGTGCTTTGCGAATACGTGTGCGGCGAACCCATCGCACAGGACGATGTAAGTGAAGCCCGCTGGTGGCCGGTTGCAGATGTTTTGTGCAATCAGGTCGCGTGCAGTAGGCATGTCGATAGCGTCGTTCACCTCGTTGTCGATCCCTGAATGCAGTCACTCAACCCATGAAGATAAATGGCAAGTTTGTCCCGGTTGCAGTCGTTGCTCAGCCAATCGATGGAGGTCCGGTGTGCGGGACAAAGCTGCCACACAACCGTCACGTCGAAAGGTCATGTGTGGATGGCTCCTGCATAGCAAGACATATTTGATCAGATTTGCGCATTTGTCAGAAGCAGTCATGTGTCC